>CAVXTG010000007.1:0-844002 GCA_963764595.1 uncultured Actinomycetes bacterium | reverse complement strand
CACCACTGTTCCGACAGCACGCCAGGCGCGGGCGGAGAGCGTGAACGGGCCCTCCGGTTGTCCGAGGCGGCGCGCGAACTCGTCCCGCAGCGCCGCCTGCTCCGCCTCCGGGAGTGAGGCCGCATACGCACCCGCGGGGCCGACGCCGCTCAGAAACGGCGCCCAGAGATCGTCGAAGTCGTCGTACGACGCCTCGACGACGATCGGGGCGACTCGACGTCCGCAGGTCCCGAGCTCCGCCAGAGCGCCTCGAGCTCGTCCGGACGCGAGAAGCGCATCGTGACCGTCTCCATCACAGGCTCCGCGCGCTCGGGGTCGAGGGCGGCCGCCGCGTCCCAGAACGCCCGCATCATCGTCATCTCGCCGCCGTAGTCCCAGACGCAGCCGGCGACGACTCCTCCGGCGCGCGTCACGCGGGACATCTCACGCATCCCCTGCTCCGGATCGGTCAGGAAGTTGACGACCAGCTGCGACAGGGTCGCGTCGAACTCGCCGTCGGCGAACGGGAGCGACTCGGCCGAGCCCACGACGATGCGCGCTCCCGGCACCCGGGCCTGCGTGGCCGCGACGAACGGCTCCGACGGGTCGATCCCCGCGACGTTCTCGGCTCCGACCACCTCGGCCAGCGCTGCGACGAGCGCTCCGGTGCCGCAGCCGACGTCCAGGGCGCGTTGTCCCCGCCGGACGCCTGCCGCCGCGCACATCGCGCGTGCCAGGCCGGGGCTGTAGCGGCCGACGTACCGGTCGTAAGCCTCGGCCGCGCCGCCGCTGAACATCGCTCGCGGAATCCGTCAAGGCGAGGATTGTCTCAGTGGCTAGCCTTGGTGGCATGGCCGCACTCGACGTCTTCAGCCCCCAGACGCGCGAGTGGTTCGAGCAGACCTTCGACGGGCCGACGCCGGCGCAGGAGCTCGGCTGGCCGAAGATCGCCTCCGGCGCGCACACGCTGATCCAGGCGCCGACGGGCTCCGGAAAGACGCTCGCCGCGTTCCTCTACGGCCTCGACCGCCTGATCGCGCAGCCGGGCGAGGGGACGCGGCTCGTCTACGTCTCGCCGCTCAAGGCCCTGAACTACGACATCGAGCGCAACCTCCGCGGCCCGCTCGCCGGTCTCCAGGCCGACGTCAAGGTTGCGGTGCGCACCGGCGACACGCCGCAGAAGGAGCGCGCGGCGATGCTCCGGCATCCGCCCGACCTGCTGATCACGACGCCCGAGTCGCTCTATCTGATGCTGACCTCGCGCGCGCGAGAGACGCTGACCGGCGTCGAGACGCTGATCCTCGACGAGGTGCACGCCGTCGCGGGGACGAAGCGCGGCGCGCATCTCGCGCTCACGGTCGAGCGGCTCGAACGCCTGACGGGCGAGCCCTTCCAGCGGATCGGGCTCTCGGCGACGCAGCGGCCGCTCGAGGAGATCGGCAAGTTCGTCGCCGGCGGCCGCCCGATCGAGCTCGTCGACGCCGGCCGCTCGAAGCAGCTGGACGTCAAGGTCGTCGTCCCCTTGGAAGACATGCGGGAGCCGGGCGTGAACGCGGAGATCACGGACATCCTCGGCACCGGCGGCGAGGCGCCCTCGGCTCAGTCGATCTGGCCGTCGATCTATCCGAAGATCGTCGAGCTCGTCGAGCAGCACCGCTCGACGATCGTCTTCGTCAACAACCGCCGGCTGGCCGAACGGCTCGCGCTTCGCCTGAACGAGCTCGCCGAGAAGGAGCTCGCGCGCGCCCACCACGGCTCGCTCGCCCGTGAGCAGCGGCTCGAGGTCGAGGAGCTGCTCAAGCTCGGGCAGATCCCCTGCCTCGTCGCGACGTCGTCGCTCGAGCTGGGCATCGACATGGGCGCAGTCGATCTCGTGATCCAGGTCGAGTCGCCGAAGTCCGTGGCGCGAGGGCTCCAGCGAGTGGGCCGCGCCGGCCACGACCTCGCCTCCGTCTCGCGCGGGCGCGTCTTCCCGAAGTTCCGCGCCGACCTGCTCGAGTCGGCGGTGGTCGTGAAGCGGATGAAGGAGGGGGCGATCGAGGAGACCCAGATCCCGCGCAACCCGCTCGACGTGCTCGCCCAGCAGATCGTCGCGATCGCCTCGCAGGAGGAGATCTCGGTCGACGAGCTGCACTCGCTGGTGCGACGCGCGTACCCGTTCGCCGACCTTTCGCGCGTCCAGCTCGAGAACGTGCTCGACATGCTCGCGGGCCGCTACCCGTCCGACGAGTTCGCCGAGCTGCGGCCGCGGATCGTCTGGGATCGAACGGCCGGCGAGATTCGCGGCCGGGGCGGGGCGGCGCGGCTTGGCGGTCACGAACGCGGGGACGATCCCGGATCGCGGGCTCTTCGGCGTTCACCTGATCGACGGCGGCGGCCGGGTCGGCGAGCTCGACGAGGAGATGGTCTACGAGGCGCGGGCGGGACAGACGTTCATGCTCGGCGCCTCGACCTGGCGGATCGAGGAGATCACCCGCGACCGGGTGATCGTCTCGCCGGCGCCGGGCGTGCCGGGAGCGATCCCGTTCTGGAAGGGCGAAGGGCCGGGCCGGCCGTACGAGCTCGGCGAGGCGATCGGCAAGGCGTCGCGAGAGCTCGCCGCGCTCGCCGACGAGACGGCCCTCGAGCGGCTGGCGACCGACTACTCGCTCGACGAGCTGGCCGCCCGCAACCTGCTCAACTTCATCCGCGAGCAGGAGACGGCGACGGGCGCGGTGCCCTCCGACCGGACGATCGTCGTCGAGCGCTTCCGCGACGAGATCGGCGACTGGCGCGTCTGCGTGCTGACGCCCGTTCGGCGCCCGGGTGCACGCGCCGTGGGCGCTGGCGGCCTCGGCACGGCTCCAGGAGTCGCTCGGCGTGAACGCGAGCGTGCTCTGGTCGGACGACGGCATCGCGCTCCACTTCCCCGACTCCGACGCGCCGCCGCCGACGGAGCAGCTCGTCCTCGACCCCGAGGAGCTGGACGACCTCGTCATGGCCGAGCTGGCCGGCACGGCGCTCTTCGGGTCCAGGTTCCGCGAGAACGCCGCTCGTGCGCTCCTGATCCCTCGCCGCAGGCCGGGTGAGCGGACACCGCTCTGGCAGCAGCGCCTGAAGGCGCAAAGCCTGCTTCAGGTGGCTCGGAAGTACGGGTCGTTCCCGGTGATGCTCGAAACCTTCCGCGAGTGCCTCCAGGACGTCTTCGACCTGCCTGCCCTCAAGCGGCTCCTCCAGGGGCTGAAGACGCGGCAGATCGACCTCGTCGACGTCGAGTCGGCGTCCGCATCGCCGTACTCGGCCTCGCTGCTCTTCGACTACATCGCGACGTACATGTACGAGGACGACACGCCCCCGGCCGAGCGGCGGGCGCAGGCGCTGTCGCTCGACCACGACCTGCTCCGCGAGCTGCTGGGCCAGGAGGAGCTCCGCGACCTCCTCGACCCCGGCGCGCTCGAGCAGGTCGAGCAGAGCCTGACCAGGCAGCCGCGGGAGGCGGACGAGCTCCACGACCTGCTGCTGCGGCGCGGCGACCTGCGACGCGGCGAGTTCGACGAAGCGTTCGCCGCCGTGCTCGAGACCGAGCGGCGAGCGGTGCGCGTGCGGGTCGCCGGTGACGAGAGGCTGATCGCCGCCGAGGACGCCGGCCGCTACCGGGACGCGCTCGGCGCGATGCCGCCGAGCGGCCTGCCCGAGGCGTTCCTGACGGGGTCAGACCCCGCCACGGCTCTGCAACAACTCGTCCACAGGTGGGCACGCGGGCGCGGGCCCGTTCACGACTGCGGAGGCGACCGAGCGCTTCGGCCGCGACGTCGAGCCGCAGCTGCGTGAGCTCGAGCGAGAGGAGAAGCTCGTCCGCGGCGAGCTCCGGCCCGGCGGTACCGAGCGCGAGTGGTGCGATCCCGACGTCCTGCGCCGGATCCGCCGCGCGTCGCTCGCCGCGCTCCGGCGTGAGGTCGAGCCGGTCGAGCAGGTGGCGTTCGCCCGCTTCCTCCCGGGCTGGCACGGGATCGACCGGCGCGCCACGCTCCGGGAGGCGCTCGTGCCGCTCCAGGGGCTGGCGCTGCCCGTCTCGCTGTGGGAGTCGGAGGTGCTTCCGCGCCGCGTGCCGAACTATGCGCCGGCCCAGCTCGACCAGCTGTGCGCCTCCGGCGAGCTCATCTGGGTCGGCGCAGGCCTCGACCGCGTTGCCGTGTTCTTCCGCGAGGACGCCGCGGTGCTCGGCCGTCCCGAGGGGGCGGACCGGCCGGAGGGCGAGATCCACGACCGCATTCGCGAGACACTCGGCCGCAGCGCGCAGTTCTGGTTCGACCTGGTCGACGAGATCGGGATCGACCCCGCCGAGCTCCTGCCGGCGCTCTGGGATCTGGTCTGGGCCGGCGAGGTCACGAACGACGCGTGGACGCCGCTTCGCGCAGGCCGGCGCTACGGCGCGCCCAAGCCCGAGCGACGGCCGCGCCGGTTCTCACGGCGCCGGGCGACGGCGATCACCGCGACCCAGGGGCGCTGGTCGCTGACGGAGCGGCTCTTCGCCGGCGAGCTCGACCGGCGTGCGCTGGCCGAGCTCCTGCTCGAGCGTCAAGGGATCGTCACGCGCGACGGTGTCCGCGCCGAGGGGATCGCGGGCGGCTACAGCGCCGTCTACGGCGAGCTGAAGGCGCTCGAGACGCTGGGTCTCTCGCGGCGCGGGTACTTCGTCGAGGGGCTCGGCGGCGCCCAGTTCGCGCTCGGCGGCGCCGTCGAGCGGATCCGCGAGCTCCGTCCGAAGGAAGGCGAGCCGGCGGAGCCGCTCGTGCTCGCCGCCGCTGATCCCGCCCAGCCCTACGGCGCCGCGCTGCCGTGGCCGAAGAGAGCTGACGGGCGGGCTGCCCGAGTCGCGGGTGCCTACGTCGTCCTGCTGGGTGGAGACCCCGCGCTCTTCGTCGAGCGGGGAGGGAAGACGCTCGTCCCCCTGCGCGACCCGGATCCTGAGTGGCTGCGGCCGGCGCTCGCCGCGCTCGTCCAGCATGTCAAGGGGCGCCGCGGCGCGAAGCGGCTCGCGGTCGAACGCTTCGACAGCGAGCCGGTGGCGGAGACGGACGTGATGCCCCTGCTCGTCGAGGCCGGGTTCGTCCAGGGCCCCCGCCGCGCCGTCCTCCGGCCCTAGCCGCTACATCGCCGCGCGCAGCTGCTCGAGGTCGTCGGCGCCGAGCACGAGCCGCGTGTTCGTCGCGAGATACGCCAGGTTCAAACTCACCTCGGCAGTTCGAGATCCGGCGAGCGACCACGCCGAGCGCGCCCGGCCGGTCCTCAACGTCCAGCACGAGCACCTCTCGCTCGTCCTGCACGGCGAAGCCTGCGCCTTCGAGCGCACCACGGGCCGCCGTCGCGTCCTCGACGAGCAGGTGCACGATCCCGGTTCCGTCGCTCCTGTAGCCGCAGAACCCCTCGATGTTGATGCCCGCGCCGCCGAGCGCTTCGCCGAGCTCGGCGAGGATCCCCGGCCGGTCCTCCAGCGTGATCGACAGATCCTTGGCCATCATCTTCTCCTTCCTCAGTCCTGGGCGATGTCGACGACCTGCGCGCCCGTCAGCTCCAGCAGGTCCGCCGTTCTGATGCGCACCGACTGCTCGTGCGAGCCCGCCTCGAGCACGACCTGCTCTCGCTCCGCCAGTCTGGAGTCGACGAGGATGCGGTCGCTGCTGCCGCCGAACGGCGGCACCGCGCCGAGCTCGAAGCCCGGATAGTCCCGCTCGAGGTCCTCCTCGGTGGCGAGGTGGATGCGCTTTCCGCCTTCCACGTGCTCGCGCAGCTTGTGGAAGTCGATGCGCTCCGACGCGGGCAGAACGGCCCGCACGTACCCGGCGGGCGTGGAAACGACGAGCGTCTTGGCCACGTCCTTCGGATCGAGGCCGAGCGCCTCGGCCTCTGCTGCCGCCGTCTCGGTGCGCTGATGAGGCAGCAGCTCGTACTCGACACCTGCCTCGTCGAGGATCGGCGTTATCCCCTTCTCGGCCATGTTCGCCTCCTCGCCGGATGATCTCAAAACGCAGCGGTGCGGGCCTCGCGGGCCGCGCGTCGTGCTCGCCTCAGCGGCTCCGGTGCACGATGGCCCGCGAGCGACGTGAGGACGATCTCGACGGCGATCTCCGGATCCGTCCGCCAAGCGGCGTGGACTACGAGTGAACGCGTGCCCGGCACGTGGAGCCCGCCGCAATTCCCCGTCGTCGGTGTGACACCGTTCACGTTCACGGAAGTCGCGGTCGCTACGGTCACCGTCTTAGGCTTCGGAGGTGGGGGCTTCGTCTCAATGCCTCCGCCCCGCTGTCGGCTGGGGCTAGTCATCGTCGCCCTCGAACTCTCGCTTGGCACGGTCGGGGCAGTAGACGGCAACCTCTTCGGGTTCGCCCTCTTCGATGACGGTCGGTATGCCTACCAACGACGCGGTTCCTCCTCCGACCTCGGCTCCCTCTCGCACTCCTCGCACGGCATCGTGCTCCACCCCAGAACAGGCCAAGCGCTCGAAACGTCACGCCCCACGGACGATCCGGTGATCCCCGGACAAAAAGGGTACGGGCGTAAGCGAGCGGGTAAGGCTCAATCTGCAACTAGACGCAAGTGAGTGAAAGGCGAACCCCCGTGACGCTATTTTCGGTTCAGCTAGAGCTCGGGCCTGAGACTCGGGCGATGATCGAGCGAGTTGCGGCGAACGCAGTAATGCACCTCGAGCTCGGCCCCAAGACGCGCGAGACGATCAAGGCCGTGCTGCCGGTGCCGACGGATTCGAACAAGAAGGAGGGAGTCGCGGGCGTGCTCCGTAAGGGTGCCGACGCGGCGCGGGGCAAGTAGCGGCTTGCGGCGCCAGTTCCCAACCCCGGCGACACGATCCGACTTCGGCCGGGGACGCAGGTCTAGAAAGCGACGGAAGCGGCAGAGTCGAAGGGACGCTGCCGCTTCCGTTCCCTAGCGGCTAGGCAGCCGCGCGCAGGCGGGCCTGCTCAGCCTGCTCTTCTGGCGTCGCTTCGAGGTCTTGAAGGACCTTGCCGAGGAGAAAGAACGTCGGCGGCCACAGGCCCACGAAGATGGCGAGCCGCTCGGCTCGGGCCTTCGCGGCCTTGTTTGACACCGCCGCCGATCTTCCCCAGAGGGAGAGGCTGCCCGCAATCGAGGCAGCGCCCATGCTGTGCAGGAGCGTGCTCGTCAGCCCCAGCCGCTTCAGTAGTAGCGCAATCTTCATGCTCTCTCCTTGTCGTTTGCTTTCAGTACCGGGACGGCACGCGCCACCGCACCACGCGCGCCTGCCCGGGTCTTCGAGTCTGGGTCCCGCCTAGGACGGGACCCGGCCGACGAGGCTTTTGACGAGCCCCTGCGACTCCTCCGAAACGACTCCGGTGGGCTTGTCGGGCAGGCCCGCCTGCTTGCGCAGCTTCTGCGCAATCTCGGTGATCTCCTCGACCGAACAGCCGGGAGCGAAGACGGCAGGTTGCGGTGGCAGGTCGTGCGCCGCGACGCCTTCCGGGTGGGGGACGTTCGCGACGACGAGTTCGTCACCCGTCTCCGGGTGAGTGCCGTTCCAAACAGCGGCGACCTCGTGGAAGTCCTCCTCGGAGAAGCGGTACAGCTTCGTGTGTTCACCCCGCTCGATGTGCGGCCGCGATTCCGGAATCTTCTCGGTCGGGATGCGTGGGCTCGGGAACATCTTCATGAGGTTCGCTCCGGTCAGATGCTCGATGGCACGGGCGTAGGCGACCTGGTGGACGCCTCCTCGCACCAGCAGGTAGCCGGTTAGGGCGCGCGCCGCTGGGTGCTCGACCATCTCGTACACCTTCAGCTTGTTGTTCCGGGCGCCCGTCTCAAGGAAATAGTTGTGGGTCAAGTCCTCGATCAGATCACCCGAGCTGAAGACGTAGTCTCCGTTCCAAGGGCGGCCCTGCGAGTTCTGTGGGAGCGAGCCCATGCCGCCGGCGAGGAAGTGATGTGGGTTGCCGATGCCCTTGACGTCAGCGAGTGCGGCCTCGGGTGCGCGGCCGTCGTCGATCGGACTGGCGCCGGTGAGCATCGTGTTGATCGTCGCGGCGACCAGCTCGACGTGGCCGAACTCCTCCGTCGCAATCGACGACACGAGGTCGTAAAACGGGCGGGCACCCTGCCGCGCCCGGAAATTGAAGGATTGAAACGTGTAGTTGAGCCACGTCGACATCTCACCGAACTTCCCGCCGAGGAGTTCCTGAACGGCCTGCGCGCCGGCCGGGTCCGGGTCGGACGGTGGAGGGAGTTCGACGCCGAGGCGATCGATACGGAGGATCATGGGAGTCCTTTCGTCGGTGTTCGTTACTTGAGCACCGGGTTGGCGCAGCGCCGCTGCACCACGCTGCGCCGACCCGGTCTTTCGTCTACTCGCCCTTTGGCCGCGCCTGAGACGCCGGACGTTCGACTTTCCGCTAGCGCACCGGGACGGAAGTCGGCGAGCTCGACTCGGCCGTCTGGGTCTGCTGTGACAGGTCCGCCCTTATCCGCTCGGCCTCATCCCGGCCGCGCTGGATGTCTTGCTTGACCTGACCGGCCTCTCGCTGGCCCTTCTGGTACGCACCCTCGAGCATTCGCGCAGCGACGTCGCGGCCGCCGAGGCCGAACGCCAGGGCGGCACCGAGCGCGATCGAGCCGAGGATGAGCGTGTACGTCGTCACGACGATGTCGTGCGCGATCTTCAGCTGCTCCAGGATCATGAACGTCGCGATGGTCATGACCAGAATCGGCGCGGCGGTCGCAACGATCCTGCCTGTCGGCGTGTCTCCCATCAGACGGGTCGCAAGCGTTGCGACACCGGCCGAGATCGCACCGGCCACGAGGAAGATCGCCAGAGCGGCGATTACGTTCGGCAGGTAGCCCCAGACCGCGGCCACGAACGCCGAGACTGCCTCGATCCCGAGCGCCGATGCGGCGATGGAGACGAAGGCGAGGAAGATCGCCCAGAACGCGATACGACCAATCAGTCGCGACGGGCTCGCGGCGACCTTGGACACCCACTCGCCGGTGCGCCCAGAGAGCAGGTTTCGATCCAGTCCCGCCTGCGTTAGTCCGCCGGCTAGGAGCCGTTGGACCAATTTCGCGATGAAGAAGCCGATGATCAGGATGACGACCGCGCCGATCAGTGCCGGGATCCAGGCAAAGAAGACATCGAACCCCCGCTCGACGCTGTCGCTGATGTTCAGTGCAGCGAACACGTGAGTGAAACCCCCTGTTAGAGAACTGTTGGACAGACACGTCTCGTACCCAGGTCTAGGCGCCTAAAACGAGTGTGAGCGGATCCACATCGGGCGCAGGTGGAAGTCATACAAGCGCGCCCGCTTTTGAGGCGACGGACTTCGCTGCCAGGGCCATGACTTCGAGCGCCGAGCTGTATCACTCGCGGCCTGCCGCCTTAGCGCCGCGTCAGTCGTCGCTCTCCGAAAGGGCCCATCGTCGAGCCTGAGTTCCAAAGGGTCTCACGGGACGCGCGCACCACCCCCGACGGGAACCGGCGGCGTCCCCTTTCGGGTCGGCGGAGGTCACGGTTCCAGTCGCGCCGCTACCACCGTAATTTCGTCGGTGCCGCCAACGACCGTGTCCTCGCCGACGTTGGCCTCCTCGTCCACGATCGCGCGTGTCACGCGCGCGCAAGCGCCGACATAGCTGTCATGGAGGAGGACGGCGTCCCGAACCTCCGCCCCCTCCTCGACGACGACGCCGGGGCCGATGACCGAGCGCGCGACGGTTCCGCGGACGTGCGCCCCCCCAGCGACGAGGCAGCCGTCGACAGTCGCCGACTCTTCGATCCGCGCGGGCGGCCGCTGCAGGCCCGTGGACAGGATTGGCCATGCGGGATCGTCGAGCGTCAGCGGCGGCTCGTCGGCGAGCAGCTCCATGTGCGCCTCCCAGTAGCTGTCGACTGTCCCGACGTCGCGCCAGTATCCGTCGAGCTCGAACGCCCGCGCCCCGCCCTCGTCGACCAGTCGAGGGAGGAGCTCGTGACCGAAGTCGCGGATGCTGGAGCCGTCTCCCTCCTCGGCAAGCTCGTCGAGAGTTCGAAGTAGAGTGCGCGCCTCGTATGCGAAGACCTCCGTCGTGATCACGTCGCTGGCCGGAGCGTCGGGCTTGTACTCGAACTCACTGATCCGTTCGTCTCCGTCGACGCGAACGACGCCGTAGCGCGACGCCTCCTCCTTCGCGACGCTGGTGGTGACCATGGTCACAGCTGCGCCGGAATCGAGGTGGTGGGCGACCACGTCCGAGTAGTCGAGCTTGTAGACATGGTCGGCGGAGAGCACGAGCAGCACGTCCGGATCCTGATCGGTAATCACCTGGCGGTTGCGGTAGATCGCGTCCGCATTCCCCTCGTACCAGCCGCTCTCGGAATCACCGAGGTAGGGATGCAGGATCCGCAGCCCGCCGCGCGTGCGGTCGAGATCCCAGGGCCGGCCGTTGGCGAGCTGTTTCGTCAGTTCGTGCGGCTCGTACTGCTGGATCACCCAGACGTCGCCGATGCCGCTGTGGAGGCAATTCGATAGGGGGAAGTCGATCAGCCGGTAAATGCCGGCAAACGGGAGGGCCGGCTTCGCGCGTTCGTCCGTGAGGGGGCCAAGGCGGCTGCCCTCGCCGCCTGCGAGCACGAGCGCCAGAACGCGGGGTCGGTTCATCTCAAGGCCGCCAGAGAGGCGTGGTCAGGATCGGCATCAGCAAATTCATTGCTCATGGCACGTCGTCACAGCCGCGTTCCGAGTCTCGCGCCTCATGTTCCAACATGCCGCAGCACAGACGTGAGGGCACGGGTGTCCGAGCGCGACGCTCTGAAACGTCTCAAGCGGGCCTGGAATCCGTTGCGCCACCACCTACGACCTATCCCGAAAACCGTCGGTCAAACCGCTCGCAGTCCACTCGCCTCCCGGCGCCGTTCTCAGGTCGAGTGGATCGAGCGCCCTCGCGGGGGCCGCTCGTCATGCTGACGTGGCGCCGTGCCGTTGGACTGCTCCAACGCACGGACGGCCCCTTCGAATGCCGGCCCCTCGCGCAGGGCGAGCAGACCGCTCTCTGGGGTGGCCTCGGCCAGCTTCAGCTGGTACTCGACGAGCTCGTCGGCCGAGGCCGGCCTCGTCGCCACGCGGGCAGGATAGTCCTGTGCTGACCGGCTCGAACCAAGCGGACCTGCTCCTCGCCCTGCGTCACGCGGACATCTCGGACCCGCGGCTACTCGAGGCGGTATCGCGCCGTTCCGCGGGCCGGGTTCGTTCCGCCGACCGACGTTGACCGCGCCTACCTCGACGCGCCGATCCGGATCCCCGATGACCAGGTGACGACCCAGCCGTCGCTCGTCGCGAAGATGATCGAGGCGCTGGCATTGACCGGCGAGGAGCGCGTGCTCGAGGTGGGCACGGGCTACGGCTGGCAAACGGCCCTGCTCGCCCGGCTCGCGCGCGAGGTCTGGAGCATCGAGCGCCGGCCGGATCTCGCGGAGACGGCCCGGGAGAACCTCGCTCGCCACGGCGTCGAGAACGCGACAGTCGTCGTCGGGGACGGCACCGAGGGGCTCGCCGCTCAGTCGCCGTTCGACGCGATCCTCGTGTCGGCCGCGTTCCCGGAGGTGCCCGAGCCGCTTGCCGACCAGCTCGTCGCCGACGGCCGCCTCGTCCAGCCGATCGGCCCAGGGGGAAGCGAGGAGGTGGTGTTGTTCGAGCGTCGGCCCGAGGGCCTCGTCGCGCGCCGCACGATCACGGGAGCCCACTTCGTCCGCCTCGTGGGCCGCCACGGCTACCGGGCGTGAAACTCGCGCTTGCAGGGGACACGATGCTCGGACGGGGTGTCGCTGAAGCACTCGCCGAGCGCGACCCGGCGTCGCTCGTCGCCCCGGAGGTCGCCGCGCTGACGCGGGCTGCCGATCTCTTCGTCCTCAATCTCGAATGCTGCATCTCCGAGCGGGGACGGCCCTGGCCGGCTCCCGGGAAGCCCTTCTTCTTCCGCGCGCCGCCGCAGGCGACCGAGCTACTCCTCGGGCTCGGCGTCGCGTGCGTCACGCTCGCGAACAACCACGCCCTGGACTTCGGCGAGGAGGCGCTCCTCGACACCTTCGAGCACCTGGCTGCCGCGGGCATTGCCTGGGCGGGAGCGGGACCGGATGTCGAACGTGCCCGTGCGCCGGTCGTGTTCGAGGCGGATGGAGAGAGCGTCGGCGTCCTCGCCTTCGCGGACCATCCGCAGGACTTCGCCGCCGCGGCTGCGCGACCGGGTATCGCATGGGCCGACCTCCGCCAGGGTGTTCCGGACTGGGTCGGAGAGGCGATGGACGACCTCACTGCGGACACCGTCCTCGTCTCGCCGCACTGGGGCCCGAACATGACCGACCGACCGCTGGGCTACGTCCGCAAGGCCGCGGCTCGTCTTCGCAGTGCGGGGGCCAGCCTGGTCGCGGGTCATTCGGCCCACGTCGTCCACGGCGTGGAAGGGCTGGTCCTCTACGACCTCGGCGACTTCCTCGACGACTACCGCGTCGATTCCCGCCTGCGCAACGACCTGTCATTGCTCTTCCTGATCGAGCTCGAGCGGGGCGAGCCTCGTCGCCTGGAAGCGGTCCCCCTGAAGCTCGAGCACTGCTTCACACGGCTCGCGGATGGCGAGGACGCCGGCTGGATCCGGCAACGCTTCCGGGAGCTGTGCTCGGAGCTTGGTACTGAGACAATCGAGACCGGCGGACGGCTGGTGATCGAGTGGACGTAGGCTGACCTGGATGCCCGAAGGCGACGCGCTCCATCGCGCTGCGCACCGGCTCCAGCTCCTTGTCGGCGAGAGCGTGGAGGTCGCTGCGCCACACCCGCGGGCGGCCGCAACGGGAGTCGCCGAGCAGCTGGACGGCCGGCGACTCGAGAGTGTCGAAGCGGCGGGGAAGAACCTCATCCTCCGCTTCGAAGGCGGGCTGGTGCTGCGGAGCCACCTGCGGATGAGCGGCCGGTGGACGGTGAGGGAGCGGGGTGCCGCGAGCCGCGGCAGGCCTTGGCTCGTGCTGCGCGGTGGGACGCGCGAGGCGGTGCTCTGGGGCGGGTCGGTGCTGGAGTTGAACGCCCGAGCGGTCTCGAGGCTGGGCCCGGACATCCTTGCCGACCCACCCGACTTCGACGGCATGCTCGCGCGGCTCAGGCGGGCGGATCAGCGGCGTGCAGTCGGCGAGGCTCTGCTCGACCAGCGGCTCGTGGCCGGGATCGGGAACGTCTGGAAGGCCGAGTCGCTCTGGCAGGCGCGGGTCTCGCCCTGGCGCCCGCTGGAAGACGTGACCGACGAAGAGCTGCGCCTCGTCCTCGCGGAAGCCGCGCGGCTGATGCGAGGTTCCGTCGCTACTGGCAAGGGAGAGCGAGCGATCTACCGCGCCGCCGGCCGTCCCTGTCCCCGCTGCCAGAACCCTGTCGCATCCTGGGGTCAGGGCGACGGCAATCGCACCGCGTACTGGTGCCCGAGCTGCCAGCCGGGGCCGGAGCCCCGAAGAGGAGTGCACCACCCGGGCGCGTAACCGGACGGGTGATCCG
The DNA here is from genome assembly GCA_963764595.1 of uncultured Actinomycetes bacterium. GTDB lineage: Bacteria > Actinomycetota > Thermoleophilia > Gaiellales > Gaiellaceae > JACDAN01. The sequence continues at coordinate 830,518 of CAVXTG010000007.1, read as the reverse complement.
AGCGCCGCATCTGCATCAGGCCCTGCGTGCGTTCTGCCTGGCCGGATTCGCGTCGGCCTTTCGCGAGCTCGACGAGGGCGGCGAGCTTCCGTTCGCCTTCGAGGAGCACCACGGTGCCGGCCGGCCGACGCTGTACGAGTACCGGCCCCTTGTCCGCCCGTTCCTGGAGGCCCGCGCCGGCCGCCTGGCCGCGCTGGCCGACGCGCAGGTGGCACTCGCGGAGCTGGAGCGCGAGCCGGCGGCGGCGATCTACGCCCGGGCCCACGCGGCAGGGCGCCCGAGCTCGCGCGACGCGCTTCTGCGAACGGTGTTGCTGCCGCTGCTGGAGGAGACCGCCGAGACCTGCGGTGGGTTCGACTGGAGCGACGAGGCGTTCGAGCGCGCCTATGCCCGGCTCGAGGCCTCGCTCTTCGGGGCCGAGCGTTCCTACGGCGCCGTCGCGCCCGTGCTCGGGCTCTCGACCGGCGGCGCGATCGAGCTCGGCGAGGGGCTGCGCATTCGCCAGGTCGCGGCGGGTGAGCTGGCGTCCTACTGGCCTCAGTCGCGTGGACTCCTGCCGGACGGCTTCGAGCGGGAGCCGGACCGCCTCTGCGTCCTCGAGCTCGAGCAGGCGCTGCCCGGAGGCGAGGGCTCGCCCCCCGACGCGCCCGGGGAGCTGGCGGACGCCGTGACGGCGCTCCGGCTGGCGAGCGCCGGCCCGATCGCCGCCGGACCCGTGCTCTTCGAGCGGCTGGACTGGCGTCCGTACGGCATCCGGCCGGTGCTGCCGATCGCTGCGGCGGTGCCGCCCGGTGAACCGGTGCGGATCGACCGCGTCACGGGCGAGCGGGCACGCAGGCTGCGCGAGCGGCTGACGCTCGCAGACGAGGATCGCGAGCTCGGCGAGGCTCTGGATCGCTGGGAGTTGTCGCTCTTCCAGTCCGATCCGTTCGCCTCCGAGCAGCTGCGCGACGCGCTGACCGCTGTGCTGGGCGGCGGCGAAGGGCTGTTTGCCGCCTCCCTGCGCGCGGCGGCCCTCCTCGGCGAGACGCCGGCCGAGCGCGCGGAACTGCTCGACCGTTTCCGGCTCCTCGCAGCCGGCGACGCAGCCGGCGCGACCGGCGCGCTCGTGCGAAGGGCGCTCGTCGGCGTGCTCGAGGAGGGCGGCGAACGCCGCAACCTCATTCGCGCGCTGGACGAGTCGCTGCTCGGGCTCCGTCCGAAGACGGCGGGACGGCTCGAGCCCGTCAGCGCCGCCGGCTCGATCTAGGCGCACTTCCGGCACAGACACGTGACGCCGGCACGGCTAACGTCGCGGCATGGATGAAGCACGTCGAGTCTTGGAGCGGCTGGCCCGGATCTCCGACCTGGAGCGGGAGCAGGCCTCGCCGGCGCAGGTGCTCGACGAGCTTCGAGAGCTGGTCCGAGAGGCCGAGGTCTGGCTCCGAGAAGAGCCGGAGGCAGGACGCGCGGACGAGGCGCTCGCGCGCTGCCGGGCGGCCCTCGCGGCGGACGAGCACGAGGAAGTGATGCTCCTGGCCCGTTGACCCGGCGAAAACCCATTTCCGGCCCGTGTGTAGTCCGGTTTTTCCGGCACACTGCCTGTGTGAAGGACACTCCGGCCCAGGGGCGAAGGAGCGGCGAGTAATGAGGCTCGCCGGCCTGTTCACGCGCCCCCAGGAGCCTCCTGCCCAGGAAGAAGCGCCTCTGCGCGAGGAAACCCTGCCGCCCCCGGAGCCCGAGCCCCTCCCTGAGGCTCGCGTGATCGCCTTCGCGAACCAAAAAGGCGGGGTCGCGAAGACGACGTCCACGCTCAACCTGGCCGTCGCGCTCGCCGAGGAGGGCTACCGCGTCCTGATCGTCGACATGGACCCGCAGGGCAACCTGACGATGAGCCAGGGACTGAACCCCGACCAGATCACGCGGTCGATGTTCGATGTGCTCGTCCATCGGCTGCCGATCGACCAGGTGATCCAGACCGCGGAGGTCGACCTGGCGGTCTCGTCGATCGACCTCGCGGGAGCCGAGCTCGCGCTGTCGAGCATGATCGGACGCGAGCGCGCACTCGAGAAGGCACTGGCTCCGGTCAAGCACCGGTACGACTGGGTCCTCGTTGACACGCCGCCGTCGCTCGGGCTGCTGACGATCAACGCGCTCGTCGCCGCCGACGAGGTGATCGTGCCCGTGCAGTGCGAGTACCTGTCGCTTCGGGGCCTCGTGCAGCTGGAGAACACGCTGTCGATGATCCGCGAGAACCTCAACCCGAACGTCGAGATCCAGGGGATCCTCCCGACGATGTTCGACGGCCGGACCCTGCACTCGCGCGAGGCGATCGAGATCCTTCAGGAGAATTTCGGCGAGCTCGTCTTCAAAACGCGGATCAAGAAGACCGTCCGCTACGCGGAGGCTCCGGTTCGAGGCAGCTCGGTGCTCAAGTACGACCCCTCCGGGAACGCCGCGATCGGCCTACCGGGAACTGGCGAAGGAGGTGCTCGATGGCGCGAAAGCGCGCAAGCATGCATGAGGGGCCGCTCGCCGACCTGTTCCGGGCGACCGAAGCGGCGCAGCGCCAGGCGGAGAAGGAGGGCAGGACCGTTCCGGGCGAGCCGCTCGAGGAGACCGTCGAGCACCCACCGCCGACTCCGCACCTCGAGGTCGCACCGGAGCCTGAGCAGGAGCCCGGGCCGTCACCTGAGCCCGCGCCGCAGGCTCCGGACGCCTCTCAGCCGCCGGTGCACCCGTCCGATCGCGGAATCGCCCGACTGCTCGAGCCGATGCCCGAGCCTCCGCCGAGGCTGCATCGAGCGCCGCAGTCGGACGCGGCGTACCTGGCCGTCATTCGAGTCGTCGGCGTCGGCGGCGCCGGGCTGAACGCGGTCAACCGGATGATCGACGCCGGGCTCTCGGGCGTCGAGTTCGTCGCCGTCAATACCGACCTCCAGCAGCTTGCGCTGAGCGATGCGGAGCTGAAGATCCACATCGGGCGCGACCTGACCGGCGGGCTCGGCTCCGGCGCCGAGCCAGACATCGGCCGACGCGCGGCCGAGGAGGCGTACGACCAGATCAAGCGAGCTCTGCGCGGTTCCGACATGGTTTTCGTCACCGCGGGAGAGGGCGGCGGAACGGGCTCGGGCGCGGCTCCGGTCGTGGCCAGGATCGCCCGCGAGGTCGGAGCGCTGACCGTGGGGATCGTGACGACGCCGTTCCGCTTCGAGGGAACGAAGCGCCGGTCGCAGGCGGACGCCGGGATCCAATGGCTCCGCGAGGACTGCGACACGGTGATCGTGATCCCGAACGAGCGCCTGCTCGAGGTGCTCGACCGCAGCACGTCGATGCTGGACGCGTTCAAGATCGCCGACGACGTCCTGCGGCAGGGTGTGCAGGGCATCTGCGATCTGATCACCGAGCCGGGCCTGATCAACGTCGACTTCGCCGACGTGAGGACGATCATGGCCGGGGCCGGAACGGCGCTCATGGGTATCGGCTTCTCGACCGGCGAAAATCGGGCGGTCGAAGCTGCCGAGCGCGCGCTTCGCTCGCCGCTCGTCGACTCCGAGCTCCTCGGGGCGAAGGGAATCCTGCTGTCGATTGCCGGCGGGAGCGACCTGTCGCTGTACGAGGTCAACGAGGCTGCGGAGCTCGTTCGCCAGGCGGCGACCGACGATACGGACATCATCTTCGGCGCCACGGTCGACGAGCGGCTCGATGGTCAGGTGTGGGTGACGGTGATCGTCACCGGCGTGAACCAACGCGGCCGGTCGGGCCGGCTGGTCAGCAGCGGGCCGACAGGCGAGCGGGTCGAGCGCTCCGAGCCGGACGCCCTCGAGCCGCCCTCGTTCCTCCAGACCTGAGCGCGGCCGGAGGAGCCGCGCGGTGAAAGGCGCGATCGCCGCCGGCCACCCACTCACGGCCGAGGCCGGCGCGCAGATGCTCGCCGACGGCGGCAACGCCGTCGACGCATGCCTAGCGTCCGCCTTCGTCTCATGGGTGGTCGAGAGCGTGCTCGCAGGCCCGGGCGGGGGCGGTTTCCTGCTCGTCCACGGGCCGCACGACCGCGCCGCGACGCTTCACGACTTCTTCGTCGCGCTGCCTGGCATCGGGCGGGAGCCGGGCGCGCCCGCCCGCCTGGAGGACGTCGACGTCGACTTCGACGGCAGTACGCACCAGATCTTTCACGTCGGGGCGGCGTCCGCGGCGGTTCCCGGCGCGCCGCTCGGGCTCGAGAGCGTCCATCGCCAGCATGGCTCGCTTCCCTGGGCGACGCTGATCGAGCCGGCGATCGAGCTGGCGCGCGGCGGTGTCGAGGTGACGCCTTCACAGGCGTACCTCCACACGCTGTTCGATCTGATCCTTCGCCAGTCGGACGAGGGACGGGCGATCTACGGCCCGGCCGGCAAGGGGCTCGTTGCGGGCGATCGGCTCGTGATGACCGACCTGGCGACGACGCTCGAAGTGCTGCGCGACCGCGGCGCAGAGGAGTTCTACACCGGCGAGATCGGGCGGTTGATCGCGGCCGAACAGGCGGAGCGCGGAGGCGCGATCACCGCCGAGGACCTCGCCGCCTACCGCGTCATCCGCCGCCGTGCGATCGGAACGGACTTCCGCGGCCACCGCTTCCTCTCCAACCCGCCCCCGTCGTCGGGAGGCGTCCTGATCGGCTACGGCCTGTGCCTGCTCGACCGGCTCGGACTCGGCGGTCGGGCGGGGAGCGCCGACGCGATCTCGACGCTCGCCGAGGTGATGCGCGAGCAAGCGTGGGTCCGCGGCGGCACCTTCATGACCGACCTCTACCGCGACGGCCTCGCGGCTCGGCTCTGCTCCAAAGACTCGATCGACGCTGCCCTCGCGCGGATCGAGGCGGGTCGCCCGCCCGTGCGCGAAGGGCTCACCGCGGGCGGCACGACGCACATCTCGGTCGTCGACGCGCAGGGCAACGCGGCGTCACTGACCGCGTCGATCGGCCAGGGCTCGGGCCACATCGTGTCCGGCACGGGGATTCACCTGAACAACATGCTCGGCGAGTACGACCTCAACCCTCCGGGCAGCGAGGGCGTCCCGGGCGCGCGACTGACGAGCATGATGGCGCCGTCCCTCGTGCTGATCGGCGACCGGCCTCGATTGGTCGTCGGCAGCGCGGGCTCGCTCCGTCTTCGCGGCGCGATCATGCAGATCGTCGCCAACGTCGCCGGCCACGGCCTGACCGTGCAGGAGGCGATCGAGGCTCCGCGCGTCCACCTGGAGGACGGACACCTGCACTGCGAGGGCGGTGCCGACACCGCTGAGCTCGACGAGCTGGAGCGGCGCGGGTACGACGTCGTCCGCTGGCGGCGGCGCAACCTCTACTTCGGCGGCGCAGCGGCCGTCGAGTTCCGGCCGGATGGGACGCTCGCTGCCGCCGGGGACACGCGACGGGGTGGCCATGGAATCGCCGTCGATGCCTGAGCGGTTCGCGATTCGCCGGGCGCGGCCGCGGGACGCCGGCCAGCTCGTCGCGCTCGCCGAGGAGGTGGTCTCGGAGCCGGAGGGCTGGCTGATCTCCGACGGCGGCTGGCGTACTGCCATCGACGAGCGTCGCTACCTGCGATCGCTGCGGCGCTACAGCGACGCCGCCGTCTTCGTCGCGGAGTGCGAGGCCGGCATCGTCGGCCGCCTGTCGCTCGGCCGCGACCCGCACCCGGCGAGCCGCCACGTCGCCGACCTCGGCCTGATGGTTGCGGCCTCCCATCGCCGCCGCGGCATCGGTCGCGCGCTACTCGACCAGTCAGTCGCATGGGCCCGGGAGGTCGGCGTCCGCAAGCTCGAGCTGCACGTCTTCCCGCACAACGAGGCGGCGATCGCGCTCTACGAGTCGTTCGGCTTCCGGCGGGAGGGCTACCGCAAGTCTCACTATCGACGCGGCCACGGCTACGTCGACGCGATCCTGATGGCCTACGACGTCATCTGATCTACGCTCCGCCCGTGCCGCTGGCCGAGATCGCCGAGAGCTTCTTCAAACCGCCGGTTCGGGACCTCGTCCCCTACGAGCCGGGCAAGCCGGTGGAGGAGGTCCAGCGCGAGCTCGGGCTCGAGCGGGTGATCAAGCTCGCCTCGAACGAGGGCCCGTTCGGCCCGTTCCCGGAGGCGCTCGAGGCACTAGCCGCCGCCGCCCCGCAGCTGAACCGGTACCCCGACGGCGGGGGCTACCGGCTCCGGGCCGCCCTCGCGGAGCGCCACGGCGTGCGGTTCGAAGAGATCGCGCTCGGCGCGGGCGCCGACGGGGTCGTCGACTGCCTCGCGCAGGTCTCACTCGATCCCGGCGACGAGATCGTCTGCGGATGGCCGAGCTTCCCGAGCTACGTCATCACCGCCCGCAAGCTCGGCGCGGTGCCCAAGCTGGTCCCGCTCAGGGAGGGCCGCTACGACCTCGGCGGGCTCCTCGACGCGATCACCGACCGGACCAAGCTCGTCTACGTGTGCCACCCCAACAACCCGACCGGAACGATGAACACCCGCGCGGAGCTCGACGACTACTTCGACAGCGTCCCCGAGCATGTGCTCACCGTCCTCGACCAGGCCTACTTCGAGTACGTGGACGACCCCGAGTACCCGGACGGCGTCGAGGAGTACCTCGAGCGCGGACGCCGCGTCGTCGTGCTGCGGACGTTCTCGAAGATCTTCGGGCTCGCGGGGCTGCGAGTCGGCTACGGCGTCGCGCCGGCCGAGGTCGTCACTGCGGTCGGCAAGGTCCGCCGCGCCTTCGACATCACGACGCCGGGACAGGTCGCCGCGCTGGCGAGCCTCGGCGCACCGAGCGCACCGTCAGAGCTCGAACGGCGCCGCCGGCTCAACCGTGACGGGCGGCCCGCGATCGAGGAAGCGCTCCGCGAGCATGGCTTCGAGCCGGCCCACCCGGCGGTGGCGAACTTCGTCTTCGCCGAGGTCGCCGACGACTCGAGGTCGCTCTTCGAGCGGCTGCTCGAGCAGGGCGTGATCGTGCGTCCCACGGCCGGCTTCGGCGCTCCGGGTGGAATCCGCGTCACCGTCGGCACGCCGGAGGAGAACGCCATCTTCCGCGACGCGCTCGGCCGCGTGCTCGAGCTCCAGGCCGCCACCTAGAGTTCATCCGTGGCCAGAAGCGACTGGACGCGGGAGACGCTGCTCGCCGGTGTGCGCTCGGGCGACCGCCGTGCCCTCGCGCGCGCGATCACGCTCGTCGAGAACTCTGATCCGCTCGCCTACGAGCTCGTCCGGGAGCTCTACCCGGAAACGGGACGAGCCTATTCCGTGGGGATCACTGGACCTCCGGGTGTCGGCAAGTCCACCCTGATCGCGGCGCTCGTCCGCCACATCCGCGCGCAGGACCTGACGATCGGGGTCGTCTCCGTCGATCCGTCCAGCCCCTTCACCCAGGGGGCGCTGCTCGGAGACCGGATCCGCCTCGCGGACCACTTCCTCGACCCCGGCGTCTTCATCCGGTCGATGGGGACGCGGGGCCACCTCGGCGGCCTCGCGGAGGCGACGCTCCAGGCGCTGCTCGTCCTCGACGCGGCCGGGCGGGACCTGCTGTTCCTCGAAACGGTCGGGACGGGCCAGAGCGAAGTGGAGGTGATCGGCGTCGCCGACACGGTCGTGCTCGTCCTCATGCCCGGCTCGGGCGACTCGGTGCAGGCGCTGAAGGCCGGGATCATGGAGATCCCGGACGTCATCGTCGTCAACAAACGGGACCACCCGGCGGCGAAGACGATGCTGAACGAGGTGCGCTCGATCCTCTCGCTCGACCAGGAGCGCGACTGGCGGCCGCCGATCGTGCTGACCGAGGCGGTTACGGGCGAGGGCGTCGAGAAGCTGTGGGAGAAGATCGTCGAGCACCGCGCATACCTCGAGGCGAACGGGCTGCTCGAGGAGAGACGCCGGCGCAATCTGGCGGGCGAGGTGTTCGCCGTCGCCTCCGCCCGGGCGAAGACGCACCTCGAGGCGGCCGTCGCCGACGATCCCGAGCTCCGACGGTTGCTGGACGAGGTTCAGCGTCGCGAGCTCGACCCGCTGACAGCCGTGCGGGAGATACTGCAAAGGGTGTTCAAGGTCGATGAAGACGGAAACCGCCCCGACGCCGGCTGACATCCAGGAGGCGCGCGAGCGCATCGCGGGCATCGCCCGGGAAACGCCGGTCTACGGCTCCGAGACCTTCTCGCGGATCGCCGGCCGTGAGGTGTGCCTGAAGGCCGAGAACCTGCAGCGAACGGGCGCCTTCAAGGTGCGCGGCGCCGTCAACCGGCTCGCGACGCTCTCGGGGGAGCAGCGGCAAGCCGGTGTCGTGGCCGCGAGCGCCGGCAACCACGGGCAGGCCGTCGCCTGGGCGGCCCGAGAGGCCGGGGTTCCGGCCCGGATCTACGTTCCACAGGACGCGCCGATGTCGAAGGTCGAGGCCTGCCGCACCTACGGCTCGGAGCTGATCATGGAAGGGGAGACGTTCGAGGCGGCGCTCGCGTCCGCTCTCGCCGATGTCGAGGAGACCGGCGCGACCTTCATCCACCCGTTCGAGGACCCGGTGGTGATCGCCGGCCAGGGGACGATCGGGCTGGAGCTCGCCGAGCAGGTTCCCGGCGTCGGCACGGTCGTGATCCCGGTCGGCGGGGGCGGGCTCGCCTCAGGGATCGGGCTGGCGCTGCGGGCCATGCGCCCGGAGGTTCACATCGTCGGCGTGCAGGCGGGCAAGGCCGGCTACACGATCGCCGACGGGGTCTTCGTCAAGCATCCCGGCGAGCTGACGACGCCGATTCTGGATGAGGTCCTGGACGAGCTCGTCGACGTGGACGACGAGTCGATCAGCGAGGCGATCGTGCTCTTGCTCGAGCGGGCGAAGCTCGTCGTCGAGGGTGCCGGCGCGGTCGGCGTCGCGGCGCTCCTGTCCGGAAAGGTCGGCGGGTCGGGCCCCATCGCGATCCTCCTTTCCGGCGGGAACATCGATCCGACGCTCCTGATCTCCGTCATGCGCCACGGGCTGACGCTCGGCGGCCGCTACCTCGTGATTCGCACGCGGATCCCGGATCGACCAGGCGAGCTCGTGAAGCTGCTCTCGCTGATCGCGGAGGCGCGTGGCAACGTCGTCTCAGTGGAGCACCACCGGGAAGGAATGGACGTACCGGTCGCGGAGACCGAGGTCGAGCTGACCCTGATCACCCGCGACCAGGAGCACTGCGCCGTGCTGCTCGACGAGATGCGTACCTGGGGCTACCCGGTCGAGCGGATCAAGTAGGAAGAAAAGGCGACGTCCCGCCGTCTAGTCGATGAGAGAGGCGGGAGGACGGAATGCGGCGCCGTCCTCCGCCTTTCGGCTCCTAAACTCGGTACATGAGCCGCCGTTCGCAGGGAGCGCAAGGTCGTCACCGTCCTCTTCGCCGACCTCGTCGGCTTCACGGCCCGCGCCGAGACGCTCGATCCCGAGGACGTCGAGGCGATCCTCCGGCCCTTCCACGCCCGCCTTCGCAACGAGCTGGAGCGCTACGGAGGCACCGTCGAGAAGTTCATCGGGGACGCGGTGCTCACCGTCTTCGGCGCGCCGGTCACGCACGAGGACGATCCCGAGCGGGCTGTCCGGGCCGCGCTGGCGATCAGGGACTGGATCCGCGAGGAGGGCGAGCTCGAGATCCGGCTCGCCGTTACCACCGGCGAGGCGCTCGTATCGCTGGGAGCGCGGCTCACACTCGGCGAGAGCATGGTTGCCGGCGACGTCGTCAACACGGCTTCCCGCCTCCAGACGGCTGCGCCCGTCAACGGCATCCTGGTCGGCGAGGCCACCTACCGGGCGACCGAGCGGGTGATCAAGTACCGCGACGCGCCGCCGGTCGAGGCGAAGGGCAAGGCTGAGCCGGTTCCGGTCTGGGAGGTTGTGGAGGCACGCTCGCGCTTCGGCGTGGATGTCGCCACGGAGCCGCGGACGCCGCTCGTCGGCCGTGAACGCGAGCTCGAACTGCTTCGCGGCGCGCTCGCCAGAGCCCGGCACGAGCGATCGCCGCAACTCGTCACGCTGATCGGTGTGCCGGGCATCGGCAAGACCCGCCTCGTGCAGGAGCTCTTCAGCAACGGTCGAGGCCGATCCGGAGCTGATCCACTGGCGTCAGGGCCGGTGCCTCCCGTACGGAGACGGCGTGGCGCTGTCAGCGCTCAGCGAAATCGTCAAGGCGCACGCCGGCGTGCTCGAGGGCGACCCTGCAGAGTCGGCGACGCGCAAGCTCGGCTCCGTTGTCGAGGAGATCGCACACGACGACCCTGAGGCAGCCTGGATCGAGAGTCACCTGCGACCGTTGCTCGGGTTGCCAACGGGTGGTTCTGAGGGGAGAACCGACCGGGACGAGAGCTTCGCCGCGTGGCGACGGTTCTTCGAAGAGGTCGCCGAGCGCAGACCGCTCGTCCTCGTCTTCGAGGATCTCCACTGGGCCGACGACGGGCTGCTCGACTTCGTCGACCACCTCGTCGACTGGGCCGCGGGCGTTCCGCTCCTCGTCGTCGCCGCAGCGCGCCCGGAGCTGCTTTCCCGCCGCCCGGGATGGGGCGGAGGCAAGCCGAACTCTTCGACCATCTCGCTCGTTCCGCTGAGCAAGGACGAGACGGCGCGGCTCGTCCACGGCCTCCTCGATCGCACCGTGCTTTCTGCCGAACTGCAGTCGGCGCTTGTCCGGCATTCGGGCGGGAATCCGCTGTACGCGGAGGAGTTCGCGCGGATCGCGCTGGACCGCGAATCGGTAGCGGACGGCGCCGAGCTGCCGCTGCCCGAGACGGTCCAGGGCTTGATCGCCGCGCGGCTTGACTCGCTCGACGCGAACGAAAAGACGCTGATTCAGGATGCCGCCGTCGTCGGGAGGGCGTTCTGGCTCGGCTCCATCGTTGCCCTCGGCGGGGGCAACGGCCGGCGCGAGCTCGAGGATCGCCTACACAGCCTTGCCCGGAAGGAGTTCGTTCGACGCGAGCGTCGGTCGATTGTCGAAGGAGACACTCAGTACGCGTTCGCGCATGTGCTCGTCCGCGACGTGGCGTACGGGCAGATCCCTCGCCCGGACCGGGCGGAGAAGCACGAGCGGGCAGCCGAATGGCTCGAATCGCTCGGCCGCTCGGAGGACCACGCCGAGCTGCGGGCGCATCACTACGTGAGTGCGCTCGAGGCTGCGCGGGCCGCCGGGCGGGAGACACCGGCGCTCGTCGACTCGACGCGGCTGGCGCTGCGCGAGGCCGGCGACCGGGCCTCCTCTCTCGACGCCTTCCGGGCCGCCGTTCGCCACTATGACCGCGCGCTCCAGCTGTCGCGGGACGGTGATGACGACCGGCCCGAGGTGATGTTTGCAGCGGCCCGAGCTCGCTTCAATGTGGCGGATGGGAGCGTGGGGGAGCTGACCGCTGCTCGCGACGCGCTGCTCGGTAAGGGCGACACCGCCGGGGCTGCCGAGGCGGCGGTCCTGGCCGCCGAAACCGCCTGGACGGAGGGAAGGGGCGACGTCGTGCTCCGCTACCTCGAGCAGGCGGAGGAATTGGCCGAACCGCTACCGACCTCGGCGGCGAAAGCGAACGTCTACGCGACTCTCTGCCGCATCCACTGGATCGGCTCACGAGAAGAGGAAGCGCGCCGGTTGGGCAGCCAGGCACTGGACATGGCGGACGAGCTCGGCCTGCCTGTGATTCGAGCCCACATCCTGACCATGCTCGGGACCACGCGCATGGTGACAGGGGACCTCTCGGGCCGAGACGCCCTCGAGGAGAGCATCTCGATCTTCGAAGAGCTCGGCTCGCCGGGTGCCCAGCGCCCGTACAACAACCTCGCCGACACGCTGTACCGCCTCGGGCGGATTCAGGAGGCCGCCGATGCCACGGCCCGTATGAATGCGGTGCGAGACCGCTTTCCGGGCATCGTCGAATGGGCTCGCTGGAACGACAGCCAGAACCTCCGCACGAGCTATGAGGCCGGTGACTGGGTTGGGGCCCTCGAGCTCGCCGAGCGTCAGATCGCTGAGCTGGAGGCGGGGACGCGCCACTACCTCGAGCCGGACTGGCGGATCTTTCGCGGGCGGATCCGATTCGCCCGCGGCGACACGGCTGGAGCTGAGGAGGATGCGGCGACCGCGGTCATGCGGGCGCGGTCGTCCGGCGACCCGCAGCTTGTGATCCCCAGCTTGGCGCTGCACGGGAGGCTGCTCTCCGCGAGTCGCCGTCCTGAAGCGGAAAAAGCCGTGGTCGAGCTCGTCGACGCGTGCCGCCGAACGCCGGTCGATCTCGCCGGCGACTGGTTCCCGGAAGCCGCACTGGCATTCGCGGAGCTCGGACGGGGCGCGGAGATCCAGGCGATTGCCGAGACGGTGCCGACGCCGACGCCGTGGCTCGACGGCGGGCTCGCGCTCGCGCGCGAGGACCCGGCAGCGGCTGCTGAGATCTTCGCCGAGATGGGCGCGCTGCCCTATGAGGCCGAGGCGCGCCTGCTCGCCGCGCGGGCTGGGGTCGACGCCGGGCTGGACGGGGCGATCGCGTTCTTCCGCCGCGTCGGCGCGACGGCCTACCTCGCCGAGGCGGAGACGCTGGTCGCTACGACCCGCAGCGCCTGAAGCTGACCGTCTCGCCCTGCCAGTCGGGCACGCCGCCGTGCAGCACGGGCCGCGCGTCCACGCCGGCCGCTGCGAGGACGCTCGCGGCGACGGCTGCCCGCGGGCCGCTCGAGCAGATCGTGACGACGGGCTTGCCGCTCTGGAGGTCGTCGACCCACTCGCGGACGAGGCGGTAGGGGATGTTGCGGCTGCCGGGGATGTAGCCCTCGTCGCGCTCGTGCGGCTCCCGGACGTCGAGCACCTCGACCGCTCCGGTGTCGACCAGCCGCTCGAGCTCGTCCAGCTCGACCGGCGCGAGGCGCTCCTCGCTCGGTGGGCCGACGAGGTAGCCCGCGAGGTCGAAGATCCCCACGGCGTGCAGCCCGCTTGCCGCGCGTTCCGCCTGCTCCGCCGACGCCGCGTGGATGACGACGCGTTCGTCGGACGGCAGAACGAACCCCGCCTTCGTCGCGAAGTTGCCGCCGTCGACCGGAACGCCGAGCGCGCCCTTCGCGTGCCCGGCGGCAAACTCGTCGGCGTCACGCACGTCGAGCACGGCGCCCGCGCCACCGTTCAGAGGCTCGAGCGGCGCGGGTGCGCCGACGAACGGCCCGCGGTTGAGCTCCACGATCCGCTCCATGTTCGGCGGCCTGACTCCCGTCTTGATGGCGTCGGCGACGAACTCGTCCTCATCGGCCGCGCGGAGTGCCTGGTTGAAGCGCCGCTCGAAGCCGATCGTCGACGACGCCTTCGAGCTCATGCCGGTCCCGCACAGCGAGCCCGAGACATGGCCGGGATAGACCTCGACGCCGTCGTGGAGCTGCATGAGCCGCTGGAGGCTCTGGTAGAGGCCGCGCGCGCCCTCCGCCGCCTCGGTGGCCAGGTCGGGGCGTGCGGCGTCGCCGACGAAGAGCGAGTCGCCGGTCAAGGTCAGCCAGGGCTCGTCGCCGCGGCCGCGGTCGACGACCTCGAAGGCGCAGTGCTCGGGCCTGTGGCCGGGCGTGTGCAGCACGCGGATCGTGACTGCGCCGAGCTCGAGCTCCTGGCCGTCCGCGATCGGCTCGAAGTCGTACTCGGGCTCCGCCGCGGGGTGGATCGAGACCGGCAGCCCGTGCTCGAGCGCCAGTCGACCGTGACCCGAGACGTGGTCGGCGTGGGTATGGGTTTCGAGCACCCGCACGATCCGGACGCCGTCGGCCTCCGCCTGCTCGAGGTAGCGCTCGATCTCGTAGGCGGGATCGACGACGACTGCGATCCCCACTTCCTCGTCGCCGATCAGGTAGGACGCGCAGCCCAGATCGTCATCGACGAACTGGCGAAACAGCACGAATCTGACCCTAACACCAGGACCTTACGGAACCTAAGGTCCTCCCGCGGGCCAGGTGTCGGTAGCGCTACCTCGACATGCGCCCCCGGCGAAAGTAGCCAAAGACAGCCAGCAGAACGACGACGATGATGAGGATCCAAAGCCAGGTCGGCACAGTGATCCTTTCGTTGGGAGTGCTGCGAGTCTAACGTCGCGTTCACACCAAGACTTACGGAACTTAAACAACCGTTAATGAGGAGCAGGCGTCTGATTGGATAAGAGGTAACGCCTGCAACGAACCCAATTGAAGGCCAGGAAAGGAACGTGAGGCGAATGAGGCGGAATCGCTTGCTGTCGACCGTCCTGCTGACGCTCGTCACCGGCTTCCTCGTCGTCGGCTGCGGTGGCGGCGACGACGGTGGTGACGGCGGCGGCGGAGCGGCCGCGGCCGACCAGACGCTGAAGTGGGGGCTCGGAGCCGAGTACGTGCTCGATCCCGGTCTCGCCACGGACACCACGTCGGCAAAACTCGTGCTGAACATCTTCGATCCGCTCGTCAAGCTCGGTGACGAGCTCGAGGCCGTGCCGGCGATGGCGGAGAGCTGGGACGTCAACGGGCCGAACGTCGTCTACCACCTGCGCAGCGGCTCGCAGTGGTCGAACGGCGACCCGGTGACGGCTGAGGATTACGAGTACGCGTGGAAGCGCGCGCTCTCGCCGGAGCTCGGGAGCGACTACTCGTACCAGCTGTTCGGGATCAAGGGCGCGACGGAGTACAACTCCTGCGAGTCGAACTGCGACGCGCTCAAGGAGCAGGTCGCCGTCAACGCGACCGACGACACGACGCTCGAGGTGACGCTCACCTCGGCGCAGCCGTGGTTCATCCAGCAGTCGGCGCACTCGGTCTTCCTGCCGGTGCACCAGGCGACGGTGGAGCAGTTCGGCGAGCGCTGGACGCGGCCGGAGAACATCGTCACGAACGGGCCGTTCAAGGTCGAAGCAGCTGAGCCGAGCGCGTCGATCACGCTCGCCAAGGACCCTGAGTGGCGAGATGCCGACACCGTTGCGCTCGAGCGCGTCGAGGGCAGGATCATCGTGGACGGGACGACGGCAGTGCAGTCGTTCGAGGCCGGTGAGGTCGACGTTCTCGACGAGCAGCTGCCTCCGGCGGAGATCCCGCGGCTGAAGGAGACTCCGGACTACGAGCTGTACCCGGGTCTCGGCACGTCGTACTACGGCTTCAACATGAAGCAGGTGCCCGACGTGAACCAGCGCCGGGCGATGTCGCTGGCCATCAACCGCCAGACGATCATCGACAACATCACCCAGGCGGACGAGAAGCCGGCAAATGCGTTCACGCCTGTGGGCATGCCCGGCTTCGAGGAGATCGTCGGCTCGGGCTCGCCGTGGACCGCGGCGACGGGGGACATGCAGCAGGCCGAGCAGCTCATGAGCCAGGTTCAGAACCCGGTCAGGAACGTCACGATCTACAGCAACGAGTCCACGCCGAACAAGGACGTGGCCGTGGCGATCCAGAGCATGTGGAAGCAGATCGGGATCGACTCGACGATCAAGATCCTCGAGTGGCAGCAGTTCCTCGAGTTCCTGGGCCCGCCGCCGCCGGCGGCCGTCGATGTCTTCCGGCTCGGCTGGGTCGGCGACTTCGTCGACGACATCAACTTCCTCGAGCTCTGGACGTGCGACTCGGGGAACAACAACACGGGCTTCTGCGACAAGGAATATGACGCGCTCGTCGCAGAGGCGAGAAGGACGCCGGACAACGCCGCGCGCTGGGAGATCTACAACCAGCTCGAGGCGAAGCTCACCGGGCAGGACGGCGTCTTGCCGTTCATCCCGCTCTGGTACATCACGTACCCGAACCTCGAGCGGGAGAACGTCAAGGAAACCTTCAAGATCAACCTCCTCGATCAGGTCGACCTGACGACGGTGGAGATCAAGGAGAGCTAGCGCCTTGCTCCTCGGGGCTCGGACGGGGCGCTCCGGCGCCCCGTCCGCTCTCGGGGGGCGCTATCGTCGTGGCGAAAGGGGGTAGGACGGACCCGTGACCGGTTTCATCATCCGGCGGTTGCTGTGGACGATCCCAGTCCTCCTGCTCGTCATCTTCCTGACGTTCATCCTCATGCGGCAGATCGAGGGCAACCCGTTTCGGCGGACGCGACCGGGCCGTCCCGCCGGCGATCCAGGCGAACCTGGAGCGCAAGTTCAACCTCGACGAGCCCTGGTACGTCCAGTACGCGCTCTACGTCAAGGGCGTCTTCACGTTCGACCTCGGGCCGTCGCTCGTCACCCGCGACCGGACGGTGAACGACATCGTCAAGGAGCACTTCCCGAAATCGGTCGAGCTCGGGATCTACGCCTTTCTCTGGGCGATCGTGATCGGGATCCCGATGGGCGTGATCGCCGCCTTACGCCAGAACAGCTGGCTCGACTACACCCTGATGTTCTTCTCGAACGTCGGCTACGCCGTGCCCAGCTTCCTGATCGCGACGCTGCTCATCTACTACGTCGCGCTCAAGTGGGGGCTCGTGCCGACGAACGGCTGGGAGAGCTGGGAGCAGAAGATCCTCCCGTCCTTCGCCCTCGGCCTGCTGCCGATGGCGTACTTCGCGCGCCTCGTTCGAGGCTCGATGCTCGAGACGCTCCAGCAGGACTACGTCCGGACCGCGAAGGCGAAGGGGCTGCGGTGGAACCGGATCGTCGTCAAGCACGTGCTCCGCAACTCGATGATCCCCGCCGTGACCGCGATGGCGCCGCTGCTCGGCTTCATCATCACCGGCTCCTTCGTGATCGAGCTGATCTTCTCGATCCCCGGGATCGGCCGGTACTTCGTCAGCGCGGTGAGCTCCCGTGACTACTCGGTGGTCATGGGCATCACGGTGCTGACCTCGGTGATCATCATCATCGCCAACGCCGTCGTCGACATCCTCTACGGCATCCTCGACCCCAGGACGCGGGACGCCCGCACATGAGCGTCGACCCGCGACAGGTCGCCGCCACGGGCACCGCCTTACCGGAGGTCCTCACGGGCCCAGCGCCCGGCGAGGAAGCCGGAGCGCCGATCGGCCGCTCGAGCCTCTGGCGCGACGCCTGGCGCCGCTACATCCAGAACAAGGGCGCGGTCGTCGCCGGCGCCATTTTTGTCGTGATCCTCCTCTGGAGCCTGATCTGGCCGTTCATCTCGCCGTACGACGTGCAATCCGAGATCGTCAATTTCGAGGACGCGAACCAGCGCCCGAGCCTCCAGCATCCGTTCGGGACCGACAAGTTCGGCCACGACCTGTTCACGGAGGCGGCGCTCGGCACCCGGATCTCGATCGCGATCGGCATCGGCGCGACGCTCGCGATCCTGTTGATCGGCGTCGTCTACGGGTCGATCGCCGGCTTCGCCGGCGGGCGCACCGACAACCTCTCGATGCGACTGCTCGACGCGCTCTACGGTCTGCCGTATCTCCCCTTCGCGATCATCGTCCTCGCGATCATCGGCGAGAACAATCTCTGGACGATGGTGATCGCCCTCTCGATCGCGAGCTGGTTCACCGCGGCGCGCATCGTCCGAGGTCAGATCATCACGCTGAAGGAGAACGACTACGTCCGGGCGGCGAAGGCGGTCGGCGCGCGCTGGTACCGGATCCTCAGCCGGCACCTACTCCCGAACACCCTCGGCGTTCTGATCATCGTCGTGTTCCTGGAGCTGCCGGGCGTCATCCTCGGGGAGGCGTTCCTGTCGTTCATCGGGCTCGGCATCAGTCCGCCGGACGCCTCACTCGGCTCGATGGCGCAGGAAGGGCGCGACGTCTACCGGATCCACCCGCACGTGATCGCCGTGCCGAGCATCATCATCGCGGTGCTCGTGCTCTCGGCGAACTTCATCGCCGACGGGATGCGCGACGCGCTCGATCCGCGAACGCGCGAAACCAAGGAACACTGATGCCCCTCCTCGAGGTCGACAACCTCCACACGCACTTCTTCACCCGCGAGGGCGTGGTGCGAGCGGTGGACGGGATCAGCTTCACCGTCGAGGCCGGGAAGACCCTCGGGATCGTGGGCGAGTCGGGGTGCGGCAAGTCGGTGACGGCGCTCTCGATCATGGGCCTGATCCCGAAGCCGCCGGCGCGGATCGTCGAGGGATCGGTGACCTTCCAAGGGCGCGACCTGACGAAGCTCTCCGAGCGGGAGCTCGAAGACGTCCGCGGCCGGGAGCTGGCGATGATCTTCCAGGATCCGATGACGTCGCTGAACCCGACGCTGAAGATCAAGACGCAGATCACCGAGGTGCTCGACCGGCACTTCGGCTACTCGAAGGACGATGCTCGGCGCCGCGCGGTCGAGCTGCTGGAAGAGGTGCAGATCCCGAGAGCGGCCGAGCGCCTCGACGACTACCCGCACCGCTTCTCCGGCGGGATGCGCCAGCGCGTGATGATCGCGATCGCGCTCGCCTGCAACCCGAAGCTGCTGATCGCCGACGAGCCGACGACGGCGCTGGACGTGACCGTTCAGGCCCAGATCCTCGACCTGCTCGAGGACCTGCGCGAGGCGCACGAGATGGGGATGATCATCATCACCCACGACATGGGCGTCATCGCCGAGACGGCCGACGACGTCGCGGTCATGTACGCCGGCCAGATCGTCGAGCAAGCTCCGACGCAGGCTCTCTTCGACGATCCGGAGCATCCGTACACCGACGCGCTGCTCGATGCGCTGCCCCAGCTCGAGGGCGAGAACGTCCGCTTCGGCCGGCTGCGGTCGATTCCCGGCCGGCCACCGGACCTGATCGCGCCGCCCGAGGGCTGCCGCTTCGCCCCGCGATGCCCCTACAGGGATCTTGGTGACGGCTGCGCGGAGCATCTGCCCGAGCTCCGCCAGATTCGGCCGGGCCACTCCGTGCGCTCGCGGCATCCCGCGAGCGAGCGCCAGGCGGTGCCGGTATGAGCGAGAACGGCGCCATGCTCCAGGTGCGGGACCTGCGCAAGGACTTCGAGGTCAAATCGGGCTGGCTGGTCGAGCGCGTCACGCACACGGTCAAGGCGGTCGACGGCGTCAGCTTCGAGATCGCGGAGGGGAAGACCCTCGGCCTCGTCGGCGAGTCCGGCTCCGGGAAGTCGACGACCGGCTACTGCATCCTCCAGCTGATCAAGCCGACCGCGGGCTCGATCCGCTTCCAGGGGAAGGAGCTGACGAAGCTCGGCCGGGAAGAGATCCGGCGCATGCGCCGCGAGATGCAGATCGTCTTCCAGGACCCGTACTCGTCCCTCGATCCGCGGATGACCGTCGGCGACATCGTCTCGGAGCCGCTCGAGGTGCACAGCGTCGGCACGAGGCGGACCCGGCCTGGGCGGGTGCGGGAGCTCCTCGACGTCGTCGGCTTCAACCCCGACTACGTGAACCGCTACCCGCACGAGTTCTCGGGCGGGCAGCGGCAGCGGGTCGGCGTCGCCCGGGCGCTGGCGCTGAACCCGTCCCTGATCGTCTGCGACGAGCCCGTCTCCGCGCTCGACGTCTCGATCCAGGCGCAGATCCTCAACCTGCTCAAGGACCTCCAGCGCGACTTCGGGCTCACGTACCTGTTCATCTCGCACGACCTCGCCGTCGTGCGGTCGATGAGCGACCACATCGCCGTCATGAAGGACGGGAAGATCGTGGAGACGGGGCCGGCAGACGACGTCTACGAGCATCCGAAGCACGAGTACACCCGCGCGCTGCTGACGGCGGTGCCGGTTCCGGATCCGAAGCGGATGCGGGAGCGGCGGGTCGAGCGCCGGAGACTCACGCACGTCATTGCGGAGACGTAGCGCGCTCCTCCTGCTCGTCTTGCTCCTGGCGGCCTGCGGGGGAGGCGACGACGAGGAGCGACGGGCGACGGCGACCGACTGGCAGTTCTCGACGCCGATGGCCAACCGGCGCAGCTACGTCGCGGCGGCGGAGATCGCCGGGCGCATCTACGTCGCCGGGGGCATGTTCGGAGAGTCTGGAACGCGGCTCGACCGGTTTCAGCGGTTCGACCCGAGGCGGGAGTCGTGGACGACGTTGCGCCGGCTGCCCGAGCCCGTCCGCGCCGCGGCGGGGGCGGCCCGCGGCGGCGAGTTCCTCGTCCTGGGCGGGACGACGGAGGGCGGCGGCGGGCGGCAGGTGTTCGTCTACGACGTCGAGGGTGGGGCGTGGCGCGCCGGCCCGCCGCTTCCGCGCGTCCTCTACAACCACTCGGCCGTCACCGTCGGCAACCGGGTCTTCGTCCTCGGCGGGTACGACACGGTCGGTGCGGAGCTGCGCGGCGTGTACGTGCTCGACGGTGCGCGCTGGCGGGCAGCGGCTCCGCTGCCACGCCCGGTGCACGCCTTCGGCGCGGTTGTCTTCCGCGGCGAGATCTGGGTGATCGGCGGACGGCGGGGCGAACGCAAGCTCCGCGAGGTCTGGATCTTCGATCCGGGCACGAACCGCTGGCGCCGCGGCCCGTCGCTGCCGAAGCCGATGGAGCTGCTGGGCGCGACGGTGGTCGGTGACGAGATCCACGCCGTCTGGGAGCACACGTACCAGATCTACGACGCGGGGACGGGGCGCTGGCGCGATGGCCCACCGCCGCTAGTCCCGCGCCACGCGCTCTCGCTCTTCCACGTCGGCGGCGCGCTGTATGCCGTCGGCGGCTGCACGACGGAGCTCCGCGACACCGCCGTCGTCGAAACGCGACCTGTCTCCTGACACTTCGAATGGGGTCAGACCCCGCCACGAAAGCGCCACGAAGCTGTGACGTTTCCGAAACGAAGCGCGGCCAGTTGTGTGCCCAGTCCGCTCGCCTTCTCGGAGGGACACCTCCATTCTGTGGAAGAAACGTCGCAGTTTGGCGCCGGGGTCTGACCCCAGGTTTCTCCCCAGCAGGGCGGCCTAGAAGCCGAGGTGCTTGGCGATGACCATGCGCTGGACCTCGTTCGTGCCCTCGCCGATCTCGAGGATCTTCTGGTCGCGGTAGAGCCGCGAGATCGGGAACTCGTCCATGAACCCGTAGCCGCCGTGGATCTGGAGCGCGGCGTTCGCGGCGCGGTTCGATAGCTCGCCGGTGTAGAGCTTCGCCATCGCCGCCTCCTTGGCAAACGGGCGGCCCTGGTCTTTCAGCCACGCGGCCTTGTAGACCATCGAGCGGCCGGCCTCGATTTCCGTCGCCATGTCCGCGAGCGCGAACTGAACGGCCTGGAACTGCGCGATCGGCCGGCCGAACTGCCGGCGCTCCTTCGCGTACTGCGCCGCCAGGTCGTAGGCGCCCTGGGCCAGCCCGACGCCCATCGCCGAGACCGAGATTCGCCCACCGTCGAGGATCTCGAGGAATTGCTGGAAGCCCTTGCCCCGCGGGCCGAGCAGGTTCTTCTCCGGCACACGCACGTCGCGGAAAGACAGCTCGCGCGTGTCCGAAGCCCGCCAACCGAGCTTCTGCATCGGCGGCGCGATCTCGTAGCCGGGTGTGCCGTTCGGGACGATGATGTTCGAGACCTCGTCGTCTCCGGTCAGCGCCGTGATCGTGACGCAGGCCGAGATGTCGGTGCCTGCGTTCGTGATGAACATCTTCGAGCCGTTGATGACCCACTCGCCGTCCCGGAGCTCGGCGCGTGTGCGCGTCGCGCCGGCGTCCGAGCCTGCATCGGGCTCGGTCAGCCCGAACGCCGCCAGCCGCTCGCCCGCCGCGAGCTGCGGCAGCCACTCTCGCCGCTGCTCCTCGGTGCCGAACATGTAGATCGGGAGCGTCCCGAGCGAGTGGTGGGCCGCGACCGTGATCGCAACCGACGAGTCCACGCGGGTCAGCTCCTCCACCGCGATCGCGTACGAGAGCGTGTCGGTTCCGGCACCGCCGTACTCCTCCGGAATCGTCATGCCCATGAGCCCCAGGTCCGCGAGCTCCGCGACCAGCTCGTAGGGGAAGCGGTGCTCGCGGTCGAGCTCCTCGGCTACCGGCGCCACCCGCTCCTGGGCAAAGTCGCGGACGGTACGCCGAACGAGCTCGTGCTCGTCCGAGAGGTCGTAGTTCGGCGTCACGTCAGCGAGCGAGCCAGCTCGGCGATCAGCCTCACGCCGTAGCCCGTCCCGCCCGGGGTGAGGTAGTAGTCCGGCCGCGCCCATCGGAGGTAGCCCGGCCCGGCCATGTCGATGTGGGCCCACGGCCCCTCGCCGGCGAACTCCTTGAGGAACTCGGCGGCGTAGACGGGCAGCGCCTGCCCACGGACGGTCGAGTTCTTCATGTCGGCGAACGTCGAGTCGATCAGCCGTCGGTACCGGCGGTGCATCGGCCAGCTCCAGGCATGGTCGCCGCCGCGGTTGCCGGCGGCGACGACCTGGTCGCGCCAGCTGTCGTCGTTGCCGAAGACGCCTGCGTAGAGGTCTCCGAGCGCCCGGTTCATGGCACCGGTCAGGGTGGCGAAGTCGACCAGGTGCGTGGCTCCCTGCTGGCGTGCGTACCAGAGCACGTCGGCGAGCACGAGCCTGCCCTCGGCGTCGGTGTTGATCACCTCGATCGTCTTGCCGTTCATCGCCCGGAGGATGTCCCCGGGCCGGTACGAGTGGCCGCCCGGCATGTTCTCCGTCGCGCCGACGACGCCCAGCACGCGGATCGGCAGCCCGAGCTCCGCGACGGCGCCGATCCCGGCGAGCACGGTGCCGCCGCCGGCCATGTCGCCCTTCATGTCCTCCATGTAGAGCGCCGGCTTGATCGAGATCCCACCCGTGTCGAAGGTGACGGCCTTGCCGACGAGCCCGAGGACGACGTCGTCTCGGGCGCCGGGAGGCTCGTAGCGGAGGACGATCAGACGGGGCGGGTTGTGGCTCCCCTGGGCGACGGCGGCAAAGGCGCCCATCCCGAGCTCGGCCAGGCGCTCGCGCCCGCTCGCCTCGGCACGCAGATGTGGAGAGCCCGCGGCGATCGCCTCGGCGCGCGCGGCGAGCTGCTCCGGCGTCAGCTCGTTCGGCGGCTCGTTCACCAGCTCGCGCGCGCGGTTGACCCAGGCGGCGACCGTCGCCGCCCGGCGGGCGTCCTCCTCTCGCCCGCCTACGAGCACGAGCCGCGCGATGCCGCTGTCCCGCTCGCCGGACTTCCAACGGCCGGGGTCGTAGCCGCCGAGCACGACGCCCTCGACGACGGCGCGGGTCTGCTCCTCGATCGGAATCGGATAGGTCTGGTCCAGCAGCCACGCCACGGAGCTGCCTGCACGCCGCAGAAGCCTGGCCACGGCGGCGCCCGCGGCGCGGAACGCGTCCAGGTCGACCTCGTCCCCGAGCCCGGCCACGGCCACGAGCTGCCCGTTGCTGTTCACGAGCGTCGCGACGCCGGCGTCGGGGCGGAAGCCCTCCGCGGCCAGGAGCTCCGTGATCCCCAGGTCGGGATGCGGCTCGTCCGCGACCGCCACGGCAACCACATCCGCGTTCGCGGCCGACGGATCCGACGCGGTCGCGACGTCCAAGGCGGCGCGATGCTACCCCAGGACTTTCTGTGTCGGTTCAGAAACCTTTTGCGCGTGCTTAACGAATTCCTGATGCCGCCAATGAAGACTGTTCCTGTGACCACTCTCGAGTTGCGGTTCGACGCTGCTCTCAGCGTCGAGGATCTGATCGGCCGGATCGCCGATCTCGTCCACCAGCGCCAGTCGATGCGCGCCGACGGCGCCGACTCCGCGATCCTCGAGCACAACCGGCTCGAGCTCGTCCGCGCCCACCAGGATCTCTCCTACGCGCTGATCAATCGGCATTGTCCGCCTAGGGCGGACGAAGCCGCCGCCTAGCTCCGTTCCGCCAAGCCGCCGCTAGTGTGCGGCGGTGAGGCGCGAGATCGACAGGCGCGGGATCGCGGCGCTTTCCGCCGGCCATTTCGCGACCGACTTCTCGAACGGCGCCCTGCCTGCGCTCCTGCCGTTCCTCGTCACGCGTTTCGACCTGACCTATACCCAGGTCGGCGCGCTGATGCTCGTCTCTGCGCTTGCCTCGTCGATCATCCAGCCGCTCTTCGGGCTCTGGTCGGATCGCCGCGGCGCCCTCTGGTTGCTGCCGGCAGGTGTTGCGCTGGCCGGTGTCGGCATGGCGCTGGCGGCGGCGTCCCCGAGCTACTCGTTCTGCATCCTCGCCGTGACGATCTCCGGGATCGGGACGGCCGCGTATCACCCCGAGGGCTCCAAGTTTGCGGCCTATGTCAGCGGGACGCGGCGCGCGAGCGGGATGTCGCTGTTCTCGATCGGCGGCAACCTTGGGGTCGCGCTCGGGGCGCTCTCGACGGCACCACTGCTCCTCCTCCTCGGCCGGCCCGGCGGGCTGCTGATCGCGGTGCCGTCGCTCGTGGTCGCCGTCCTCCTCGTCGCCACCCTGGCTTACCTGCGGAGCTTCGAGCCCGAGCGGCGGCGGACCCTGGAGCTGGCCGGCGACGATCGCCCCGGCGCGCTCGCCATCCTGCTCGGCGTCGTCGCCGTCAGGAGCGTCGGCTGGTTCGGGCTCCTCACCTTCGTGCCGCTCTGGGCCGTGTCGCTCGGGCGTTCGGAGAGTTACGGCAACAACCTGCTCGCGCTGATGCTCTTCACCGGCGGGGTCGGGACACTCGTCGCCGGGCCGCTCGCCGACCGGATCGGCCGGCGCCCGGTCCTGGTCGGCAGCCTGGTTGCGACGCCTCTGCTGACCCTGATCTTCGTCGCCGTCGGGGGAGCGCTCGGCGCGGCCGCTCTCGCGCTTGTCGGCGTCTGCGTCGTCGGCACGTTCGGCGTCACCGGCGTGATGAGCCAGGAGTACCTCCCGAGCAGGATCGGCCTCGCCTCGGGTCTCGTCATCGGCTTCTCGATCGGGCTCGGCGGGATCGCGGCGCTCGCGCTCGGCGCCGTCGCCGACGCCGTCGACCTGGAGACGGCCATGTACGCGTGCGCCGTGATTCCGGCGCTTGCCGTTGTGCTCGGCCTGATGCTTCCGTCGTCCCGCGGGCGGCGTGAGCTCGCACCCGAGCCTGTGATGTAGGCTCGCCGGTCCCAACGACTGAGGGAGGGGCAATGGCGACCAGTGCACGCGAGTTCTTCGAAGGTCTCGAGGCCAGGATCGACCCGGCGAAGACGGCTGGAATGACCAATTCGTACGTGTTCGAGATCGACGGCGCGGGCACGTGGAAGGTCGACGTGCAGGACGGGAAGGTCTCCGTCACCGAGGGCGGCGGCGACGCGGACGCGACGATCTCCGCCTCGGACGAGACGTTCAGCCAGATCGCCTCCGGCGACACGAACGCGACGACCGCCTACATGACCGGCAAGCTCAAGGTCAAAGGGGACATGGGCGCCGCGATGAAGCTCCAGAAGCTGTTCTAGGCAGTCTCGGCGTCTAGCTCGACGAGGAGCGCGCCGCCGGCGACTCGGTCGCCCTCGGCGACGTGGAGGGCCTTGACGACGGCGTCGTAGGGCGAGACGAGCGGCGTCTCCATCTTCATCGCCTCGAGGACGAGCAGCGGCTGGCGGTGCGCGACGCGGTCGCCCGGCTTCGCGAGCACCCGGATGACCGTTCCCGGCATCGGCGCCGTCAGCGCGCTCCGCTCGCCGCCGTCGCCGGCTCCCGCGGCGTGTGCCGCCTCGTCGACGTCGGGCGGCGAGTGGGGTGGAGGCGACGGCAGGTTCATCCGCCACGTGCCGTCCCACGGGCCGCTCGGCAGGCGGAGCGGCGGCTCCGAGAGTGGCGGGTAGTCGGTGAGGAACGCCGTCGTCGTGCGCCCGGCGAGGACAGCCGGGTGCGAGACGAGCCAGCGTAGGAACGGCAGGTTCGTCGTCACACCGGCGACCTCGGTCTCTGCGAGGGCATCGCGCAGGCGGGCGAACGCCTCGTCCCGCGTCGGCCCGTGCGCGATGAGCTTCGCGATCAGCGGGTCGTAGGCGACGCCGATTTCGTCACCCTCCTCGACTCCGGCGTCCACCCGGATCCCGCGCGGGAGGCGAAGTCGCTCCAGTCGCCCTGCCTGTGGCAGAAACGACCGTGGGTCCTCCGCGTAGAGGCGAGCCTCGACCGCGTGGCCGCTTTGTAACACAGTGTTACTTGCGTCCAAAGGCGCGCCACTTGCGATCCGAAGTTGCGCGGCGACGAGATCGACGCCGGTGACGAGCTCGGTGACCGGATGCTCGACCTGGATCCGGCCGTTCAGCTCGAGCAGGTAGAAGTCGCGCCCGTCGAGCATGAACTCGACCGTGCCCGCACTGCGGTACCCGATTGCGCGCGCGAACCGGACGGCTGCGTCGCTCATCGCCGCTCGGAGCGCGGGATCGAGCGCCGTCGACGGCGACTCCTCCAGCACCTTCTGGTGGCGGCGCTGGATCGAGCACTCACGCTCGCCGAGCGCGAGGACCGTTCCCTGGCCGTCGGCGAGCAGCTGGATCTCGACGTGCCGCGGACGCTCGACGTAGCGCTCGAAGAAGACCCGGTCGTCGCCGAAAGCCGCCTTTGCCTCTCGCCTCGCCGCCTCCAGCGATTCCTCGAGCTCGGACGGCTCGCGGACGACGCGCATCCCGCGACCGCCGCCGCCCGCCGCCGCCTTGATCATCAGCGGATAGCCGACCTCCTCCGGTTCGCCCGTCGGAACGACCGGGACACCGGCTTCCTGGGCGATTCGCTTCGCCTCGAGCTTGTCGCCGCCGAGCCGGAGTGCGTCGGGCGTCGGCCCGACGAACGTCAGCCCCGCCGCCTCGACTGCCGACGCGAACTCCGGGTTCTCGGCGAGGAAGCCGTAGCCGGGATGGATCGCGTCGGCGCCGGCTGCCTTCGCGGCGCGAATGTGCTCCTCGGGGTGCAGGTAGCTCGAGATCTCGACCGTCTCGTCCGCCGACCGGGCATGGAGCGCTTCGCGATCGTCGGGAGCCGCCACCGCCACGCTGCCGATCCCGAGCTCGCGGCACGCGCGGAAGACGCGCAGCGCAATCTCGCCGCGGTTCGCTACGAGAAGCTTCTCGAGCGCCATAGGAGCGCGAAGGTAAGCAGGCAGATGGCTGACAGGAGCAGGTAGGGGACGGCGTCGGAGGTGAGATCCGCGAGCGCGCCGCCCGCAGCAGACCCGAGCGCGTGTCCGGGGGCCCAGGCCAGGTTGATGAGCGCGAACGCGTACGCGTACTCGAGGCCGCGAGCCTCGGCCTCGTCGGACAGCAGTGCCATGGCCGGCGTCCAGAAGCTCCCGAAGGCGAGGCCGGCCGCGAACACGAGCGCTGCGAGCAGCGACGCGGTCGTCCGGCCAGGGGAGCGAGACGGCGACGGCCGCCGAGGCGAGCGCGGACACCCGCATCGGCGGGAACCGGCCGATGCGGTCCGAGACGCGCCCGATCAGTGGGTTGATGATCGCCTCGAGGCCGGCCATACACGAGCCAGAGCGAGCCGATGGCGACCGCGCCGAACCCGAGCTCCTCGAGCCGCAGCGGGGCGAGCACCCCGAGCACTCCGAAGAGCATCGCCGGCAGGAGCACGAGCCAGACGCCGATGATGATCCGGCGATTCCTGAGTGCACGAACGAAGACGGCGAGCGGCTGAGCACGCGCGGGCGGAGGCGCGTGCGTCAGCGCGGCCCAGACGGCAAGGCCGACCGCGATCAGGCCCGCGGCGCCGAACGCAAGTCCCTGGCCCACCACCGAGGCGATGCCTCCCAGGACCGGTCCGAACAGGGCGCCGGCGATCGCCGTCGCCATCGCGGTTCCGATCGTCTGCCCGCGACGATCCGCCGGGGTCTCGCTGACGAGCCATGCCAGGCCGGCCGTCCAGGCGAGCGCGCTGCCGAAACCCTGGACGAAGCGAGACACGTCGAGCACGAGGATGGAGTCGCCCGTCGCGAAGATGAAGGTCGTGACCGCGATCGTGACCAGCCCGGCGATCGCCGTCGGACGGGCGCCGAAGCGGGCAGTGGCGATTCCGCCCGGTATGCCGCCGACCAACGCTCCGATCGGGTAGGCGGCCGAGAGGACGCCGGCGCCGGCCTTGGAGAGCCCGAACTCGTCCGTGTAGCCGGGCAGCAGCGGCGTCAGGGCGACGAAGAACATCGTGTCGACGAAGACGATCCCGCCGACCAGCAGCAGAAGCCTCCGCAGGTCGCTCGCGGCTACTTCTCGGTCCAGCTCGGCTTCCGCCGTTCGAGGAAGGCCCGCAGGCCCTCCTGACCTTCTCGACCGGTCCGCAGGCGCGCGGCCGTCCTCGCGGCCTCGTCGCCTCCGGGCGCCTCGCGCACGAGCCGCTTCGCCTCCCGGCTCGCTTCCGGCCCCGAGGTCAGCAGCTCGCCGACGACTCGCTCCACGGCTCCGTCGAGGTCGTCCGTCACCTCGCTGACGAGGCCGATCCGGAGCGCGACGTCGGGGCCGAAGCGCTCACCGGTGAGGAAGTAGCGGCGGGCCGCGGCGCCGATCCTCGGCAGCACGAAGGGCGAGATCACCGCCGGGATGATCCCGAGCTTGACCTCGGAGAAGCCGAACACCGCGTCCTCCCCTGCGATCGGGATGTCGATGCAGGCGGTGACTCCGGAGCCCCCGCCGAGCGCGTAGCCCTGGATCCGGCCGACGACCGGAGCCGGGCACGTGTCGATGGCTTCGAGCATCCGGTAGAGGCGCAGCGCGTCCTCGACGTTCTCGTCGTAGGAGAGGTCGATCGCCGAGCGCTGCCACTCGACGTCCGCTCCCGCGCAGAAGCTCGGGCCGTCGCCGGCGAGGACGACGACTCGTGCGTCCCCGACGTCCGAGAACGCCTCGTGCAGCTCACGGATCAGCTCGGCGTCGAACGCGTTCCGTCGCTCAGGCTTCGCCAAAGTGACCCGCAGGACGGGCCCGTCGCGCTCGATCCTGAGTCCGGGCATCGCGCCGGAGCTTAAAGTCGTGGGCATGCTGAAAGGACGGATCGCCGCCGCCGTCACGCCGCTCCGCGACGGAGGAGCCGCGCTGGACGAGCCTGCGTTCGGGCCGTACGTCGATTTCCTGGCTGCCGGCGGGCTCGACGGAATCCTCGCGCTCGGGACGACGGGGGAGGGGATCTTGCTCTCGACGGAGGAGCGACGGCGGGCGGCCGAGCTCTTCGTCGAGGCGGCCGGTGGGCGCCTTCAGGTCGCCGTGCACTGCGGCGCGCAGACGACCGCCGACACCGTCGAGCTCGTCCGCCACGCGGCCGGCGCGGGCGCCGATGCGGTGGCGGTCATCGGCCCCCCGTACTTCGCCTACGACGAGGAAGCGCTCTACCGACACTTCGCCGCTGCCGCGGACGCGTCGGACGCCCTGCCGTTCTACCTCTACGAGTTCAAGGCGCGAACGGGCTACTCGATCCCCTTGTCGGTGATCGAGCGGCTCGGTGACCGGGTCGCCGGGCTCAAGGTCTCGAACCGGCCGTTCGAGGCCGTCGAGCCCTACCTGATCGAGGGCCTCGACGTCTTCATCGGCGCCGAGTCGCTGATCGAGCGCGGCCTCGAGCGTGGCGCCGCCGGCAGCGTCTCCGGGCTCGCTGCCGCCTTCCCCGAAGGCGGCAAGCCGGAGCGGCGTGAGGCGCTCGAGCGGTTCCCGTACCAGGCGGCGCTGAAGACGGTGATCGGACTCCGCGGCGTTCCCGTTCGGCCGGACGTCCGCGCTCCGCTTCGGGGGCTCACCGCCGACGAACGCGCGGAGCTCGCGCGATGGCTCGAATCGTCGTAGCGGGAGCCGGCGCGGTCGGCGCGTCGATCGCCTACCACCTCGTACGGCATGGGACTGCCGACGAGGTCGTGCTCTGCGACAGGGCGGAGGTCGCGTCGGGCGCGACCGGCAAAGCGATGGGCGGCGTGCGTCAGCAGTTCTCGACCGCGCCGGAGGTGCGGCTCGCTCAGGCGAGCGCGCGCTTCTTCGCCGAGCTCGGCCCGCCGCTCTTCGAGCAGGTCGGGTACCTGTTCCTCGCGACGACGGAGCCGGGTCTCGCCGACCTTGACGAGCGGCGGCGAGCCCAGGTCGACCTCGGCGTCCCGGTGGAGGAGGTCGACGCCGGGTACGTGCGCGGGCTCCGAACCGACGACGTCCTCGGCGCGGTCATCTGCCGCGAGGACGGCGTCGCCGACCCGACCGCCGTCACGCGCCACCTCGTCGAGGAGGCAGTGGCCGGCGGCGCCCGTCTCCTCGAAGGCACCGACGCCCGCGAGCTCGACGCCGACGTGCTCGTGATCGCTTGCGGCGCGTCGTCGCCCGACCTCGCCGAGCTTCCGATTCGCCCACTGGTTCGCCAGCTCGTCGACACGGAGCCGGTCTCCGGCCTGCCCGACGATCTGCCGATGACGGTCGAGGGCGAGAGCAGCTTCCACTTCCGGCGAGTCGGCGACGGCCTGCGGCTCGCGATGGTCGAGCCGAGCCTGAGGTGGGGAACGGAGGAGGTCGTCGACGAGACGCTCGTCGCCGACTGGCTCGACCGGCTGGCGCACCGCTATCCGCCGGCGGCGGGCGTCGGCGTTGCTCGCGCCTGGGCGGGCCTCTACGACATGACGCCGGATGCGCACCCGATCATCGGCTGGGTGTCCGACGGCGTCTACGCCGCCTGCGGGTTCTCGGGCCACGGCTTCATGCAGGCACCGGCGGTCGGCGCCGCCGTCGCGGACGAGCTCCTCACCGGCCGTTCGTCGTTCGACCTCTCCCCGTACCGCCTCGAGCGCTTCGAAGGCGGCGCCGTCTTCCCCGAGACCCTTGTCCTCTGAGGGCACGGCCGGTGCCTGGCACCGGACACGGCCCGGCGGGACGGTGCGCTACTCCTCGAACGCGAGCCCGAGGCGGGAGAGCTCGTCGAGCTCGAACCGGCCCTCGATCGTCGCCTCGACGTCGAACTCCTCGCCGATGTCGGGGTCCTTGCCGATCAGCTCCCGTGCCGACGTCAGGACCGCCAGAGGCTGGCGCGCGGCCTCCTCCGATTCCCAGAGGTAGACCGCGCCCCACCGCTCGGTCGCCTCGTCCGAGATCCACGCCTTGAAGCGGAGCCCTGGGACCTCCTCGAACTGGTCGACCAGCGCCTCGCGGAGATAGCGCCGCAGCTCCTCGATCGTCGTCTTCGAATCCGCGAGGTTCCAGAGGACGAACTGGAGGATCATCCCTGGCTCTGGTCCGGATGGTCGCCGCGCTCGCGCCGATTGAGCCGCTCGAGAAACGCCCTCCGCAGCCCTTCGCCGGTGATCTTCAGCTGGTAGCGAGGCCGCCGCGGCGGCGCCTTGATCACTTTGACGTCGCCGCTCGTCTGGCCGTAGAAGCGGCCGTAGGCTTCCTTCTCGCCGATCTCGTGAAGCCTCGCGTCCTTCTTCCGCCAGAAGAGCGGCACCAGCGGAGGTTAAGAAGACTCGGGGAGCTTCGCCAGCACGCGCTTGATGCTGCGCAGGACGTCGGCCTCGTCGTGGCCGAAGTCCTCGAGGAAGGACTGGAGGGCGTTGCGGACGATCCGCAACTCCTCGTCGGTGAGTTCGATTGTGTGCATGCCGAGAATCTACTCCCGGCTCGCCCAACTCACATACGGAAGATTCCGAACCGGCTCTCCGGGATCGGCGCGTTCAGCGCCGCGGAGATCCCGAGCGCCAGGACGCGGCGGGTGTCGAGCGGGTCGATGATCCCGTCGTCCCACAGCCGAGCCGTCGAGTGGTACGGATTGCCCTCGGCCTCGTACTTGGCGCGGATCTCGTCGGGGTCGGCATCACCGACCATCGTCAGCACGGTGGCGGCCTGCTCGCCGCCCATCACCGAGATCCGCGCGTTCGGCCACATCCAGAGCTGCCGTGGCCCGTAGGCCCGGCCGCACATCGCGTAGTTGCCCGCGCCGAACGACCCACCCGTGACGACGGTGAACTTGGGGACGTCGGCGCACGCAGTCGCCATCACGAGCTTGGCGCCGTCGCGCGCGATCCCGCCGGCCTCGTACTCCGTCCCGACCATGAACCCGGTGATGTTCTGGAGGTAGACGAGCGGCACGCGCCGCTTTGCGGCGAGCTCGATGAAGTGCGCGCCCTTCTGCGACGACTCGGCGAAGAGCACGCCGTTCGACGCCAGGATCCCGACCGGGTAGCCCTCGATCCGCGCGAAGCCGCAGACGAGCGTCTCTCCGTAGAGCTCCTTGAACTCGTGGAAGCGGCTGCCGTCGACGATCCGGGCAATCAGCTCGCGCGGGTCGACCTGCTGACGGAAGTCCTCGGGGATGAGGCCGTAGAGCTCCGAAGGATCGGCGACGGGCTCCTCCGGCGGCGCGACGTCCCAGGGTGACTCCTTCCGCCGGTGGAGGTTGCGCACGACCGACCGGACGATGGCCAGCGCGTGCTCGTCGCTCGTCGCGTAGTGGTCGGCGACGCCCGAGCGCCGGGTATGGACGTCGGCGCCGCCGAGCTCCTCGGCCGTCACCTCCTGGCCGGTGGCGGCCTTCACGAGCGGCGGCCCACCGATGAAGATCGTTCCCGTGCCGCGGACGATGATCGTCTCGTCGCTCATCGCGGGGACGTAGGCGCCGCCGGCCGTGCACGAGCCCATCACTGCGGCGATCTGCGGGATGCCCTTCGCCGACATCCGCGCCTGGTTGAAGAAGATCCGGCCGAAGTGATCCCGGTCGGGGAAGACCTCGTCCTGGAGCGGAAGGAAGGCGCCGCCCGAGTCGACGAGATAGATGCACGGGAGGTTGTTCTGCTCCGCGATCTCCTGGGCCCGGAGGTGCTTCTTGACGGTGATCGGGAAGTAGGTGCCGCCCTTGACGGTCGCGTCGTTGGCGACGATCACGCACTCCTGGCCCTCGACGACTCCGATCCCGGTGACGATGCCGGCCCCCGGCGCCTGCCCGTCGTACAGGTCCCAGGCGGCGAGGGCGCTGAATTCGAGAAAGGCGCTGCCCGGGTCGACGAGCCGGTCGATCCGCTCCCGCGCCGTCATCTTGCCGCGCGATCGGTGGCGCTCGAGCGACTTCTCGCCGCCCCCTCGAGCAACTTGTGCGGTGCGCGCTCGCAGCTCCTCGACGAGTTGCTCCATCCGTCGGCGGCGAGCCGCGAAGACCTCCGACTCGCGCTCGACCTGCGACGTCAAGACCGCCACGCAGTCAGCCTAACCACCTGACCGGACCGGACGGTCCAGACTTGTATCCGCCGCGCGAATCGCAGACAGTGGGCGGATGCACGTGCGCCTGAGCGACCCGCGCCTCGCCGACGAGTTCATCGAGTACCTTCAGCGGACCGACTGGATCGTCGATCTGGGGGAGGTCGAAGCACACGCCGAGGGGATCTCCGTCGAGGTCGAGATTCCCGAGGCCGAGGACAAGACGGAGGCCCGCACGGAGCTGGCGCTCTACCTGCGAGGCTGGGAGACGGTCTACCCGGACTCCGTCCTCGAGTTGCACGACTGAGGGACAATCCGGCCGTGAAGCTGGCCGGTGTGCTCGAGACGGTCGTCTACTGCACGACCGAGAACGAGGAGGAGACGCGGCGCTTCTATCGGGATGCGCTCGGCCTGGCAGCCGTTCGGCGAGCACAGGTACGGCCACCGCCTGCCGAACGGCGTCTTCCTCCTCTTCAACCGCGACGAGTCGGCGGAGCAGGAGTGGCCGCCGCCGCACGGCGCCGTCGGCTCGGTGCACACCTGTTTCCTCGCCGCCGAGGGCGAGTACGAGCGATGGAAGGACGAGCTCACGGCGAAGGGCGTCGGGATCGTGAAGGAGATCGCCTGGGAGCGCGGGACCCGCTCGTTCTACTTCGAGGACCCGGCCGGGAACCTGCTCGAGATCGCTGAAGCCGACATGTGGCCCCGGTGACCGGATGGCTCGCCGATCTCGGAGACTGGGCCGCGGGCGTCGTCGAGCGCATCAACGACGTCTCGATCTACTGGCTCCTGTTCGCGCTCGCCCTGAAGACGGCCGAGTCGGCGCTGATCGGCGTCGGGTGGCGGAACATCCTCCGCGCCGCCTATCCGCGTTCTCGTCTGTCGTTCAAGACGGCCTGGGGCGCCTCGCAGGGCGGAAACGCGATCAACGCCGTCACTCCGGCGCAGGCCGGCACGGCCGCCATGATCGGCATCTTCCGGAAGAGCATCCCCGGATCGTCCGTCGCCGGGATCACGTCCGCCACGGTCATCCAGGCGCTCTTCTTCACCGTTGTCAGCCTGTTCATGGTGGGGGCGGTCGCCGTCTTCCGGCCCCGGACGGTGTCGAGAGGCAGCCCCTCGGACGAGACCGCCGGGTTCATCGCCGACCACCCGTTCCTCACAGCGCTCGCCGCGCTGGCGGCGGTCGTCCTCGCCGTCTTCCTCTGGCGCCGTCTGAAACCGCGCCTCGTCAGGCTCTGGCACCAGGCCAAGGCCGGCGGTGCGATCCTCCGCGACTGGCGGCGCTACCTCCTGGAGGTCGCGCTGCCGTGCGGCGCCTCATACGCCTGCCGGATCGGCGTCAACGTCGTCTTCATGGCGGCGTTCTCGATCCCGATCACGGCGTACACGGTGTTCCTGGTCGCGTCGTCGCACATGCTCTCCGGCGTGTTCGCGATCACCCCGGGAGGGGTTGGCCAAACGCAGGCGCTCGACATCGCCACCCTGCGCGGGCAGGCGCCGACCGAGAACATCGCCGCCTTCTCGATCACCCAGGACGCGATCATGACGATCTGGAACGTCGTGCTCGGCATCATCGTGCTGCTGTGGGCGTTCGGCTTCCGGGCCGCCAAGGATCTCGTGTTCAAGCGCAAGCAGCCCGACACACCCGCCGCCGCGTCATAGCTACCGCGCGGGAGCCAGAGTAGGCGACGATGACCTCAATCATCTTCCGGCAGGCAAGCGTCGACGACGCCGAGGCCCTCGCCCAGGGTGTCATCGATGGCGTCGAGGACTACCCGTCGTTCGCCCCGGCCGCCTGGACTGCGCCGTCGCTCGAGGCAGAAGCCGACCAGCTCCGCGAGTCGCTCGCTGATGAGCGGGTGTGGTGCCTGGTCGCTGAGTCCGATGGGGAGCTCGTCGGCCAGATCACCGTCCTTCCCGCCTCGTTCGCGTCGCACCCTGTAGACGACCCGAAGCTCGCCCATGTCTCCAACCTGTTCGTCCGCCGCGACTTCTGGGGCACCGGGCTCGCTCGTGACCTCAACCGTGCCGCCGTCGATCGGGCGCTCGACCGCGGCTTCAAAGAGCTCCGGTTGTTCGTGGCAGCGGGCCAAGCACGCGCGCGGCGCTTCTACGAGCGGGAGGGCTGGTTTGCCGCCGGCGACGAGTTCGACGATCCCGCTCCGGGCCTGACGATGGTCGAATATCGCTACAGGCTCAGCGACGGGTAGTCCTCGTACCCAGCAGGGGCGTGGTTCCGGGGTCGTGCCCAGGCCGAGAGCGTGATGGTTGAGCCAATTCGATCACGCTCGGTCGGCTGAGATCGGCTCAGGTGGGTAGAAAGTTGGGTAGAAGGTTTCGTAGGGCTCAGTGTGTCCGGGTCGAGGGGGCGTACTAGGCCCGGCGGCGCTGGGCGATCTGCGAGTCGGCCGGGCGGAGCATCGTGTAGTACGAGCAGCCCGATGAACGGGAAGATCAGCATGCCGATCGCCCAGGCGGCCTTGCCTCCTACGGAGAGGTCAGGTCGCCTGATGAACGCGTCGATGACGGCGCGGACCCACAGGAACAGGAAGAGCAGGATCGCCGCGCCGAGGAGGATTCGCACGAACACCTCCTCGAACCCGTCATCGAACTGTTCGAACATCTCTCAGGTGAACACTACGCCGCAGATCCCAGCGGTACGCTCAAAGTCTCCACACCGTGTGTGAGGGCTCCTCCGGCGTAGGCTGATCTTGCATCGGACCTCCGTTCCGGGCACGGCCCGAGACGCCTGCTGCGTCGTCGGGCCTCTTTCGTCGAAGGCCCGATCATGTTCGGCCATGCCTCGTTCAGTCCAGTGAACGCCGAGCGAGGTGCCCAGCTTGAAACGTCCAGAGCGTGAATGGCTATGGGCGCGGTAGAAAGTTCGGGTAGAAAGTCGCCCCTTCGTCGCCACCGCTGCCAACAGAAGGGGTCGATTTCGAGGGATGAACCCAGCAGGGGCGACAGGACTCGAACCTGCAACCCCCGGTTTTGGAGACCGGTGCTCTACCAAGTTGAGCTACGCCCCTGGGCACCCCGATTGTAGTCTCACTCGGTGGCCCGGCCCGGTCAGCGCCGCGCCCAGGGGGCGCTGTTCGCATTCCTCGCCGTGTTCTTCGCCGGCATCACGGCGGCCGCGTTCGACGCGGGCGTCTGGGTGATCGCCGTCGCCGGCGCCGCCCTGGCGCTCTGGATGGGCGGGCTCGCCGTCCGGACCTTCCGCGCGGCGCGCGGCACGTGAGCTTCTGGCGGCAGGCCGCCGCCGTCCTGCTCCTCCCGGTCGGGGTCGCGCTGCTCGTCCCTGCGCTCATCGTCTGGCGCACCGGCGCCGAGGCCTCCTGGGGCCCGCTTGCAATCGCGGGCGTGCTCTCGATCGCCGTCGGGCTCCTCCTCGTCGTCTCGACGATCCGACTCTTTGCATCGGTCGGCCGCGGGACGCTGGCGCCGTGGGACCCGACTCGCCGTCTGGTCGTCCGCGGCCCGTACCGCCACGTGCGCAACCCGATGATCAGCGGCGTCCTCTTCATCCTGCTCGGCGAGGCCGCCCTGTTCGCCTCCGTGCCGCTCCTCCTCTGGTTCGCCGCCGTGCTGGTTGTCAACGCCGTCTACATGCCGCTCGTCGAGGAGCCTGGCCTGCAACGCCGTTTCGGCGAGGACTACGAGCGCTATCGCGCCCACGTTCCGCGCTGGCTTCCCCGCCTGCGCCCGTGGGACGGCGAGGAAACCCCCGGCTAGCTCCGTACCCTTCTCTCGTGGCCGAAGCAGAAGCGCAGTCGCTCTGGCGGTCGTACCGCTCGAACCCTGACGACAGGGCCTTGCGCGACCGGTTGATCCTGACCTACGCGCCGCTCGTCAAGTACGTCGCCGGCCGGTTGGGCAGCGGCCTGCCCGCTCATGTCGAGGACGAGGACCTCGTCTCGTACGGCCTGCTCGGCCTGATCGGAGCGATCGAGCGCTATGACCCCGGACGGGACGTCAAGTTCGAGACCTACGCGATGACCCGCATCAGGGGCGCGATCATCGACGAGCTTCGCTCGCTCGACTGGGTGCCGCGCTCCGTCCGCGCCCGCGCGCGCGAGATCGAGCGCGCGATCGCCCTCCTCGAGGCAAAGCTCCACCGCCCGCCGAGCGACGAGGAGATTGCCGCCCAGGTCGGCATCACGGCCGAGGAGCTCGAGGAGAGCCTGACCGACATCTCGCGATCGTCGATCGCCGCGCTCGACGAGCTATGGACGACCGGCGGCTCGGGCGACCAGGTCGCCCTGATCGACACGATCGAAGACACCGAAGCGCCGGCTCCCGGCAGCGCGCTCGCGGCGACGGAGCTGAAGGAAGCGCTCGCCGAGGCTGTGGCGCGGCTCCCCGAGCCGGAGCAGCGCGTCGTCATCCTCTACTACTACCGCGAGCTGAAGCTGCGGGAGATCGGCGACGTGCTCGGCGTCACCGAGTCCCGCGTCTCGCAACTGCACACGAAGGCGGTCCTCCGCCTCAAGGCCGGGCTCGCGGGAAGCGCGCAGCGAGCCGAAGCACCCTCCGAGCGCCGATAAGATCGAAAGCCGTCACAACCCCGAGGAGGACCTGTTCGTATGCCCGTAGTCGAGTCCGGAAAGATCCGCAACGTCGCCGTCACCGGCCACCGTGGGACCGGGAAGACCTCGCTCGTCGAGGCGATGCTCTTCCAGACCGGGGCGGTCAACCGGCTCGGCACGATCGAGGCAGGTTCGACGGTCACCGACTGGGACGAGGACGAGCAGCGCCGCCAGATGACGATCTCCGCCTCCCTGGCCCACCTGGACTGGCAGGGACGCAAGATCAATCTGATCGACGCGCCCGGCGAGCCGAGCTTCCAGGGCGACATGGTCTCGTCGATCCGGGTCGTCGAGGGCGCGCTGATCGTCGTCTCCGGCGTCATGGGCGTCGAGGTGCAGACGAGCCGGGTCTGGGCCCGGGCCGAAGAGCTCGGCCTCGCGCGTGTCTTCGTCGTGAACATGCTCGACCGCGAGCGTGCCGACTTCTTCAGGGTGCTCGGCGGCCTCCAGAGTGCGCTCTCGCCGCGCGCCGTCGCGATCCACCTGCCGATCGGCGTCGAGCACGAGCTGACCGGGATCGTCGACCTCCTCCACATGAAGGCGTACATGAGCCCGGAGGGCGAGAAGGAGGGTGCCCCCGCCGAGATTCCGGCCGAGTTGGCCGACCAGGTCGCCGAGTACCGCGAGAAGCTGCTCGACTCCGTCGTCGAGACCGACGAAGGGCTGATGGAGCGCTACCTCGAGGGCCAGGAGCTCTCCGACGAGGAGGTAGCCCACGCGTTGAAGGACGCGGTCACGCGCGGCGAGATCTTCCCGGTCGCCAGCGCTGTCGCCACGAAGAACCTCGGCACCACGGCGATCCTCGATCTGCTGGTCGAGGGCGTTCCGTCGCCGGCGAAGAAGTCGTTCGACGCGCACGTCGAGGGCGCGGGGAGCGCGGCGTTCGTCTTCAAGACCGTCGCCGACCCGTTCGCCGGCCGCATCAACGTCTTTCGGGTTCTCGACGGGACGGTCACGTCCGACTCCACGCTCGTGAACACGCGCTCGCGCAACAAGGAGCGCGTCGGGCAGCTGCTGACGCTTCAGGGGAAGGAGCACGCGCAGGCCGACTCGTTCGGGCCGGGCGACATCGGCGCCGTCGCCAAGCTGAAG
The DNA here is from genome assembly GCA_963764595.1 of uncultured Actinomycetes bacterium. GTDB lineage: Bacteria > Actinomycetota > Thermoleophilia > Gaiellales > Gaiellaceae > JACDAN01. Next base: position 791,985 of record CAVXTG010000007.1, on the reverse strand, counting down.
GATGTGCTGACGGGCGACCTGCTGCTCGACAGCGAGCGGGCCGTTGACGAGCCCCCGAAGATCGACCTCCCCGAGCCGGTAATGAGCTTCGCGATCTCGCCGAAGGCGAAGGGGGACGAGGAGAAGCTGGGCTCCGCCCTTCGCCGGCTCTCGGAGGAGGACCCGACGCTCGTCATGCGGCGGGATCCTCAGACCGGCGAGCAGCTCCTCTCAGGCCTGTCGCAGATGCACGTCGAGGTCGCGGTCGAGCGGGTCAAGCGGCGCTTCGGCGTCGAGGTCGACCTGCGGCCGCCGCGCGTCCCGTACCTCGAGACGATTCGCCGCGAGGCGAAGGGCCACGGGCGCTACAAGAAGCAGACGGGCGGCCGCGGCCAGTTCGGCGACTGCCACATCGTCCTCGAGCCGATCGAGGACCACACCGGCTACGAGTTCGTCGACAAGATCGTCGGCGGCGTGATCCCGCAGGGCTTCCGGCCCGCCGTCGACAAGGGGATTCAGGAGGCGATGGCGCACGGCGAGCTCGCGGGTGCGCCGGTGCAGGGCATCCGCGTCGTGCTCGTCGACGGGTCGTACCACAACGTCGACTCGTCCGAGATGGCGTTCAAGATCGCCGGCTCGCTGGCGTTCAAGCAGGCCTACGAGCAGGCCGGCCCCGTGCTGCTCGAGCCGATCATGGAGGTCGACGTCACCGTGCCCGACGACGCCGTCGGCTCGGTCAACGGCGACCTCAACTCGCGCCGCGGTCGGTTGCACGGGATGGAGCCAGTCGGCACCGGCATGACGATGATCAAGGCCGAGGTGCCGATGGCGGAGATGCTCACCTACTCGCAGTCGCTGACCTCGATGACCGGCGGCCGCGGCGACTACCACATGTCGTTCGCCCGCTACGAGGAAGTGCCGACGCACGTCGCGCAGAAGGTGATCGCGGACGCGCAGGCCGAGCAGGAAGAGGTCAAGGTCTGAAGCATCGCCTGACCCGGCGAGGAGCACAGAAGCGGGCCGAGCGCGAGCGGCTGGCGGGCCTCGACCCGGAGGACGAGGCGGCGCGCTGGCTGGCCGAGCACGACCCGCCGCCCGAGCCCGAGCCGCCGAAGGCCGCGAGCAAGTCCAAGAACCTGCACCGCTGGCGACGGCGGCACGAGCGCGGCGGCGGTTAGGCGGTCTGCGTCTCCGGCTCCGGCTGTCTGTTCGCCGGCCTGGAGCCGCTTGATCAGATCGGTGACGTCCGCGAGCTCCTGTTCCAGGTCGCGCTGGTATTCCTCCAGCCGCTCCAGAACCTTCTCGCGGTCGTACCAGCCGCGGCCGAGGCCGTAAGGCCGGCGGAAGCCGCGGTGTCGATGTCGTCTCGAATGCATGTACTCACCTCCTCTCCTTGTAGCTCGTGAGAAAGCTGTCGATGCGCTCCTGCGCGCCGCGTAGCGCCTGCGCCCAGTCGTCGAGCAGCGCGCGGCCCTCGTCGGTGAGCTCGTAGACGCGCTTACTCGGGCCGGGCTCGTCGTCGTCCCACTCGGATCGGACGATTCCCTCGCCCTCGAGCAGTCGCAGGAAGCGGTAGAGGTTGCCCATGTCGACGCGCTCTCCGGTCAGCTCCGGCAGCTGCTCGAGCAGCTCGTAGCCGTGCGCCGGATGACCGCGCAGCAGGAGCAGAATCGCCGGCTCGCCGAAGCGCTCGACCCGGGCGTGAACGTCGTACTCGCCGGGCCCGAGCCGGCGTCTGACACGCGGGCGACGTCGATGGCGCTTCATACCTGTAAAAGACACATGTACGAGAACACCATACCGATTGGACGTCAGTTGACGAAGGGCTAGACTCGACCGCCATGCAGATCGCCGGCCAGGCCGTTGCTCAGACGTGCGCTATCTGCGATCGAAGCCTGCTCACGGGGGAGCGCGCGATCCGCTACGCGCCGCAGGGCGGCGAGTTTCTCGACGTCTGCCCGCTGTGCCAGGAGATCGCCGTCGAGTACGGCTGGGTCAAGGAAGGGACGCCGACGACGCCGACGGTTCCGTTCACGCGCCGTCGCCGCGCGAGCTGGTGGACACAGCTCTTCGGCCCTGTTCGAGGAGCGCCTGCGGAGGAGACCGTCGCCTCCGAGCCGATCCTGAGGCGGCTGAGCGAGCCCGAGCTGGCGATGGTCGAGGCCGCGGATGTCTTCAACGCGAGTGACTACAGGCGGACGATCGGCGGCGTCGCCAAGAGCCTCGGCGAGCCGAGGGCAAGCGTCCTCCAGCTCTCCGGCGTCAACCACGAGCTCGTGATCACGATCGCTTGGGACATCACCTGGTACCAGTACCGCGTGTCGGCCGAGTCGGCGCAGCCCGTGCGGCTCGAGGCGCGAGGACACGAGCTCGAGCAGCTGGACGGCCTCTACAAGAGCTGGAACGCCCGCGTGGACACCGAGGGACGCGTCGTCCCCGACATCGCCCGTATCTAGCGCACGCTCGAAAACCGCCGAACCGATCGCGGCGTAGTTCCGAATACACGGCGGGGCGCCGCGCGCGGAGCGGCGAAACGCAGCGCGGCGCCCGCCTCCTGGCCAACGGCCCCTCACTAGACTCCAGACGATGGCGCTCCTGGAGACGAAGACGCACAAGAACTACATCGCGGGGGAGTGGTCCGACGCCGCCTCCGGCGAGACCTTCGAGTCGACCAGCCCGGCAAACGGCGAGGCGATCGGCACCTTCCCGCTCTCCGGCGAGGAGGACGTCGAGCGTGCCGTCGCCGCCGCGAAGGCGGCGTTCGAGGAGTGGCGGCTCGTCCCGGCGCCGAAGCGCGGCGAGATCCTCTTCCGCTTCGGCCAGCTGCTGATCGACCAGAAGGAAGACCTCGCGCAGCTGATGGCGCGCGAGATGGGCAAGGTCCTGCCGGAGGCCCGCGGCGACGTCCAGGAAGCGATCGACATGAGCTTCTACATGGGCGGCGAAGGCCGGCGGCTCTTCGGCCAGACGACCCCGTCCGAGCTCAGGGACAAGTTCCAGATGAGCGTTCGGATGCCGATCGGAGTGGTCGGCGTGATCACCCCGTGGAACTTCCCGATCGCGATCCCCTCCTGGAAGATGCTGCCCGCCCTCGTCTCGGGTAACACGGTCGTCTTCAAGCCGGCGACCGACACGCCGACGCTCGGCCAGCGCTTCGTGGAGCTGCTCGTCGAGGCCGGCCTACCGGCGGGCGTCGTCAATGTCGTCCACGGAGGAGGCGGGGCCGTCGGCGAGGCGCTGGTGCGCCACCCGGACGTCCGGGTGATCTCGCTGACCGGATCGCGGGAGACCGGCGTCGCCGTCCTGAAGGCGGCCGCGGAGGGCCTCAAGCACGTACACCTCGAGCTCGGCGGCAAGAACGCGATCATCGTCCTCGACGACGCCGAACTCGACCTGGCCGTCGACGGGATCGTCTGGTCGGCGTTCGGCACCTCCGGCCAGCGGTGCACCGCGGCGAGCCGGGTGATCGTCCAGCGCGGCGTCTACGACGAGCTCCAGGGGAAGCTCGTGGCAGCCGCCGAGCGCCTGCGGCTCGGGGTCGGCTGGGAGGACGAGACCGATGTCGGCCCGGTGATCAACGAGCGGGCGCTCGAGAAGATCCACTCGTACACCGGCATCGGACGCGACGAAGGCGCGAAGCTCCTGACCGGCGGCGAGGTGGCCGCAGACGACGGGCTCGACCGGGGCTTCTACTACCGGCCGACGATCTTCGGCGAGGTCGACCCGGAGATGCGTGTCGCGCAGGAGGAGATCTTCGGGCCAACGACCACGCTGATTCCCGTCGACTCGTTCGACGACGCGATCCGGGCCGCGAACGGCGTCAAGTACGGCCTCTCATCGTCGATCTTCACGCGCGACGTCAACAAGGCGTTCCGCGCGATGCGCGACCTCGACACGGGGATCACGTACATCAACGCGGGGACGATCGGCGCCGAGGTGCATCTCCCGTTCGGCGGGACGAAGGACACGGGCAACGGCCACCGGGAGGCCGGGCAGGCGGCACTCGACGTCTTCACGGAGTGGAAGTCGATCTACGTGGACTACTCGGGCCGGCTTCAGAAGGCCCAAATCGACGCCACGTAACCCGTGGACCAAGCCGTCAACCTCGCCGAGAAGCTCGCGACCTTCGACGAGCCCTTCTCGCCGCGGATCGTCGGCTACTACAACGAGAACAAGCTCCAAATCGGGAAGGTCAAGGGCGAGTTCGTCTGGCACTCGCACCCGGACACAGACGACTTCTTCCTGGTGTTGAAAGGCCGCATGACGATCCAGCTTCGGGACCGAGACGTCGAGCTCGGCGAAGGGGACATCTTCGTCGTCCCACGGGGAGTCGAGCACCGTCCGAAGGCCGACGATGAGGCGCACATCCTCTTCATCGAGCCGAAGGGCACGCTGAACGTCGGCGACGCAGACGCGGAAGCCGCGCCCGAGGTCGAGATCTGACAGCCGAGCGGCGCGACGCGCTCGTCGAGCGCCTCTTTGAGGCGACGCTCGGCACCTGGGATCTGCTCGCCGTCTACCTCGGGAGTCGGCTCGGCCTCTACCGCGCCTTGGCCGACGGCGACGCCACGGCGCCCGAGCTCGCCGAGCGCACGGCGACAAACGAGCGCTACGTCCGGGAGTGGCTGGAGCAGCAGGCTTCGTCCGGGATCCTCGACGTGGACGATCCCGCGGCGGAGGCAGGACGGCGGCGTTACTCGCTTCCGGCAGGGCACGACGAGGCGCTGCTCGACGAGACGAGCCTCAACTTCATCGCGCCGATCGCCAAGCTGGTGGCGGCGTGCGCTCGTCCGCTCGACGAGCTGCTCGAGGCGTTCCGGACCGGGGAGGGGATCCCGTACGCAGCGTACGGCGCCGACCTCCATCAGGGCCAGGCCGAGTTCACGCGGCCGATGTTCGAAACCCAGCTCGGCAGCGAATGGCTGCCCGCGATCCCCGACGTGCACGCCCGCCTCCAGGCCGACCCGCCGGCGCGCGTCGCCGACGTCGCCTGCGGCGAGGGCTTCTCGACGATTGCGATCGCGCGCGCGTACCCGAAGGCTCGCGTCGACGGGATCGACTCCGACGACGCGTCCATCGCGGCTGCGGAGCGGCACCTCGCCGGGAGCGGGGTGGAGGATCGTGTGACCTTCCACGCGCGGGATGCGGCCGAGATGGACGGAGAACGCTACGACCTCGTCTACATCCACGAGGCGCTCCACGACATGTCGTATCCGGTCGACGTGCTCGGCACCTGCCGCGAGCTGCTTGCCAGAGGCGGGTCAGTCGTCATCGGCGACGAGCGAGTCGCCGACGCGTTCACGGCGCCCGGCGACGAGCTCGAGCGCTTCTACTACGGCTTCAGCGTCCTCCACTGCCTGCCGGTCGGCCTGGTCGGTGAGGGTGCAGCCGGAACGGGGACGGTGATGCGGGCCGACACCGTCAAGCGGTACGCGGAGGAGGCTGGATTCGCCGCCTTCGAGATCCTCCCGATCGAGAACGACTTCTACCGCTTCTATCGTCTCATCGCCTAGGCCGGCTGCCAGAGCTCGAAGCGGTTTCCTTCGGGATCGGTTGCCCAGCCGAAGCGGCCGTAGTCGTACTCCTCGATCTTCTCGTCGACGGGCACGCCCGAAGCGCGGAGCTGCGCGAGCATCGCGTCGAGGTCACGCACTCGGTAGTTGACCATCAGCCGCTGGCCGCTTGGTCCGAAGTAGTCGGTGTCTTCGGGAAAAGGCGACCAGACGGTAGTGCCGTCGCCGGTGAACCTCGCGCTGCCGTAGTCCTCGAGGTCGATACCGAGGTGCTCTGCGTACCAGCGGCCGAGCGCGGCAGGGTCGCGGGCGCGGAAGAACACGCCGCCGATCCCCACTACTCGCTCCACGCGGTAAGCCTAGGGGTAAGGATGCTCACGTGAACCGCAAGCTAGTCGTGTTCGTGCCGCGCGAGGCGCTCGACCGAGTGCGATCCGCCCTGTTCGATGCCGGCGCGGGCAAGATCGGGAACTACACCCATTGCTCCTGGTACGCCGCCGGGACGGGAACGTTCCTCCCAGGCGAGGGAGCGTCGCCGACGGTCGGTCAGTCGGGACGCGAGCAGCGGGTCTCCGAGCTTCGGCTGGAGACGGTCTTCCCGGAAGAGCTCCAGAACGAGGTGATCGCCGCCCTTCGTGACGCTCATCCCTATGAGGAGCCCGCGTTCGACGTGTATCAGCTGCTGTGAGAGCGCGCCTGTCCACGGACGGCGGCTCGCGCGGCAACCCCGGCCCGGCGGCGTACGGCTATGTCCTCGAGGCCGACGACGGCACCGTGCTCGCCGCCCACGGCGAGACGATCGGCACGGCGACGAACAACGTCGCCGAGTATCGCGCGCTCGTCGCCGGTCTCGAGAAGGCGCTCGAGCTGGGCGTCGACGACCTCGAGGTCGTCTCGGACTCCGAGCTCCTGGTCAAGCAGATGCGCGGCGAGTACAAGGTCAAGAAGGACACGCTCAGAGAGCTTTCGCTCGAGGCGGCCCGGCTCGCGAGACAGCTCGGATCCGTGAGCTACACGGCCGTGCGCCGCGAGCACAACGAGCTCGCCGACCGTCTCGTGAACGAGGCTCTGGATGCTTTGAGCGAGTAAAACCCAGGGCTATACTGGTTGACCAACGCGGATGTAGCTCAGTTGGCTAGAGCGTCTGCTTGCCATGCAGAAGGTCGTGGGTTCGAGTCCCATCATCCGCTTCTAAAACCCCCGGAAATCGGGGGTTTCTGTTTTGGAGTGAGGCAACGTGAGTCCCCGATGAGTCCCAAGTCGGATTCGAGACCTGTTTCCCCGTGTGACCCACACGGCGTTCCTCAGAAGGGCGGCCTACCGATAGGCACGCGTTATGTCGCCCCTGTAGGGGCCGAGCACCTCCTGCTAACAGCTCGGGCCTCGTGATGGCGGTCGGCCGCTAAGGCTTCGACGTTGGACATGACCGCGATTTGCTCCGGTGTCTTGTATTAGTGTTGTAGTACACTCGGACACCGATGATTAGGTTCCACATCAGCTCCACGTCGGGCGTGCCGACCTACATGCAGATCGTCCAACAGGTGAGACAGGCGCTGCGTCTGGGTCGGCTCGAACCTGGCGATCGGCTGCCCACGGTCCGCGAGGTGGCGGCGGCGCTTGCCATCAATCCCAATACCGTGCTCAAGGCCTACCGCGAGCTTGAGCACGAAGGGCTGGTCGAGGGACGGCACGGGCAGGGCACCTACGTCGTGCGCTCGCTGTCGGGGCCATCGCCGGGGACCCTTGACGAGCTACGCACGAGCCTCGAGACGTGGGTCGCCCAGGCGCGTGCTGCCGGACTGGAGCGCGAGCACATCAGAGCGGTCGTGGACACGACGCTGCGCAGGGTGCTCGACCTGGAGGAGTCGGCGTGAGCGACGCATTGGTTGCTGACGGTCTCACGAAGCGCTACCGGCGGACGCTCGCACTGGACCATTGCAGCTTCGCCATTTCCGAGGGGGCGATCGTTGCCCTCGTCGGCCCGAACGGGGCCGGCAAGTCCACGTTGTTGCACTGTGCCACCGGGCTGATCCGCCCGTCGGAGGGCACGATCAGTGTGCTCGGCGGGGCTCCGGGAGACACGACCCTGCCCGGCGTCGGGTTCGTTGCCCAGGATGCTCCGCTTTATCGGGACTTCACCGCCGACGAGTTGCTCACGATGTGCGACCGGCTCAACGCCGACTTCGACGTGGCGTTCGGTCGGGAACGCCTCCGGAAGGTGGGCGTGCCGCTCGACCGGCGCGTCGACCGGCTGTCGGGCGGTCAACGCGCCCAGGTCGCGTTGTGCCTGGCGCTGGCCAAGCGTCCACAGTTGCTGCTGCTAGACGAACCGCTGGCCAGCCTCGATCCCCTCGCCCGCCGAGAGTTCCTCTCCGCTTTGGTCGACGCCGTCGCCGAGGAGCCGGTGACCGTGATCCTGTCGTCGCATCTCATCTCCGACCTCGAGCGGGTGTGCGACCACCTCTTGGTGTTGCACTCCGGACATGTCCAGATCATCGGCGAGACGGACCAGGTGCTCGCCACCCACAAGATCCTGATCGGCCCAGGCGGACCGCGCCGATCGAGGATCGCCGGCGTCGAACGGATCATCTCTGCCGCCGACGCGCAACGGCAGTGCACGCTGCTGGTCCGCACCAACGGCCAGGTTGTCGATCCGTCCTGGGAACAGCACGACGTCACCCTCGAAGACGTCGTCCTCGCGTACCTGGCGACGCCCGGCGCCGAAACGCTCCTCGACCATGAGGACTCCGTCGCATGACCTGGCTCGTGTGGCGGCAACACCGCCAGCAACTGCTCTTCGGTGTCGCCGGTCTGATCGTCCTCGGTGCCTTCTTCCTCGCCACCGGACTGCCGATCCACGATCGCTTCGAAGAGGCGGGCCTGCCCGACTGCCTCCCCGAGACCATCGACTCGACCGTCGTCGCCAACCTCTACGACCCCATCGCCACCGAGCCTGATGGCGACGACTCGACCGAGGCGATCACCCGATGCGCCCAGACCGCCGATGAATTCTTCGACGACAACTCGAACCTCGACTGGGCCGGCTTCGCCCCGCTCTTGTTGCCGATGCTGGTCGGCATCTTTTGGGGTGCTCCGCTCGTGGCCCGGGAGATCGAACACGGCACCCACCGGCTGGTGTGGACGCAGGGTGCCTCGCGACTGCGGTGGGCGGCCACCAAGTTCGGCCTCGTGTCGATCGCCGTATCCGCCATGACCGCGGTCTTCGCCGCGATGGTCAACTGGTGGATCTCACCCGTGATGCAGACGTCGGGGCAGCGGTTCGACTACATCTTCTTCGACAGCCACGGCATCGTGGTGTTCGGCTACACGATGTTCGCGTTGGCGCTCGGCATCTTCGCCGGCGCCGTCACCGGGCGGCTGCTGCCGGCGATGGCCACCACCGTCGTCGGGTTCATTGCCACAAGACTGGTCGTCACGCTGGCCGCGCGAGACCACTACCTACCGACCGAGACGCGCCGCATCAACGTGATCGGCCCAGGCTCAGGCGACAGCTATCAGCAGTGGAACCTGCTGCACGGCGACTGGATACGAAGCCGCCCATCCGATGGTCAAACTCGGATGCCCGGCCGGTGCGGCCGACTGCGGCGAGACGCTGACCCTGCACCCCGCAAGCCATTTCTGGGCCTTCCAAGCCATCGAAACTGCGATCTTCGTCGCGCTCGCCATCAGCCTGCTCCTCGCCACGATCTACTGGATCAGGCGTCGGATCGGCTGAGCACTGGCACGCGACGACCAAGGACCGAGCCGCCGGGCCCATCACGGCGAAACGCAGGCGTGCGCCGCCTGTGACTTGGCAGACGCCTCCGACGTCGACTCCGAACCGTCGAACAACTCGTCGGCGATATCGGCTCGCTTGCCATGCAGAAGGTCGTGGGTTCGAGTCCCATCATCCGCTTTGCCGGCCTCGGCTTGAGCTCCAGCCGACCAGGTTTGACGAGGTGAGCTAGACCAGTCGAATGCCCGTCAGGCCGCGACCGCGAACAGTCGACGTGGGCCCGGGACTCCCTTGAGCTCGTGCTCGCCGCGGTCCTCGAACACGAGCCCGGATCCAGCAACGAGGTCGACCACCGTGCTCGAGACGAGGACCTCTCCCGAGCCGGCAAGCGCGCCGACGCGCGCGCCGATCGAGACCGCGATTCCCGTCAACTTGTTGCCAACCTTCTCGCATTCGCCCGTGTGCAGCCCGGCTCTCATCTCGAGGCCGAGGGATCGAACTGCGTCGCGGATCGCCACCGCGCAGCGAATGCCCCGTGCGGGCCCGTCAAACGCGACGAAGAAGCCGTCGCCGGCGGTGTCGATCTCCAGTCCGCGAAACCGCTCGAGCTCACGTCGAACAGCCGCGTGATGGGCCTCGAGCAGCGTTGCCCATGGGCGGTCGCCGGCGGCGGCCGTCCGCTCCGTCGAGCCGACGATGTCCGTGAACAAGATCGTCGCGAGAATCCGGTCCGGCTCGGGGCCGCGTCGCGCTCCCGTCACGAACTCTTCCACTTCGTCGAGGAGTGCGTCGGCGTTCCCCGCGACCCACAAATGGTCGTCACCCTCCAGTTCGACGTAGCGTGCGCCGGGGATGTGCTCCGCCAGGTACCGCCCGCACCCAACCGGGACGATGCGGTCATCGGTCCGGTGCAGCACCAGCGTCTCCGCTCGGATTGCCGGCAGGATGTCGCGGATGTCGATCTCCGGGTAGAGCTGGAAGAGGCTCCTGACCATTCCTGGGCTCGCTGCGGCACGCTGGAACCGCGCCCACGCCTCCCGGGCGCGAGGGTCGGATCCGAGGCTCGGCGCAAATGAGGACAGTGCGACCCCCTCACCCCAATGATTCGTCAGAGCGACGAGCTTCTCCAGCTCGAGGCTGTCGATGCCGAACGGAAAGTCATGCGCGCGGAGGAGACGAGGCCAGGCGCCGTAGAGCACCAGCGAGGACGTCCTCTCGGGATGCGTCGCAGCAAACAGTGCGGCCATCGAGCCACCCTCCGAGATCCCAAGGATCGCTGCGCGCTCGCTCTCGGCGGCGTCCATGACCGCGAGGAGATCGTCCGTGCGCTCTTCCAGCGTCGCCCCACCCGGGACGGGGTCGGACAATCCGGTCCCTCGCTTGTCGAAGAGGATGAGGCGGCCGAACGAAGCGAGGCGCTCGTAGTGCGGCGCCAACAGCGGCTCCTCCCACACGAGCTCGACGTGCGAGATGAACCCGGGAGCAAACACGATGTCGACCGGTCCCTCCCCGACGACCTGATAGGCGACGCTGACATCGCCGGAGTGGGCGTATCGCGTGGTGGGTGCCACGGCGACGGAAAGAGTCACGCACGACGCGGAGCCGGTCAACTCGGCGTTGGGGCCTTCGGCTAGTAGGCGGCGCGCGAAGACTGGTACCTGGAGGCGGCTGCGCGGCTCGTGTAGGTCAGGATGTCGGCGAGGAAGCCGATCGCCACGACGATCCATTCGCCTCCATCGACTCCGACCACCGGCGACCAGACGAGCAGGTACGCGAGCGTCGTCCACGGCAGGAAGATCAACCCGAGCAGCGGCCAGACCCACGAGTCGAAGGCCAGATCGACGCGATCGTCGAACAGCCACCAGAGGAGAAGCGCGATCCGCGGTCCGATGAAGCCGGCCGTGAGGGCGAGACAACACATGGCCCGCGACTATTTCAGAGATCGCTCATGCTGTCGACGTGGCAAGATGCTCGTTCGTTGGCAGACGAGGTGACACGCGCGCAACTCGAGATCGACCCGGCGGTCGGGGCGGTCGAGATGAAAATCACCGCTCGCGCTCGAGATGAAGACGAGGTGCTGGAGGCACTCGAGCAGGCCGACATCGAGCGCGAGGCACGTGAGGTCTACTTCTTCGACACTGCGGATCTGACCCTGTTCGAGGCCGGGATCGTGCTGCGCGCCCGTCTGGTGCGCGACGGAACGGACGACTCGACGGTCAAGCTCCGTCCGGTCGACTCCAAGGCGATCAGCGAGCGTTGGAAGAGCGACCCAAACCTCGAGTTCGAGGTCGACGCGGTCGGTGACAAGTATGTGTCCTCGGCGAAGCTGAGTGCCGAACAGGACCGCGGCGAGATCGACGACGTGGTGCGGGGCGCGCGCGCCATACGCACCTTGTTCTCGAGCGATCAGGAGGAGTTCCTGGGCGACCATGCACCCGGAGGGGCTGCCGTCGACTGGGATCGGCATTCGCCTGCTCGGGCCCGTGGACGTGCACAAGTGGGAGTTCGAGCCGAAGGAGCTCGGCCACGAGGTGACGGTCGAGCAGTGGGTGCTCCCGGATCGGTCCGACCTTGTGGAAATCTCCATCAAGGTCGATCCGAACGAGGCGGTCGACGCCAACGAGCGCTTTGTCGAGTTCCTCCGCTCGCGCGGTTTCGACACGGAAGGCGAGCAGCAGACGAAGACCAAGGCCGCGCTCGAGTACTTCACGGGCAAGTCGCTCGGCTGAGCCGGGCGTGCAGCTCGACGGTGAGCGAACCGCGCTCGCGGCGTTCATAACCGGCACCGTGCTCGCCGGCGGGAATGCCGTCGGCGTCAGGTTCAGCAACCGCGAACTCGACCCGCTCTGGGGCGCAAGCGTGCGCTTCGTGCTCGCGGCTGCTCTGCTCGCCGGCGTGATGGTCGTCCTTCGGCTGACGATTCCGCGCGGGCGCGCGCTCCTCGGCGTGCTCCTCTACGGAGCGCTCATCTTCGGTGGGGCCTTCGCGTTCGCCTACTACGCCCTCGTCCGTATCCACGCCGGGCTCGGGCAGACGCTTCTCGCTCTCGTGCCGCTGGCCACGCTGCTGCTTGCCGTCGCGCAGCGTCAGGAGCGCCTGCGCGCATCCGCCCTCGTCGGAACGCTTCTCTCCGTCGCGGGGATCGGCGTCATCTCCGGGATCTCCGGGGCCGAGGCGGTGCCGTTGCTCTCGCTGATGGCAGTGTTGGGTGCGGTGTTCTGCTTCGCGCAGGCGACGGTGCTCGTCCGCCACTTCCCTCCAGTCAACCCCGTCGTCCAGAACGCCCTCGGGATGGCGATCGGCGCGGCGATTCTGCTCGGTCTCTCCGTGCTCGCTCGAGAGTCGATGGTCCTGCCCGAACGTGGCGAGACCTGGCTCGCGCTCGCGTACATGGTCGTCCTCGGGTCGGGGCCGGTGTTCATCCTCTACGTCGTTGTCGTTCGGCTGTGGAGCGCCTCGCGGGCGGCGTACGCGTTCGTGCTGATCCCGATCGTCACGGTGCTGCTCTCGGCGTGGCTCGACGACGAGCCGATCGGCCTCGGTCTCGTCCTCGGCGGTGCGCTCGTCCTCGCCGGCGTCTACGTGGGAGCTCTGCGGCCGGCCCCAGAGCCGGCCGGCTCCGCCTAGGACGCTCGGCGGAGCAACCGCACCGACAGGGTCAGGAACGCCATGTCGGCGAGGACGAGGATGACGAGCGCGAGCCCGCCGATGAGGAGCATCGAGTTGCCCGAGGATGCCGCGGCCGGCTCGATGTCCGGGAGCTGTTGGACCTGAGTTTCGCGCTCTCCGGGTCCGGGCTCGAGCGGGTACTGCTCCCAGAGCTCCGCGGGCGACCCCTGACCGCGTCGGCGCGGCGGCGAAGGCCGGCCCGGCTCCGACAGCGAGCGCCACCGTGCAGGCGAGGAGCAGGAGCGATCGACGCGAGTGCCTCATGAGGCTGCCGACGTCCTAAAGCATTCAGCGTCACGTGTCAACTGTCGACGCTTGTAAACGGCTCGACTCCGCGATAGTCTCCACGTTCCGTCTACACGGCTTCAACTGATGTCCGATGCACTGCGGCTAGACGTCCTCGACCCTGCGACCGTGTCGGCAGGGGCCGAGCAGGAGCTCAGCCAGCCGAGAGGCAGGTTCTTGAAGCACGCCCTCGTCGCAGGTGGCACCGTCCTCGCCGGCGGGATCGCCGTCGCCGGCCTGCCGAGGCTCGCGGTCTCCGCACCGTCGCCCGCGCAGGATGCGGAGATCCTCAACCTCGCGCTCCTGCTCGAGTACATGGAGTCGGCCTTCTTCACCGAGGCCTCCGTCAAGGGGCAGCTGAGCGGGGAGCTGCTCGAGTTCGCAGAGATCGTCCGCGGTCATGAGCGCGCGCACGTCGCCTTCCTGCGCGGTGCGCTCGGGTCCAAAGCGCGCAAGCGCCCGACGTTCGACTTCGGGAACGCGACCCAGGATCCCGAGGCGTTCACGGCGGCCGCGGTTGGGCTCCAGGACCTGATGGTGGCCGCGTACAACGGCCAGGCCGCGAATCTCACCAAGGGCGCGCTCGAGGCGGCCGCCAAGATCGTCTCGGTCGAGGCGCGCCATGCCGGCTGGATCCGAGCGATCGCTGGGAAGAACCCTGCTCCTGACGCGACCGAGACGCCGAAAACGGCCGCGCAGGTCGTTGCCGCTGCCAACCGTACGAAGTACGTGAAGTCGAGCTAGCCGATGCCAGAAGAGACCACCTGCAATCTGACGGTCGACGAGCTCGACCGAGACGGCGCGATTCGGGACGCGCTCGACTCGGTCGGCACGCGAGCCTCGTTCCTCGGCAAGGCGTTCATCGGGAGTGCGGCGCTGCTCGGAGCGCTCGCGGCGCCGGTGCGATCGAGCCACGCGGCGACCTCCGACACCGCGATCCTCAACTACGCCCTGACGCTCGAGTACCTGCAGGCGGCGTTCTACACCGAGACGGAGCGCATCGGCGCCGTGCGAAGCGAGCTTGCCCGCGTACCGCGTCAGCTCGGCGCAGTCGAGCGAGCGCACGTGGCCGCTTTGAAGGGCGTGCTCGGCCGCGCGGCCGTGAAACGTCCTTCGTTCGACTTCCGCGGCACGACCGAGGATCAGGAGGCGTTCCTGAAGACCGCGGTCGCCTTCGAGGATCTCGGCGCGGCGGCCTACAAGGGTCAAGCCCCTCGAGTGGAGTCGCCGGCTCTCCTCGCGGCCGCGGTGGCGATCCACTCGGTCGAGGCCCGGCACGCGGCCTGGATGCGCTACCTCGCCGGCTTCACCCCGGCCGGGCGTGCATTCGACGAAGGGAAACCTGAGGGCGAGGTCCGTAAGATCGTCGCGTCGACTCGGTTCATCGTCTCGCGGGCGAGGACGACCGCACGACGACGGGCTCCGAGATACACCGGCTGAGAGCGCTCCGCGCTCGGGCATGGGTGGTCGGCGTTGCCGTCGCCCTGGTGCTCGTCGCCGTCGGCGTGGTTTCGGTGCTCGTCGCCGTGGGCGGCTCCTCGCCGAGCAACGTCTTCGACCGGGCGCCGGCCCTGCCCGCCTCGCCCGAGTCGGGACTCACGGTGCCGACACCAATCCCGCTCGAGTCGGGCGCCGGCGCGGCCACGTGGGCGACCGTGCGCCGCGCAGTCCTCGCTCGCACCCAGCCGAGTCCGAACGCGGAGGTCGTCACGCGACTCGAGCCACGAACGCCGGAAGAGACGTCGAACATCGTCCTTGTCCTCGACCGTCGCCGCGACGCCGCCGGTCGGCTCTGGCTGCATGTCCGCCTCCCGGTCCTGCCGAACGACCGGACGGGGTGGATTCCCCGCGAGGCCCTCGGGGGCTACGGCGTCGTTCGGACCCGTCTCGTGGTAGACCTTGGGCAGTTCACAGCGACGCTCCTGCGTGATCGGCGGCCGGTCTTCCGAGCTCAAATCGGGGTCGGCAAGTCAGCCTGGCCGACGCCAACGGGGAACTTCTACATCCGGAATCGGTTGACGAGCTACGAAAGCCCCTTCTACGGCCCACTCGCCTTCGGCACGAGCGCCCGCTCGGCGGTGCTCACCGACTGGCCGGACGGAGGCTTCGTCGGGATCCACGGAACCAATCAGCCGGAGCTCCTTCCCGGCCGCGTTTCGCACGGCTGCATCAGGATGCGGAACGAAGACATCCTCGAGCTCGGGCGGCTGATGCCGATCGGGACGCCGGTGACGATCCGATGAGCGGCAGGGGGCCGAGGATCGGATGGGCGACGGCGCTGGCGGCGATCGCCCTGTTGTCGTTCGGTGCGGCGGAGGGCACGGCGGCCCAGAGGCCACCGACGGAGCTCTGGAACGAGTACCCGCTCGACCCGACTCCGGAACGGCGTTCGCTCGCCGGTGACATAGCCCCGGCATCGCCTAGCTCCGACAACGGGAGCGGCATCCCCCGTGAGGTCTTGCTCGCGATCTTCGTCCTCGTCGCGGCGACCTTGCTCGCGCGGAAGGCCGGCGTCGGGCTGAGAGTTGCCGTTCCGCGACCTACGCTCCGGCGTCTGTCAGGCCCGCGCGCTCCGCCGCCGAGGCATCTGGAGTTTCCGAAGCTCGGGCAAGACTCGCCGCTTGCTCTCCCGCCACCGGCGCGAGCGCTCGTCCCCTTGGAGTCCGAGACCTGTCTGATCGGTTGGTGGCGCGGCTACTGGAAGTCCGACTTCTACGCGACGGCGACCAGGCCTGACGGCAGCCGGTTCATCGCGGCGCGGTCACCGATGTTCAAGTGGCGGGCTGCCGAGGAGCCCCCGGCTGCCGGCGCCGCGCTCGAGGCCCACAAGCGGCTCGTCAAGCGTCTCCTCGCGGATGGCTGGACGGCGGATGGGAGTCGAGGGAAGGCCTGGTACGAGCACAGGTTCCGGCGCCCATACGCGGGCGACGGCGAGCTCGGAGCGGAGGATCGTGAGCCCTAGCCTGCGACTCATTGCGGCTGCTCTCGTGGTCGCTGCGGTCGCCTTCGTGCCCGCTGCTGCGGCAGGCAGCGAGGCGTCACGCTGCGGGTCTTTCGGCGGGAGTACGCTCGCGGTTGTCGAGTGCGCCCGCACGCCGGTCGTCGCGTCCCTCGATCCTCGCTACCGAACGGGAAAGCCGCGGTTCCGCTTCAGCGCCATCGGCGCCGCGGCGGCTCCGTGCCGCGTCGCCGAGTTCGTCTTCTACGCGGCCCGCGATTGGCTTCGCCTCGCGCCGAAGCTCGCCGAGCGAGCGTCGCCGTGCGCCAACTACTACATCTCGGTGCCGCCCCTGGTCGCTGACAAGACCGAACCACGGCCGAACCAGGCGTGGCGGATCCGCGCCCTCGGCCCGCGCTTCCATGCGATGGCCGAGATCCACTGGACGACCTGGCAGGGCTGGGTCGGCGCCACCGGCCGGACGTGGTACGAGGCCGGGGTCGAGGCGCGAAGGCGGATGGCGGCGGCGGGCTACAACGTTGCGCTCGGCGACACCTGGGCCGTCAACGAGTTCCCCTCGAGTGTGAGGCGCAACCTGGGGACGGCGCGTGCCGACGCGCGCGAGTTCGTTCGCGGCCTGTACGAGGGCGAGGGGCAGCCCGCGCAGGGAGCGGTGTTCGTGATCGGCGTCACCCACGGGACCAGGGATGCGTCTACCTACAAGTCGACGCTGAAGAGTTGGCTCGCCGATACGCCGTTCTGGCTCGACATGGATCGAGCCGTCCGCTTCTGGGCGCAGGAGGTCTATGGCGACGCCCGCCGCTGGGGCGTCCCCGGGGCGCCGGCCGTGGTGCGCCGTGATCGCCTCAACGAGTTCCTTCAGCATGCGGCCAAGCTCGGCTCCGTCGCCCCCGCCGAGTACGGCGCGGCCCGCGCGTTCCTGACGCGAGCGCACACGCCGATCGCAAACGCCGGCTGGCAGTGGTGGACCGGCCTGGGATGGACGGTGGTCTCCGCGGAGCAGATGCGCCACTTCGTCTCATCGCAGACCCATGCGCTCCGCAACTTCGCAGCGACGAGGCCCGGTCCCGACCGCTTCGGCTTCGCGTGGGCACCGAACAACGCGACGGCGATGCCGCAGCGGACGTTCGTCGCGCAGAGCGGTCAGCTGCTCGACCGCCTCGGGACGGCGCTGGCCGACTCCGGCAACGAGTGGCGACCCGATCCCGGAGTCCTCGCCTGTGTTGCGCCCGGGCTCGATTGGTGCCGCGCCGATGTCGAAGGCGCGTTGTTCACCGACGCCTGGCGGATCTTCTCGGCCTGGAACGCCCCCGCGACCTCGTCACGGATCAACCGGCGGGTAGCCGACCGCGTGCGCGTGCTCGTCGGCCGCGAGGCTCGCCCCTAGTTCAGCGTCGAGCGTTCAGCCCAGCGTCTGGGCGTCGCTCGAGCCCCGCGAATCGCTGGCCGCACCGTTGATGAGGAAGTAGATCAACGCTCCCAGAACCGGGAAGATCAGGATCACGATGATCCAGGCAGCCACCTTCCCGCCCGACATCGTGTGCCGGCGCTGGATGATGTTCACGAGAGCGGCGACCCAGATCACGATCACGAACAGGGCCAAAAGCCACCAGAACCACGCCATCGTTTATTCCTTTCGTCAGGGACTCGGTTAAGGCAGGCTAGGCAGCGCGACGCGTCCGCGCGTCACCCCGACGGCATGATTTCGGCGTCCCCGAGGGCTAGCACAGTGCGGTCGAGCCCGGCGAGCGCCTCTCGCTCAACGCTCGGAACGCTCTCGTGATGGGCCCAGACGGCGAGCGTGGCGCAGAGGAAGAGCGCGAGCACGCGTCCTCGAAGTAGCTGCTCGTCACTCGTCGGCCCGTACGCGTCGAGGAAGTCCACGCGGCCCTCCGGCGGCAGCGCCGACCAGAAGAGGACGAGGTCGACGCCCGGGTCGTTCCGCGAGACGTCGATCCAGTCGATGACGGCAGTCGGGTCGCCGCGCTCGCCGACCAGCAGGTGACGGAAGTGGAAGTCGCCGTGGGTGATCGCAGTCGGCTCCGGGGCCGGGAGCTCGCGGGCAGCTGCGAGCACCTCGTCGACCAGCGCGGGCGGCTCCCAGAGGCCGAGGGCCGCGAGCTCGGCGAGGCGTTCGGCCGTCAGCGGCACGCGGTAGCCCATGTCGGCTCGCCGAACGGGATCGGCCGGAAGCTCGACGTCGAGCTGAACCGAATGGAGCGTCCGGAGGAACTCGGCGAGCGGGCGGGCGAGGGCGACCCGAGCGTCGTCGCTCAGGCCGGCCTCTGCCGGCTCGCGGCCGGGGAGGAACGGACAGCCGTAGAACGGCCATCCGAAGCTCTTCGACGGCTCCCCGAACAGGGTCGGGACGGGAATCGGCAGCGGGAGCAGCGGCGCGAGCCGCGGCAACACGGCGATCTCGTTCTCGAGCCCCGGCAGGACGACCTCGCGTCGCGGGAAGCGGAACGTCCACTCATCGTCGACGAGCCAGACGGTGGTGTCCCACCCTTCGCCGAGCAGGTGAAGCGTGCGCAGCTCGAGCTCCGGGAACTGCTCGGCGATCAGCCGCCGCGCGAGCCCCGCATCGACCGTGACCTCGGCGGCCCACTCGCGCACGCCGCGAGCGTACTTCTCCTACGGGCCGGTGAGTGCGCCCTTGACCGGCGGGCCCTCGATCTCGAGCACGTCGGTCAGCCAGGCGAGCTGGTCGAGCTCGGCCTTCGTGTTGAGCGCGTGGCCGGCGTCGTACCACTTCACCTGCTTCGGCTCGCTCCCCGCGCGGATGAGCGCCTCGAGCGCGTCGCGCGGAACGATCTCGTCGCGGCGGCCCGCCTGGAAGAGGAGCTTCGCGGGGCTCGCCTGGGCGATGAAGCGGAGCCCGTCGGTGTCCTCGAGGAGCGGCCGGACCTCGTCCTGCTGCTCGGGCGGGACGAGGGCCATGAACTCCTCGATCGCGTCCTCGCCGCCCGAGATGAAGACGAAGGCGCGAATTCGGGGCTCGACGCCGGCGAGGATCGCCCCCGAACGCGCGCCGGCGCTGTAGCCGACGAAGCCGATGCGATCGTCGTCCACCTGCGGGAGCGACTGGAGGAGGTCGACGGCGCGCCGAAGCTCGACGATGCCCATCACGGTGCGATTGCGGTCCTTCCGCAGGCCGTCGATGCCGCCGCCGACGCTCGATCTCGCGGTTGGGTGAGTAGGGAGACTCGACCGTCAGTCCGACCGCCCGTCTTCCTGCGAGCCAGCTCGCCCGGTAGACCATCTCGAGCCGATCGCCGCCGGCGCCGTGGAGGTAGATGACCGCCGGGTAGGGGCCCTTGCCCGGCGGGGTGACGAGGTACGCGGGCACCCGCTCGGACGGGCCCGCGAACGAGACGTCGCGCACCTTGACCGGGTAGTTCTCGTTGGCGACGCCGTTGTCGCGCAGCTGAAGCGGCTTCGACTCGTCGTAGTCGTAGATCTCTGCACCCGGCTTCGACGCCGACTCGGACCCGCCGCAGGCAACGAGGGTGAGGGCTAGAAAGCAGGCGAGCGCATGACGCATCGGAGGCTTGTAGCTGTGGACGCGGTCTGGGCGCTGTTGTTGGCGACGGCCGCCGTCATCGTGATCACGTACTCGCGTCTCGCGGCCGAGGAGCTCTACAACGTCAGCGAGGACGGGCTTGCGCTGGGCCTGGGGCGCGCGCTCGTCTTCCTCAACTACCCGGTCTCGCTCGTGGCGATTCCGATCGCCTGGCTCGCGGCCGACCGGATCGGGTCGCGGCGGGCGCTGTGGGCGGCCGGGGTGGCGACGGCATTGTGCGCGGTTACGGCGTGGCCGGGCGTGGTCGACCAGCACGATCTGGATGCGAAGCCCGTGAACGCGCTACCGGCGATCGGGGTCGCGATCGCGTTCGTCCTCAGCCTGCGGGCGCCGTGGGAACGCGTCGGGCGGCTTCCACTGGATCCAGTCCGCGTGGTGATCGGGGTCGTCGTCTGGGTCGCCGCGCTCGTCTGGGTTGCGTCGGTCGCCGGCTTCTACTTCCCGGGTGACGTCTTCCTCGGCGAGGAGATCCGGCGCGGAGGCGACGGAAGGCTCGGCCCCGCCGTTCATCTCGGCGACCACGAGGGGCTCGATGCGGCCCTGCTCGTGACGTCGGCGCTCGTGCTGACGCGTTACCGGCCGAGACTTGCGGTTGGGTTCGTCCTTGGGCTCGCGTTCGTCTACGGACTCGCCGTCGAGTGGCGCGATTTCTGGTTCGAGCAGGTGGTGAAGCGGGACTGGACCTCGTGGACGCCCCCGCAGGTACTGACGCCGCGCTTGAGCGTGGCCTGGGGCGTGCTGATTCTGCTGGCCGCGGGGGTCGCGCTCGCCGTCAGGCGGCTCGAAGGGCCTCCGCAACCCGGCGCAGGTCCTCGACGAACGACGCCAGCTCCCGCTCGCGATCGTCTGAGCGAAGGATCGACGACGGGTGGACCGTTGCGATGACGACGGGCGCGAGCTCGGACTCCACGGGCACGCCGCGCTCGCGGCTGACCCGGAACTGGCGCCCGAGCAGGGCCTGAGCCGCGGTCGCGCCGAGGCAGACGAGCACCTTCGGCTTGATCAACGCCAGCTCCGCGTCGAGCCAGGGACGGCAGGCCGCGATCTCGGCGGCGTTCGGCTTCTGGTGGATGCGCCGCTTCCCGCGCGGCTGCCACTTGAAGTGCTTGACGACGTTGGTGACGTAGGCGAGCTTGCGGTCGATGCCGGCCTCCTCGAGGGCGGTGTCGAGCAGCCGCCCGGCGGGGCCGACGAACGGGCGGCCCACCTGATCCTCCTGGTCGCCCGGTTGTTCGCCAACGAGGACGATCTTCGCGTTCGGCGAACCTTCCCCGAATACGGTCTGGGTCCCCGTCTTCCAAAGGTCGCAGGCGCGACAGCCGGCGGCAGCTTCCCGGAGCTTCTCGAATGTCGGGTTCTCCGGGATGAGCGCTGCCGCGGTCCCGTCGGTCTCGAAGAGCCTGTCTGCCACGAGGGGAACGTACCCCGACCTCGTTACCATGGAACGTCGCTCCAGGCGCGGTGGCCGAGAGGTTAGGCAGAGGCCTGCAAAGCCTCGTACACCGGTTCGAATCCGGTCCGCGCCTCTCTTCCGGCTGTCTCCGCTTAGGCCGGCTTGTCGAGCTCCGGCCAGATGTCGGTGGGCGCGCCGACGATCTCCGGATCGGGTGGCCGGGCGAGCTTCTTGTCCTTGCCGTCGTACGGGAACCCGTCGAGCACGAACCGCATCGCGTTGATCCGAGCTGTGCGCTTGTTGTTCGAGTTCACAACCGTCCACGGGGTCTGTGGAGTGTGGGTGAAGAGGAACATGTCGTTCTGCGCACGGGTGTAGTCGTCCCAGTGGCGTGGCGCCTCCTGGTCGAGCGGACTGAGCTTCCAGCTCTTGAGTGGGCTGTCGCGGCGGGCCTCGAGCCGCCGGATCTGCTCTTCCCGATTCACCGCGAGGTAGAGCTTGATGATGCGCAGCCCGCTCTCGCTTAGGCCCTGCTCGACGCGCGGCGCCTGCCGGAGGAAGAGCGACGTCTCGCCCGGCGTGCAGAAGCCCATCACGCGCTCGACGCCGGCGCGGTTGTACCACGAGCGGTCGAAGAAGACGATCTCGCCCGCCGCCGGCAGATGCTCCATGTAGCGCTGGAAGTAGTACTGCGTGCGCTCGCGGTCGCTGGGGGCGGTCAGCGCGACCGTGCGCGAGCCGCGCGGGTTCAGGTGCTCCTGGAAGCGCTTGATCGTTCCGCCCTTACCGGCCGTGTCGCGGCCCTCCACGATCACGAGGAGCTTCTCACCGCTGGCCTTGATCCAGGACTGCAGCTTGACGAGCTCGATTTGCAGCCCCCTCAACTCGCGCTCATACGCCTTCCGTGGCATCCGTTCCGGGTGGGGGAGCCACGAGCCCGGCATCGTCTCTTTCTGCTTCGCTTCGCTCACTCTGGTTCGCCCTCCTACGTGGCTCCGACCCTATCCCGTTCGTGGCCCACCGAGTGCAAGATGTTGGCAGCACCATGACTAGAGCCGTCCTCGTCCTCGCCGCATCGCTGGCGCTTGTCCCAGCGGCGCCGGCGGCGATGGTCATCCAGGGAGACGCAAGGCTCGGACGCTTCGAGGTGAAGCGAGACGGGACGCTGCGGGGCGCGATCCAGGCGTTCGGGCGGCCGACCAGCCTGCGGCGATCGGGCCTGACCTGTTACGCGCGCTGGTCGAGGCTTCGGCTGCGCATCACCTTCTACAACCTCGGCGGACAGAATCCGTGCCTGCCGCGGTCGGGCCGCTTCGGGCTCGCGGAGATCGTCGGCAGGGACTGGCAGACGCGGAGCGGGCTTCGGATCGGCGATCCGCTGCGCGCGCTCAGGGCGCTGTACCCGCGCGCGCAGCCTCATCCGCCGTACTGGTGGCTCGTGGTCCGGCGGTCGGCATTCGGACTGGGCGGAACGTACCCAGGTCTCTCGGCGAAGGTGCGCGGCGGCCGGGTGGTGGCGTTCATCGTGCGCTACCCGGCCGGAGGGGACTAGGCGGCGGAACGGCTCCTCGCGAGCGCTCGGTCAGCACGGTTGTCGAGGCATCGGCTGGGAGACCCTGGCACGCGCTGCGAGGTCTGCGACACGCAAGCCTTCGGTCGGCGAGACACGTCTTCGACAGCTTCGAGTGCGCGATCCACGCGCTGCCGACGTGCGACACTGCAGTGCCACATCATCGGTCACGGCGTCGAGTCCGACGGCGGATGTTCTGCTGCGCGCACTGCGCCGAGCAGTCCGGCGTCTCAGGACTACGCGACCGCGCCTAACCGCTTCAGCGACCCAGGATCTTCCTCCGGTTCCGGTGGGACTTCGTGACCGCCGCCCAACGCTTCCGCTCGTCCGCCCGTAGCTTCGGATCGAGTTTGCGCTCGAGGCGCGCGAGCTCTCGCTGGAGCTTCAGGTAGCTCTCCCATCGCTCCCTCGACAGCGACCCGTCGGCGAGTGCCTCCTTGACGGCGCAGCCCGGCTCCGTGCGGTGCTCACAATCCGAGAACCGGCACTCGGCGATCAGGTCGGCGATGTCGACGAATGTCTGGTCGAGCCCGCCGTCGGTCTCCCACAGCTGGAGCTCTCGGAGGCCGGGTGTGTCGATGATCACGCCGCCGCCTGGGAGGGCGACCAGCTCGCGGTGCGTCGTCGTATGCCGGCCGCGACCATCCGACCGGACCTCCTTGGTCGTGAAGCGCTCCTCGCCGAGGAGGCGGTTGATGATCGTCGACTTGCCGACGCCCGACGAGCCGAGTAGAACCGCGGTCCGTCCGCCCGCGAAGTGCGGAAGCAGATCCTCGACCCCTTCGCCGGCCTCGGCGCTCGCGGCGTGCACCGGCACGCCGAACGCGACGGACTCGATCTCCGCGACCTGACCGTCGAGATCGGCGGCGAGATCGGCCTTGTTGAGGACGATCACCGGGGTGGCGCCGCCCTCCCACGCGGTCGTCAGGTAGCGCTCGAGCCGGCGGACGTTGAAGTCCCGCTCGTCGAAGCCCATGACGAGGAACGCGACGTCGACGTTGGCGACGAGGACCTGCTCGGAGACCTCGGTCCAGGCCGTCTTGCGGGAGAACTTGCTCGACCGCGGGCAGACGACGTCGATCAGCCCGTCGCGGAGCCCGACCCAGTCGCCGACGACGGGCAGGTCGCCGGAAGCCGCCTCATGGCGAAGCCGGCCGGTGATCTGGACGAGCTCGTCTCCCTCCTCCGTCGCGACCATCCAGCTGCCGCGATGTTGCACGCTGACGCGCCCCGGGACGAGCCCGGCGGCGTGTGCGTCGAATTGGCGAGCGACCTCGTCGTTCCAACCGAGTCGCTCGAGTCTTGGGTACTGCAAGCTGTCTCCTTCCCTGCCAGGACAAAGAACGGGTCTCGCAGGGCGGAGCGGGTGCTAGAGCCGAGCAGCCCTGCGAGCGAAGAGGCGGTCAAGCTCAGTTGTCAAGGCGCCTCCTTTCGTCGCGGGCCGGACTCACGCAGGCTAGGGCGAGTCGGACGCGGCGTCAAGCCGCTCGCGCCACATCTCGCCCGCAGCACGACCCTCGGGCGTGCGGAGAAAGTGCTCCAGCGGCACGTGGACGAACGATCCCTTGGCGTCCGCGAGCAGCTCGTCGCCGTCCCTGAGCTCGCCGGTGATCTCGAGTCGTCGGCCGCGAACATCGGCGAGCGTGGCGGAGATCGCCAGCGGTTGGTTGATGTGGACCGGCTGGAGGAAGCGAATCGAGAAGCGGGCGGTGACCGAGGGAAACCGGTACCACGTGGCCAGCAGGCCGCAGGCCTCGTCGAGCGCCGCGCCGACCAGACCGCCGTGGACGAGGCCCGGCGCCGCCTGGTGCTCCTCCCGGAACGAGAAGGTCGCTTCGTACGCCCGGAGTCCCTCCTCGGCCGGGCTCGGGAGGTGGATGCCCGTCGGGTTGTCACCGCACCCCCAGCAGGCAGGGTCGTGATGCGGCGGAATTCGCTTCAGCGCATCCCGCCGCGCTCGAAGTGCGCCTTGAAGAAGTTCTCGGAGCCGGACGTGGCCATCGCCGCCGAGGCGGAGATCTCCAACGCCAGCGTCGCCGCCGCGACGATCTGGGCGAACCGGTAGACCTTCCCGGGCCCGGCGCAGTCCATCAGCGAGAGCCACGAGCGGGCGTAGGGGAGGGTCGTCCCGCCGCCGACCGTGGCCACCTCGAGCCCCGGCAGGCGGATCGCGGCATTCAGTCCGCCCTCGACCCGGCGGCCCGTCCCGTGCGCCATCGAGCTCGTGCCGACCATGCCGAGGTCCTGGCCCGTGGCCGCGAAGATGGCGGCGATCGCGGTTGCCGGCGTGAAGGCGACGGACTGCATGCCCGAGGCGACGGCGCCGTGCGTCCCCGCCCAGGAGAGCTCGATCAGGTCGTCGACGGTCGTCCGCAGCACGCGCCGCACGGCGTCGTCGGTCAGCGTGCACTCGGCGATCACCGTCTTCCCGTGACCGCCGCGCTCGAAGTAGCGATGGGAGATCTTCTTGTCGCCGCCCATGTTCGACTCGAGCATCGCCCGCTCCGGCTTGACCGGCGCGCGCTCCATCACGAAGCCCATGTTCAGCGCGTAGGCGTTCCTGGTCATCATGTTCGCGCCGACCGCGTCGCCGGTCGTGAACGCCCACATCACGTGGCACATCGGCCCGACGACGTGCGTCTCGACCTCCCGCAGCTTCGCCCAGCGCGAGACCCAGTCCTCGTCACGCTCGGCCAGCCACTGCCGCATCGCCGGCAGCTCGCCCTCGATCCAGCGGGCCAGCTGCGCCGCCTCCTCGGCCGAGCGGCAGATGAAGCAGGAGGCGCGGGTGATGCGATCGCGTAGGACTTCCGTTCGGAATCCGCCCGACTCCGCCGCTGCCCGGGCGCCGCGGTAGAGCGAGTCCGACATCGAGCCTTCGGTGTGCGCGAGCGGGACGAAGACGTCCTCCGTCGACCGCCCTCGCTCGACCAGCTGCCCGTCCGGCTCGGACAGCTCATAGTCGCCGAGCGAGATCGTCAGCGGCCCGATCACGGCCGTCGGGATCACGGAGATCCCGGTCAGCGCTTCCTGCGCCTTGGCCCATGGGGTCAGGTCCTGCTCGAACACCTCCCGGCCGACGCGCCCGTCCAGCGTCTCCTGCCGGGTCTTGATCGAGGCCGGGTCGTTCTTCCGGGGCCAGCGCCGGAGCTCCACGGTCGCAGGTTAACCTCGCCTCCATGCCGGCACGGCTGATGGACGGGAAAGCTCTCGCGGAGCGCATCCGCGCCGAGCTCGCCGAGGAGGTCAAGGAGCTCGGCGAGGTCGGCCTGAGCACGATCCTCGTCGGCGACGACCCGGCTTCCGAGACTCTACATCAAGCGCAAGCAGGAGGCGGCCAAGGAAATCGGGATCGTCTCCCGCGACTACCGGCTCGCCGAGGACACGACCGAGCAGGAGCTGCTCGAGCTGGTCGACCAGCTGAACCGCGACGACGCGGTCGACGGGATCCTCGTCCAGCTTCCGCTTCCGGAGCACATCGACGAGCAGCGCGTGATCGAGGCGGTCGATCCGGCCAAGGACGTCGACGGCTTCCATCCGATCAACGCCGGCCGGCTCTTCCAGGGCCGCGAGGCACTCGCGGCGGCCACGCCGACCGGGATCATCACTCTGCTCGAGGAATACGACGTGCCGCTCTCGGGTGCCCGCGCCGTCGTGGTCGGGAGGAGCAACATCGTCGGTAAGCCCGTCGCGCTGCTCCTCCTCGCCCGGCACGCCACGGTCACGATCTGCCACTCGCGCACCACCGACCTCGCCGCGCAGACACGTGAGGCCGACGTCCTCGTCGTCGCGGTCGGCCAGGCGAACCTGGTCACCGCGGACATGGTCAAGGAGGGAGCGACGGTGATCGATGTCGGCATGAACCGCACGCCCGAGGGGCTGCGGGGCGACGTCGACCCGGCCGTCGCGGAGCGCGCGGGGCTGATGACGCCGGTCCCGGGCGGTGTCGGCCCGATGACGATCGCTTCACTGCTTCGTAACACCGTGCAAGCCGCACGGCGTCGACGTTGATAATGTCCACTCGGTAGTGCACTTTGTTCGGCGGCTCGGTGCCCGGGCCGTCGTTCGTTGTTTGAAGGAGGAACGATTGCCTGAGGGCACCGTGAAGTGGTTCTCGAACGAGAAGGGCTATGGATTCATCGAGCGTGAGGACGGCGACGACGTCTTCGTCCATCACACCGCGATCCAGTCGGAGGGCTATCGCTCGCTGACCGAGGGTCAGCGGGTGTCGTTCGAGGTCGTGCAGGGCGATAAGGGCCTGCAGGCCGCGAACGTCCAGCCGGTCTAGGCCCGGACAGTTTCGAAAGGAAGCGCGGGCCGAAAGGCCCGCGTTTCGTTTGGGAGGATTTCGACATGGCGATCACCAGAGAAGAGGTTCTGCACGTGGCGCGGCTCGCGCGGCTCGAGCTGACCGACGACGAGGTCGAGCGCTTCACCGAGCAGCTGAGCGCGATCCTCGAGGCCGTCGCCAAGGTCTCCGAGCTCGACCTCTCGGACGTCGAGCCGACGGCCCACCCGCTCGACCTCGTCAACGTCTGGGCCGAGGACGAGCCGCGGCCGTCGCTGCCGCTGGACGAGGCGCTCGCCAACGCACCCGAGCGCGAAGGCGGGTTCTTCAAGGTGCCGCCGGCATGACGATCGACACGCTTCGGCTCACCGCCGAGGAGGCGATGGGACTGCTCGAGCGCGGCGAGGTCTCCGCCGCGGAGCTCCACGGCGCCTACCTCGACGCGATCGGCGAGCGCGACGAGGAGCTGCACTCGTACCTGCGGACGGTCGACGAGGCCGACGGCACGGGAGTGCCGATCGCGTACAAGGACCTGATCTCGACGCGCGGCGTGGAGACGACGGCCGGCTCGAAGATCCTCTCCGGCTACGTCCCGGTCTTCGACGCCACGGTGGCCGCCCGCTGCCGCGACGCGGGGCTGACGCTGCTCGGCAAGACCAACATGGACGAGTTCGCGATGGGCTCGTCGACGGAGAACTCGGCGTACGGCCCGACGCGCAACCCCTGGGATCCCGAGCGAGTCCCGGGCGGCTCCTCGGGCGGCTCGGCGGCGGCGGTCGCCGCCGGCCTCGCGCCCTGGGCGCTCGGCTCGGACACCGGCGGCTCGGTCAAGCAGCCGGCGTCGCTCTGCGGGGTCGTCGGGCTGCGCCCGACCTACGGCACGGTCTCGCGGTACGGGATCGTCGCCTTCGCCTCGAGCCTCGACCAGATCGGCCCGGTCACGAAGACCGTCCGCGACTGCGCGCTCCTCTACCGGATCATCGCCGGTCGCGACCCGTCCGACACGACGACCGTCGAGCTGCCGCAGCCCGTCGAGATTCCCGAGCGCGAGGACCTGAAGGGCGTCCGCGTCGGCGTCCCGCGAGAGCTGAACGAGGTCGAGGGGATCGAGCCTGGCGTCAAGGACGCGGTCGAGCGCACGATCGAGCTCTGCCGCGAGCTCGGCGCGGAGGTGGGGGAGACGAGCCTCCCGCGCTCGGTCGAGTACGGCCTGGCCTGCTACTACCTGATCGCCCCGTCGGAGGCGTCCTCGAACCTGGCGCGCTACGACGGCGTCCGCTACGGGCTGCGCGTCGAGGGGTCCGACGGCGTGCGCGAGATGTACGAGAAGACGCGCGACGCCGGCTTCGGCGACGAGCCCAAGCGCCGGATCATGCTCGGCACCTACGCGCTCTCGGCCGGCTACTACGAGGCCTACTACGGCCAGGCGCAGAAGGTGCGGACGGTGATCGCGGACGAGCACGCCGCCGCCTTCGAGAGCTTCGACGTCCTCGTCTCGCCGACCTCGCCGACCGTCGCCTTCAAGCTCGGCGAGAAGACCGCGAACCCGCTCGCCATGTACCTCTCGGACGTCCTGACGATCCCGTCGAACATGGCCGGCCTGCCCGGGCTCTCGATCCCGTGCGGGCTCTCCGACGACCTTCCGGTCGGCTTCCAGCTCGTCGGGCCGCAGTTCGCCGAGAACACGCTCTTCCGCGTCGGCCACGCACTGGAGCGGGCGATCGGCTTCGACGTCGTCCCCGGGAGGCTGGCGTGAACTGGGAACCCGTCATCGGCCTCGAGATCCACATCCATCTGAAGACGCGGACGAAGATGTTCTGCCGCTGCGAGGTCGCGTACTTCGAGCCCGAGAACACGCGCACCTGTCCGGTCTGCCTCGCCCTTCCCGGCTCGCTGCCGGTGCCGAACGCGAAGGCGATCGAGTGGACGATCAAGCTCGGGCTCGCCCTCGACTGCGAGATCGCCGAGCACGCGGTCTTCCACCGCAAGAACTACTTCTACCCGGACAACCCGAAGGGCTACCAGATCTCCCAGTACGACGAGCCGCTGTGCTTGGGCGGCCGCCTCGTCATGCCGGGGCCCGACGGCGACGCAGAGGTCGGCATCGTCCGCGCGCACCTCGAAGAGGACGCGGCCAAGAACGTCCATGTCGGCGGTGCAGAGGGTCGGATCGGCGGAGCCACGGCGACGCTCGTCGACTTCAACCGCGCGCGGCACGCCGCTCGTCGAGATCGTCACGCAGCCCGACCTGCGCTCGGCCGATCAGGCGCGCCGCTTCCTCCAGCTCCTGCGGCAGACGATCGTCGAGCTCGGGATCTCCGACGCGGAGATGGAGAAGGGCTCGCTGCGCGTCGACGTCAACGTCTCCGTGCGTCCGGAGGGCTCGGACGAGCTGCGCACGCGCACGGAGATGAAGAACCTGAACTCGTTCGCGTTCGCGGCCAAGGCGATCCAGCGGGAGGTCGAGCGCCAGATCGCGGTCTACGAGGCCGGCGGCGAGGTCGAGCAGGAGACGCTCCACTTCGACCCCGGCGCCGAGAACGCGCCGCCGCTGCGGTCGAAGGAGGAGGCGCAGGACTACCGCTACTTCCCGGAGCCCGACCTCGTGCCGATCGAGCCTGCCGCGCGAGCTGGTCGAGCGGGTTCGGGCCGAGCTGCCGGAGTCCCCGGCCACGCGGCTCCGGCGGATCGCCGCCGAGGTCGACCACGACCTCGCGTTGGATCTCGTCACGAGCGGGCGCGACCGGCTGTACGAGCAGGTCCCCGGGGACCGGCGCGGCGTCGCCAACGTGCTCATGAACCAGTTCGCGGCGAGCGGCGTCGATCCCGACGCGGTCGACCCGGAGGAGCTCGGCAAGCTGATCGAGGCGCGCTCGCGGATCCCCAGGGACAAGTTCATCGAGGCGCTCGGCCGCGAGCGGTGACCCCGGCTTTGCCGCGGAGCCCTACCTCGGCGACGGGCTCGTCGCCGACACCGCGGAGCTCGAGCCGATCGTCGAGCGGATCCTCGCCGCCCACCCGGAGAACGTGGAGGCCTACCGGGGCGGCAAGGAAGGCCTGCTCGGCTTCTTCGTCGGCCAGGTGATGAAGGAGACGCAGGGCAAGGCCGACCCGAGGGTCGTGAACGAGCTCCTGAAGCAGAAGCTCAGCTAGAGCTGGAGCTGGTCGACCGGCGCCGCCGAGGCGCGGGCTTCTGGGCCGCAGCCGCCTGCGCCTTCTCCCGGCCTTTCTTCTTGCGCTGGCGATCCCGCGCCCAGCGAACCTTGCGTCGGTCTCCGCGTCCCATCGCGAGGACTCTAGCTAGATCAGGCCGGCACATCCGGGCCGTGTTCGGCCACGGATGGAAGCCTCGGCCGGCGCGCAGGGCTCGCTCGGCGACCCACATCTGCTCGGTCGGCGTCCACGTGTTCGCCCAGCCGCGGCGCAGGAGGTGCCGCGGCGCGTACGCCAGCATGAACGAGCGGTCCATCTGGAGACCGCCCCAGTACGGATCGTTCGCGTCGCTCCACGGGCCCTCGTGCCGCTGCAGGCAGCGCCACTGCGGCTCGTGCGGCGGGTTCTGCCCCCGGACCCTGGCCCGGATCGCCCGCCGCCGCCACTGCTGCAGGACGAGCACCCGGAACCGGATGTCGCGCGTCGCCAGATACCGCTTGCGGGTCGGCGTGCGCGGGACGCCCATCAAGCGCTGCCAACGCCAGGTGGCGCGCTGGAACCGGGTGATCTTCCGGACGACCACCTTCCCGTCGGGCAATGCCTGTGCCCGCTTCGGGACGTCGGTACTTGGGACGCCGACCGCGGCGAATCCAAGTAAGGCGGCAGCGAGAACGAGCGAGCGAATGAGTTGTGTGCGCAAGAGCTGATCCCTTCGGTGCGGGAACCGAGCTCGAGCGCGAGAGGTGTTCGGGGCGCTCCGTGGCTCCCTGGTTTTCGTCTTCCATGGGGCTCACCGCCCCGAAGGGCGCACTTCTTAGCAGATCAGCGTGCCTCGGCTGGCAACGGCGCCGGTCGTTTTCCGCTGGAAACCGTAAAACCTGTGTAAAAGAACAGTGCGGCAATGACGAAGAAAGCCGCTGTTTGTGCGGCTCCGAGCCCCGCCAGCGCGCTGCCGGCGGCGGCCACTATCAATCCGGCCAGGATCAGGCTCATCCCGAGCGGACGGCGGCGGATCGTGAGCATTGCCACGATCAGCACCGCCAGCGTTCCGGCGATATTTCCGGCGAGCGCGAGGATCCGGGCAGGGAAGTAGTCGAAGTGCTCCTGGGCCTCCGGGATCGAGTCACCGGAGACCGGCGCCGCGAGCGGCTCGGCGATCACGATGCCAACGGCGAGTCCCGCGTAGACGAGCATCACTGGGATCACCCAGCGGCGCCCCTGGAGCAGGAGCGAGCCCGCACCGAGGAGCGGCGCGGTCAACAGGCCACCGAAGAGGTAGTAGACGCGGAACGCCTCATCGTTCCAGCCCGAGGCTGAGCCCCAGGCGAGGGCGGCCGAGGCGACCGCGTACGCGAAGAGCGAAGCCGCCCACATCGCCAGCTCCGGCGCGCGGCGGGCCCGCCAGCGACCCGCGAGCCGACCCGAGAGGCGGAGGGAGACGAGCGCCGCCGCGAACGCAAACAGGGCTTCCATTTCCGACGCGAACTGTAGGGTCGGGGCGTTCGCAGGCTCGTCGCATTCGTCGTCCTCGCGTCGCTCGCGCTCTCCGCGGGCGGCTCCGGCGTGACCGCGGTCCGCGGCGAGGACTACGCGGCCGTCGCCTTCAACGTGCTGGCCCCGGGTCAATCGGGCAGCACCGAGCTGACCCCGAACTCGAGCGATCAGCTTCGGCTCTTCGACGCGCTGACGCGGCGCGGCGCCGGCGTCAGCGCCTCGCAGCTGCCGCGCTACTTCAAGCCGGCCTGGTTCCGCCTGCGGGGCACACGCGGCGTACGGGTCGTTCGCCCGCGGGCGGGGGTCACGATCACCCGCGACACCTGGGGCGTGCCGCACGTCGAGGGTCGGACGACCGCGGATGTCGCCTTCGGCGCGGGCTGGGCGACGGCCGAGGATCGCGGGCTCCTGCTCCAGCTCGATCCGCGGGCCAGGACGCCTGGCGGCGCTCGACGTTCCGGGGATCGACCCGCTCGCGGTGCTCGGCCAGCAGTTCACGCCGACGCCCGCGACCGAGGCGTTCCTCGCCGCCCAGACGCGTTTGCTCGAGACCGCCGGGCCCAAAGGCCGCGCCCTGCTGGCGTCGATCGACGCCTATGCCGCCGGCATCAACGCGAACTTCCAGTCGCGCTCGATCCGCGGGAATCCGTGGACGCGGAACGACACCTACGCCGCCGCCGCGCTACTCGCCGCGCAGTTCGGCCGCGGCGGGGGAGACGAGGCGCGCCGGTCGCAGTTCCTGGCCGCGCTCCAAACCCGCCTCGGACCGCGACGCGGACGAGACGTCTTCGACGACCTGCGGCTGCGGCTGGAGCCAGAGTCGAGCCCGTCGGCGCCGCGGTACCGGCCCGGCGCGATCCAGGCCGAGACGCGCAGGGGGATCGTGCTCGACGACGGAAGCCTTGCTCCCACAGGGCTGGGCATCGGGCCGGCGGCGGTGTCCAGAAGCATGAGCAGCGCGCTCCTGGTCTCGGCCCGACGCTCCAGCACCGGTCATCCGGTCTTCGTGTCGGGACCGCAGGTCGGGTTCTCGTATCCGGCGCTCTTCACCGAGCTCGACCTGCACGGCGGCGCCGTCGACGTGCGCGGCATTTCCTTTCCGGGCGCGTACGGCGTCGTCGTCGGACGCGGGAAGGACTTCGCCTGGAGCGCCCAGTCGGCTCACTCGGACATCGTCGACCACTTCGTCGAGACGCTCTGCACGGACGACGTCCACTACACCTTCAGGGGCACCTGTCGCGCGATGGAGACGTTCGAAGCCGGAACGCTGGGAGTGAACCGCGTCGCCTTCCGCACGACCGTCCACGGGCCGGTGATCGGCTACGCAACGGTCGGCGGCCGCCGCGTCGCGATCTCGGCGAGACGATCGAGCCGCGGCCGCGAGATCCTCGGCAGCCTGGCGATCCAGGACCTGAACCAGAACGTCGTCCGCTCGGCGAGGGACTTCATCCGCACGATGAACCGGGTCGACTCCGCGTTCAACTGGGTTTACGCGGACGACCGCGACATCGCGTTCTTCTCGTCGGGTCGGCTGCCGCTTCGGGCCGAAGGTGCAGATCCCGGTCTGCCTACAGACGGCTCGGGCCAGGCCGAGTGGCGCGGCTTCGCGCCGCTCTCGGCACACGTCCAGGCGATCAACCCGCGTGCGGGCTACATCGCCGGCTGGAACAACCGGCCCGGACCCGGCTACCCGGCGGCCGACGAGACCTGGAACTGGGGCTCCGTCCAGCGGGTCGATCTGCTGCGAGCCGGCCTCGACGCGCGCCGCAAGCACACGCCGGCGAGCGTCGTCGCGGCGATGAACGTGGCGGCGACCAAGGACCTCCGTGCGTCGCGCGTCTGGCCGACGATCGCCGCCGTCCTGACGACCGGTCCGGCTCCGACGCTCCGCGCCCAGCGGATGGCCGACATCCTGGACTCCTGGTGGCAGAGCGGCGGCAGCCGGCTCGACCGCAACCTCGACGGCAAGATCGACGACCCCGGCGCGGCGGTTCTCGACGCCGCCTGGCCGAGGCTGGCCGACGCCGTGCTCCGCCCGATCCTCGGCCCGCTGCTGCCCCGCCTGGCCGAGCTGGAGCCGCGGGACGACGCACCGGACAGCCAGGGCTCCGCGTACGACGCGGGCTGGTACTCGTACGTCCACAAGGACCTCCGCCTGCTGCTGAAGCGGAAGATGAAGAAGCCGTTCAACGCCCGCTACTGCGGCCTCGGCAACGTCGCCGCCTGTCGCACGGCCCTCTGGGCTGCGCTCGAGGAGGCCGGCGCCGAGCTGGAAGCGGCCCAGGGCGCCGACCCCTCGCGCTGGCGGGCCGATGCCACGAAGGAGCGGATCGCGTTCTCGGGCGGCGCCCTGCCGACGACGATGCGGTTCGCGAACCGGCCGACGTTCCAGCAGGTCATGAGCTTCGACCGCCACAGGCCGCGCATCCGCTCATCGCGCTAGCCTCAGAGCTAGTGCCTGAGAAGCGCTACCTCTTCACTCCAGGGCCGACGCCGGTGCCGCCAGAGGTGCTGGAGGCGACGAGCAGGCCGATCCTCCACCACCGCAGCTCGGACTTCCGCGCCATCCTCGAGCGCTGCCTCGACCGCCTCCACCAGGTGTACCGCACCGAGGGCGACGTCCTGCTGTACACCGCCTCGGGAACCGGCGGGATGGAGTCGGCGGTCTCGAACCTGACGCGGCCCGGCGACCGGGTCGTCGTCGTCTCCGCCGGCCATTTCGGTGAACGCTGGGTGGAAATGGCCCGGAACTTCGGCTGCGACGTGGACGAGCTGCGCTACGAGTGGGGCGAGGCGCCCTCGGCCGACGATCTCGCCCAGCGGCTCGGCGAGCTCGGCGGCGCGAAGATCGTCTTCACCACCCATTCCGAGACCTCGACCGGGGTCGTCGCGGACATCCAGAGCCTGGCGGCAACTGCGAAGGAGGCAGGAGCACTGGTCGTGGTCGACGCCGTCTCGAGCCTCGGAGCCGTGCCGCTCGAGACCGATGCGTGGCGCCTCGATGCCGTGATCTCCGGGTCGCAGAAGGCGCTGATGACGCCGCCGGGCATCGCCACGGTTTCCGTTTCCGCCGAGGCTTGGTCCGCGGTCCAGGCGGAGGCGTCGCCGCGCTACTACTTCGACTGGGAACAGACCCGCTACAACCAGGAGCGGTTCGACCCCGCCTTCACCCCGGCGGTCTCGATCGTCGTCGGCCTCGACGTCGCGCTCGGGCTCCTGCTCGACGAAGGGCTCGAGCAAGCCTTCGAGCGCCACGCCCGGCTCGGCCGCGCCTGCCGCGCGGGGGTGAAGGCGATGGGCCTCGAGCTCTTCTCGCCCGACGACGATCGCTCGGCCGTCGTCACCGCGATCAACGCGCCGGACGGGATCGACTCGAGCGAGCTCGTGCAGACGCTCCGCGACCGCCAGGGCATCGTTCTCGCGCCCGGCCAGGGACCGCTGAAGGGCAAGATCTTCCGCATCGGCCACATCGGCTACTACGACGTCTTCGACATCACGACCGCGTTGGCCGGCGTGGAGCTCGTCCTCTCCGAGCTCGGCGCCGAGATCGAGCGCGGCGTCGCGGTCACAGCCGCGCTCGAGGCCTTCGAGCACACCCGGGTGTGAGCGCCGACAGGCTTCGCGTCCTGATCCGCGAGCCGATCGCGGAGGCCGGGACGCAGCTCCTCCAGGAGCGCTTCGACGTCGACATCGACGGCGCCGCGCCGCTCGAGGAGCGAATCGCGGACTACGACGCGATCGTCATCCGGTCCGGGACGCAGCTCACCGCCGAGCTGATCGAGCGGGCCGAGCGGCTGAAGGTGATCGGGCGGGCAGGCGTCGGCGTCGACAACGTCGACGTCGAGGCGGCCACGCGCCGCGGGATCGTCGTCGCGAACGCTCCCGAGTCGACGGTCGTCTCCGCAGCCGAGCACGCGATCGGCCTGCTCGTCGCGCTTGCCCGTCACATCCCGCAGGCCCACTCGGCGCTGAAGCAGGGACGGTGGGAGCGCTCGGCCCACGGCGGGATCGAGCTCGAGGGCAAGACGCTCGGGGTGCTCGGTTTCGGGCGGATCGGCCAGCAGGTCGCGCGCCGGGCGATCGGGCTCGGGATGCGGGTCGTCGCCTACGACCCCTTCGTCAACAAGGACCGCTTCCGCGAGCTGGGAGCGGAGCGCGTCGAGACCGCCGACGAGGTTCTGGCCGTCGCGGAGTTCCTCACGCTGCACCTCCCGCTGACGCCCGAGACGACGCAGATCCTCGATGCCGACGCGATCGCACGCATGCCGGACGGCGCGCGGCTGGTCAACGCCGCCCGCGGCGAGCTGGTCGACGAGGAGGCGCTCCTCGCCGCCCTCCGCTCGGGGAAGCTGGCCGGCGCCGCACTCGATGTCTTCTCCGCGGAGCCGTATTCAGGCCCGCTGCTCGAGCTCGACAACGTCGTCGCGACGCCGCACCTCGCCGCCTCGACCGAGGAGGCGCAGGACCGGGCCGGCGTCATCGTCGCCGAGCAGGTCGCCGCCGCACTCGAGGGCGAGCTCGTCACGAACGCCGTCAACATCCCCGCGATCAGGCCCGAGGACCTCGAGGTGCTCGGCCCATTCGTCCCGCTGGCCGCCAAGCTCGGCCGGCTGGCGATGGAGCTGGCCGGCGGCCGAGCCGATCAGATCCAGCTGACGTACTACGGCAACCTCTCCGAGTACGACACTCGGCTGCTGACCGCGGCCGCGCTGAACGGCGCCTTCCAGGGCCGCTTCGAGCAGCCGGTCAACTACGTGAACGCGCCGCTGCTCGCCCAGGAGCGCGGGATCGAGGTCGTCGAGCAGCGTCGTCGCTCGTCGCGCGACTTCACGAACCTCGTCAGGGTCGGCGTGGCCGCGAACGGGGAGGAGCTCCACGTCGCCGGGACGACGATCGGCCGCGAGAACCGGATCTGGCTGGTCAGCGCGCTCGGCTTCGAGCTCGAGATGGAGCTCGCGCCGCTACTCGTCTTCTTCCGCTACGACGACGTCCCCGGCGTGATCGGCCGAGTCGGGACCCTGTTCGGCGAGTCCGGCGTGAACATCGCGAACATGGCCGTGTCCCGGACGCGCCGCGGCGGAAAGGCGCTGATGGCGCTCTCCATCGACAGCGAGCCGCCGCGCGAGCTCGTCGAGCGCGTCCGCGGCGAGGGCTTCGACGACGCGAGATTCATCAGTCTTGCGTAGAGGCGGCGGCTGGGTCGTCGCCCAGTCCGTCCTCTTCGCGCTGATCGTCGCGTCCTGGTTCTTCGGGCCCGGGCGTGACGCGCCTGGGTTTCATCGTCGCGGCGACGGCGCGGTGTGCTTGGGCGGCGATGCGGGCGATGGGTCGCTCGTTCACCGCTATGCCCGTCCCGAAGCCTGACGGGGAGCTGGTCGTCGACGGTCCCTACAGCATGATGCGGCACCCGATGTACGTCGGCGGCATCCTGTTCTTCGCCGGGCTCTCGCTCGTCTTCTCGGTCTACGGCCTCGTCCTCACCGCGGTGCTCGCGCTCTTCTGGATCGCGAAGGCGCGCGTCGAGGAGCGTCACCTGGCCGAGCGCTTCTCGGGCTACGCCGAGTACCGCCGGCGCACGTGGTTCTAGACTCTCGCCCGATGGAGCGCCAGTGGCCCGAGGCGGTCGAGCGCGTGGCCGCCTACCTGCGTGCGGGTGGCGTCGAGGCGCGAATCGAGGAGTTCAGCGCCGGCACGCCCACCGCCGAGGATGCCGCGAAGGCGGTCGGCTGCAAGCTCGGCCAGATCGTCAAGTCGCTCGTCTTCGACTGCGACGGCAAGTCCCTGATGGTCATGGTGCCGGGTGACCGAAGAGCCGACTCACGCAAGGTCGCCCGCGCCGTGGGCTGCCGGAAGGCGAAGGTGGCCGACCCGGAGCAGGTTCGGGCAGCGACGGGCTTCGCGCCGGGAGCCGTCGCGCCGTTCCCGCTCCCGAAGGTCGAGCGCATGCTGGTCGACCGTCAAGTGCTCGTTCACGAACGAGTCTGGGTCGGAGCCGGCTCGCCGAACCACATGGCAACGCTGACCTCGGCCGACCTCGTCCGCCTGACGAAGGCTGAGCCGATGGACGCCGTCATTGACGCCGCATAACATTTGACCAAGAGGAGGCGCAGGTGCGCGAGACCGAAAAGATCTGGATGAACGGCGAGTTCGTCGACTGGGCGGACGCGAAGATCCACGTGGGCGCGCACGGGCTGCACTACGGAACCGGCGTCTTCGAAGGAATCCGCTGCTACGAGACCCCGCGCGGCCCAGCGGTCTTCCGGCTCCGCGACCACCTCAAGCGGCTCGAGGACTCGGCTCGCCTCCTTCACATGGAGCTCGGCTACTCGGTCGAGGAGCTTCGTGAGGTCTCGCTCGACCTGATCGGACGGAACGGCCTGCCGGAGTGCTACCTGCGGCCGATCGCGTTCTACGGGTACGGCGAGCTCGGCGTCTCGACCGCGGGCAACCCCGTCGACGTCGTGATCATGAGCTGGCCGTGGGGCACGTACCTCGGCGAGGAGGGGCTGAAGAACGGCATCCGGGTCAAGGTCTCGAGCTGGAAGCGGGTCGGCGCGAACACGATCCCGCACGCTGCGAAGGCGACCGGCATCTACCTGAACTCGATGCTCGCGGTCGGCGAGGCGAACCGCGCCGGGTACGACGAGGCGATCCTGCTCACCGACGACGGCTTCGTCGCCGACGGCTCCGGCGAGAACGTCTTCATCGTCAAGAACGGCACGATCGCCACGCCGCCGCTCTCGACCTCGATCCTCCCCGGGATCACGCGCGAGACGGTGATCGAGATCGCCCAGGAGCTCGGACACACGGTCGAGGAGCGCAACCTGATCCGCACCGATCTCTACCTCGCCGACGAGATCTTCATGACGGGCACGGCAGCCGAGGTGACCCCGATCCGGTCGGTCGACGACCAGGAGATCGGGCCGCCGGGCGAGATCACGCTCAAGCTCCAGAAGACCTACCTCGACACGGTGCGCGGCGGCAGCGAGCGCTGGTCGCACTGGCTCGACTACGCGCCGATGCCTGCCCCCGAGCCGGCGCCGGCGCAGGCGTGAAGCCCGCCGCGACGCGGCGGATTCCGTTAGCCCGGCCGTATCTCGACGAACGCGAAGAGGAGCTCGTCGTCGAAGTCCTGCGCTCGGGACGCCTCTCGCTCGGCCCGACGATCGACCGCTTCGAGGAGCAGATAGCGGAGCGCGTCGGCGCGCCGTTCGCCGCCGCGGTCTCGAGTGGGACGGCCGGCCTGCATCTGCTCGCGCGGATCGCCGGCATCGGGCCGGGCGACGAGGTGATCACGTCGCCGCTGACCTTCGCGGCCTCGGCGAACTGCTTCATGTACGAGGGCGGCACGCCGGTCTTCGCCGATGTCGATCCGCGCACCTGGAACCTCGACCCCGACGCCGTCGAGGCGGCGATTACCGAGCGGACGAAGGCGGTCGTGGCCGTCGACATGTTCGGCTACCCGTGCGAGCTCGAGCCGCTGATGGAGCTCTGTGAGCGGCACGGGCTCGACGCTGATCGACGACTCGGCGGAGGCGCTCGGCGCCGAGTACAAGGGCGCTCCGATCGGCTCGCACGGCCCGCCGTGCGTCTTCGGCTTCTACCCGAACAAGCAGATCGCCACGGGCGAGGGCGGCGTCGTCACGACGCATTCGGAGGAGGAGTGGAAGGTGCTCCGCAGCCTTCGCAACCAGGGCCGCTCGTACGAGGGCGGCGGCTGGTTCAACCACGTCCGCCTCGGGTTCAACTACCGCTGGACCGATCTTCAGGCCGCCGTCGGCCTCGCCCAGCTCGAGAAGCTCGACCGGATCCTCGAGCTTCGCTCTGCTGTGGCCGCGCGGTACGCGGAGCTCCTCGAGGACGACGAGCGAGTCACGCTCGCGCCCGCCGACGACGCCGACCATCGTCGGTCCTGGTTCGTCTATGTCGTTGCCCTCGCGCCGGAGGTCGATCGCGCGCGCGTGATGGTCGAGATGCGGGAGCGGGGCGTGGACGTCGCTGAGTACGTCCCCTGCGTCCACCTGCTGACCTACATGCGGGAGCTCTACGGCTTCGGCGAGGGGCTCTGTCCGGTCGCAGAGGAGATCGCGAGCCGCACGATCGCTCTGCCGTTCTTCCCGGACATCGAGCCGGACGACCAGGAGTACGTCGTCGACGCGCTGCGCTCCGCGCTCGCGGTAGGGCGCGTACATAATCCGCCCGTGGCGAAC
The DNA here is from genome assembly GCA_963764595.1 of uncultured Actinomycetes bacterium. Taxonomy (GTDB): domain Bacteria; phylum Actinomycetota; class Thermoleophilia; order Gaiellales; family Gaiellaceae; genus JACDAN01. Next base: position 752,153 of record CAVXTG010000007.1, on the reverse strand, counting down.
GGCGCGAATCGCATGGTCTTCCTCGGCTTCGGCAAGTACGCGCGCGCCGACAAGATCTACGCGCTCGAGCCGCTGACCGGCGACGAACGCGGCGGCGGCCGGCGCACACGGGTCTGGATCGAGGGCGTGCCCGACCCGATCATCGCGAGCCGCACCGAGCGGACGATCCTCCACGAGATGGGCCAGGAAGCCGCGGCCAATGCACAGGTCGTCGAGCAGGCGCTCGATCTCGCCGAGCGCACCGCGGCCGGCGTCGAGAGCGGTCGGGTCGACCTCGCCGATCTCGGGCGGCGCGCCCGCCGGCTGCTCGAGACCACGTCACAGTCGCAGGACGACGAAAAGCTCTTCTAGCTCGTGACCGACATCGGCCGGCCCGAGCCGCCTGAGCGCGGACGGTTCGCGCGCATCGCCGTCGACATCCGTCCGCTCCGCGCGTCGAGGGACTTCCGCCGGCTCTGGTTCGGGACGGGCATCTCGGCGATCGGCAGCCAGATCACCACCGTCGCGATCCCGTTCCAGCTCTACGAGCTCACCGGCTCGACGCTGCTCGTCGGGCTGCTCGGCCTCGCCGCGCTCGTTCCGCTGCTGACGGTGCCGCTGTACGGCGGCGCCGTCGCCGACGCGGTCGACCGCCGGCGCGTGCTGCTGCTCTCGGACATCGCGCTGCTGCTCACCACCGCTGGGCTGCTCGCGAACGCGCTCCTGCCGGAGCCGCGCGTCTGGGCCCTGTTCCTCGGCGAGATGCTGGGCACCGCCGCCTACAGCTTCCAGCGTCCCGCGCGAAACGCGCTGACGCCGCGGCTCGTCCCCGACGACCAGCTCCTGGCGGCGATCGCCGTCGAGGACGTGATCTTCACGCTCGCCCGGGTCGCCGGTCCGACAGCCGCGGGCGTCCTGATCGCCGTGTTCGGCCTGCCGGTCGCGTTCGGGATCGACATCGTGACCTTCGCCGCTTCCCTGCTCGCGATCTGGCTGCTACCGCCGGCGCCGCCGTCGCCGGACGCCGACCGGCCGAGCCTTCAGTCGATCCTCGACGGGTTCCGCTACGTGCTCAGCAGGAAGGTGCTGCTCGGCATCTTCGTCGTCGACACGAACGCAATGATCTTCGGGATGCCACGCGCGCTCTTTCCTGCGTTCGCGGAGAAGCTCGGCGGCGGCGCCGGCCTGCTCGGACTGATGTACTCCGCGCCGTTCGCCGGAGCGCTCGTCGCCTCGCTGACCTCGGGGTGGATGATGACCGTGCGCCGTCAGGGGATCGGTGTCTGCCTGGCTGCGGCCGCCTGGGGCGTGGCGATCGCCCTCGTCGGCTTTGCCGAAGCCGCGTGGTTCGCGCTGGCCTTCCTCGCAGTCGCCGGCGCCGCTGACTTCGTCAGCGCCGTCCTGCGCTCGAACATCCTGCTCACGGTGACGCCGGACGCGCTGCGGGGGAGGCTCTCCGGCATCGAGCTGGCCCAGGTGGCGGGCGCGCCGGAGCTAGGCAACGTGGAGGCGGGAATCGTCGCGGAGCTGACGAGCGTGCGCGCGTCGATCGTCTCGGGCGGGATCCTGACCGTCGTGGGAACCGTCGTCGTCGCGGCCGCCATCCCCGCGCTCGTCCGCTACGACGCACGACGGCCGCAAGACGAATGAAGCTGGGTCGGGACTTCTTCGCGCGCTCGGTGCACGAGGTCGCACCGGACTTGATCGGCGTCACGCTGCTCGTCGACGGTGTCGGCGGGCCGATCGTCGAGGTCGAGGCCTACGACCACGAGGATCCGGCGGCCCATGGCTACCGCGGCCGAACGGAGCGCAACGCCTCGATGTTCGGGCCGCCCGGGCACGCCTACGTCTACCGCTCGTACGGCATCCACTGGTGCCTGAACTTCGTCTGCGAGCGCGAGGGACTGCCGAGCGCGGTCCTCCTGCGTGCAATCGAACCGCAGCACGGGATCGACGCGATGCGCGCCCGTCGCGGTCTCGACGATCCACGACTGCTCTGCTCAGGCCCGGGGCGGCTCTGTCAGGCGCTCGGAGTCACCGGTGGGCACGACGGCCTAGCGCTCGACGAGACGCCGTTCGAACTGATCGCGCGGGACGCGGAGCCCGAGATCGTGGTCGGGCCGCGCATCGGAATCACGAAGGCCGTCGACGAGCCGTGGCGCTACGGCCTCGCCGGCTCGCGGTTCCTCAGCCGGCCTTTACGACCAGGCGGATCGGCAGCCCAGGAGCCGCGGCGATCCGGCCGCGAGGCTCCTGGCGAATGACGCGGCCGGTCGAGCCGCCGACGACGGCGGGCTGGAGCTTCAGGCGCTCGAGCCTCCGAACCGCGTTGCCGACCGGCAGGCCGACCACCCTTGGCACGACGCCGAAGCGCGGCTTGGCGAGAATCAGGATCACCTTGTCGCCCGCCGAGAGCGTCCCGCGCCGGGGGATCTGGCCGAGGACGACGTCGAGCCGTTGTCCGCGCTTGGCAGGCTTGTAGACGACGTCGTGCGTGAGCGGCTTCGCGTCGAGCACCCCTTTGGCGTCGTTCAGCGTCCAACCGACCAACCGCGGGACCTCGACCTCGTTGGGCTTGCATTCCGCCGTCCGCTTCGGTCCGTCGCCGGAGAAGGCCCAGACGCTCTTCGCCCCGCGGCAGATGCCGTTGTCCGCCATCAGGCGGCCACTGCGCTGGACGACGTTGATCGGCACCGAATAGGGGAGGCTGGGCGAGTCGAAGTACCCGGGCTCCTCCTTCAAGTAGTCCAGCGCCGGCTCCATGAAGCTCTTCCAGATCTCGGCCGGGAAGGTGCCGCCCGCCACCGGCTCGTCCTCGAACTCGGTCAGCATCGGCGTCAGGTTGTTCGGGTATCCGACCCAGACGGCGACAGCCAGCTGCGGCGTATAGCCGACGAACCAGGCATCGCCGTAGTGCTCGGTCGTCCCCGTCTTCCCGGCGACGGGGCGGCGGTCCGAGAGCGCCGCGCGACGACCGGTCCCCGACGTGACGACTCTCTGGAGGATCTGGTTGACCAGCTTGGTCTTCTCCGGGTGCAGGACCTGCCTCTGGACGACCTTGTTCTGCTTCGGGCGCTGGCCCACCTTGGCGACGGAGACGATCGCCCGCGGGCGGTTCCCGAAGATCGAGCCGTCGATCCGCCGGCCGCGGTTGGCGAAGGTCGAGAATGCGCGGGCCATCTCCAGGGGGTTGACGGCCTCGGCGCCGAGCCCGATCGCGAAGTAGTCGTTCAGCTCGCTCGTGATTCCGAGACGCTTGGCCGTGCGGCGAACGTTGCGTGGGCCGACGAGCGCCGTGAGCTGAGCGTAGACAGCGTTGTCCGACTGGATGGTCGCGGTCTCGAGATCAACCGACCCGAGGTACGCGTCCTCGTAGTTCGAGACCGACCAGAGCCGGTCGCCGAGCGGGATCGTGATCGGCTTCGAAACGAACTCCGTTTCCGGCGAGATCCCCTGCGCGAGCGCCGCCGCCAGCACGAACGGCTTGAAGGCCGAGCCGGCCTGGCGCTCGCCCTGCACGGCGAGGTTGAACTGGCTCTCACGGAAGTTCGAGCCGCCGATCATCGCCTTGACCGCGCCGTTCCGCGGATCGACGGCCACGAGCGCGGCGGCGGGACCGTTCTCGTCCTTGAGCCAACGCGCGATCGCGCGGTGTCCGATCTTCTGGAGCCCGAGGTCGAGCGTCGTCTTGACGTCGAGCCCGCCCCCGTAGACACCCCGAGTCCGATACTTGTCGATGAGCTGCTGGATCACGTAGTTCGTGAAGTAGCCCCCTGGGCCGCGCGTGTCCTGCGGCCGTACGTTCCTCGGCAGCGGCTTCCGGTTGGCAGCCTCGAACTGCTGGGTGGAGATCGAACCGAGCTCGAGCATCGTCCTGAGCACCGTTTCCCGGCGGGCCCGCGCGGCCTTGGGATTCGTCACGGGGTCGTAGCGGCTCGGATCGGCCGGCAGCCCGGCGAGCAGCGCCGACTCCGCGAGGGTCAGGCGCTTCGCGTGGTGTCCGAAGTAGATCTGCGCGGCCTGGTCGATCCCGTACGCGCCGTTCCCGAAGTAGATCGTGTTCAGGTAGGCGGTCAGGATCTTCTTCTTCGACCACTGTTGCTCGAGCTGCCACGCGAGCGCGGCTTCTCGCAGCTTCCGGGCGATCGTGCGCTGATCCTGGACGTAGGCGTTCTTGATGAACTGCTGCGTGATCGTCGAACCGCCCTGCACGACGCCCTTGTTGCTGATGTCCGCCCAGAGCGCCCGTGCGATCGCGCGGGCATCGACGCCGCGGTGCTCGAAGAAGCGGCGGTCCTCGATCGCCACGATCGCCTGCTTCATCACCGGCGCGATCTCCCCGTAGTCGACGAGGACCCGGTTCTCGTTGCCGCGGAGCACGGCGAGGATCCGCTTCCCGGTCGAGTCGTAGATCTTCGTGTTGACCTCGCTGCGCTGCCGCGACGGCTCGAGCTTCGGGATCTCGCCGGCGATGGCGGTGACGAGCCCGAACGTGAACGAGGCAGACGCCAGGAGGAGGAGGACGAGCGTGAGGACCAGCAGGCGGAGCTTCCTGATCCTGCGCCTCCCCTTCGGCGTCGACGAATCTCGGCGACGGCGAAAACGCACGACCGGCAAGTCTAGACTCGCTTTGGGATGCCGGTAGAGGAGCTGACGCGCAACGCGGTCGACGTGCTGCCCGAGGGCGAGCTCGAGCGGAAGCTGGCTCTAGGACGGCCCTTGCGCGTGAAGCTCGGGATCGACGTCACGGCGCCGCACATCACGATCGGGAACGGCATCCCGCTCCAGCGAATGCGGGCATTCCAGGACGAGGGGCACACCGGCGTCTTGATCGTCGGTGACTACACGACGCGAATCGGTGATCCGTCCGGGCGCTCGGCCGAACGGCCCGTCCTCGACCCCGGCGAGATCGATCGCATGGCGCGAGCGCTTCTTCGAGTCGGCGTACACGATCCTGATTCCCGAGCGAACCGAGATTCGCTTCAACGGCGAGTGGCTGTCGAAGCTGTCTTACGCCGATGTCGTCCGGCTGGCGCGGACGATCACGGTCGCGCGGATCCTCGAGCGCGACGACTTCGCCAAGCGCTGGGCCGCGCAGCAGCCAATCTCGATCTCGGAGCTGCTGTACCCGCTGATGCAGGCGTACGACTCGGTTGCCGTCGAGGCCGACGTCGAGCTCGGCGGCACCGACCAGCTGTACAACCTCCTCGCTGGGCGGGAAGTCATGCAGGCCTACGGGTTGGAGCCGCAGATCGCGCTGACGACCGCCGTTGATCGCCGAGCTGGGACGGCGCGAAGATGAGCGCCTCCCGCCGGAACTACATCGCGTTGGTCGAAGACGCCGGAGGAGCAGTTCGGGAAGACGATGCGCTTGCCCGACGAGCTGCTCCCGCGACTACTACCGGCTCGTGATGGAGTCCGACGAGGACCCCCTCGCGGGCGATCCGATGGAGGCCAAGCTGCGCCTGGCGCGTTTCATCGTTACCCGCGCGCACGGAGAGGAGGCCGCACGGTCGGCGGAGGAGCACTTCACGCGCGTCGTGCGCGAAGGCCAGGCGCCGGAGGAGGTTCCCGAGGTTGCGCTGCCCGACGCCGACCCGGTCCACCTGCCGGCGCTCCTCGCCGACGGCGTCGGCGTGGGCTCGACAAGTGAGGCGAGACGGTTGCTCGCCCAGGGCGCCGTGCGTCTGAACGGGGAGGTTGTGACCGATCTCGACGTCCCGCGGGCAACCCTCGAAGGGGCGCTTCTACAGGTCGGAAAGCGCCGTTTTGCGCGCTTGACAGCCCTTTAAAGGCTGGTACCATACCCGGGCTGCCCATCCGGGCGGCGTACGAAAGTCCCTGCAAACTCGTCGATCGGAGAGCCCCCTAGAAGCAACTGATACGAGCGGAAGTTCGGATCATGGGGGCCTTCGGTGCGAGCCGGAGGCTTTTTTACGCCGTCAGGAAGTAGCGACGGTCTTTGAAAACTCAACAGCGTGCGTTTGAACGCCGAGACCTGAGCTCCTTTCGAGCTCAGGCTCAACCTGTCATGCCTCGAGGCTTTCAGCCGAGAGGTGCTTTGAGCTTCAGGCTCAAAGTGACGAAGCTGTCAAACCGCCTGCTTCGGCCGGCGATGTGACACTCACTTCTTCACGGAGAGTTTGATCCTGGCTCAGGACGAACGCTGGCGGCGCGCTTAACACATGCAAGTCGAGCGAGAACCAGTCCTTCGGGACTGGGGAAAGCGGCGAACGGGTGAGTAACACGTGGGTAATCTGCCCTCGGCACTGGGATAGCCCGGGGAAACCCGGATTAATACCGGATAGCCTTTCGAGTCCTCGGACTCGTCAGAAAAGGTGGCTTCGGCATCTGGCTGAGGATGAGCCCGCGGCGGATTAGCTTGTTGGTGGGGTAATGGCCCACCAAGGCGACGATCCGTAGCTGGTCTGAGAGGACGATCAGCCACACTGGGACTGAGACACGGCCCAGACTCCTACGGGAGGCAGCAGTGGGGAATCTTGCGCAATGGGCGAAAGCCTGACGCAGCGACGCCGCGTGCGGGAAGAAGGCCTTCGGGTTGTAAACCGCTTTCAGGAGGGACGAAGCCACTCGGGTGAATAGCCCAGAGGGTGACGGTACCTCCAGAAGAAGCCCCGGCTAACTACGTGCCAGCAGCCGCGGTAATACGTAGGGGGCAAGCGTTGTCCGGATTTATTGGGCGTAAAGAGCGTGTAGGCGGCCAGGTAGGTCAGCTGTGAAAACTCGAGGCTCAACCTCGAGATGTCGGCTGAAACCATCTGGCTAGAGTCCGGAAGAGGAGAATGGAATTCCCGGTGTAGCGGTGAAATGCGCAGATATCGGGAAGAACACCCGTGGCGAAGGCGGTTCTCTGGGACGGTACTGACGCTGAGACGCGAAAGCGTGGGGAGCGAACAGGATTAGATACCCTGGTAGTCCACGCCGTAAACGATGGGTGCTAGGTGTGGGCGGTGTCGACTCCGTCCGTGCCGAAGCTAACGCATTAAGCACCCCGCCTGGGGAGTACGGCCGCAAGGCTAAAACTCAAAGGAATTGACGGGGGCCCGCACAAGCAGCGGAGCATGTGGTTTAATTCGACGCGACGCGAAGAACCTTACCAGGGCTTGACATGCACTGGAATGTCGTAGAAATACGGCAGCCCTTCGGGGCCAGTGCACAGGTGGTGCATGGCTGTCGTCAGCTCGTGTCGTGAGATGTTGGGTTAAGTCCCGCAACGAGCGCAACCCCTGTCCCTAGTTGCCAGCGGATAATGCCGGGGACTCTAGGGAGACTGCCGGTGACAAATCGGAGGAAGGTGGGGATGACGTCAAGTCATCATGCCCCTTATGTCCTGGGCTACACACGTGCTACATTGGCCGGTACAGAGGGCTGCAAACCCGTGAGGGGGAGCGAATCCCAAAAAGCCGGCCTCGGTTCGGATTGGAGGCTGAAACTCGCCTCCATGAAGGTGGAGTTGCTAGTAATCGCGGATCAGCAACGCCGCGGTGAATACGTTCTCGGGCCTTGTACACACCGCCCGTCACACCACGAAAGTCGGCAATACCCGAAGCCGGTGGCCTAACCCGCAAGGGAGGGAGCCGTCGAAGGTAGGGTCGATGATTGGGGTGAAGTCGTAACAAGGTAGCCGTAGCGGAAGCTGCGGCTGGATCACCTCCTTTCTAGGGATGCCGGAGCGATTACTCCGGTAGGACGCTCGAACTCGTTGATGGCATTCGGCCGTCCGAAGTCCGAGTTCCTAGAATAATGTCGAGCTCGGTGTTCGACGTACGCTGTTGAGTTTTGAGAGACCGTCCTTCATGGGCGGTTCTTCTCTGTGGGCCCGAGCCCGCGTGCACCTTGAAAACTCCATAGTGGCAAAAGCAAGTGTTCTTTTCGATCAAGAGATCAAGGGCACACGGTGGATGCCTTGGCGCCAAGAGCCGATGAAGGACGTGGGCGGCTGCGATAAGCCCGGGGGAGATGCTGACCAATCGCTGATCCCGGGATTTCCGAATGGGGAAACCTACGCGTGGTAATGCGCGCGTGCTCTTGCCTGAATAAAATAGGGCGAGCAGTGGCAAGCGGGTGAACTGAAACATCTTAGTAGCCCGAGGAAAGGAAAGAAACATCGACTCCCTGAGTAGTGGCGAGCGAAAGGGGATGAGCCCAAACCTTTGCAGTGTGATAGGCGGCAGCTGTTGCTGCAGAGGTGTTGTAGGGCCTGTCTTGATCCGTCTGCCGGCGGGTCGGGAAGTTACAAAACTGTGCGTTAGTCGAAGCGAATGGAAAGTCGCACCACAGCGGGTAAGAGTCCCGTAGACGAAAACGTGCAGTCTTCCTCGACAGGTACCTGAGTACGGCCGGGCACGGGAAACCCGGTCGGAATTTGCGGGGACCACCCCGTAAGGCTAAGTACTCCTTGGCGACCGATAGTGAACTAGTACCGTGAGGGAAAGGTGAAAAGTACCCCGGAAGGGGAGTGAAATAGCACCTGAAACCGTGTGCTTACAAGCGGTCGGAGCAGCTTCGTGCTGTGACGGCATGCCTTTTGCATAATGAGCCAGCGAGTTACTCGTCGGCGGCGAGGTTAAGGAAACGGAGCCGTAGCGAAAGCGAGTCCGAATAGGGCGATTTAGTCGTCGGCGGTAGACCCGAAACTGAGTGATCTACCCATGGGCAGGTTGAAGCGGGGGTAAGACCCCGTGAAGGACCGAACCGACCTAGGTTGAAAACTGGGCGGATGACCTGTGGGTCGGAGTGAAAGGCTAATCAAACTCAGAGATATCTGGTTCTCCCCGAAATATATTTAGGTATAGCGTCGTGCGTTCACTATCGGCTGTAGAGCACTGTTTGGGCTAGGGGGCCTACCAGCTTACTGACCTCAGGCAAACTCCGAATACCGATAGTCCAGAGCACGGCAGTCAGAGTGCGGGGGATAAGCTTCGTGCTCGAAAGGGAAACAGCCCAGACCGTCGGCTAAGGTCCCTAATTTCTGACTAAGTGGAAAACGATGTCTGATTGCTGAGACAACCAGGATGTTGGCTTAGAAGCAGCCACCATTCAAAGAGTGCGTAACAGCTCACTGGTCAAGTGATCGGGCGCGGAAAATGTAACGGGGCTCAAGTCAGAAACCGAAGCCACGGACTTCGAGCTTGCTCGGAGTGGTAGGGGAGCGTTCCCGAGGCTGCGAAGCGATGGCGGAAGCCTGTCGTGGAGCGTCGGGAAGTGAGAATGCTGGCATGAGTAACGAAAGAGGGGTGAAAAACCCCTCCGCCGAATGCCTAAGGGTTCCTGAGTAAAGCTAATCTGCTCAGGGTTAGTCGGGACCTAAGCCGAGGCCGAAAGGCGTAGGCGATGGAGAACCGGTTGATATTCCGGTACCACGTCATCCACCGTTATCACCGATGGGGGGACGAGGTAGGCTAAGGACGCCCGGGCGATGGTCGTCCCGGGGTAACCGCGTAGGGCGGCCGGTAGGGAAATCCGCCGGCCACTAAGCCTGAGACGGGATACCGAGCTCCGAAAGGAGCGAAGTTCCTGAAGCCATGCCTCCGAGAAAAGCCTCTAGGGAGGTGGAGCGTGCCCGTACCAAAACCGACACAGGTAGGCAGGTAGAGAATACCAAGGCGATCGGAAGAACCCTCGTTAAGGAACTCGGCAAAATGGCCCCGTAACTTCGGGAGAAGGGGCGCCCCGGTAGGGTGAGACTCCTTTACGGAGTCGAGCCCGAGGGGGCCGCAGTGAAACGGCCCAAGCGACTGTTTATCAAAAACACAGGTCTCTGCGAAGTCGTAAGACGACGTATAGGGGCTGACGCCTGCCCGGTGCCGGAAGGTCAAGTAGAGAGGTTAGCCTTCGGGCGAAGCTTCGAAACTAAGCCCCGGTAAACGGCGGCGGTAACTATAACCGTCCTAAGGTAGCGAAATTCCTTGTCGGGTAACTGGATTGCCCGAGCCGGAAGTAATTCCGGTGGACAACCGGCTCATAACGGGGAAGCCCTCCTCGTACGCGGCGAATCAAGGCGCCGTAGTAGCGAGAGGGTAATCCCGTGGGAAGTCGACACACTTTGTGTTTGACCCCGTAACGACTGATCGTCCTTTTCGGACGTGAGATCGGAGACTCTGGCGCAAGCGAAATCTACGGATGTGATCAGACGCCGGTCACTCTCAGAGTGAAGGGATAGTCTGCGCCTCCAGAAATGGAGGAATCACGCGAAGTTCCGACCTGCACGAATGGCGTAACGACTTGGGCGCTGTCTCAACGAGGGATCCGGTGAAATTGCAGTCTCGGTGAAGATGCCGAGTACCCGTGGTTGGACGGAAAGACCCCGTGAACCTTTACTACAGCTTGACGTTGGAGTCTGGGATACGTTGTCCAGGATAGGTGGGAGACTGTGAAGCGGGGACGCCAGTCCTCGTGGAGTCAACCTTGGGATACCACCCTTCGTGTTCTGGGCTTCTAACCCGCCGCCGTGAATCCGGGGCGGGAACAGCGTCAGGTGGGTAGTTTGACTGGGGCGGTCGCCTCCTAAAATGTAACGGAGGCGCGCAAAGGTTCCCTCAGCACGGTTGGAAATCGTGCGTAGAGTGCAAAGGCATAAGGGAGCTTGACTGCGAGACTGACAAGTCGAGCAGGTGCGAAAGCAGGCCTTAGTGATCCGACGGTTGAGAGTGGAATTGCCGTCGCTCAACGGATAAAAGGTACTCCGGGGATAACAGGCTTATAGCCCCCAAGCGTCCACAGCGACGGGGCTGTTTGGCACCTCGATGTCGGCTCGCCGCATCCTGGGGGCGTAGTCGCTCCCAAGGGTTGGGCTGTTCGCCCATTAAAGCGGTACGCGAGCTGGGTTCAGAACGTCGTGAGACAGTTCGGTCCCTATCCACCATGGGCGTTGGAAGCTTGAGAGGAGTCGTCCCTAGTACGAGAGGACCGGGACGAACAGACCTCTGGTGTATCAGTCGTCGTGCCAACGGCGCCGCTGATTAGCTACGTCTGGACGGGATAACCGCTGAAAGCATCTAAGCGGGAAGCCCACCTCGAGATGAGGCTTCCCATCTCCTTGAGAGAGTAAGGGCCGTGGGAGACCACCACGTTGATAGGCCGGCCGTGGAAGCGCAGCGATGCGTGAAGCGGACCGGTACTAATTGCCCGAGGTCTTGATTTTGAACATGAGCCGATGCCGCTATGGAGTTTTGAGGGTGCGCACGCGCTAGGCGTCGCAGTCACTTTCACAATTTTCGGCGGTCATAGCGGCGGGGGTACACCTCTTCCCATTCCGAACAGAGAAGTTAAGCCCGCCAGCGCCGATGGTACTCGGAGGGCAACCTCCCGGGAGAGTAGGTCGCCGCCGAATTCTTTCTTCGAGGGCCCGATCGGGCCCTCTCTTTTGGTCCTACGCCGCTCGCAGGCTCTCGGGCCAGTCGGGGTCGAGCTCGCGCAGGCGACGGACGCGGTCCGCCACTGGAGGATGCGTTGCGAACAGGGCGCCGAGTCCTCGTACGTCGAACGGATTGACGATGTGAAGCGGGCCGGTCGCAGGATTGCCGGCGAAAGAGACGAGCTCGCCGGCCTGGTCCAGACGCGCGAGGGCGTCGGCGAGGCCGTGGGGGCTCTCGCAAAGTTCGGCAGCCTGCGAGTCGGCGGCGAACTCGCGCCTTGGCGACAGGAGGCCGTTCACGATCGCCGACGCGATGGGCCCGAGGGCGAACAGCAGCGCCCGCTGGAACCAGCCGCCGAGCCTGCTCAGCTCGAGGAGCGTCGCCGCGACGACGGCGGCGGTCGTCTGGACGACCACGTCGCGCCGTTGGGCGTGGGCGAGCTCGTGGGCGAAAACGCCTTCCAGCTCGGCCGGCGGCAAGGCGGCCAGCAGTCCGGTGCTGACGGCGATGGTCTGACCACGCCCCCCGCGGCCTGCGGAGAGCGCCCGTGGATAGGCGTCCGGGATCAGGTAGAGCCGTGGCCGGGGAACCCCTGCTCGGGCTGCGAGCCGGTCCACGGTCGAAGAGAAGGCCGTCGCTTCAGCCTGGGCCAGGGGGCGTGCGCCGACGAGGCCGAGCACCATCCGGTCCGAGTACCAGTACACAGCCGCTCCGGCGAGCAGTCCGCAGAACACGAAGATCGAGAGCAGCCGATAGCCGCCGAGCACCCAACCGAGACCCCCGAGGAGCGCGCAGGCGCCCAGGAGTAGGAGCCAGACCTTGAGGATGTTCAGTGCGGCGGCCACCGGGTCGGTGGCGTCAGTTGCTTTCGTCGTCGCGCTCGTCTTCGGCGAAGCCGCGCGGAGGCCAATCGGGCTCCGGCGCATCACAGCGGCTCGTGCAGTGGAGCGACGCGATGTTCTGGAGCGGAATGAGGATGTGGCCGTTGAGCTCGATATGAGGGACGTCGTCGACCGCGCAGTACGCGGTCAGGACGCCGTCCTGGTAGTCGCCGCCGAAGAGCGCGACCTCGACCTGCTCACCCTTGTACTTGCTCGTGTAGTCGTCGATGCCGCGCAGCCTAGCCAGACCCGCATGGTTACGCGCCCTACCCCGTGAGCCGGAAGAGGAGGATGTTCCTCCGGGGCTTTCGGGTCGTCCGGAGCACCGTCAGCGTGCCGCGGCCGTTGTCGTAGAGCCTCGTGCCCCCGAGGATGGCGAGCTCGTGCAGGGCTGAATACCGGATCGAGCCGCCCGCGACGATCCTGCCCCTGGGCAGGAAGAACGTCGCTGTGCAATGACGAGTTCCCGACGTCACGAACGTGCAGACATAGTCCGCGTGCCCGAGCGGCCTCCGCGTGAACCGCTTGTTGAAGAGGTTGTAGCGGACGATCTGGGTGTCTCCGGCGCCGCGGCCCGGCCGCCCGGCATCGACCCGCATGCGGCTGACCTCCCGGCTCGTGATCCGAATCTCGCCCGGACCGGTGCCGGCGCTCGCCAACATGCTCCACCCGTTCACTAGCGCCGTCGTAGCAAGGACGACGGCGATGATGACCGCGTACAACAATCGAGGCATTCGCCCGCTCCTTTCCCTGGCCACCGCTTTGGGCGCCTTATCGTCGCCTGACGATTTGGAGAATCCGCACATGCGACACACCCGCGGCCGTGGCGATCTGGCGCAGACTTGCCCCCTCAGCATGAGCTTGGCGAATCGCCGCACGCCAGGACGCCTCGGACTCAACGCGACGCGCTGTCGCCCGTTGCACGGTTTTCAGGGGTTCGGCCAACTTGCTGTGTTCTCGTGTTGATGTCGCCATGTGCAGCGGTAAGTATCGTCACCACTTGTAACGATGAGACGGTAAGTTCAGTAAACAGTCTGTAAGAGTCGGTCCCCGATGCAACTCGAGGCCGATCCGACCTTTTTGAACGGGAGCTCTCCGCTTCGCGCTCCTTCTCTGCCCGGCGGGCGACATACTGCACGGTCGCACGGATCGGAACGCAGAGACGAGGAGCGATGGACGACGTCAGGCGGATCGAAGAGGGCGTACCGCCCGCGGTGGGCATCGCGGCGATCATCGGATTCGGCAAGGCGTTCTTCGAGGCCGGCTTCGGGCTGCTCGGGATCGTTATCGCGAACAGCTTGGACGACTCCTTTGGAGTCGGCATGCTGGTCTTCGGGATCGTCTTCGCGATCGCCTCGCTGCTGCTCTGGCGCGGCAGCCGTGCCGGCTACTACATCACGGTGGTGCTGTCAGCGCTCGGGCTCATCGTCGCCGTCCTCTACCTCTTCAGGGCGGAGAGCGCCGTTTTCGGCGCGACGCTCGTGGCCGTCCTCCTGAACGCTCTCGTGCTCTACCTCTTGCTCTGGAGGAAGAGCGCTCGAGAGTACTTCGGGCACTAGCGGCTCGCCGCAGACCACGTACTCAGCCCGCCGGGGTCGGCGGCCGAAGCGCGGCCTCGCGGCGGCGCTGCTCATCGCGAACGAGGAACTCGTCGAGGTCTTCCGTCCTGAAGACCTCCGTGATACGGCCGTCCTGGACGCGCACGGCGGAAAGCGTCGCGTTCGGCTCGACCCGCTGAGTTCGGCGGTACGTGTGGATATCCATTCCGAGCGCGGCTGCGTGGATGGCCCGGATCGTGCCGCCGTGAGCGACGACGAGAACGCGGCCGCCGTCGTGGTCGGCAGCGATGCGGAAGATGGCCTTCAACACTCGGTCGCCAAGCTGCTCGTACGTCTCGCCGTCGTCCCAGCCTTCAGCGCCCCGGAGCCAGCGCGCGTACGCGTCCGGATCCCGCGCCTCAACCTCGTCGCGGGTAAGGCCCGACCAGGAGCCGACATCGACCTCGCGGAGCTCGGATCTTGTCTTGACCGCGAGACCCTTCCTCCGCGCGACGGCGTCGGCTGTGTCTCGCGCGCGCTGGAGGTCGCTCGAGTAGACGCCGTCGAGCTCCGTCGCCTCGAGGCGGTCGGCGAGCTCTTCCGCCTGCCGACGGCCAAGGTCGGTCAGCGGACGGTCCGCGAAGCCCTGCCAGCGCATCGAGTGGTTCCAGTCGCTTTCGCCGTGCCTGGCGAGAAGGAGAGTCGTCACGAGCGATACGCTAGCCCGCGATGGACCTGGGCTTGCGCGGGCGCGTCTGCGTCGTCACCGGGTCGACGGGGGGCATCGGCCGCGACACGGCGCGGCTGTTGTGCGACGAGGGGGCTCGGGTCGTGATCACTGGTCGAGACGCCGGGCGCGTCGAGGCAGCGCGCGACGAGCTCGGCGCGGCGCTCGGCGTCGTCGCCGACCTGGCGAAGGCGGAAGCCGCGCAGGAGGTGATCGCCGAGGCGACGGCGCGGGTCGGGCCGGTCGACGTCCTCGTCAACAACGTGGGCCTTGCGTATCAGCTCGGGTTTGAAGAGGTGACCGATCGCCAGTGGGACGAGATGTGGCAGCTGAACGTGATGAGCTACGTGCGCGCGATCCGCGCGGCGCTCCCCGGCATGCGCGAGCGGCGGCGGGGAGCGATCGTGAACGTCTCATCCACAGCCGGCAAGCGCCCGTCGACGTCGATGCCGAACTACTCGGTGACGAAGGCGGCGGTGCTGTCGTTGTCAAGGCTCGTCGCCGACGTCTATGCCGCCGAGGGGATCCGCTGCAACGCCGTGACGCCGGGGCCGACGGCAACGGCAGCCTGGCTCGGCGACGGTGGCCTGGCGGAGCAGCAGGCAGCCCGATCGGGGAAGACGAAGGATGAGGTGCTCGAGGCGGTCGGGAAAGGACGCCCGCTCGGCAGGTTCGCGGAGTCGGAGGAGATCGCCGCGGTGATCGTGTTCCTGTGCTCCGATCGGGCGTCGTACGTGACCGGTGCGGCATGGAGTGCCGATGGGGGAACCGTCCCGATCATCATCTGACGTCGCGCGCCAGTTTCAGCGCTCAATTGGCACGGATGCGGCGCACCTTCATGCGTCGGCGCCGCGTACGCTTGACGTCCCCTGGGTGGGTGGGGGCTAGGGATGGGACCCGCGCGACCGCCAGTCCCGGCCGCCGGGTGAACTACTAGCCTTGCCCTCATGCCCGAGCTGGCCGGCAGGGTCGCTGACTCCTTCGAATTGCGCATTCGCGAGCACGAAGAGCGCTGGCTCTCGCCGCTCGCCGTTCGCTCCTACGAGACCCGCGGGCGCGCGCTCGACGAGGAGCCGTGCCGGCTGCGCACGCCCTTCCAGCGCGACCGCGACCGCATCGTCCACTCGAAGGCCTTCCGCCGGCTTCGGAACAAGACCCAGGTCTGGATCGACCCCGCGCACGACCACTTCCGAACGCGGCTCACACACACGCTCGAAACGAGCGGGATCTCGCGCGGCGTCGCGCGAGCGCTCAGGCTGAACGAAGACCTGGTCGAGGCGATCGGCTTGGGCCACGATCTCGGCCACACGCCGTTCGGACACACGGGCGAGGAGTGCCTCGACGACGAGCTCCGACGACACTTCGGCCAGGGCTTCCGTCACAACGAGCACTCGCTTCGCGTCGTCGACCACCTCGAGCGCGATGGGCGCGGGCTGAACCTGACGCAGGAGGTCCGAGACGGAATCCTCAACCACACCGGGCCGACCGAGCCCAGGACGCTCGAGGGGAAGATCGTCAGGATCGTCGACCGCGTCGCGTACATCAACCACGACATCGACGACGCCGTCCGTGCCGGCGTGCTCGACCAGGACGAGCTCCCGAGCGACGAGATCGAGCTGTTGGGGGAGACCGGCGCGCGCCGGATCGACCGCCTCGTCCACGACCTCGTCGAGACCTCGGAGGCCGCAGGCGACATCCGTCAGAGTGACGAGGTGGGCTCGGCGATGCTTTCTCTGCGCACCTTCATGTTCGAGCGCGTCTACCTCGGCCCGCACACCCGCGCCGAGCACGACCGGGCACGCGCGGTCGTGGCGAAGATCTTCGAATACCTCGTCGCTCATCCGGATCGAATCCCACCCGGCGAAGGCGAGCTCGCGGAACGGCTCGCCGACTACGTGGCGGGAATGACCGACCGCTTCGCTCTGGCCTACGCCGAGGCGGTCTGATGGCGAGGATTACGGACGCCTCGAAGCGCGAAGTCGTCGCGGCGGCCGACATGGTCGAAGTCGTGTCGGCACGCACGCCGCTGCGAAAGGCAGGGGCCCGGTACGTCGGCCGTTGTCCATTCCACGAAGAGCGAACTCCGAGCTTCTCCGTCAACGCGCAGGAGAAGCTCTTCTACTGCTTCGGCTGCGGCGAGGGTGGAGACGTGATCACCTTCGTGCGGAAGACGGAGCAGCTCGAGTTCGCGGAAGCGGTCGAGTGGCTCGCCGAGCGCTTTCGCGTCACGGTCGAGTATGAGGAGGCCTCGCCGCGGCTGGACGCCGAACGTCAGCGACGCGAGCGCCTCTTCCAGGTGCTCGAGCACGCGGCAGTCTTCTACGAGCGCTACCTCTGGGAGAGTCCGGCCGGCGAGGATGCCCGCGGCTACCTTCGTGAGCGCGGCCTCGAGGAGGAGGTGTGCCACGAGTTCCGTCTCGGCTTTGCGCCGGGCGGTGACGTGCTCTCACGCCGCGCCCGCGAGCGGGACTTCACGGCCGAGGAGCTCGGCAATGCCGGCCTCGTCAACCGCCGCGGCAACGACTACTTCGCTCGCCGGCTGCTCTTCCCGCTCAGGGATGCAAGGGGGCGAGTCAGAGGGTTCGGCGCTCGTCGCATGTACGACGACGACCCGCTGCGGGCGAAGTACGTCAACTCGCCCGAGGGCGAGCTCTTCCACAAGAGCTCGATCGTCTACGGCATCGACAAGGCGCGGGGGACGATCGCCAAGGAGGAGCGCGCGGTGATCGTCGAGGGCTACACCGACGTCCTCGCCCTCCGGCAGGCCGGCTTCGAGCCGGTCGTCGCGTCGATGGGCACTGCGCTGACCGAGCAGCAGCTGAAGGAGCTGCGCCGCCTCGCGCGCCGCCTCTATCTCTGCTTCGACGCGGACGCGGCCGGCGAGGCCGCAACCCTTCGAGGGATGGAGCTCGCCGCCAAACGGGGCTTCGAGCTCCGCGTCGTCACGCTGCCGCCGGGAACCGACCCCGCGGACGAGGCGGACGGCTTCCGCGAGCGCCTCACCGAGGCCGAGACCTACGTCGGCTATCTCGTGAGGCTCGAGATCGAGCGTGCCGGCGACCGGCAGGAGGCCTTCGAACGCGTGCGCGCCGCCCTCGACCGATTCGAGGACTCGCCCGAGCGGCAGGACGCCTGGCGGTACGCGAACGACAAGCTCGGGATGACCGTCCAGATCCAGTCGAGGATGTCGACGGCGACTCCGACCGTCGTCTCCCGTCGCATGCTGGAGGCGGGTGAGCGCCTGGAACGCGACGTGCTCGCCGCTTGCTTCGCCTTCCCGTCGCTCCATTCGGCGCTCGAACAGCTCTCGCCCGAGCACTTCGACAGCGAATCGAACCGGCGGCTCCGGACGGCGCTGCTGACCAAGGAGACCGACGAGGAGACCGCTCCGGCGCTGGCGGAGCTCGACGCGGTCGCGGCGACCGAGGCGATCGATGAGACGACCGCCAAGGAGCTGCTGCTCCGATTGCGGGAGCGACACCTCCGCCGCCAGCTCTCGAGGGCCGACCTCGACCAGACCGCCGAGCTCCAGAAGAAACTCCT
The DNA here is from genome assembly GCA_963764595.1 of uncultured Actinomycetes bacterium. Taxonomy (GTDB): domain Bacteria; phylum Actinomycetota; class Thermoleophilia; order Gaiellales; family Gaiellaceae; genus JACDAN01. The sequence goes on along the minus strand of CAVXTG010000007.1, from coordinate 734,107 downwards.
GGAAATCCGCGAGGCGGTCGCCGAACTGGCTTAGCGAAGACTCGCGCCAAGCGTCGCTAAAATGCGGCGGCTGCTACCGCGTTCCCCGGTAGCTCAATTGGCAGAGCATCCGGCTGTTAACCGGAGGGTTGTTGGTTCGAGTCCAACCCGGGGAGCTGAACCAGGTCCGGTCTAGGCTGTCGGCGTGGCCGAGCACGAGACGAGCCAGCGCACGCCGCTGATCGAGCGCGTCCGTGCTCGCCAGGCGCGGCATCGCCAGCGCAACCGCGTCTACCGCGTCGCGTTCGCCGTCGCCGGCTTCCTGGTCGTGCTCGCGGGGCTGATCATGCTCGTCACGCCCGGGCCCGGCATCGCCGTGATCATCCTCGGGCTGGGGATGCTGGCACTCGAGTTCGCCTGGGCCGAGCGCTGGCTCGAGCGCGTGCTCTCGAAGGCGGAGGCGGCGGTCGAGCAGGTGGCACAAGGCAGCCCCTGGCAGCAAGCCTTGGTGGCGCTCGTCGGCGCGTTCGTAGCGATCGCCACGCTGGCGATCTTCTTCTTCTGGGATATCCCGTACTTCCCGGGGTAGCCGACCTGCGGCGCGCAGGCGGCTAAGATTGGGACCAGTGGGCTGGGTCTGGATCGCACTGCTCGCCTGCGCGGTCGCCGTCCTCTTGGCGGCCGAATGGCCACGACTCTCGGAGCGGTTCGGCTTCGAGGGCCGAAGGCAACGCGCGCGGCAGAAGCAGAAGGCGAATCTTCGTGTCGTGACGCCCGAGGACGACGACGACTTCGCCGCGAGCGTCGAGCGCGATCTCGCTCAGCTGCCGACGATCACCGAGCGGGACCGCAACACCTAGCGAACAGTGAAAGCGGCGTTCAGGACCCTCGTGTTCGGGAGGATCCGGAGCGCGTTCTCCATGTTCTTCGCCTCCTGGTGGTCCGAGACCTGGAGGGTGAGCCGATGGCGTCCCCGCCCGAGCGAGCCGACCGGGATTCTGATCCGACCGTCGCTGTAGGTCGCGAGCCGGAGCGGGCCGTCATCGAGCCGGACGAAGATCGAGCGAGGGTCGATGCCGGCGCCACTGTCGCTCGCCCTCGCGGCGAGTACGCCGCCCACCCGAACGGTCGACGTGACCAGGCGCACTCGCGGCGGCGTGGTGTCGTCGACCCAGAAGCGGAACGTGAACGGGCCGGCTCCGGCTCTGGTGGGGCTGTCGAAGACGACGTGGTAGGTGCCCGGCGCGGGCCGGATGACGGCAGACACCGGAGACCGGCTCGAGAACGTCGGCAGGTACGGATTGGTGTTGATGGGAAGCGCTGTCGGGCCGGCCTGGCGGTTCTCGTCCGCGCCGACGACGATCCGCGGCTGAACCCGCGAGCGTGAGAGGACGGCGACGCCGAGATTGGCAGCCGGGCGTCGAAGCCGGACTCGGAAGACCTGCTCCGGCCCGTTGAGCTCACGCGGGAGCCTGAGCCCGGTCGGATTGTCCGGATAGCGGTAGACGGAGACGAGCGCCCGCCGTCCGCGCGTGTTCCCTCGGTAGGTACCGACCTTGCGCAGCACGCGGGCCGGCTGCCGTGCCAGCTGGGGGACGGTCACTCGCAGCCAGAACGGGACCCGTCGGGTCTGGCCCGGTCGGCTGAGAACGACGAAGCCGGTCACTTCGCCCTGAGCGGCTCTTGCGCGCGTCACGGCCCTCACGGTCAGGTTGCCCGGCACGGTCAGCCGCGCGGGCGCGGTGACCGAGACGCCCGGCGTGGGTCGCTGGCGGACGACCGAGACTGCCCACTCGCCCGCACCGCCGCCGGCATCCGTCAGGGAGATCGGCCGGGATACCGTCCGGCCGCGTCGCATGAACCCGAACGAGACGGCGCCCGGTCGTGCGAAGACGAGCGGCTGGTCCGCCTTCGCCAGGTCGACGAGACCGGCGCCTTGGCGGGTGGTCAAGGCCTCCCGTGAGCCGCCCTCGAACGCCGGACGGGCGGTCAGCGTCAGCGCCGACTTGATCTGCGGGACCGTCCAGGACGGGTGGCGCTGCGTCAGGAGCGCGGCCGCGCCGGCGACATGGGGTGCGGCCATGCTCGTCCCCGAGTTCCCGCCCCAGGTTCCCTGTCGCGCAGGAACCGACGAGAGGATGTCGACTCCAGGTGCGGTCACGTCCGGCTTGAGCCGGAGCGACTGCGGCGTCGGCCCGGCCGCAGAGAAGCTCGCCATCCGGCCTGCGACGCTCGCAGCCCCGACCGTGATCGCCCCTGCGGCCGCGCCCGGCGAGGAGACCGAGCCGCGACCGAGGGCATCGAAGTCGTTGCCGGCGGCGACCACGGGAACGACACCTGCGGCAGCCGCCCCTTCGATCGCTCTGATCACGAGGTCGCGGCCGGGTGAGATCTCGGGCTCGCCTAGCGAGAGGTTGATCACGTCCATCCCGTCGCGGACCGCGGCTTCGATCCCGGCGGCGATCTCCGGCGAGTTGCCGTCGAGACCCACGTTGGAGATCGTCGGCACCGTCAGCACCCGGTAGTTGCCGAGGTACGCGCCCGGCGCGACCCCGGAGATCGTGACCTGGCCGCCGCCGAGTAGCGCCGGCGTGTTCGCGTTGCCGGCTGCGATCCCGGCGACATGCGTGGCGTGCTCGGAATGGACTGGGTCCAAAGGCAGGTTCGAGTACTGCGGCCTTGGGGACGGAGCCGGGAAGACGCGCGCGACGATCACCTTCGCCGTCGTGTGGGAAGCCTGGCCCTTGGGATATCCGGGTGGCATCACGTAGCCCCTCGGATCGAAGAAGGGATGTCGATGGTCGACGCCGTCGTCGATGATCCCGATCTTCGTCCCCTGCCCGGTGGTCGAGAGTTGCGGCCCCCACAGTGTCGGGGCACCGATCGACGGCACGCTGCGGTCGAGGCTGGGGGCGAAGCGGACGCTCGGATAGACCTCGCGCACGCCCGGAATCTGCTCGAGGCGCTTCGACCGAGCTTTGCGGGACGAGCACCGCCATCGCGTTGAGGACGACGCGGTAGCGCCAGCGCACCTTCGCGCCGGGCACGGCGGCCGCGATCCGCTGCTCGACGAGCTCCTGCTTGACGGCGAGCCGGGTCAGCCGCTGCAGAGTCGTCGACGAGTCGAGGTCGAGGCGCTTGGTTCCGTCGAGTGCCCTCGCGAGCCCGGGCTCCTCCAGCTCGACGACGACCTCCGCGAGCGGCCCACCGCCGGCCGGCACGGGTCCGCGCGCAGCCGCCAGCGCGGGCAGCGCTGCAAGTAGACAGACCCCGAGGACAACCAGCCGTCTCAGACAGTCAATGGTACGTCTGGCGGCGCCGAAAGTTGGCGGCCGGAGCGAGGCTACAATTCGTCTCCGCGCGGATGTGGCGGAATTGGTAGACGCGCACGGTTCAGGTCCGTGTGAGCGAAAGCTCGTGGAGGTTCAAGTCCTCTCATCCGCATAAGCCTGGTTCCGGGTTCGTCTACGGCACGAAGGCGACCCCTGGCGAACAGTAGGCGTAGACGATGAGCGTGGCATGGGCGAAGTGCCGGAGTTCTCAGCCCGCGCCCGCCAGCGGCGCCGATTCCAACCGACTGGAGCAGCGCAGCCTCTGGGCCGGTCAACGAGTAACCGCCCGAGACGGCGATCTCGCCTGCCGGACAGACGGCGTCCGCCGGCATGTCGTCAGTATCTGGGCGGAATGGTCGTCGGGCGGCGAAACGACGAACCGCAGGCGCTGAATCCCAGCCGGCCCCTGAATGCCCTTGCGGTCCCTGCGGCGCCCTGCGCTCCTGCAGGCCCCCGAGCGCCCGCGGCGCCGCGGGCGCCTCGCGCGCCCTTCAAGGCCCGCTGCGCCTTGGCGCTGATGTCGACGGTCTGGATCGTGCCGTTCTTGATGCTCTTCGACGTCACGACGATGGTCGCGGCTGTGCCGCTGGCCGCCGCCACGATCGCGGCGACGACTGCGGCGATGAGTGCGGACTTCATGGCCTGGCTCCTTTCCCCTTTTCAAAAAGGGTTCCCAGGTTGAACGGCACCGAGCCTTAGCTTTTCTTCCTTACGAAATGCGCACGGCGCCGTAATGCGAGCGCCATACGATGGGCCAATGCAGAAACTCTTCTCGTCGGTGCGGCGCTCGGGACGCTGCTGCTCGCGTCAGCTGCGGCCGCGGCGCCTACTGCGACGCCTCAGAACACGCGCGCGACGAGCGGGCCGGTGCTCGCCCTCGCCGCAGACGGAAACCGTGCGAGCTTCATCGTCGGGGGCCGCTTCAAGTGCATCAGCGTGATGGTCTGGGAGCCGGCACAACGCCGAGCGGTCCGCCTCCAGGCCGCGAGGACGTGCGAGACCAGCGACCGCGGCGGCGCGCGCTCAGGCCCTCCCGGGGTCGGGCTCGCCGGATCGCGGGCAGCGTGGTTGAAGGTCGGCGGCGGTAACACACTCGAGACGTTCGTCCGGACGGCGACGCTCGGACGTCCGAGCCCGGCCTTCGTCGCCATGGGCTTCGCGCACGACGGCCGCTATGGAACCTTTTCGCGCACGCCGGCCGGGGACGGGACGCTGCTTGCCTTCACGAAGGAGCAGCGTTGCTACTCGTTCGGCGACGAGACCGGCCAGCCCCAGTACCAGTGCCCGCCGGGCCGCAGGACCGGGGACATCGTTCAGGCAACCATCTGGCGGGTCGGAGGCCTCGGCGGCCGCTGTCCCGACGCTCCACGAACCGATCCGACCCGATGCTCGGTCGTCGCGAAGGCGAACGGGGAGCTGAGCGTCCTCGCCGTCGACGCCGGGCGAATCGCTGCGCGCACGGAGACAGGGGTCAGGCTGCTGACGGCAGACGGCCGAGTGCTCCGTGATCTTCCCGTCGGTGCGCTCTCCGCACGCCTCTCCGGCAATCGGCTCGCCGTGCGGACGGCGAGTGCCGTCGAGGTGTACGACACCGGCAGCGGCGGGCTCGTCACGCGAATCCCTGTCGCGAGCGGCAGCAGGCTTCAGGATCTCGACCGCGGCATCCTCGTCACGGCCCAGGGCGGGACGGTCAGGCTCCGGAGGCTCGGCACCAGCCGGACGACCGCGCTCAGTGTCGGCGGAACCGCACTGGCCGACCTCGAGTCGTCCGGCCTGTTCACCGCCGGCGCCCGCAGCGTGAAGTTCATGCCGATGCGGGACGTCCTGCGCCGGCTCGGCGGCTAGGCCGGCAGCGCGGCGAGAACCTTCTCGACGTGCGTGTCCGGCTTGACGCGCCGCATGACCTTCGTGAGGCGGCCGTCCGCGTCGATCAGGAACGTCGAGCGCTCGACCCCCATGTACTTCTTGCCCAGTGTACTTGCGCTCGCCCCAGACGCCGTACTGCTCCGAGACCTCGTGCTCGGGGTCGGCGAGGAGGGTGAACGGGAGCCCGTGCTTCTGCTTGAACTTCACGTGTGAGCTCTCGTCGTCGGGACTAACCCCGAGGACGACAGCACCGCGCTGCTCGAAGTCGTCGTAGTTGTCCCGGATGCCGCAGGCCTGGGTTGTACAGCCCGGTGTGTCGTCCTTCGGATAGAAGTAGAGGACGACCGGGCTGGCCGCGAAACTGCGAGAGGCGCACGCGCTCGCCGGAGTCGCCCGTCAGCTCGAAGTCGGGCGCTTCCTGACCTTCTTCGACCACGCCGCGAGCCTATCCTTTCGCCGATGGTTGGCGCGCACGAGGTCGTGGGCCTTGGCGTCCTCCTCGCCGCCGCCGGCGCGACGATCTGGGGCGCGACCGTGTATTTCCGTCGCCGCGAGGCGGGCCGGACGCTGGGGCACGTCATCGCGCTCGTCCAGACCCTGCTCATCGCCCAGGTCGGCCTCGGGCTGCTGCTCGTCTCGGACGGGCGCAAGGCCGCCGACGAGCTCCACTACGCGTACGGCACGCTTGCCCTGGCAGCTGCGCTCGCGCCCTGGATGTACGCGCCGGCCGAGCCCCGCCGGCGGCTGGCCTGGTTCGTCGGAGCTACCCTGCTCGCAGGCGCACTCGCAACCAGGGCGTACTTGACCTCAGGATGAGACGGTTCTTCGCAGACATGAACCCGACGTTGCGCGGGTTCCTGATCATCGTCGCGATCGTGGCGGTGATCGTGCTTCTCTCCCTGGAGAACACGGTCATCTCGCTCCTGCTGATCGCACGCATCGCCTTCTTCATTGCGATCGCGTTCTTCATCTACCTGCTCTGGCGCGAGCGGCGGTCGGACATCGAGACCTGGTCGACGCGAGCGCGGTTGGCCTTCTACGGCGCCGCGCTGCTGATCGTCGGCTCGCTGGGCCTCTTCTTCTTCACTGGCATTTCGGGCCGGAACGCGCTCGCCTTCTTCGTGATCCTCGGCCTGAGCGCGTTCTCCATGTTCCGCGTCTGGCGGGACCAGCACACGTACGGCTAGCCATTCGCTGAAATCTCGCCCATGCCGTACACAGGACGGCCGAGAAGGTCGACCGCGAGGCCCGCCGTCGGCGCGACGGGCCTCGCGATCAGCAGGTCACTGACAGTCGTCCGACGGGTTGAGCACGCGCGTGACCGAGTTGCTCGGAGCCGAGACGTTGCCCGCGCTGTCGATGGCGTGGAGGACCCAGGTGTTGGTCCCCTCGAAGCCGTAGGTGTTGTTGTAGTCGTTCCCGATCACGATGCCGAACTCCGCGCCCGGCCTGTCGATGTCGACGATCCTGTAGCGGATCGCGGCCTGGGGGTCCTGGTCGTCGGTCGACTGCGTCCACCTGGCGGTGATCTCGCAGCTGTGTGACCGCCCGACCCTGAAGTTCGTGGGCGCCGTAGGCGGGGTCGTGTCCGTGCTCACCTCGGTCGTCGCCGTGACGGCGTCCGAGAACGCGGAGAAGTTCCAGCCGGCGTCACGCGCCCTGACCGTGAAGGTGTACGTCGTCGTCGGCGCCAAGCCGACGACCGTCGCCGAGGTGGGGCCGGTGGTGAGGACGTTCCCGGCGAACGGGCTCACGTTCACCTGGTACAGGTCGATGATGCCCGAGTCGTCCGTGGAGGCATCCCAGGAAAGCAAGACCTGAGAGGCCGTGACGGTCTCGACGCTGAGATTCCCCGGCACCGACGGCGCCGTCACGTCGCGCACCGTCTCGACGGCGATCGTGTTACTCGGGAGCGAGACGTTGCCGCTTCCGTCGACCGCACTGACCGAGAAGTAGTAGTAGTGCCCTGGTCGCAGGCCGGTCCAAGTGTACGAGGTCTGCGTCTTCGGCACCGTGACGTCCGTCTGGACGCCCGAGGCCCACTGCCGGATGCGGTAGCTGAAGTTCCCGGAGTTGTCGGTCGAGGCGTTCCAGGCCATGGAGACGCTCGTCATCGTCTTGGCGGTGACGTGCAGGTTGCCCGGCTTGGTGGGCGGCGTCGTGTCCGGCGCCGCGGTCGCCGCCGTCGCCAGCAAGGCGAACGCGGCGAGAACGGTCAGGCCGCCGACGGCGCGCCTGGCAGGAAAGACTGACATGGCTGTGCTTCCCCCTCTCGGGTCGATACGAGCGGCGGCATCCGCTCCGGGATGCGATACGTGGGAGGGCGAGAGGTGGATTGACCGTCAACTACGTTCCACGCCGCCGCGCTCGCGGCCGGCGGGACAGTTCATTTAGGCCTCGACGCCGGCGCGCGCGCCGTCGAGGGCGTCCAGCGCGGCGCGGATCTCCATCGCCTGGCCGACGAAGATCGGCGTGTCGCGCTCCGTGTACCGGCTCGCCTCGCTGTCCCGCAGCGTCAGCATCAGGTGCATGAAGTCCGCCGGCTCGTCGCACTCGAACGCGGTCATGAACTCCTGGTCGTCGATTCCGAACGAGTACGTCGTGTGGTTGTGGATCGAGGCGAACTCGGCGCCGATTCGCATGTGCTCGTCCATCGCGCGCTGGCGCTCGTCCTCGGGCAGCGCGTACCACGGGCGCACTTTCACGAACGGGTAGACGACGAGGTACGGCGAGCCCTTGGGGACGATCTTCCGCGGCCGCCGGGCGGCCGTGTACTGCGACGCCTTTGTGGTCGCGAGATAGGAGTAGGGCGTCTCGAGGTAGGCGGCGAGCGGCGTCCCGTTCAGCTCGGCGCCGAGCTCGCCGAGATCGTCGTAGCGCTCGGTGATCTTCCAGAGGAAGAAGTCGGCGTCCGGGCGCACGCCGCCGGTGGAGTAGGCGCGGAGGGCCGACATCCGGCCGGCCCAGTCGTCGACGACGTCCGCGAACGCCTCCTTGCCGGCGATCCGCTCCTCGACGGGGAGGCGCCGCCAGGCCGGATCGACCTTGTAGAACGTGTACGCGACGTACTGGCCGGTCACTCGCAGGATGGTAGATCCAGCAGGGCGTCGCGGCTCGTCTTCGGCGTCTGGTCGGCGTAGTAGAGGCCGGACTGCCACCCGACCAGGTCGGGCTCGTCCCAGATGTGGAAGATGTACAGCCCCTCGACGGTCGGCTGCTCGCAGGCCAGCTCGAAGGCCCGGCGGTAGTAGCGAGCCTGCGTCGCCTCGGAGACTGCATCGTCCGCCGCGGGCGCATCCAGGTTCGTGTAGACGCTCCGTTTCTCGGGCGGGATGATCGTCTGGACGCCGAACTCGGTGTAGACGATCGGCACGTCGGAGCCGCGCTGGGCCGTCCCGTCGAAGGCCTCGCCCAGGAGCGAGACGAGCTTCGGGTAGTCGGCCAGGGAGATCGTGGTCGAGCGTGGATGGGCGAAGTCCGGCGGGATCTTCGAGCTCTCGAGGTACGGGTGGTGGGCGAAGGCGTCCATCACCGGCTCGTCCCGGCCGCTCTCGCGGTAGAAGCGGCCCATGTCTCGGATGAATGCCGTCGGTGAGTGCGTGTGGCGCCGGGCGCGGGGATCGTCCCCACCCCGCGGTGCGAGCGCGCCGCCGATGACGCGGATGTCCTCGGAGACCGCCTTGAGCGCGTCGTAGCAGGCGGCGAGCAGGGCGAGGTAGTCGCGCGCGGCGACGTTCTCGCCGTTAGGACCGAACTGCGGGAGCCAGAAGCGATTCAGGTTTGGCTCGTTGCCGATGATGAAGTCGCGGTAGGCGGGCAGCTCGCGGGCGAGCGCGGCGGCGTACTCGGCGAACTCCGCCCGCAGTCGCGGCGTGTTCGGCGTCGTTCGGCTGCCCGGGCTCTGGACGATCAAGAGCGGGGTGACGCCCGCCGCGTCGGCGGCTTCCGCGGCGTTCCGGAGCTCTGTCAGCTCCTGTTCCGACGGCTCGCGCTGGCCGGGCGTCCAGAACGAGTTCGTGATCGTCGCTTCGAAGCCGGCCGCCGTCGCGTCCTCGAGCTTGCGCCGGGCGGCGTCCGCGTCCGCGTCGCGAACGAAGTACTCCCAGACGCCGACTGTGAATCCATCGCCGCCGTCGTCGCCGTCCGGACGGGGCCCGCAGGCCACGGCAACCGCCGCCAAAGTGGCCGCAAGCAAGCCGAGGAGACCCCATTTCGCCAAGGCGGCACGAGGCTACCGCCTCGTCTAGATTGGCCGAAGTGGCCACGTCTCTCGAACCGAAGCTGAAGGCGCTCCCGGCGAAGTCGGGCGTCTACCTGTTCCGCGACGACAAGGGCCGGATCCTCTACGTCGGCAAGGCGAAGTCGCTCCGGCCTCGTGTGCGGAGCTACTTCCAGCAGGGCGGCGACACGCGGAGCGGGATCGCCGGAATGATCTCGCGGATCGCCGACCTCGAGGTGATCGTCACCGGCAACGAGGTCGAGGCGCTCCACCTGGAGCAGAATCTCGTCAAGCGGCACCGGCCTCCTTACAACGTAAGGCTGCGCGACGACAAGTCGTTCCCGTACATCGCGGTCACCGTCGAGGACGACTATCCCCGCGTCATGTTCACGAGGGAGCGTCACCGGCGTGGGGTCGTCTACTTCGGCCCCTACGCGAACGCGAAGAAGGTGCGCGAGACGCTGGACGTCCTCAACCGGGTCTTCCGGTTTCGTCCGTGCGAGGGGCCGAAGCCGGGTCGGCACTCGGGGATCCCGTGCCTCGACTTCCACATCGACCGCTGCTACGCCCCGTGCGTGAACTACATCTCGAAGGAGGACTACCGCGGGGTGATCGACGGCGTGATCGAGTTCCTCTCCGGGGAGACCGAGCCGATCATCGAGGAGCTCGAGCGGCGCATGAAGGAGGCGGCCGAGAACGAGCAGTTCGAGGAGGCCGCCCGGTACCGCAACAGGCTCTTCTCCGTGCGGCACCTCGCCGAGCGGCAGGCTGCGGACAAGCGCGCCGTCGGCACGGTGGACGTGATCGGCATCGCGATCGAGGGCAATCGGGCGGCCGTGCAGCTCTTCCCGCTGCGTGACGGGCGGATGGTCGACCGCTACGGGTTCCACCTCGAGAACGTCGAGGGGCACGAGGTGGGGGACGTGCTCGAGGCGTTCATGCTCGAGTACTACGGCTCCGCGCCGAGCATTCCGCCGCAGCTCATCGTCCCGAAGGAGGCCGGGGACACGAGCGCGCTGGCCGAGTTCCTGTCCGAGCGCCGCGGAGCCCGGGTGGAGGTCCGACCGGCGGAGCGAGGAGAGAAGCGGCGGCTGCAGGAGCTCGCGGACCAGAACGCCCGGCTCGCGCTCGAGGCTGACACGGCGAAGGCGGAGAGCACGCGGCTGAGGCGGATCGAGGCGCTCGAGCAGCTCCGCGAGTGCCTGAACCTCGAGAGCCTGCCGCTTCGCATCGAGTGCTTCGACGTCTCGAACATCCAGGAGGAGTCGCCCGTTGCCGCCATGGTCGTCTTCCAGGACGGCGTGCCGAAGAAGGCGCACTACCGCAAGTTCGGGATTCGCAGCCAGGACGGCCAGGACGACTACGCGGCCCTGGCCGAGGCGGTGTCACGCCGGTTCGCGCGGCTGCAGAAGCCGACCGGCGACGAGTACGACGAGGGTTTTGCCGCGGCGCCGAACCTGGTGATCATCGACGGCGGCAAGGGGCAGCTGTCGGCGGCGATTCAGGCGATGCAGGCGTACGACCTGCCGAGGGTCGCGGTGATCGCGCTGGCCAAGCGCGACGAGGAGGTCTTCGTTCCCGATCGGCCCGACGCGATCCGCCTGGACCGCCACTCTCCGGCTTTGCAATTGCTCCAACGTGTTCGGGACGAGGCACATCGCTTCGCGTTGGGCTTCCACCGGCAGCGCCGCGATGCGAAGGCGAAGGAGTCGATCTTCGACACACTGAGCGGGGTCGGGCCTGCCCGCCGGCGGGCGTTGATCCGCCACTTCGGATCGGCCGAGCGGTTCCTGGAGGCGACGCAGGAGGAGCTCGAGGGCGTCCCCGGCATGCCGGCCAAGACGGCGCGCTCGATCTACGCGCAGCTGCACAGGGCCGGGCGGGGCTAGCGAAGCGCGGCGACGAAGAGCGGCTGGTCGAGCCGCGTCGACGGCGCCGCGATCGGAAACGCCGCCACGGCCCGTCCGCCGACGAATGACGTCGAGATGTAGTCGCCGACCATCGCGCCGCCGGCCTGGGCGATCCAGTCGAGGCGCATCGTCTGCGCATTCAGGCGGCGCGGCGAGCTCCAGCTCCGGCCGCCGGTCGACGACGAGATGTAGCCGACGTCGAGAAGGTTGCCCAGGCGAAAGATGTAGTAGGTGACCGCGAGGCGGCCGACGCGAGTCGAGTCGACCCCGAGGCCGGGGATGACGAAATCGCTTCGGGACGACGCGGGAGCAATTGGAATGCGCGTCGCCGGGGACCAGACGATCCCGTCGGCCGAACGTGAGATCACCAGATCGTCGAAACCGCACGAGCGTCGAGACCGGCAATCCGGCCAGACGACGTACACGGTGCCGGCCTGATCGACCTCCGCGCTCGGAAGCGGCGGTGCCCGGAGGTCGGGCGTGGGCTTGAACGTCGTGAGGGAGACGGTCACGGAGGCGGAGAACGACCGCCCGCCGTCCGCAGATCGGATCGACGCCACGCGCGTCTCGTCGTAGTAGGGGACGATCAGATCGCCGTCCGGCTGGACGACCGGCTGCGGCGCCGGCGCCCAGCGGCCGCGAATCGAGCCCCGGCCCGCGTCGTCGGGCGCGGCCACCGGCGGTTCCCAGGTGAGGCCGCCGTCGCGCGAGGCCTGGAACTCCAGCCGCTGCGTCCGGAAGTCGCTGTACCCGACGTAGCAGCTGCCACGGTGAGGGCTCGCCGCGCCGCTGTCGCAGACGATCCACTCCTTGTCGAGCAGCAGGTCACGACGCCACGGAGCCTCGGCCACGGTCACCGGCGGGCTCCACCTCAGGCCGTCGCTGGAGCGGCTGACGACGATCGCCGCCGCCTCGCCGTTCGAGAACGCCAGTGAGGAGATCAGCCAGACGCCGTGCGCGGCGTCGTGGGCGACGACGGGGTCGCTCGCGCGCTGCCACCTCCCCGCGGGGCGCGAGGCCACGGTCAGCGACGGGAGGAGCCCGGAGCGCCACGTCCTGCCGCCGTCGCGCGAGGTGGCCCAGCCGGTGTTGACCGCGCCGCCGTCCCGGAAGCGCCCGGCCTGGAAGGCCGTCACGACAACGTTGCCCCAGGCAAGCGTGTCGGGCTCGGCGATCGTCGCGTGCTGGGCGGGTGCCCGAAAGGAGTCACGGGCGACGACCCGGGCGACGGTCTCGCAGTCCGACGCGACGCGATCCGCCTGGTCGGCGTTGACGATGTCGTAGCGGCCGCGTCCACAGCGGACCGTGTCCAACCGGCCTCCGTCGACCTTGATCCGGTCGTTGCCGGCGCGTCCCTGGATCCGGTCGGCCCTTGGGCCGCCTCGGAGGAAGTCCGCCCCGTTCGTCCCCGTGATGGCAGCCGCGCCGGCCGTTCCGGCGGCGAGCGCGAGGACGAGGCCCGCGACCCCCAGCTGTCGCCGCACTACTCGGCGGGGCCCGAGCCGTCGCTCGATTCCGGCGCCATGAACGGGTAGCGGTAGTCCGTGGCCGGCACGAACGTCTCCTTGATCGTCCTCGGGCTCACCCATCGGATCAGGTTCCACATCGAGCCCGCCTTGTCGTTCGTTCCCGACGCGCGTGCGCCTCCGAACGGCTGCTGGCCTACGACTGCACCCGTCGGCTTGTCGTTGACGTAGAAGTTGCCCGCGGCATAGCGGAGCTTCTCATGCGCCTCCTCGATCGCCGCGCGGTCCTCGGAGAACACCGCGCCCGTCAGGCCGTACGGCGCCGTGTCGTCCACGAGCTCGAGGGTCTCGCCCCACTTCTGCTCCGGATAGACGTAGGTCGTGACGATCGGGCCGAAGAGCTCCTCGCGCATCAGCTCCGAGCGCGGGTCGGTGGTCTCGAGCACCGTCGGCTCGATGAAATAGCCTCGGCTGTCGTCGGTGCCGCCGCCGACGACGACTTCCGCCTTGTTCTTCGCAGCGTTCTCGATCGCCTCACGATGGCCGGAGAACGCCTTCGCGTCGATGACCGCGCCCATGTAGTTGGAGAAGTCGGCGACGTCGCCCATGCGGATCGTGGCCACCTCCTTGACGAGGCGCTCGCGGAGCTCGGGCCACAGGTTCGAAGGCGCATAGACGCGCGACGCCGCCGAGCATTTCTGCCCCTGGTACTCGAACGACCCACGCAGGATGGCGGTGGCGAGCGCGTCGACGTCGGCGGAAGGGTGAGCGACGATGAAGTCCTTGCCGCCCGTCTCGCCGACGATCCGCGGGTAGTTGCGGTAGTTCGCGATGTTGGTGCCGATCGTCTTCCACATCGACTGGAAGACAGGTGTCGAGCCCGTGAAGTGGATGCCCGCGAGGTGGTCGCTCGCGAGAGCAGCGTTCCCGATCGTCGCGCCGTCCCCGTAGACGAGGTTGACGACTCCCGGCGGCAGTCCAGCCTCCTCCAGGAGCTTCATCAGCCAGTGCGCGGAGAAGGCGGCGGTCGAGGCAGGCTTCCAGACGACGGTGTTGCCCATCAGCGCCGGGGAGGTCGGGAGGTTCCCCGCGATCGCCGTGAAGTTGAACGGCGTCACGGCGAAGACGAACCCCTCGAGCGGCCGGTACTCCATTCGGTTCCACGCGCCGCCGGCCGAGACGGGCTGCTCCGCGTAGATGCGAAGCATGAACTCGACGTTGTAGCGCCAGAAGTCGATCAGCTCGACGGCGGAGTCGATCTCGGCCTGATGCGCCGTCTTCGACTGGTTGAGCATGGTCGCCGCGTTGAGCGTTGAGCGCCACGGGCCGGCCAGCAGCTCGGCGGCGCGAAGGAAGACGGCGGCCCGCTCTTCCCACGGCCAGCGCTGCCAGTCCTCCCACGCCTCGCCGGCGGCCTTGATCGCCCGGTCGACCTCCTCGGGCCCGGCCTTGTGCACGTCGGCGAGAACGCTTGCCTTGTTGTGCGGCTCGACTGCCTCGAAGGTGTCGCCGGTTCTGACCTCCTCGCCGCCGATCACGGACGGGATGTCGAGCCGGTCTCGGCGCATCTCGTCGAGGCGGCGCTTGAGCGCCTCCCGCTCGGGCGAGCCCGGTGCGTAATCACGGATCGTCTCGTTGGTGGGCGGAGGGGGGCGGAAGAGGCCGGGCCGACTCATCGGCCTGATTGTAGATTCGAACCGACGTGTCGCTTTCGGAAGACGTTCGCAGCGAGCTGGCGGGGATCGCTCCCCGGCGTGAGTGCGACAGGCTCGCCGAGCTCTCGGCACTCTTCCTCACCGCCGGGCGGATACACCTGCGAGGGCGCGGCGAGATCTCGCTCCACCTCGACGTGCCCAGCTCGGCCGTCGCGCGTCGAGGCTTCAGCCTCCTCCGCGGCTTCGGTGTTCCCTGTGAGATTCGCAGCTACCGGCGCCGGGCGCTTCGCGGCGAGACGAGGTACCAGCTGCACGTCTCCGGCGAGGCGCGGGCCATGCAGGTCCTGCACGAGGCCGGCGTCGTCAGCGCGCGGCTGGCACCGCTCGAGCGGCCCCCACGGCGCGTCGTCGGGCGTTCGTGCTGTCGCGGCGCGTACCTGCGGGGAGCGCTGCTGGGCGGCGGAAGCGTGTCGCCCGGCCATCTGGAGATCCGCACCGGGAGCCGCGTGGGCGCGGAGTTCCTGGCGGAGCTGGCGCAGACCGAGGGCATCCGTCTGCGCGTGCAGGAGCGCGCCGATCACGCGCTCGTGTACGCGAAGGGCTCCGAGGCGATCGGCGAGCTGCTGGCGGCCGCCGGCGCCGCCGGTGCGGTGCTGACCTTCGCCGAGCGGGCCGTCGTCGGTGCGGCGAAGTCCCGCGCGAACCGGCTCGCGAACGCCGACCACGCGAACCTGGTGCGCTCGAGCCGCGCCGCCGGAACTCAGTTGCGGGCGCTTCGCCGCCTCCAGCGGCGAGGCGCGCTCGCCCGGCTGCCTCAGCACCTCCAGGAGCTCGCAGAGCTCCGACTCGCGCATCCGTCGCTGTCGCTGCGGGAACTGGGGCTCAAGTGCCGGCCGCCGGCGACGAAGGCGACCGTGCACCGCCGATTGCAGAAGCTGATCCGCCTCGCCGAGCCCTGAATCGGTTGAGCGGCCGCCCGCGGATTTCCGTCATACTCGCTCCACGGCGGGTCTGCGCTCGTCCGGCGTCGAATTCAGACCCCGTTCGACGCCACGGTCCGGAGCGCGGTTCAACTGGAGGGGGAGGTCGTCCTCGGAGCTTCCCCTCCGGCCCGCCGCTTAGGCTGGGCTAGCCGCGGATCCGCAGACCGGCGGAGAAGCGCTTTGTGCGGGTCGTGTTCAGCGCGGCCCGCATGGTCACGCGGATCGTGTAGCGGCCCGGACGGAACCGATTGCTGATGCGGACGATCCGGGAGCGATACGCCTTGACGTTGCCCCTCACGCGGAGGACGCGGCGGCTTCCGCGGTAGAGGCCGGCCTCGACGGTCGCGTCCTCTTGCGCATTGGCGACGAGGGCGAGGGTGAGCCGCCTGGCCGGCAGCATGCGCTTCCTCGGGAAGCGCAGCTTCGCCCCTGAAACCGTGGTGGTGTGCCGCCAGGAGCGCAGCCGCCCAGGGCAGCGGCCGCCGGTCTGGGCGACCGACGACCTGACGGAGCCGTACGACGGGCGGAGGGAGCCGTCCGCGCGCACGAGCCCGGCCTGCCAGCGTTCGAGATCGGGCTCGTCGCGAAGCAGGAAGAAGAGCACCGAGCGCACCGACGCGTCGCAGGCGAGGTAGCGAACCGCCGCGTTGTAGATCCCCGACTGGTTCGACTCGCTCGTCGTCCGGACGCTCTCGCGCCCGTGATAGGCGGGTCGGGCGGACGGCACGATCCCGACCTGCCAGCCGAGCTCGTCGAGCCTGAACTTCATGCTGCCGGCGCCGGTTCCCTCGCGGAACGTCGGCTGCCGCGTGCCCCGGAAGGCGTCCCAGAACGCCTGCTTGATCCGGCCGAGGTTGGGCACGCCGGCGTTCGGCCAGCGGTACCCCTTCATCATGCTGTCCGTGTCGCGGTCGGGATAGGGGTGGAAAGCGAGCTCGTCCATGATCGGCCGCTGCCGCTTGGCCTTCCGGTACGCCTTGCCGAGCCCGGCGATGAAGCGGACGGGCGAGACCGACCTGTTGTCCCGCGCGTTCGGTGCGTCGTTGCCGCGCGGCGACAGCCCGATGCCCAGAACCGTGATCGAGCGGTCGACAGCCTTGAGCGCGTCGTACGACCGCGCCAGCAGCCCGTAGTACGCGGCCGGTGAGACCGCCACTCCACCGCGGCCGAACTGCGGCTGCCAGAAGCGGGGCTGGTTCGGCTCGTTGCCGATGACGTAGTCCTTGACGGACGGATAGGCGCGCGCGAGGTGCTGGAGGAAGGCGGCGTACTGAGCGGCCCTGCTCGGGGACGCGGTGATGTCCCGCGCCTTGGCGGGAGAGACGGCGAAGATGACGCGGACGCCGCGGCTCGACGCGAACGGCACGTAGTGGTCGAGCGCCTGCTGCCTCTGGATCGTCATCGGGGTCTCCGGATCCCAGAAGATCGAGACCCGGTTTTCGCGCATGCCGAGATTTCCGAGGCTGTCGAAGAACCACGGCGCGTTCTCGGGCGCGATCCCGTAGTCGTCGACGACGCCCACGTCCATCGCGGACGCGTTCCCGGCCAGGATGAAGGCGGCGACGAAGGCCGCACACAGTGTGCCCAGAGTCTTCAAAGGAACCTCGGGAACAAGGTAGCGGCCTTCGCGGGCGACGCTCGTAAACCTTCTTGGGGACTAGACTCGACCCCAGCGAAACGGAGGAAAACCCCATGGCAAAACGCGTTGCGATCAACGGCTTCGGACGAATCGGACGGAATGTCTTCCGCGCCTACCTCGAGCGGGAGCCGGACTTCGAGATCGTGGCCCTGAACGATCTCGCGTCCGACGACGTCCTCGCCCACATGCTCAAGTACGACTCCACGCACGGGGTGCTTGCTGCGGAGATCAGCCACGGAGACGGTGAGCTGACCGTCGACGGGCGCTCAGTGCGCTCCCTGTCCGAGCGGGACCCGACGGCGCTCCCGTGGAAGGAGCTGGGGGTCGACGTCGTCGTCGAAGCGACCGGTTTCTTCACGGACCGGGACGGCGCAGCTCAGCATCTCGCCGCCGGGGCGAGCAAGGTGATCATCTCGGCGCCCGCAACCGACCCTGATGTCACGATCGTTCCCGGGGTCAACGACGGCGACTATGACCCCGAGCGGCACGACATCATCTCCAACGCCTCGTGCACGACGAACTCGGTTGCGCCGATGGCCAAGGTCCTGCTCGACACATTCGGGATCGAGTCGGGCTTCATGACCACGATCCACGCGTACACGACCGAGCAGCAGCTCCTCGATCAGATCGCGCTGACCCGTAAGGGCAAGCCGGATCTCAGGCGAATGCGCGCGGCGCCGCAGAGCGTCATTCCGTCGACGACGGGCGCCGCCAAGGCGACGTCGCTAGTGATTCCGGAGCTGAAGGGCAAGCTCGACGGGATGTCGATGCGCGTCCCCGTGCCGGATGGGAGCGTTACGGACCTCGTCTGCGTGCTCGGCCGGGAAACGACGGTCGATGAAGTCAACGAGGCCTTCCGTGGCGCTGCCGGCGAGGACCGCTGGCGCGGAATCATCGAGTACACCGATGAGGCGATCGTCTCGATGGACATCGTCGGCAACCCGCACTCGTTGATCGTCGACGGCCTGTCGACGATGGCGAACGGCCGGATGGTCAAGGTGATCGGCTGGTACGACAACGAGTGGGGCTACAGCTGCCGTCTCGCCGACCTGGCCGAGAAGGTCGCGGCGTCGATCGGCGCACCGGCCGCCGCCTAACGCGTGCGGAAGCCCAGATCCGTCCGCGACGCGGAGGTTGCGGGTAAGCGCGTGCTCGTCCGGGCCGACCTGAACGTCCCGCTCGAGGACGGGCGGGTCGCCGACGACACGCGGATCCGGGCCTCGCTGCCGACGCTCGAGCTGCTGCTCGAGCGCAAGACGGAGGAGATCGCGGTGTGCTCGCACCTGGGCCGTCCGAAGGGGCCCGACCCGGCGTTCTCGATGCGGCCGGTCGAGGCACGCCTACGCGAGCTGCTGCCGGACGATCGGATCGTCGTGCTCGAGAACACGCGCTTCGATCCGCGCGAGACGGCCAATGACGAGTCGTTCGCGCGCGAGCTGGCGGACGGCCGCGACCTCTTCGTCAACGACGCGTTCGGCTCTGCGCACCGCGCGCATGCATCGACAGTGGGCGTCGCCAAGATCCTGCCGGCCTACGCCGGACTGCTGCTCGAGCAGGAGCTCGAGCAGCTCGGGAAGCTTCTCGGCGACGTCGAGCGGCCGTTCGTGCTCGTCTCCGGCGGCGCGAAGGTCGAGGACAAGCTCGGCGTGCTCCAGAACCTCGGCGGGCGGGCGGACGAGGTGCTGGTCGGCGGGAAGATGGCGGAGGAGGTGCGCGAGCACGATCCGTTCGAGTTCGAAGTCGTGCTCCCGATCGACGTGGTCGCGGCGTCCGCCTTCGAGCCGGATGCCGAGACCAAGGTCGTCCCGTACGACGAGCTGCCGGAGGGCTGGCTGGGCCTCGACATCGGCCCCGAGACGCGAGCCGACTTCGGTGAGCGGATCCGGCGCGCGAAGACAGTCTTCTGGAACGGTCCGATGGGCGTCTTCGAGTGGCTGCGCTTCGCGGCAGGGACGAGGGCCGTCGCGGAGGCCGTGGCCGAGGTCGACGGCTACACGGTCGTGGGCGGCGCGGATTCCGTCCGCGCGCTCCACGAGCTCGGGCTGGCCGACCGGGTCTCCTGGGTGTCGACCGGTGGCGGCGCGTCGTTGGAGTTCCTAGAGGGCAAGGAGCTTCCCGGTGTCGCGGCAATTGCGACGGCGTAGGCTGCGCCGATGCTGATCGCCGGGAACTGGAAGATGTACAAGACCGCAACGGAGACCGGCGAGTTCTGCCGGGAGCTGCGGGAGGCGCTCGCCGGTCTGGAGGGGGTCGACGTCGCCGTCTGCCCGCCGTTCACGGGGCTCGCGCCGGCGGTTCAGGCTCTCGCCGACACCGAGATCGCCGTCGCAGCTCAGAACGTCCACTGGGAGCCGGAGGGGCCCTACACCGGTGAGATTTCCGCGCCGATGCTCGCCGACCTCGGCGTCTACGGCGCGATCGTCGGCCATTCCGAGCGGCGGCAGCACTTCGGGGAGACCGACGAGACCGTCGGTCGTCGCGCCGTGTCCGCGCTCGAGGCGGGGCTCTGGGTGATCGCCTGCGTCGGCGAGACCGAGGAGGAGCGTGAGCGGGGGGAGACCGAGGACGTCCTCCGCCGTCAATTGGTCGCGCTCGAGTCCCACGACGACCTGGTGATCGCCTACGAGCCGGTCTGGGCGATCGGAACGGGAAAGACCGCGACCCCGGAGCTGGCGCAGGAGGCGCACGCCTTCATCAAGGCGATCCTCGACGTGCCCGTGCTGTACGGCGGCTCGGTCAAGCCGGACAACGCTGCCGAGTTGCTGGCTCAGCCGGACGTGGACGGTGCCCTCGTCGGCGGCGCCTCGCTCGAGGTCGACTCCTTCGTCGCGATTTGCCAGGCAGCACCCACTCCTTAGTCGCGCTCGTGATCCTGGACGGGTGGGGCTGCGCGCCGCCGGGTCCCGGGAACGCCGTCGAGCTCGCGAAGACGCCGGTCTTCGACCGGTCTGTGGGCGCGCTATCCGCACATGACGCTGACCGCGTCCGGTGAGGCCGTCGGCCTCCCGCCCGGTCAGATGGGCAACTCGGAGGTCGGCCATCTGACGATCGGGTCGGGGCGGGTGCTGTTCCAGGACCTGATGCGCGTGAACCACGCGATCGAGACCGGCGAGCTCTACGAGAACCCGGCGCTCAAGGCCGCGTTCGCCCGTGCACGGGAACGCGGAGGAAACGTCCACCTCCTCGGCCTGGTCTCGTACGGAGGCGTCCACTCCCACATCGACCACCTCCGGGCGCTGCTCGAGCTCGCTCGGCGCGAGGGAATGGAGGAGCGCACGTGGATCCATGCCTTCACCGATGGACGTGACGTCTCTCCGACGTCGGCCGTGAACGATCTGGCCGAGCTCCCTGTGGAGAAGATCGCCACCGTCGTCGGCCGGTACTACGCGATGGACCGCGACGGGCGCTGGGAGCGGACCGAGCGCGCGCTTGATGCGTTACTCGGCCGTGGCGAAGCCGTGACGGGGTCAGACCCCGTCGCCGAAGTGCAACGCAGCTACGACGAAGGTGTGACCGACGAGTTCATCGAGCCGATCGTCCTCGAGGGCCGGCCGCGGATCACGAAGCAGGACTCCGTGATCTTCTTCAACTTCCGGCCGGACCGGGCCAGGCAGTTGACGGAGAAGCTCCTGGAGGCCGGCTTCGACGTGACGACGATGACGCGCTACCGCGGCGATTTCGACGCACCTGTCGCCTTCGAGGACCAGGAGGTCTCCGGCGTGCTGGCCGAGGCGCTGGCCGAGCACGGGATCCGGCAGCTCCACGCCGCCGAGACGGAGAAGTACGCGCACGTCACGTACTTCTTCAACGGCGGGCGCGAGGAGCCGTTCCCAGGGGAGGAGCGGATCCTGGTGCCGTCGCCGCGGGACGTCCCGAGCTACGACCACAAGCCGGAGATGTCTGCTCCGGAGCTCGCCGACCGATTCGTGGAAGCGATCGAATCCGGTGACTTCGGCTTCGCCGTATTGAACTTTGCAAACCCTGACATGGTCGGACACACAGGCTCGATCGAGGCAGCGGTCAAGGCCGTGGAGACGGTCGACACCGGTCTGGGCCGGGCCGTCGCCGCGGTCGAGGGCCGCGGCGGCGTCTCGCTCGTCACGGCCGACCACGGAAACGCCGAGACGATGCTCGCCGAGGACGGCGGGCCGCACACCGCGCATACCTCGAACCCGGTGCCGCTCGTGCTGACCGATACGAGCTCGGAGCTGGCCGACGCCGGCGAGCTGGCCGACCTGGCCCCGACCGTCCTCGGCCTCCTCGGCCTCAAGCCGCCTTTACAAATGACCGGTAAAAACTTGACCCTCTACCCCTAACAACCGGGATATACTCGGCGACCAGTTGGCCCTCCCCCAACCTGATTTCGGAGTACTGCGGAAAGCCCAGCGCGGCGATGAGCGGGCTTTCAACCTGATCGTCCGTGCCTACGAGACGCCGGTCTACAACTACGTGCTGCGGCTCGTCGGGGACAGATCGCTCGCCGAGGACCTGACGCAGGAGGTCTTTCTCCGCGTCTACCAGGGCCTCCCGAAGTTCTCGCTCCGCTGCCGGTTCACGACGTGGCTCTTCCAGGTGACGAAGAACCGCGTGCTGGACGAGCTCAGAGCCAACGAGCGCCGGCCCCGCGCGGTCGTCGCTCTGGACGACATCCCGCCGCTCGAGGTGCTCGACGCTCCGGTGGAGCGGGTCGAGGCGATGGATGCGGTGTGGCGCTCGATCAACGACCTCAACGTCGACCTGAAGATGGCGCTGCTGCTCCGCGACGTCGTCGGCCTCTCGTACACGGAGATCGCCGATTCGCTCGAGATCACGCTCGCGACGGTCAAGTGGCGGATCTACAAGGCGCGGGAGGAAGTCCAGCTCGCGCTCGCCCGCGAGGGCATCACCTTCGGCCAGCCGGCTGAGACTCCAGCGCAGTCCGAAGCGCCCGTCGCCGTCGGTTAGCTACACGCCGTGAGCCAGCCGCTCGGCCAGCGAGTCGGGCAACCCCTGTTCCCTGACCTCATCCTGCGTCTTCGCGACGGGGTAGGCGACCCGCCGAAACCGCGCCTGTCCGGCGCCCAGATCGAGCTCGAGGAAGGCGGCGTCCGGATTCCCGTCGCGCGGCTGCCCCACCGATCCGGGATTCAGCAGCCACCGACCCTCGTCGAGGCGCGCCTCGAACCCGTCCGGGGCGTGGCCGCCGTCGAGACCTTCGGAGTGGAGCAAGACCGCAGTCGCGACGTGGCTGTGGCCGACTAGCACGACCGGCGCGCTCGTCATCGCCAGCGATTCGAGCGCGACCAGCCCGTCCAGCACGTAGTCCCAGACGGGATCGCGCGGGCTGCCGTGGAAGAGCTGCGCGCCCTCGACCTCGGCCGTCGGCTCGAGCGTCTCGAGGAACCGGCGCGAGCTCTCGCTCAGCTGCTCCCTCGTCCAGACCGAGGCCGTGGCGGCGTCAGGGTTGAAGTCCTCCACAGCGACCTCGGTCGACCCGAGCGCGATCAGGTCGTGGTTTCCGGCGAGCACGAGGTCGCAGCGCTCCTGGATCAGGGCGCAGCACTCGTTCGGGCGAGGCCCGTAGCCGACTGTGTCGCCGAGGCACCAGAGCTGATCGGGCGGTTGACGGTCGATCTCGCCCAGCACACTCTCGAGCGCGTAAAGGTTCGCATGGACATCCGAGATGACGGCGACGCGCACGAGAGAATTCTGGGGCATCGCGGTGGCCGCGGGCGTGTGGCTGGCCGCGGGCTGGCTGCTCTGGAGGACGTCGGTTCCGGCGCTCGACCTGCCGGACGTGGACGCCCGGGAGGTCTTCGGCGCCCGCCACGTGGAGCGGAGCGAGCGCTACGAGCGCGGCCTGCGGCTCTTCTGGCTCGGAGCGACTGCGATCCAGCTCGTCGTGCTCGTGCTTGCCGTTTGGCTCGCGCCGCGCGTTCGTGCCCGCGGGGTGCTGGGGGCGGTGGCGCTCGGTGCGGCGACCCTCGTCGCCGTCTGGCTGGCGCGCCTGCCGTTCGTCCTCGGCGCGCAGTGGTGGCGGCGGCGCTACGGGATCTCCCGGGCGGACTACGGGACGATCCTCGTCGACCCATGGTTGGAGCGGCTCGGAGCCCTGGCTGCCGCGTGCGTGGCGATCGCGTTGGTCGTGCTGCTCGCCCGGCGGCTCGGCGAGCGCTGGTGGCTCGTCGGCGGTCCGGCCTTCGCCGTCTTCGGCGCGGCGTTCCTGCTCGCCCAGCCGTTCCTGTTCGTCCCACGCGTGGAGCCGCTTCGCGACCGGGTGCTCGCGGCCGAGATCGAGGAGCTCGCCGAGCGTCAGGGCGTGGGGGAGGTGGACGTCGAGGTTCGGGATGCGAGCCGCCGCACGCGC
Source organism: uncultured Actinomycetes bacterium (assembly GCA_963764595.1). Lineage (GTDB taxonomy): Bacteria > Actinomycetota > Thermoleophilia > Gaiellales > Gaiellaceae > JACDAN01. The sequence goes on along the minus strand of CAVXTG010000007.1, from coordinate 710,712 downwards.
GCGATCAACGCCGAGCTCTACGGAGTCGGGCCGACGAAGCGGATGATCCTCTGGGACACGGCGCTCGATGGGCGTCTCTCGCGCGCCGAGATCCGCACCCTCGTCGCCCACGAGTTCGGCCACGTCGAGGCCAACCATGTCTGGAAGGGAATCGGCTGGCTGGCGCTGTTCTCGGTTCCTGCCGCGTACATCGTCGCCCGCGTGACCCGGCGACGGGGCGGACTGGCGCAGCCCGCCGCCGTGCCGCTCGCCCTGCTCACGTTCGTCGTCCTCCAGCTGGCGCTGCAGCCGGTGACGAACGCGATCTCCCGGCGCTATGAGGCCGAAGCGGACTGGCTGGCGCTGCGTGCGACCCGGGATCCGGAGGCGTCGGAGGGACTGACGCGCAAGCTCGCCGAGGCGGCGTTGGCCGACCCGGACCCGCCGGCGTGGGCGCGAATCGTCCTCGAGACACACCCGACGCCGCTGGAGCGGGTCGCTATGGCTCGGAGCGCGGAGGCGCCTCGGGGAGGTTCTTGATCCCCTCGCGCGTCGCCCACTTCGACCACGAGTCCTGCATCGCGTCGAGGAGCTCCTTCATGAAGCGCTGCGAGAGGTTCACGCGGGCGACTACCACGCCCGGGATGTCGCCTTCCTCGACCTCGTGGTCGATGCGCGCGAACGTCAGCGTGAACTCGTAGTCCGAGAAGCTGATGTTGGCGAAGTTGGCGTAGACGCCGGCCAGGTTGTCCGGGTCGAGATGAATGTTGAGCTGGCGCTCGGAGCCGCCGTCGTCCTCCACATCGCGATACTACCGCCGTGTCCGCGACAGCGATCCGCAGGCTCGAACAGGAGGTAGAACGCCTCGCCGGCGCTCCCGTGCGCCTCGAGCGCCCGAGCCGTTCCGAGCACGGCGACTACGCCACGAACGTGGCCATGCAGCAGGGGCCGAAGAACGGCCGGCCGCCGCGTGAGCTGGCCGAGCAGCTGGCCGGCGAGGTCGCCACGCTGCCTCAGGTCGAGCGGGCCGAGGTCGCGGGCCCGGGCTTCCTGAACGTCTTTCTGACGCCGGAGTGGTACGGCGCCGCGCTGGCCGAGATCCTCGAGTCGGGAGCGGACTACGGCGCCGGCTCCGCCGAGGTGACGGAGCGCGTCCAGGTCGAGCTGGTCTCGGCGAACCCGACAGGGCCGCTGACCGTCGGCTCGGCACGCAATGCCGCCTACGGCGACGCCGTCGCGAGATTGCTCACGTTCGCCGGCAACGAGGTCGAGCGCGAGTACTACTTCAACGACGTCGGCCGCCAGATCGAGCTCTTCCGGGCGTCGGTCGAGGCGCGGAGGCGCGGAGAGGAGCCGCCGGATGAGGGCTACACGGGCGACTACGTCCGTGAGCTCGCAGCCGAGCCGGGGGATCCAGTCGAGCGCATGCTGAAGGTGATCGAGGGGGAGCTGGGGGAGTTCCGCGTGCCCGTGGACAGCTGGGTGCTGCAGCGGGAGGTCGAGCTAGAGATTCCGGACGCCCTGGCCAAGCTCGATACCTACGAGGCTGAGGGAACGATCTGGGCGCGGACGAGCGCCCACGGGGACGACAAGGACCGGCCGCTGGCCCGGTCGTCGGATGGGAGCTACCTCTACTTCGCCGGCGACGTCGCGTATGTCCGGAACAAGTTCGCGCGCGGTTTCGACCGCCTGATCTACGTCCTCGGCGCCGACCACCACGGCTACATCGGCCGGCTGAACGGCGGCGGCGGCGATGCTCGGCCACGACCCCGACCAGCTCGAGGTCCTGATCTACCAGCTCGTCAACCTGGTCGAGGCGGGCGAGGCCAAGCAGTCGTCGAAGCGCCGCGGCGACGTCGTCTTCCTGCGCGAGCTGGTGGAGAAGATCGGGATCGACGCGGCGCGCTGGTACCTCGTCTCGCGTGGCCACGACCAGCCGATCGAGATCGACGTCGACCTCGCGAAGGAGCGGAGCGAGAAGAACCCGGTCTACTACGTGCAGTACGCCCACGCTCGGATCGCCGGGATCCTCCGCAACGCCGGCGAAGAGCAGGCTGAGGCCGACCCGCCCGCCGAGCTTGCGCCTGAAGAGCGGGACCTCGTCAAGCGGCTGGCGGAGTTCCCCGAGGTGGTGAGCGAGGCGACCGAGCGGCGCGCCCCGCATGCGATCCCAAACTATGCGATCAGGGTCGCGGACGACTTCCATCGCTTCTACCACCGCCACCGCGTGCTCGGGAGCGACCAGCAGGCGTTCCGGCTCGCGCTCGTCCTCGCCACGATGACGGTCCTCGCGCGCTCCCTCGACCTGATCGGCGTCGAGGCCCCCGAGCGCATGTAGCGGCGTAAGATCAGGGCCGTGGGGGAGACGATCGACCGGGCGGTTTCGCCGCCGGTACAGGCTCCGCCGGACAAAGCGCCGGATCGGAACCTCGCGCTCGAGCTCGTCCGCGTCACCGAGGCAGCCGCGATGGCCGCCGGCCACTGGATCGGCCGGGGGGACAAGATCGCGGCCGACCAGGCGGCCGTCGACGCGATGCGGATCATGCTCGACACCGCCTCGATGGCCGGCGTCGTCGTGATCGGTGAGGGGGAGAAGGACGAGGCCCCGATGCTCTTCAACGGCGAGGAAGTGGGCAACGGCCAGGGGCCTGAGGTCGACGTCGCGGTCGACCCCCTCGAAGGCACGCGCCTGACCGCGCTCGGCATGCCGAACGCGATCGCGACGATCGCCCTGGCCGAGCGCGGGACGATGTTCTTCCCCGGTGCCGCCGTGTACATGGACAAGATCGCCTGCGGGCCGGAGTCGGCGGACGCGATCGACATCGAGGCACCGGTGGCCGACAACGTCAACGCCGTCGCGAGCGCGAAGGGGATCACGCCGCGTGAGGTCTCCGTCGTCGTCCTCGACCGCCCGCGGCACGAGCAGCTGATCAAAGAGCTTCGCGCTGCCGAGGCCAAGGTCATGCTGATCACAGACGGCGACGTGGCGCCGGCGATCGCGGCCGCGCAGCCCGGCACCGGTGTCGACCTGCTGATGGGCATCGGCGGGACGCCGGAGGGAGTCCTGTCCGCAGCGGCGCTCAAGTGCGTGGGCGGCGCGATCCAGGGCAAGCTCTGGCCGCGCTCGGACGAAGAGCGCCAGAGCCTCGTGGACGACGGCTACGACCTCGACCGCGTCGTCAAGACCGACGATCTGGTCGGTGGGAAGGACGTGTTCTTCGCCGCCACAGGCGTGACGACCGGCGCGCTCCTGCGGGGCGTGCGCTACACGCGCGAGGGCGGGATCACCGATTCGATTGTCATGCGCTCACGCTCCGGGACCGTTCGCCGCATCGAAGCGCACCACTCGTTCGAGAAGCTCGAGCAGATCACGAACCTCGCTCTCCGCTAGCCTAATGCTCGAAGCTGAGGACGCGATGAGCCGTACGCGGCTCGCGAACGAGCGCACCTACCTGGCGTGGTGGCGAACGGGCCTGACGTCGCTCGCCGTCGGTGTCGGAACCGGCAAGATCGCACCGGAGATCGCGGGCGGCACCGCCTGGCCGTACGTCACGGCTGGGGCGCTCTTCGCCGTCCTCGGAGTTGCGTTCATCGCGTTCGGCTTCCTGCGCCTGCGCGAGGTGGAGGCGGCGGTCGCCCGCGGCGAGTTCGCGCCGCCCGACGACCGCGTCATCGCGGCGTTCACGGCCGCCGGCGTGCTCCTCGGGCTGTTCACGCTCGCGCTGCTCGTGTTCCAGTCGTAGCGCTACCGAGGGTGCCCGTCTAGGCGGGCACCTCCTCCTTCTCCCACTCCGGCGCGTACGAGCCCGTCCGGGCGGCGCCGTTGAACTTCGCCCGCCGGTAGTACGCCTGCTGGGCGGCCTCGACGTTCGCCGGTTCGCCGCGCCACGCCTTCAGCGCCGGTGCTTGGAGCGCGCGACCGTACGAGAACGACAGCTCCCACGGGTGCGGGCCACGCTTGTTCATCGCGTTCAGGCGCGCCGTCGCGTCCTCGTCGGACATCCCGCCGGAGAGGAAGACGACACCCGGCACCGCGGCGGGCACGGTGTTCCTCAGCGCCTTGATGGTCAGGTCGGCGACGGTGTCGACGTCGGCCTGCCCGGACGAGTCGTACCCCGAGACGACCATGTTCGTCTTCAGCAGCAGACCCTCGCGCTCGACGCGCTGGTCGAAGAGCTCGGTGAAGACGGCCTGCAGGGTGCGGACGGTGACGCGGTACGACTCGTCGATCGTGTGACCGCCGTCCATCAGCACCTCGGGCTCCACGATCGGGACGAGCCCTGCCTCCTCGCTCAGCGCGGCGTAGCGCGCGAGCGCGTGGGCATTCGTCCAGATCGCGTAGTCGCTCGGCCGGCCGTCGCCGATCGAGATCACCGCGCGCCACTTCGTGAACTTGGCGCCGAGCTCCCGGTACTCGGCGAGCCGTTCGCGCAGACCGTCGAGGCCCTCGGTGATCGTTTCCTCCGGAGCTCCGGCGAGCGGCTTTGCGCCCATGTCGACCTTGATGCCGGGGATGATCCCCTTGCTCTCGAGCAGCTTCGGGAACGGCGTTCCGTCGGCCGACGACTGGCGGATCGTCTCGTCGTAGAGGATCACGCCGCTGATGAACTCCTCGGCGCCCTCGGTCGTGAAGAGCAGGTCGCGGTAGGCGCGCCGGTTCTCCTCGGTGGACTCGACGTCGATCGAGTCGAAGCGCTTCTTGATCGTCCCCGAGCTCTCGTCGGCGGCCAGGATCCCCTTGCCCTCCGCGACGAGCGCCTTGGCGATCTCGTGCAGGTCACTCATGCCAGCCCTCCTTGGAAGTCTTGGAGGGATTATCCCGGCTCGGGCGCTATCGTTGTCCTAGCGCGGACGTAGCTCAGTTGGTAGAGCGTCGGCTTCCCAAGCCGAAGGTCGCGGGTTCGACCCCCGTCGTCCGCTTCAGTGGAACGAACTGCGCAGAAGAGTCTGCCGCTGATCCTCGCGCGCGAGTTCGCGTCGAACCTCGCCACGCCCCTCGTGATCATGGACGCGGACGGCACCATCGTCTTCTTCAACGAGCCGGCCGAGCGGATCATCGGTGCAGACGCTCGGCCGAGCTCGGCAACCTGCCCGAGCGGGAGTGGCAGGCGCGCTTCCAGCGCCAAGCGGCTCGACGGCACCCCGGTCGGCAATGAAGAGCTGCCGCACGCCGTCGCCCGGCGTACGCGGCAGCCGACGCACGAGACCCTCGTGATCGAGCAGCTGGAGGGGCAGCGTCATACTCTCTCGGTGACGGCGATCCCCCTGCTCGGCCGTGAGGACGAGCTCGTCGGGGTGCTCGCGGTCTTCTGGGAGCAGCCGAACGAATGAAGGCGACGATCTGGGGCTGCCGGGGCTCGCTGGCGGCGCCGGGCCCCGAGACACGGTCTTCTACGGCGGGAACACGTCCTGCGTCGAGCTCGAGCTGGCAGACGGGACGCCGGTCATCCTCGACGCCGGCACCGGCATCCGGCTCCTCGGGCGCGAGCTCGCGGCGAGCGACCGAGCCGATCCTCCTCTGCCTGACGCACCTCCATCTCGACCACCTGGAGGGACTCGGGTTCTTCGTCCCGCTCTGGCAGCCGGAGCGGGAGCTCCACATCTGGGGCCCGGCGTCACCGGTCGACGCGCTCGAGGAGCGCATCGCCCGCTACCTGTCCCCGCCGCTCTTCCCGGTGCAGCTGTCCGAGGTCCCGGCGAACCTGACGTCTCCACGACCTGCCCGACGGTGAGTTCAGCTCGGCTCGGCTGACGCGTCCGGGCCGAGCCGGTCTCTCATCGCGGCCCGACGCTCGGCTACCGCTTCGAAGATGCCGGCTGCGTCGCTGGCGTACATCCCGGATCACGAGCCGTATCTCGGCGTCGAGCCCGGACGACGTCGAGTCCGGTTGGCTCTCCGGCTACAGCGTGGCCGAGGGCGCAGACGTGCTCATGCACGATGCCCAGTACTTCGAGGACGAGTATCCGTCACACGTCGGCTTCGGCCACTCGAGCGTCGCGCACGCTGTTACGTTCGCGCAGACCGTCGGCGCCCGAGCGGCTTCTCCTCTTCCACCACGACCCGATGCATAGCGACGAGAGCTGCGCACGCTCGAAGCCCGGGCCCGCGAGCTCTGGGGCGAGGACGGTACGCCCGCCCGAGCTCGCGCGCGAGGGAGCGACGCGTTCAGGTTCTGGCATGACGCCGAGCGTGACGGCCCCGCCGTAGCCGTCGCCTGCCGGCGAGACGCTGAGCGTCGTCTGGTCGCCGCCCTGACCGTAGATGCCGTCCGACTCGTTGGGCGTGTCCGGCTCGCCGCGGGCGTTGTACGGCTCCGTGGCGTAGACCGTCTCGAGCGACCGACTCGTCGAAGAAGAGCTGGCCCGTGTAGGTCTCGGTGCCGCCCACGTGCACCTTCAGGTGGATGTGTACGGCTCGGCCCGTGTACCAGCCGGGAAAGATCGTGTCGATTACCGCCTCGCCGCCTGCATCGGTCATCTGGATGCCGCGCAGGAACGTCTCGTCGTCCCCCTGGACGCCCGAGTACACACCCTCGGCGTCGCAGTGCCAGACGTCCACCGCGGCATCTCGAATCGGCTCGCACGAGTCCCCGTCGACGACCTTGACGGTGAGCTCGAGCGGCGCTCCCGGCCGTCCCTCGGTGATGTCCCGCCGCACCAGGTCGAGGTCGATGTAGTACGGGCCTTCGGTCAGCTCCGGAGAGAGCATGCAGTCGACCGTGGTCTCCGCGGTCGTGGTCGTCGTGGTCGCCGCCGCCGTCGTCGTCGGCGCGGCGGAGTCTCCGTCGTCCGCGCAGCCCGGGATCAGCGCAGCCAGGCCAAGGCCGCCGAGCCAGGCGAGGACGCGTCGTCGAGTGAGAGCAGTGTCGGGCACGCCCGGAAGCTTGCCGGGCGAAGCTAAGAAGCGGGTGAAACGTTCAGGCGGGCCAGCTACGGGCGAGCTTGCGCCGGGTCTCGGCCAGGTGCTCCGGCAGCACCTTGACGTCGGCGAGCACCGGCATGAAGTTCGTGTCGCCGGCCCAGCGCGGCACGACGTGCAGGTGGACGTGGTCGGTAACGCCCGCACCGGCGATGCGCCCGAGGTTCCAGCCGAGGTTGAAGCCCTGCGGCCCATAGACCTGCGCGAGCGCACCCATGCCCTGGCTCGCCAGGCGGTGCACGTCGAGCGCCTCCCCGTCCCCGAGCTCCGAGAACTCGCCGACATGGCGGTTGGGAGCGACCATCAGGTGGCCGGAGGCGTAGGGGAATCTGTTCACGAGCACGAACGCCTCCCGGCCGCGGTGGACGACTAGGCCATCCTCGTCGTCGCCCTCGAGGGCACGGCAGAAGATGCAGCCGTCGTCCTCGTCGGCGTGGCGGATGTACTCCATCCGCCACGGGGCCCACAGCTGCTCCATCTCAGAAGAACCGGCGCCAGCGGAAGAACGCGATCAGCCCGAGCAGCACCACGACCATCCCGCCCAGAATCACCCAGAACGCCTCACGCGTTCCCTCGCCGGGGTAGAGGACGTTCATCCCGAAGATTCCCGTGATGAAGGTCAGCGGAAGGAAGATGGCGCCGACGACGGTCAGGATCCGCAGGACGTCGTTCTGGCGGTGCTGGAGCGCCGCTTCGTTCGTCGCCTCGAGCGCCTCGACGACCTCCTTGTAGTTGTCGAGGATGTCCCAGATCCGCTCCGAGGCGTCGACGAGGTCGTCGAAGTAGAGCTCGAGGTCCTGGGGCAGGAACCGCTCGACGTGGCGCTCGAGCAGCCGGAGTGTCGGCCGCTGCGGCTTGATGATCTTGCGGTAGGAGATGATCTCCTGCTTCGTCTTGGAGATGTCCCGGACGATGTCCTCGAAGCGGTCCTCGTCGATGTCGTCCTCGATCCGGTCGAGCTTGTGTCCGATCTTGTCGAGGATCGGGAAGCAGTAGTCGAAGAGGTCGTCGAGGACGTGGTAGAGCAGGTAGCCGGAGCTCTTGGAGAAGAGACTCTCGCGCAGCTCGGGGTCGTCTGCGCAGCGCTGGAAGAGCCGCGTGACGGGCAGGAGCTCGACGGTCGGCAGCGTGACGAGGTAGTCCGGGCCGAGGAAGACGTCGAGCTCGCCGGCGTTCAGGCGCTGGACCGACTTGTCGTAGACCGGGAAGTGGAGGACGACGAAGCGGTACTCGTCGTACTCGTCGACCTTCGGCCGCTGGCGCTTCGAGAGGACGTCCTCGACGTCGAGCGGATGCCAGCCGAAGCGCTCTGCGAGCGCAGTGGCTTCTTCCTGCGTCGGCGCGTCGAGGTGGATCCAGGTGAGGCCGTTGGCGCTGAGCTCAGCCGGCTGGCGAGCCGGCGGCGCGACGACCTCTCGCGTGGCGCGGGAGCGCGAACGGATGCGAGGCAGGCTGGGCATAGGTACTGAGCGGGTCGTCCGTCCTCATGGCGCTCGTCATCCTAGCGCCGCAGCCGGTCGCGTCTCGTTCGACGGGCCATACTTCAACTGACCGTGATCGTCGACATGGCCCTCTACGAGAACGGTGTGCGACAGCCGGGGGAGGTCGACCTCGAGCTGATGTACGAGGGCTGCCGCGAGCCTCGGTGCTTCGCGTGGATCGGCCTCCACGAGCCGACCGAAGACGAGTTCGACTCGGTTCGCCGTGAGTTCAACCTGCACGAGCTCGCCGTCGAGGACGCGATCCACGCGCATCAGCGCCCGAAGCTCGAGGTCTACGGCGACTCGCTCTTCCTCGTTCTCAAGTCAGCCCGGTACCGCGAGGCCGACGAGCGGGTCGAGCTCGGCGAGATCCAGGTGTTCGTCGGGGACGGCTTCATCATCACGGTCAGGCACGGGGAAACGGCCCTGCACGACGTCCGGCTGTCGCTGGAAGCCCGTCCGGACCTCCTGCGCTTCGGGCCCGGCGCCGCGCTGCACGCGATCATCGACCGCGTCGTCGACGACTACGGGCCGGTGATCGCGGCGCTCGAGCACGACATTCGAGAGCTCGAAGGCGAGGTCTTCTCGACCGCGACCGCGACGCCGGCTGAGCGCATCTACTCGCTCAAGCGCGAGGTCCTGACGCTGTACGGAGCGATCGCGCCGCTGGTCGAGCCGGTCGACCGGCTCGAGCGCGGCGACTTCGGCGTCGTTCCCCGAGGAGCTCCGTCCGTACTTCCGCGACGTCAAGGACCACCTGATCCGCTTCGTCCGGGAGGTCGAGGGCTTCCGAGAGCTGGTGACGAGCGTCCTGACCGCGAACCTGACGCAGATCAGCGTCCGCCAGAACGAGGACGTGCGCAAGATCTCGGCCTGGGCCGCGATCATCGCCGTCCCGACGGCGATCGCCGGCATCTACGGGATGAACTTCGAGCACATGCCCGAGCTCGGATGGACATTCGGCTACCCGCTCGTACTCGCCGTGATCGCCGTCGTGTGCGTCACGCTCTACTTCAACTTCAAGCGGCTGGGCTGGCTGTAACTCGACGCGGCTAGACTGAGCCGCTCCGCGCCTGTAGCTCAGGGGATAGAGCGCGCGCCTCCGGAGCGCGAGGTCGTAGGTTCGATTCCTACCAGGCGCACTAGTCCCAGTAATTCGTTCCCGTCAGGGCGGATCGAACAGAGCGAGCGTCGGGTCATGAGTCGCCAGCGTTGGATGGCCCTCTGTTTTGCTCTCGGGTCGACGTGCTTCCTCATTGGCCCGTTCCCCGGCTACGCGCAGCTGGTCGGCGACTCGGCTGACGCCGTCACCTTCTTCATCGGCTCGATCCTGTTCACGGCCGGCGGCGGGCTACAGAGCTGGCTGGCCTGGTCCGAACGGCACTCCCCCGGTGGCGGACGCGCGGCGTGGTGGGCCGCCATTATCCAATCCGCCGGCACGCTGTTCTTCAACATCACGACGTACCAAGCGATGCACACCGCCTTGACGAGCGCCCGAGTACGACAAGCTCGTCTGGCGGCCCGATTGGCGCGGGTCAATCTGCTTCCTCGTCTCAGGCGCGATCGCCTACCGCGCCTCGGCGCGCCATGGATGGTTGCCGGCGCGCGGCGGCGGCGGATGGTGGCAGCCGGCAGTCAACCTGCTCGGCTGCATCTTCTTCGGAATCTCGGCTGTCGCCGGCTACGTCGTTCCGTCGACCGGGTCGGTGCTCGACCAGGCGGCGGCCAACTGGAACACATCGCTCGGCGCAGCGTGCTTCCTGGCCTGTGCGCTCGACACCTTGCACACCGACAGGGCCTCGAAGATGACCTTGGGTCGGCGGCTCCGTGAGCTCGAGCACAAGCTCGAGGCCGACGTCCGGTAGGTGAGCCGATGACCATCCCCAGCAGGTCGTAGAACTGGCCGATCGGCGGGCGAAAACGCCCGAAGAGCGTAATACGGTCAAGCGCACTCAGCTTCTACGAGGTACGCACAACTCTGAAGGGGTCATCAATGAAACGTAGGGTTCTTGCGGGCGTGATCGCCCTCATTGGTGCGGCCACGCTCACAACGGCGGCCGTGGCGGCAGTCGCGCCCGGGACGTACAAGGGAAGCCTGCACCTGGCCAGCGGGGCGAAGATCCCCGGTTCTCCAGCAACGGTCACCGTTGTCGGCAACAAGGTCACGATCAAGGTGGCGAAGTTCCCGATCAAGTGCATGGCTCCCACCGGCAAGTTCACACAGCCCTCGCCCCCGACGAAGTACGAGTTCAAGGGGACGATCAAGGGAACCAAGGTGAGTGGCAACTACGCTCCGCCGCTCGGTGGCACGGGCGAGTATTTCACCGCGAAGGGCACGTTCTCGCGCGCAACGAAGTCGTTTACCGGCACGCTGTCCATCGTTCAGCAGATGTGCCGGGGCAACTCCGCGATCAAGGCCAAGAAGGCCTGACCGTTCTCTGACGGGAGCGGGTGAGGGGCGATGCCCTTCACCCGCACCTCGCCGGACGTGCGAGGCGCAGTTACTCGTCGGGCGTGAGGCGCGCGGCCGCGCGCTCTGCTGACTTGGCCGCGTCCGCTGCTGACTGTTCGACCACCTCGACGAGCTGCTCTTCGACCTGCTCTGCTTCAGCCTCGATGTCTTCGACGACGGGTCTTCTCCTGCTTCGGACGCCTGCGCCTGCACGACGAACTCGTTGAGCAGGAACAGGCTCACGTCGTCGTCGGTCCGCTCGACCCCTGACTTCAGGGGTGTGCTGATGATGTTCAGCAGCTGGATCAGCGAGAGGAAGAAGAACGAGAGGAAGCCGACCGCGACCAGGGATTCGGCAAGCCCGCCGTAGTTGGTGACCATCAGCAGGGTCACGATCAGCGCCACGAGGGTCACGATCAATACGTAGGCCGACGGGAGGAACTCCTCGCGCTGCAGGTGGTAGACGCGGAGGAGCGACTTGCGCAGCCCGGCCTGCTCCGAGCGCAGAGTGCCGATGTAGCCGTCGGGGACGTCCGTGTTGTCGAGCTCCTTGAACGACTCGGACAGGTCTTCGACCGCCGCCTGGCCGGTTCGTGTGTCGCCGGCGTCGATGTCGGCCCGCAGCGACGTGACCACGGCGATGAGGCGTCGGCGTAGGGCCGTGAGATCGGGCTTGCCCCACGTGGCGTGTATGGACTCACCCTGGCGGAGGATCGCGTACAAGCCGGCGGCGAGCTCCGTAGGTGCCCGCTCGGCCTCCTTGTAGTCCGACAGCCTGCCGGCGATCATGAGACCTAAGACGAAAACCGCGCCGATGATGCCCGCAGAGACGGCGTCCGTCGCGATGCCTTTGACGCCGAGCTCCCACAACACGGCCCTGACCGCAACGAGGCCCCCGGCGATGGCTGCGAACTTCAAGCCGAGCTCGAAGTTGCCCAAAAACTGGCGCATCGGCGACCACCCCCTCATCTGGTCGCTTTCTTGGAGCGGCGATTTTCCCCCCTCGAGCCCGGTCTGTCAAACGGTGCTACGGCCGAGCTCGACGAGCGAGTTGCCGGTCGTCGAGCAGCTGCGACGACCGGAGGGTCAGGCCGACCGACTCGGCCAGCGACCGGAACTCCTCCAGCGTCCGCTGGCGACCGCCGGTGAGCGTGAGCATGAAGAGGTCGAAGCCCGCCTCGCCGGCAGTCGGCCGGTCGGCGATGACTCCCTCGACGACGAGGATCCGCGCGCCGTCGTCGCCCGCCTCGACGCACCGGCGAAGGATCTGCCCGGCCCGCTCCTCGGGAAAACCGTGGAGGATCTGCGAGAGGATGTACGCGTCGCCGCGCGGAAGCTGGTCGGTGAAGAGATCGCCGGCCACGACGTCCAGGCGCTCGGCCGGTTCTGCTGCGCCGACGACCTGAGGGAGGTCGAACACGGTGCCCCGCAGGTTCGGATGAGCGGCGAGCAGCGTCCGCAGCATGACTCCGGTTCCGCCACCGACATCGACGACGTGCTCGACTCGGCTCCAGTCGTAGGCGTCGGCGACCTCCACCGCACTGGCCTGCACCTGGGCGGCCATCAGCGCGTCGAACGACGACGCGCGCCCTGTGCGGTCGAGCTCTTCGTAGTACCAGGCCTCGTCGCGCCCTGGCGAGCCGGTGCGAACAGCCTCGAGCAGCCGCGTCCACGACTCGGCCCACATTCCCGGCGCGTCGTCGAGGTCGAGCCACGGCCGCCAGCCGCCTTCGTCCAGCAGCAGCCTCGAGACCTCGGTGTTCGCGTAGGCGCCGTCGCCCTGCTGGACGAAGACGCCGCGCGCGACGAGGTACCGCAGCAGCCGCCGTAGCGCATCCGCATCGCTGGACGTGCGCTCGGCCAGCTCTTCCAGCCGGGCGGCGCCGGCCTCGATGTGGTCGGCGAGCCGCAGCGTCGCCGCGATCGACACGGCCCAGGGCGCCGCGAAATCGCTCAGGTCCCCGAGGCGGTCCCGCGCGGCGTCAGCGCTCACGAAGCGACAGTAGTCGAGCGGTAGAGTCCTGACGGTGAGGCTCTCCGCCCGAAGCGAGAAGCTCGAGCTCGCGGAGCCGTTCGTCATCGCGCGCGACACGACCACCGAGGCCGAGGTCGTCTGGGTCGAGCTCGAGCACGAGGGGAGCGTGGGTACGGCGAGGCGGCGCCGATCGAGCGCTACGACGAGTCGGCCGAGTCGGCGCTGGCGTACGTGGAAGAAGTCGGCGGACTCGCTCGGGGACGATCCGTTCGCCTTCGACGAGATCTTCGCGCGGCTCCCGAAGCGGGAGTACGCGGCCCGAGCCGCGATCGACGCGGCCCTGCACGACCTGTGCGGCAAGCTCACCGGGCTTCCGGTCTGGCGGTTCCTCGGGCTGCCGCGAAGCGGGCCGGCGACCTCGTGGACGATCGGCCTCGGCACTCCCGACGACATGGCGCGGAAGGCCGAGCGGGCGTCGGCCTTCGAAGGCCTCAAGCTCAAACTGGGGGGCCGCGACGGGCTGGACGTCGACCGCGTCGCCGCCGTCCGCGAGATCTGGCCCGGCGCAATCCGCGTCGACGTCAACGAGTACTGGAGCCTCGACGAAGCCCTGGAGTCGCTCCCTCGGCTCGCCGAGCTCGGCGTCGAGTACTGCGAACAGCCTCTGGCAGCCGGAGACCCGGCGGGCCGGGAGCTGATGAAGCAGTCACCACTCCCGATCTACGTCGACGAGGACTGCTCACACGCTCAAGGACGTCCAAGACTGCGCGCAGCGCAGTCATGGGATCAACATCAAGCTCGCGAAGTCAGGCGGGATCCGCGAAGCGATCCGCATGGCCCACGCGGCGCGGGCCCTTGGCCTCGGCGTCATGCTCGGCTGCATGGTCGAGTCCGGGCTCGGGATCGCCGCGGGAGCGTCGATCGCGAGCCTCTGCGACCACGTCGACCTCGACGGCAACCTCCTGATCGCGAAGGATCCGTGGCCGGGCGTCGAGCTCGTCGACGGCGTCCAGCTTCCCTCCGACTCTCCGGGCCTTGGCGTCCGACAAGCGGTACTTAGTCCTCGCTGAAGGCCGCTCCGGCGACGAGCACTACGGCAAGACGATGCGGGGCATCGTCCACTACGGCCCGCATCCCGTCGTAGCCATTCTCGACTCGACGCGCGCAGGGCAGAGCTACCGGGAGATCCCCATCGTCGCGACGGTGGAGGAGGCGATGCCGTTGGGGCCGACGACCGCGGCCGTCGGCGTCGCCACCCAGGGCGGCCGGTTCCCGCCCGAGTGGCGGGAGCTGCTGAAGGACGCGATTCGCGCCGGGCTCGACCTCGAGAGCGGCCTCCACGAGCACATCAGCGAGGATCCCGAGCTCACGGCGCTCGCGGCCGAGCACGGTGTCGAGCTACGCGACCTTCGAAAGCCGCCGCCCGATCTCAGCGTCCCGACCGGCGAGAACCTCCGGTGCCGGCGACGATCGTGCTCACGGTGGGGTCGGACTGCGCGATCGGCAAGAAGACCGTCGCGGTGGAGCTCGACCTCGCGGCGCGCAAGCGGGGTCTGAAGTCGGTGTTCGTCCCTACCGGCCAAACCGGCATGTGGATCGCCGGCTGGGGCATCGCGATCGACGCGGTCGTCTCCGACTTCCTGGCGGGCGCCGCCGAGCGGCTGGTCGTCGAGGGGGCGGAGCGGGGCGGAGAGCTGCTCTGGGTCGAGGGGCAAGGATCGCTCGTGCATCCGGCGTACTCCGGGGTGACGATGGGCTTGATGCACGGTGCCACTCCGCACGCCTTCGTGCTGGTGCACAAGGCGCGGGCGACCCACACCGAGGGGTATCCCGACCATCCGCTGCCGCCGCTGCGCGACCTCGTCGAGCTCCATGAGCGCGCCTCGCTGCCGCTGCGGCGCGCGAAGGTCGTCGCAGTCGCACTGCACACCGGGGGCCTCGAGGAGGCTGAGGCGCGGGCCGAGATCGCCGCCGTCGCCGAGGAGACCGGACTGCCGGTCGACGATCCGGTCAGGTTCGGCGCGGACACGCTGCTGGACGCCGTCCTGGAGCGCGTGCAATGCTGAGAGGGTCCGTCCAGGGGATGAAGAAGGGGTTCACGATCACACGATTCGCGACAGTCTGCGCCGTTCTGCTCGCCGCGCTCGCCGCCGCCGGGCCTGCGCGGGCCGACCTCATCGTCGGCGTTGCGGACGACGGTGGAAAGATCGCTCCTGACGGCGGAGACTGGTTCCTCAGCCAGATGCGCGAAGTAGGGCTCCAGGAGAACCGGATCACCGTCGCGTGGGATCCCGAGAATCCGACGGCGATCCACGAGCGCGAGCGGCTGGACCGCTATATCCCCAAGGCGGCGGCAAGCGGGATCCGGATCATGCTCCTGATCTCGCCGAGCCGGGCGCGAGCACTGGCGGGCTCGAGGACCGCGGTCGCGCAGTTCGTCGCGTTCGTCACGCAGGTCGCGCGCACCTATCCCCAGGTCAAAGACATCGCCGTCGGCAACGAGCCGAACCAGCCGCGCTTCTGGCAGCCGCAGTTCTCGAACACCGGGAAGAGCCTCGCCTGCGGCGTCGTATCAGCGCGTCCTCGCACAGGCCTACGACGCGCTGAAGGCCGTCGCGCGCGACATCACCGTGATCGGCGTCTCGCTCTCGCCGCGAGGGAACGACAATGCACTCGCGGCCGTGAACGGCTCGACGTCGCCGGTCCGCTGCATCCGCGACATCGGGCTCGCCTACCGCGCGAGCGGCCGTAAGCGTCCGATCATGGACGAGCTCGCGTTCCACCCGCACCCGAACTCGTACCGCCACAGCCACCTCGTCGGCTACCGGTGGCCGAACGCCGGCACCTCCAACCTGCCGCGGATCAAGCAGGCGGTCTGGGACGCATTTCGCGGGACGGCGCAGCCGATCTTCGCCGAGCGCGGCCGGCCTGTCTCCCGCGCAGCCTTGCCGCCGCTCCGCGTGCGGCTGAACGAGGCCGGCTGGCAGGTCGCCATCCCGCCGAGCTCGGAGGATGCGTACTACGGCCGCGAGTCGGTTCCGCGGCTGGCGGACGAGCGGATGCAGGCGGACACCTACGCGGCGCTGCTGCCGTACTTCGCCTGCGACGCCTCGATCCGGTCGCTTCTCTACTACGGCCTCGTCGACGAGCCCGACCTCGATCGCTGGCAGGCCGGCCTGATCCGAGCCGACCGGACGCGGCGGCCGTCGTTCACCACCGTCCGCTCGGCACTTGCCCGCGGTCTCGCCCGCTGCAGCCGCCGGCCGACGACGTGGCGGCACAGGACCGACGTGATCGGGGCGACTGCGCGATTCGGGGAGCGCCGCCGCTCGGCGTCCGAGAAGAGCTGGTCGTTCGTCGCGGCCTCGGAGGAGGCGAGCATCTTCAGCGCGGCCATGTACCGGCTGCCCGGCCGAACGCTCTCGGCGGCCGCGCGGAAGCGGCTCCGCGCGAGCGTCGGCCTCAGGCGATCGCCGAAGCCGGTCTTCTCGGCGCGGGGGATCGTCCGCGCCCACTCCGGGACGTTCATCCGCTTCCCGCGGAAGCAGCTCGCGCCGGGCCGCTACGTCTTCGCGGTCAGGATGCGCGCCGAGATGAACCCCAGCCGCCAGGCGGCGCTCGTCAGCAGGCCGTTCGCCGTCGGCAAGCCGACCGCGAAGCGCAAGAGTCGGTAGTGCGGGACCCTAGGGTCGAACGGCTCGCCGAGCTCATGACCGGCTACTCGCTGGCGTTGCGCGAGGGCCAGGTCTTCCGGATCGACGGCGAGGAGGCGGCGCTGCCGCTGATCACAGCCCTGTACCGCCACGCGCTCCGACGCGGCGCGCTTCCGTACGTGAACGTCCGCCCCGCCGGCCTCGACGAGATCCTGCTGGCCGACGGGAGCGAAGAGCAGCTCTCGTTCATCTCCGAGGGCGAGCGCCTCCAGAGCGAGGAGCTCGACGCGTGGGCGACGATCTGGTCGTCGTCGAACACGAGTGCGCTGACGAGGGCCGATCCCGAGCGCCGGCGTACCCAGCTCGCAGCTCGATCTTCCGCATGGTCAACCGCCGCTGGGAGCGGATCAGCGCCGGTGAGCTCTCCTGGTGCGGGACGCTCCAGCCGACGCAGGCGCACGCCCAAGACGCCGAGATGTCGCTCCGCGACTACGAGGAGTTCGTGTTCGGCGCCTGCCACGTCAACGGGGACGACGACCCGATCGAGCACTGGGAAGCGGTCTCCGCAGAGCTGGCCGCGCGGGCCCGGGAGCTCGACGGCGTCCGCGAGCTGCGGATCGTCGGGCCGGAGACCGATCTTCGCGTGGTCGTGGAAGGCCGGCCGTGGGTTCCCTCCGACGGCAAGCACAACATGCCCGACGGCGAGGTGTTCACGAGCCCGGTGGAGACCGGGACCGAGGGGGAGATCTACTTCGCGTTCCCGTCGATCTTCCAGGGCCAGGCGGTCGAGGACGTCCGGCTCCGGTTCCAGGGCGGCCGCGTTGTGCACGCGGAGGCGTCATCGGGCGAGGAGTACCTGCGCGCGCTGATCGCGACCGACGAGGGGTCAGCAGTCCTCGGCGAGGTTGCCTTCGGCCTCAACTACGAGATCGACCGATTCACGCGCGACATCCTCTTCGACGAGAAGATCGGCGGAACGATGCACGTCGCTCTCGGCGGCGGCTTCGACGAGGCCGGGACTCGGAACAAGTCCGATCTGCACTGGGACCTGATCTGCGACCTCCGCCAGGAGGGGGAGGTTTACGCCGACGGAGAGCTGGTCTGGAAGGCCGGCAGCTTCCTGACGGAGCCGGCGGCGGACCGTGTCTGAGCGTCTGGCCAAGCTCGCCGACGTCCTCGTCGGCTATTCGACAACGGTTCGACCGGGCGACGTCGTCCAGATCGGAGGAAACCCCCCGACGACGCCCCTGATCCGCGAGGTCTATCGCTCGGTCGTGCGCGCGGGCGGGCATCCCAACGCCCGGCTGCGGGTGGACGAGGCCGAAGAGGCGCTGTTGGACGAGGGCAACGACGACCAGCTCGAGTGGGTCCCGCTCGACCAGCGCTGGAACCTCGAGCATTCCGACGTGTGGATCGTGCTCGACGGCCCTGAGAACACCAAGCACCTGAGCGGGGTCGACCCGGCGAAGATGGGTCGGCGTGCCAAGGCACGCGAGCCCTTCCAGCAGCTGTACCTCGAGCGCTGGGAGCGAGGCGAGTTCCGCTGGGTGGGGTGCGGCTACCCGACGCAGGCGTCCGCTCAGGATGCAGGCATGTCGCTGCCGGAGTTCGAGGAGCTCGTCTACGGCGCCGCCTTCCTCGACGCGGAGGATCCGGTGGCCGCCTGGCAAGAGTTCGACGAAGAGCTGGAGCGCGTCGGCTCGCTGCTCGAGACCAAGCGGGAGCTCCGGGTCGTCGGGGAGGACACCGACCTGACGCTCGGCGTCGACGGTCGGCGCTGGAGACGGGCGAACGGCCATGAGAACTTGCCGGACGGCGAGGTCTTCACAGGCCCCGTCGAGACGAGCGTCGAGGGCACGATCCGATTCTCGTTCCCAGCGATCATCCGGGGACGTCAGGCGGAGGATGTCGTCCTCCGCTTCGACGGCGGCGAGGTCGTCGAGGCGACCGCGCGGCGCGGCGAGGACTTCTTGCGCGAGATGATCGCGATGGACGACGGCGCGCGGCGAGTCGGAGAGTTCGCCTTCGGGCTCAACCGCGCGGTGACTGAGTACACGGGCAGCCTGCTGCTCGACGAGAAGATCGGCGGCACCGTCCATCTCGCGCTCGGCCGGTCCGTTCCGGGCACCGGCGGCGAGAACCTCTCCGCCCTGCACTGGGACATGGTCTGCGACCTCCGCCAGGGCGGCGAGGTCTACGCGGACGGGGAGCTCGTCTACCGCGACGGCGCCTTCCTCGACGGCCAGCGGCTGACGTTTCGAAGTCGTCACACTTCCGCCTTGACGGAGCGAACACGTGTTCGCTAGCATGGCGAACACATGTTCGTCTCGCACGCTGCTGGTCACCTTCATCGTCGTCGTCCTCGCCTGGAGCGTCCTGGCGCGTGGCTCGGAAGGGGCTGGTGCCGGAGAGCCGTACCGCGTTCAGCCCGGCGACACGCTCTGGTCGATCGCCGTGCGCCACTACCGCGGCGACCCACGGGCGGCGGTGTGGCGGCTCCAGCATGAGAACGGCCTCACCGGCAGCGACTTGAGCCCAGGGCAGGTGGTGCGCCTGCCGTAGCCGACTGTTCCGCGGACACCTGGAGCCACTCCAGACGGGCCATAGACTCCGCTCGTGGACTTGGATCTGGTCTTCCTCGGCACCTCCGGGTCGATGCCGACCGCGCAGCGGGCGCCGACCGCGATTCTCCTGCGGCGGGGCGGGGAGCGGCTGCTGTTCGACTGCGCGGAGGGCACGCAGCGGCAGCTCCTGCGCTCCAACGTCGGGCTGATCGAGCTCCGCGAGCTGTTCCTGACCCACTACCACGCCGACCACTACCTGGGGTTGCCCGGAATGCTCAAGACGTTTGCCCTGCGCGGACGGGAGACGCCGATCACGATCTACGGGCCATCCGGCCTGCACGACCTGTTCGGCGCGCTGCGCCGGATCTTCGGCAAGCTCACGTACCCGTATGAGCTGGTCGAGCTCGCGCCGGGGGCGGAGCTCGAGCGCGAGGGCTATCGCTTGGTCACGTTTCCCGTCAACCATGGCGTCTCGGCAGTGGGGTACGCACTCGTCGAGGAGGAGCGACCTGGACGGTTCGACGTCGAGGCGGCCGATGCGCTGGGCATCCCTGAGGGGCCTGAACGCGGCGCGCTCCAGCGCGGGGAGACGGTGACCCTGCCGGACGGACGCGTGATCGCTCCCGAGAGCGTCCTCGGCGAGGCGCGACCCGGGCGGAAGGTCGTGATCTCGGCCGACACCGCCTACTCGCAGAGCGTCGTCGAGGCCGCGCGCGGTGCGGACGTCCTCGTCCACGAGGCGACGTTCTCGGATGAGGAGCGGGAGCGCGCACGGGAGACGCTCCATTCGACCGCCGGGCAGGCGGCGGAGGTTGCCCGCGCGGCCGGCGTCGGCCTGCTCGCGCTCACCCACCTGTCGAATCGCTACTTCGGCGGTGAGATCGAGCGCGAGGCCCAGGAGGTCTTCCACGAGACGGTCGTGCCCCGCGACCTGGATATCATCGTCGTTCCGTTTCCGGAACGGGGGTCGCCCGAGCTGGTGAAAGGTGGAGCCACTCACAGGCACGACCCGCCGCCGCTGAAGAGCGAGGCGGTTGCGGCCGCCCCGGAGGGCGCGTTGTGACCAACCTCGTTCAGGTCGCCGTCGCCGGGGACGTCACCGAGGCCGAAGAGCTGGAGGCGATCCTCCAGGCCGCCGGTATCGACGCGCGCCTGGAGCCTGCGGTCGAGCACCACCCGGCCGAGACGGAAGACGCGCCCCAGAAGGTCCTCGTGCCGGAGAGCTCGCTCGAGGCGGCGATGCACGCGATCGAGTCGATGTCCGACCCCGACGAGCTCGTCTCGCGACGCCTAAGTCGCCTCCAGGATCGCTCAGCGGATCGCTCCTTGCGTCGCCGTCCGGCGAGCCGTTAAGCTCCCGCTCGCTCCACGTCCTTTAACTCGGTCCCGTGAGGCCGGAAAGGAGAGCGGTTGCCGCTGCCTGCACAGACGAGCACAAAGACGCTCCTCGATGAGGCGGCGATCGCAAAGAGCCTCTCCCGCATCGCCCACGAGATCGTCGAGGCCAACCCCGACCTCGATCGCGTCGCGCTCGTCGGCATCCATACGAGAGGTGTGCCGCTCGCCCACCGGCTGCGCCGGCTGATCCACGAGTTCAGCGGCACCGAGGTCGCGCTCGGCTCGCTCGACATCACCTTCTACCGCGACGACGTCCAGGTCCGCGCCGGCGAGCCGCCGCGACATCCTCAGCCGCTCGTTCGCGCGACGAAGCTCGACTTCGCCGTCGAGGGCCGCACCGTCGTCCTCGTCGACGACGTGCTCTACACGGGCCGCACGATCCGCGCCGCGATCGACGCGCTCTTCGACTACGGACGCGCGGAGCGTGTCCAGCTCGCGTGCCTGGCCGACCGGGGTCACCGAGAGCTTCCGATCCGTCCCGACTACGTCGGCAAGAACCTGCCGACGTCGCGGAACGAGCGCATCCAGGTCCAGCTCGTCGAGGTGGACGAGGTCGACCGGGTCTTGCTCGTCCCGACGCCTGAAGAGGAGGCCTGACCGCCGATGGCTGAGATCCGCGTCATGCGAGACGACCTGCTGCCGCCTCCCCCGGCGGAGCGGCGGCACCTGCTCTCCATCTCCGACCTCTCGCTCGACGACGTCGAACGCCTGCTCGGCACCGCCCGCAGCTTCGCGCGCTCGCTCGAGCGCGAGATGAAGAAGCTGCCGACGCTCCAAGGGCGAACGGTCGTCAACGTCTTCTACGAGTCCTCGACCCGCACCTCGTCGAGCTTCGAGCTCGCAGCGAAGCGACTGTCGGCGGACACGATGTCGATCAAGGCCTCCGGCTCGGCGGTCGACAAGGGCGAGTCCCTCAAGGACACCGCGCTCACGCTCGGCGCCTACGACCCCGACGTGATCGTGATCCGCCATCCCCAGATCGGAGCGGCTCAGCTCGTCGCCCGGGTAACGAAGGCACACGTCGTCAACGCCGGAGACGGGAAGCACCAGCACCCGACCCAGGCGCTGCTCGACCTCTACACGCTCCAGGAGGAATTCGGCCGGCTGGGCGGGCTCCACGTTGCGATCGTCGGCGACGTTCTGCACTCGCGCGTCGCGCGCTCGCTGATCCAGGCGCTCGCGCTCGTCGACGCGCGAGTCACGGTCGTCGGCCCGCCGCCGCTCGTCCCGCGCGGTATCGAGGCGATGGGCTGCGAGACGTCGACCGACATCGACGCGATCGGCGCCGCCGACGTCGTCTACGTCCTCCGCATGCAGCGGGAGCGCATGCAGGAAGGCGCGAACTACGTCCCCAGCCTCCGCGAGTACACCGCACGCTGGGGGGTGACGCCGGAGCGGCTCCGGGACGGCCAGAAGGTCATGCACCCAGGCCCGATGAACCGCGGCGTCGAGATCGACCCCCGCGTCGCAGATGCCGCCGACGCGCTGATCGAGACGCAGGTGCGCGCCGGGCTCGTCACCCGGATGGCCGTGCTCTACGACCTGCTCACGACCGGGCCGGTCGACGTCAAGTCCCAGTCGCTTCACGAGGTCGCCTGATGCTGGTCGCACGCTCAGCGAAGCAGGACGATCTGGTCATCCGCGGCGCCCGCGTCCTCGATCCCGGCGAGGGCGTCGATGCCGTCCTCGACGTCCGCATCGACCGCGGCACGATCGCCGAGCTCGGCTCGCGGCTGGACGCGAACGGGCACCGGGTGATCGACGGCACGGGCCTCGTCCTCGCGCCGGCGTTCGTCGACCCGCACGTTCACCTGAGAACCCCCGGGCGCGAAGACGAGGAGACGATTGCCTCCGGCACCCGGGCCGCGGCTGCCGGCGGCTACTGCGCGATCCTCGCGATGCCCAACACCGATCCCGTCGTCGACGCGACCGCGGTCCTCGGCTCACTGATCGACACCGCTCGCGCGGAAGCGGAGATTCCCGTCGGCTTCCTGGCCGCGATCACGCGAGGCCAGCAGGGCGCCGAGCTGACCGAGATGGCCGAGCTGGCCGACGCCGGAGCGGCGGGATTCAGCGACGACGGCCGGCCGGTGGCCGCGCCGGGCCTGATGCGCCGCGCCCTCCAGTACGGAGCCGTGACCGGACTGCCGCTGGCCGTCCACTGCGAAGAGCCGACGCTGTCGCGCGACGGCCACATGCACGAGGGTGCGGTCTCGGCCGAGCTCGGCTTCGCCGGCTACCCGTCGGTCGCGGAGAGCATCATGGTCGAGCGCGACCTCTCGCTCGCCGCGTACGAGGAGCGGCCGATCCACGTCCTGCACGTCTCGGCACAGGAGTCCGTCGCGGCCGTCCGCGCGGCGCAGGCGGCCGGAGTGGGGGCGACGGCCGAGGTCACCCCGCACCACCTCTGCCTGACCGACGAGGCGGTGCGCTCGCTCGACTCGAACGTGAAGATGAACCCGCCGCTCCGCAGCAGCGACGACCGCTCGGCGCTGATCGCTGCTCTGCGAGACGGGACGATCCAAGCTGTCGCGACCGACCACGCGCCTCATGCCAGGCACGAGAAAGAGGTGCCGTTCGAGGCGGCACCGTTCGGGGTGACGGGGCTCGAGACCGCATTCGCCGCGCTCTACACGCATCTGGTCGCACCCGGCGTGCTCTCCCTGGAGACGCTCCTCGCACGCATGTCGGCGGGACCGGCCGGGATCTACGGGCTCCCGGCGCCGAGGATCGCTCCCGGCGAGCCGGCGAACCTCGTCCTGCTCGACCTCCAAGCGAGCCGGCGCGTCGAGGAGAGCGACTTCCACTCGCGCTCCGCGAACTCGTGGCTGCTCGGGGAGCTGGTGACGGGCAAGGTCAAGCTGACGGTCGCGGCGGGACGGGTCGCGCACGAGGCATGACCGGCTTGCTCGTCCTCGAGGACGGAACGGCCTTCCGGGGCAACTCGGTGGGGGCTCCCGGGCTCGCGTTCGGCGAAGCGGTCTTTACGACCGCGATGACGGGCTATCAGGAGATCGTCACGGACCCGAGCTACGCCGAGCAGTTGGTCACCTTCACGGCGCCGATGGTCGGAAACTACGGCGTCGCCCGCGAGCGGAGCGAGTCGGCGCGGCCGCAGGCGCGCGGCGTGGTGATGCGAGAAGCGCGCGGGCCCGACTGGACGGACTGGCTCGCCGAGCGCGGCCTCCCGGCGCTGTCGGGCGTCGACACCCGCACGCTCGTCCTCAGGCTCCGCGAGCGAGGCTCGATGCGGGCCGCGCTCGTCGCGGGCGACGCCTCGGTGGAGGAGACGCTCCGCGCCGTTCGCGAGCAACCGGCGATGGCCGGCCGGGCGCTCGCCGCGCACGTCTCCACGCCGGGCCCGTACGCGTACTCCGAGCGGGGCCGCGTCCGGGTCGCGGTCGTCGACTACGGCTGCAAGCGCTCGATTCTTCGCCGGCTCGCGGCCGCCGGCGCGGCCGTGACGGTGTTCCCGCACGACGCCGACCCGGACGAGCTGGATCGATTCGACGGCGTCGTCCTCTCGAACGGGCCGGGCGACCCCGAGCCGCTCGAGGCCGAGATCGAGACCCTCCGGGCGCTCGTCGGTCGCGTCCCGATCCTCGGCATCTGCCTCGGCCATCAGCTCCTCGCGCTCGCGACCGGACACGAGACCTTCAAGCTCCCGTTCGGCCATCGCGGCGCCAACCATCCCGTGCTCGACCGCCGGCGGGACCGCGTGCTCGTCACCTCGCAGAACCACGGCTTCGCGGTCAAGGCGAGCAGGGCTCCGGAGGTCTCCCACGTCTCGTTGTACGACGGGACCGTCGAAGGACTCGACTTCCCGGAGCTCCGTGCCCGCTCGGTTCAGTTCCATCCCGAGGCCGGCCCGGGGCCGCACGACGCCTGGCCGCTGCTCGAGTCGTGGGTCGCGGAGGTGAGCGACCTCGCCGAGGCGGCCTGACCTCCGCTCGATCTGCGTGATCGGCTCCGGCCCGATCGTGATCGGGCAGGCCTGCGAGTTCGACTACGCAGGCTGCCAGGCGTTGAAGGTGCTCCGCGAGGAGGGCTTCCGCACCGTCGTCGTCAACTCCAACCCGGCGACGATCATGACCGACCCCGGCTTCGCCGACCGCACCTACGTCGAGCCCCTCGACCATGACGGCGTCGCGGGTGTGCTGGCGCGTGAGCGGCCCGACGCGGTGCTCCCGACGCTGGGCGGCCAGACCGCCCTCAATCTGGCGGTCGAGCTCGCGGAGGACGGGCTGCTCGCCGACCTCGGCATCGAGCTGATCGGGGCCGGGGTCGACGTGATCCGCCGGGCCGAGGATCGCCGCCTGTTCCGCGAGACCGTGCGCCTGGCGGGCTACCGGGTCCCGGAATCGGAGGTCGTCTCGAGCTGGGACGACGTGCCTCCGGACCTCAGCTTCCCGGCGATCCTCCGCCCGGCCTTCACGCTCGGCGGCCACGGCGGCGGCACCGCGCACGGCGAGGCGGACCTCGAGGAGCTCCTCGAGCGGGCGCTCCGGGAGAGCCCCGTCGGCCAGGTGCTCGTCGAAGAGTCGCTGATCGGCTGGGACGAGTTCGAGCTCGAGGTGATGCGCGACCGGAACGACAACGTGGTCGTCGTCTGCTCGATCGAGAACCTCGATCCGATGGGCGTCCACACCGGGGACTCGGTGACGGTCGCGCCGCAGATGACGCTCTCCGACGAGGCCTACCAGGAGCTCCGCGACGCCGCCGCGGCCGTGATCCGCGAGGTCGGCGTCGAGACGGGCGGGGCCAACATCCAGTTCGCGCGGGAGCGCGAGACCGGCGAGCTGCGCGTGATCGAGATGAACCCGCGCGTCTCGCGCAGCTCGGCGCTTGCCTCGAAGGCGACGGGCTACCCGATCGCGAAGGTCGCGGCGAAGCTCGCGGTCGGATACACGCTGGACGAGATCCCCAACGACCTGACCGGCACGACGCCGGCGAGCTTCGAGCCGACTCTGGACTACGTCGTCGTCAAGTTCCCGCGCTTCGCGTTCGAGAAGTTCCCGGGCGCCGACCGGACGCTCGGCACGCAGATGAAGTCCGTCGGCGAGGCGATGGGGATCGGACGGACGTTCACCGAGGCGTTCCTCAAGGCGCGGCGTTCGCGCGAGCTCGACGACGCCTGGGAGCCGAGCAACCTGCACCCCTGGTTCGAGGCCGAGCTCGAGCGAGCCCGCGAGCTGCTCGGCGACGTCGGCCCGCTCGACTCGCTCGTCGCCGACGACTGGCTCCGGCTCAAGCGCGCCGGGTGGTCCGACGCCGCGATCGCCGAGCGCTGCCGGACGAGCGAGGAGCTGGTGCGCGCGAAGCGCCTCGAGTGGGGGGTCCGGCCGGCGTATCGCCGCGTGGACTCCTGCGCCGGTGAGGTCGAGGCCGCCTCGACCTACTACTACTCGACGTGGGGCGAGGCGGACGAGGCGCCGCCGGACGGCGACACGCCGCGCGTCGTCATCCTCGGCTCCGGGCCGAACCGGATCGGGCAGGGGATCGAGTTCGACTACTGCTGCGTCCACGCGGCGCAGAGCTTCCGCGCCCTCGGCTTCGAGACCGTGATGGTCAACTGCAATCCGGAGACGGTCTCGACCGACTACGACACGTCGGACCGGCTCTACTTCGAGCCGCTCGGCCTCGAGGAGGTGCTGGCGGTCTGCCGGCGCGAGCAGCCCGTCGGCGTCGTGATCCAGTTCGGCGGCCAGACTCCGCTCAAGCTCGCCCGCGGCCTCGAGGAGGCCGGCTTCCGGATCCTGGGGACGCCGTACGACGCCGTCGACCTGGCGGAGGATCGCGAGCGCTTCGGTGCTCTCTGCCGCCGGCTGCGCGTCGACGTCCCGCCCTGGGGGATCGCCGGCTCGCGCGCGGAGGCCGCCGACGTGGCCGAGGCGATCGGCTATCCGGTGCTGGTGCGGCCCTCCTACGTGCTCGGTGGGCGCCACATGACGATCTGCTACGACGCCGAGACGGTCGCGGAGAGCACTCCGGTAGGAGCGAAGGTGCTCGTCGACCGTTTCCTCGAGGGCGCGCTGGAGATCGACGTCGATGCGCTCTGCGACGGCGAGGACACGTGGGTCGCCGCCGTCATGCAGCACGTCGAGGAAGCCGGCGTGCACTCCGGGGACTCGAGCTGCGCGCTGCCGCCGCCGGGAATGCCGCCCGAGCTGCTCGCCCAGATCGAGCGCACCGTCGAGGTGCTGGCTCCTGCTCTGGGCGTCGTCGGGCTCGTCAACGTCCAGCTGGCGGTCCAGGACGGCCGCCTCTACGTGCTCGAAGCGAACCCGCGCGCGTCGCGCACGGTCCCGTTCGCGAGCAAGGCGATCGGCGTGAACCTCGTCGAGGCCGCCTGCCGCCTGGCGGCGGGCGCACGCTTGGCCGACCTGAGCCTCTCACGGAGCCAGACATCGGGACAGGTCTCTGTGAAGGCAGCGGTCTTCCCCTTCCAGCGCTTTCCCGGGGCCGACCCGGTCCTCGGGCCGGAGATGCGCTCGACCGGCGAGGTCATGGCCAGCGCGGCGGACTACCCGACCGCCCTGGCCAAGGCGGAACGAGCCGCGGGGCGCCCGCTCCCCGAAAGCGGAACGGTCTTCCTCTCGGTCCGCGACGCCGACAAGGACGCCGTCGTGACCGTGGCAGAGGCGTTCGTCGAGCTCGGCTTCAGGATGGCGGCGACGAGCGGGACCGCCCGCACGCTCGCCGCGGGCGGCATCGCCGTCGACCACGTGCGGAAGGTGACCGAGAGTGGGGAGGGGGCGACCGTCGTCGACCTGATCCGCCGCCGGCGCTGCGACCTCGTCATCAACACCCCTCAGGGCTCGGGCGCGCGAACAGACGGCTATCAGATCCGCGAGGCGGCGATCAGCGCCCGGATCCCGTGCATCACGACACTGAGCGGCGCGGCGGCCGCAGTGCTCGCGATCGCCGACGCCCGCGGCGAGGACGTGATCTCACTCCAAGAACGGATCGATGCACGCCGAACCGCATAGAGTCGTTGCGGCCGAGCGGGTCGGCCTCTACGTCCTGCTCCGAGTCGCGCGCGGCCGGCTCGAGCCCGGGATCCCCGGACAGTTCTTCATGCTCGAGGCGCCGGGCCGCGTGCTCCCGCGGCCGATGAGCCTCTGCCTGGCGCCGGCCGGCGAGCTCGGCTTCCTCTTCGAGCCGGTCGGGCCCGGGACGAAAGCGCTGGCCGCGCTCGGGCGCGGCGACGAGCTTCGCGTCTTCGGGCCGCTCGGGAACGGCTTCCGCCTCGACGTAGAGCGTCCGCTGCTCGTCGGTGGGGGGATCGGCATCGCGCCGCTCCCGTACCTGTCGGGGGCGCTGGGCGGGCCGCCGGCCGTGCTCGGCTTCCGCTCGGACCGCTACGCGGAGGCGTCCGCGCTCGTCCCCAACGCCGACGTGGTCGTCGAGCCGACGCTCGTGACCGACGTGCTGCCGCCGGATCACGACATCCTCGCCTGCGGTCCCGAGCCGATGCTCGAGGCGCTGGCGGCGATGGCGCCCGGCGCGCAGCTCGCCTGGGAGGCTCCGATGGCCTGCGGGTACGGCGCCTGCTACGGGTGCGCGGTGGAGGTCGAGGGCCGCTACAAGCGCCTCTGCATCGAAGGGCCAGTTCTTGCTGCTTAACGCGTCCGGCTGTCTCGATGCGCTGGCGGCGCCGGATGTCGCCCGCTCGCTCGACGCCTTCGTCACGAAGACCGTGACCCCCCTGCCGCGTGAGGGAAACGAGCCGGTTCGGATCGCCGAGACCGACCACGGCATGCTGAACTCGATCGGGCTTCAAAACCCCGGAATCGCCGCTTTCCTGGCGGAAACGCTGCCGCGTCTGCGGGAGCTGGGTGTCCCTCTCTGGGTGTCGGTCGGCGGGTTCTCAGCGGCCGAGTACGCGGAGACCTGTGCCGCGCTTCACGGCGTCACGATCGAGCTCAATCTGAGCTGCCCGAACGTCGACGAAGCACCCGAATCGGCGGCGGAGATCGTCGCCGCCTGCCGCCGGGCGACCGCCCTGCCGCTCTACGCCAAGCTCTCGCCGGCGCTCCCGGACGTCTCCGAGGTCGCGCGGGCAGTCGAGGCCGCGGGCGCGGACGGGCTCTCGCTCGTGAACACCATTCGCGGCCTCGCTCTAGACGAGCGGACGCTGCGCCCGCGCCTGGCGCGAGGCGTGGGCGGCTACTCGGGGCCCGCGCTGAAGCCGATTGCCCTGGCCGCCGTCTATGCGTGCCGGCGGGCGACCGATCTGCCCATCGTGGGCATGGGCGGGGTCTGGAACGGCCGTGACGCCCTCGAGCTGATCGCCGCCGGCGCGAGCGCCGTCGCCCTCGGAACGGTGCTCTTCACCGACCCCGGAGCCCCGGTCCGTGTGCGTCGAGAGTTGCACGAGGCAGCTGAAGAACTCGGTCTGCGTGACCCCTGGGAGGCGGTCGGGATCGCGCATGAGCCGGTGATGTCAGCGCAGGCAACAGAAAAAACACCTGCAATTCAGCGCGAATTGAACGAACTGGACAAGCTGTTAGTATCACGCGCCGTGGCGTCCGTGAAGACTCAGGCCCAGGCGCCGGCCCGGTCTCGCGACCAGAGAATGGACGCGCTCAAGCGCGCAAATGACATCCGGGTCCGGCGCGCGCAGCTCAAGCGAGACCTGAAGGACGGGCACGCCAGGATCGAGGAGATCCTGCGCAAGCCTCCGGAGTACGTCACGACGGCGAAGGTCTTCGACATCCTCATGGCTGTGCCGAAGTTCGGCCGTGTGAAGGCCGGACGGTTCCTGACACAGGCGAGAATCAGCCAGTCGAAGACGGTAGGAGGCCTCTCGGACCGTCAGCGGGCCGAGCTCATTGGCCTCTTCCAGCGTTAAACCAGTCATTGTCGTCACCGGCACCTCGGGCGCCGGAAAAGGCACGATCGAGCGCATCTTGCTCGAGCGCTTCCCGGAGTTGGAGCTCGCCATCTCGGCCACGACCAGGGAGCGCCGGCCGGCGGAAGTGGACGGGAAGCACTACTGGTTCCTCACCGACGAGGAGTTCGATCGGCGGCTGGCCGCGAAGGGGTTCCTCGAGTACGTGACGTTTCCCTGGGGGCAGCGCTCCGGGACGCTCGTCTCCGAGATTCAGCGCATCAGGGCGGCGGGGCACGTACCCCTGCTCGACCTCGAGACCGATGGGGCCGCCTACGTCAAGAAGACGGTCCCCGGCACCGTCACCTTCTTCGTGACCGCGCCGACCTTCGAAGAACTCGAGCGGCGTCTCCGGGCGAGAGCGACCGAAAGTTCCGGCGAGATCGAGGAGCGCCTGGCCCTCGCACGCGAACAGCTCGAGCAGGCCGACGAGTTCGACCACGTGATCGTGAACGACGATCTCGAGCGCGCAGCCGACGAAGTGGAGGAGATCGTGAGGAGTGAGATCACGGCGCAGCTACGATGAGGCCGTGATTTACCCACGTGTAGACAAACTGCTTGCAAATGTCCCGGACCGCTACGGCCTCGTGATCGTCGCCGCCAAGCGTGCGCGGCAGATCAACAACTACCACCACCAGCTCGGTGAGGGGACCTTCGAGGACTTCCCGCCGCCGCTCGTGGAGTCTCGCTCGAAGAACTACTTGACGATCGCCCTCGAGGAAGTCGCCGAGGGCAAGATCAAGCACGAGTACAAGCGGTAGGTCGCGCCGTGGCGCGAGTCCTGCTCGGGGTCACGGGCGGAATCGCCGCCTACAAAGCCTGCGAGCTCACGCGCCTGCTGGTCAGGGCCGGCCATGACGTGGTCCCGCTTGTCACCCCGGGAGCAGAGCGATTCGTCCGCGCCGAGACGTTCTACGCGCTCGCACGGCGACGGCCGAGCGAGGAGTACCCCCACCTCGAGCGCGCCGACCTGCTCGTGATCGCGCCGCTCACGGCGAACAGCCTCGCCAAGCTCGCGCACGGGCTCGCCGACAACCTCGTCACCGAGGCGGCGCTCGCCCACGAGGGGCCGATCCTGGTCGCGCCCGGGATGAACACCCGGATGTGGCGGCACCCGGCGACGAAGGCCAACGTCGAGACGCTGCGCGCCCGTGGAGTCGAGCTGATCGGGCCGGAGCAGGGCGAGCTCGCCGAAGGCGAGCACGGTGTCGGGCGCATGGCCGAGCCGGAGGCGATCTTCGCGCGCGCCCAGGAGCTGCTGGGCGCTGCCAACGGAGGTCTCGCCGGGAAAAGCGTCGTCGTGACCGCCGGCGGGACACGGGAGCCAATCGACGCCGTTCGCTTCGTCGGGAACCGCTCGTCGGGCCGCATGGGTACGGCGATCGCCGCCGAGGCGCAGCGCCGCGGCGCCGACGTGACGCTGATCGCCGCCAACCTGGCCGTGCCGGCGCCGCGCGGTGTCGAGGTGGTCCAAGCGTCCACCGCGGAGGAGCTCACGCGCGAGACGCTGGCCCGGGCCGAGGCGGACGTGATCGTCATGGCGGCTGCCGTCGCGGACTATCGCCCGGCGGCGGCCCTCGAGGGCAAGCGTCCCAAGGACCGCGAACACGTGGCGGCTGGAGCTGGAACCGACGGACGACGTGCTCAAGGCGCTGACCGCCGACCGACCGGCCAACGGCCGGATCGTCGTCGGGTTCGCCGCCGAGACGGCGGAGGACGGTCTGGCCCGCGCCCGCGAGAAGCGAACTGTCAAGAAGGCCGATCTGTTCGTCTACAACGATGTAGCCAGGTCGGACGCCGGTTTCGAGTCAAACGAAAACGAGGTGGTCATCATCTCCGAGCAAGGTGAGCGGCAC
Source organism: uncultured Actinomycetes bacterium (assembly GCA_963764595.1). Taxonomy (GTDB): domain Bacteria; phylum Actinomycetota; class Thermoleophilia; order Gaiellales; family Gaiellaceae; genus JACDAN01. The sequence continues at coordinate 679,542 of CAVXTG010000007.1, read as the reverse complement.
GTCGCCCGAGCGCCGAAGGAGCGCATCGCGGTGGAGGTCCTGGACGACGTCGAGCGATTGCTGGAGCGCCGCGATGGCTGAGCGCCAGACCGAAGAGCGCCCACGTTCGGTCTCGACGGCGAGCGACGCCGTTGCGCGGGTGACCGAGAACGTCGCGCGGGTGCTGCACGCACCGAAGGAAACGCTTCGGCTGGCGGTGCTCTGCCTGGTCAGCGAGGGCCATCTGATCATCGAGGACTTCCCCGGCGTCGGGAAGACGATGCTCGCGAAGGCGCTGGCGCGGTCGATCGACTGCTCGTTCTCGCGGATCCAGTTCACCCCAGACCTGCTGCCGTCGGACGTGACCGGCGTGAACGTCTTCGACCAGCGCACGAACGAGTTCGAGTTCCGGCCGGGCCCGGTCTTCGCGAACATCCTGCTCGTCGACGAGATCAACCGCGCTTCGCCGAAGACCCAGGCGGCGCTGCTCGAGTGCATGCAGGAGAACCAGGTCACCGTCGACGGGGTCACCTATCCGCTCGGCGGCCCGTTCATGGTGCTCGCGACGCAGAATCCGATCGAGTACGAGGGGACCTACGCGCTGCCGGAGGCTCAGCTCGACCGCTTCACGATGCGCCTCGCGATCGGCTACCCGCCGCTCCAGGACGAGGCCCGGATGCTGAGCGAGCAGACGAGCGAGCCCCCGCTCGAGAGCCTGGAGCCGGTGGCGAGCGCGGCTGAGGTCGTCGGCGCGATCGAGGACGCACAGCGCGTGTTCGTCGAGGAGAGCGTGAACCGCTACGTGGTCGCACTGCTCCGCCACACGCGGGGCGACGAACGGCTCTACCTGGGGGCGAGTCCTCGCGCCGGAATCGCGCTGCTCCGCGTCGCCAAGGCGCTCGCCCTCTCGCAGGGGCGTGAGTACGTGCTCCCGGACGACGTCAAGGCCGTCGCGGCGCCGGTGCTCGCCCATCGGCTGATTCTCGGCCCGGAAGCGCGCGCGTCGGGCCTGTCGGCGGCCGACCTCGTCGCCGACACGGTCGCGCGGACGCCGGTCCCGGTTTAGTGCCCCGGTGACAGAGCGCGGACGCCTCACGCTCGCGCTCGGCCTCGGGACGTACCTCGCGGCCTGGGCGTTCGGGGCCGACGCGCTCTACGCGCCCGCGGTCGGGCTCGTGCTCGCCTCGCTGGCGGCGCTCGCCTGGACGCGGCTGCTCTCCCGGCCCCTCCGGCTTCATCGCACGGTCGATCGCGACCGCCCCGTCGAGGGCGACGACGTCGTCGTGCGGGTGGAGCTGGAGGCCGACGGCGGCGTCCTCCCGGGCAGCGTTCTCCTCCACGACCCGGCCGGAGGGCTCGGCGAGCGGGACGTGATGGTGCCGCGTGACGGCAAGCGGCTCCGCACCGCGTACCGCGTCTCCCGGGTCCCGCGCGGGCGCTACCGCTTCACCGACGCCGAGGTCGCGATCGAGGATCCATTCGGCCTCGCGCGCCGCGAGCAGCCGCTGCCCGACACCGGGACACTTCTGGTCTATCCGAGGCTGACGAGGCTCGCGGCGCTCTTCTCCGAGCGCGGCCTGCGCTCGCACGGCGCGGGACGGGTGCTCCTGCGCCGCCCGGCCGGCTACGAGCTGCACAGCGTCCGCGAGTATCAGGACGGCGAGTCGCTGCGACGGGTCCACTGGCCTTCGACCGCTCACCGCCAGCAGCTGATGGTCAAGGAGCTCGAGGACTCGCCGCGCGACGAGGTCGTGGTCGTCCTGGACGCTCAGGAGGGTTTTGCAGCCGGGGAGCGCCCCGACTCGAGCTTCGACGCGCAGGTGCGCGCCGCGGGGTCGATCCTCTGGACGCACGCGCGGCGGGGCAGACACGTGCGGCTGCTCGTCACCAGCACGGGCGAGCTCGTTTCCGTGCGCTCCTATGAGCGCGACTGGCCGCGGGCCATGGAGGCGCTCGCCTCGGCGGAGCAGACCGGCCGTCGGTCGCTCGAGGCCTTCATCGCGGACGACACCGGCATTGCCGCGCGGGCCAGCGACCTCGCCGTCGTCACCCCGGCGCTCCGTGCGACCCTCGTCGAGGCGCTGATCGGGCGCGCCGTGGGCCGCCAGCACATCTCGGTCGTCTACGTGGATCTGCCGAGCTTCCAGGGCAGGCGGCGACGGGCCGTGGGAGTGGAGGCAGCGACGCTGCGACTGGAGTCCGCCGGTGTTCCGGTTGCGGTTCTCCGGCGCGGCGACGATCTCGGCGCCGTCCTCGGCCCGGCGGTGGAGGGCGGTGCGGCTCATGGCTAGGACCGCGCTCCTGTGCGCCCTGCCGGCGCTGCTCATCGCCACCGGCTGGAGCCAGCTCGAGGCCACGCCGAAGGGCGGCGAGATCGTGCTCGTCGCCGCGCTGGGCGTCGGAGTCGCGCTGCTCCGGCGAGGTTGGTTGCAAGCCGTGGGCGCGGTCGTCGCGCTCCTGGTCGCGGCCGGCCTCGCCTTCGGCGTCTCGCCGCTCGATGCCAGGCCGTTCGACGGTGACCGTGACTTCTTCGGGCCGCTCTTCTCGGGCATCTGGAACGGCACGCTGGACTACTACGAGGTCACGATCCCGTTCGACCCCAGCGACCGGCCGCGGATGCACGGCGTGCTCCTGCTCGCCACCTTCGTCTTCACGCTGGGCGCGGCGGTCTCGATCGCGAGGGGCCGGCCGGTGCTGGCCTGCGCGCTGACGTTCGCCGGCGCGGCCTGGCCCGTGACGCTGATTCGCGACGCGCCGGCAACGGCCCGCGGCGCGCTGCTGCTCGTCGCCGCGCTGATCCTCTTCGCCGCGCTGCGGCCGACCGGCGGCCGGGGGACGCGACAGACCGCGCTCGTTGGCGGCGCCGTCCTCGTCGCCTCGCTCGTGGCCGTCAGCTCGCCGGCCGTCGCGAAGGGCGCCTTCCTCGCCTGGGAGCAGTGGGAGCCGTTCGAGCGGACGGACCGCCCGGTCGACGTCTCGTACGTCTGGGACGCCGACTACGACGGCATCCGCTTTCCGAAGCGGTCGACGACCGTCCTCACGGTGCGGGCACCGCGTGAGGTGGCCTACTGGCGCGCCACGACCCTTGACGGGTTCCTCGACGACCGGTGGTTCCAGTCCCAGGACGCGATCGAGCCGACGGTGATCGACGGACGCGACGTGCTGCTCGACGATCCGATGGTGCCGCCGGACGCCGCCAACGAGGACACGTGGATCGAGCAGGTTGTGGAGGTTCACGCACTCCGCGACAATCATCTCGTCGCCGCCACCGTCCCGATCGCCTTCGAGCAGGGGGAGGCCGCCTTCTATACCCCTGGTGTCGGGCACGTCGACCGGCTGCGCCGCGGCCAGGACTACCGCGTCTGGAGCTACATCCAGCAGCCGAGTCCGAGTCCGGAGAGGCTGGCAGCCTCGCCGCCCGTCTATCCCGACGTGGTCGAAGCCGGCCAGTACCTCGGGATCGGGCTCGAGAGCCCTGCTCCGACCTTCGGGACGCCCGGCCGAGACGACGTCATGCGAGCGCTCTTCAGCGACGAGGACGCCCGGGTCTACGAGCCGCTCTATGACGCGGCGCTCGAGGTCGTCGGGGAGGCGCGGAACCCCTACGCCGCGGTCGTCGCGCTCGAGGCCTGGTTCCGCGAAGGCGGCGACTTCGAGTACAACGAGCGGCCACCGGTGCGGGCGGGGGTTCCGCCGCTGGTCGCGTTCGTCAACGACCATCGGAACGGCTATTGCCAGCACTTCGCCGGCGCGATGGCGCTCATGCTGCGTTACCTCGGTATTCCGGCTCGGGTCGGCGCCGGCTTCACGAACGGTCGCTACGACTCCGAGGACAACGTGTGGACGGTCGCCGACACGAACGCCCACACCTGGGTCGAGGTCTGGTTCGCGGGGTACGGGTGGCTTCCGTTCGACCCGACCCCCGGGCGGGGGCGGCTGGGCGGCACGTACACGTCGTCGTCGTTCACCTTCGACGTCTCGGGTGCGACCGACGCCTTCGGGGTCGGAGCAGCGGCGCTCGGCCTCGACGTCCTGCGCGGCCGTCTGGGCGACGGTGGCCCGAACGCCGCCAATGACCGCGTGCGGGGTCTGGATCCCGGCGGAACCGCCGCAGCGCAGGCCGCGGCGGCGGAAGGTGGCCGCGGCAGCGGCAGTCTGATCGCGCTGTTGCTGCTCCTCGCCGCAGCGGCGACGGCTGGCCTTTGGCTGCTCAAGTTCGTGCGCCGCCACCTGCGGTACCTGACCCGCGACCCGCGCCGCCTCGCCGGCGCGGTGCGGCTCGACCTCGCCGACTATCTGGTCGACCAGCGGATGCAGGTCTCCGCGAGCGCGACGCCCGCGGAGCTGGCGACGGAGCTCGAGCATGGCGTCGGTGTCCCCGGCGACCGGCTCGGCGACGCGCTCGCCGCGGCGCGGTACGGGCCGCTGGCACAGGCCGAGGCCTCCGCCAGGCACGCCCGCAAGGAGCTGCGCGCGGTGCGGCGACGGCTACGGCGGCGGCTGGGCACGCGCGCTCGGCTCCGCGGCCTCGTCTCGCTGCGGTCGCTTGGCCTCGGCTCGTAGTCGAGACGGTCGTCTTCGTCTACCTTGGAGCTTGTGAGTAACACGTACGACCTCTTTCAGCACGGCCGCGACGAGCTTCGGAAGGGTCGGGCCGCGGAAGCGACAGTGCCTCTCGAGCAGGCGAAGGAGCGCGAGCCGGAGAAGGCCTCGATCCGAGAGGCCCTCGGCATCGCCTACTTCCGGAGCCAGCGCTGGGCGGACGCAGAGCGCGAGTTCCGCGCGATGCTCGAGCTCTCACCGACAGACGACTACGCGCACTACGCGCTCGGCCGCTCACTCGAGAAGCTGGGTCGCCACGCGGAGGCGAACGGTCACTTCAAGCTGGCGAGCTCGCTGAAGCCCGGCACCGACCACTACGACGAGCGCATCAAAGACCTGAGCTAGCTCGTGCGCGCGGTTGTCCAGCGCGTCTCGTCGGCGCGCGTGCTCGTGGACGACGAGGCCGCCGGCGAGATCGGACAAGGACTCTGTGTGCTGCTCGGCGTCGCGAAGGACGACGCTGAGGAAGACGCCGAGCGGCTCGCCGGCCGGATCGCTCGGCTGCGGATCTTCGAGAACGAGGAGGGACGCTTCGACCGCTCGCTCCTCGACATCGGCGGTCAGGCGCTCGTCGTCAGCCAGTTCACTCTGATCGCCGACACCGCCAAGGGCAACCGCCCGAGCTTCACGGACGCAGCGCCGCCCGAGCACGCCGAGCCGCTCTACGAGCGGTTCTGCGAGGAGCTTCGCGCCGTCAGTGTGCCGGTCGAGACGGGCGTGTTCGGCTCACGGATGCGGGTCGAGCTTGTCGGCGACGGGCCGGTCACCATCGTCCTCGACGACCGGCACTGACATCGCCTTGATGATCCGCTGCTTCACGGAGCGGCCGAGCTCCGTACGCTGGTCGAACCAGATCGAACCGAGCCCGACGGCGATGACGACCGCCTTCCGGCGGAGCAGTCCGTACACGAGCAGAACGAGACCCCCCGTGAAGAACGGTCCGAGCTTGATGTCGCGCTTCTTCTGCTCAGGGACGCTCAAAGCGTTGACACACTACGCGCGTGCCGGCCGAGATCCGAGACATCGCGCAGGGTCTCTGGATCTGGCGGCTCGAGCATCCCGACTGGAAAGCCGGGCTCGGGTGGGACGGGCCGGTGACGAGCACCGTCGTCGAGTCCGGTGGAGAGGTTGCGCTCCTCGACGCGCTCGCGCCGCCGGAGGAGACGGATGAGGTCTGGGCGCGGCTCGACGCCCGCCGGCCGACCATGCTCGTCGTCCTGAAGCCGGATCACGTTCGGGACGTCGACCTCTTCACACGCCGCTACGGGGCGCGGGCCTTCGGCCCAGACGTCTTCTTCGCCGGCGACGCCCCCGAGACCGAGCTCGAGTGGATCGGCCCGAAGAGCGAGCTCCCGGGCGGACTCGTCGCGCTCTACGACGGCCGGAGCCGGAACGAGACGCCGCTCTGGCTCCCCGAGCAGCGAGCTCTCGTCTTCGCCGATGGGCTCACCGCCCCCGATGGAGAGCTTCGGATCTGGGCGACGCCCTGGCACGAGGAGTGGGTCCTGCCGGCCTTTCGAGCGATGCTCGACCTGCCGTTCGAGCACGTGATCGTTTCCCACGGCGAGCCGGTGCACGACCGGGCGGCCTTCGAGCGCGCCCTCGAGCTGCCGCCGTGGAGCGGCTAGGGAAGGGGACCTTGCTATTCTCCTAACACCACATTTCACCGTTTCGGAGAAATGGGCGCGCGGCGCCCATTTTTTGTGAGGGCAGTCAAGATGGCAGACGTATACGAGAAGGAGAAGACGCTGTTCAGGGAGATCGCGCCGCAGGTCGAACAGGCGATTCCAGGCGTGGAGGTGCTCGCACTCGAGCTTTCCGGGCCCGAGCGCTTCACCGTGTTCATCGACCATCCCCAGCAGGTCGACCATGCGCTCTGCGCGCGGGTCACTGACGTCTTGCGCCCCTACCTCCGCGAATACACCGTCGACGTGTCCTCACCGGGCGTCGAGCGCCCGCTGCGCACCCCGGCTCACTTCGAGCGGGCGATTGGCCAGCGCGTTGCGCTCCGCACCTCGAGCGACATCGGCGGCCGCAAGCGATTCAAGGGAGAGATCGTCGGAGCGAGCCCGGCAGGGATCCGGCTCGCGACCGACGGCAACGAATACGAGATCCCGTACGAGACCGATCGTGCGGGGCAATCTGATCGAAGAGAGGGTGTGACCATGAGCCGCGAGATCATCGAGGCCGTCCGCGAGCTCGAGCGCGAGAAGAATCTCGAGAGTGGAATCCTCGTCGACGCGCTGCGAGACGGGTTGCTCGCCGCGTACAAGAAGACGCCGGGGGCGGCGCGACACGCCGTCGTCGAGATCGACGAGGCCGGAGACTTCCGCGTCTTCGCGATCCACATGCCGTCGGACCTCGAGGAGCGCCTGCTCGAGGAGGCGCGCGAGCGTGCGCTCGACGAGCTCGAGCGCGTCGAGGAGGAAACCGGCGAGAAGCAGCACACCCTGATCACGGACGACGACCTCGAGATCGACTGGTCGCAGATCCCGTCCGACCAGATTCGGCGCGAGGACGTCACGCCGGAGAACTTCGGCCGCATCGCCGCGCAGACCGCGAAGCAGGTGATTCAGCAGCGGATCCGCGAGGCGGAGCGCCAGATCATGTACGAGGAGTACGTCGACCGGGTCAGCGAGGTCGTCACGGGCATCGTCCAGCAGGCCGGCGACCGGAACAACATCCTCGTCGACCTCGGCAAGGTCGAGGCGCTGCTGCCCCGCTCCGAGCAGGTGGACGGCGAGCGCTACGAGCAGGGGAGCCGGATCAAGGCGGTGATCACGGAGGTCCGGTCCGGGACGAAGGGCCCGCAGGTCATCCTCTCCCGCCGCGACCCCGAGCTGATCAAGACGCTCTTCGAGCTCGAGGTGCCCGAGATCGCCGACGGCCTCGTCGAGATCCGCGGTGTCGCGAGGGAGCCCGGCTATCGGTCGAAGATCGCCGTCGTCTCGCACACGCAGGGCGTCGACCCGGTCGGGGCCTGCGTCGGGCCGCGTGGCTCGCGAGTGCGGATGGTCGTTTCCGAGCTCCGCGGCGAGAAGATCGACATCATTCCGTGGAACACCGAGCCGGCCCGGTTCCTGGCCAAGGCGCTGTCGCCTGCGCGCGTCCGCGAGGTCTACATCGACGACGAGACCAAGGAGGCGACGGTCATCGTTCCCGAGGACCAGCTGGCGCTCGCGATCGGCAAGGAAGGGCTGAATGCCCGGCTGGCCGCGCGCCTGACCGGCTGGAAGGTCGACATCCAGTCCGAGGCCGAGTTTGCGGCGGCCGAGGCCGAAGCAGCCTTCGCCGGCGGCGAGGCGGGCGAGGACTTCTCGGGCCGCTGCGCCGCGATCCTCTCGAACGGGAAGCGCTGCCCCAACGCGGCGATCCCCGGCACCCGCTTCTGCGGGATCCCCGCACATGCCGCCCTCGCCGAGCGCGAGGCGCGCGGCGAGACCGTCGAGGAGGCCGTGCCGGTCGCCGGATCCGAGCCGGAGGCCGAGGAGGAGGCTGCGGCTGAGGAGGCGACCAGCCCCGAGCCCGCAGAGGTTCCGCCCGCGCCGGCCGCCGAGGCCGAGGAAACGGAGCTGGCTGCCCATGTCAGCGCCGAGGAGAGGGACGAGCAGCCGTCGGCCTGAGCGCCACCGGCCTCTACGAACGTGCGCCGGCTGCGGACGCAAGGCCCCGAAAGCCGAGCTCCTGCGCTTCGTCGCCCGGAACGGCGCACTCGTGCCGGGCCCGACCGATCCTGGTCGCGGCGCCTACACGTGCCGCCGGCTCGCCTGCTTCGAGCGCGCCGCCTCCAGGAACGCGTTCAACCGGACGCTCAGGCGCACCGTCAGGATCGATCCAGACCTCGTCCGTCTCTACACTGACGCCTGACCATGGCTGATCAAGGCGGAAACAAGCCAAACCGGCCCATCCGGCCGCGCCAGGCGCAATCAGGGCGCCGAAAGCGCCGTGTCGTCATCGATTCGCAGGCGGCGAGGCCGCGCCCCGACGCGCGCCAGGCGCGCGATCGCCAGGAAACGAGGCCGAAGCAGCCGCGCGAGGTCGTCCAGCCGACCGGCCCCGTGACCGTTCAGTCGGGCGTCACGGTCAAGGAGCTCTCGCAGTCGCTCGGGAAGCCGGTCGCCGAGATCATCAAGATCATGATGGGCCTGGGCGAGATGGTGACCATCACCCAGTCGCTCTCCGACGAGGCCGTCCAGCTCATCGCCGCGGAGTTCAAGCGCGAGGTCACGATCAAGCACGCAGCCGAGGAGGACGAGGAGCCCGAGTCGTACGACGATCCGGAGGAGTCGCTCAAGCCGCGTCCGCCGGTCGTCACGATCATGGGCCACGTCGACCACGGGAAGACGACGCTGCTCGACGCGATCCGCGAGGCCGCCGTGGTCGAGACCGAGGCGGGTGGAATCACCCAGCACATCGGCGCGTACCAGGTCGAGCACGACGGGCGGAAGATCACCTTCCTCGACACCCCGGGTCACGAAGCGTTCACTGCGATGCGGGCGCGCGGCGCCAAGGTGACGGACATCGCCGTCCTCGTCGTCGCCGCCGACGACGGGGTCATGCCTCAGACGAAGGAGTCGATCTCCCACGCGAGGGCCGCCGAGGTCCCGATCGTCGTCGCCGTCAACAAGATCGACGTCCCCAACGCCGACCCGAACCGGGTGCGCGGCGACCTCGCAGCCGAAGGCCTTCAGCCCGAGGAGTGGGGCGGCACCACCCAGTTCTCCGACGTCTCGGCCAAGCAGAAGCAGAACCTCGACGACCTGCTCGAGAAGGTGCTGCTCGTCGCCGACGCCGAGCTCATCCTGACCGCGAACCCCGATGCGGAGGCTTCCGGCCCGATCATCGAGTCGCGCCTCGACGTCGGGCGCGGGCCTGTGGCGACGATGCTCGTCCACCGCGGCACGCTGAAGGTCGGCGACGCGATCGTTGCCGGCGATGCCTGGGGCCGCGTCCGTGCGCTCTACGACTTCCGCGGCGAGAAGCTCCAGGACGCGGGCCCGGGCGATCCCGTCGAGATCCTCGGCTTCGACCATCCGCCGCCTGCCGGCGAGCTGGCCCGCGTCGTCGACAACGAGCGTCACGCCCGCCAGCTGGCCCAGAGCCGCGGCGAGCGGCTTCGCCGTGAGCAGCTGGCCGCGGCGGGCGCCGGCATCTCGCTCGAGAAGCTGTTCGCCCAGATGCAGGCCGGCGGCGTCCAGGATCTGAACATCGTCCTCAAGGGCGACGTGGACGGGTCGGTCGAGGCCGCCGTCTCCGAGCTCCAGAAGATCCAGCACCCGGAGGTCGGCGTGCGCGTGATCCATCAGGGCGTCGGCGGCATCACCGAGGGCGACGTGAACCTGGCGGCGGCGTCCAACGCACTCGTCGTCGGCTTCAACGTGCGGCCGAACGCCGAGGCCCGCCAGCTGGCGGAGCGCGAGGGCGTCGAGATCCGGACGTACCGCGTCATCTACCGGCTGACCGAGGACATCGAGCAGGCCCTCGTCGGCATGCTCGCGCCGGTCACGACCGAGGAGCTGATCGGCGAGGCCGAGGTCCGCCAGCTCTTCCGCGTCTCACGCCTCGGGACGATCGCGGGCTCCTACGTGACGAGCGGCGTCGTCCGGCGCAATGCGCACGTGCGCATCGTTCGCGACGGGACGGTCATCCACGAAACCTCGATCGCGCAGCTCAAGCGCTTCAAGGACGACGTGCGCGAGGTCGAGGAGGGCTTCGAGTGCGGCATCCTGCTCGAGGGCTTCAACGACGTGAAGGAGGGCGACGTGCTCGAGGTCATCGAGACCAGGCAGGTCGAGCGCACCGACCTCTCCGCACCGGCGCCAGCACCCGAGCCGGCCACCACCGCCAGCGAGTAGACCGATGGGCGCCGGCTTTGTCGGCATCCTCACGGTCGAGCTTCACTTCCCCGAGGCGGGCTCGCTCAAGGGCAAGCGCAAGTTCGTCAAGTCGGCGAAGGCGCAGCTCCAGAACCGGTTTGGCGCCGCCGTGGCCGAGGTCGACCACCACGAGCTCTGGCAGCGGAGCCGCCTGACCGTGGCCTGCGTGCGCGTGAGCACCGTGAGGCCGAGCAGCTGCTCGAAGAGGCGGTTCGGTACCTGAACGGGCAGGAGTACGAGCTCGTGCGCGCCGAACGCGAGATCGTGGCCCCTGGGGACTAGTCATACACAGACAGGTGTATGCGCGTCGCTACGATTGCGGGCATGGGTCGAACGAACATCGTCATCGACGACCAACTGGTCGCCCGCGCGATCGAAATGTACGGCCTCCGGACGAAACGTGAGGCGGTTGACCTCGCCCTTCGGCGTCTTGTTGGCGATCCACTCGAGCAGCTCGAGGCTTTCGCCGAGACGACTGACGGCGACTGGTGGGCAGCGCCACTTCGAGGCTATTCGCGGCCACCCGCTTGGCGAGTGATCGTCGCCGACACCTCGGCGTGGGCTGAGTTCTTTCGCCGTTCGGGTACGCCCGTCGACCACGCGCTGCGAAGGGCACTCAACGCGTCCACTGAGGTTGCGGTAACCGAAGTGGTGGTCATGGAGCTTCTTGCCGGAGCGAGCTCGACGCAGCGTCTCGCCGCCCTGACGGTCGTTTCTCATGAACTTCCGCCTCCTTCGGCTCGACGGGCTCGATGGTTACGAGGAAGCTGCGCGCTTGTTCCGCACGTGCCGCGCGGCGGGGAGACGCGTCAGGTTAGATGACTGACTCTCTCGTCGCAGTCCCGGCGATCTCGTGCCGGCGTGCCGGTCCTCCACGCCGATCGCGATTTCGACGTCCTTGCGCGTCACACATCTCTCGAGGTGGTCGAGCTATGAGTGACCGCATGCGCCGAGTCAATGCCGCGGTCCGCGAGGTGCTCTCGGAGACCATCGGCGAGCTGAAGGATCCACGGATCGGGTTCGTCACCGTCACGGGAGTCGCGACCTCGCCCGACCTGCGCACGGCCCGCGTATTCGTCAGCGTCCTGGGCTCCGAGAAGAAGCGCGAGAAGACACTCGCCGGGCTGGAGGCGGCGCATGGGGTGCTCCAGGCGCGCATCGCCCGCGAGCTCCGGATGAAGCGGACTCCGCAGCTGACCTTCGAATACGATGAGTCCGTCGAGCGCGGCGTCCGGATGTCTCAACTGATCGATGAGCTCGCCCCAGACGACCCAGACGACGAGTGACTTCGAGGCGATCGTCGACGCATTGCGCCGTCACGAGCGCTTCCTGCTGATCACTCACGAGAACCCCGACGGGGATGCGCTCGGGTCGATCCTCGCCGCCAAGCTTGTCCTGACCGCCCTCGGCAAGGACGCCGTCATGTACCTCTCGGGCCAGGCGCCGCTGCCGGCCGAGTACAAGTTCATGCCCCTCGACGAGCTTCGCCGCGAGCTTCCGGACGACGTCGGCGAGCGCGTGCTGTTCGCGCTCGACTGCGCGAACGAGAGCCGGCTCGGGGAGGGCCAGGCCGCGCTCGAGCCCGCTCCCCTCGTGCTCAACGTCGACCACCACCACGACAACTCGCGGTTCGGTGACGTGAACCTCGTTCAAGCCGACGCCTCGTCGACCGGCGAGATCGTCCGCGACCTCGCCCGCGAGCTTGGCGTCGAGCTGACGCCGGAGCTCGCCGAGGCGCTGTACGTCGCGCTCGTCACCGACACCGGCCGCTTCCAGTACGCGAACACGACCCCGAAGGCGCTGCGGCTCGCCGCCGAGCTCGTCGAAGCAGGGGCGAATGTCCACCGCGTCTTCCAGAGCGTCTACGAGACCGTGCAGCTCGCGAAGCTGAAGCTCCTCGCCCGGGCCCTGGAGCGGGCGCAGGTCTACGAGGGCGGCGGGCTCGTCGTCTCGTACCTGCTCAAGACGGACTTCGCGGAAGTCGGGGCCGCCGAGCCGTACTCGGAGGGGATCATCGACTTCCTTCGCGCCATCGAGGGCGCCGAGATGGCGGCGCTGATCCGTGAGCCGCCGGCGCCCGGGCGTCCGGCCAGGCGCGTCAGCCTCCGCTCGAGCGCGGACGCGCTGGACGTCTCCGCGATCGCGCGAGCCTCGGGCGACGGGGGCGGCCACCGCCAGGCGGCGGGGTTTTCGTCGCAGCTCGAGATCCCCGAGATCGTCGACTTCCTCCGTGAGCAATACCTGGCAGCGCGTGTCGTCGCGGGGGCTTGATCCATCGGGCCTCGTGCTCGTCGACAAACCGGCAGGCCCCTCGTCGTTCGCGATCGTGCGCGACCTGCGCGGGCGCACCGGCGCCCGGGCGGGGCATGCGGGGACGCTCGACCCGTTCGCGACGGGGCTCCTGCTCGTCCTCCTCGGCCGCAGCACGAAGCTGGCGCAGCGCTTCGTGGGTCTCGACAAGCGCTACGTGACGGAAATCGACCTGACGGCGCGAACGAGCACCGGAGACCTCGAAGGTGAGGCGCTCGACTCCCACGATCCGCCGAGTGAGCAGCAGCTCGCCGAGCTCGTCGAGCAGCTCCGCGGCGAGGTCGACCTGCAGATCCCGGCCGCTTCGGCCGTGAAGATCGGCGGCGAGCGCGCGTACAAGCTGCATCGCAAAGGCGTTGCCGTCGAGATGCCGGTCCGGCGCTCGACGATCCACTCGGCCGAGCTGCTCGGCTACGACGGGCGCATCGCGACCCTCGACCTCCTCGTCGGCTCTGGTACGTACATTCGCTCGATCGCCGACAAGCTGGGCGGCCACTGCGTCTCGCTGCGCCGGACCGAGGTCGGGCCCGTTCCGCGTGGACGACGCCGATCCCGCCCGGATCATCCCGGCCGAAGAGGCTGTCGCGGCGCTGTGAGCGTCGAACGCTCGATCGCCCTGGGCACGTTCGACGGCGTGCACCTGGGCCATCGCCGCGTGGTCGAGGCCGCGAAGGCGGCCGGGCTCCCCACCACGGTCGTCACCTTCGACCCGCATCCCCGGATCGCGCTGGGAAACCAGGTCGAGCTGTTGACGACGCTCGAGCGGCGCCTGGAGCTGCTGCGGCGACCTCGGCGTCGACGTCCAGGTCGTGCCCTTCACGTCCGACCTGGCGCTCCAGACGCCCGAGGAGTTCGCGGAGTCGATCCTGCGGCCGCTGGGGACGAAGGTGATCGCAGCCGGCGAGAACTTCCGCTTCGGCCGCGGGCGGAGCGGCGATCTCGACACGCTGGCGGAGCTCGGATTCGACGTCCGCCCGGTCCCGCTCGTCGAGGGCGTCTCGTCCAGCCGGATCCGGCAGCTCCTCGGCGCGGGGGAGGTCGAGGGCGCCGCCCAGCTCCTCGGCCGTGCGCCGGAGGTCGAGGGCACGGTCGTCGCCGGGGATGCGCGCGGCGGGACGCTCGGGTACCCGACCGCGAATCTCGCTGTCCCGTCCGAGCTCCTCGTTCCCGCCTACGGGATCTACGCCGGGCAGGCCGGCGATCATCGCGCCGCGATCTCGATCGGCGTCAACCCGCACTACGGCGGGCAGGAGCGCCGCGTCGAGGCGTTCCTGCTCGACTTCGAGGGCGACCTCTACGGGCGCCGGCTCGTCGTCGAGCTCTGGCAGAGGCTTCGCGGCGAGCAGGCGTTCGGCTCCGAGCAGGAGCTGATCGACCAGATCGGGCGCGACGTCGCAGCGGCGAGAGCCGCGGAGCCGCCGGTTCAGACTGAGCAGGTTGCTTCGCGGCGCCGCTGCGGCGCGGATCGCCGGCGGCGCCGGACGCGAGTGACGAGACTGACGCCGCCGAAGAAGTGGTGCCGCGCGGGCCAGGTCCGGACGGTGAACCCCGAACGCTCGAGGAGGTCCGGGACGCGATCGGGGAAGCCCGGCTCGAGGTGGACGAGCTCGCCGACGGGGTGGAGGCGCGGTCGGTCGACCGCAGCTTCGGGGCTCAGGCCTTCGTCGAGGACGCCGGCGAGGACCTGGACGAGGGCGCTGCGAAGCCGGGTTCCGCCGGCAGCGCCGACCGCGAGCGCGAGCCCTCGGTCGTCGAGGCCGATCGTCGGCGACATCATGCTGGCCATCCGATCGCCAGGCGAGAGCTCCCCGACCACGAGATCGGCTTCGCCGAGCATGCTGTTCAGGTGGAGGTCGAGGCCGGGCACCCAGTCCCCGGAGCCGAGGCCGAGGCTGGTCGTCAGGACGACCGCGTTCCCGTCGTCGTCGACGACGCACAGATTGGTCGTATCGCCATGCTGATCCGCTGCCGTCCCGCAGCGGCTCGAGCGAGCGTCAGAGCGTCCGATGCTGTCAGCGCCGCAAGCACCGGCAGCGGGCTTCGCAGCGCGGCTCTCGACGACAGCGTCACTCCGGCGTACTCGGCCCGAACGGGCTCGCTCCAGCGCGGCGCGTAGGCGGCCAGGTCGTCGCGCGTGACGATGCCGCCGCGTTCCTCCATCAGCGCGAGCAGGCGCTCCTGGAGCGACGGGCTGCGACCGCCCTCCTCCGCGACGAGCTCGAGCGCGGGGACGAGCCCGGGCTGCTCGAGGCGGTCGCCGTTCTCGAGCAGCCGGCCGCCGGGCGAGTAGATCCGACCGCCTTCGCGCATCGTCATGACCGGTGCCAGCATCTGAAGGCATGCCGTGTGGGCCGGCAGCATCTCGACCCCGTCCCGGGCCAGGCGCAGCGCGGGCTCGACGAGGCGGGGCCAAGGGAGGGTCCCGTGGGCGCGCCAGAGCTCGTCCAGCCCCGGCAGCACGCCGGGCACCCCGCAGGAGCCGATCCCGACGGCGTAGTGCACGAGCTCCGCGCCGAAGGGCACCTCCAGGTGCTCGAGCTCGACCTCCCGCTGCTCCGCGCCGAGCCCCGGGACGGCGACGAAGAAGTCGAGCATCCGCACGGCGCCGTTCCAGAACACGGCTCCGTGCCCGCCGCCGAGCAGGCCGGTCATGACCGTTTCGGCCACACACGACGCGAGCGAGGCCGCAACCGCCGCATCGGCGGCGTTCCCACCGTCTTCCAGGATCTCGATGCCGGCGTCGACGGTCGCCGGATGTCCCGCAGCGACGGCGGCGCGCATCGTTGCTACCCTACCGCCGACCGCAGACCCGGCTGTTCATGCCGCTTCCGCGTGCAACGGCGGGGACTGCGGATTCATTCTGAAGGAGGCTCAGTGACCCTCAGCAAGGAAGCCAAACAGGAGATCATCGGCAAGCACGGCCAGGGCGAGGCCGACACCGGCTCGACCAAGGTGCAGATCGCGCTGCTCACGGCGCGTATCAACGAGCTGACCGAGCACCTGCGCACGCACACGAAGGACCACTACTCGCGGCGCGGGCTGCTCAAGCTCGTCGGCCGCCGCCGGCGGTTCCTCGACTATCTGCAGCGCAAGGATCTCGAGGGTTATCGGGCCCTGATCAAGGAGCTGGGCCTCCGGAGATAGCCGCCGGCCCGAAGCAGGAGGGTGGAAGTTTGGGCGAGGCCTACGCCGGATCCGATGATCCTAGGGCCGACGCTTGACCCAAACCTCCACTCTCCACGAAGAGTGGAGGACAGATGAGCATTGCAGTAGCAAGTCCCATGTCGGTCTCGGTCGAGATCGGTGGGCAAGAGATCACGTTCGAGACCGGCAAGCTCGCCAAGCAGGCCGACGGCGCCGTCGTCGTCCGCTCGGGCGAGACGATGGTGCTGGCGACGGCGCAGGGACGGATGGAGGGACGGGAAGGCTCGGACTTCTTCCCGCTCACCGTCGACGTCGAGGAGCGCATGTACGCCGCCGGGAAGATCCCCGGTGGGTTCTTCAAGCGCGAGGGCCGGCCGACGGAGCGCGCGATCCTGACCGCGCGGATGATCGATCGCCCGATCCGGCCGCTGTGGCCGAAGGGCTTCAAGAACGAGGTGCAGGTGATCTGCACCGTCCTCTCGGCGGACATGGTCACGCCGCACGACATCCTCTGCATCAACGGCGCCTCCGCGGCGCTGATGATCTCGCCGCTGCCGTTTCACGGCCCGGTCGGCGCCGTGCGCGTCGCGCGGATCGACGGGGAGCTCGTGATCAACCCGACACTCGAGGAGAGCGAGGCCAACAAGGGCCTCGACCTGATCGTCGTCGGGACGAAGGAGGGCCTGACGATGGTCGAGGCCGGCGCCGACGAGATCCCCGAGGAGGAGCTCCTCGAAGCCCTCGAGCGCGCCCACGCCGAGATCGTCCGCATCTGCGAGGTGCAGGAGCAGCTGCGTGAGCAGGTCGGCAAGCCGAAGTGGCTCGATGACGAGCTGACCGAGGAGCTCCATGAGCGCTTCGGCGGCCGCATCCGCGAGCGGATCCTCGCCGACGGCCTTCGCGAGGCCGCCATCACGGTCGAGGAGACCCTCGCCGAGGAACTGACGCCGCTCGAGATGACCTCGACCGAAGAGGACATCGTCAAGCAGCTGCAGTACAAGATGAGCCTCGAGGCGATCCTGGACCGCGAGCGGATCGCGGCGGTCGAGGGTCCCGTGCGGGAGCAGTTCGAGGACGCGCTCCGCGATCTGACCGACGCGGAGCAGGATTCGAAGGAGCTGCGCTCGGCGAAGCGCCAGCTGCTCTTCGACCGGATCATCGAGACTGTCGAGCTGCCGTTCCCAGTCGGGCCGGCAACGGTCGACGGCGATCCGCCGGCCGTCAAGGACGGGCTGACCCGTCAGTTCGTGAAGCGGGCGGCCGAGGCGGTCTACAAGGAGCTCGTCCGCCGCAAGATCGCGGTCGACAAGGTGCGGCCGGACGGCCGAAGTGCCGACGAGATCCGCGAGATCTGGTGCGAGGTCGGCGTCGCATCGAGGACGCACGGCTCCGCGCTGTTCACGCGCGGCCAGACGCAGATCATGTCGCTGCTCACGCTCGGCACCGCCAAGGAGGGCCAGCGAATCGACGACCTCTCCCTGGAGCAGGAGCGCCGCTTCATGCACCACTACAACTTCCCGCCCTACTCGGTCGGCGAGACCGGGTTCATGCGGGGCCCGAAGCGGCGTGACATCGGCCACGGCGCGCTCGCGCAGCGGGCGCTCGAGCCGATCATCCCGGGGGCCGACGAGTTCCCGTACACGATCCGCATCGTCTCCGAGACGCTGGAGTCGAACGGCTCGTCCTCGATGGGCTCGGTCTGCGCCTCCGCGCTCGCGCTGATGGACGCCGGGGTTCCGATCAAGGAGCCGGTCGGCGGCATCGCCATGGGCCTCGTCAAGGAGGGCGAGGACTACGTGATCCTGACCGACATCCAGGGCGCCGAGGACCACCTCGGCGACATGGACTTCAAGGTCGCAGGGACGCGTGACGGCGTGACCGCGCTCCAGATGGACATCAAGATCACCGGCGTCACGCAGGAGATCATGAGGAGCGCGCTCGAGCAGGCCAAGCGGGCCCGTGAGTTCATCCTCGACAAGATGCTGGAGGCGATCCCCGAGCCGCGCCGCGAGCTCAGGGGCCACGCGCCGCGCATCTCGACGATCAAGATCAACCCGGAGTTCATCGGGATGGTCATCGGCAAGGGCGGCGAGACGATCCGTGCACTCGAGGCGGACCACGACGTCCAGATCGACATCGAGGAGGACGGCACGATCCTGATCTACGCGACCGAGGGCAAGAACGCCGAGGCGGCGATGGAGACGATCGACGCGCTGACCAAGGAGCCGGAAGTCGGGGACACCTACACCGGCAAGGTCGTGAAGACGACGCAGTTCGGCGCGTTCGTCGAGTTGAAGAAGGGCACCGACGGGCTGCTCCACGTCTCGAACGTCGGCCCGGGCCGGGTCGGCCACATCGAAGACGTGATCAACCGCGGCGACGTCCTGGACGTAATCGTGCAGGAGGTCGACAAGGAGCGTGGCCGGATCGGGCTCAAGCTCGTCGCGAAGCACGAGAACGGGTCGCTCGTCCAGCCGGAGGAGCTGATCGAGCGGGCCAAGAACGCTCCTGAGCGCCCGCGCGAGGAGCGTCCGCCGCGCCGCGATGGCGGCGATCGCGGACGCGGTCGCGGCGGCCGCGGCGGCCGCGACCGGAACTAGGCATCGGAGGTGAGGGCAGCGCCCAGGCGCTGCCCTCACACTACGATCCGTCCGTGCAGAAGTACGTCCTCTCTGAGCTCGATTCGGGCCAGCGTGTAATCACCGAGCGGCTCACGCACGTCCGCTCGGTCGCGCTCGGCTACTGGATCGGCGCCGGCGCACGCGACGAGCGCGACGACCGTGCCGGCGTTTCACACTTCATCGAGCACCTGCTCTTCAAGGGCACAGACACGTACTCGGCGCAGGAGATCGCCGAGATCTTCGACGGGCTTGGCGGCGAGTTGAACGCCGCCACCTCGCGCGAGCACACCGTCGTCTACGCGCGCGTCGCCGACCATCACCTGGAGACGGCGATCGACGTCATGAGCGACATGGTCTTCGCGCCGACGTTCTCCGAGGTCGACTCGGAGCGCGAGGTCGTGCTCGAGGAGATCGCGATGTACGAGGACCAGCCGCAGGAGCTCGTCCACGACCTGATGGCGGAAGCCGTCTTCGGCAACCACCCGCTCGGCCGACCCGTGATCGGCACGGCCGAGGTGATCTCTACCGTCTCGCGGCGAGCGATCTCGGCGTACCACCGCTCGATGTACGTGCCCGGCAACGTCGTGGTCGCCGCGGCCGGCAACCTCGACCACAACGACCTGCTCCGCCTGCTCGAGAAGGCCGAGGCCAAGGTCCGCGAGTCGCCGGCGAAGGGGAGGCGGGTCCGACCGCCTCTCGTCAAGCCGCCGCCGCCGAGCGTCCGCTTCCTGCGGAAGGACACGGAGCAGTACCACGTCGCCCTCGCCGCGCCGGGCATCGCCCGCTCGGACCGCCGGCGGTTCGCTGCGTCGCTGCTCGACGCCGTTCTCGGCGGCTCGGCGTCGTCGCGCCTGTTCCAGGAGATCCGGGAGAAGCGCGGGCATGGCGTACGCGGTCTACAGCTTCGCCTCGCAGTACACCGACACCGGCCAGATCGGGCTCTACGTAGGGACGCGAGAGGAGAACCTCGACGACTGTCTGGCGATCGCCGTCGAGCAGATCGAGGACATCGCGGCCGGGAACCTGAAGCCGAACGAGCTGGAGCGCGCGAAGGAGAACCTCAAGGGCCGCATCCTGCTTTCGATGGAGTCCACGTCCAACCGGATGAGCCGGCTCGGCAAGTCGCTGATCACCGACACCGAGCTCCTCTCGCTCGACCGGATCATGGCCGAGATCGACGCCGTCGAGCCGGAGGGCCTGGCCGAGCTGGCGGACCTGCTGCTGGCGCCGGAGCGGCTCTCCGCCGCCGGGATCGGCCCCAGCGAAGAGCGTTTCCACGCTGCCGTCGAGCGAGTCAGTCCCGCCCTGGCCCCCGCCGCAGCGTGAAGGTCGCGCTCTTCGGGCGCGGGGGGAAGGTCGGCTCCGTGCTCGGTCCGGCGCTGGAGGCGGCGGGACACGAGCTCGTCGATCTACCTGACGCGGAGGCGATGGTCGACTTCACGGCGCCGGAGGTCGTCGAGGGCAATGTCCGCGCTGCGCTCGAGCAGGGAATCCCCGCGGTGGTCGGGACGAGCGGCTGGGAGCCGCAGGCGCTTGATGGTCTGGCGAAAGAGCGCGGCGTGCAGTTGTTCGTCGTCCCGAACTTCGCGATCGGAGCGGTGCTCATGATGCGCCTCGCCGAGGAGGCCGCTCGCTACCTGCCGCGCACCGAGATCGTCGAGCTGCACGCGGAGACGAAGAAGGACGCGCCCTCGGGGACGGCGAAGGCGACGGCGGAGCGTCTCGGCGGCGCTCCGATCCACTCGGTTCGCCTGCCGGGACTCAATGCGCACCAAGAGGTCCTGCTCGGCGGCGACGGGCAGCTGCTGACGATCCGTCACGACGCCTACTCGCGTGAGGCGTACGTCCCCGGCGTGCTGTTGGCCCTCGAACGCGTTCACACGCTGCCCCCGGGGCTAACCGTCGGGCTGGACGCGATTCTTGACTGAGCTCGAGGTCGTCGCGGGCGACATCACCGCTCTGGAGGTCGATGCGATCGCAAACGCCGCGAACAACCACCTCTGGATGGGCAGCGGCGTCGCCGGCGCGATCAAGCGGGCCGGTGGGGAGGAGATCGAGCGCGAGGCTGTGGCGCTGGGCCCGATCGAGGTCGGCGACGCGGTGGCGACGAGCGCCGGCCGGCTTCCAGCTCGTTGGGTGATCCACGGCGCCGTCATGGGCCAGGATCTGCGGACGAACGCGGAGCTCGTCCGCCGGACGACCGAGAGCTGCCTCCGCGTCGCGGACGAGCTCGGCGCGCAGTCGCTCGCCCTGCCGGCGTTCGGCACCGGCGTCGGCGGGTTCCCGCTCGACGAGTGCGCCCGGATCATGGTCGACGCGGTGCGGGCGTACGAGCCGTCCTCACTCCAGCGGGTCGTGTTCGCCGTCTTCGGCGACGACGCGAAGACTGCGTTCGAGACGGCGCTCACCACCTAGCTATCATCGCGGCGTGCTCGGCGAGGTTCTGACTGCGAGCGTGACGCCGTTCGACTCGGCCGGCGCGGTCAACCTGACGAAGTTCCGCGAGCTGGCCACGTTCCTGGTCGACAACGGCTCGGACGGGCTCGTCGTTACCGGATCGACGGGTGAGTCGGCGACCCTGACCGACGACGAGCGCTTCGAGCTCTACGGGGCCGCAGTCGAGACCGTCGGCGACCGGGCGACGGTCATCGCCGGCACGGGGACCTACGACACCCGCCACTCCGTGCACCTGACCGAGCGCGCGCACGAGCTCGGCGTCGACGGCTTCCTGATCGTGACGCCGTACTACAACAAGCCGCCGCCGCGCGGCATCGTCGAGCACGTGAAGGCGATCGCGGCCGTGACGGACAAGCCGATCGTCTACTACAACATCCCCGCGCGGGTCGTGAACCTCGTCTCCGTCGAGACCCTCGCCGAGCTGGCCGAGATCCCGAACGTCGTGGCGGTCAAGCAAGCCTGGGACGACCTCGCGGATGCGCGCCGGATCGTCGACGAGACCGGACTTCAGCTGTACGCCGGTGACGACAACCTGGTCCTGCCGTTCCTCGAGGTCGGCGGCACCGGCGGCGTCTGCGTCCACACGCATGTCGTCGGCCCGCAGGTGAAGGAGCAGATCACGCGCTTCAAGGCGGGCGACGCCGACCGCGCACGCCAGATCGACGAGGAGCTCGGCCCGGTCTACGAGATCCTCAAGGTCACCGTCGGCCCGATCGGGATCAAGGCGGCGCTCAACCTGCTCGGTCACGAGGTCGGCGGCCTGCGGCTGCCGCTCGTCGAGGCGACGGACGAGGAGAAGGACCGCATTCGCGGCTACCTGGAGCGCCTGGGAGCGCTTCAGCCCGTCTCGGCGTAGCCACGGCAGCCGATCTGAGCGCAGGAAGCCCCTCGTAGAATGCGCTGATGGCTGCGGACACTCTTCGCATCATTCCGCTCGGCGGCGTCGGCGAAGTCGGCAAGAACATGACCGTCTTCGAGCTCGACGGCGAGATCGTCGTCGTCGACGCGGGCCTCGCTTTCCCGCGCGACGAGCATCTCGGCGTCGATCTGATCCTGCCGGACTTCTCCTACCTGGCGGACCGCCGCGATCGGGTCCGCGCCGTCATCCTCACGCACGCTCACGAGGACCACGTCGGCGCGCTGGCCTTCCTGCTCCGCGAGGTGCGCTTCCCGGAGGTCTGGGGGACCAAACTGACGCTGGGCCTCGCTCAGTCACGGCTCGACGAGCACGGGCTGGCGCAGGCCGTGGAGCTGAAGGAGGCCAGGCCCGAGAACGGGCACGAGGAGATCGGTCCGTTCCGCGTCGAGTTCGTCCGCGTCGCGCATTCCGTGCCGGACTCGATGTCGGTCGTGCTGGAGAGCGCCGCCGGCCGGGTGCTGGTGACCGGCGACTGGAAGCTCGACCACACCCCGGTGGACGGAAAGCGAACCGACGTCGGACGATTCGCCGAGCTGGGCACGATGGGTGTCGACCTGCTGCTCGGCGACTCGACGAACGCCGAGCGACCCGGCTTCACCGGCTCCGAGCGGCTGGTCGGGGAGGCGTTCGATCAGATCATCCCTCGGTGCCAGGGGCGCGTGCTCGTCGCCTGCTTTGCCTCGAACGTCCATCGAATGCAGCAGGCGATCGACGTCGCCGTCCGGACCGGCCGCAAAGTCGTTGTCGTCGGCCGCTCGATGCGCAAGAACATCAACATCGCGCGAAACCTCGGCTACGTCCAGGTCCCGGACGACGCGCTGATCCGGCCGGCCGAGCTCGACGAGTACCGGCCGCACGAGGTGCTCGTGCTCTGCACGGGCAGCCAGGGCGAGCCGATGTCCGCCCTGACGCGAATCGCCTACGGCGACCATCCCGGCAGTTCAGGTCGAGCGGGGCGACACCGTGATCATCTCCGCCAAGCCGGTACCGGGGAACGAGCTGCGCGTTCACGATTCGATCAACCAGCTCGCGAAGGCCGGCGCCGAGATCCTGCATCAGGAGATCGCACCGGTCCACGTCTCGGGCCACGCCTACGTCGAAGAGCTCCGCACGATGCTCGGCCTCGTTCGCCCAAAGGCTGTCATGCCGGTTCACGGAGAGTTCCGGATGCTCGCCGCGCACGCCCGGTTGGCGCAGGAGAGCGGCGTACCGGCCGACTCGATCGTCCTGACGGAGAACGGCACCGTCGTCGAGCTGAGCCCGAGGGGCGCGCGGATCATCGACCAGGTCGAAACGGGGGTCACCTTCGTCGACGGGCTCGGCGTCGGCGATGTCCAAGACGTCTCCCTGCGTGACCGGCGAACGCTGTCCGAGGACGGCGTGCTGATCATCGTCGCCACCGTCGGAGGCTCGAACAGCGTGCCCACGAGCCGGCCGGAGGTGATCGCCCGCGGGCTGAGCGAGCAGGATCTCTTGATCGACGAGATGCAGGCCGAGGCCGACCGCGTCCTCCGCGAGCTCGTGCAGCAGCGGATCACGGAGATCAAGCTCCTCCAGGAGCACCTCCACGACGCAATTGCGCAACTGATTTACGACAGAACGGGGAGACGCCCGATGATCCTCCCCGTCATAGTGGAAGTGTGAGCATCGTCGGGACGCCCAGTTGGGCCGAGGCCCTCGTCGAGAACGCGGCCGAGGAGGCGACGGCCCGGCGGTTGATCTCCCAGCTCGCGGCCTGCGAGGTGGCGGCGCTCGCGTTCTGCCGGCTGCTGGAGCGGTGGGCGAGGGGCGAAGCGACGCCGTCGACACCCGGACAGCGCCAGGCCGCACTCCGCCGGGCCGCGGACCGCGTCGAGACGGCCCTGACCGGGCTCGAGCGCCCACTCGGCCGCTACCTCCTGGAGCTCGAGCCGGATCTCGCGGAGGGCCGCTCCTGGTACGGAGAGCCGGGACCTGCCGAGCTGATGGAGTGGGCGCCCGTCCTCTATCGCGCCGGCGTCGTCGTCGCTCCGCACCGCGTCACGCACGCCTATCTCGAGCTGGCGGTCCTGATTCGGGCGCTGGAGGGCCTGACGAGCTCCGTCCGGCTGGGGACGTCACCCGATCGATCGTCGCTCTGGGCGGGGCTCTTCGACCTGCGCGAGAACCTCCTCGACGGCGCGCTCGACGATCTCCGCGCGCTTGCCGCCTGAGCTAACGGTAGTCGGGTCAGCGAACCTCGATCTCGTCGTGCGGGTCGAGCGCCTGCCCCGGCCGGGCGAGACGGTGACGGATGCGGAGTTCGCGCGCGTGCCCGGCGGCAAGGGTGCGAACCAGGCTGTGGCGGCGGCTCGGCTCGGCGCCGACACGTCGTTCTACGGCCGGGTGGGTGAAGACTCGTTCGACGAGGAGGCCGTCGTGGGGCTGCAGGACGCCGGTGTCGAGCTGCACCTCGGGCGCGGCGGCCAGACCGGGGTGGCACTGATCATCGTCGATTCCGCCGGAGAGAATCAGATCGTGGTCGTCCCGGGCGCGAACGCCGAGCTCGAGCCGGTGCAGCCGGGCGGCAACGTTCTCTGCCAGCTCGAGATCCCGGTCGACGTCGTCTCGGCGGCGGCGGAGTCGGCCTCGTTCTTCTGCCTCAATGCTGCCCCGGCGAAGCCGGTGCCCGAGCAGCTGGTCGAGCGGGCGGACGTCGTCGTCGTCAACCGCTACGAGCTCGAGGCGCTGCCGACCGAGCCTCGGCTGGTGGCGTTGACGCTCGGACCGGAGGGCGCGGTGCTGCTCGAGCGTGGGGAGGAGGTGGCGCGCGCCACGCCGCCACCCGTGAACGCGGTGGACGGCACCGCCGCGGGGGACGCATTCACGGCCTGTCTCGTCGTCTCCCATCTCCAAGGGCGCGACTGGGACGAGGCGCTCCGGCGCGCGTGCGCCGCCGGCGCGATCGCCGCCTCGCGGTTCGGGGCCCAGCCGTCGCTGCCGACCGCCGAGGAGGTCGACGCGATCCTTGGCTGAGCGGATCCTCCTCGACTGCGATCCAGGCCACGACGACGCGATCGCGCTGCTCCTCGCGCTGGCGAGCCCCGAGGTGGAGCTGCTCGGCGTCACCACCGTCGCCGGCAACCAGACGCTCGAAAAGACGACCGCGAACGCAGTGCGGATCCTCGAGTTCGTCGGCCGGACGGACGTCGCGGTGGCGGCGGGCGCCGGCCGGCCGCTGGTTCGCGACCCCTACGTCGCTCGGTACGTCCACGGGGAGTCAGGCCTCGACGGCCCCGACCTGCCGCCGGCCCAGGGGACGCCGATCGACGAGCACGCCGTCGACTTTCTGGGCCGGAACGCAGCGGGCGCCACCCTGGTCGCCGTCGGGCCGCTCACGAACGTCGCGCTCATGCTCGCCCGCTACGCCCACGCGAGGCCGGAGCGGATCGTGCTGATGGGCGGTGCGATCGGCGTCGGGAACGTCACGCCCGCGGCCGAGTTCAACATCTGGGCCGACCCGGAGGCGGCCGCCCGCGTCTTCGAGAGCGGCATCGAGGTGACGATGATCGGTCTCGACGTCACCCACCAGGCGCTGATGACGAAGGCAGATGCAGACCGGCTCCGCGCGACGGGCCGTACCGGCACGCTCGTCGCCGAGCTCTGGGAGTTCTACAACCGGTTCCACTCGCAGACCTACGGCTTCGATGGATCGCCGATTCACGACGCGCTCGCGCTTGCCTACGCGTTCAGGCCCGAGCTCGTGACGACGGAGCACCGACACGTCGCGATCGACTGCGCGTCGGACCTCTGCCGCGGCCGCACCGTCGTCGACCTCTGGCGCCGGACGGAGAACGAACCCAACGCCCACGTCGGCGTCAAGGCCGAGGGGCGTACCTTCATCGAGCTCCTGATCGAGCGCCTGCCGACGCTCGACAGGTAGGGAAACGCCTACGCGCCGTCGAAGCAGGCGCCCATGCCGAAGCGCCGCAAGAAGCGAGTGCTCCGTCCACGCACGCCCGCACGCATCAAGCGGAAGCGGCGAACGGCGAAGAAGCGCGGCCACCACCATCCCGAGCTGATCGGGCTCGTCCTCTGCGCGGTCGGCATCTTCCTCGCGACGCTGACGTACCTGGGCTGGCAAGGAGGCCGGGGCGGCGGCTGGATCGAGGACGGGGTCTGGGCCATGATCGGCGACGCGGGCTACCTGCTCCCGGCCGCGCTCGTCGTCGTCGGCGGCCTGATGCTCGGCCGCAGCGCGATCGTCGAGCTGCGGCCGTTCCGGACGGGGATCGTCGTCACGGCGCTAGGGCTTGATGCTGGTGCTCGCCGGCCGCGGCGGCTACGTCGGACGCGCGCTCGAGGAGGTCGTCGGGACGCTCGTCGGACACACCGGGATGCTCATCGCTGGAATCACGGCGCTGACGGCGGGCGATCCTGCTCCTCTCCGGCGCTTCGGTGGGCGCTCTGCTCCGGCGCTCGGGACCTGCCGTCCGTCGCGCGCGCACCGCTGCTCGCCAGACCTTCGAGCGCGCCCCGCGACGCGTCGAGGCGCTGCCGCCGCCCGTCCTGTTGCGCCCGCGCCAGGGCCCGGTCGTGGACGGTGTGTCCGAGTTCCCGGAGGTCGTCGGCCAGGCCGAGCCGGGCTCCCTGCTTAGCACCGACGGCGAAGAGCCGACCGAAGAGAGCGAGCAGCAGGTGCTGTTCGAGCCGCCGAACCCGGCCGCTCCCGAGTACGTCCTGCCCGAGCCGTCACTGCTGCGGCGGTCGCCCGCGGGCGTCAGCGGCAAGGCAGAGGCGACCGGGCAGGTTGCCGACGCACTGGTCCGCGCCCTCGCCGACTTCGGCGTCGAAGCACGCGTCGTCGGAGAGATCACCGGCCCGCGGGTCACCCGCTACGAGCTCCAGCTCGCCGCCGGAACCAAGGTGTCCAAGGTCTCCGCGCTCAAGGACGACCTCTCCTATGCGCTCGCCACGACCGAGATCCGGATCCTCGCGCCGATCCCCGGCAAGCAGGCGGTCGGCGTCGAAGTCCCCAACCTGTCGCCGAACCTCGTCACGCTCGGCGACGTCTTCGACCACCTGCCGTCCAGTGCCAGCCCGCTCGCGGTCTGGCTCGGCAAGGACATCTCCGGCAACGCGGTCTGGACCGACCTGGCGCGAATGCCGCACCTCCTGATCGCCGGCACGACGGGCTCGGGCAAGTCCGGCTGCATCAACACGATCCTCAGCTCGGTCCTGCTCCGCGCGACTCCCGACGACGCGCGGCTGATCCTGATCGACCCCAAGCGGATCGAGCTCTCCCACTACGAGAAGATCCCGCACCTGCTGACGCCGGTCGTGTCGAGCCCGAAGGAAGCGGCGATCGTGCTCGGGAACGTGCTCACCGAGATGGAGCGGCGCTACGAGCGGCTCGCGACTGTGCGAGCCCGGAACATGCAAGAGGCGAACCGCGCGTACCGGAGCAGGGGGGAGGAGACGCTGCCCTATCTCCTCGTCGTCATCGACGAGCTCGCCGACCTGATGATGATCTCGCCGCAGCAGGTCGAGGACGCCGTCATCCGGCTCGCGCAGAAGTCGCGCGCGGTCGGCATCCATCTCCTGCTCGCGACCCAGCGACCGTCGGTCGACGTCATCACCGGGATGATCAAGGCCAACGTCCCGTCGCGGATCGCATTCGCGGTCTCGAGCCAGACCGACTCGCGCGTGATTCTCGACCAGGCGGGCGCCGAGAGCCTGCTCGGCCAGGGAGACATGCTCTTCAAGCCGCTCGGAACGTCACGGCTCCAGCGGCTCCAGGGCGCGTACGTCAGCGAGGAGGAGATTGCGCTGCTCGTCGAGCAGGCCCGCGCGCAGAGACACCAGGAGCTCGACAAGTCGCTGCTCGAGGCGCCCGAGCCGTCACCGGAAGACCTGGCGGAGGGCGACGACGACTTCGACCCGGACTCCGATCCGCTGCTCGAGAAGGCGATCGACATCGTCGTCCAGACCCAGACCGCGTCGGTCTCGCTGCTCCAGCGGAGGCTTCGGGTCGGCTACACGCGGGCCGGGCGGCTGATCGACATGCTGGAGCGGCGCGGCATCATCTCCGGGTACGAGGGCTCCAAGCCGCGACGCGTCCTCATCGATGAGGGCGCGCTCGAGCGGATCTCTTCGTAAGCGCAGCCTCGAAACTGCCGAAACCGCCGCGGAACTTGCCTAACTTTGGCTTTAGGCTTCACGTCTTAAGGAAAGGGCAGACCGGGGTCTGTCTTTTCATTGACTAGGGAGGTTTCATGAGAGCACGAAAGCTCATCCTGCTCGCGGCGCTCGCCGTGGCTGCGATCGTCGTCGCAGCGCTGGCGGGTCTCGCGACGAGCGGGTCGAGCGACGCTGCGGCGAAGGTCTACAAAGTCGGGCTCGTCAGCGACGTCGGCCGGTTCAACGACCGCTCGTTCAACCAGTCGGCCCTCGACGGTCTCAACAGAGCCAAGCGCGTCCTGAAGGTCCAGGGTCGCGCGGTCGAGTCGCGGCAGACGAGTGACTACATCCCGAATCTCTCGTCGCTCGCGCGCCAGCGCTACGACGTCACGATCTCGGTCGGGTTCCTGCTCGCCGACGCGACGGCCACCGCCGCCAAGGCGTTCCCGAACTCGAAGTTCGCGATCATCGACTACTCGGTCGCCGCTCCACCGTTCACGAAGAACAGGAACGTGGTCGGTCTGACGTTCAACACGAACGAGAACAGCTACATGATCGGCTGTCTCTCGGCCTTGATGGCGAACCAGCGCGGCCGCAAGGTGATCAGCGCGGTCGGCGGGATCAAGCTCCCGACGGTCGACATCTTCATCGCCGGCTATCGGGCGGGTGCCCGCCGCTGTGTCCCCGGGACGCAGGTCCTGATCGGCTACTCCCAGGACTTCGTCGCGCAGGACAAGTGCAAGGAGATCGCGCTCAACCAGATCGCGCAGGGCTCGCAGGTCGTCTTCCAGGTCGCCGGCGGCTGCGGTCTCGGCGCCCTCGACGCGGCCAAGGAGCGCGGCGTCTGGGGTCTCGGCGTCGACAAGGACCAGAAGAACCTCGGTCGGCACATCCTGACGAGCGCGGTCAAGCGAGTCGACCAGTCCGTCTACCTGACGGCCAAGGCCGTCAAGGAGGGCAAGTTCAAGGGCCAGCGGAACAACATCTTCAACCTGAAGAACGGCGGCGTCGCCGTCGGCCGCATCGACGCACGCGTGCCGAAGCGGTTCATCACGCGGATGAACGCGCTGAAGCCGCTCATCACAAGCGGCAAGATCAAGCCTCCGAAGACGCTCTAGTTCGGAGGGTCTGAGAACGTCGAGAGGGCGGGCCCAGGCCCGCCCTCTCGTCATGCGCACCAAGGTAGGATCGGCACCCGATCGACGACAAGGGGGCTGACGGTGCGAACAATGCAATGGATCGCCGCGCTCCTCGCCTGCGGACTGCTCGCGGTGGGGCTCGCCTGCGGCGGTGACGACGATGGAGGAAGCGCGGGGGGCGACACGACGACCGCGGACACGTCGGCCGGCGAGGACGTCAACGTCGGCCTCGTCAGTGACGTCGGGCGGTTCAACGACCGCTCGTTCAACCAATCGGCTCTCGAGGGCCTGCAACGCGCCGAGAGCGAGCTCGGCCTGACCGGTCGCCCGGTCGAGTCGAGACAGACGAGCGACTACGTCCCGAACCTGTCGACGCTGGCGCGCGACGATTTCGATCTCAGCGTCGCCGTCGGGTTCCTGCTCGCCGAGGCGACGAACACGGCAGCGACACGGTTCCCGAACTCGAACTTCGCCATCATCGACTACTCGGTGAAGGCCCCGCCGTTCAAGACCAACCCGAACGTCCAGGGGCTCACGTTCGCGACGAACGAGAACAGCTTCATGATCGGCTGCCTCGCCGGCCTGATGGTCGAGCGGGAGGGCGGACCGCAGGTGATCAGCGCGGTCGGCGGGATCAAGCTGCCGACGGTCGACATCTTCATCGCGGGGTACCGCGCGGGAGCGATGGAATGCAACCCACAGGTGCGGACGCTGATCGGCTACTCGCAGGACTTCGTCGCGCAGGACAAGTGCAAGGAGATCGCGCTCAACCAGATCGCGCAGGGCTCGCAGGTGATCTTCCAGGTCGCCGGCGGCTGCGGTCTCGGAGCGCTGGACGCCGCCCAGGAGCGCAACAGGTGGGGCATCGGCGTCGATCGCGACCAGTCGGACCTCGGCCCGCATATCTTGACGAGCGCGGTCAAGCGAGTCGACCAGTCCGTCTTCCTGACCTCCCAAGCGGTGGTCAACGGGGAGTTCCAGGGCGGCACGGACGCTGTCTTCAACCTCGAGAACGAGGGCGTTGCCGTCGGCAAGATCAGCCCGGACGTTCCGGAGGAGTTCGTCGACCGGATGAACGAGGTCAAGGACCAGTTGATCTCCGGAGAGCTGATGGCGCCCGCGACGCTGTAACGACCGATCTCGACCGAAGCCGCCTTCACCTTAGAATCGTCAGGGTGAAGGCGGCTCCGGTGGCCGAGGCATGAGCGAAGGGCAGGCGGCGCCCGAGCCGCCCGCCGGCCAGGTCCCGAGCCCCGCGGCGAGATTCGACCTCATGGCGCGCGCAGGCGGCATCGCCGCGCCGGTCCTGACCGCGATTCTCGCGTTCCTCGTCGGCGGGATCGTCGTCGCCGCCACCGGCCACAACCCGATCACGACGTACCGCGAGATCTTCAACGGCACCGGCCTCAACTGGTTCTTCGAAGTGGGGTCGCACCAGGTCGGGCTCCCATGGACCGACGCTCAGATCTGGTTCCCCTGGAACGTGAACGACGCCGAGTCCGAGGCGGCCTTCAATCTCCAGCAGACGCTGCTCCTCTCGATTCCGCTGGTGTTCACCGGACTGGCCGTCGCCTTCGCATTCCGCTGCGGCCTCTTCAACATCGGCGGTCAGGGCCAGTTCATCGTCGGCGCGATGGTCGCCGTCTGGGTCGGCTCGTCGTGGGCCGGCCTTGCGTCGGGCGTCCACATCATCCTCGCAATCGTCCTTGCCGCCCTGGCCGGCGCGCTCTGGGCGGGCATCGCCGGATTGCTCAAGGCGGCGGTCGGCGCCCATGAGGTGATCACGACGATCATGCTCAACTGGATCGCCTACTGGATCGGCAACTGGGCCTTCGGCCAGGGCGGGCCGCTCCAGAACAAGGTCAATGAGTCGGTTCCCGTCTCCTCGGACGTCGTACAGGACTCCAGGCTGCCGATCCTCTGGGGTGACCCGCTGCTCCAGGGTCTGCACATCGGTTTCCTCCTGGCGATCGCGGCCCTCGTCGCCTACTGGGCGATCCTCAACCGCTCGACGCTCGGCTACGAGGTCCGCGCGGTCGGCTTCAACCCCGATGCCGCCCAATACGGCGGAATCAGCGTCGCCCGCAACTACTTCCTCGCCATGGCGATCTCGGGCATGTTCGCGGGCATCGGCGGCGCGGTCGACATCCTCGGCTGGCAATTCCGCCTGGGTGTCATCGACATCCAGAGCTCGGAGATCGGGTTCGTCGGGATCGCCGTCGCGCTGCTCGGCCGAAACACTGCAATCGGAGTCGGGCTCTCGGCCCTGCTGTTCGGGGCGCTTCTGAACGGGACGTCGACGCGAAACCTCGATCCCGAGGTCTTTTCGCCCGAGCTTGCCGGCAACCTGAGCCGGATGATCCAGGCGCTCGTCCTGCTCTTCGTCGCCGCCGACATCCTGATCCTCTGGCTCTTCGCCCGCGCTCGGCGCTTACGTCGTGGGCCGCCGACGCTCGCGCCAGCCCCGGAGGCAGAGGCGTGATCGACCAGCCTGCGATGCGCACCTACACGTGGGTGAAGATCGTCCACCCACGCTCGATCGCGATCGCCGGGATCGTCGTCTCGGCGCTCGGCTTCTGGCTCGTCCTCCCGCCGCTCACCCAGCGGACGATTCTCTGGCCGGTCGCGCTCGGGATCCTCGGCGTTGCCGCCGGCATCTGGGCGGTCACCCGCCGCGAACGCCGGCTCGGGTGGAGCGCGATCGTCCTCGGGCTCGCCTCGATGGGCCTCGGCATCCTCGCGACCAACTCGAGCGTCGGGAATCTCGATAGTGTCGTCGTCTGGTCGGCGCTCTTCGCCTCGACGCTCCGCTACGCGACGCCGCTGACGTTCGCGGCGATCGGCGGAATGTTCTCCGAGCGCAGCGGCGTCGTGAACATCGCGCTCGAAGGGATGATGCTCTCGGGTGCCTTCTTCGCCATCCTCGCCGCACAGAAGCTCGACTCGTGGGTGCTCGGGCTCCTCGCCGCCGCGCTTGCCGGGGCCGGGCTCGCGCTCATCCACGCGTTCTTCTCGATCCACCTACGCTCCGATCAGATCGTCACCGGCGTAGCGATCAACCTCCTTGCGCTCGGACTGACGGGCTACCTCTTCGTCGACGTCTACGGGGAGCAAGGCACGCCGTCGGACATCCCTCGCATCCCCGACGTGACGCTGCCCGCGATCTCGGACTGGTACTTCATCGGCCCCGTGCTCGGGCAGCTCAACCTGATGATCTGGCTCTCGTTCGTCCTCTTGATCGTCTCGTACCTGGTCATGTTCAAGACGCCGATCGGGCTGCGAATCAGGTCGGTGGGCGAGCACCCGCGGGCGGCGGACACCGTCGGCATCTCGGTCTACCGCGTGCGGTATGCATCCGTGATCGTCTCGGGGATCCTGGCGGCGCTCGGCGGTGCCTACCTCTCGATTGGCTTCCTGGGCTCGTTCAACGAGAACATGACCGCGGGCCGCGGCTTCATCGCCCTCGCCGCGCTGATCTTCGGGGCGTGGCGACCGTTCGGCGCGTTCGCCGCCGCGCTCCTCTTCGGCTTCTCGAGCGCGCTGGCGCAGCGGCTTCCCGAGTACTCGGGCTCCGGCGCCACGCTCTTCCAGGCCCTCCCATACATCCTGACGCTGATCGCGGTCGCAGGCGTGATCGGGCGCTCGATCCCGCCGAGGGCAATCGGCCGGCCGTACGCCAAGCAGTGAGCGCCCAGACCGAGCCCTCAGTCCTCGAGCTGCGCGGGATGACCAAACGCTTCCCCGGAGTGCTCGCGAACGACCACATCGACTTCGACTTGAAGCGGGGGGAGGTGCACGCGCTCCTCGGCGAGAACGGCGCCGGCAAGTCCACGCTGATGAACGTCCTGTACGGGCTCTACCACCCGGACGAAGGCGAGGTCCTGATCAACGGAGAGCCGGTTCGCATCAACTCGCCCCGGGAGGCGATCGACCGCGGCATCGGCATGGTGCATCAACACTTCATGCTGATCCCGGTGATGACGGTGGCCGAGAACATCGTGCTGGCCGCCGAGCCGACCTACGGCCGGGTATTCCTCGACTTCGACGAAGCGGTCAAGAAGGTCGAGGAGCTCTCGAAGGCGTTCAACTTCGCGATCGACCCGCACGAGCGGGTGCAAGACATCACCGTCGGCCAGCAGCAGCGCGTCGAGATCCTGAAGGCGCTCTACCGCGGCGCGGACATCCTCATCCTCGACGAGCCAACTGCTGTCCTCACGCCGCAGGAGGCGGACGAGCTCTTCGGGATCCTGAAGACGCTCCAGCGCGAAGGGATGTCGATCATCTTCATCTCCCACAAGCTGCGGGAGGTTCTCGACATCGCCGACCGGATCACGGTCCTGCGGCGCGGCAAGAAGATCGAGACCGTCCCGCGGGCAGGGGCCACAGAGGCGGGCCTCGCGCGCCTGATGGTCGGCCGTGAGGTGCTCCTCCGCGTCGACAAGACGCCTTCGCACCCGGGCGAGGTGCTGCTGGACGTCGAGGATCTGAGCGTGCTTGACGACCGCGAGCTCGAGGCGGTCAAGGGTGTCTCCTTCAAGGTGCACGGGGGTGAGATCGTCGGCATCGCTGGGGTCGACGGCAACGGCCAGACGGAGCTGATCGACGCCCTGACGGGCCTCCGTCATGTGGCGTCGGGGCGGGTCACGGTCGGCGGCCGCGACGTCACGAACGAGAATGCGAGGGAGCATCTCGACGAGGGAGTCGGTCACATCCCGCAAGACCGGCTGCGGCGCGGGCTCGTGCTCGATTTCTCGCTCGCCGAGAATCTCGCGCTGCACGACTACCGGAAGGAGCCGAACTCCCGTTGGGGCTGGCTCCACCCCGGCCGGATCATCGCCTGGGCCCGCGGCCTGCTGAGCGAGTTCGACGTCCGCGGCGGCGGCCCGCGGACCCGGGCTGCAGCTCTCTCCGGCGGGAACCAGCAGAAGGTCGTCATCGCGCGGGAGGTGTCCCGCGATCCCCGTCTCCTCGTCGCGGCCCAGCCGACGCGCGGGCTCGACGTCGGCGCCATCGAGTTCGTGCACCGACGCCTCGTCGGGGAGCGGGACGAAGGCCGTGCCGTCCTTCTGATCTCGCTCGAGATCGACGAGGTGCTCTCGCTCGCCGATCGCATCCTCGTCATGTATGAGGGCGAGATCGTCGCTGAGTTCGGGCCGGATGTCTCGGAGCAGGAGCTCGGCGTCGCGATGACAGGCGGCGGCCGGGAAGAGGCCGAAGCAGCCGCAACCATATGAGCGTTTGGTCGGCCTGACGAGAAGCGACAGCGAAGACCGGCCGATCAGCCTGAGCGCGATTTTCTCCGTGCTCGTCGGGCTGGCGGCGGTCGTCACCCTGCCGGCTGCGATCCTGGCGGCGGAGGCGCTCGACGTCGTGACACTGCTGGAGTCGGCCGTGGCGATCGTCCCCGCGTTCGTCCTCGCCTTCGGCGCGATCTACCTCGGCCGCCGGGCACGCAGGATGATCGAGCGCACGCTCGGTCGTGTCAGAGGCTACAAGCTCGCACTCGTCGGCCGGATCCTCGGCTATCTGGCGCTCTACGCGGCCCTGACCGCGTCGATCTCGGTCGCGACGTACTACGTGCTCCGCGAGATCGCCTGACCAGACCGGGCGGTTCTCGCCGAACCTTCTAGACTGAACCGCCGCTCATGTTCGAGATCGGAAACAGCCTCCGCGAGGCGCGGGAGCGCCAGGCGCTCGATTTCCCCGAGATCGAGCAGGCGACCAAGATTCGGCCCAAGTACCTGCGGGCGCTGGAAGACGAGCAGTTCGACATCCTGCCCGGCCAGACGTACGTCAAGGGCTTCCTGCGAACGTACGCCGAGTACCTCGGCCTCGACGGCCAGCTCTACGTCGACGAGTACAACTCGCGCTACATCCACGCCGACGAAGAGACGCCGCTGCGGGTGCGCACGGCGTCCACGAGCCGGACCGGGCCGCGCTTCGAGTCGAGCATCGTCCTGGTCGCCCTGGCGGCGATCGGCATCGTGACGCTGCTCGTCTTCGCGGCCTGGAGGTTCGGCAGCGACCCGCCGCCGACGGCGATTCCCGACTTCTCGACCCAGACGACCGCGACGACGCCGACGCCCAACCGCCCCCGCAGCCAGGCCGCCGCCGCGCGGCCCGTGAGGATGACCGTCACCGGCGCGCTCGGAAACAGCTGGATGGAGGTCTATGGCGGGGCGCCGGGCGGGAAGCTCCTCTTCCGCGGAACCGTCGAAGCCGGCCCGGGCAAGGGCTTCCTGCGCTTCGGGACCGAGCGGGTCTTTCGCCGCTACTTCGTCCGCATGGGACGGCCGCGCAACCTGCGCATGAGGGTCAACGGCCGGATCGTGCAACTGCCGACCCGTTCGAACGCGGCGTTCAGTGTGACCGCGAACGGCGTCAGACGCGCGTCGTTCTAGGGCACTAAAGTTGACGCCGACAGCGGCCGTCCTCGTCACGGGCAGCGAGCTCGTCCGGGGTGGGCGAGTCGACGAGAACGGGCCCTTCCTCGCGCGCGAGCTGTCGTCGCGGGGCATCGAGCCGGAACGAGTCAGCGTGATCGGCGACCGGCCGGAACAGCTCGAGGCCGCGTTGCGTGAAGCCCTCCAGCACGACCTCGTCATCACCTCGGGCGGTCTCGGGCCGACGCACGACGATCGCACCATCGAGCTGCTCGCCCGTGCCGCGGGCCGAAATCTCGTCGTCGATTCCGAGCTCGAGCGCGAGATCGAAGGAGTCGTTCGGGGGCTCGCCGATCGCTTTCGTCGGCCCGTACTCGGAGTTCGAGGCCGGCGTGCGCAAGCAGGCGACGCTTCCGGAGGGCGGCATTTCGCTCGGTCTGGCGGGCACGGCTCCCGGGGTGCTCCTCGCGACCGGTTCGGCGCTCGCGATCGCCCTGCCGGGCCCGCCGGGCGAGCTCCAGCGGATCTGGCGCACCGCCCTGGAGCGCCCGGAGCTCAAGGATGTGTTCTCGCGCGCCCGGAGCCCGGCGCACGGGATCCTGCGCTTCTTCGGGCTGCCGGAGTCCGCCGTCGCGGGCGTGGTCGAGCAGGCCGGGGAGAGGCGGACGGCCTCGAGGTGACGATCTGCGCCCACGACCTCGAGGTGCAGATCGACCTCGTCATCCCGCCGGGCAGCGAGAGCCAGGCGGAGCGGGTGGCCGCCGCGCTCCGCGAAGCTCATCCCACAGCGTTGTTCGCCGAGGACGAGCGGGCGGTCGAGGGGATCGTCCTCGACGCAGCCCGAGCCCGTGGCCTCACGATCGCAGCCGCCGAGTCCTGCACCGGCGGTCTCGTCTCGGCCCGCCTGACGTCGATTCCAGGCTCCAGCGAGGCGTTCGTCGGTGGGATCGTCGCCTACGACGACCGCATCAAGCTCGACGCGCTCGGCGTCCCACAGGACGTGCTGGAGCGTCACGGCGCGGTCTCAGCTGAGACGGCCGCGGCCATGGCCGCCGGCGTGCGACGGTCGCTAGAGGCGGACGTAGGGGTCTCGGTGACCGGTGTGGCGGGCCCGGGCGGGGGAACCGCTGAGAAGCCGGTCGGGCTCGTCTACCTGCACGTCGAGACCCCTGATGCCTCGCAGGGTGTCGAGCTGAGGCTGCCAGGGGATCGGAACGCCGTCCGCAGGCGGGCGGCTGCGTCGGCACTGCATCTGCTCCGTCGCCTTCTGACGCGAAGCCGGCACGAAGACGTGTGACTCCGCCCGGTAGCGTCGAAGGCGATGAGCGCCTCCGCCTCTTCCTGGGTCTCCGACTGCCCGACGACGCTCTCGACCGGCTCGAGCGCTGGCAGGGCGAGCAGCTCTCCGGACGCGTCGTCCCGCGCCCCAATCTCCATGTCACCCTCGCCTTCCTCGGCTCGCGCCCGGCGGCCTTGGTGCCCGAGCTCGCCGGGGTCCTGGCCGACGCTGCCGGAGACGCCGGGGAGATCGAGTTCTCGGCGCGCCGCTATCGCGAGACCCGCAGTGTCGGCATGGTCGTGCTCGACGACCGCACGGGGGAGGGGACCCGGCTCGCGGAGCGCGTGTTCGCGGGCCTCGAACAGCTGGGGGTCTACGAGCGCGAGCAGCGACCCTGGCTTCCGCACGTCACCGTCCTGCGCTTCCGCTCGCGGCCGCGGCTCGACCCGCCCGTGCCCGATCTCGGGACGTTCGGTCCGTCCGATGCCGCGGTCTACCATTCGCGTCTGCGGCCGTCCGGCGCGCAGTACGAAGTCCTCGAACATGTTGCTCTAGGAGGTTGATCGGCTTTGGGTCGCGAAGAGGCACTCGACACCGCTCTCGGACAGATCGAGCGCCAGTTCGGCAAGGGCGCGGTCATGCGGATGAACGACCACGCCCAGGTGTCGGTCGGCGCGGTTTCCACCGGCTCGCTCAGCCTCGATCTCGCACTCGGGATCGGCGGGCTTCCGCGCGGCCGGATCGTCGAGATCTTCGGCCCGGAATCCTCGGGCAAGACCACGCTCGTCTACCACGTCATCGCCGAGGCGCAGCGCCGCGGCGGCATCTGCGCCTTCATCGACGCCGAGCACGCGATGGACCCGCAGTACGCGCGGCGCATCGGCGTCAACATCGACGATCTCCTGGTCTCGCAGCCCGACAACGGCGAGCAGGCGCTGGAGATCGCCGAGCTGCTGATCCGCAGCGGCGCGCTCGCCGTCGTCTCCGTCGATTCGGTCGCCGCGCTGACGCCGCGCGCCGAGATCGAAGGCGAGATGGGCGACAGCCACGTCGGGCTCCAGGCCCGCCTGATGAGCCAGGCGCTCCGCAAGCTCGCGGGCACGCTCAACCGCACCGAGACGATCTGCATCTTCACGAACCAGCTCCGCGAGAAGATCGGCGTCATGTTCGGAAACCCGGAGACGACGCCCGGCGGTCGAGCGCTCAAGTTCTACTCGTCGGTCCGCCTCGACATCCGCCGGATCGAGACGCTCAAGGAGGGCGTGGAGGCGATCGGCAACCGCGTCCGCGTCAAGGTCGTCAAGAACAAGGTCGCCCCGCCGTTCAAGCAGGCCGAGTTCGACATCATCTACGGGTCGGGAATCTCCTGGGAGGGCACGGTGCTCGACGCCGGGCTCGAGCGGAAGGCCGTCCAGAAGTCAGGCTCGTACTTCAGCGTCCAGGACGAGCGGCTCGGACAGGGCCGCCAGAACGCGACCGCGTTCCTGCGCGAGCACCCCGATGTGACGGAGAAGATCCTGATGCAGATCCAGGCCGAGGTCGGCCCCGACCAGGTCGCCTCCGCGCGCCTGCTGCCCGTCGCCGAGGGCGCACAGGCCGAGCAGCCGGTGCCGACCGACGCCAAGGTCGAAGCCGCCGCGAAGTGAGCGAGGCCACGGAGCTCGCGCTCCGGGCGCTCAGGCATCGTGACCGCTCGCGCCGGGATCTCGACCGGCGGCTCGAGCGGGCCGGGATACCGGCCGGAGAGCGCGAGGGCGCCCTCGACGAGCTCGAGGGCGCCGGTTTGCTCTCAGACCTGCGCTTCGCGGAGGCGCGCGCCCGAGCTCTGGCCGAGCGCTCCGCCGGCGACGAGCTGATCCGCCGCGATCTCGCCGAGCACGGCGTCGCCGACGACGTCGTCGCGACGGTCCTGGAGGGGCTTCCGCCGGAAGCGGAACGCGCCGAGCGGGCGTTCGCGAGGCGCGGCGGCGACGCCAAAGCGGCCCGCTATCTGGCCGGCAAGGGTTTCTCGCGCGAGAGCCTCGAGGGCCTGAGCTTCGATTCGTTACACTAGGTAACGCCTCATCCACATTTTGCCTGCACAGACGCGTTTTCTGAGTTCACATTTCACGAAATCGAGACAAACACTGCTGACCGGACGCGACACGACGAGGAAGGAAGCGGAGCTAGCGGTCCCTCGCTAGTGATGTAGCGACGCGGCGGTCCGGCCGCGACCTCAGAGCGCTCTACACGGGCTTGATGACGGGTGAGACCCGCTCGTCGAGCGGCACAACCGACCTCTGTCCGGCTTCAACTCCGGGCGCAACCGAAGGAGCGCGCAGTGTCCATCGTCGCCGGTATTGCCGTCGGCCTCGTTCTCGGAGCAGCGCTGCTGGCGTTCGGATTGAAGGTGTCCGGTCGGTCTGGCCTCGGCGAAGCCGCGCGCCGTCGCGACGAGCTCATCACGGAAGGCAAGCGCGAGGCCGACAACTACCGTCGTGAAGCCGAGATCGCCTCCAGGGAGGAGGCCATGCGCTTCAAGGGCGAGGTCGAGCAGTCGCTTCAGGAGCGACGTGGCCAGATGGCCAAGCTCGAGGAGCGGGTGCTCGCGCGCCAAGATGAGCTCGAAGCAAAGCTCAACGAGCTTCTCCGCCGGGAGCAGGGCCTCGCCGACCGCGAGGTCCACATCAAAGAGCTCCAGCAGCAGCTGAAGGACGCGAAGGACGAGGAGCTCAGCGAGCTGGAGCGCGTCTCGGGGCTCACGGTCAGCGAGGCACGCAGCGAGCTGCTCGAACGGTCGGAACAGCTGATCCGCCACGACCTGGCCCGTCGGGTCCGCCAGCTCGAGGAGGAGGCGCAGACGGATGCCAAGCGACGGGCCCGGAACCTCGTCGCCGACGCGCTCCAACGGGTGGCGGCGAGCCACGCCGCCGAGACGACCTCCTCGGTGGTCGAGCTACCGAGCGACGACATGAAGGGCCGGATCATCGGCCGCGAGGGCCGGAACATCCGGACGCTCGAGCACCTGACCGGCGTCGACATCATCATCGACGACACGCCGCAGGCCGTCGTCCTCTCGTCGTTCGACGGGATCCGCCGCGAGATCGCGAAGCTGACGCTGTCGAAGTTGATCGACGACGGACGCATCCAGCCGGCGCGGATCGAAGAGATGTACTACCAGTCGAAGGCGGAGATCGACGACCACATCCGCGCGGCCGGCGAACAGGCCGTCTTCGAGGCGAACGCGGGCGACTTCAATCCGGAGCTCGTCAAGATCCTCGGTCGGCTGCAATACCGCACGAGCTACGGGCAGAACGTCCTCAAGCACACCCTCGAGGTCGTCCACCTGGCGGGAATCATGGCGATGGAGCTCGAGGCCAGCGTCCGCACAGCGAAGCGCGCCGCGTTGCTCCACGACCTCGGCAAGGCGCTTACGCACGAGGTCGAGGGCTCACACGCGCAGATCTCCGCCGAGTACGCAGCCCGCTACGGGGAGAGCGAGGCCGTCGTCCATGCGATTGCGGCGCACCACTACGAGGTGCAGCCGCAGACGGTCGAGGCCGTGCTCCTGATCGCCGCGGACGCGATCTCCGGCTCGCGGCCCGGCGCGCGAGGAGACACGCTCGAGAACTACATCAAGCGCCTCGAGGCGCTCGAGGAGATCGCAGCGCGGCGGAACGGGGTGGAGAAGGTCTACGCGCTCCAGGCCGGACGCGAGATCCGCGTGATCGTCAAGCCGGGGGAGGTCGACGACGACACGGCCGTCCTGCTCTCGTACGAGATCGCCCGGGACATCGAGCAGGAACTCGAGTATCCCGGGCAGATCAAGGTCACCGTGATCCGCGAGTCACGCTCGACCGAGCTCGCGAAATAGCGCCGGCTAGTCCTCCTCTCCGAACTTCATGCGCACCACCGACGGTTCGTGGTCCGAGGCCTGGATTGCGTCGGCGAACTCCGAGTTCAGGTGGACGACGTCGTACTCGGGCCGGTGGTTGGGTCGTAGCAGGCCCTGGTTGCTGAGCAGGATCTGATCGAGCGTCTGCGAGTTCCCCTCGAACACGTACGAGTACCGCTCGGTCGGCGGAAAGGTCTTGATGAGTGACGTCAAGACGCCGCCTTCGAGGATGTCCGTCGTCTCTGAGAACTCGAAGTCGTTGATGTCGCCGAGGACGACGACCTTGGCCTTCTTGTCGCGCGCGAGGATCGCGTCGACGAAGGCGTTCACCACCTGGGCCTGGCCGTGCCGCGCGACCTCGCTGAAGCGCGTCGGCGGCTGGGCGGGCCCGAAGAGCGGCTGATCCTCGCCCTTCGAGCTGAAGTGGTTCACGATCGCGAAGACCGTCTTGCCGCGGACATCGAACTCGGCGACCAGCGGCTTGCGCGTGTCCGTGAACGCCGCGCTCTGCGTCCCGATCCGGCCGGGGCTCGCCGACAGCTGCGGCTTGTTCTTCTTGCCGACCACGGCCGTCTCCGTCGTCGGGCGAGCCGCCGGGGCGGTCGACGAAGCTAACACCGCGGTCGGTCCGGAACAGGAAGCCAACGCGGATGTTGCCGCCCGGCGCGCCGCCCTCGGCGTCGTCGACCGGATCGATCTGGCGATAGTCGTAGAGCGGGCCGTCGGCCTCCTGGATCGCGGCGATCAGGCGCGTCCAGGCGACGCTCGCGTCGACGACCGTGCTGTTCGTGCCGCCGGCGACGCCGTCGTTGTCCTGGACCTCCTCGATCCCGATGATGTCCGGCGCCTGAAGGTTGTTCACGATCAGGTCGGCGAGGTGGTCGTACTTCTCCTGCGGGTCGGTCCCGGCCAGGTTCTCGACGTTGAACGTCCCGAAGACCACCTCGTCGTCGCTCGGCAGCCGCCGTCGTCTCGCGCACGAGCTCGGCCGAGTCGAACGTCGGGTGTCGTCGTCGCCTGGATCTTGTAGTTGGAGAAGCTGTAGTCGAGCGGACCGACGATCGCCGAGGTGAGCTCGTCGCCGACGTTCATGTCGGGCATCGCC
The DNA here is from genome assembly GCA_963764595.1 of uncultured Actinomycetes bacterium. Taxonomy (GTDB): domain Bacteria; phylum Actinomycetota; class Thermoleophilia; order Gaiellales; family Gaiellaceae; genus JACDAN01. The sequence goes on along the minus strand of CAVXTG010000007.1, from coordinate 637,716 downwards.
TTCGCCGGGCGCGGCGCGGGCGCGAGATCGCGAAGGATCTCATCGTCCACCGTGATCCGCTCCGGGTTCGCGTCTACATAGCCGCCGAGCAGGATCCCGCCGCGCGCCGTCCGCATGCCCGTCGACCACACGCCCCGGTCGGGCAGCAGCGTGATCTCGCCGAAGCTCCTCGTCGGACCGACGACGTCCGCGTCGTTGACCTGGAGAATCACGCCCTCGAGGCTCTCATAGAAGTCGATCGCGTCACCCGCTGGATCGAACGTGCCGGCGGTCTCGACGTTCCCGGCGCCGTCGTCATCGATCACCTCCGTCGGAGGCACCCGGCCACCGAGGCCGAGCACGGTCGGCGCCGGAACCGTATTTCCCGTGGAGAGGATGGTGACGTTCGCGTTCGAGCTATTGACCTGCGTGATCGTCAGGTTGTCCGGGTCGCCGCCGGGGCGGAACTCGCCGACCGACCCGACGGCGCGGATCTCGGCGCCGACCTGAGCGACCGGAGCCTGGTTTGTGAACACGAACACGGCGTCCGAGGTCGCGACGTTCGAGTCGGGAGTCGGGTCCTGGATCCAATAGCCGCGGCCTCCGGCTGTGCGCCGGGCGGTGACGATGCCCTCGACCTTGACCGGTTGACCGTTGAGCGGCGAGATGTGCGCGGCGCCCTGCACGTCGCCGATCGGCGTGACGGGAAGCGTCGTCGTGAAGCTGAACGCATGGTTCGCGGCCATGGTGTCGGGCGGGTCGTCGGGGTCGACGTCCGTGACCTTCGACGCGTCCACGGTCACCGTGCAGCTCTCGCCGGTCGCGAAGTCCACGTCGGGGTTGAGCGTGAAGCTCTGCGGCCCTCCGCTCTCCGCGGCCGTGTGCGGGCCGCTCGCGGCACACGTGATCGTGTACCAGCCGGCCGCGACAGAAACGGGCTCGGAGAAGCTGATGGTGATGTCGGAGCTCTCCGCGACCTCCACGGCGCCGTTGGGCGGTGAGGTGGACGTGACGAGCGGCGGCGCATCGCCGCCCGAGCTGTGGGAGCCGAGGCCGTCGAACGTGTTGTTCGCGAAGCCGTCCCACTGGGCCGCTGGGTCGAAGGGATCGGAGCCGTTGGTGTCGCCGGCCTCGATTCCGCTCTTACGGCGCAGCGTGTTGTCCATCGTGCTCGTCAGGCCGGTGCCCCACTCGGTCCCGGGGTCGAAGCCGATCTGACCGATCACGTCGACGGTCTGCGTGCCGGCAGCCTTCGTGAGAACGACGGCGTCGTTGCCGTTGAACCAGCCGACTCCCGTCGTCTGATCTGCCTGGAGCGAGGATCGCCGGGTCGGCTAACTGGTGCGCCAGGACGAAAACGTCTCCGGGTGCGATCGTCCCGGAGAGCAAGATCGTTGAGCTCGCCGTCGTCTGGCCGTTCGAGAACGTCCGCACCGCGTAGTCGACCCCGCCCGCGCCCAGAATCACCGGCGCAGCGGTGCCGTTGAAGATCTCGATTGCCTTGTTGTTGCTCGAGCCTTCGACGTATTCCGAGATGAGCAGGTCGGAGGCGACGGCTCCGGCCTGATCGACCCGCGCGCCCGCGAGGGCGGCGAAGGCAAGCAGTGCGAGCAGGCCCAGCATGACGAAGACGGACACGGACGACCGCGGATGACGGCATTGACCTCTCCCCCTGAAGCTGACTCAAACGGACGTGGCCAGAGTAACCGGTGTGGGCGGAAATCGAAACGCCCGAACCACGCCGATACAGTTTCCGAGCGATGCAGCGGTATCACGTGACCACCTTCGGCTGCCAGATGAACGCGCACGACTCCGAGCGCATCAAGGGCATGCTCGAGGAGCTCGGCCTGGGGGAGACGCAGACGCAGGAGGAGGCCGACGTGCTGGTCTTCAACACCTGCACGATCCGGGAGAAACCCGATCAGCGCTTCGCGGCCCACCTGGCCCAGGCACGCGCGCTCAAGGACCGCGATCCCGACAAGGTGATCGCCGTCGGCGGCTGCTACGCCGAGGCGCAGCGTGACCGCCTGTTCTCGCTCTACCCGTTCGTCGACGTCGCCTTCGGCCCCGGCTCGATCCCGCACCTGGGGGAGTGGCTGGGAGCCGGCGGGATCGGAGTCCCGAGAGGGAGCTTCGGTCTCGAGGAGCGCTCGTTCGCCGGGACGCTGCCGATGCACCGCGAACGGCGGTTCCAGGCCTGGGTGCAGGTCTCGATGGGCTGCAACTCCAAGTGCGCGTACTGCATCGTCCCGTCGGTGCGTGGGCGGGAGCAGAGCCGACGTCCCGGCGACGTCGTCGCCGAGGTCACTCGTCTGGCGCAGGACGGCGTCCGCGAGATCACGCTCCTCGGCCAGAACGTCAACTCGTACGGCCGCGACCTGCTCCCGGACCTCCGCACCGACTTCGGCGAGCTGCTCCGTGCCTGCGACGCGGTCGAGGGGATCGCCCGGATCCGCTTCACGAGCCCGCATCCGAAGGACTTCCGCGCTCCCGTGATTGCCGCGATGGCCGAGTGCGCCGCCGTCTGCGAGCACACCCATCTGCCGCTCCAGTCCGGCTCGAGCCGGATCCTGAAGGCGATGAGGAGGACGTACAGCCGCGAGCGGTTCGTCCGCCTGGCTAGTGAGCTGCGGGCCGCGATCCCGGACCTGGCGCTCACGACCGACCTGATCGTCGGCTTTCCCGGTGAGACCGAGGACGACTTCCGCGAGACGATCGAGGCCGTCGAGGAGGTCGGCTTCGACGGCGCCTTCACCTTCGTGTTCTCGCCTCGTCAGGGGACCGAAGCGGCGACGATGGCCGATCAGGTTCCCGAGGACGTGAAGCGCGACCGGATCGAGCGGCTGATCGAGGTCGTGCAGCGGGTCGCGCACGAGCGGAACGAGCAGCGCGTCGGCGGGATCGAGGAGGTGCTCGTCGAGGGGCCGAGCCGAACCGACCCCACGTTGCTGCGAGGGCGCACGAGGCGCAACATCACGGTCAACTTCGCGGGCACCGCGGCCGCGGGCGAGCTCGTCGAAGTCGCGATCGAAGGCGCGACGTCGACGACGCTGCGCGGCTCCCAACTCGCTGCCGTTGCCGCCTGAAACTCGCGACCTCGTCTGGGACGGGCTCCTCAACGTCCGCGACCTCGGTGGGCATGCGACCGAGGACGGCGGCGAGACCCGGTTCGGCGAGATCGTTCGCGCCGACACCGTCCGCCGCCTTACCGACGAGGGCTGGCGGGCCTTGCTCGACTACGGCATCCGAACGATCGTCGACCTCCGTATGGACGAGGAGCGCCAGGCCGATCCTCCCGCAGAGCTGCCGGTGACCGTCGTCCATGTCCCGTTCCTTGACGACGACGATGAGGTCTTCCGTGAGGTCGAAGAGGCCGGAGCGCGCGCACCGGACCTCGCCTCCGCCACGCGCGAGGTCTACCTCTTGTTCCTCGAGCGCTTTCGTGCCAACGTCGCGGCCGCGATCACCGCGATCGTGGACGCCCCGGAGGGAGGAGTCGTCGTCCACTGCATGGGCGGCAAGGACCGCACCGGCCTCGCGACCGCCCTTCTGCTGCGGATGTCGGGCGTCTCGATCGAGGACATCGCCACTGACTACGCCCTGAGCGAGGAGCGCCTTCGGCCGCGGCACGAGAAGTGGATCGCCGAGGCCGAGACCGAGGCGGAGCGGGAGCGACTGCGGCGCATCGCAGCCACGCCGGCCGAATCGATGGTCGGCGTGCTCGAGGAGCTCGAGCGCCGGTACGGCAGCGTCGAGGCCTACCTCCGAGCCGGCGGAGCGCCGGAGCGACATCGGCGAGCGCGTCCGCGCGCGCCTTCGTGGCTGAGCCCCACGTCATCGCGATCTTCGGCCCGACGGCGTCGGGGAAGAGCGCCGTCGCCGAGGCGCTCGCCGAGCGAATTCCCGGCCCGGCTTGATCTCCGCGGACGCGATGCAGGTCTACCGCGGCGTCCCGATCCTGACGAACCAGTCCGACTACCCGACCGCGCTCGTCGCGATCTGGGAGCTCGACCACGAGGCGTCGGTGGGCGAGTACGCGGAGCTGGCGCATCACGAGGTTGACTCGGCCCTCGAGGACGGCCTGACGCCGGTCGTCGTGGGTGGGACCGGCCTCTACTTCCGCGCGGCACTCGCCGACCTCGATCTTCCGCCCGCGCCCCCGGCGGGAGCTCGGGAGCGCTGGGAGAGTGCCTACGAGGAGCTCGGGCCGCGCCGCGCCCACGACCTCCTCGCCGAGGTTGATCCGGAGGCGGCGGCGCGAGTCCACCCGAACGACCGGCGCCGGGTCGTCCGCGCATTGGAGCTCGCCGATACGGGCTCCTCGCTGGCGCCTCGGGAGGGGCAGCTCTGGGGCGAGGCGATGCGACACCCGACGCTCGTCGTCGGGCTCGAGGTATCCAGGCATGAGCTCGATCGGCGGATCGACGCGCGCACGCGCGAGATGTTCGAGCGCGGCGCGCAGGAGGAGGCACGTCGCGCGCTCGCGGGCCCGATCTCGGCGACGGCCCGGACGATCCATGGGCTCTCGGAGGCGGCTGAGCTGCCGCGCGAGGAGGCAATCGCGGTCCTCGCACGCCGGACACGCCGCTATGCCGCCTACCAGCGCAAGTGGATGCGTCGCATTCCGGGCCTTGTTAGCCTGCCCGCCGATCGCCCTCCCGGCGAGGTGGCGGATGCGATTCTCGAAATGGCACGGACTCGGCAACGATTACCTGCTGGTCCAGCGCGAAGAGCTGGACACGCCGCTGACGCCTGAGCGGGTGCGACGCCTCTGCGACTACCACTTCGGCGTCGGCTCCGACGGCGTGCTGGAGGTTGTCTCAGCAGACAACGACCGAGCCGAGGTGATCATCTGGAATCCCGACGGGTCGACGGCCGAGCTGTCCGGCAACGGCACGCGCATCGCGGCCCGGTGGCTGGCGCGGCGGAGCGGCTCCGACGACGGTTCGCATCAAGGTCGGGCCGCGGGAGGTGGTCGCGCGCATGCGTGACGGGCTCGAGGTCGAGATGGACATGGGCAGGGTGGAGGTCGGCGAGCCCGAAGAGCTTCAGATCGAGAACGAGCGGCTGGAATTCACGCCTGCAAACGTCGGCAATCCGCACGCCGTCGTCGAGCTGGCGCCGGACCGCGACGCACTCCTCCGGCTCGGCCCGCTGATCGAGAACCACGAGCGCTTCCCCGAGCGGACGAACGTGCAGCTCGTACGGGTCGAGAGCCCACATGAGCTGACCGTCGGCGTCTGGGAGCGCGGAGCGGGGGAGACCCTCTCCTCCGGAACGAGCGCGGTCGCGACCGCCGCCGTCGCCGTCGCGCGCGGGTGGTGCGAGAGCCCGGTCACCGTCCACCTCGCCGGCGGAGACCTGGTCGTCGACCTCGACGCAGACGGCAATGCACGCTTGACCGGGCCTGCGCAGGAGATCTTCGCCGGCGAGACGTCGGACGAGTTCGAATGAGGTTCGCCCGCCGTCTCGACCAGGTGCCGCCGTACCTCTTCGCCGAGCTCGAGCGCCAGATCTCGGTCAAGACGGGGCAGGGGATCGACGTCATCAGCCTCGGTATCGGCGACCCCGACCTGCCGACGCCCGACGCGGTCGTCGAGGCGGCTGCGGCCGCGCTCCGTGACCCGCAGACACACCAGTACCCATCGAATCGGGGCACCGACGAGTTTCGCGAGGCCGCGGCGTCCTTCTATCGAGAACGCTTCGGCGTCGAGCTCGAGCCTGCGTCGGAGGTGATCCCGGTGCTGGGCGGGAAGGAAGCCGTCGGCCATATCGCGATGGTCTGCCTCGATCCAGGCGGCCTGAGCCTGAGCCCGGAGCCCGGCTATCCGCCGTACACGTCGGGGCCGGTGTTCTCGGGCGCTGACGTGCACTACCTGCCGCTCACCGAGGAGAACGCCTTCTTCCCCGACCTCGACGCGATCCCGGACGAGATCGCGGCACGGGCGAACCTGCTCTATCTGAACTATCCGAACAACCCGACCGGCGCGATCGTCCCGGACGGCGCCTTCGCGGACGCCGTCGCGTTCGCGCGGCGGCACGACATGATCGTCGTCCACGACAACGCCTACTCCGAGCTCACCTTCGACGGCTACGTCGCGCCGAGCTTCCTCGAGACGCCCGGAGCAAAGGAGGTCGGCGTCGAGATCTTCTCGCTCTCGAAGGGCTGGAACATGACCGGGTGGCGGTGCGGGCTCATCGCCGGCAACGCGGAGGTCGTCGAGCGCTTCCGCCAGCTGAAGACGAACCTGGACTCAGGGCTCTTCGAGGCGATCCAGCGGGCAGCCGTCGTCGCGCTCACCGTCCGAGCGTGAGTTCCCGCGCCGGATGTCCGAGGTCTACGCCCGCCGCCGCGACCTGCTCGCCGACGCGCTGGCGCAGATCGGGCTCGACGTCGAGCCGCCGAAGGCGACGCCGTACTTCTGGGTGCGGGTGCCTTCGGAACACACGTCGGCCTCGTTCGCCTCGCTCGTGCTGGAGCAGGCGAACGTCGTCGTCTCGCCCGGCCCCGGCTACGGGCCGAGCGGCGAAGGTTTCGTCCGTCTGTCGCTGACGGTCCCCGACGAGCGACTCGAGGAAGCCGTCCGGCGGATCGAAAGCTCGTTGCGCGCGTCCATAATCCAGGCGTGAGTCGCCGCCAGCCCGACCCGCAGCCCGGCGCCGAGCCGGAGCGCACCTTCATCGTCGCCGTGCTCGAACAGGGCGCCGACGACGATCGAGAGCTCGCCGAGATCGAGGAGCTGGCGCAGACCGCCGGTGTCCAGCCCGTTGGGCGACTCGTTCAGCACCGCGCGCGACCTGATCAGCGGTCGTACGTCGGGAAGGGGAAGCTGGAGGAGCTGCGACAGGCGTTCGCCGCGGTCGGCGCCGAGTCGCTGCTCGTCGACGACGAGCTGACGCCACCGCAGCAGCGTCTGCTCGAGGACGCGCTGAACGCCCGCGTCGTCGACCGGGCGCAGCTGATCCTCGACATCTTCGCGCAGCACGCGTTCAGCGCCGAGGGAAAGCTCCAGGTCGAGCTGGCCCAGCTCCAGTACAACCTCCCGCGGATGCGCGGCATGTGGGCGCACCTCGAGCGGGAGCGCATCGGAACGCGCGGTGCGGGTGTCGGCCGACGTGGCCCCGGAGAGACCCAGCTGGAGACCGACCGCCGGCTGGCGCGGCGGCGGATCACGATCGTCAAGCGTCGGCTCGAAGCGCTCAGCCGTCAGCGCCAGACCCGGCGGAAAGAGCGGCTGCGCGCAGAGACGCCGACGGTGGCGCTCGCGGGCTACACGAACGTCGGCAAGTCCACGCTCTTGAACGCGCTCACGAACGCCGAGGTCTCCGTCCACGACCGTCTGTTCGAGACGCTCGACCCGACGACTCGGGCCTTCGAGCACGAGGGCCGCCGCTACCTGCTCACGGACACGGTCGGCTTCATTCGCCGGCTGCCGCACGATCTCGTCGAGGGCTTCGCCGCGACGCTCGAGGAGACACTGTCCGCCGATCTCGTTCTGCACGTCCTCGACGCCTCGGCGCCGGAGGACGAGCTCGACCGCATGGCCGCGGCGGTCGACGAGGTGCTCGCCGAGATCGGCGCCGACGAGCTCCCGGTCGAGCTGCTCTTGAACAAGATCGACGCAGTCGATCCGCTCGGGCGGCGCCGGCTCGCGAACCGCTTCCCGGGGGCACTGCAGGTATCCGCGCTGACCGAGGAGGGCCTGCCTGAGCTCCGGTCGAGGATCGCCGAGCGCTTCGCGGAGCGCTTCGAGCTCGTGCGGCTGCTCGTCCCTTACGAGGACGGGGGCAAGCTGGCGGAGCTCTACTCGCTCGGGACGCCGATCGACGAGCGGGAGGACACGGACGAAGGGGTCTTCATTCGCGCTCGGCTGCCGAAGCGAGACCTGGCGCGGTTCGCGCCGTACCTGATTGCCGAGGCCGAAGCGGAGGCGACGGAGTCGCACAGGGCGACCCGGTGATCGAGCTCCCGGTCCGCCGCCTCCGGGAGGACGCGACGCTGCCGGCGCAGGCCTATGACGGCGACGCCGGACTGGATCTGGCCTCCTGTGACCGTCACGAGGTCGGACCGGGGGAGAGGGCCGTGATCCCGACGGGGCTCGCCGTCCAGATCCCGGCCGGTTACGGGGGCTTTGTCCTGCCGAGGTCGGGCCTGGCCGCTCGGAACGGAATCACGTTGCTGAACGCGCCCGGGCTGATCGACTCCGGGTATCGCGGCGAGGTCCAGGTGGTCTTCCACAACACCGACCCGGAGAAGACGTTCGTGGTCGAGCCCGGCATGCGCATCGCCCAGCTCGTCCTGCTGCCCGTACCGGACGTCGTCCTCGTCGAGGAGGAAGAGCTGGCGGGCAGCGAGCGCGGCGAGCGCGGTTTCGGCTCGTCCCGCAGTAGTGGGCGTCGAGCCGCGGATCCGCGTCTCCGCGATCCTCCGCCGCGAGGACCGACTGCTGCTCTGCCGGCACGAGAAGCACGGTAAGGAGTACTGGCTCCTGCCCGGCGGGGGCGTCAACTCCGGCGAGAGCCTCGTCGACGCGCTCCACCGTGAGCTCCTCGAGGAGGTCGGCATCAAAGCGGACGTCCCCGTCGAGGGGCCGGTGGCGATCGTCGACTCGATCGCCCCGCAGCGCAGCTTCGCGGCGAAGCACGTCGTGCACATCATCTTCGCCGGCGACCTCGGCGGCCGATCGCTCGAGGCCGCGACCTCACGGGACGCGGCGGTGAGAGGCCATCGGATGTTCGCGGTCGGCGAGCTCGACGAGATCGTGCTCCATCCGCCGATCCAGCGCTTCCTCGCCCGCTGGCGCTCGGGAGACCCCGTCGTGTACCTCGGCCCGCTCTGGGTGCCCTAGCCGCCTGCGCGGCGGATAACCCGGCGCACTCTCGGCGCACGTCCGCGCACCATCGAGCGCGCCCAACGCGGCTACGCTCGCCGCGGGGAGGAGGCTACGGGCACCTAGGTGTACCTGCCGCCACGAGCCCTGGCCCGTCCGGACGAGACCGAGTGGGCCTGCGACTCCAGATCGTCGTCCAGCGGGCTCGAGCGTGGGTGGCTCGCCGCCCGTTCGGTGGGCGAGTGCCTGCGCGAGCAGCCAGTCGGCGAACCAGGGATTCCGCGGGAGCAGCGGCCCGTGAAGGTACGTTCCGACCACGCGGCCGGCCCGGCAGCCCTCGAACCCGCTCTCGCCGTCGTTCCCGAACCCGCTGACGACACGGCCGAGCGGCTCGGCGCCCGCATCGAGCATCGTCCGGCCGGCGTGGTTCTCGAAGCCGACCAGCGTCTGCGGTCCGGCCGGGGTCGAGCTCGCAGGCGAGGAGCACGTCCCCGATCATCCGCCGGCTGCCGGCAACGGTTTCGAGCGGTAGGACGCCGGCGCCCGGCAACTGGGTCCCGCTCTGGTCGGCGTACCAGCGGCCGAGCAGCTGATAGCCGCCGCAGACCGCGAGGACCGCGGCGCCCCCGGCCACCGCCTCTTGCAGCGCCTCGCCCTTGGCCGAGATGTCCGTCGCGACGAGCGCCTGCTCGCGGTCCTGCCCGCCGCCGACGTAGAGCAGGTCGTGGGTGCCCGGATCGAGCCGCTCGCCGATCCCGATCGCGTCGACCTCGAGCTCGTGCCCCCGCCACGCCGCGCGCCTCGAGAGCACCGCGATGTTCCCGCGGTCGGCGTAGATGTTCAGGTAGTCCGGGTACAGGTGGCCGACCCGGATCCTCACGCCGCCTGCTCCCAGTACGGCCTGGCGAACCCGCGATCGGTGACGACGCGACGCAGGCCGAGCATCGCCGTGTAGGTCGGAATCACGAACAGCTCGCCGCCGGCCGGGGTCAGCTCGAGCCCGTGATCGAGCGCCTGGGCGAGGTCCGGCACGACCTCGATCGCACGTTCGTCGAAGCCCGCGTACTTGAACCGGAGGGCGAGCTCCGCGGCGCGGTCGCCGGTCGCAATGATCCGGTCGAGGCGCTCCAGCAGCGGCTCGAAGTCGACGTCCCAGATCCACGAGACGTCGCGCCCGTCGGCGATGCCGTCGTTCAGCGCGATCACCGCCAGCTGCGGCGCACCGCCCGCGACCAGCGTCCGCACCACCTCGTTCGCGCCGGCGGGGTTCTTGACCAGGAGCATGAGCACCGTCCGGTCGTTCATCCGGAGGCGCTCGAAGCGCCCAAAGGCGGCCGTGAACCGCTCCAGCCCCGCCTTGACCTCCTCCCGCGACGCGCCGAGCTCTCGCGCGAGCGCCGCAGCGGCGAGGGCGTTGTAGACGTTGTAGAGGCCCGGCAGGGGCAGTCGCACGCGCGTCGCGCCCTGCTCGTCGACGAGATCGAACGAAACCGCGTCGAGTCCGTCCAGCTCGATCGCTCGAGCGACGAGATCGAGCGGAGGACGTGCGTGGCCGCACGCAGGGCACCGGTAGTCGCCGAGGTGCCCGACGTACGCGGCGGCGTAGTCGTAGGGAGTGCCGCACCGCAGGCACCACTTCGAGTCCGCAGCGTGCTGGAGCCCCGGCCACGCGCGGCGCGGGTCATCGACGCCGAAGACCACGGTTCGATCTCGGTCGCGCCCCAGGTCGCCGACCTGGGGGTCGTCGCCGTTCACGATCAGCACGGTCCCGTCTCCCAACCCGTCGACCGCACGACGCCAGCGCTGCGCCACGAGCTCCAGCTCGCCGTAACGGTCGAGCTGATCGCGGAAGAGGTTCCCGAGGCTGACCGCCCGCGGCCGGATCTGCCTCGCCACCTCGGGGAGCGCGGCTTCGTCGACCTCGAACAAACCTAGCTCGGCATCGCGCGCGGAGAGCAGGGTGGAGGCGACGCCCGAGAGGAGGTTCGCGCCCGAGCTGTTGTGCGCGAGCCGAGCTCGACCCTCGAGGATCTCCGCCACCATGGCGGCGGTCGTCGTCTTGCCGTTCGTGGCGGAGATGAGCGCCGACCCCAGCGGCAATCTCGCGGCCAGCCGTTCGACCGCGCTCGGGTCGAGGTAGGTCAAGAGCTTGCCCGGAACCGTCGTCCCGCCGCCGGCCCTCGTCAGCCGTGACAGGCCGCCGGCGGCGCGCGCCGCAGCGACTCCGGCGGAGAGCGGAAGACGTGGGCGCACGCCCTGAGCCTAGTGGGTACGACCCGTCCCCGAGCCCGCTAGCCCACACTTGCAAACCGGCTAGTTTGCTCTATCATTGTTGCCCATGCCCCGCAAGTCGGCTCGCGAGGTGCTCGCGAGCCTGGATCGCGACGAGCTCGAGCGCTTCCAGTCCGGAATTCGCAAGCGCTACTCGGACGAGGAGATCATCGAACAGCTGCTGGACTCTGCCCGCCGTCTAGGGCGGTCACCGTCGATGCGAGAGTTCTCCGCCGATCCCGAGACCTCCGTCCACCCGCAGACCGTGATCGAGCACTTCGGGAGCTGGAATGCGGCCAAGCGGGCCGCCGGCCTGGTTCCCCGCCGCTTCGCGACTCGGGAGGAGCTGCTGCGCCTGCTCAAGGAGCTGGGGGAGACGCTCGGCCGCACCCCGACCGCGCGCGACCTGGACGAGCACCGCGGCTCGATGCCGTCGAAGTCGCTCTATTGGCACACATTCGGCTCGCTTACGAACGCGCTTCGCGAAGCCGGCTTCGACGTCCCGGTGGGGGAGGAGCGGCTCGAACGCGCCGTCGACCAGGGAGGTGTGCTCGCGCTCGAGCTCGGCCACTTGCCGAAGTTCCAGGAGTGGGGGGCCGCCCGCAGGGAGGATGACTCGCTGCTCACGGAATGGCAGGTGTACCGGATGTTCGACGTGCGCCGCGGCGCGTGGTCGACGTTCCAGTTCCTGATCCGCGAGCGCCTGCGCGAAGAGGGCTACGAGGTCGGCCGAGACGGAAAGGTCTCAGCCAAGCGTGGCAAGCGCCGTCAGGAGCCGTAGGCAGCTCTCGCGCTCGCCCGGTGCCCGGACGGCCGGCAGCGGAGTCTCTTCGAAGCCGTGGTCAGGCGTGAAGCGCTCGACGCGCGACTCGCGGCCTTCCTCGAGGCGCAGCAGGGTGCCTTCGTCGAGCTCACGCTTCTTGAGCCGAAGCTGCATGAACGACTCGAAGACCTCGAGCGCGTGCTTCGTGGACGCGAAGAACATCCCCTCGGTCGGCCTTGCCGACCCAGAGCGGTCGGCCGACACCTCGAGCGATATAGACGGCGCCCGGCTCGCGGGCGTCCATCCAGGCGGCCGCCATCGAGCCGTCGAGCTGCTCGAGTGTGCGCCCGCTGGAGCCGAACACGTCGGCGAGGGCGAAGATCGCCGCGGAATCGACGGTCATCCCCGGCTCCTCGCGCTCGAAGCCGTGGGTGGCGAAAAGGTCCTCGTCGTTGGCAATGATGCCGTTGTGGACGCCGACGACGTCGCCGTGGCGCACGGGGTGGTTGTTGGCCTCGACCGTCGGATGGCCCTTCGTGTAGTCGCGGACGTGGATCAGCACCTCGGCCGCATCCTGAGGCACGGTGAGCTCCTCGAGCAGGGCGCTGGCGCCCGCCCGGCGCTTGTGCACGACCGGCGGGCCGCCGGCAGACCGGTGCGCGTAGCCGACGGCATCCGCGCCGCGCTCGGCGATTCCGGTGAGCAGCGCCTGGGCAGCCAGCGTCCTGGCGACTTTGGCGCCGGGCTCAAGACTGTATCCCGCGATTCCGCACATGGTTTGATCCTAGGAACGACCTCAGACGGCCTCGTGCACCTGGTTCGCCGCACGGCGCCATCCGGATGACCCCTTTCGTACGACGCCCCGGAGACCGTTCAGTTAGCACCGTAGCGCTGTCTTGCCCAGACGGTGAGTAAAGAGTTCGTTAGGGGCTAGCCGACCGACTCGATCTCGTGGAGTCGCGCGAGGCGTTTGAGCGCCTGGCCCTCGATCTGCCGCACGCGCTCGCGCGTCAGATCCAGGCGCCGTCCGATCTCCTCGAGCGTCTTCGGATCCGAGTTGTCGAGTCCGTACCGAAGAATCAACACCTTTCGTTCACGCTCGCTCAGCGCGCCGAGCGCGCGGGCGAGCGCCTGACTTCGCAGTAACAACTCGACCTGCTCGTCCGGCGTGGGGCCGTCGCCGGCGACAAAGTCTCCGAAGACGGCGTCCTCCTGGTCGCCGACGGGCTGGTCGAGGCTCGTCGATGCATGCGCCGCGGCCTTGACCTCCTTGGCCTGCTCGATCGGCAGGCTCGCCTCCTCGGCGACCTCTTCGAGCGTCGGCTCGCGTCCGAGCTGCGTCCAGAGCATCCGCTCGGCCTTGTTCAGCTTCTGGAGGCGCTCGACGATGTGGACCGGCATACGAATCGTCCGGGCCTTGTCCGCGAGCGCCCTCGCCACCGCTTGGCGGATCCACCAAGTCGCGTAGGTCGAGAACTTGTACCCGCGGCGCCAGTCGAACTTCTCGACCGCCCTGATCAGGCCCAGTGTCCCTTCCTGGATCAGATCGAGGAACGGAAGGCCCTGGTTCCGGTAGTTCTTCGCGATCGAGACGACCAGCCGAAGGTTCGACTGGATCATCCGCTGCTTCGCCTGCATGTCGCCGCGCTCGATCCGCTTCGACAGCTCGACCTCCTGCGCCGCGGTCAGCAGCGGGTGCCGGCCGGCCTCGCGGAGAAAGAGCTGGAGCGCGTCCGTCGTCGTCTCGACGAACACTGGCGGAGGCTGGGGAACCGGCTCGGGCACACGCTCTTCCTCGACGATCTCGATCCCGCGCTGCTCGAGCTCCAGCCGGAACGCCTCGAGCTCGAGCGTGTCGAGCTCGAGCGGCTCCAGCACGTCCTGAAGCTCCTGGTGGCGAACCGCGCCGCCGTTCTGCTCCGCGGCCTCGAGCAGCTGTCGAACGTCCTCGGTGCCGAGGACGGTCTCGATCTCAGCTGTCGTCATGCGTCAGGTTTTCCCACAAGACGGGCAACGCCAAACAGAAGTCCGTGGGCTCTAGTGCGGAGGGCCCGGGGCCGAGCATAGCCCAACGCACGGGTCGACCGGGAATCCTCGAGCGTCCTGAACAAGGCGGGATTGCTCGGAGGAGCGCCAGCGCACGGTAACGGGTGTTATGTCAAGTTCGAGAATCAGGAGGCTTCGTCAGGCGCTCCGGCCCCACTCCCAGGCGGCCGGCGGCGAATCCGGTCCACAAAAAAGTTCTGCCACCGACTGTGCCCGAGGGCACCTCCGGTGGCAGAACTTTCGCCGAGCCGATTACGCTTTCGTCCACCGATCTCGTTGACTTTCGCCTTCCGGCTACGGTCCTCGAGATCGACTTCGATCTACTCGCGTCCCGTACTCGACGCAGGCAGGACATTAAGGGCCGGTCGAGCGAGATTCAAGGGGCGCCGAGCGCCCTGAAACGTGAAGTTTTCGCTATTTGCAACCTTTTCACTTTTCCACATTTCCACAGCTATCCTTGCAACCTGTGGATAACCGCGTCGCGGTAGGATCCGCTGCGAATGCACCTTCGCATGCCCTCCTTCGACCGCGGTCTGACGTCCTTCCTCTGGGCGTTCGGATTCGGCCTCTACCTCTGGCTCGGGATGCTGGCGATCGGTGTCCCCGGAGCGACGGCGTTTATCTTCTCGGCGCTGGCGGCAGGCGCGATCTTCCTCTTCGTCCGCATCTTCGGCGAGGACGAGGTCAGGCGGCCACGTCGGGCTCGAGCCGCGAAAGAGCGCACGGGCAAGTCCTAGTACTCGATCAGCGAGTGGAACGGGTACTTGGCGAGCCGCTCGCGGCCGCCGAGGAACGTGAGCTCGATGATGAAGTTGACGCCGACGACCTCTCCCCCGAGCTGCTCGACGAGGCCGCCGATCGCCTCCACCGTCCCTCCCGTCGCGAGCACGTCGTCGTGGATCACGACGCGCGCGCCGTCGCCGATCGCGTCCGCGTTCAGCTCGAGCGCGTTCTGACCGTACTCGAGCGCGTAGGTGGCGCTGACCGTCTCGGGCGGGAGCTTGCCCGGCCGGCGGGCCGGGACGAAGCCGCAGGGGACCTCTTTCGCGATCGCCGCACCGAGGATGAACCCGCGAGCCTCAGCGCCGAGCACGAGGTCCGGTCGCTGCTCGCGAGTCCAGTTCGCGAGCTCGGTGACGGTCTGCGCGAGCGCCTCGGGATCGCGGAGCAGCGGGCTGACGTCCTTGAAGCCGACTCCCGGCTCCGGCCAGTCCGGGACCTCCCGGACGCGTGTCTTCAGGTCGATCGCCATCAGGACGCCGCCGCCTGGCGAAGCGCACGCCAGTAGAGCAGCTCGGAGAGCTCGTGAGCGAGCTCAGCGAGCAGTTGGAGGTCCTCCAGCCCGCTCTGGCGGCGTTCGGGGTTCCTGGAACGAACGGCAGGCGCCACGATTGCCGACAGTAACCCGATCTCACGGTCCGCTGCCGTCCGAAACGTCCGCAGGTGCCGCGCGTCGATGCCGAAGCGGGCGAGCTTTGCGCAGACGGCCGCGATGTCCGCCTCGCCTTCGGGATACAGGCGCTCGCCCCCGTCGGTGCGGGACTCGATCAGGCCGTACTCCTCGAGCTCGCGCGCGAAGGCGGCGGTCACGCCCGCCCGCTCGCACAGCTCGCCGAGATCGATCTCCTCTGGTGCTTCCCGCTGGAGCGCCGAGCGACCTGCCTTGCGAGCACGCTCTTTGCCGGTCGCGGATGCCAGTTCTTGGCGAATCACGCGCAGCGGCAGGAACTCGTCCCGCTGGAGCCGCAGGATCGTCCGGAGGCGTTCGACGTCATCCGCCCCGTAGAGCCGGTAGCGACCCGGGGTTCGCCGAGGCGCCAGCAGTCCCTGGTCCTCGAGGTAACGGAGCTTCGAGACGGAGATGTCGGCGAACTCCTCGCGCAGCAGCCGGCAGACGGCCCCGATCGTGAGCGGACGGTCTTCCTGCGGGGTGACGGCGGTCGCGCTCACTTCTGAAGGAAGGTCAGCCGATACTTGCCGACCTGGACCTCATCGCCGTCGGCGAGGTCGGAGCGCTCGATCCGGCGGCGGTTCACGAACGTGCCGTTCAGGCTTCCCTGGTCCTCGATCGTGAACGCGTCGCCGGCCCGGTTCAGGACTGCGTGCTGGCGGGAGACGGTGACGTCGTCGAGGAAGATGTCGCAATCCGGAGAGCGGCCGATCGTCGTGCGGTCGCCCTTCGGGACGAAAAGCTCGCCGGCGCGGCCGCCGCCCGAGCGGACGACGAGCGCGGGGCCTTCGATGCCGAGGTCCTCGAGCGGCGAGGTCTCCTCGTCCTCCTCGGGCGTGAAGGCCATGGTCGTGTCCGATCCGCCGGTGTCCCGCATCAGCGCGGCGCCGCACTTGGAGCAGTAGTTCGCCGACTCGGGGTTCTGGAACCCGCACTCGGGGCAGTAGACGTGGGGCACTAGTCCGCGTCCCCCGCCGGAGGAGCCGCCTTGCCCGCGAGAATCTCCGTGAGCCGGTCGACGTCGACCTCGCTCAACGGGCTCTCCCCCGCTCCGACCTGCTGCTGGAGCCGCGCAACGAGCTCGGCGCGCAGGATGTCGATCCGCCCGTGGAGCAACCGCCGCCGGTACGACACCTCGCGCTCCTCGCGTTGGAGGTCGTCGATCAGCTCCTTCAGATCGGAGTCGGACAGGGTGGCAAGGTCTGGCAACGCTTCCAAGGTCAGCCTTTCGGTCGGTCGCTCAGTTAACCAGTCGAAGCCTTAAGGGTCAACCTGACGTTGAGCTTGAGCTCAGCTGCGGGACGTCCCCGTCCTGCTGCAGGACCTCTTCGACGAGCGCGCGCAACTCCTGCTCGAGCTCCGCAGAGGTCTCCTCGTCGTCGCCCTCGGCGTAGATGTGGACGACCGGCTCGTCGGGGTCGGGGAGCACCTGAGCCCAGCCGCGCTCGTCGAAGACCTTGATGCCGTCGCGAAGATCGACCTCGCGGTCTGCCAGCCGCTCGGTCAGCACGCGCATGACGAGCCCCTTCTGCCCCCACGGGCACGGCACGCGCCGGTGGACCACATGGGACTCCGGAAGCTCGGCGACGAGCTCCGAAAGCGGTTGGTCGACCCCGGCGAGCAGCTCGAGGAGCTTGCAGAGGCTCGCCATCGCGTCGTAGGCCGGGAGGAACTCGGGGAAGACGTAGCCGCCGCCGACCGCCCCCGCGAAGATGACGCCGTTCTCCGCCGCGGCCTTCGTCAGCGCTGCCAATGAAGCCGGCGTGCGGACGACCTCGAGCGGGCTGCCCTGGACGACCTTCTCCACCTGGCTCGTCACCGTGACCGGGAACGCGAGCTTGCCGGCCTTCCCGTCGCTCGAGATCAGCCGCAGGTAGAGCAGGAGCGCCTGCTCGACGGGGATCTCGCGCGCCTGATCGTCGACAGGTAGAGCCGCTCGGCTGCGCGGTCGAAGACGACTCCGAGATCGGCGCCGATCGCGCTGACGAGCCGCTTCGTCTGGCCGACGAGGCCGCGCAGCGGGATCGGCTCGGCGCTCGGCCGGTCCGGGCTGAACTCGTGCGCCGCGACTGCCTCGACGCCGAGCGGCCCGAGCAGCAGCGGCAGTATGAACGACGCCGCCGAGTACCCGTAGTCCATAACGATCTTGAAGCCGCGCGCGCGGATCGCCGCGACGTCGAGGCTCGCCAGCAGATCGTCCGCGTAGCTCTCCCGGGCGCGAGCGGGATACGTGATGCCGCCGACCTCGGAGGCCGCCATCCGGCGGAACTCGAGGCGGGTGAAGTGCTTCTCGATCTCCTTCTGCAGCGAGGCCGTCAACTCGATGCCCGGCGGCTCGAAGATCTGGATCCGAACGGCTTCCGGGTCGCTCGGGCTCAGGCCGACGTGGAAGCCGCCGTCGTAGCCATGCGTCTTCAGAGAGTGCCGCCCCACCGGCGCGGGGAGGATCCGCAGGTCGGCGACGTCGACGCCCGTCGAACCGAGCCCCGAGATCATCGCGCGCTTGATCATCCGGCACGACGCCGACGCCTCGCGGCTCGCGACCACGTTTGCTCCGCGCTTCAGCGCCGTTCCGTATGCCGCGGCGACTCGGAGCGCGGTCTCCGGCGTCAGATCGACGTTGACGAGGCCGGAGATGCCCTCCGCGCCGAAGAGTTGGGCCGACGCGCGCGACTCGAAGATCAGGTTCTCCGAGATCTGCGAGCCGGACTCCACCTCCTTGAAGGGGTAGATCCGGACGCCCGGCATGACGACGGTCTCGGCGCCGATCCTGACCTCGTCGCCGATCGCGACGTCCTCGTGGATCCGGACGTGAGAGCGGATGTCGCAGGAGCGCCCGACGATCGAGCTCTCGATCAGCGCGCTGCGCCCGATGTGGGTGCCGGAGTCGATGACCGAGGCTACGGTCCGGGCGCGTTCGCGAAGCGTGACGCCGGTACCGAGCGCCGAGTACGGCCCCACCGTTGCGTCCGCCGAGATCCGGCAGTAGTTCCCCACGTAGGCGGGGCCTTCGATGCGGTCGAAGTCGTCGATCTCGACCCCCTCCCCCAGCCAGACGTTGCCGCGGAGCTTCACGCCGGGGATCTCGAGCTCGACACGGCCGTCGAGCGCGTCGAAGTTCGCCTGCCGATACTGGGCGAGGTTGCCGATGTCCTGCCAGTAGCCCGTCGGCGACGTAGCCGTACATGGGCCGCCCCATCTCCAGAAGCAGCGGGAAGAGCTCCTTGGAGAAGTCGTACGGACAGTCCTCGGGGATGTGCTTCAACACCTCCGGCTCGAGCACGTACACGCCGGTGTTGATCGTGTCGGAGAAGACCTGGCTCCACGACGGCTTCTCGAGGAACCGCTCGATCCGTCCCTCGCTGTCGGTGACGACGATCCCGAACTCGAGCGGGTTCTCGACCGATTTCAGCGCGATCGTCGCCGCAGCTCCCTTCTCGCGGTGGAAGTCGACGACCTTCTCCAGGTCGAAGTCGCAGAGCGCATCGCCGGAGATGACGATGAACGTGTCGTCGAGCCGCCCGCTTGCCAGCCGGACCGACCCCGCCGTCCCGAGCGGCGATTCCTCGACCGAGTACTCGATGTTCATCCCGAGCGACTCGCCGTCCCCGAAGTAGCTCCTGATCGCCTGCGGCAGGAAGGCGACGGTGACGATCACGTCTTCGATCCCGTGGCGGCGCGCGAGCTCGACGATGTGCTCCATGCACGGCTTGCCGACGATCGGGACCATCGGCTTCGGCTGATTCGAGGTCAACGGGCGCAGGCGCGTGCCCTCGCCGCCGGCCATCACGACCGCCTTCACGGCGATCTCCGGAACGCCGTCAGGACATAGGCGGCACCCGCGAGGAACGCCAGCAGCAGGCCGATCCAGAAGAGAACGTAGGGGAAGTCCGTCCCCTTGCTCGTCACCATCATCAGGGCGAGCGACGCGTAGAGGATCCACGTCGCGACCTTTCCGAGCAGGTTGACCGACAGCTCGAAGCCGCGGGGCATGACGAGCTTGTACCCGGCGACGAGCACGATGTCACGCACGAGGATCAGGACGAGCGCGATCCAGGGAAGGCGGTCGTGGTACCAGAGCAGGATGACCGCCGTGTCGATCATCAGCCGGTCGGCGAGCGGGTCGGCGACGGTGCCGAAGCGCGACTCGACGTGCCACCTTCGCGCAAGCCAGCCGTCGAGCTGATCGGTGGCCGCTGCGGCCGCGAAGACGATCGCCGCGGGCCAGCTCTTCCCCCCGTCCGCCGGCACCATCAGCACGATGAAGAGCGGGATCGCAGCGAACCGGGCGATCGTCAGCGCGTTCGGGATCCGCGCAAGGTGAACGGGGACGACGCGCTCCGCCATAGGTCAAGGATAGTTCCCCGTTATGGCCGAGCCGCTCGTCCTTCCGGGTTTCGTGAACGCGCACACCCATACGTTCCAGCGTGCGCTCCGCGGGCGACGGACCGGCGGCGACTTCTGGGCCTGGCGCGAGGCGATGATCGCGGAAGCGGAGCGGCACACGCCCGAGACGGTGCGTCGCGAGTACGCCGAGACCTACCGGGAGATGCGCGCCGCCGGCTACACGGCCGCCGGCGAGTTCCACTACCTCGGCATCCCGGAAGCCAGCGCGGCGGCCGAGGCCGCGCGCGACGCAGGCGTCGAGCTCACGCTGCTCCTGACGGCGTACGCGCGCGGGGGCAGCCCGCGCTTCCGCCAGGACTCGGTCGAGGAGTACCTCCGTCAGGTCGAGGAGCTCCGCGCCGACGGCCTCCGCGTGGGTTGCGCCCCCCACTCGGTGCGCGCGTGCCCGCCGGACTGGTTCGAGGCGATCGGCCGCTTCGCCGCCGACGAGGGCCTGCCGCTGCACGTCCACGCCGACGAGCAGCCGCGGGAGATCGAGGAGTGCCTCGCGGAGCACGGCCTGCGTCCGATCGAACTGCTCGAGCGCACGGGTTGCCTCGGGCCCCGGACGACCGTCGTCCACGCCACCCACGCCGACGACCGCGAGCTCGACCTGCTCGCCGCCGCGGGCAGCCGCGTCTGCGTCTGCCCGACGACGGAAGCCAACCTCGGCGACGGCTTCGCGCCGCTCGTGCGGCTGCGCGAGCGTGGGATCGCCATCTGCATCGGCTCGGACTCCAACGTCCGGATCGACCCGTTCGAGGAGCTGCGCGAGCTCGAGACGACCGCCCGGCGCGAGTCCGGCCGGCGCGAGGTCTGCGACGTCGAGACGCTTCTCTGCTTCGGCGCCGACGAGGGCGCCGCCTCGCTTGGCCTCGAACGGATGGCCTGAGATCGAGATCGACGCCGGGCACCGCTCGCTCCGCGGCGTCGACCCCGCGCTGACCTGCTGGATGCGCTTGTCTTCGGTTGTTCCGCCGACGTGGTCGCCGGCTGAGCGACCGGCTATTCCAGCTTGCCGATCAGGTGGTGTGCGTAGCCCCACCAGGACGTCAGCCGCGCATGGTCGCTGCCCCCTTCTCGCGCGACTGCGAGAACGTCCCTGTGGGTCGGCTGCCCCAGGCGCTCGTGGCTCCAGACGATCACGGCATCGTTCCGGTCGAAGTAGCAGAGTCTGCGCCCGCCGGGCTTGCCGGGACCGTGAGCCCACGGGCCCGTCTCCACCCCACGTCAGTCGATTGCACTTGCCCTGGTCGTTCGCGAGCTGGTGCCCGCGACGTTCCGCCACGTAGGCCTCCCTTACGGCACGACCGTTCGGATAGATCGACACCTCCCACCGATCGGGTGAGAAGCCCGTTGCATCCGTCAGGAGGGATGCAGACGGCCGTTTCGATCGCGCCGACGTTGGCGGCGGGCTGCTTCACGCAATTCTTGCCGAGGTCCGGCGGGGATCAGGGCGACCACGCCGGCTCGTCGAGCATCCGCGCCGTCGCCGGCAAGCTCGCGATTCGGGTGCCGCAGTGCTCCGGCTCACCCTGTGTTCTCACTGGTCAGGTAGACGACCGCGACAGCAGTCGCGGCGGCAATCAGCATGACGGCGAGACCGACGCCCCATGAGAGTCGTTTCGGGCTGGCGAAGAACATCAGAATCCGCGGCTGGTCCTGTTCTCCTCATCCTCCAGTGCCGACGCGGATGACGCTGCACCGGGTCGGCGATGCCCTTCAGATGCGCGCGGCCCCGGTCGATGTAGCGGACGCCGGGAAGCCGTCCTGCGAGGTGACCGTCCCCTCGCTGACGATCACCTCGCCGCCGTGGGCCATCGCGCACAGCCGCGCCGCCACGTTGAGGGCGGCACCGCGGAAGGAACCGTCTTCCAGTTCGATCGGCCTCGCCGGAGTCGATCCCGATCCCGACGTTCAGCGGGAGATCGGAATCGGCATCCGTCTCCTGCGCGAACTGCCGCTGGAGGTCCATCGCGGCTCTGATCGCCTGCCGCGCCGATTGGAAGACAACGAGCGCCTCGTCACCCCTGATCTCGATCAGCTTCCCGCCGCGAAGCCGTGCTCCCTCGTCGACGATGTCGCTGAACTTCGCCGCCAGCCGCGCGGAGGCCTCATCCCCGTACTCCTGCGTGAAGCGGGTGTAGCCGCGGATGTCTGCGATCAGAAACGTGCGAACGGGTGCGTGTGCCGGTTCTCCATGGCCTCACGACACCCTAGGGAGTGCGGGTCGGCGATACAACCGCAGACTTGACACACCGGGTGTCAAAGTCGCGACAGAGGCGAACCGTTTCGGCTCGTGGAGCGAACGGGGAGGCCGACCGAGTCAGGTGGCGGCGGGACGAAGCGGTTCCGACCCGTCCCAACCCTCGGCGCCCTCGCGCACCATCTGGAAAAAGTCGCGCAGTCCCTGGCTGTCGACGTGGATCTCGATGTCGTGGCCCAACGAGGCGGACGCGTCGTGGAGGGTGATGTCGAGTTCGCCGAGCTGGGCGCTGAGGTACTCCGGTAGCCCGCGGTCCTCGAGTTCGCGCCGAAGGTCCTCTACTGATGCCGGCGGTACCGCCCAGGCGACGTGATGAACCCCCGGTCGGGCGCCTGAGAAGCGGCCCTCGATCCGCTCCGGAACGAGGCGGACCATCTCCATCAGCTCGATCGGGCCGCCGCCGCAGTAGCCGAACGCCGAGTGATGGACGAACTCCGCCGGCTCACCCCTCGAGGTGATGTTTTCGAGCGGTACGTTTTCGACGAGGAAGAACGGCCCGGCTCCGAGCTGCTCCGCCAAGCGCTCAACGGTCGCCTCGATGTTCTCGACGACGTAGGCGTAGTGGTGTGCTCCCTCCAGCGACGGTCGAAAAAGATCCTCTGGCACGATTCTCTCCTTGGTCTCGTTCAAGCAGCGGGGTTTACCGGAGACCACGACCATAGGCGAGGCGCGCCGCTCGTCGACGTCGGTCTCGAGCGCGACAGCTTGGGCGCGGGCACGCCTGCGACGATGGTCGGGTGAGACTGCGCCGGTTAGAACTAAGATCATTGATCGCTCGATTAGTGATTACACGATCGAGGATCGTAAAACCCAGAGCAATGAGCGCGGAATATCTGAGCATAATTGCCTTGAGTTTTAAAGCGCTTCGCCCACTCGGCCTCAGCGCAGGGTCTTGGGCACTGAGCGTAGTATGGGCGTACCCTCCGCAGTTGTGTCTCTCTCCCCCGCCCAGGGTCAGGAGATGACGAAGGTCCGGAAATACGGCCCGCTGATCGGCATCGTCGCCGCGATCGGCACACTGATCGTCGTGATGATCCTGTGGGGCTCCAACGGCTCGGACGCGGAAGGCAGTACCTGTAGAGAGACTCCCGCGGGTCGGGTACCAGCCTCCATCATCTGCCGCAGGAATGCCACCCCGGAGAACTCGAAAGAGCGCGACTGTATTCGGGTTTCGACTTTCCGGGACGTTACGTACTGGACCTGCTCCGATTGACGTTCCGCAGCGGCCGGGCCGACCCACGACGGCACCGGCGAGCTGCCGGTCCTGGTCGTCCAGGCCTGTCCTAAAGAGCGGCTAGCGGCGAAGCGCTGCCGTGTCGTAGCTTCGGCTGGGAGTCGGCTCGGGAGTCAGCGCCATGGCCTTCGGATCTGCCCCGGTCCCCTGACGGCGTTTTTTTGCGCGGCGCGGTCGCCGACGCATCCGCAGGAAACGCCCGATCTTTGAGCCTGTCGCTCTGGACGGGTCCCGTTCGTAGTACATCTGGAGTACCACATCTAAAGCCGGGAGGCTCGGACATGATCACAGGAGTCCATGCAGTGATCTTCACGACAAATGCGGAGCAGGACCGCGCGTTCTTCCGCGACGTACTCCAGCTGCCGTTCGCCGACGCCGGCGAGGGGTGGCTGATCTTCGCTCTGCCGCCCGCTGAGCTGGCAGCCCATCCCGCGGACGAGGACGGCCGGCACGAGCTCTACCTCCTGTGCGACGACGTCCATGCGACCGTCGCTGAGCTGCAGGCCAAAGGCGTCGACATCGCCCGGCCTGTCAGCGATGAGGGGTTCGGGCTCATGACGGCGATCCGGCTGCCGGGCGGCGGTGAGCTCGGACTGTACGAGCCGCGGCACCCCACACCCGCCGGTGCTCGTCGTTGAGGGCCTTTTCTCGATCGGGGCGCCCGGATTCGAACCGGGGACCTCTAGTCCCCCAGACTCATTCACGCGACTGGCGGGCTGTGGCGTCGAGTGGCGGGAAGTGCAGTCTAAGCAGGGACTTCTAGTCCGCCAACGAGACGCTCGACGCATTCCTCCACGGGTCAGTCCGCGGACGTTTGGGCACTGATTGGGCACAGCGCCTAGGTGGGTCTGACTTTTCGGGAAAACGTCGCTGACGGGATATGCTCAGCTGGCCGTCCGGTCCCAGATAGGAGGGCTGGATGACCTTCACCTTCAAGCTCGAGCAGGCCGACGGGACACCCGCCGAGCCGCCGAGCATGGAGAGCACCGTCACGAATTGGCGCGTCGGCGAGACGATCCCGCTCGGCCGCGACCGGACGCTACGCGTCGTCGGGATCGTCGTCTCGGACAACGACGAGCCGTCCGTCCTGATTGTTGAGGACCTGCATGAACAGGGATGGATCAGCGAAGACTAAAGCTGCGGAGGGTTGTGGCCTGCGTCGGAAACGGTTTTCCGTCGGACGACGGCCGTCTCCGGGCGATCCACATCGCCGCGCCGATCCAGGGAAGGGCAAACCACACTCCGAGCGCAAAGCTAATGAGAAGGTCACGTATCACTACGACAGTGTCCGTCGTCGAAAGCGGGGGCGCAAGAATCTCCCGCTGCCGGAAGCGGCCATGTCGTAAAGAGCGTCTAGCGCCGCTCTGACGTTCCGTAGGTTCGCAGAGGGGCTCGGCGTCAGCGCCCCGGGCGTTCGGATCGCCCCGGCCCCCTTGTACCCGAGAAGCTCTAGCGCTGCGCTCGTTCCCGCCTGCCGCTGAGATGGAGCGCTAAGGCGGCCACTCCGCTCAGCACTACCCATGAGCCGGCCGCTCAGGGGGGAGAAAAGCCTAGAAGGCGCGGGGTCTTTGGGGATGTCCGCTCAAAAAACGCGCTTCTACCAGGCGTGCTTACGGAGGTCGTCGGCGATCGAAAGGAGTTCGCTAGTGATCGGGTCGTCCGATGCGACGTCTACTCCCCAGGCATCGAGACCCTTGAGTGCCTCAGACGATGACAGTAGTTCCCTGGGGTCGAGCACGTCGGACTCGTCGAGCAGAGGTAACCGCATATCCGTGAGCCAGGTCACAATCGCGGAGCGGGCGGCGGGAACCCATCCCTCCCGACGCTCCCGCCGCGTCGGCGCATTCGTGAGCGCCTGACTGAGGCTGTCGATTCTCGCGATCAGGTCGGCCCTAGACGCCTCCATCAGCTGAGGACGCTACCCCCGTTTCTAGCGGACGCTGATGATGCGGCCGCGGTGCGCTGACTTGCGGAGCCTGTTCGGCAGCTCGCGACTTTCAAACTCTCCGGGCAGGACGTGCTGGCCTTCTCGGAGCTGCCATGGGAAGTAGTCATCGTCCGGGTCGTGGCCGCCGATACGGAGCGGGGCGTTGCGGTGGTGCCAGCTCCGCCGCTCGACGGCTGCATCGACGAGTTCGCGGCGGAAGCCGTCGAACCTCTTGCTGCGATGCATCCATGAGCCGCGCTGGTCGATGCCGCCGGGGTAGAGCTCGATGGCTGGGATGCTGACGGTGGCCGGCATTCCCACCTTCGAGATCGCCAGGATGATGGGAACGTCGATCGAGCAGATCGAGAAGACCTACGGCCACATGCTGCCGGACGCGCTCGACCGTGGCCGTGCGGCCCTGGAAGCGTTCGATTCGCACCGTGCTGAGTCGTTTGGGCACTGATCGGGCACAAACGACTCAGACTCGGGCTACTTCGGCTTACGCCAAAACATCAGTTTTTCCAGCCACTTCCTCATAATCGGGGCGCCGAGATTCGAACTCGGGACCTCTAGTCCCCCAGACTAGCGCGCTAACCAGGCTGCGCCACGCCCCGTAACTCGGAACACGATAACAGCGGCTCTCGCCCCATTTCTCCGACCCGAACGCAATCGGTTCATTCGAGCAAGCGTCCAGCGATGTCGACTTCCGGGCCGGCGACGAGCAGAGCG
Source organism: uncultured Actinomycetes bacterium (assembly GCA_963764595.1). GTDB lineage: Bacteria > Actinomycetota > Thermoleophilia > Gaiellales > Gaiellaceae > JACDAN01. The sequence continues at coordinate 611,834 of CAVXTG010000007.1, read as the reverse complement.
ACTTCAGGTGAAGGCTCCGGCGGACGTTCACGGGTTATGCCGCCGTCGAGGCCCCAGATGAGGTTTACGCCTAGCCGTGGATCCTGGTCGGGGTAGTCAAGTCGGATGTGCGCGCCGCGGGTCTCTCGCCGCTCGACTGCGCACTCGAGCGTCGCCCGCGCGGCGAGCAGTGAGCCCTTCAGATCCATGGCGTGGGCGAGATCCGCATAGCCGGCGAGATCTGGGCGCACCTCGAGTGACTGTTCGGCCTCCGTGACCTCTTGGAGGCGGTCAAGTCCTTCCCGAAGACCATCCTCGGAGCGGGCGACGCCGCACGACTCGGTCATGAGGTCCCGCACCGCCCGCTGAAGCGGACGCGCGAACTCGTCCCCTCGACGTGCCAGGAGCTCGTCGACCTCTTCCGTGGCGGCCTCGATTGCCCGTGGTCACGCACCTGAAGATCAAGGGCCGTTGACCAGCGAGCAGCCTCCTGGCCGACGATGCGGCCGAAGACCATGCACTCGGCCAACGAGTTACCCCCGAGGCGGTTGGCCCCGTGGACGCCGCTGGCGCACTCCCCGACTGCGTACAGGCCCTCGACGTCCGTCTCGTGCGACACGGGCGTGACCCAGACCCCGCCCATCGAGTAATGGGCAGTCGGCGCGACTTCCATCGGCGCGCGGGTGATGTCGATCATGGCCAGGTCGATGAACTGCCGGTACATGCGCGGCAACCGGCTGAGGACGGTGTCCCGGCCGAGATGAGAGACGTCAAGCAGCACGCCGCCGTGCTCCGTGCCACGGCCTTCGGAGATCTCGGTGTAGTTGGCGAAGGCGACGCGGTCGCGGGTTGAGAGCTCGAGCCGTGCAGGGTCGTAGCGCTCCATGAATCGCTCGCCCGTTGCGTTCCGAAGGATTCCTCCCTCGCCGCGGACGGCCTCCGTGACGAGCGTCCCCGCCGACGCCTCCGGGAAGACCATGCCCGTAGGGTGGAACTGGACGAGCTCCATGTCACGCAGGCGGCACCCGGCCTCGGCGGCCAGGCGCATTGCATCGCCCGTGTTCTCGTCGCGGCGCGACGTCGAACGGCGCCAGATCCTCGTGTGCCCGCCTGCCGCGAGGATGACGGCGTCGGCGATGATCACCAGACGGCTGCCATCGTCGATGTCGAAGCCGTACGCTCCGAAGACACGGCCTTCGTGAACGAGCAGGCGCGTGACGTAGACATCGTCGCGGATCGGGACGCCGAGCTCGCCGGCGCGGCGGACGAGGGCGCGCTGGATCTCGCGGCCGGTGTAGTCGCCTGCGAAGGAGGTTCGTCGGAAGGTATGGGCGCCGAAGAAGCGCTGCGTCAGGCGGCCGTCGTCCTCCCGCGCGAACTGCGCGCCCCAGCGGACGAGCTCGTCGACGGCCGTAGGCGCCTCGCGGCAGAGAACCTCGACGCTACGCGGGTCGGCGAGCCCGTACGCCTCGCGCAGAGTGTCGGCGGCATGCTGCTCCCACGTGTCTTCAGGGTCCATCGTGCCGAGGGCAGCGTTGATTCCCCCGGCGGCAAGCACAGTGTGTGCGTCGTCGCGCCGCCGCTTCCCGACGCAGAGAACCTGCACGCCGGTCTGCACCAGCTCGATTGCGGCCCGCAGGCCCGCCGCGCCGGTGCCGATCACGAGCACGCCGGCGGCGACACGCCGCTCTTCAGGGTAAGCGTCTACGCTTGTAAACGTAGCGTCTGCACGTCGGCCTTCGCGCTCAATCTCGTCCGGCAAGTGACGCGCTGGCCCTAGCGGCGCACGGCGACGGCAACGAACGTCGGCGTCGCCAGCAGTACGTCGGCTCCGAGCTCGGCGGCGAGCTCGTCGGCGGTGAAGTAGCGCTTGAACACCAGGTGCTCGCTCCCGTCCATGAGCCCTCGCTTTTCCCAGGCCTCGTGCGGTAGGTCGGACTGCCACGTCTGCTCGACCAAGACGAGCTCCGCCGCGACCCGCAGAGCCTCGTCGACAAACGCGCGGCGATCTCGCACCAGCTCGATGTGGCTGTAGACGTGGCCGGCCAGTGCGCGATCGAACGAGTCCGCCGGGAACGGAAGCGGTGGGACGTCGGCGAGCACGAACAGCGCGTCCGGGACCCGCTCACGGGCGAGCCTCAGCATCGCCTCGCTCTGGTCGAGAGCGACGACCGAGCCGCGGAGAAATTGCGTGAGCCAGCCGGTTCCGCAGCCGATGTCCAGAACGCGTCCGGGCTCGAGCTCGGCGAGCAGCCGCTCCAACTCGGCGAGATCGCGGGCTGCCGCCGGATCTTCTCGAGCGAGCTCGTACGTAGTGGCGTCGTACTCCGCGGCTCGCCGCTCGTAGTAGCGCTTCATCCCGCGAACTCGCGCTCCTCGGCGTCCTGGACGGCTTCCTCTCTTGCCGGCGGCTCGACGAGGATCTCCACCATCTGCTCCGCCATCGGATCGTCCGTCGACCGGTACCGGCGCACCGCCTCCTCGACGTCGTAAGCGGTCTGCCTGAGCTCGACGTCCGGGCCGAGCAGCGCCCAGAAGGCGACACCCCGACGCCCTTCGTACGGCATGCCGACACTGCCGGGATTGACGGAACGGATGCCCGCAACCGTTCGATCGAACTGGATGTGGGTGTGGGCGCTCACGAGCACCTTCTCCCCCACCCCCTCGAGCAGCGCCCGCATCCGCGGCTCCGGCGTCGCGAAGGTGATCAGCTCTTCGTCGCTTCGGGGCGAGCCGTGACAGAAGCGAACTGCGCCCAGACCCGCGATCTCGACGATCGCGGCCTCCACGAACCCGGCGAGGAAGGCTTGCGTCGCCGGTGAGTGACGACGCAGCATCCACCGTTCGCGCGGCGACAGCTCGTCCGCTTGGTCCACAGCCTCGGCGAGCGCACGCTCCGCGTTGCCGCGGACAAAGACGGCCGTGCCTTCGACCGGTTCGACGAGCGCCCGGGTCTCCTCCGGCAACGGTCCCCACGTGAGGTCGCCGCCGAAGACGACGAGGTCCGGTGACGCGTCGGAGACCTCGCGTAACACCGCCTCGAGGGCGACGGCGTTGCCGTGGACATCCGAAAGCACTGCAACACGGGTGGCCTTCACGAGCCCTGAGCGGCTTGAAATAGCCGTCCGCAGACCGCCGCTCGTTGTCCACATGCCTGTGCAAAGCGCTTCGGGGACACCGCCAGGACAGACGCGTTGTCCATATCGACGATATCCACAGCCCTGTGGAAAACGAGCGAAACGCCCTGGAGGCGCCGCGATCAGCGCTGGAGACGCCGGTAGAGCCGGTCGATCAGCTCCGGCATCTGCTCGAGCCGCTTCGTGATCAGGCGCAGACGGTACTCGCGAAAGTGCTCCGGCTCGACCTTCAGCGCCTTCGCGAGCCGCTGGACGATCTCGTCCGAGGGCACCGGCCGATTCCCGTGAACGAGGTGGTTGAGGTACCCCGCGGAGAGCTTCGTCTGGTCGGCAAGGGCCCGATAGGTCACACCCGAGTCCTGCATCAGACGCTCGAGGGTGGGACCGAAGGGCTCAGTGCTGAACCGACGACGGCGGGCCACTGCTGCATTCCTACCTGATCTGTGCGATTTCTGCGAGGGCAACGCGTCGGTCTTCACCGGTCGCGCGGTCCCGGACATCGACGGCGCCGTCCTCGAGCGTCTTCTTCCCGACCGTGATCCGCAGCGGGCAGCCGATCAAGTCGGCGTCTGCGAACTTCTCCCCCGCGCGCAGCTCGCGGTCGTCGAGCAGGACGACTCTGCCCCGCCCCGTCCAGGGCGGCGGCCACCTCCTCCGCCTGCGTCTCGACGCCGGCCAGCGCGACGACGTGCGACGTCGTAGGGCGCGACCGACGGCCGGCCAGAGGATCCCGTGCTCGTCGTGGTGCTGCTCGACGATCGCCGCCATCACCCGGGCAGGGCCGACGCCGTAGCTGCCCCCGACGAGCGGCCGCTCTGCGCCGTCCTCGTCGAGGAACCTCGCGCCGAGCGGCTCCGAGTAGAGGCGTCCCGAACTTGAAGATGTGGCCGACCTCGATCGCCGTCTGGAAGCGGAGAGCGCCGCCGCAGTTCGGGCAGGCGTCTCCCTCGCTGCGGCTCGTCGCAGGTCGGCGAAGCGCGGCGCGAAGTCGCGACCGGCCTCGACGCCGCTCAGATGCCGGCCGGTCGAGGTTCGCGCCGGCGACGAACTGCCCGTCGCGGAGCGCCTCGTCGGCGATCACCTCGCCCTCGAAGCCGACCGGCGCCGAGCGACCCGGGATCGGCCCCGAACGCCGCACGGATCTCGTCTTCGGTCGCCGGCCGGAAGTCCGACTCGAGCGCGGTCGCCATCTTCGCCTCGCTCGAGCCGGTCGTCGCCTCGAACCAGCGCCGAGCACGAGAGTCCCGTCCGGCTTCACGACCGGCATCGCCTTCGACGTCGCCGCCGCGTCGATGTCGAGGAACTCCGCCAGCCCCTCGATCGTGGTCGACGCCCGGGCGTCTCGACCTCCTCGGGCGCATCGAGGCGCTCGGGGAACTCGGGCGGACGGGGTACGCCGCGCGCGATTTCGAGGTCGGCCGCGTAGTCGCCGTTCTCGCAGCGTGACGAGGGTGTTCTCGCCCGAGCCGGAGGGCGCGAGGAAGTCGACCGACTCCTTGCCGCCCATCATCCCGGACTCGGCCTGGACCTCGTACGTCTCGAGCCCGCAGCGCTCGAAGATCCGCTGGTACGCCTCCGGCGTGCTTGCGGAAGCTGATGTCGAGACCCGCCTCGTCCCGGTCGAACGAGTACGCGTCCTTCATGATGAACTCGCGTAGGCGCAGGAGCCCGCCGCGCGGCCGCGGCTCGTCCCGCTCCTTGGTCGGGAAGTGGTACCAGATCTGCGGCAGCTGCCGGTAGCTGCGCAGCTCGCGCGCGTGGAAGGTGACCGTCTCCTCGTGCGTCAGCGGCAGGACGAAGTCGCGGCCGTTCCGGTCCTTGAGCCGGAAGATCTCCGGGATCGTCGTCGCGCCCGACTGCCTGCCAGAGCTCGGACGGCGTCAGGACGGGCATGAGCATCTCCTGACCGCCGATCGCGTCCATCTCCTCGCGGATGATCTGCACGATCTTCTGATGCACCCGCCACCCGAGCGGCAGGAACGTCCAGACGCCGGCAGTGACCTGCCGGATGTAGCCGCCGCGGACGAGCAGCTTGTGGCTCGACGGCCTCGGCGTCCGCCGGCGGATCGCGCAGGGTCGGCAGGAAGAGCTGAGAGGCGCGGGCGATCACGGCGTCTAGTCGAGCGGGACGAGTGAGGCTTCGGCCATCGCGAGGGCGGCCGGCTTCGCCATCTTCAGCCGCTTCGGCCGCACCATCCCCTCGGCAATCCAGCGGTCGATCTCGTGGAAGAGCTCGTCGATCAGGATGTCCGAGGAAACCTTCTTGAGCACCCGGCCGTGCGCGTAGATGAAGCCGACGTCTCGCCCGCCGGCGATCCCGAAGTCGGCGTCGCCTGCCTCCCCCGGCCCGTTGACCGCGCAGCCCATGACGGCGACCTCGAAGGCTTGCGTGTACCCGCGGAGCCGCTCTTCCACGACGACGGCGAGGTTCTCCACGCCCACGTTGTCGCGGCCACAGGACGGGCAGGCGATCATCACCGGCCCCCGCTCGCGAAGCCCGAGCGCCTTCAGGATCTCCCAGGCCGTCTCGACCTCCTTCACCGGATCGGCGGTCAGGGAGACCCGGATCGTGTCGCCGATGCCGTCGGCAAGCAGTGAGCCGATGCCGACGGCGCTCTTGATCGAGCCGGTGAACGGCATGCCCGCCTCGGTGACGCCGAGGTGAAGCGGATAGGGCACCTTCGCGGCGAGCATGCGGTAGGCCCGGATCATCGTCGGCACATGGGTGGCCTTGACCGAGATCTTGAAGTCCTGGAAGTCGAGACTTTCGAGCAGTTCGACCTCTTCCAGGGCAGCCGCTACCAGCGCCTCGGCCTGGTCGCGCTGGGCGACCTCGAGCAGGTGCTTCGGCAGTGACCCCGAGTTGGCGCCGATCCGCATCGGGATCCCGGCCTTCCTCGCCGCCTCGACCACCTGCGCGACCTTGTCTGGCCCGCCGATGTTCCCGGGGTTGATCCGGACAGCCTGGACGCCGGCGTCGATCGCCCGGAGCGCCAGGCTCGCGTTGAAGTGGATGTCCGCGATCACGGGCAGCGGCGACAGGCGGACGATCGTCCTCAGCGCTTCCGCATCCTCGATCTTCGGCACCGCGCAGCGGACGACCTCGCAGCCTGCCGAAGCCAGCGCGGCGATCTGCGCCGTCGTCGCCTGGACGTCCCGCGTCGGCGTCAGCGTCATCGACTGGACGACGACGGGTGCCCCGCCGCCGATCTGGACGTTGCCTACCCTGACGCTACGTTCGCTCGGCACACCTCCAGGTTAGTCGGCCTCGACCTGGAAGGTGGAGTCGACGATCGAGGCGGCGAGGCGGACGCCGGCATCGGTGGCGATCGCCGGTCGCACCGTCCAGCGGTAGCGCCCGGGAGTGAAGCGCACGCGGTCCGGGAGCCGCACCCGAGCACCGCCCGCGTTCGTCCGGTAGAGCAGCTTGCCGTTCCGCAGGAAGGTGATCTGGTAGTAGGCCGCGCCAGCCTGCGGAGCCCAGGAGAAGAGCCGCGCGGGCTGGAACGTCGGCAGTGGCGCACGGCGCGTCGGCGGCGTCGTGCGCGGCGTGCGTGCCCTTGGCTCGGTTGTCGGGGTGCGTGCGGCCGCTTCGTTCCGGGATCGGCTCGCCCTCGGCTGCGAATGTAGGCCGGTCTCCGGCTGGGATGACGCTGAGCCCGAAGATCACCAGGACGATCGCGAGGCCGAAGCCGAGCGTCCAGAGCGTCCCCAGGAGCGGCGTGCCGTCGCGCGGCGCCCGCACGTCCGGCGCAGGTGCGTAGCGCACCGGGGCCGGCCAGGGGTGGTCCGGCAGCGCGGCGCGGGCTCGAGCCCCGAGGTCGGGATCCACGAGCGCGAGCTCAGGGCTGATTGGTTCGCTGGCGAGCTCTCGAGGCTCCACGATTCGCTCCTCCCGGGCAGGAGGCTAACGTCAACGCTGGACGGGCGCTGCTATCCGCCCGCCCGGCCGCCGATGTCGTTGCTCAGGCCGATGAAGAACAACGTCAGCACCAGGGCGATTCCGACCACCGAGACCCGCTCGTAGACCTCCCGGCCGACGGACCGCCCACGGATCCCCTCGATGATCGAGAAGGCGATGTGTCCGCCGTCCAGCGGCAGCAGGGGCAGCAGGTTGAGCAGGGCGAGTGAGAGGCTGATCAGCCCCAAGACCCAGAAGAACGTCTCGAAGCCGCGTTCGAGGGCGCTCGACGAGCCGCGAACGATGCCGATCGGGCTCGAGATCTCCTCGCGCCCGGAGCCCTGCACGAGGCGGACGAGCACGGCGCCGATCTCCTTCGAGATCGTGCCCGTCAGGCGTAACGACTCCCAGAGGGCCACATGAGGCGGAACCGGCTCGAAGTCGGGCCGAAAGCCGACGCGGTAGCGCTCGTCGGAGTCCCGGAACGGCCGGACTGGCTCGAGCGTCACGCGGCGGCCGTTCCGCTCGACGGTCAGCCGCACGGGCCGGCCCTCGGAGCTGTTGATCTGCTCGAACATCTCGACGTAGCCGACCGGCTCGCCGTTGACGGCCACGACCTTGTCGCCGGGACGCAGCCCCGCCTGCTGCGCGGGCCGGTTCGGCTCGACCTCGGCAACGGCCGTCGTCCCGCGGCCGGGGCCAAGGACGAGCAGCAAGCTGAAGCACAGGATCGCGAAGAGCAGGTTCGTGCCGGGCCCGGCGGCGATGACGACGATCCTCTTCCAGGTCCGCTGCCGCCAGTACGCGTCGCGCCCCAGGCCGTCCGACAACTCGGTGATCCCGCGCTGCACGCTGCGTCGGGCCGACTCGGAGAGCTCGAGCTCCTCGGCGGTCCGCTCGAGCGCCTTCAACGCACCGGCGGCGCCGTCGAAGTCGCCCTCCGCGAGGAGCCGTTTCAGGCGCTCACCCGGGCCGTGGAGCTGCGGCGCCTCCTGCACCGCCCGCCCGAAGTACGCGTCGACGTCGGACGGCGCCGGACGGTGCATCCCGGGGATCTTCACGTAGCCGCCCAGCGGGATCGCGCCGAGGCCGTACTCGATGCCGTTCCGGCGCACCTTCGCGATTGCCGGCGGGAACCCGACGTAGAACTTCCGCGGGCGCATGCCGACCGCCCGCGCGGTGTAGAAGTGGCCGGCCTCGTGCACGAGCACGAGGAACGCGAGGCCCAGGATCGCAATCAGCGAGTTCATGCGACGGCCATGCTCCTCTGCGCGATCGCCCGGGCGGCTTCGTCCGCGGCGATCGAGCTCGTCGAGATCGCGCGCCGGCGCGCCGCTCGAGGCCTCCAGCGTCTCGTCCACCACTTCGGCGATGCCGAGGAACGGGAGCCGGCCCTCGAGGAACGCTCCGACGGCGATCTCGTTCGCGGCGTTGAAGACGCATGGGTGGGTGCCGCCGAGCTCGCCCGCCCGCCTGGCAAGCTCGAGCAGCGGGAAGGCGTCCGCGTCGATCGGCTCGAAGTCCAGCGTGAGGCCCGTGGAAAAGTCGAGCGGAGCCAGCTCGGTCGCCGCCCGCTCCGGATAGGTCAGCGCGAACGAGATCGGCACCCGCATGTCCGGGTAGCCGAGATGGGCAAGCGCGGCGCCGTCGCGGAAGCGCACGAGTGAGTGCACGACCGAGGTCGGCTGGATCACGACCTCGATCCGGTCGTACGGCAGCCCGAAGAGGAAGTGCGCCTCGATCACCTCGAGGCCCTTGTTGGCGAGGGTGGCCGAGTCGATCGTGATCTTCGGGCCCATCTGCCAGGTCGGGTGCGCGAGCGCATCGTCAGGTGTTACGTCCTCTAGGTCCGACCGGTTGCGGCCTCGGAACGGGCCGCCGGAGGCGGTCAGGACGATCGAGTGCACCGTCGCCGGATCCCGGCCCTCGAGGCACTGGAAGACGGCGGAGTGCTCGCTGTCGACGGGCAGCAGCCGTCCTCCACCCCGCTCTCGCGCGGCGAGCGCGAGCTCGCCGGCCGCCACCAGGCTTTCCTTGTTCGCGAGCGCGAGGTCGACCCCGTGCTCGAGCGCCCAGAGCGTCGCTGTGACGCCGGCGAACCCGACGATTGCGTTGAGCACGACGTCCGGCTCCGCCCGCTCGAGCAGCTCGGTCGGATCGCCACCGACCTGAGTCAGCGGCGCGAGCCCGTCGATCGGCTGCGAGCCCGACGAGGCCGCCACCAACACGAGCCCCGGATGGCGCTCGATCACCTCCAGCGCCTGTCCTCCGATCGAGCCGGTAGCCCCGAGGACGGCGACGCGCTTCATCGAGGAATTGTAGGGCGGCAGTTACGCAGCGCCGAAGGCGAGCAGGACGTAGTAGGAGGCGACGGCGGCGAACAGCAGCGCGTCGAGCCGGTCGAGCATCCCGCCGTGGCCGAGCAGGAGTCGCCCACTGTCCTTGATCCCCGCATCCCGCTTGAGCGCCGACTCGAAGAGGTCTCCGATCGGCGCAGCGATCGCAATTGCGCCGCCGAGGATCAAGGACTCGGCCACATCGAGGAAACCCTCTTCGTAGAGCGCGAAGAACGGAACGAGGACGGCGATGATCGTTCCGGCGATCAGGCCCTCCCAGGTCTTGCCCGGTGACGTGCGCGGAGCGAGCTTGTGCCGCCCGACGAAGCGCCCCGCGAAGTACGCGGCCGTGTCGGCGGCGAAGACGGCCAGCAGGATGGTGATGGCGGCGAGGAGGCCGTGCTCCGGAATCTCGCGGATGAAGATCATGTGCGCGAGGCTGAGGCCGATCCAGGCGCTGCCGAGCACCGTTGCCGCGGTCGAGACAGTTGTCGGCGGCGCCCCCGAGAGGGCCTTGAAGAGAAATGTGAACCCGAACGTGGCGAGAAAGCCCCCAAGTGCCCACTCCGGCCCCCACTCAGCCCCGAGCAACGCGGCCAGGGTGCCCGCGTACCCCGCGACCACCACCGGCCTGAGCGCCCGGGTCATTTCGTAGAACTCGTGCAGGGCGAGGACGGCGACGACCACGATGAGACCGAAGAACCACCAGCCGCCGCCCCAGATCAGGAGGAAGATGGGCGGAAGGAGGAACGCGGCGACGACGACGCGCGAGACGAGCGAGCTCATCGTCCGCCGAATCGCCGCCTGCGGCCGGCGTACTCCTGGACTGCGGCCCGCAGGTCCTCCTCGCCGAACTCGGGCCAGCGCCGGTCGGTGAAGACGAGCTCGGAGTAGGCGAGCTGCCAGAGCAGGAAGTTCGAGATGCGCAGCTCGCCGGAGGTACGGATCAACAGGTCCGGCTCGGGCATATCGCTTGCATAGAGGTACGCCGCGAACACGTCCTCGTCGATCTCGTCCGGGCGCAGGCCGACCTCCACGATGCGTCTCGCTGCTTCCGCGAGCTCGGCGCGCCCCCCGTAGTCGAAGGCGATCCAGAGATCGAGCCGGTCGCGTGACGCCGTCTCGGCTTCCAGGTCCTCCATCTGGACGAGAAGTTCGCTCGAAACGCGGTCGCGCCTGCCGATGAAGCGCGTCCGCACGCCCTGCTCCGCCAGATCGGGCAGCTCGCGCCTGATCGTTTCGCCGAAAATCTCCATCAGCGAGTCGACCTCATCCGGTGGGCGGAGCCAGTTCTCGGTCGAGAACGCGTACACGGTCAGGGAGCGGATGTTCAGGTCGATAGCCGCCTCGACCGTTCGCCGCAGCGCCCGCGTGCCTTCCCGATGGCCGGCCTCCACCGGCAGGCCCTGGCTTGCTGCCCACCGGCTGTTCCCGTCCATGATGATCGCCACGGACCGCGGGCCCTCGCCGAGCTCGAGCGGCGGTTCCCGGCGGCCGAAGAAACGGGCCAGCAGCCCGCGGGCACGGGGCACTAAACCTCCGTGATCTCGGCTTCTTTGCGCTTCAGCAGGTCGTCGATCTTCTGGATGTGCTCATCCGTCACCTTCTGGACGCGCTCCTCGGCCCGGTGTTCGTCGTCGGCGCCGACGTTCTGCTCTTCCTTCAGGTGGTGGATGACGTCGCGTCGCACGTTCCGCACGGCGACGCGACCTTCTTCCGCGATCTGGCGTGCGACCTTGACGAGCTCGGTTCGCCGCTCCTCGGTCAGCTGTGGGATCGGCAGCCGGATCAGCTTTCCGTCGTTCGACGGGTTCAGCCCGAGGTCGGACTCCTGGATCGCGCGCTCGATGTCCTTCACCGTGTTGGGGTCGAACGGCTGCACGGTCAGCATCCGAGGCTCGGGGACATTGATCGTCGCCAGCTGCTTCAGCGGCGTTTTCTGTCCGTAGTAGTCGACGCTCACGCGGTCGAGGAGCGCCGCCGACGCGCGGCCGGTCCGGATCGTGTTCAGCTCGGAGTGGGTCGACTCCACGGACTTGTCCATCCGCCGAGTCGCATCCTGAATCAGGTCGTCGATCATGCGTCAGCTTCCTCCCGCGGGGTCGAGATGATCGTGCCGACGCGCTTCCCGAGGACAACCCGGCTGATGTTGCCCTCGTCGAGCGCGAAGACGTAGATCGGGAGCGCATTGTCCATACACAGCGACAGCGCCGTCGTGTCCATCACACGAAGACCCTGCTCGATCGCCTGGAGATGTGTCAGCTCCGGAAGCAGCTTCGCATCGGGATCCTCGTGCGGATCGCCGGCATAGACGCCTTCGACGGCGTGCTTGGCCATCAGGATCGCCTCGGCGCCGATCTCCAGCGCGCGGAGTGCCGCGGCGGTGTCGGTCGTGAAGAACGGGTTGCCGGTGCCGGCCGCGAAGATCACGATCCGGCCCTTTTCGAGATGCCGGATCGCCCGTCGGCGGATGTAGGGCTCAGCGACCTCCGAGACCTGGATCGCGGATTGCACGCGGGTATGGAGGCCACGCCGCTCCAGAGTGTCCTGGAGGGTCAGGGCGTTCAGCACCGTGGCGAGCATCCCGGCGTAGTCGGCGGTCGCGCGGTCCATCCCCTCGGCCGCGGCGGCCAGGCCGCGGTAGATGTTCCCGGCGCCGACCACGATCGCGATCTCGACGCCCTGCTCGTGCAGTGCGGCGATCTCGTCCGCGACCACGTCGATCTCCGCGGGATCGATCCCGTAGTCCTGGTCGCCCATGAGGGCCTCGCCGGAGAGCTTCAGCAGGATCCGGCGGAAGGCCGGCTTGGCGTTCCCGGCGTTCGCGGCGTTCCCGTCAGCCCGCAAGGCCGTACCGCTGGTACTCGAGCACCTCGAGCTCATGCTCATCGAGCGCCTTCGCGACGGTCTTTCCCGTCTCGTGGATCCATTCCTGGTCCGGCAGGACGTTCTGGCCGTAGAAGCGCTTGGCGAGCATGCCTTCGACGATCTTCTCGCGATGCTCCTCGGGGCGCGCCTGCACCTCGGGGAGCTTCGAGAAGATCTCTCGCTCCGTCGCAAGGTCCTCCTCGGAGATCTCGCCGCGGGTCAGGTAGAGCGGCGCGGCGAAGGCGATGTGCATCGCCAGCTGACGCGCGATCTCTGCCGGCCCTCTCGCCCGGACCATCACGCCGATCTTGTTCGCGGGTGGATGGACGTACGCGGCCAGGATCTCCTCCTCCGACTGCTTCTCGAACCGGGTCGCGCCGCGGATCACGATGTTCTCGCCTAGCTTCCCGACGAGCTCCTGTCGCTCGGTCTCGAGCGACTCCACCGCCTCCGGACCGTCCTGTTCGACGGCATCCAGCACTCGGTTGGCAAAGGTGAGGAACGTCTCGTTCTTCGAGACGGGCTCCGTCTCGCAACCGACAGCGCCGAGCGTTCCGACCGCTCCCCGATCCGCGCGAGGACGATTCCTTCGGTCGTCTCCCGGCCGGCGCGCTTGCCAGCCTCGGCCATCCCGCGCTCACGCAGGAGCCGCTTCGCGTCCTCGATGTCCCCATCCGTCTCCTGGAGCGCGCGCTTGGCGTCCATCATCCCGGCGCCGGTCTCGTCGCGCAGCTCCTTGACCTGTGTCGCGCTGATCTCAACCATCGGTGGGCTTCTCCTCTTCGGCAGCGGTCGTCTGCTCGGTACTTTCGGCCTCGGCTCGGCCTCGGGCTCGGGCTCGACGGCTGCAGCCTCCGCCTCAGCTTCTGCCGGCGCCTCGGCTTCGCCGGCGCCTCGGCTTCGCGGCGCTTCGGCCGGTGCCGCCTCCGCCTGAGCCTCAACCGGCGCCTCGTCCGCCTCCTCCGGCTGGCCGTTCACCGCGGGCGCAGCCGCGAACTCGTCCGCCTTCACCTGCTGCTTGCCGGCCTCGATCGCGTCGGCGATCGCCCGGATCACCAGGCTGCACGAGCGGATGGCGTCGTCGTTTCCCGGGATGACGTAATCGGCCTCGTCCGGGTCGCAGTTCGTGTCCACCAGCCCGATCACCGGCAGGCCGAGGCGCCGCGCCTCGTTGACCGCGATCTGCTCCTTGCGGAGATCGACGATGAAGACCGCGTCGGGCTGGCGCTTCAGGTCGGCGACACCGCCGAGGTTCGCCTCGAGCTTCTCGAGCTCGCTGAGCATCGTCAGCCGCTCCTTGGCAGGGAGCAGGTCGAGTTGGCCCTCCTCGTTCAGTCGGCGCAGCTCGTGCAGGCGCTCGATCCGGCCTGACATCGTGCGCCAGTTCGTGAGCAGGCCGCCGAGCCAGCGGTGATTGACGTACGGCATGCCGACGCGCTCCGCCTCCTGGGCGATCGAGTCCATGGCCTGCTTCTTGGTGCCGACGAAGAGCATCGTGCCGCCGCGCGCGGCCAGGTCCCGCGCAAACTCGTAGGCCCGATCGAGCAGCTCCGCGGTCTGCTGGAGATCGATGATGTAGATGCCGCCGCGCTCCGTGAAGATGAAGCGCCTCATCTTCGGGTTCCAGCGGCGAGTTTGGTGGCCGAAGTGGACGCCGGCCTCCAAGAGGTCTCGCATCGAGACGACTGACATTTCGGGTTCCCTTCTGGTTGCCTGATTACTGCCGGCGGGACGAACGTGGAACCCGCTCAAGGCGGGCACCGCCACGCTGCCGGTCCACCGGGTCGGTGTCTAGAGCCGCAACATCCTAGCGGAGCCCATCGAGATGCCCGGCCAGATCGGGCGGGAGCGGAGACTCCACGTCGACCCGCTCGCCCGTGAAGGGATGCGTGAAGGCGAGCCGGGTCGCATGCAGGAACTGCCGACCGAGCACGGGGTCGGACACGCCGTAGGCCGCGTCACCGACGACCGGCAGGCCGATGGCGGCGAGATGCACGCGGATCTGGTGCGTGCGGCCCGTCTCGAGGCGCACGCGGAGGAGCGCGTACTCGCCGAGCTGCTCCACGAGCTCGAAGTGGGTGACCGCCTCGCGAGGCCTCGTCGTGTACAGCGACTGCCTCGTCGGATCGCGCCGATCGCGCCCGATCGGCGCGTCGATTCGCCCGGCGCGGGAGCGAGGCCGGCCGCGCACGAGCGCGAGGTACGTCCGCTCGAGCTCTCGCCGCCGCACCATGTTCTTCAGCCGCCGGTGAGCCTCCTCGGAGCGGGCGACGACGAGCAGGCCCGACGTGTCGCGGTCGAGCCGGTGCACGATTCCCGGCCGCTCCTCCTCCCCACCGGCGGCGCCGTGCCCGAGGACGCCGTGGACGAGCGTGCCGCTCTTGTGGCCGGCAGACGGGTGGACGACCACGCCCGCGGGCTTGTCGACGACCAGGAGATGCTCGTCCTCGTACGCGACCCGCAGGCCGACGTCCTGAGGTTCGAGCACGCCGCCTGCCTCGGGATCGGGCAGCTCGAGCACGATCTCTTCTCCGCCTTTGAGCCGGGTGCTCTTCTCCGCCGGTGCGCCGTCGAGCTGGACGCCGCCCCCGGCCAGGAGTCGCTCCGCGGCCGCCCGCGACCCAACCTCCGGCAGCCCGGCGAGAAAGCGGTCGAGCCGGAGACCGGCCGCGTCGCTACGGACTCTGACGCGGCGCTGGGAGCGTCTTGGCACGCGGAGGCTCACGATCCGCGAGCAGGAGCGCGCCGATCAGGACGGCGACGCCGGCGACGATGAACATGTCCGCGAGGTTGAACGCCGGCCAGAAGCGGAAGTCGATGAAGTCCGTGACGTGCCCGAGGCGCACGCGGTCGATGAGGTTCGAGAGGCTGCCGCCGAGCAGCAGCCCGAGAGCAACGGGCAGGATCGGGTGCCGCCCGCCCGAGCGTGCGAAGAAGACGAGCATCCACGTGACGGCGATCCCGGTGAGGAGGATCACCATCTCGGTCGCCGTCGGGAAGAGCCCGAACGCGATTCCCGAGTTCTGGACGTGATGGATCGAGAGCGGCCCGCCGACCTCGACCACCTCGCCGAGCGCGAGAGTCGAGGACACGATCATCTTCGTGACCTGATCGGCTGCGACCGCCGCCGCGGCGACGGCGCCCAGGCCGATCCACTGGCGCGGCCCCGCCGCCAAGGAGCGCCCAGCCCCCCACTGGGGGATGACGCCGTTCGTCGCCGACCCGACCCGAATCTCGGACGCGGGCCGGGGCGACTCGGCTAGCCCCTCTCTTCTTTCCGTTTGCAATCGATGCAGAGAGTCGTCCAGGGCATCGCTTCGAGTCGATCCGGAGCGATCTGAGCGCCGCAGTTGTCACAGATCCCGTAGGTGCCGGCGTCGATCCGTTCGAGGGCCTCGTCGATGGCTGCGAGCAGGCGCTCATCGTGCTCCTCGAGCGTGTAGTCGATCACGCGGTCGACCGTCTCCGTTGCCGTGTCTGCCATGTGCTGGTCGGCGCTTCCGGAGACGAGCTCGCCGGTGTTGTCCTCCAGCGATCCCGGGTTTTCCTTCTGGAGGTAGTCGAGCGCCTCGACAACCGCCTGCCGTTTTTCCAGCAGGAAGATGACGGAACCTCTCGGTATCCAGGCTACTCACGGTGCGAGCCGTCGTTCGGCTTCGCCCGTGCTGAGCCCGGAGACCTCCACGGTCTTGTCGCGAGTGCCGTGTCCGGCGACGAGGCGCAGGTCGGACGGCTCGACGCCGAGAGTCGCGGCCAGCAGGTCGAGCGTTGCCTCGTTCGCCTTTCCCCGCTCTGGTGGAGCGGTCACGCGGAGCTTCCAGGCCTCGCCGTAACGGCCGACGACGCCGGAGCTCGCCGAGCCGGGAATCACGCGCAAGCGAAGACGGGTCGAAGCCCCTGCCATGCCCTGGATTCTAGGTGGAGGGTGCGTCGTCGGCGCCCGGCACGTTCAACCCAGGTTCCCGAGCAGCGCCACCACGACCTGACCGGCGACGAAGAGGACGATGACGGCGACCATCGGCGAGAGGTCCAGCGGCCCGAACGGCGGCAGGATGCGCCGGAAGATGCGCAGGTACGGCTCGACCACGTCGTAGAGGAAGCGCTGAATGCGGTTCAGCCAGATCGAATACGGCAGGCGCACCCAGGACATGAGGACGTAGGCGAAGATCAGCAGCACGTAGACCCAAATGAAGACCTGCACGAAGTTCTGCGCCGACGAGACCCAGTCCGCAAGCAGGATCGAAGCTGCGCTCACCGCACCCACACTGGCATTTTCTGCTTTTTCGCCGGTTCACCTCCGACCATAGGATCGCGGGGACGCCATGACGCTGGCCGAGCTCGCCGTCACCCTGGGCCTGCTGGCCGTGCTCGGGCTCGCGGCCAGCCGATTCGGACTGTCCGCGATCCCGGCCTATCTCCTGGCCGGGCTGATCCTCGGGCCGAACGAGCCGAGGCAGATCGTGTTGATCGAGCCGTCGGAGGTGACCGAGTTCGTCGCCCAGCTCGGCATTGTCTTTCTGCTGTTCTTCCTCGGCCTCGAGTTCACCCTCGACCGGCTGACTCGCAGCCGGCACCACGCGGTCCTCGGCGGCACGATCGACTTCGTCGTCAACGCGGGGCTCGGTCTGATCGTCGGGGTGGCTGCGTTCGGCTTCGACTTCGCCGCGCTGATCCTCGCCGGGGCGATCTACGTCTCCTCGAGCGCGATCTCCGTCAAGGGCCTGATCGACTTCCGGCGCCTCGCGGACGACGAGACCGACCTCGTGCTCGCGATCCTCGTTGCGGAGGACATCGTGATCGCGCTCGTGCTCGGGTTCGCCTCGGGCGGCGGCGGCGAGCTCTCCGACACGCTGACGATCGTCGCCAAGGCCGTTGCGTTCATCGCCGGGAGCCTGGCGGTCTCACACTGGTTGGCCGGAGTCATCGACCGCGTCCTCGACTGGCTGCCGCGAGAGTTCTTCCTGTTGACCGTGGTCGGGCTCGTGGTCGGCATGAGCGCGGTCGCCGAGGAGCTCGGCCTGTCCGTTGCGATCGGCGCGCTGATGGCGGGCGTCGTTCTCTCCGAGACGTCCGTCCGCGAGGAGATCGAGGAGCGCTTCTTCAGCTTCAGGGACGTCTTCGCCGCGCTCTTCTTCTTCGTCTTCGGGCTCTCGATCGACGTCGGCGCGATCGGCGATGTCGGTTGGATCCTCGCCGCCGCCGTTGCGGTCACGCTGGTCGGCAAGATCGGCGGCACGCTGCTCGCCGGCCGGGTCGGCGGCTTCACGCCCCGCCAGAGCTTCAACGCCGGGGTGGCGCTCGTCGCCCACGGCGAGTTCACGGTCATCCTGGCTCAGCTCGCAGCGGAGAACCCGGCCATTCCGGTGACGCAGCAGGAGCAGCTGGTCGCGTTCGCGGGGCTCTACGTGCTGATCACGGCGACGATCGGCGTCGTCCTGATGAAGGAGTCGAAGGTCCTCGGCCGACGCCTGTTCCGAACCGCTACACCTACACTCGCCGAAGGGAGCTAGAGACCGATGCCCACCGAGTTACGAGAGACGCGCCTTCCGGGGATCGGGGTCAAGTACGGCTTCCGTCTCGCCTCAGGCGGGCGGATCTCCCTGATCCTCCACAACGACGGGAAGCGGGAGCTGTACTGGTTCCGTCGGGCCTCGGACGAGGAGCCCAGCGAGGTGATCACGCTCGACGACGACGAGGCCCGCCAGCTCGGCGCCGTGCTCGGCGGCGCCTACCAGCGGCCGAAGATCGTCGAAGAGCTCGAGATGGCGCTCGGCGAGCTCACGATCGAGTGGGATCCCGTGCCCGACTCGAGCCCGCTGATCGGGAAGACCCTCGCCGAAGCCGCACTCCGTGCGAAGACGGGGATCACGATCATCGCGATCCTCCGCGAGCCCGAGCCGGTCTCAGGCGCTCAGCCGAACGACTTCATCCAGCAGGGCGACACCCTGGTTACCGTCGGCAAGGCGGGCCAGTACGCGGCGTTCCACCGGCATGCTGGAGCACGGCGACAGCGGAGAATAGCGCTACGCCTGGTTGAAGAAGCCGCCGCGCTCGAGTAGCTGAGCGCGCTGCTCGGCGGAGACTTCGACGTTGGCCGGCGTGAGCAGGAAGACCTTGTCGGCGATCCGCTGCATCCCGCCGTCGAGCGCGTAGGTGAGGCCGCTCGCGAAGTCGATCAACCGCTTGGAGAGCTCAGAGTCCACGCCCTGGAGATTGAGGATCACGGGCGTGTAGGCCTTGAAGCGGTCGGCGATCGTCTGCGCGTCGTTGAAGCTCCGTGGGACGACGAGGTGGACGCGCACAGCCGCGTTCTGCGGCGGAACCGGCGTCAGCTCGGGGCGGCGACGAGACGACGACGTACGGCTCGGCGTCTGCTCCTGGTCGGTCCAATCGTCGAACGAGCGGGCACCCGAGGTGCGTTGCGTCGAGAGCCGCCGCACGTTGGGGCGCTCCGAGTACGTCCGCTCGAGCTCCTCGTTCGTGACGTAGCCGTCCTCGTCCCACTCCTCGTCGTCCTCTTCGGCGATCCCGAAGTAGACGAGCGTGCGGTTCCAGACGTCGGAAAATCCCATGAGCAGGGAATCCTAGCCGGGCCCGGACCCGTACAGAACGCTGCCGACGCGGACGAAGGTGGCGCCTTCGTCGGCCGCAACTCGGTAGTCCTGGCTCGTGCCCATCGATAGCTCCTTCAGTCCGAACCGCTCGGCCAGCTCACGCAACGTTCGGAAGTAGGGCCGGGACTCCTCCGGGTCGCCGGTGAGCGGCGGCATCGTCGAGAGCCCGCGCACCTCCGCGGGACACGCCGCGAGGAAGGCTTCGAGCTGATCGGGCGCCACGCCCGACTTCGACTCCTCGCCGGCCAGGTTCACCTGCACGAGCGCGGGCACCTCGAGCCGCTTCGCCGCCGACTCGGAGTCGAGCGAGTGAACGAGCTCGCACAGCTCGTTGACCGTTTGCGCCTTGCGGCTCTGGAGGTGGCCGATGAAGTGCCAGCGGAACGCGTCACCGTGCGCTGCGTGCTTGGCCGCCAGATCCTGGGCGCGGTTCTCGCCCACGACCTCGACACCGGCCTCGGCCAGCACGCCGAGGTCCTCGGGCGGAACGTACTTCGTCGCCGCGACGACGGTCACGCCCGGGCCGACCTCCTCACGGATGCGCTCGTAGCGCTCCCTGACCTCCTCAGGCGACAGCGGCCATCACGCCCTGGCGACCCGTTATGCCGCGGTCACGGCGGTGGGAGAAGAACAGCTCGGGGTGGCAGAACGTGCAGAGGTCGGTGCGCTCGATCTCGGCCACCCCCGCCCGCTCGAGCGCGAGCTCGGTCGCGCGCCAGAGGTCGAGCCGGCCGTCGGTGAGGACGTCAGGCCCGAACCTGTCCTCGAACGGCCCGGCCACCTCGTCGCCGACCTCGTAGCAGCACGGCCCGATGCCCGGGCCGATCGCCGCCGCCAGTCGACCGTCGCCGAGGGCCGCTGCGCCGTTCGCGACGATCCCCGCCAGCAGGCCGCGCCAGCCGACGTGCAGCACGGCCAGCGCAGGCCGCTCGCCGTCGCGGCGCGCGATCGCCACCGGGAGGCAGTCGGCGGTGACGAGCATCATCCCCTGGCCGGGCTCGTCGCTCCACCAGCCGTCGCAGGGCTCGTGCTGGGTTCCAGGGGCGAGGATGCCCTCGGGGCTCGCGCGTCGCACCTCGGGGCCGTGCCGCTGCCACGCCATCCGCGTCCGTTCCGGATCGATCCCGGCGGCGCCGGCCAGCCGTCTCCGGTTCTCGACGACGCGTTCCGGGTCGTCGGCTGTGTAGATCCCTAGGTTGAGCGACTCGTACGGCCCTTCGCTGACACCCCCGACGCGAGTCGAGAAGACGACCGTGTACGGGCCGGCCCCCTCCCAGCGAATCACCCGATCAGCTCTCGCGCGGCGGCGAGCTCCGACTCGCGGCCGTCCAGCTGACCGTTCAGCTTCCGGCGGCGGAGCTCGGCCAGGATCTCCCCGACCTGCGGCGACTCCCCCACTCCGAGCCTGGCGAGATCCGCGCCGCTGACCTCCAGTCGCACGTCGCGCAGCCGCTGGAAGTACTCGTGGAGCGGCTGCTGGTCGGCCAGCGCGAGTGCAAAGAGCGGGGCGTCGGGTGCGGACGGCTCGGCGAGCGCCACGATCTCGGCGGGCTCGGGGGTATCGCCCTGGAGGCGCTCGACGAGCCGGGGACCGACGGTGACCGCCCAGGCGATTCGCTCGGCGTCGCGCCGCTGGACCTTCAGGCGCCGAAGCCAGTCGTAGAGCTCGTCGGGCGGCAGCCGGCGCGCGAGGGCTTCGAGCGCGAGCCGCCAGGCGGGGATGCCCGTGCGGTAGCGCTCGTTCAGCGCCCGCAGGCGCTCGAGTAGCTCGACCGCCTCGTCGTCGGCTGCCAGGTGCGGATGGATCGCCTTCCCCGCGCCGAGCTCGTCCAGCCGCAGGATCGACGCACCGGCGTCGCCCTCCTCGAGCAGGGCGATGAGCTCGTCGCGAAGACGAGCCGACGAGAGATCGCCGACGAGCCCCATCTCGATCGTGCCGCGCGCGAGGCGCTGGGTGTGCTCGTCCATCCGGAACCCGTAGCGGCTCTCGTAGCGGATCGCGCGGAAAATGCGCGTGGGGTCGTCGATGAACGAGAGGTTGTGGAGGACGCGAATCGTCTTCGCCTCCAGGTCGCGCCGGCCGTGGAACGGATCGACGAGCCGGCCGAAGTCGTCGCCCTTCAGCGAGACGGCCATCGCGTTGATCGTGAAGTCGCGGCGGAAGAGGTCCTCGCGGATCGTCGCGTGCTCGACGCTCGGCAGCGCCGCCGGCGCGTCGTAGAACTCGGTGCGGGCGGTGACGACGTCGACCCGCTGGTCGTCGTCGTACAGCACGACGGCCGTCCCGAACTTGCGGTGGGCGCGGACTCGGCCGCCCAGCGCGTCTGCGACGCTGCGCGCCAGCGCGATCGCGTCGCCCTCGACGGCGATGTCGACGTCGAAGTTCGGCTCGCCGAGCAGGATGTCGCGCACCGTCCCGCCGACGAGAAACACACCGTCGTACGGCTCGCTGGCCGCCGCGACCGCTTCGAACACCGGCGTGAGCTCGGTCAGGCTCGAAAGCTCATGGGCAAGGCTCGCGTGCGGCTCGGCCTCGGCCTCGGGCCGCTCGCCGAGCGCGCGCAGGAGATCGCTGCGCGTGACCACGCCGGCCACCTCTCCGTCCGCGAGCACGGCGACGCGGCCGTCGGCAGAGCCGGAGAGTGCCTCCTGCACCTCACCGACCGGCGCGTGTGCGTCGACGGTGGCCACCCGCGAGCTCATGATCCCCTTCACAGGCGCGTGGGAGAGGCCGTGCGCGATTGCCTTGTCGAGGTCCTCGCGGGAGACCGCGCCCACGAGACGGCCCTCATCGACGACGAGGATGCCGCTCTGTACATACCGCTGACAGGTGACCATGGCCCGGCTGACCGTCTCGTCGGACGAGACCGAGCGTGCCGGCCGGGACATGATCTGCTCGGCGGTCACCGGCTCCGCGACTGCGGCGGCGAGACCATCGCGCAGAACGGCTCGAGCCTCGTCGAGCGCGCCCCTGAACATCGCCGAAGCCGCCTCGCGGTGCCCCCCTCCGCCGAAGGCTCGGGCGATTGCAGCGGCGTCGATCTCCGGTGTCCGGCTCCGGGAGACGGCGAAGACGCGGTCGTCCATCTCCACGAGCAGCACGAGCGCCCGCGCGTCGGTCAGGTCGACGATCTTGTGAGCGAGATTCGAGACCCCGTCGACATGCCGCGGCCACCGGACCGCCGCGACCAGGACCTCCACGCCCGCGACCCGCTCGCTCTCGATCGCGTCCATCAGCGCGGCCAGGAGCTCGCGCTCGTCGTCAGCGAGCGGCGTATGGAGGAACCCGGCGAGCAAATCCTGGCGCGCGCCGTGGCGCAGGCACCACGCAAGCGCGTCGGCGTCGCGCTGCGTCGCCGTCGGGTAGGTGAGGGATCCCGTGTCCTCGTGGATCCCGAGCGCGAACGCCGTCGCCTCGAGCGGCGTGACGCCGATCTCGCGCTCGGCCAGGACGCCGACGAGCGTCGTCGTCAGCGCGCCGTCCTGGGAGACGACCGCGTTCTCGGGCTTGACCCAGTCGGGAAGCTCGGCGCCGTGATGGTCGAAGAGAACCTTCTCGACCTCGGGGTCGAGCGCGACGGACTCGAGCTCACCGAGGCGCGTCGCACTCGCCGTCTCGACGACGATCAGACGCTGGATCGCCTCCGGCTCGAGTCGAGAGACCTCCACGGCGTCGAGCTCGTCGGCGTGCAGGCGGTAGAAGTCGCGAACGTTCCGGTTCAGCGCTCCGGGCACCGCGACGACCGCGTCCGGGTACAGCCGCCGGGCGGCGAGCATGGCCGCGAACGCGTCGAAGTCCGTGTTCGTGTGGGTCGCGATGACCTCGGGAGCCTTCACACCCGAATTGTGGCTTAGCCCAGCGCGATCGCTTCGATCTCGAGCTTGGCGCCCGACGGCAGATTGGAGATCTCGACGGTCGCCCGCGCCGGCGGCGGTTGGCCGACGCGTCGCGCGTACACCTCGTTCATGCCGCCGAAATCGCCCAGGTCGGTGAGAAAGACCGTCGTCTTGACGATCCGGTCGAGCCCCGAGCCCGCCTCCTCGAGGATCGCCTGAAGGTTGTCGAAGACCTGCTCTGTCTGTTCGCCGATGTCCTCGCCGACGATCTCGGCGTGATCCGGCCGGAGGGCGAGCTGGCCCGAAACGAAGACGAATCCGTTCGCGCGGATCGCCTGCGAGTACGGCGCGCCCTGGAACGGCGCAGGCGCCTGCTCGGTGCGTACGGCCTCCCTCTCTCCCATCGTCACTCCTTTCGCGGCGCACCGGCCACCGCCAGCGCGCCTCCCAGTGCCTTGAAGATCGCCTCGAGGACGTGGCCGGCGTCCTCGCCGTGCAGCAACCGAACGTGCAGCGTCAGCCCGGCGGCTTCCGAGAGCTCGCGCAGGAAGACCGAGACGAGGTCACGCTCGAGCCCGGCGACGTGTGCGTCCGAGAGATCGACGTTGGAGACGAGCAGCGGTCGACCGGACGCTTCCAGCGCGACGCTCGCCAGCGCCTCGTCGGCCGGAATGATCGCCCAGCCGTACCCTCGCGCGTTCTCCTCGTGGACGAAATCGCCCAGCGCTTCGCCGAGAGCGCGCCCGGCCGCAGCGGTAACCGCGTCGGGCCCGCCCGGAGCGACCTCCATCGCCAGGTCGATCCCTGCGTGTGCCGCCAGCAGCTCGAGCAGGTGGTCGAGGACCGACAGGCCGGTCTCCACGCTGACGCGTCCCTCGTCGCCGAGTGAGACGCGTGCCTGCAGCCCGCTCGCCTGGTCGCCGGTCTGCATCACTCGGGCGAGGGTATCGTGCTAGATGTTCTCGACGCGCTCGATGCGGGCGCCGAGAGCGCGAAGGCGCTCGTCGATCCGCTCGTAGCCCCGGTCGATCTCGCCGACATTGCCGATCGTGGAGATGCCTTCACCGCAGAGAGCGGCGATCAGCATCGCCATCCCGGCGCGGATGTCGGGGCTCGCCATCCTCTGGCCGTAGAGCTTCGCCGGGCCGGTGACGACGGCTCGGTGCGGGTCGCAGAGGATGATTCGGGCCCCCATGCTGACCAGCTTGTCGACGAAGAACAGGCGGTTCTCGAACATCTTCTCGAAGATCAGGACCGTGCCTTCCGCCTGCGTCGCGACGGCCAACGCGATCGAGGTCAGATCGGCGGGGAATGCCGGCCACGGGCCATCCTCGATCTTGGGGATCTGGTCGCCGAGGTCGTCCTCGATCTTCAGCTTCTGACCCGGCGGGATGCGCAGGCTTCCCTCGCCGAGCTCGACCTCGATGCCGAGCCGTGAGAAGACCGGGAGGATCGACTCGAGGTCCTCGATCACCACGTCGTCCACGGTGACGTCGCCGCCCGTGACCGCGGCGAGGCCGATGAAGCTCGCGACCTCGATGTGCTCCGGCGCGATGCGCCACTCGCCGCCGGCGAGGCGCTGAACGCCCCGAATCCGGAGCAAGTTCGAGCCGATCCCCTCGATGCTCGCGCCGAGCGAGGTCAGGAACCGGCAGAGATCCTGGACGTGAGGCTCGCACGCCGCGTTCCCGATCACCGTCTCTCCCTGGGCGACGGTGGCAGCCATGATCGCGTTCTCGGTTGCCATCACGCTGGCCTCGTCGAGGAAGATCCGGCGGCCGCGCAGTCCGTCGGTTCGCATGTCGAAGCGCCCGTTGAGCTCGATCTCGACGCCCAGCTCGGCGAGCGCATGGATGTGCGGGTCGAGGCGGCGGCGGCCGATGACGTCGCCGCCGGGCGGCGGGACGCTCGCTTGCCCGAAGCGCGCGAGCAGCGGGCCGGCGAGTAGGAAGGACGCTCGAATCCGGCTGCAGAGCTCGGCGTCGAGCGATGTGTTGTTCGCGTTCCCGGAGTCGACCCGGACCTGGTTCGGCCCCGTCCACTCGACGTCCGCGCCGATGTCCGCGAGCAGCGCGACCATCGTCTCGACGTCCCGAATCCGCGGGACGTTGCTGAGGACAACGGGCTCACCGGCCATCACCGTCGCAGCGAGGATCGGCAGCGCGCCGTTCTTGTTTCCGGCAGCGGAGACACGTCCGCTCAAGGGGGTGCCCCCCTCGATCACGAACGTCTCCATCAGTGCTTCTGCAACGAGAGTCGTCGACACGAGCGCACTATGGTAGTGGGCGAAATGGAGGTGACTCGAGAGCGGGCGTGGGACACACTGACCCGTTACACACAGAGCGAGGCGCTCCTGCGCCACGCCCTCGCGGTCGAGGCAGCCGTGCGGGCGTACGCGCGCAAGCTGGGCGGTGACGAGGAGCTCTGGGGCGCGACTGCGCTCCTCCACGACTTCGACTACGAGATCCACCCGACGCTGGACAAACATCCCCAGGACGGCGCCGCGATCCTCCGGGAAGAGGGCTATCCCGACGAGCTGATCGAGTCGGTGCTCTCCCACGCCGAGCATCTAGAAATGCCGCGCGACACCGACCTGAAGCGCGCTCTGTTCGCCTGCGACGAGCTCGCCGGGTTCATCCACGCGTGCGGGCTCGTGCGGCCCGACGGAATCGATTCGCTGACCCCGAAGTCGGTGAAGAAGAAGCTCAAGCAGCCGTCATTCGCCGCCGGCGTTCACCGCGACGAGGTCTACGCGGGCGCCGAGCTCCTGGGCGTCGACTTCGACGAGCACATCCAGACGGTGACCGACGCGATGAAGCCGATCGCCGGCGAGCTTGGCCTGCGGACGGCGGCGGACGCGGCCTGATGCCGCAGTTCGAGGCAATTGGGGTCGCCGCCAGTGATCTGGCGCGGTCTGCCGCGTTTTACCGGGAGCTCGGCCTGGAGTTCCCGGAGCCGCTCGACCCGGAAGGCCACGGGCACGTCGAGGCCTCGCTTCCCGGCGGAATGCGCTTCATGCTCGATACGGAGGAGGTCGTCCGCTCGTTCGATCCCGAGTGGTCTCCGCCGTCGGGCGGCGGGCATCGCATCTCACTCGCGTTTCGGTGCGACTCGCCCGCGGACGTCGACGCGGCGTACGCACGGATGCTCGAGTCCGGCGGGACGGCCTCCATGGAGCCGTGGGATGCCGACTGGGGCCAGCGCTATGCGGAGCTCAAGGACCCCGACGGCAACATCGTGCATCTCTTCGCCGCTCTCTAGCGCAGAGGCGGCTTTCGCCCCGAAGCGAGCTTGACCGAGACCGGTACGTCGAATCCATCGTCGGTCCGGTACTCCTCGAGTAGCTCGTCGAAGTGGGTGCGAATCGCCCGCTGCAGCTCCGGTGCCTGGCCGATGATCATCGGCCGCACTCGTACCGTGCCGTCGACGAGCCCACTCCACAGCTCGTCGCTGCTCGCGAGCCGAAGTGGGAACTCGACGGTCTCGACGGTCACGTCCACCAGCCCGGCGTCGGTCAGCAGCCGTTTGAACTCGCTCTCATCCGCGAATCGGAAGATCGGCGGGCCGGGCGGCACGTCGGTCGGGGGCTGCGCCCCGGCGGCCGCGAACGCGTCGAACACCACTCCGAGCCAGCGGCCACGTGACGGCTCGTCCCACACGCTCCAGGCCGCCCGGCCGTCGGGCGCGACCACGCGGGCGGCCTCCGCGACCACCAGTTCAGGCCGGCCGACATGCAGCAGGAGGAATGCCGTGATCGCAGCATCGAAGGAGTCGTCCGGAAAGGGCACCTCGGTCGCGTCCCCACGAACGAACTCGATGCTCGGCGAGCGGGAGCGCGCAAACGCGAGCATGGTCTCGGAGAAGTCGAGGCCCACCGGGTCGGCGCCCCGCTCGGCCGCTCTGGCGGCGACGTACCCCGGCCCCGTGGCGATGTCGAGGACGCGCTTGCCCGGCCCGGCGCCAACCGCATCGAGGAGCGGATCGGCCAGACGCGACGTCACACGGCCGGCCAACGCGTCGTAGCCATCCGGTTCCTTCGTTCCCCAGCCTTCCGCCTCGAACGCGTCGAAGGCAGCCGGGTCGTACTCGCTCACGGCCGGAGTATGCGACAGCTCATTGCCGCAGACCCTCGACGAGGCGCTCGATGTCGTCCTCGTTCGTCCAGTAGCCGCACGAGGCGCGCAGCAGGCCTGTGCCTGGGAGGTCGCGGATCAGCACGCCGTCCTCGCCGAGGCGCTTCGCGACCTCCTGCGTCTCTCCCTCCCAGCGCCAGGAGACGAGCGTCCCGTGGCCCGGCTCGGTGACCACGTCGCAGCCCGCCTCGACGAGACGGCTCCTGCAGAGGTCGGTCATCTCACGGCTGCGCCGGAAACGCCACTCCGGAGCGCCATCGACGGCCGCCTGAAGGCCGTCGAGGAACGAGATCGGGATCCAGCCGGGATCGAACCTGAGCGCGCCGGGCCGCGGTTCGAACGTGCCGTCGGGCTCATAGCTCGCCTGGGAGAAGTAGCTCGGCATCGCCACCGCGAGCCGCTCCGGATCCTTGACGTAGAGCGCTCCCGTCGGCGCCGGCCCGCAGAGCCACTTCTGCCCCGAGACGGTGTAGAAGTCGAACGGAGCCGCATCGACCGGGATCGCACCGACCGACTGCGCGCCGTCGACGAGGAGCGGCGCCGAGACCGCGTCCTTCAGCTCTTCGATCGGAATCACGTGGCCGTTGAGCCACAGCACGTGGGACAGGCCGATCAGCTTCGTGCGCGGGCCGACCTCGGCGAGGATCGCGTCGAGCGCATCGGCGGCCGGCCGGTCTCGCACCTTCGCCACGCGCACGCGCGCGCCGGAGGTATGCAGCGCGCCGATCAGGCCGAAGTGCTCCGCATCCGTCGTGACGATCTCGTCCTGCCCGGTCAGCCCAAGGCCGGCAAGGACGATCCGGCAGCCCTCGGTCGTGGAGGTCGTCAGCGAAACCAGCTCGGCCTCGACCCCGATGAGCGCGGCCAGCGTCGCCCGGAGCTTGTCTCGCGCCTCCGTCATGCGGCTGAAGTACGGCCACGATGCTCGGCCGTGCTCCAGCTCGTCGCGCTCGACCGCGGCCATGGCCTCGAACGTCGCCCGCGAGAGCGGCCCGACCGAGCCGGCGTTCAGGTATGCGTAGCGCTCGAGCACGGGAAACGCCGCGCGGGCCTCCTCGAACGTCATACGACCCGCGCTTCCACGGGCGCATGGTCCGAGAGCACCAGCTGTCCGAGCCGGCGCCGGTTTCGCGGCCAGCGCTCGTAGTCCGCGACATTGGCACCGCGAACGAGGACGTGGTCGACCCCTGGGCCGGGCGCGGTGAACCCCGCCAGGAGGCCGAACACCTGCGAGCGCTTCGTGTCCACGTTCAGGTCGCCGGCGACGACGCACAGCTCGTCACCGGCGAGCCGCCCCGCCCACTGCGCGGCGCGCTCGACCTCGGCCTCGGTGATCCGGATGTCGCGGGCGTTGGTCGCGTGCAGCGTGGAGACGACGGCGCCGCCCTCGAGGCGCACCGCAATCGCTCGCCGGCGTTCCTTGGCCCAGTCGAGCTGCTTCAGCAGCGGGAGGTTGAGGCGATTCGCCGTCCGGAGCCGAAACCGAAGGGGGTTCAGCGTGATCACGTGCCTCGCGAGGATCGGCCGTCGGACGAGGATCGCATTTGCCTGGCCCTCGAAGCCCGACCGGAAGAACCCGGCGTTGTGATCGGTGACCCAGCGGCCGATCTCTCTCGTCACGGGAATCGGGCCGATCGACGGCGGCGCAGCAACGTCACCGAAGACCCGCATGCCGCTCCACTCCCCGAGCCGGTCCAGCGCCCAGGGCGGCACCTCCTGAAGACACACGGCGTCCGGCTCGTCCTCGGTCACGAGCCGGATCATCTCCTCGACGTACCGCGCGCGTCCCGGCGGCAGCGTGTTGCCGTGGAAGATGTTCCAGGTGCGGACAAGCACGCGGCTACTGTAAGCCGCGGATGGCCGGCCGCTTCGCGGAGCTGATCGACCGCCAGCTCGACCTCTTCGAGGAGGAGGATGCCGACTTCCTCGCCAGAGTGGACGAGGCGGAACGGGCCTACGACCGCGCTGACCGCGAGGAAGCCGAGGAGATCTTCGGCCGCTTCCAGGAGCTCGTCGAGTTCGGCACGGAGACGCTGGCGGAGATGCGCGACGCGTACGCGCGGACACTCGACGATGAGGCCGCCGACGACTACGTCGACGAGTTCAACGCCGCCGTCCACAGGCGCATGCCGCGGTTCGCGCTCGAGATCGACGAGACCTAGAGCCCGGCCTACGCCTCGGCCTGTTCCTTCTCGCGTCCGCCGGGGGCGACCGCGCGGTGAGTGGGCTCGTCGACGAGATTGAGTACCCGCATCCCGTGCGTGAAGACGATCGCGCCGCCGAGCCAGCCGCCGAGCGTCAGCAAGCCGAAGCCGATCAGCGTGAGGACGAGCGACCAGCCGCCGACCGCTCGGTCGACGTAGTCGCCGTGGCCGACGATCGCCGCGATCAGGAAGAACACCGTGGCCGTGACCATCGCCGTGAGGTGCAGCGTGGCCGTTCGCTTGAGGGGCGTGCCCCGCTCGATGTCGAGCCAGTCGGCCAGGCCCGTGAGCGCCGTCGGGCACCGTGACGACGAGACCCGCGACGAGCAAGAGCCACCAGGCCGTGGCCGTGTTCCCCTCGCTCACACCGAGGACCGAGAGGACGGCGAATGCGGTTGCGCCGGTGTAGAGTGCCGATCGTGACGTCGGTCAGCGGTGGATGAAGTGGATGGCCGGGAAGCCCCTTGATCAGGTCGATCAGTCTCACGTCGCCTCCTTTGTGTCGAGCGGAGCCCGATTCTTACCTACCGATGACCGAAATGGTGGGCCGGCGGTAGCGCCGACCCGAGCTCGGGCACGTCGGCGACCTCTCGCGCCAGCGGGCCCAGCGTCTCCAACTCCCGCACGAGCACGTTCTGGTTCCTCCCCTGACGCTCGAACCGCCCCCGCGCCAGGATCAGCGGCTCGCCGCGGACGATGGCGCGGTGCCGGTCGTAGACCGCGGGCGGGACGATCAGGTTCATCTGCCCGAACTCGTCCTCGAGCAGCATGAACACGACGCCCTTCGCGGTCGCGGGCCGCTGGCGCGCGATCGCCATCCCCGCCACGGCCACCTGGGACCGGTCCGGTGCCTGGCACAGGTCACGGCTCGAAAGGACGGGTTGGGTCAGATGGGGGCGCAGGAGCTCCATCGGGTGGACGCCGACGCTCAGGCTCGTCGTCAGGTAGTCGGTCAGCATCCGCTCCCACTCGCTCGGCTCGGGGAGCTCCGGCGTCTCGACCGTCGGATCCAGGGGCAGCGCCAGCTGCCGCTCCTCGCCACCGGACCCGGGCACCGACGCCGAGCGCGGCGCGAGCCCGGCCTCCCAGAGCAGCGACCGCACCTCGTCGCCGAACGCAGCACACGCGCCGCTCGAGATCAGCGCTTCCAGCCCTTCGCGGCGCAGCGGCGCCCGCTGGGTCAGATCGCGCACCGACCGGAACGGGCCGCCGCGCTCACGCTCCTCCACCAGTGCGGCGGCATCGTCTGCCCCGATCGACGTCACGTACTCGACCCCGATCCGCACCTTGCCGTCCTGGACGACGCACTTGGCCGCGCTGAGATTGACGTCGGGCTGAAGCACCTCTACCCCGCGCCGCTGCGCGTCCCGCACGAGCGTCGCCGGCGGATAGAAGCCCATCGGCTGCGCGTTCAGCAGCGCGGCCAGGAACTCGGCCGGGTAGTGGCAGCGCAGCCACTGCGACTGGTACGCCAGCAGCCCGAACGCCGCCGCATGGGACTTCGGGAACCCGAAGCCAGAGAAGCCGACGAGCTTGTCGTAGATCTCGTCGGCCAGCGCCTCCTCCACCCCGTTCGCCGCCGCCCCCTCGACGAACCGCTTGCGGTACGCCTCGAGCGCGGCCTCGCTCCGCTTGCGGCTCATCGCGCGGCGCAGTCCCTCCGCCTCCCCGACGCTGAACCCCGACAGCGCCATCGCCACCTCCAGCACCTGGTCCTGGAAGACGACGACGCCGAGGGTGTCCCGCAGCGGCTCGGCGAGCAGCGGGTGGTCGACCGGCGGGACGAAGCTCGGGTCCTCGCGCAGCCGCTGCCGGTGCGCGATGTACGGGTGAACGGCCTTGCCCTGGATCGGCCCGGGCCGCACGAGGGCGACCTGCACCATGATGTCCTCGAGCGTCTCCGGGCGTGTGCGGAGGATGCTCTGCATCTGCGCGCGGCTCTCGATCTGGAACGCGCCGACCGTGTCGGCCTTCTGGATCTGCGCGTAGACCTCCTTGTCGTCGAGCGGGATCCGAGAGAGGTCGATGAGCTCTCCGCGCAGGCTTGCGATCTGGTCGACGCACTCCTCGACGGCCGAGAGCATCCCGAGACCGAGCAGGTCGATCTTCAGGAAGCCCGCGTCGTCGCAGGAATCCTTGTCCCACTGGACGAGCTGCCTTCCCGCCATGGCCGCCGGCTGGACAGGGACGAGCTCGACGAGCGGCCTGGACGAGATCACCATCCCGCCCGGGTGCTGCGAGATGTGGCGCGGGAGGCCCGCGATCTCGCGGGTCAGCTCCGCGAACGCGCGCCAGCGCGGCGACGCCGCCTTGTCCTCCCAGCCGGGGATCAGCTGGAGCTCCTCGCCCACGCGCCTCGCGTTCCAGCCGTCGGAGACGCGGGCGATTCGCTCGAGCTCGCCGTACGGCAGGCCGAGCGCCTTGCCGATGTCGCGGATCGCGCCCCGCGAGCGGTAGGTGGAGAAGCTGGCGACGAGCGCGGCGTGCTCGCGGCCATAGCGCTCGGTGACCGCGACGATCAGCTTCTCGCGGATGTCTCGCGGGAAATCGAGGTCGATGTCCGGGACGGCTTCCAGCTCGCGGTTGATGAAGCGCCCGAGCGAGAGGCCCGCCTGGACGGGATCGACGTGCGAGAGCCCGGTCAGGTAGCAGACGATCGAGCCGACCGAGCTGCCGCGGCCGCGCCCGGGCGGGAGCGAGTTCCGCGGCGAGTCGCGGCCGCGGACCTTGTTCGCGACGTCGCGGGCGAGCTCGAGCACCTCGTGGTGGAGGAGGAAGAAGCCGGCGAGGCCGAGCTCGTCGATCAGCTTCAGTTCGTCGTCGAGCCGCGCTCGTGCGTTTCGTTTGTGGCCGTTGGCGCCGCCGTACCGCTCGTCGAAGGCGCGGTTGCAGACCTGGGTCAGCAGGCTGATGGCTGATTCGGCCTGGTCCGAAAAGTCCGGGTAGCGGTAGCCGAGCTCCTGCGTCAGGTCGAACTCGCAGCGCTCGGCGACCACGGCGGTGCGCTCGACTGCCTCCCGGTCGAGCGGGAATCGGTCGGCGATCTCACCGGGCGCGCGCAGGATCGCCTCGTGGTTGCCGCGCCGCTCGGGCTCGGAGCCCTCGAGCGAGGTGCGGTGGCGGATCGCGACGAGCGCGTCCTGGAGCGGCGCGCGGGCGGAGTCGTGGGCGTGGACGTCCCCGGTGACGACGGTCTCGACGCCGAGCGCCTCGGCGAGGTCGCGGAGGGCGGCGTTGCGCCGCATGTCTCCCCGCTCGAACGGTCGCTGGAGCTCGACGTAGAAACGCTCCCGCCCGAAGGCGTGCGCGAGGCGGGCGGCGGCGTTCGGGTTGCGGACGGCCAGCCCTTGGCGAGCGCAGCCGGAGAGACAGACGAGGCCCTCGTTCAGCTCCTCGAGCAGGGCCTGGTCGAGCGCCGGTTCCAAGGCCGGATCGCCCTCCTTCGGCCGGGTCTGCGCATGCGCCGCGGTCAGCAGCCGGCAGAGGTTCGCGTAGCCGCGCTGGCTCTCGACGAGCAGGGTGACGTGGGAACCGTCGGCGAGCGTGACCTCCGTCCCCGTGATCGGCCTGACCCCGAACGCCTTCGCCGCGTGCGCGAACTCGAGCGAGCCGTAGACGCCGTCGTGGTCGGTGAGCGCGAGCGCCTCGTAGCCGAGCTCGGCCGCCCGAACAGCGAGCTCCTCGGGCAGCGAGGCACCGTCGAGGAACGAATAGGCTGAGTGAGCATGGAGCTCGACGTAGGCCAAGCCGTTCTCCTAGGCCCCGGCGAGGGCGAGCGGCTGAACGAGCGGATCGTCGTGAAGATCGAGCGGCCCGAGGTGTCGGTCAACGAGGTCAACGTGGGACCGGACTTCGTGGGCCCCGGCCCGCACTTCCACAAGGAGCACGTCGACGCGTTCTACGTCCTCGAGGGCGAGCTCGAGTTCACGAACGGGACCGAGACGTTGCGCGCGGGCCCCGGGACGTCCGTTGCGGTGCCGCCCGGGATCGTCCACGGGTTCACGAATCCCGGCCCCGGCGGAGCCCGGTACCTGAACATCCACGCGCCCGACGGCGATTTCATCGAGTACCTGCGGCGGGCGATTGCCGGTGAGCGCTTCGAGTGGGACAGCTTCGACGTCGACGAGCCTTACGGCCCGGCCGAAGCGATCGTGGTCGGCCCCGACGGCGGAGAGCGCCTGGCGCGGCCGTCCGGCCTGACGAACACGATCAGGGCCGAGACGACCGAGCTCTCGCTCTTCGAGCTCGAGTTCGACGAGCGCTGGGAAGGAGTCGATCCCCACAGCCACGACGACCATGTCGATTCGTTCTTCGTCCTCGACGGCGAGGTCGACTTCCTGCTCGAGGATCAAACGGTGCGAGCCGGCGCCGGGACGTACGTCGCCGCCCCACTGCACGTCACCCATGGGTTCCGCCCGGTCGGTCCAGCCCGGCTCTTCAACCTCCACGCGCCGGACGCCGGCTTCGCCGGCCGTGCACGCTAGCTCCATGATCCCTAGGCCCCGCGCTGGCTGAACCAGCGGCCATGCTCGTCGTCGTGGAAGACGACGACGTTCTGGCCGCTCTCGAGCACGAGGTCGAAGTAGCGGCGGCTGACGGGCTCCTCGGTCCACCAGCGGTCGACGACGCGCCACTCCTCGCGGACGAGCTCGACCGACAGACGATTCACGAGTCGCGGCGCCCCGTCGGCATGCGGCTCGACGAGGGCTGCCCTCGGCTCGTTCAGTCTGCCTAGTCGTCCCGCGGCACGAACAGCGCTCGCGCTTCCGGAATCCGCGACCACGGCGCGACTTCGACCACACTGGCGACGGCTCCACCGCCCGTGCTGGCTTTCACCTGACGCAACCCCTCCTTCAGCTTCGTCTGGAGCTCCACGCCCTCCGGCTTGACGAGCTCGAGTTGTCGTCCGGTCGACTCGGTCAGCTCGACGAGCTCGAGCCGGAGCGCCGTCACCGGCGCCGGCAGGTCGTTCAGCTTCGGTCCTAGTGCGATGCGGACGCGATCGGCTTCTCCGGCGGGATCGCGGAAGGTCAGTGTCCTGCGCCACGAGCCGCCGCCGACGAGTCGTGCCGAGAGTGCAACTTTTCGGACGAAGCGGTCGGCGCGCTCGGGGCGGTTGAGCGCCTGCTCGACGAGCGCGGCGAGCGCGCGGCGCAGCGTCAGCTCGTTGCCCACCGCCTCCGGGAACTCGAGCACCTCGTAGACCTCGGCCGCGGGACGGCGACCGCGGATGCGGCCGCGCTTTCCACCTCTCGCCTGGCCCCAGGCGCTGCGACCGTCCGGTCCCAGTCGTTCGGCAACAGCAGCGCCCGGGAGCCCGGCAAGCTGTCCAACGCGTTTCACGCCCAGCGCCTCCAACTCCTGACGGCGGCGCTCGTCCAGCCCGAGCAGGCGAAGCGGAAGCGGGGCGAGGAAGTCCTGCGTGTGCTCGTCGGCGACGATCAGGGCCTGGCCTGGGCGCGCGACGTTGGCTGCCGCGAGGGCGGCGAAGCGGCGGCCGGCCGCGCCAACGCGCGCGTCCCAGTGTGAGCCGACCGCGGTGAGGGCACGCTTCAACGCCGGCTCGAGGCCGCCGTAGAGGCGTTCCACTCCCCGCGTGTCGAAGTAGGCCGAGCCGAGGGCCGTCGACTCGACGGCGAAGCCGGAGTCCTCGAGCCGGCGGACGATGTCCTCCCAGTCACGCTCCGCGCCGGCCGGATCCGGCTCGACGAGGACGAGCTTCGGGCAGGTCGCGAGCGCCTCCCCCATGCGCATGCCCGGCCTGACACCCGCCCGCTCCGCTGCAGCCGTGATGGGCCCGATCAGCGGCTCGGTGCCCTCAGCGGGCGCAAGCGCGGCGGGTTGGAGCCCGAGGCGGGGCCGCTGACGGAGCGCTGCACGGAGCTCGAAGCCGGGGATGGCAAGGCACGCGATCATGACCGAACACATGTTCTAACACGAACACATGTTCGGTGTCAAACCGGGAGCCGCGGCAGCCGCTAGAGCGTGATCTCCGCGGCGCCGTCGACCATCCGTGTGAAGCGCGGAACGACGTCGAGGACGCTCTCCTGGGCGCAGAACTCGATGTCCTGTTCGAGGCCCGGCGGGCCGTACGTCCGCGCCATGATCCCGTCCCACGCGGTCGGAAACGAGCGTGCCAGGATCCGCGACGTCTTCGCCGCGTCGGTCACCTCGCCGTCCAGCAGCTCGACGATCCGCCCGGCGCAGTACGCGTCGTCCAGCGCGAACCGGCCCTTGAACCCCGCACAGACGATGACGCAGTCGTCCCGGACCGCCCGCGCCACTGCATCCAGATTGAGCAGCGAGCCGAGCAGGACCTCGCCGCAGCCGCTCGCAGCGGCCAGCACCGCCCGCGTCCCGTTGGTCGTCGAGTAGATCAGCGTCTCGCCGCGCGGCTCGAGCACCTCCCGCGGCGAGGCGCCCAGGTCGAAGCCCTCGATCTTGACCGCGTTCCGCTCGCCGCCGAGCAGTCCCTCCCCCAGCCTCTCCCGTAGCGCCAAGGCGTCCTCGATCTCGCGGCAGCAGTAGACCCGCCGATACCCACTGGCGAGCGCCTGCGCGATCGTGGAGGTTGCGCGCATCACGTCCACGACGACGGCGACGGGTGCCTCCAGCACCTCGTCGGGGGTGAAGGCAACGTGGACGCGCATGACGCATCTACGCTACTCCGGCCATGGCTACGGAGCCGATGTACTGCTACCGCCATCCCGACCGGGAGACGTTGGTCTCGTGCTCGGAGTGCGGGCGCGGGATCTGCCCCGACTGCATGGTCTTCGCGCCGGTCGGGATCCGCTGCCCCGACCACTCGGGACAGCCTCAGGGCGCGGCGCGCGTCACGCAAAGCGTCCGCCGAGCCAGCTTCGAGGGCACCGGCGCGATCGTCACGAAGGTCCTGATCGCGCTGAACGTCGGGGTCTACCTGCTCGAGCTGGCCGCCGGCGGCGAGCTCAACGGCACGGGCAACCGGATCTACCTCGAGGGCGTCCTCTTCGGCCCGTTCGTCGCCGCCGGGGACTGGTGGCGGCTCTTCACCTCGATGTTCCTCCACTACGGGCCGATCCACCTCGCGTTCAACATGCTCGCGCTCTGGTGGTTCGGCTCTGCCGTCGAGGGGGTGCTCGGCCGCGGCCGCTACCTCCTCCTCTACATCGTTTCCGGACTCGCCGGCGCCGCCGGCGCACTGCTGTTCTCGCCGGAGAGCCCGACGGTTGGCGCCTCGGGTGCCCTGTTCGGGATCCTCGGCGCGGCGCTCGTGCTCGAGCGGCAGCGCACGTACGTCTTCGGCGGCGGCGCGCTCGGGATCATCGCGCTGAACCTCGTCTTCACCTTCGCGATCCCCGGGATCTCGATCGGCGGCCACCTCGGCGGGCTCGTCGGCGGAGCAGTCGGAATGCTTGCGATGTCGCGCTTCGGCCGCACCCACGCGGTCTACGGACGCCCGGGGCTGGTCGGAATCGCCGGCGTCCTCGCGATCGGTGTGCTCAGCATCGCCATCGCGTACTGGCGCGTCGCGCCCTACGCGTAAGCGAGAATCGCGCGGTGCGCGACTGGGAACGGTGGGCTGCCGGCACCGGCGTGGGCTACGTCGTCCTCGCGATCGTCGGCTTCTTCTTCGTCCCCGATCTACCCGACCCCTCGACCGGAAACGAGGCGCTGCTCGCCTACTTCGCGGACAAGACGGAGGAGCTGTCGTTCCAGGTCTTCTTCTTCGGGCTCGCGGCGGTGAGCTTCCTCTGGTTCATCGGGACGCTGGCAGCCGCCCTGCGCCGTGCCGAGGACGACCCGGCCGGACGGCTCTCGCTGATCGCCGTGGTCGCCGGTGCGACGGCGAACGCGATCTTCATCGGCGGCCTCGTCTGCTGGAGCGCGCTGGCAGCAAGCGCGGACACGATCCTCGACCAGGGTGTTGCGAGAGGCCTTTACGACCTCGGGCGCCTCGCCTTCACGCTGTCCGGCCTGCCCGCGGCGGCGTTCGTGCTCGCTGTCTCGCTCGGCGCCCTGCGGACGCGCTTCCTACCGGCCGGCGTCGGCTGGGCCGGCCTGGCGCTCGCGCTGGTCCTCGTCCTGGACGTCGCCGGCGCAACGATCGGCGACGATGACGACTTCGGCCCTACAGGCTCCTACGGTGTGATCACCTTCCTGCTGTTCCTCGCCTGGATCTTCGTCACGAGCATCCTGTTGATGCAGCGTGCCTCGCCCCAGCGGCGGGCAGCCGAGACGTAGGGCCGTCAGCCGCCGACCGCGACCGCCTCGACGCCGGCCTCGGAGAGCGCGGCCTGCGCGGCGGCGAGCCGCGCGAGCGGCACGCGGTACGGCGAGCAAGAGACGTAGTCGAGCCCCAGCCGGTGGCAGAACATGACGGACGCGGGCTCACCGCCGTGCTCGCCGCAGATGCCGAGCTTGATGTCCGGCTTCGTTCGCCGTCCGCGTTCGACGGCGATCACCATCAGGTCCCCCACGCCGCTCTGGTCGAGCGTCTCGAACGGGTTGCGCTCGAGCACCCCGTCCTGGAGGTAGTGCGTCAGGAACTTGCCCTCGGCGTCGTCGCGCGAGAACCCGAGCGCGGTCTGGGTCAGGTCGTTCGTGCCGAACGAGAAGAAGTCGGCCTGCTCGGCGATCTCGTCCGCCCGGATGCAGGCGCGCGGGAGCTCGATCATCGTCCCGACGAGGTACTCGACGTCGCTTTCCGCGTCGGCCGTCTCGACGGTCAGCTCCCGTAGCCGCCGGAGCTCCTCGCGGAAGCCGACGAGCGGATGCATGATCTCGACGAGCGGCGCCTCGCCGGTTCGGTCGCGCACGGCGGCCGCGGCCCTGACGATCGCCCGCACCTGCATCTCGTAGATCTCGGGGAACTGGAGCCCGAGCCGGCAGCCGCGCGTCCCGAGCATCGGGTTCGCCTCCTGGAGCGCGCGGATCCGCGAGCGCATTCGGTCGTCCTTCGCCTCCTCCAGCGGAGGGGAGAAACTCGTGCAGCGGCGGGTCGAGCAGGCGGATGGTGACCGGCAGCCCGGCCATCGCCTCGAAGATCCCCTCGAAGTCGCTCTGCTGGTGCGGGAGCAGCTTGTCGAGCGCGGCGCGGCGCTCGTCTTCGTCGCCCGCCATGATCATCTCGCGGACGACGAGCAGCCGGTCGTCGGCCATGAACATGTGCTCGGTGCGGCAGAGCCCGATGCCCTGAGCGCCGAACTCGCGCGCCTTGGCCGCGTCCTCGGGGGTGTCCGCGTTCGCGCGCACCTTCAGGCGCCGCATGTCGTCCGCCCAGCCCAGGACGGTCTCGAAGTCCTCGTTGATCTCCGGCGGGATCAGCTTCACCTCGCCCACGATCACCTCGCCGGTGCCGCCGTCGATCGTGATCACGTCGCCCTCGCCGAGCTTCGTCCCGTTCAGAGACGCGGTCTTTGCGTCGACGTCGACGGAAAGCGCCTCGCAGCCTGCGACGCACGGCTTGCCCATCCCGCGCGCGACGACCGCGGCGTGCGACGTCATCCCACCGTGGGCGGTCAGGATCCCTTGCGCGGCGATCATCCCGTGGATGTCGTCCGGAGTCGTCTCCCAGCGAACGAGGATCACGGCGTCGCCGTCGCGGCCGCGCTCCTCGGCGGCGTCGGCGTCGAAGACGATCCCGCCGGAGGCGGCGCCGGGTGAGGCGTTCAGCCCCGTCGCGGCCACGTCGTAGCTCGCGTCGGGGTCGATCCGCGGGTGGAGCAGCTGGTCGAGCTGGCCGGGATCGATTCGCGCGACCGCCTCCTCGCGCGTGATCAGGCCCTCGTCGACCATGTCGACCGCGGCCTTCAGTGCGGCGGCGGCGGTGCGCTTCGCGCTTCGGGTCTGGAGGAGGTAGAGCTTGCCGTCCTCGACCGTGAACTCGATGTCCTGCATGTCCTTGTAGTGCTCCTCGAGGCGCCGGATCGTCTCGACCAGCTCGTCGAAGGCGCCGGGCAGCTGCTCCTTCATCGCCGCCACCGGCTCGGGCGTCCGGATCCCGGCGACGACGTCCTCCCCCTGGGCGTCGGCGAGGAACTCGCCGTAGAGGCCGGCTTCGCCGGTCGAGGGGTCGCGCGTGAACGTCACGCCCGTCCCCGATTGGCCGCCCTTGTTGCCGAAGACCATCTGGACGACGTTGACGGCGGTGCCGAGGTCGTCCGGGATGTGGTTGTGGCGGCGGTACGCCTTTGCTCTGGGGGTGTCCCACGATTCGAAGACGGCCCGGACCGCGCGACCGAGCTGTTCCTTGGCGTCCTGAGGGAACGACCGTCCCGTCTCCTCTTGGTAGATCGCCTTGTAGGTCTCGATCAGGCCCGGCAAGTCGTCTTCCTGCTTCCTGAGCGCATCGTCGAAGCGGTGCGCGTCGATGTGGTCGACGATCTCGCCGTACATCTGGATCAACCGGCGGTACGAGTCGAGCGCGAAGCGCTCGTTGCCCGTGCGGCCGGCGAGACCCGCGACGGCCTCGTCGTTCAGGCCGACGTTCAGGATCGTGTCCATCATCCCCGGCATCGAGACGGCGGCGCCGGAGCGGACGGAGACGAGCAGCGGGTCGTCGGGGTCGCCGAAGCGCTTTCCGGTCGTCTCTTCGAGGCGGGCGAGGTGCTCGTCGATCTCCGCTTCGAGGCCCTCGGGAAGCTCACCGCCGGAGGCCATGTAGGCGCGGCAGGCGTCCGTCGTGATCGTGAAGCCGGCCGGAACCGGGACGCCGAGCTGCGTCATCTCGGCGAGGCCGATCCCCTTGCCGCCGAGGAGGTCGCGACCGCCCTCCGCCGGCTCGTCGAAGTCATAGACGTACCTCGCCATGGGGTCGAGGATTGTAGTGCGCTGACAGCGATACTCCCGCGCGATGGCTGACCGGACAATCGTCCCGATGGGCGGCGGGCGCTTCTGCGAGGGCGCTGCGCGGTTCCTCGCCGGGCTGACGGGCAAGGAGCGGCCGCGGATGCTCTACATCGGCACGGCGGCCGCGGAGGATCCGTCCGCAGGCGCTGCGCATGTACGACCAGTTCCAGCCGTACGCCGAGGTCTCCCGGCTCGAGTTCTTCCCCTGGCCGCCCGAGGATCTGCGGTCGGTGGTGCTTGATTCGGATCTCGTGTTCGTCGGCGGCGGCAACACCGCCAACATGCTCGCGATCTGGCGCGTGCACGGCGTCGACGAGCTGCTGCGGGAGGCGTTGGAGCGCGGGCGTCGTGCTCAGCGGGTCGAGCGCCGGCGGGATCTGCTGGTTCGAGCACGGCGTCACGGACTCGTTCGGCCCGCAGCTCGGGCCGATGGACTGCCTCGGCTTCCTGCCGGGGAGCTTCTGTCCGCACTGGGACGACGAGGAGCTTCGCCGGCCGGTCTACACGGCGCTGCTGAAGGACGGCTTCGCCGGCGGCTATGCCGCCGACGCTGGCGTCGGGCTGCACTTCGTGAACGGCGAGCTTCAGGAGGTCGTCGCGTGCGACGAGGGGTCGAAGGCGTACCGCCTAGAGCTGCGTGACGGCGAGGTCGTGGAGGAGCCGATCGAGGCGCGCACCCTCGCATGAGCTGGGAGTCCGAGGCTCGGAACTGGATCGCCTGGGCCCGCAGGCCGGGCCATGACGCCTACTGGTACTACCGGGACTCGTTCTTCGACGAGATCGTGCCGCCGGCCGGGCGCGCGACCCTCGATCTCGGCTGCGGAGAGGGCCGCGTCTCCCGGGATCTCGCGAGCGCGGGCATCGGGTTACGGCGGTCGACTCCGCTCCCACGCTGGTGGCTGCGGCGGCGGAGGCCGACCCCGGCGGCACGTACCTGCTCGCCGACGCCGCAGCCCTCCCGTTCGAGGACGCAGAATTCGATCTCGTCGTCGCCTACAACTCGTTGATGGATATCGACGACATGCCGGGCGCGGTCGCGGAGGCTGGGCGGGTCCTCGAGCCCGGCGGCCGCTTCTGCATCTGTGTGACACACCCCTTCTTCGATGCCGGCGAGTGGGAGTCGCGCGAGCTGGACGCCCGCTTCGTGGTCGCCGGGTCAT
The DNA here is from genome assembly GCA_963764595.1 of uncultured Actinomycetes bacterium. Classification (GTDB taxonomy): domain Bacteria; phylum Actinomycetota; class Thermoleophilia; order Gaiellales; family Gaiellaceae; genus JACDAN01. The sequence goes on along the minus strand of CAVXTG010000007.1, from coordinate 570,835 downwards.
ACCTCGGCAAGCGGCGGTTCGAAGGCACGTTCGAGCGTGACGGGCTGACGATCACGTTCCACGGCTGGTGCTACGCGCTCAGCGACTACGCGCGAGCCTTGGAGGATGCGGGCTTCGTGATCGAGCGGCTGCGCGAGCCGACCAACACCCTGGAGGACCCGACGGCACGACCGGATGCCTCTCTTCCTCCACCTGCGCGCGCTGAAGCCCGCGTGATCGAGCTCGTCCCGATGACGCCGGCCTTCCTCGAGGCCGTGCTCGCCGATCGCCGGGAAGAGGCGGCCGAGCTGCTCGAGATCGAGCTCCCGGACGAGTTCCCTTCGGACGGCGAACGGCGGTTTCTGGGCCTGCGCCTGCGGCAGATGCACGAGAACGTCCGCTTCCAGCAGTGGTGCCCGCACGCGGTCGTGCTTGACGGCCGGCTGATCGGCCACGCCGGCTTCCACGGTCCACCCGGAATCAACGCGACGCAGAACCCGGATGCCGTCGAGTACGGCTACACGATCTACCCCGCGTGGCGCGGGCGTGGCTACGCGACGGCTGCGGCCAGAACGCTGATGGACCTGGCGGAGGACTGGGCGGGCATCCGGCAGTTCGTGCTCGCTATCTCACCGGACAACGAGCCGTCGCTCGCGATCGCTCGCAAGCTCGGGTTCGTCAGAACCGGCGAGCAGATGGACGAAGAGGACGGCCTCGAGCTCGTTTTCGAGCTCGAGCGCTAGGTCGGCGTCGCGACCTAGCGTCGGCGACGAGGCCCACGGGACGAGTGTGAAGAGCGACAGCACCGCGAAGACGACGGCAATCGAGCGCTCAAACTGCGTGTCGTCGTAGTCAGTTGGTATCTCCATCGGATGCCACGGAGCGTCGCTGCCGAGGGGTGCCGTGCGCGAAAGACCGGTGTCGCTGGGATCGAGGTGCGAGGTCGCGAACCTGAATGGAACGCCGAAGTGGCGACCCGTTCGCCACGCTGAGCTCGATCGGGTTCTGCCCCATGCCCGCGATCCCGTCCGTCTGAGGGCAGAGATGCCGACCAGGAGAAGCGCCGCGGCCGCAAACGCAGTCATCGCCAGCAGACGCCGGGGCAACCACCCTTCGGCAGCCGGTTGCCTTCGTCGGCGAGAACGGCTCGTGACCAGAAGACGAGCACAGCCAGCATTCCGAGCGCGACGGCGAACTCGACGATCGCTATCGCCTCCGACGAGCCCTGAACTCGGCAACCCACGCCGCAGCTCGCAGGCTGAGCCAGATCGGCGCCATCAGAAAGTAGAACAGGAGCCCCGCGACGAGGAGCAGCACCCACCAGAACGCCCACCGCCACGCGGGACCGGCCGCGCCCGCGCCGCTTCCGCGCGGGGTTCAAGCCGGCGCCGCTGCGGCGTCCCGACGCCGCTCGACGATGGCGATGATCCGAGCCGCAGTCTCCTCGATCGAAAGCTCCGAGATCTCGATCACCGGGCAGCCGAGACGGCGGTGAAGCGCCTCGGCCTCCTCGAGCTCGTCGTAGATCTCGACCAGCTCGGCGTACTTGCGGTTGTTCCCGCCCAGCCGCTTCGCCCTGTCGGCTCGGATCTCCGCCAGCCGCTCCGCACCGATCGTCAGTCCGACGATCTTGGACTGGTCGATCTCGAACAGCTTCTGCGGCGGGTCGATTCCCTTCACGACCGGGACGTTCGCGGCCTTGTACCCGAGGTAGCCGAGGTAGATCGAGAGCGGTGTCTTCGATGTCCTCGACACCCCGACCAGCACGAGGTCGGCGTCGTCCAGGCCTCCCCCGACGCCGTCGTCGTACTTGACGGCGAACTCGATCGCAGCCATGCGCCGGAAGTAGTTCGTGTCGAGCGGCGGACGGGCGCCGGGCGTCATCTGCGCCGCTCGCCCAGACACCCGCGCGACGGACTCGATCGGCTGCCGGAGGATGTCGCAGTAGTGCACCTTGGCGCGGCGGCAGAGCTCGTGCATCGCCTCGCGCAGCTCGGGGTGGACGATCGTGTAGACGATCACCGCGGGCCGCCCCTTCGCGCGGTCGACGGCGAGACGCAGATCGTCCTCGGTCTCCACCATCGGGTGGATGATCTCCTCGAAGTCCTGTCCCGGGAACTGGGCCTCGAGCGCCTGGACGAGCCGCTTTGCGGTCGCGCCGGTCGCGTCCGAGATCACATGCAGCTCGACGACGGCCATCGCGGTGGAGGGTACCGCCGAGAGCCTGGATCACCTAGTAGGGGAGGGCCATGTCCGGTGCCAGGCACCGGACATGGCCCACTGAGGGGGGACTACTGAGCGGAGGCCGGGCGCTCGCCGAGGGTGACTTCCACGGTGCGCTCGTCGCCTGACCGCGTGATGGTGAGGGTGAGCTTGTCGCCGGGCCGCTTCGCGTCGATCGCTGCGCGAAGCTCGTCGCCCGACTCGATTGCCTTTCCGTCGACCGCCGTCACTTCGTCGCCTGCCTGGAGGCCCGCACGGTCGGCCGGCCCTCCGTTCACGACGTCGTTGAGCTCAGCCGCGCCGTCGTTGGGGAGGCTGACGCCGAGGTAGGCGTGCTCGACGCTGCCGTCCTGGATCAGGTCGGCGGCGACGCGCCTGGCGGTGTCGCCGGGTACTGCGTAGCCGATGCCGACGTTGCCGCCGTTCTCGCTGCGGATCTGAGCGGCGACGCCGACAACCCGGCCCTCGGTGTCGAGGACGGGACCGCCCGAGTTGCCGTTGTTGAGCGCCGCGTCGGTCTGGACGGCGTTCTCGATCGTGAAGCCGTTGGGCGACTCGATCTCACGCCCGAGCGCGCTGATCACGCCGGTCGTGAGGGTGCCGTCGAGCCCGAAGGGGCTCCCGATCGCAATCACGGGGTCGCCGACCTCGAGCGAGCCCTCGGCAGCAAAGGCCAGCGGCGTCAGCTGTGCCGGCGGCCGGTTGACGTCGAGAACGGCGATGTCAGTGGACGGGTCGGTTCCGACGATCTCGGCGTCGACCTCGGACCCGTCGGAGAACTGAACGCTGGCCGAGTCGGCGCCGGCGACGACGTGCTGGTTCGTGACGATGTGGCCCTGCTCGTCGATGACGAAGCCGCTGCCGGTCGCTTCGCCGCTCTGTCCACCGGCCGCGTGGACCTCGACGACGCTGTCCTTGACGCGCTTGTAGAGCGCCGCCGTCGAGGACGTGGTCTGCGCCACGGACTCGCCGGTGACGGTCGTCGGCTCAGCCGAGGCCGGGTCGCTCTCCGTCTGGAGCGCAACCCCCGCGCCGACGGCAGCGCCGACACCTGCAGCCAAGAGCAGCGCGAGGAGCATGGTTGCCAGTTGCTTGCTCATCAAGTTCCGTTTCCTTTCCATGGTGTACCTCCCATGGAACCTCCCGCGCCTAAGAGTCGTCTGAGAACGACGTTGAGCGTCGGTTAATTTCCGTTAGCGCGGTATCTGCGCGAGATCCCCCAGTGCACGCAGGGTATCTCGCACGTCCAGGAGCAGGCGGAGCCGGTTCCGGCGGATCGCAGGGTCCTCCGCCATCACGAGTACTTCCTCGAAGAACCGGTCGAGCACCGGTCCGAGCTTCGCCCCCGCCTCGACCGCGGCCTCGAAGTCCCCCGTCTCGAGCGCCGCGGCGATCTCCGGCTCGACCCGCTCGAGCGTCTTCGCGACCTCCTGCTCGGCCGGCTCGGTGAGCAGCTCTGGATTCACCTTCGCCGCCGCCTCTTCGCTCTCCGCAAGCCTGCTCGCGCGGATGTACGCGGTGTGGATCGGCTCCAGCCGCTCGTCCGGAAGCGCCGCCAGAGCTTGAGCGAGGCGCGCAACCGATCCCAGGTCGCGGACGGTCGCGGCCCGTGCGGCACGAACGAACTCGACCGGTACGTCGATCAGCCCCTCGAAGCGTTCCTCGACAAACTCCGCCACCTCGTCGGTCAGCAGCTCGCGCGGAATGGTCAGCCCACCCTCCGTCGCAAGCCGGCAGAGCCCGATCGCCGCCCGTCGCAGCCCGTACGGATCGCGAGACCCGGTCGGCTTGTGGCCGAGCTCGAATGAGACGGTCAGAGTGTCGATCCTGTCCGCCGCGGCGAGGACACGACCGACCTCGGTCGTCGGAAGCGGACCGCCGGCCGAGTCGGGCAGATACTGCTCGGCGATCGCCGCGGAGACCGCCTCGGGGAATCCGGCGAGCCTGGCGTACTCGGCGCCGATGTACCCCTCGAGCTCCGGAAACTCGCGGACGAGCTCGGCGGCCTGGTCAGCCTTGGCGAGCCGTGCGGCTTCCCGAGAAGCGTCGCCGCCGCCCAACCGGTCGACGAGCTTTCGCAGACGCTCTGTCTTGTCGGTGAACGTGCCGGCCCCCGCGAAGTAGACGATCGACCCCAACCGCTCGGCGAGTCCCTCGATTCCGGCCGCGACGTCGCGCTCGAACGTGAAGGTCGCATCGTCCAGCCGTCCCTCGAGCACTGTTTCGTTCCCGGCGCGGACCGTGTCGGGGTCGCCGCCGTTCGCCACGAGGGCAAATCGGTTCCCGCCGAGCGGGAAGTAGCGCTGGTGCGACTGCATCGCGGTCTCGATCACGCGCGTGGGCAGCGACAGGAACCGCTCGTCGAACGTCCCCTCCATCACGACCACCTTCTCGACGAGGTGGACGACCTCGCGGAGCTTTCCGAGCGGGTCGCTCCAGTCGCCGAGGGCGTCGAGCCCTTCGCGGATCTGCCGCTCCCGCTCCGCGGCGTCGGGCTCGACGTCGGCGGCCCGCAGGATGTCCGCATAGGCATCGGCCGAAACCAGCTCGAGCTCGCCGTGGGTGAAACGATGGCCGTAGGTCTTCGTGCCGTGACCGTCGACCGGGGCGTCGTCCAGCCGCGCGCAGGTCCACCGCAGCGGCCTCGGGAACCGCAGCCCGGAATCGTCCCAACGCATCGTCTTCCCGAACCTGAGCCCGCGAACGATCTCGTCCAGTTTTTCCGGCAGCATGCTCGGCCAGGGGCTGCCTCTGCGACCGTGACCCCGAGGAAGCCGTCGCGTTCCTCGAGGTCCTCGACGGCCACGCCGTGGCGCTTGGCGAACCCCGCCGCAGCTTTCTCCCGCAGCGCGACCGGCGGCCCCTTGATCCACTCGTCGCCGGTCTGCTCCTCGAGGCCGGTCACGAGGAAGGCGAGCCGCCGCGGCCCGAGGAAGAGGCGCTCGGGGGCGACCCCGAGCTGGCGCTCGACGAGGGCGGGGAGCTGTGCCTCGGCCTCGTAGACCGAGCCCGCCGGCAGCTCCTCGCAGCCGATCTCAAACAGGAGCTTCAACGGGCTTTCCCAGGTACTCCTCGGCGACCCCGCGGGCGAGGTCGCGGACACGCCCGATGTACGACGCACGCTCGGTGGCCGAGATCGCGCCGCGTGCGTCGAGCAGGTTGAACGCGTGTGACGCCTTGAGCACCTGGTCGTACGCCGGCAGCGGCAGGTTCCTCGCCAGCAGGTGCGCGCATTCGTCCTCGTGCTCCGCGAAGCGGCGCATGAGGATGTCGACCGGCGCCTCCTCGAAGTTGTAGATCGACCACTGCCGCTCGCTCTCGCGATAGATCTCGCCCCAGGTGAGGCCGGCCGCCCACTCGAGCTCCAGCGCGCTCCGCTTGCCCTGGAGGAACATCGCGAGCCGCTCGAGCCCGTACGTGATCTCGCCGGAGACGACCTCGACGTCCATCCCGCCGAGCTGCTGGAAGTAGGTGAACTGCGTCACCTCCATCCCGTCCACCCACACCTCCCATCCGAGCCCCCAAGCGCCGAGCGTCGGCCCCTCCCAGTCGTCCTCGACGAGGCGAACGTCGTGCCGTCGCACGTCGATGCCGACGGACTCGAGCGAGCCGAAGTACTGGTCGAGGATGTCCTCGGGCGCGGGCTTGAGGACGACCTGGAGCTGGTAGTAGTGCTGGAACCGGTACGGGTTCTCGCCGTACCGCCCGTCGCTCGGCCGAATCGACGGCTCGACGTAGACCGTCCGCCAGGGCTCGGGGCCCAGGCAGCGCAGGAATGTCGCCGGGTTGAACGTGCCCGCCCCGACTTCGGTGTGGTACGGCTGCATGACGACGCAGTCGCGCTCAGCCCAGTACGCCTGGAGCGCCGCGATCATCTCCTGGTAGTTCACGCGCCTTCCTTTCGCCGCGGCCGCTCCATTACCCGCTCGGACGGCCGCCCGAATCCGAACCTCTCGTAGAGCGCGTGCGCGTCGGCTGTGTGCAGGATCCAGCGCTTGTCCGCGTACGGGCCGTTCTCGACCATCTCGCGGACGAGCTCCACGCCGAGGCCCCTACCGCGGTACTCGGGCAGCACGTAGACGTCGGCGAGGTACGTCACCGATGCGCCGTCGGACACGGCCCGCGCGAAACCGATCTGGCGCTCGCCGTCGTACACCCCGACGACCCGTGAGGCCTCCCGAACGAGCCGCTCCTGCTCGTCGCGCGGCCTCCCCGGCGCCCAGTAGGAGTGATTCGAGACGAAGTCATGGACAGCGTCGACGTCGACTCGGTCGCGGTCGTCGTCGACCTCGAATCCGCCCGTGAGCTCGCGCTTCACGCCGAGAGGGTCTTCAGGCGGAACCCGCCGTGGTACTCGTACGTCGACGCGATCACGGCCAACGCCTCTCGCGAGGCGCGCGAACCGAGCCCCGCGGCGGCAGCGGCAGCGAGCGGGCTCCGCAGCAGGGTCTCGATGCCGCTCAATCCGGCCGGCGACAGCGCAATCGCGTCGTCTCCGCCGCAGGTCGCGCACACGGCGCCGCCGGCGCGCGGCGAGTACCCGACGAAACCCTGCTCCGTCCCGCATTCGGCGCAGCTCGTCAGGTGCGGCAGATAGCCGGAGAGCCACAGGAGCTTCAGCTGGAAGCTGAGCACGAGCGGGTCGGTCGCCGGGCGCTCGCCGGCTCTCGGCTCCGCCTCATCGAGCAGGTCGAGGAACCGCGTCAGCGCTGCGAACGCGCGGGCGTTCGCCTCCTGCTCGGGGAAGAGGCGCAGCATCGCTTCGAGCGCGACGAAGCCGACGCCGAGACGGTAGGGCTCCTCGCGGGCGGCGCGATGCGAACGCAGCAGATCGACGCCGGTGATCGTCTGGAGCTCGCCGCTCCCCTGGTGCAGCACGAGCTCGACGTGGCTGAGCGGTTCGAGGCGGGCGCCGAAGCGGGACGTCGTCCGGCGGACGCCCTTGGCGACCGCGCCGATCCGCCCGCGGTCCAGCGTGTACAGGTGGAGCACCCGGTCGGCCTCGCCGAAACGCAGCGAGCGCAGCACGACCGCCTCGGTCTTGTACGTGCGGCCCGCCACGCTGCAAGTGTAGAAGCGCTGTCTGCCGGAGCAGCGCCGCCGGCTAGAGAACAGTCACAGGCGTCCCGACCGGCATCAGCCGCGCCAGCCGGAGGATGTCGCCGTTCCGCAGGCGGACACAGCCGTGCGAAACGCGGCCGGGCAGGATCTCGGGCTGGTTCGTTCCGTGAATCCCCACGAAGCCTCCTCCCGGCCAGTCGGTGAGCACCGCCGAGCGGGCGTTGGTGCCGAACGCGATCGCTCCGTAGATCGGGTCGGTGAAGCCCGTGAGCCGCTCGCGGATGTAGAAGCGGCCCGCCGGCGTCGGCCAGTGCGGCAACCCCACACCGACGTTCGACTGGAAGATCGGCCGGCCGCGCCGGTAGAGCGTCGTGCGGAAGCGGTTGCGATCGATGATGAGGTGTGTATCGGTGGAGCTGAACGCGCCCACGGCCTCCCGCGGAATCCAGCCCGACGAGCCGTTCGGGAGGATCGGGAGCTGCACGCGCAGCCAGTAGCCGCCGTGCCGGCCGATTCTTCCTTCGAGGAGATAGACGACGTGCGGCACATGCTCGGGAGTCACGGCGCGAAGGCGTGCGACGATGCGTGCCGACGGGGACGGCTTTGCCCTCGCGACGACGTTTCCGAGCAGCGTCGCGCTCTGCGACCGACCCCTGACGTTCGACAGCCGGAAGCTTCGGGTCGCACGGCGGCCGACGTGCACCCGGATCTGAATCGACGGCGCGAATGCGGATTGGTACGCGGCGTTGAAGGCGAGCTTCGCCTCACCCAACTGCCTGACGGTCGGGCGCCAGCGGAAGATCGTCCTCGCCGGCTGGTCGGATACGCGTTCGAGCCTGGCGCCCCTTGGCAGCCGCTCGGCCCAGATCTGGACGGACGCGTCCGGCGGGCCGGCTGCATGGAGCTCGATCCGGAGCTCTTTGCCGACGCCCGCAACCAATGCGGTGCCGTCCTTCGGCGTGCGTCCCTGCCAGGACACGCCGTCCGCTGCGCGCGCGCTGCTCGATGCTTGCAGCGCCGAGATCAGGAGCGCGGCCAGGAGTAGAGCCCCTCGTTTGCTGGGATTTTCGCGCGCTCGCATCGTCGCAACCTTCTCGCTTGTAGCACAGCGGGAACGCGGGCAGGGCCTGAGTCAGGACGCCTGTTCGGAGGCGTACCAGTGAAACGTCTCGGCAATCCCCGGCTCGAACTCGAGCTCCGGGCGCCAGCCGAGGACCTCGGCCGCGAGGCGGGAGTCGATCGCGCTGCGATCGAGCTCTCCCGGGCGAAGCGGCTCGAGCTGCGGCTCGATGCTCGTTCCGGCGGCCCGCTGGACTTGGTCGAGCAGCTCGAGGACCGAGACCTCCCGTCCCCAGCCGACGTTGAACGTCCCGGGGACGCCGCGGTCGGCCGCCGTCATGAAGGCCCGCGCCACGTCCGCCACGTGAACGTAGTCACGGGTCGGCTTGCCGTGGCCGAAGACGGTCGGCGTCTCGCCGCGAATGAGGCGGTCGCTGAAGATGGCGACCACGCCGGCCTCGCCGTGCGGGCTTTGCCGCGGGCCGTAGACGTTGCCGAGCCGCAGGACGACGTGCGGTAGCTCGTCGGCGCGAGCCCGTGTGGCGACAAACGCCTCGCCCGCGAGCTTGGACGCCCCGTAGGGCGAGAGCGGCTTCGGGATCGCCGTCTCGGGCGTCGGAATCGCGTCCACGTCGTTCCCGTACAGCGCTCCACCGGTCGAGGCGAAGACGACCGGCGCCTGGAGCGCAGCCGCCGTCTGGCAGACATTGAACGTGCCGCGGACGTTGGACGCGAAGTCGAGATCCGGGTTGGACACCGACACGGTCACGCTCGACTGCGCCGCCAGGTGGCAGATCAGCTCGGCGCGGAAGTCTTCCAGGCGCGCCCGGAGGGCCTCGCCGTCGGCGATGTCGAGCTCGGCGAGCTCGGCGCCGTCCGAGACGTGCTCCCGCTTTCCGGACGACAGGTCGTCGACGACGAGCACCTCGTCGCCACGGGCGAGCAGGGCATCCGTGAGATGGGAGCCGATGAAGCCGGCTCCCCCGGTGACGACGACGCGCATCGCTACGTCGGTCTCTGGCTGGCAGCGCGGGCAGAACCAGGTGCCGCGGCCGCCCGCTCTCGTCTTCGTGATCGTGGCGCCGCAGCGGGGGCACGGCTCGCCTTCACGCCCGTAGACGCGAAGCTCTTCCTGCATCGAGCCGCTGCCGCCGTTGGGGGTGCGGTAGTTGCGCAGAGTGGTTCCTTGGCGGGCGATCGCGGTACGGAGCGCGTCCTTGATCGCGCGGTTGAGGCGCCCGACCTCGCGCGTCGTCAGGCTGCCCGCGGGCCGCAGCGGGTGGATCTTCGCCCGCCAGAGCGCCTCGTCCGCGTAGATGTTCCCGAGGCCTGCGGCGGCGCGCTGGTCGAGGAGCGCAGCCTTGATCGGGGCGCGGCGGCCCTGGAGACGCGCAGCGAGCGCGGCGGTCGTGAAGCCCTCGCCGAGCGGTTCTTCGCCGAGGCGCTCGAGGAGATACGGGGCCTCTTCCTCCGGCTCGAGCAGCAGCCAAGTGCCGAAGCGGCGGACGTCGCGATAGATGACGTCCGAGCCGTCGTCTAAACTGACAACAGCGCGCCGATACGGATCATCCTCCAGGGCTCCGTCGCGGCCGTGAAGCAACGACCCCGTCATCCGGAGGTGAATCAGGAGAACCCGACCGCTACGAAACCGAACAATCAGATACTTGCCGCGCCGGTCGACAGCGTCGACGACCTCGCCCTCGAGCTCGACGGCGACCTCATGAGGATCGAGCGGCCGCGTGACCCTGGGGTCGACGATCTCCACGCGCTCGAACCGCCGCCCGACGAGCGCCGGCTCCAGGCTCGCGCGAACCGTCTCGACCTCGGGCAGCTCGGGCACGAGGCAAGCTTAGTGGCGCGCCGCCGCGCCTAGGTGAGCGTCTCGAGGACGACGCCGACCGCCCTCGGCTCCTCGTCCGCGAGCTCGTAGGCTGCGCGAACTTCGGCGACGGCCGCGTCGGCGGCAGCCTCGTCCCGGGCGTGGATTTCGGCCAGGGTGTCGCCGGATGAGACGCGGTCGCCGCGCTTGCGCAGGCAGACGACGCCGACGGCGTGGTCGATGACGTCGTCCTTCGTCGTCCGGCCGGCGCCGAGGTGCACCGCCGCCATGCCGACGGCAAGCGCGCCGAGCCTGCCGACGTAGCCGTCCCGCTCGGCGGTGACCTCCCGGACCACGGGTGCCTGCGGGAGAGCCGCTTCGGACGGGTCGCCGCCCTGGGCTCGGATCCAACGCTCGTAGGCCTCCAGTGCCGACCCGTCGCTCAGGGCCGTCTCCACCCGCGAGCGTGCCTCGGCGAGGTCGACGCCGTCGGTGAGCGTCACGAGGTGCGCCGCCGAGGCGACCGCGAGCTCGGTCAGGTCGGCGGGCCCGTCCCCGCGCAGGGTCGCGACACCCTCGCGAATCTCGAGGGCGTTCCCGACCGCGTGGCCGAGTGGCTGGTCCATGTCGGTCAGCTCGCAGACGACCTTGCGGTCGGCACGGCGTCCGAGCTCGAGCATCGCCCCGGCCAGCGTCCGCGCGTCGTCGATCGACTTCATGAAGGCGCCGTCGCCGACCTTGACGTCGAGCACGATCGCGTTGGCGCCGGCGGCGATCTTCTTGGACATGATGCTCGCCGCGATCAGGGAGACGTTGTCGACCGTGGCCGTGACGTCGCGCAGGCCGTAGAGCTGCTTGTCGGCGGGGACGAGCTCGGCCGTCTGGCCGATGACCGCGAGCCCGATCTCCCGGACCTGACGGACGAACTCGTCCCGCGTGAGCTCGACGCGGAAGCCGGGAATCGACTCGAGCTTGTCGAGCGTCCCGCCCGTGTGGCCCAGTCCCCGGCCGCTCATCTTCCCGAACGGGATGCCACAAGCCGCGACGAGCGGTCCGACGACGAGCGACGCCTTGTCGCCCACGCCGCCGGTCGAGTGCTTGTCCGCGACGGGCCGCCCGATCTCGGCCTCGAGATCGATCGTCTCGCCGCTGCGCACCATGGCGTCGGTCAGGGCGTACGTCTCTCGCGGCGAGAGCCCGCGGAAGTAGACGGCCATACAGAACGCGGCGAGCTGGTAGTCGGGGATCTCGCCGCGCGAGTAGCCGAGGATGAGCTCTGCGATCTCCTCGTCGGCGAGCTCCTCGCCGTCGCGCTTCCGCTGGATCAGTTCGGCGGGCCGGATCACTTCTGGGCGACGAAGATCGAGGGTGTGCGGCGCGCACGGATCGGTCCGTCCACCGCGGGAACCACATGGCCGGAGAGGCTGATCAGCGAGTCGACATAGTCCTGTGCGGCGCGCCGATCCGGAAAGACGAGCCAACCGTGCGCATCGATGCGCTCGACGCGACCGAAAGTGCCCCAGCAGCGCCGCCTCGGCGTTGGCGGAATTGAAGCGCGACTCGAATGGAGCCGCACCGGCCAGCTCGTAGAGCTCGCGGAGATGATCCGGCCCGTTGGTCGCCGCAACGAGCCGTCCACCGGGTCGAAGGACGCGCGCGAGCTCCCGCAGCGCGCCGTCGAGGTCTTCGACGTGGAAGAGCATCCAGGCGGCGACCGCGCAATCGAACGTCTCGTCGTCGAACTCGAGGGACTGCGCGTCGCCGACACCGGCATCGACGCCCCGCGCCCGGGCGAGCTCGACCATGCGCTCGGACTGGTCGACGGCAACCACCTCGGCCCGGAGCTCGCGCGACATCCGCTCGGCGAGCTCTCCCTCGCCGCAGCCCACCTCGAGGATACGACCCGGCCGAGCATCCCTGACCGCAGCGAACACGATCTCGCGCGCGTCGGGGCCCTCTCCGGACGCGTGCGCTCGCTTTCGCGTCGCCAGTTGCGTCTCGTCCGCGTACTGCTCGCGGACGAGCTCGGGATCGTCGAGCCTCACGGCTCGACGATCGGCGTCCCGGGGATCCCGCGTCGCGGCGCCTTCCCCCCGAGCCACGCGTTCACCGTCGCTCCGACGTCCGCGAACTCGCCCTCGTGGACATGGCCGGCGGCGTTGCGGCCCTCCACATAGGCGAGGAGCAGGGCGTGCTCGCGAGAGTGGTCGGTCGAAGGGGTCGTCGGATCGCACCCGTGATCGGACGTGAGGATCAGGAGGTCCCCGTCCCGAAGCTCGGCGAGCAGGTCCGGCAGCCGCCGATCGAAGTCCTGGAGGCAGCGGTGGAAGTTGACCGGGTCGTTGCGGTGACCCCAGAGCATGTCCGTCTCGACCAGGTTCACGAACACGAGGCCGTCGTCGAGCTCGCGGAGCAGCCGCTCCGTGACCGTGATCCCCTCGACGTTCGACCGCGTCGTCTGCGACTCGTCGATGTCGACCCCGGCGAAGATGTCCCGGATCTTCCCGACGGCGTGCACCTTGTGGCCCGCCTCACGCACGAGTGTCAGGTAGTTCGGCTGCCTCGGCTTGACCGACCAGTCGTGTCGATCCGGCGTCCGAACGTAACTTCCGGGCTGCCCCTCGAACGGCCTCGCGATCACGCGTCCGACCTCGTGCTTGCCGGTCAGGATCTCGCGGGCGATCTCGCAGCCCCGGTAGAGCTCCTCGAGCGGGATCGTGTCGACGTGCGCCGCCACCTGGAAGACCGAGTCCGCCGACGTGTAGACGATCCACTTGCCCGTCTGCTGGTGCTCCTCACCCAGCTCCTCGATGATCTCCGTCCCCGAGGCGGGCTTGTTGCCCAGCACGCCTCGCCCAGTGCGGTGCGAGAACGGATCGATGACCTCGAACGGGAATCCGTGGGGATAGGTCGGAAAGGGCGTGGCCGTGACCACCCCCATCAGCTCCCAGTGGCCGGTCGTCGTGTCCTTGCCCTTCGAGCGCTCGAGGAGACGCCCCGCGATCGCGGGGGCGCCGGGCTGCGGAGGGCAACCCTCCAGCGGCTCGACATTGCCGAGCCCGAGCGCCTCGAGGTTGGGAAGATCGAGCCCGCCGACGGCCTTGGCGACATTTCCGATCGTGTCGGAGCCCTCGTCGCCGTAGTCCGCCGCGTCGGGCAACGCCCCCGCCCCCACGGCGTCGAGCACGATGACGCACGCGCGCGGCATCCGACTATTCTAGGTCGGTCATGGAGGACATCCTCGGACTGCTAGGCATGGTCGTCTTCATCGTCGCGACGATTGCGCTCGCGGCCGGCGTCACGTGGCTGGTCGTGAAGTTCACGCCCTCGGGGGCGAAGGACAAGCCCGAGACGACGCCGGCGAAGCAGGCTTAAACCGGCGAGAGCCTGAGCACGTCGTCGAGCGGCGTGTACTCGAGGCCGTGCGCCTCGGCGACCGCCTCGTACGTGATCTTGCCCTCGATCACGTTGACGCCGCGCGCCAGCGCCGGGTCTCGCGCGATCGCCTCGCGCAGGCCGTAGTTCGCGATCTCCTCGACGTACGGCAGCGTTGCGTTCGTCAGCGCCTTCGTCGACGTGATCGGAACCGCTCCCGGCATGTTCGCGACGCAGTAGTGGATGACGTCGTCGACGACGAACACCGGGTCGGAGTGCGTCGTCGGGCGGGAGGTCTCGACGCAGCCGCCCTGGTCGATGGCGACGTCCGCGATCACCGACCCGTCCTTCATCCCCGCCACCATCTCGCGGGTGATCAGCTTCGGAGCCAGTGCGCCTGGGATCAGCACGGCGCCGACGACGACGTCGGCCTCGGCGACCGACTCCTGGATCTGGAGGCTGGACGACATCAGCAGCGTGGCACGCGACCCGAGGATCTCTTCGAGGCGCCGCATGCGGTCGATCGAGCGCTCGAGGATCGTCACCGTCGCACCGAGGCCGAGCGCGATCACAGCCGCGTTGTAGCCGACCATCCCGCCGCCGATGACGACGACCTCGCCGGGCGCGACCCCCGGTACGGCGCCGAGCAGCAGCCCCCGGCCGCCGAGCGGCTTCTCGAGGAACGTGGCCCCGGCCTGCGCGGCCAGCCGCCCGGCGATCTCACTCATCGGCGCCAGGAGCGGCAGCGCGCGGTCGTCCGACTCCACCGTTTCGTAGGCAACGCAGGCGGCGCCGCTCTCTATCAGCGCCCGGGTGAGCTCCTCGCTCGCGGCGAGATGGAGGTACGTGAAGAGGATCTGGCCATCGCGCAGCCGCGCGTACTCCTCCGGCAGCGGCTCTTTGACCTTGAGCACGAGCTCGGACTCCCAGACGTCTTCGACCGAGCCGATCCGCGCCCCGACGCTCGCGTAGTCGGAGTCGCGAAATGCGCTGCCCTCGCCCGCGTCGCCCTCGATCACGACCGTGTGGCCCTTACTGGTCAGCTCCAGCGCGCCGGCCGGAGTCAGAGCGACGCGGTACTCGTCGGGCTTGATCTCCTTTGCAACCCCGATGTTCAAAGCGGCGGAACCTTACCCCGCGAGTCGTTCGACGAGCGCGCGCTCCTCGGGGCCGAACCACGGCGGCGAGCCGGCGAGGCCGTTCTGCGCAGCGTGAAGCGGGTTGCGCGTTGCGGGGATGACCACGTCGACCCGGGGGTCGGAGAGGGCCCACTTGAGGAGCGCCTGCGCCCAGGTCTCGACCCCGAACGCCGCGAGCGGCTCGAGCTCGTCCGGGTCGGGCGGGCGTTCGAGCAGCTCACCCTCGCCCAGCGGCCGCATGACGATCACCGGCAGTCCGAGCTCCTCGGCGAGCGGCAGCAGCACGCGTTCGGCCGCACGCTCGTGAGGGTTGAGCGGCAGCTGAACCGTCTCGACCCTGCCGCTCTCCATCGCGTCCGCGAGCTCGTCGAACGCGAGCGGACTGTAGTGCGTGACGCCGATGCGCCCGATCCGCCCTGCCTGGCGCTCCTCTTCGAACCAGGTGAGGTGCTCGCGCCATGAGACGAGGTTGTGCACCTGTTCGACGTCTACCCGGCCGAACCACTCGAGCTGCCGCGCGAACTGCTCGCGACCCTGCTCCACAGTCGGCGCCCAGATCTTCGTCGCTACCGTCGCCTCCTCTCGGCGACCGTCGAGCGCCGCCGCGAGCGACGGCTCCGCCTGGCCGTACATCGGGGAGGAGTCGAAGAAACGCGTGCCGACCGCCCAGGCCGCGTCGACGACGTCCCGGGCCAGCTCGGCGTCTCCGCCGAAGGTGTTCCAGGTGCCGAGGCCGACGACCGGCCCGAGCCGACGCTCCTCCATCAGTGCCGCCGTCATCAGCGAGCGCGCATAGCGCCCCGCGGCGAACGCGACCATGAAGAAGCAGGGGTCCTCATCCATCCCGCGCCCCATGTGAGAGAGCGGGAGCCGTGCACACTCCTCGTGCCAGCCCTCGACGTCGACCTCCTCGCGCGGGCTCAACCACTCCGGAGCCTCGAGCCCGTGAGGCCACGCGACGACAGCGTCAGAGGAGAGCTCGAGAATCGCGCGAGTGTGGTGCGAGACCCCCTGGTGGCGCTCACGCGGGTCGCCCTCCGAGTAGCGTGCAGCCAGGATCGGCGCGCCGCCGAGCGCCGAGGCGGTGCGGGCAGCCTCGGCCGCCGCGAGCCCACCGTGACCGAGCGCGCTCCCCGTCCCGACGATTCCGGGCCCGATCGAGCAGACGACGACGTCGTGGCCCTCGCGCTTCGCCCAGGCGAGCGCAGAGGCGATCGTCACCGCCTGGACGTCACCGTCGAGGCACGGCGAGACGGCGATCGCGACCTGCACGAGGCCGATGCCCTTCAGGGCGCGTAGTGCGTCCGAGAGCGATACAGGTAGAGCCCCACCGCCGATCTGCGCATAGGCGACGCTCTGGTTGCGGCGCCGGAGGCCGGCGCAGACGGGCGCGACCTGGCTGTGCAGCGAGCAGCACACGACCGGCATGCCGTCGATCGTCGCCGGCAGCTCGCCGTCCTCCTCCACATGGCGCACGGCCGACTGCAGCGGCGTGTAGGGAAGCGTCATCACGTGAGCGTCCGCTGGAGTCGACGCGTCCAGGCCGCGGGTCAGGTTCAGGTAGAGAACGTCGAAGCCGCCGGAACCGAGCTCGAGCTCCCTGGCCTGGACGTTGACGACCACCTCGTCGCCGATCTCCACCGGCCCGGTCAGCCGCGGGTAGGCGAGACAGGGCACGCCGTCGACGTCCAGGCGGATCAGCTCGTCGTGCTTGGCGCGGACGGCGGAGACGGTGCCGCGCCGCAGGCTAAGCACGTGCCCTAGAATGACGCGACAGACGCGAGTCTCCTCAGCCGTCACGCCGCGTCCTCGACGTTTGTGGTGTGCGCAACGTCCACGAGTGCGAGCGTGACGTCCACCATTCGCTCCAGATCCACCACGGCGATGTGCTCGGCGGGCGTGTGGATCGCCGCCATCCCGTTGGCGAGGTTCACGCACGGCCGCCCTCGCTCGTTGAACACGTTCGCGTCGGCGCCGCCGCCGCCCAGTCCCAGTCGCGGCTGGAAGCCCTCGCGCTCGAGCGCGGCGCAGGCGAGCCTGACAGGCAGGTCTCCGCGCGAGAAGCGGTAGCCGCGGTAGCTCTCGCCGACGTCCGTCTCCGCCTCGCACTGCTCGAGCGCGGCCGCGAACGTGATCGTCTCGAGCAGCTCCTGGACGACGTCGGCCAGCTTCGCCTCGTCGTGCGAGCGGACGTCGATCGAGAAGCTGCAGCGATCGGGGACGATGTTTCGCGCCGTCCCACCCTCGATCAGCCCGACATTCGCCGTCGTCTCGTCGTCGAGACGGCCGAGCCGGAAGTCGGAGATCGCGCGAGCGGCGGCGGCAATAGCCGAGCGACCTTCCTCGGGCGCGATGCCCGCGTGGGCCGCCAGCCCGCGCATCGTCACCTCGAGCGTGCGCGCATACGGCGCGCCGAGCATCACCTCACCGATCGGGGCGGCGTGGTCGAAGACGAAGCCGACTTGGGCCCGGAGCCGGTCGTGGTCGAACGCCTTGGCGCCCTGAAGGCCCACCTCCTCTTTCGGCGTGAAGAGGAGCTCGATGCCGGCGTGGGGCCGGTTCTCGGAGAGGATCAGCCGGACGCCCTCGAGGAGCGCCGCGACGGCAGCCTTGTTGTCGGCGCCGAGGATCGTCCCGCCCGCATTCCGCACGACGCCGTCCTCGACGACCGGCTCGAGTGGCCCGGTCGGCTGGACCGTGTCGAGATGGGCGCAGAGGAAGATCGGCACGCCTCCGTTCGAGCTCGTCGGCTCGAGGCGGCAGAGCAGGTTGCCGGCGTTCGAGTCGATGCGAGCGCCGGCGTCGTCCTCGGACACCTCGAGCCCCAGGCCCTCGAGATAGCCGCGCACTCGATCCGCGACCTCCCGCTCGGCTCCGGGCGGGCTGGGAATCGCGGCGAGCTCGGTGAAGAGCCCCACAACGTCCGGCGCCCAGCTCGGCATGCCCGAATCGTATTCATGCCCGCTCCGAGACAACTCCGCGCCGACTTCGCAACGTTCGCCTGTCGGACGCGCTGAAGTCTCTACGTTGTCTTCGTTGTCAACAGAAGGAGTTGATCTCGATGACTCGACGGTTCCTCTTCGTCGGAGCACTCGCGGTCGCTGCGCTCTTCAGCGCGTCAACCGGACTCGCGGCCACGGAACCCGCGCCGCCTCGTGAGTACTCCTCCGACTCGGGCTTTGCGGCCGAGGGCCAGGGCCGTGTCGCGCCGCGACCCGCGATGCCCGGAGACGGCGACGGCTCGACCTGCTGGAGCATCACGACGACGCGCTCGCGAGGTCTTTGGCCCTACGGGCGAGCGATCCACCTCTACACGGTCTGGTGCGGCAAGAGCGGGCAGATCACCTACCGCGCGTCGTCTGCCTGGCCGGGCGTCGACTTCCTCTGCTCGTCTTCAGACCTGTGGTGGGGGAAGGTCGCCGGCGGCGCCGGATTCTGGTTCGTGGACGTGCAGGCCCAGGCAGCGTTCGCGTGTGACAGCCCCTGGTGGTTCGACTGGCATGACTTCCTCATGCAGCGGATCCGGTACCACCCGAACGGCTACTACGAGACGATCGCGTACCAGTAGGCGATGACGCTCCCACGGATCATCGTTTCTCTGCTCGCGCTCTTCGCCTGCCGTCACGGCCATCGTCACTCGTGCTGTTCTCGACCGGGGGTGAAGCCCCAGGGCAAGGACAGGGAGAGCGGATCGAGATGCCCGGCTAGGCGGGAACGCCGGCGCGCTCGGGTGCGGCCTTCCGCGCCCGAGCGCGGTCGTGGGCCGCGCCGACGAACTCGCGGAACAGCGGCGCGGGCCTCGTCGGCCGCGACTTGAACTCGGGGTGGAACTGGCTGGCCACGAACCACGGGTGGTCCGGGAGCTCGACGATCTCGACGAGGCGGCCCTCCTGGTACGTCCCCGAGACGACGAGGCCGGCGGCCTCCAACCGTGGCCGGAAGTGGTTGTTGACCTCGTAGCGATGCCGGTGGCGCTCGTGGACGACAGGCTCGCCGTACGCCTCCCTCGTCCGTGTCCCCTCGACGAGCTCGACGGCCTGGGCGCCCAGCCGCATCGTCCCCCCGAGATCCTCGATCTCCTTCTGCTCCGGCAGGAGGTCGATCACCGGGTACGGCGTTTCCGGATCCATCTCGGTCGAGTTGGCGCCGGAGAGCCCGACGACGTGCCGCGCGAACTCCGAGACCGCGACGTGCATGCCCAGGCAGATCCCCAGGTACGGGATCTTTTGCTCACGCGCCACGCGGCAGGCCATGATCTTCCCCTCCCACCCGCGCGAGCCGAATCCTCCGGGAACCAGAACGCCGTCGACCTGCTCGAGCTCGGCCTGGAGCTCCTCCAGCGAGGCCCCTTCGGCGTCTACCCACCGGACCCGCACACCGCAGCCGTGGTAGATGCCCGCATGCTTGAGCGCCTCGTGGACCGAGAGGTAGGCGTCGTGGAGCTTGACGTACTTGCCGACGAGCCCGATCTCGACCGGCTCGCCGAGCGTCTTGATCCGGTCGGTGAGCTCGTTCCACTCGCCGAGGTCCGCCTCCGGCGCCGGCAGGTTCAGCTTCTCGATCACGAGCTTGTCGAGACCCTCGTCCTGGAGCGCGCCGGGGACGAGATAGACGTCGGGCACGTCGCGGTTGACGACGACCGCACGAGGCTCGATGTCGGCGAACATGGCGATCTTGTCGCGGAGATCGGCGCTCAGACCCTCGGTCGAGCGCGCGACGACGATGTCGGGGTGAATACCGATCCGCCGCAGCTCGTTGACCGAGTGCTGCGTCGGCTTCGTCTTCAGCTCCCCGGCCGAGTCGACGAACGGGACGTACGTCACGTGGATGTAGATCACGTTCTCGGGACCGGCCTCACGGCGGAACTGGCGGATCGCCTCCAGGAACGGCAGCGACTCGATGTCGCCGACGGTCCCGCCGACCTCGCTGATCACGACGTCGGTGTCGGTCGCCTCGGCGACCGCGGCGGATCCGCTCCTTGATCTCGTTCGTGATGTGCGGGATCACCTGAACGGTCGAGCCGAGGTACTCGCCCTTGCGCTCCTTGCGAAGCACCGAGTACCAGATCGAGCCCGACGTGTGATTCGCGTTCCGCGACAGGTTCTCGTCGATGAAGCGCTCGTAGTGGCCGATGTCGAGGTCGGTCTCGGCGCCGTCCTCGGTCACGAACACCTCGCCGTGCTGGAAGGGGCTCATCGTCCCGGGATCGACGTTCAAGTACGGGTCGAATTTCTGGACCTGCACCTTCAGGCCGCGTGCCTTCAGCAGGCGCCCGAGCGAAGCGGCGGTGATCCCTTTCCCGAGTGATGAGACAACCCCGCCCGTGACGAACACATACTTGGGCGGGCTCGGCTTCACTCGAATCGCCCCAGACGGTCGAGCTGCGCGAGGCCCGGAGCCTGCTCGATCAACTCGCCGAGCGACCGACGCTCTCCGAGGGCCGTGAGTCCCGCCAGCGCTCCAATCGCCAGCCAACGGCCTCGAACCCCGAGTCGGCTCACGGAACTCAAGCCTATCAGCGCGCCCAAGGCGTTCGATCCCGCGTCACCTAGCATCGATCTCTCGCGAAGATCGTAGGGAAGGAGCAGGACGGCGATCGCGAGCGGCGCCTTGACCGCCGGCGCGCCGAGCAGGTACGCCTTGAGCGCGCGTCCCGGCCGCGTGTCGAGCTGGTTGAGGAAGTTCGCCGCGAGGCCGACGAGCAGCGCGCCGGACAGCTTCCGGGTCGCGAGCAGGCCGGCGAGCGGAATCGCCACGAGCTTGACGACGCCGGTCGTGCTCCCTGCGCTCAGGTGGGCGCGGAACCCGCGCTCCGGCCCGCTCCAGAGATCGTCGGCGAGGCCGGCGGCTGCCGCAACGGCGATTGCGGGGCGCTGTCCGAGCGCCGCGGCGGCGCCGACCAGCGGCAGGCGGAGGCCCCGGAAGTTCCGGCCCTGCGGACCACAGGCGAGCACTGCGTCGACGAGCTGACGGCCGCGGTGAAGAAACCCGGCGGCGTCCCGCCCAGTCGCGCGGTGCCGCAGCGGAAGCTCGAGCTCGGCGAGCCGCAGACCGGCGCGCGCCGCGTCGATGCTCGCACCGACCTCACAGCCGAAGCCCGCCGCCAGCGGGAAGCAGGCGGCGCGCGCCTCCTCGGAGAACGCGCGCTGGCCCGAGAGCGGCTCGACCGGGACGAAGCCCGAGCGTGCCCTGATGAGCGCGCGGGCCGTGCGTTTCGCGAACCCGAACCCGCCGCCTTGGCGCTCCGTGAAGACGGCGATCGCGAGGTCGGCGTCCGCCGCGGCGAGCGCCCTGAGCTCGCCGTCGAGGTCGGCGTCGCAGACGAGCAGCGGCCCCGGCGGCGCCTCCCGCTCGGCGAGCGTCAGCGCCTGTCCCTTCCCAAGGCGCGGAAGGCGCAGGACCCGGGCGCCGGCGGCCTCGGCGGCCACGGCCGTTCCGTCGCGAGACCCGTCGTCGGCGACGATCACCTCGGCGTCCGGGAACTCGGCCCGCAGCCGTGTCACGGTCGACCCGATCCGCTCCTCCTCGTCGCGCGCGGCGACGAGGATCGCGACCGGCTCAGCCACCCGGCAGCGGGGCGAGCGGCAGCGGTTCGAGCAGCGGCACGGATCCGTCCTCGGCCGTCGCCTTCAGACCGTAGTTGCCCTCGGCGCCGCCACTGAAGGAGCTCGGCCAGGGCGATTCGGCCCAGCGCTGTGTCGATCGAGTCGACGGTCGATAGCCCTGCGCCGCCGTACACGGCGATCCGCGACGGCTGTTCGGCCGTGCGCTCGATCCCTACCGCCGGCACCCCGGCTCCGCTGACGCCCGCGTAGACCCCGGAGATGAGCCGCGCGGTCGGCGCCTGATTGATCCGGGCCGTGTGGGCGACGACGACCGCGTCCGCCTCCTCGCTCATCCCGCCGAGGCTGCCCTCGACGATGGTCTCCGCGAGCGCGTCCCACGTCGGCGTCTCGCCGCCGGCCACGAACTCCCGGCCGAGGCGTCGTCCGACCTCCTCGAGACCAGGGGTCGCGCCGTCGTCGGCCTCGAGCGGGCCCGTGATCGCTTCGGGCTCGACCGGCAGGAGCAGCGCGCGCATGCGCACGAGCCCCGGCCCGCCTGCGTGCTCGAGGGTCTGGGTCACGGCGCTCTGAAGCTCGGGATCCGCCTGCCCGATGAAGAGCAGGGCCACGCGCACGCCGCGCAGGCGGCCGTCCATCACCGCCGCGTAGGACCGCTCGATGTACTCCTCCGATGCCTGCTGCTGACGGCGCAACAGATCGACCTCGTCCTGCGCGGCCTGGCGCTCGCGCTCCAGCGTCGCGATCCGGTTCTCCAGGACGATCCGGTCGCTCTCGGAGACACTCGTCTCGGACGCGATCCCGACGCCGACGAGGATCCCGATGATCAGCGCCAGGAACACGGCCGCCAGCGAGGCGACGTGGTAGCGGAGGTCGAACACTCGCCGCTGAAGCCTAGAAGCCCAGCAAATCGCGGAGCCGCACGCCGACCAGCTCGAAGAACGATCGCAGCTGCGGCGAGACGAGGACGGCGACGACGACCGCGCCCAGGGCGGCGGCCACGAGCCCGACGAGCGGCCAGATCCCGACCTTGCGGCTCACGAGCCGCGAGACGCCCTTGGCGTCGACCAGGATCTCCCCCACTCTCAGGCGCGTCAGGAACGTCGAGGACATGCCGGAGCGGTTGCGCTCCAGGAACTCGATCAGGTTGAAGTGGGTGCCGACGGCGATGATCAGCTCGGCGCCCTTCTCGTAGGCGAGCAGCAGCGCGACGTCCTCGCTCGTCGCCGGCGCGGGGACGCGGTGGTAGCCGAGCCCGAGTGCGCGGAGACGCTCGGCGCCGGGGGCCTCGCCGTCCTCGTAGGCGTGGACGACCAGCTCCGCCCCCGACTTGAGCGCCTTGTCGGAGACCGAATCCATGTCCCCCACGATCACGTCCGGCTTGTACCCGGCTTCGAGGAGCGCGTCGGCGCCGCCGTCGACGGCGACGAGCACCGGCCGGAAGTCCCGAACGTAGGGCCGGACGATTCTGAGGTCGCGCTTGTGGCCCGGCCCGCGGACGACGACGAGCGCGTGACGATCGCGGAAGCGCGTCTCGAGCGCGGGGAATCCGATGCCCTCGGAGAGCAAGCGCCCCTCGTCGCGGAGGTAGCGCATCGTGTTCTCAGCAAAGGCTTCGAGCGCGTCGGTGACCCGGCTCTGCTGCTCGCGCAGGGCGTCCGAGAGCTCGTCGGCACGCAACTCGCGCCCGGCGACTATCCGCGTCCCGTTCCGAAAGAGCCCGGCGCCGCGCACGGTCAGCACCTCGCCGTCGCTGACCTTCGTGAACAGGTCCGAGCCGGGAGCGTCGATCAGCCGGACGCCGCCGCGGACGAGCAGCAGCGGGCCGGGGTTCGGGAATTTGCCGGTCTGAGACTCGGCGACGTTGAACACGACGCGGACACCGGCCTCCAGCAGCTCCTCGGCCGAGACGCGGTCGAGGTCCGCGTGGTCGATGATGGCGATGTCGTCGGGCGAGAGGCGGCGAACGAGATGCTTCGTCCGCCGATCGAGCCGCGCTGTGCCTGTGTACTCGACGAAGCTCATCTGACGGTCGAGAGAAACTCTCGACCGCCGAGCATACGTTCTAGTTCCTCGCGCCGTTCGTGTTCGTCCAGCGCCTCGATGCGCGTGTGGGTGGGATCGCCGGGCACCTTCTCGACGCGGAAGTGCCGGTCCGCGACGCTCGCGATCTGCGGCAGGTGCGTGATCGTGACGATCTGCGAGCGCTCTCCGAGGCGTCGCAGCGTCTGGGCGACCGCGTGGGCCGTCCCGCCGCCGATTCCGGCGTCGATCTCGTCGAAGACCAGTGTCATCTTGCCGCCGGCGGCCGCCGCGATCGCGAGCGCGATCCGGGAGAGCTCGCCGCCCGACGCTGTCTCGGCCACCGGCGCGAAGGGCAGTCCGGCGTTCGGCCGGATCAGGAAGGCGACCGTGTCGGCGCCCGTCGAGTCCGATCGCGCGTTGCCCTAGTTCGACGTGGAACTCGCCCTCGCCCAGGCCGATGCCCTGGAGCTCGGACGCGACTGCTTTGGCGAACGGCTTCGCTGCGGCGCGGCGAGCCTTGCGCAGTCCGGCCGTGAGCTTGTCGACCTCGGCTTGCACCCGCTGGACAGCAGCCTCGGCCTCGGCAGCAGGATCCGCGCCGCTCTCGCGCGCGTCGAGCTCGATCGCGGGCTTCGTCGGCCCTCGCCAGCAGCTCGTCGTACGAGCCGCAGCCGAACCGGCGCTTCGCAACGGCGATCCGGTCGAGCTCTCCCTCGACGTGTTCCAGCCGTCCCGGCTCGGCTTCGAGCCCGGCGAGAAACGAGCGCAGCTCGGCGGCCGTCTCGCGAAGCTGCACCGAGGCGTCGCGGAGCTCGCCACCGGCGCGTGCCAGCTCCGGCGCGATCCGCTCGAGCGGCGCGATCGCCCGCTCGGCCTGCGCGGCGAGCCCGGCGGCGCCTTCTCCGTCCTCCGGGGCGAGCGCTTCGGCAGCCGCCTCCGCAGCCTCGGCGAGCTCGGTGACGTGGCGGAGCCGCTCGCGCTCGGCGAGCAGACTCGACTCCGTGTCTCGCTCGAGCCCGCCGGTGTCCTCGACGAGCGCCTGGAGCTCCCGAAGGCGTGCCTCAGCGGCAGCGGCGTCGCGGACGAGCTCGTCGTGACGGCGTCGCGCCGCGGCCAGCTCGCGCCAGGCGGCGCGGAGCGCGGCGCGGCGGCGCTGCTGCTCGTCGCCGGCGAACGAGTCGAGGACGTCGAGCTGGTACGCGGGCCGTGCGAGCCGCCGCTGCTCGAACTGGCCGGACATGCCGACCAGCAGCTCGCCCGCAGCGGCGACGTCCTCGCGGGCCGCCGCCCGTCCCCAGGCGTAGGCTCGAGTGCGGCCGTCGCCGAAGATCCGCCGGGCGAGGACGAGCCCCGGCTCGCCCTCCGGGCGGAGCTCGGCCAGGGCCTCGAGCCCTTCCTCCTCGAAGAAGCTGTCCGCGACGTCGAACTCGGCCTCGACATAGGCCTCCTCGGCGGCCGGCCCGATCGCCTTGGCATCACCTTTCGCGCCAAGGAGCAAGCCCACGGCCTGCGCGAGGATCGTCTTGCCGGCGCCGGTCTCGCCGGTGATCGCGTTCAGTCCGGAGGAGAGCTCGAGCTCGGCACTGCGAATCAGGACCAGGTTCTCGATGCGCAGTCGGCGCAGCACCCGCGCGATGGTACGCAGCGCCTAGGACGCGAACGTGTCGCGGTAGCGCCGGAAGAAGGTCGATTCCGGCGGCGTCGCCAGCAGGCTCTTGGCCTCCGCGAGCCTGATCAGGACCGAGCCGTCCTCGGTGAGCCCGCCGATCTGATGTCCGTCGGCGAGCACTGCCACCGGTACGTCTGCTGTCAGATTGGTGACCTCGAGGTCGCCGCTGCGAGGGACGACGAGCGGGCGGGCGTGCAGCGAGTGCGGCGCCACGAACGTGATCGCCATCGCGTCGAGGCCCCAGACGAGCACCGGGCCGCCGTTCGAGAGGTTGTAGGCGGTCGAGCCGGTCGGCGTGGCGCAGATCAGCCCGTCGCAGGGCACCGTGCCCAGGTCCTCACCGGCGATCGTCCAGTCGAGCTCGACCATCCGGCCGAGCGACCCACTCGCCACGACGACGTCGTTGACGGCGCGATGCTTCACGCCGCCGATCTCGGCCTCCAGCGTCGGCAGCTCGTGTGTGACGAAGTCGCCCTTGAAGGCCCGCTGGAGGCCGCTTTCGAGGTCGTCCTGTGTGACGCCGGTCAGGAACCCGACGCGGCCGTAGTTGATCCCCAGCACGGGCACGCCGGTGCCGAGGAAGCGCTTGAGCGCGCGGAGCATCGTCCCGTCTCCGCCGAGGACGATGGCCAGATCGACCTCGTCTCCGTCGACCAGTTCCACCCCGGCCTCGCCCGCCACCCGCTCGACCCGGGCGAGCGCGTCGGCAACCTTCTCGGGCCGTCCGTGCGTGACGACGGTTGCCCGCTCAACCGACGGCATCGGCAATCCAGTCGTCGAGCTCACCGGGCAGCTCCGGCCTCTCCCGGTGAACGAGGCGGAGGAAGAACTCCCGGTTTCCTTTCGGGCCGGGCAGGCCCGAGTCGGTGACGCCGACGGTCGCAGCGTCCCAGGCGAGTGCGGCATCCGCGACCTCGCGCAGCACCCGCGCATGAACCGCGGGATCTCGCACGACCCCGCCTTTGACGTCGGCCCGCCCCGCCTCGAACTGCGGCTTGACGAGGACGACCGCCTCCCAGCCCGGACGGGCGAGCCGGAAAACCGGCGGCAAAACCTGACGGAGCGAGATGAACGAGACGTCGGCGACGACGAGCTCGGGTGTGAACGGCAGCTCGGTGAGATGCCGGGCGTTGACGCTCTCCAGCACGGTCACCCGGGGGTCGTCGCGGAGCCGCTCGTGGAGCTGCCCGCGTCCGACGTCGAGCGCGATCACGCGCTCGGCGCCGCGTTGCAGGAGAACGTCCGTGAAGCCGCCGGTCGAGGCGCCGACGTCGATCGCCGTTCGTCCTTCGGGATCGACCTCGAAGGCGTCGAGCGCGTGGTCGAGCTTCTCGCCTCCACGCGAGACGAACCGCGGTGATTCCGTCAGCTCGATCGGCGCAGCCTCGTCGACCTGCTGGCCCGCCTTCTCGTAGCCGCTCACCCGCCCGGCCATCACGAGCGCCTGCGCCTGCGCCCGGGACGCGGCGAGGCCGCGCTCGACGAGCAGCACATCGAGCCGCTTTTTCACGATACGTAGGCTAAAGGCGATGGCTCGCGGTCACGCCATTGCCCTGCTGGCCGCTGCTGCGCTGGCGGCCGGCGCCCTCGAGGCGTCCGCAGCGCCAGCTCCGGTCACGCTCCGCATCGTCTTCCCGGAGGGCTTCAGCGCCCGCCAGATGGCCGACCGCGTGTCCGAGGTCCGGAAGATCGCGATCCGGCGGCGCCACGTCACGCCCAGGCTGACCGGCGTCGCCTACCGAGAAGCGGTAGCCCGAGCCCGCGCGCCGCGTGCGTTCAGGCCGCACCTGCGGCGGCGAAGTGTCGAGGGTTTCCTCTTCCCTGCGCTCTACGAGTTCACTCCGGAAACGCGCGCCTCGGAACTGGTCGCGAACCAGCTTGCCGCCTTCGACGAGCGATGGAGCACGATCGACCTTCGTCGGGCCCGCGCCCGCGGCCAGACGCCGTACGGCGTGCTGACCATCGCCTCGATGATCGAGCGGGAGACGGTCGTGCCGGAGGAGCGCCGGCTCGTCTCCGCGGTCATCTACAACCGGCTCGACAGGGACATGGTGCTCGGGATCGACGCGACGCTGCGCTACGGCCTCGGCATTCCTGGAAACCGCCCGCTGACCACGAGGCAGCTGCGGAGCAACTCTCCGTACAACACGCGGCGCTTCAAGGGCCTGCCGCCGACGCCGATCGGGAACCCCGGCATTCCTTCCATGCGCGCAGCCGCCCGCCCGGCGCCGCGGAACTACCGCTACTACCTGCGGAGGCCAGGGAGCGTCCGCCACTTCTTCACGGCCGACGAGGAGGAGTTCTGCCAGAAGGTGCGCGAGTGGGGCTACGGCGAGTGCTAGACGGCGCGCGCCGCGAGCTCGTCCACGAGCTGCCCTAAGACGGACGTGTCCGCGTCGATTGCCCGCAGGCGGCTGCGGGCGGACTCTTCCGTCTCGGCGGCGAGGGCCCGAACTCGTTCCGGCCCGAGCTCCCGCACCAGCCCGTCGTCGTCCAGCAGGTCGTCGACGGCCTGGTAGAGGAAGCCGTAGTCGGAGCCGAAGGCCCGCCACGGCTCCTGCTCGTCGGCGCTCACGCCGGCGGTCCAGAGCCCGCAGCCGACCGACGCCTCGAATAGCCGGCCGGTCTTGAGGCGGTTCATTGCCTCGCGGTCGGCCGGTCGACCGTTCACGTCCAGGTACTGCCCGCCGATCATTCCGAGCGTCGCCGACGCGAGCTCGTGCACGACCTCGGGCCGGCTCGACACCGCGAGCCTGAACGCCTCGGCAAGGAGCGCGTCGCCCGCGAGGATCGCGTGCGCCTCGCCGAACCGGACATGCGCCGTCGGTTGTCCGCGCCGCTCCTCGTCGTCGTCGAGAGCCGGCAGGTCGTCGTGGACGAGCGAGAACGTGTGCACGAGCTCGAGCGCCGCAGCGGCGGGCAGCGCGTCGTCGGGATCGCCGCCGGCCGCCTCGGCTGTCGCCAGGCACAGCACCGGCCGGATCCGCTTGCCGCCGCCCGAGAGCGCGTAGCGGACGGCCTCCTCGAGCCCACCGAGCTCCGGCGACAGCTCGAGCCTCGCAAGCCAGTCCTCGACCGCGGCGCGGAGCTCGTCAGGCGCCTGCATCGGTCTCCCGCTTCGCCTGTGAGAGCGCGGCCTCGACCTCCCGCGCGATCTCTGCGAGCTCGCTGAGCACCTCGATTGCGGTCTCGGGGTCCGTCGTCTGCTCGAGGCGAGCGCGGGTCTCCTCGAGGCGCTCCATCAGCTCTTCCGCGCGCTGGAGGGATTCCTCAGCGCTCATTCGCCGCCGTCTCCCTTGCGATCCGGCCGAGGATCCCGTTGACGAGCTTGCCGGCCTCGTTGGACGAATAGCGCTTCGCAAGGCGCACGGCCTCGTCGATCGCCACCTCCGGCGGCACCTCGCCCTTCTCCAGCTCGTAGATCCCGATCCGCAGCACGTTACGCTCGAGTGCGCCGAGCCGGTCGGCCGGCCAGCCTTCCGTCGCCTCGTCGATGCGGCGGTCCAGCTCCTCCGCGCGACTTGCGACCTCCTCGGCCGTCTCGCGTGCGAAGTCGTCGACCTCCCCCTCGTAGGTGGAGCCGAGCGGCTTCCCGGTGACGTCCCACTGGAAGAGCATGAACAGCGCCGCTCGACGGGCGCCGCGGCGGCTGGTCGTCACGCCTCGGCCTCCACGAAGGCGGGGAGGTCGGCGGCGACGTCGTCGAGGTAGCTCGTCGAGTAGCTGCCGCGCGCGAAGCCCTCGCTGCGAATCACCTGAGCCGCCGCGCCGATCGTCGTGGGGATCCCGGTGACCTCGAACTCGTTCAGCGCGCGGAGCGATCGGGCGAGAGCGCGCTCGCGGTCCGGCGCCCACACGATCACCTTGGCGAGCAGCGAGTCGTAGTAGGGCGGGACGATCGTTCCATCCTCCACGTGAGTGTCCACGCGGACGCCTGGGCCGAGTGGCGGGCGGAAGCGAACGACGGTGCCGGGTGCGGGCAGGAAGCCCCGCGCCGGATCCTCCGCGTTGACTCTGACCTCGAGCGCGTGTCCGCGGCGCGGCGACCTGCCCGTCAGCTCCAGCGGGTCGCCTGCCGCGACGCGAAGCTGCTCGTGGACGAGGTCGATCCCGGTGACGAGCTCGCTGACGGGGTGCTCGACCTGGAGCCTGGCGTTGAGCTCGATGAAGTGGAACGAGCCGTCCGGCGCGAGCAGGAACTCGAACGTGCCGGCGTTCGTGTAGCCGATCGACCGCGAGGCGCGCTCGACCGTCGACTCCATCTGCTCGCGGAGCTCCGGCGTCACCGCGGGCGAGGGCGATTCCTCGATCAGCTTCTGGTGCCGCCGCTGGATCGAGCACTCGCGCTCGCCGAGCGTGAGAACGCCGCCGTGCGTGTCCGCGATCATCTGGATCTCGACGTGGCGCGCCTGGACGATCGCCCGCTCGAGGTAGAGCCGGCCGTCGCCGAAGGATGCCTCGGCCTCAGCCGATGCCGTCGCGAACGCGCCGTCGAGCTCGTCCGGCGACGAGACCAGGCGCATGCCCTTCCCCCCACCGCCGGCCGCCGCCTTCAGCAGCACCGGGAACCCGAGCTCGTCGGCCGCGCGGGCAGCCTCGCCGGCCTCCAGCGGACCGGTGCCGGGGACGAGCGGCACTCCCGCCGCGGCCATCTCTTCGCGCGCGGACGTCTTGTCGCCCATCCTGGCCATGACCGCCGGAGACGGGCCGATGAAGACGAGGTCGTTGTCGGCGCAGGCCTCCGCGAACGCCGGGTTCTCGCTGAGGAAGCCCCAACCCGGGTGGACTGCCTGACAGCCGGTCGTGTTCGCCGCAGCGACGATCGACGGGATGCGCAGGTAGCTCTGCGTGGCCGGCGGCGGGCCGACGCAGACGGCGCGGTCCGCGAGCCGGACGTGGAGGGAATCCTCGTCGGCCGTGGAGTAGACGGCGACGGCCTCGATGTCGAGCTCGTGCAGCGCGCGGATCACGCGCACCGCGACCTCGCCGCGGTTCGCGACGAGGATCCGGTTAAACCGCATCGAGCGGCCGGGCCAGGGCGGGCTCGATCTCGAACAGCAGCTGGCCGAATTCGACCGGATCGCCGTTGGCGACGTGGATCCTCCGGACGACGCCGTCGAGGTCCGACTTGATCTCGTTCAGCAGCTTCATCGCCTCGAGGATGCACAACGTCTGCCCGCTCTCGACCGAGCCGCCCTCCTCGACGAACGGAGGAGCGCCGGGGGATGCAGCGCGGTAGAACGTGCCGACCATCGGCGCCTCCACGCGGACGAACCCGTCGATCGTCGGCTCGGCCGGCGGCTGGAGAGCGGCGACATCGGCTTCGCTTGGCTCCGAAGGCGCCGGAGTCGGAGTCGCGACCGCATCGGGCTCCTCGCGGCGGCGGACGGACACGCGCATGCCGGCTTCCTCGATCGCGATCTCGGCGACGCCGCTCTCCTGGACGATCCGCACCACCTCACGGATGCGCTCGGCGCGGCCCTGATCCACTGCGCCCCCGACCAGGCCTTCGTCGCCCCGCGCGCGGCCCCTCACTGCGTGCAGCAGCCCTTCGGCCTCGTCGCCGAACAGCGCGAGCAGGAGCAGCTCCTCGTCGCTGGCCGCGAGCCCGCGGGCCTCGTCGCGGATCTGATCGAGGTCGGCGACGGGCTGCGGCTGGGAGACGCCGTCGGAGAGCAGCTCGATAGCGCGGCGGGCCGTTGGGTCGAACTCGGCCGGCGGGATGCCGAAGTCTCCGCGGAAGAGCGCGCGGAGCTCGTCCACGACGACCTCGTAGCGGCTCGCCGAGAGGACGTGGACGAGAGCCTGGCTGCCGAGGATCTGGCCGATCGGCGCGGCGAGCGGCGGCCAGCCGGCCTCGGCGCGGATTCGCTCGAGCTCCGCCAGCACCTCGTCGAGCCGATCGCCCGCCGAGTGGGCGCGGAGATGAGCATCGAGCGCGGCGACGAGTCCTGCCGGAAGGTTGTGCGCGGCGGCTCGGACAGCCACGCGCGGTGCCAGCGGGGTCACCGGCTCGTCCCCGATCTGCTCGTCGACGAGCCCCGCCGCCTTCCAGAGCACAGAGACGTCGACACCCGAACCGAGCCCGAGGCCGTCCAGCGCGTCGGCGAGCCCCTCGCCCGCGACGCGGTGAAGAACGAGCGCGACCGGGTAGGTCGCGCAGGCGATGCGGTCGGCGCCGGCGCGGGCGGCCTCGAGCGCAACCGCGAGCGCGCTCCCGCCGGAGCCCTGGCAGTAGATCCCCACCGGCAAGCCGCTCGCCTCGCCGAGCGCGGAGACGAGCTCGTGCGAGCGGTGCGGCTCGAGCGAGCCCGACGGGTCGTGGAGAAGGATCCGCGCGGCGCCGAGGTCGGGAAGCTTCTTCGCCTGCTCGACGAGCGTATCGGTCTCTCCGGTCGGGCCGGGGCTGTAGATCAGGCCCGCGTCGAACTCACGGTCGGCCGAGGTGATCGCCTCGCCGGCTTCGCGCAGGTTCGAGACGTCGTTCAGTGGATCGTGAAGGCGGAAGACGCTGATCCCGTTCTCCGCCGCGGTCATCACGAAGCGGCGGACGAAGTCACCGCCGACCGGCTGCGAGCCGACGAGAAAGCGCCCGCGCAGCGCCATTCCGAGCGGCGTCGACGTCCGTCCGTCGATCGCCCGGATCCGCTCCCACGGCGACTCGACGCCTCGGCGGACCGCGTTGTCGAAGACGCCGCCGCCGGAGACCTCGAGCGCGGCGAAGCCCGCCCCGTCCAGCACCTCGGCCAGCTCGAGGATCGAGGCGGTCGGAACCCGCCCGGCCAGCGGCTCCTGACTCAGGAGGCGAACGGTTGTGTCGACCAGTGCGGGCACGGACCCGAGCCTAACGTCCCTGGTCGGTCGCTCCGAGCTGGGCGAAGGCGTAGATCGTCAGATAGCCGGTCGCGAGGACGGCGGATAGCGCGAGGGTCATGCCGAGGCCGCGCGGATAGGCCAGCGGATCGACCAGCCTCGCCCAGATGTCCTGGAGCAGCGCGCCGGGCCGCACGACGAAATCCCAGCTGTTCCAGCCCAGCGAGCGCCCGAGGTAGATCCCGAACGAGCTCGCCACGAGGCTCGCCCCCACCAGCAGCCAGCTCCAGACCGGGCCCGCGGCCCGGCGGACGACTCCCTGCATGACGAAGATCGAGAGGAAGCCGAGCAGCGTTCCCGTCCAGGCAAACGAGCTGAACAGGACGATGTCGAACCAGAGCGGCGCGTCGTCGTGCGAGCCGAGATGGACGAAGTCGGTCAGCAGGTACGGCGCGTTCGGCAGAAAGAGCAGCCAGACCGCGCCGATCGGCACGAGGCTGAGGAGCCCGGC
Organism: uncultured Actinomycetes bacterium; assembly: GCA_963764595.1. Taxonomy (GTDB): domain Bacteria; phylum Actinomycetota; class Thermoleophilia; order Gaiellales; family Gaiellaceae; genus JACDAN01. The sequence goes on along the minus strand of CAVXTG010000007.1, from coordinate 538,599 downwards.
TCCGCGCCGCCGGCCGTCGTAGACGGCGACGGCTGCGATCAGCGGGAATCCAGGCGAGGAAGAGATTCCAGGCCAGAAACGTGTACGTGCTCGAGTCGGTATAGAGCCAGCGCGCGACCAGCGCGCCGATGCAGAGCGCCGAGGCCAGAGCAAGCGAAGAGAGCGCGAAGACGCGCCTGTCACTCATGCCGAAAAGTCTAGAAGCGCTCTTGTACGGAGCGTCTCGCCGGGCCGGTCCAGGGGCCAGGCCCCGGGACCTGGCTCGAGAAGTCGCGTCTCCGGCCCTCTTTTGGCTACCGAAGCGGCCTCGCGGAGGGTGACGTCGATGCGGTGGTTCCAGTTTTGGCGCCGCGCGATGACCCGCCGGGGCGTGTCCAGGGGCCAGGCCCCGGGACCTGGCTCGAAGAGTCGCGTCTCCAGACTTCAGGCGCGAGAGATGTAGCGGCCTTCGCGGGGATCGACCTTGATCCGGTCGCCCTGGTTCACGAACAACGGCACCTGGACGACGGCGCCCGTCGCGAGCTTCGCCGGCTTCGTCACGTTTGAGACCGTGTCCCCGCGCACGCCCGGCTCGGTCTCGGCGACGGTGAGCTCAACCGAGGCCGGCATCTGAACGCCGGACGGCCGTCCGTCGACGGTCAGCAGCTGCACGCTGCTCGACGGCTCGATGTAGTCGAGGGCGTCGGAGACGGTCTCGCGCGGAAGGCTGATCTGCTCGTAGCTCTGCTCGTCCATGAAGACGACCTCGTCGCCCGAGTCGTAGAGGTACTGGACGTTCTTCGTCTCGGTGTGGACGCGCGCGAACTTCTCGCCCGCGCGGAACGTCTTGTCGACGACCGACCCGGAGTCGAGGTTCTTCAGCTTCGTCCGCACGAACGCGCCGCCCTTGCCCGGCTTCACGTGCTGGAACTCGACGATCCGCCAGGCCGAGCCTTCGAGCTCGATGTGCATGCCGTTCTTGAACTGGTTGGTGGAGACGGTCTCGGCCATCGCGCGGGCCAATCTAGCGAACGGTTCTCAGCTCCTTCGGAAACGAGGTCAGCACCTCCGCGCCGTCCTCGGTGACGACGACGAGATCCTCGATGCGGATGCCCGCGACGCCGCTCAGGTAGATCCCCGGCTCGACGGTGACGACGTTGCCGGCTGCAAGCGCATCCTCGGATTCCGGCCGCAGGGCAGGTGCTTCATGGACGAGGAGCCCGAGGCCGTGGCCGAGCCCGTGGCCGAAGTTCTCGCCGTAGCCGGCGTCGGCGATCACCGCGCGAGCGGCGGCGTCGGCGTCACGCCCGGAGACACCGGCCCGGACCGCGTCGAGGCCCGCCTGCTGCGCTTCGCGGACGACCTCGTAGAGGTCGCGAAGCGAGTCCGAGACGTCTCCGACGGCGAACATCCTGGTTGCGTCGGAGCAGTAGCCGTCCACCTTCGCGCCGACGTCGACGAGGACGAGATCGCCGTCGGAGACCACCCGGTCGCCGGGCATCGCGTGCGGGCTCGCCGCGGTCGGGCCGGCGGCGATGTCGACCGGGAACGCAAGCCCATCCGCGCCCGCCTCGTGCAGGAGCTGCTCCATCCGCCACACGAGCTCGTTCTCCGTGCGTCCCGCGAACCGCTCTTCCGCGAGCCGCTCGTACGCCGCGTCGGTGACGGCCATGGCCCGGCGGATCGCGTCCAGCTCCTCGGGCTCCTTGACGATCCGCAGCGACTCGACCAACCCTCGACGCGGCTCGAGCTCGAGCCCGCCCTGGCGCAGCACGTCGTAGTTCGCGTAGGTCATCGCGTCGGCCTCGAAGGCGACACGCGGCGGCAGCAGGCTCGGCAGGTCCGAGTACAGGTACCGCTTGGTCTCCTCGAACTCGACGCCCTCGACTTCGCGGGCGCGCTCCGCGTAGCGGAAGTCCGTGAAGAGCACTGCGCGGTCGGGCTCGACGAGCAGCGCGGCGTTCGTGCTGTCGAAGCCCGTCAGGTAGAGGACGTTGACCGGAGCGGTGACGAGGAACGGCTCCTCGATCAGACCGCGGAGCCGCTCTATCCGCGCGCCAGGAATTCGAGCGCCTCCTTGTAGCCGTCCGGCCCCTTGCCGATCACCCGGTGGGCGGCGAGGTCGGCCACCACCGAGTGCCGGCGCCACTCCTCCCTCGCCCCGATGTCGGAGAGGTGAACCTCGACGACCGGCCCCCGCGCCAGCTCGAGCGCATCGTGGATCGCGTAGCTGTAGTGCGACCAGGCCCCGGGGTTGACGATCAGGCCGTCGGCTTTCTCGCCGAGCTCCTGGCACCAGTCGACGTACTCGCCCTCGCTGTTCGTCTGCCGGCAGTCAACCTCGCAGCCGAGCTCCTCCCCCCAAGCTCGAATCTGATCCTCGAGCTCGGCAAGGGGCAACGCGCCGTACACCGAGGGGTCTCGCCGGTCGAGCACGTTCAGGTTCACGCCGTTGAGCACGCCGACGAGCATCAGCCGGCGATCAGCTCGTCGAGCGCCCCGCGGACCTCGGCGGGATCGGCCTCGCGGACGACGGGCTTGCCGAGCTCCTCCAGCAGCACGAGGCGGATTCTGCCGTCGCGGGCCTTCTTGTCACGCTGGAGCGCCGCCCAGGCCCGCTCGCGATCGACGCGGGCCGGCTGAGGGTCGAGGACGTGCGGCACGTCGAGGCCCGAGAGCCGGAGCGCAGCCGTCAATCCGAGCGCGACCGCCTCGCCGTGTGCGAGTTGGTAGTCGGAGGCGGCCTCGAGCGCGTGCCCGAACGTGTGGCCCAGGTTGAGGATCTCGCGGCGGCCTCTCTGCTCGTACGGGTCCGCGAGACAGACCGCGGACTTGAAAGCGGCGCACGCGCGGACCATCTCTTCCTCGGGCAGCTCCCAGAGCGGCCGGCCGGCCAGGAGGCCCGTCTTCACGACCTCCGCCATCCCGTTGCGACGCTCTTCGGCCGGCAGGGTTGCAAGTAGCGACGCATCGATCAGGACGCGGTCCGGGTAGTGGAACGCGCCGACGAGGTTCTTGCCGCCGGGCAGGTCCACACCCGTCTTGCCGCCGATGCCGGCATCCACCTGGCCGACCAGCGTCGTCGGCACGCTGATCCAGCGAACGCCGCGCATGTAGCGTGGCGGCGACGAAGCCGGCCAGATCGGTCGTCGATCCCCCGCCGTAGCCGACGATCGTCCCATCCCGGCCCAGCCGCAGCTCGCTCCAGAGCCGCTCGGCGGTTGCGAGCGTCTTCGGGCCGGCGACATGCGTCGCACCGAGCTCCAGGGGATGGAGCTCGAGCACGCGCTCGTCGGCGATCAGCGCATCGCCCTCCGGCGCGGCCGCCGAACTCGATGCCGAGCGCCGCGAGAACCACGTCGTCGGCGTCGCGGGCACGGACATCGGCGGTTTCTTCGTACAGCGACCGGCGCCGCTCGTAGAGGGCCCGGAAGTCGTCGGCGTCCTGAGCGAGTGGCCGGGCCGTACGCGCGACGCGTTCCCAGGCTTCGTCGACCTCGACCTCGAGGAGGACGGTCAGCGCATGCTCCTTCGAGCGCCTTGCGGATCGCCGGCGTCTCCACCGCGCCGCCGCCGAGCGCCAGCACCGCCGGCCGGTTCTGGCGCGAGCGTCGCCAGCGTCCGTTCCGCCTCGATCACGCGGAAGCCCGATCTCGCCTTCCTGCTCGAACAGCTCCGGGATCGACCGCTGCAGCGACGCGCTCGATCTCGCGGTCGAGGTCGAGGAACAGCCGTCCGATCCGGTCCGCGACCTGGAGCGCCGATCGTCGTCTTCCCCGCGCCCATGAAGCCGATGAGCGCGATGTGCCTGTCTACCGCGGTTGCCACGGGATGCGCTCGAGGTAGGCGCGGTAGGCCGCGACGAAGTCCCCGAGCGCGTCGCCGCCGAACTTCTCACGTGCCGCGCGTGCGAGCTCGAACGCGACCGACGCCTCGGCGACGACGGACAACGCCTCCACCGCCGCGACGTCGCTGCGCTCGACGAGCGCCTCGCCCGCCTCCCCGGTCGCGAGATCGACGGAACGCAGCGGCCGCATCAGCGTCGGCAGCGGCTTCATCGCCGCCCGCACCACGATCTCCTCGCCGTTCGAGACCCCACCCTCGATCCCGCCGGCCCGATTCGTCTCCCGGTAGAAGCCCGCTCGTCCGAAAGATCTCGTCGTGTGCCTGTGATCCGCGCAGGCCGGCCAGGGCGAAGCCCTCGCCGATCTCGACGCCCTTGACGGCCTGGATGCCCATCAGCGCCGCCGCGAGCCGCGCGTCGAGTCGGCTCTCCTTCGTTGCGTAGGAACCGAGGCCGGGCGGCACGCCGCGGGCCCGCACCTCCACGACCCCGCCGACGGTGTCACGGTCGGCCCGTGCCTCGTCCACGTCGCCCATCTCGACCACCGACCCGTCGACCTCGACGCCGATCTCACGGAGCAGCGCCTTGGCCACGGACCCGGCGGCGACGGTGATCGCCGTCTGGCGGGCGCTCGCCCGCTCGAGCGTGTTCCGGATGTCCGCGTGTCCGTACTTGAGCGCACCGGCTAGGTCGGCGTGGCCGGGCCGCGGGAGAGTCACCGGCTTCGTGCCCTTGCCCGCTGGATCGCCCTCCGGCGGCCACGCGCTCATCCCCCATTCCCAGTTCGCGTGATCGCGGTTGCGGACGACGAGCGCGAGCGGCGTGCCGAGCGTCCGGCCGTGGCGGAGGCCGGCGAGCACCTCGACGCGGTCCTGCTCGATCTGCTGGCGCGGGCTGCGCCCGTAGCCCTGCTGGCGCCGGGCCAGGTCGGCGTCGATCGCGTCCCGGTCGAGGAGGAGGCCCGCAGGGAGGCCGGTCAGGACCCCGACGAGCGCAGGCCCGTGCGATTCACCCGCTGTGGTCAGGCTCAGCACGGGTCAAGCCTACGGCGCGCCGCATCTCTTCGACCGGCGCCGGCATCCCGGTCCACAGCTCGAACGCCGCCGCCCCCTGGGCGACGAGCACCTCGAGGCCGTCGATCACCCGCGCTCCGGCCTCACGCGCCGCAACCGCCGTCGCCGACTCCGGATACGGCAGGTCGATCAGTGTCTGGCCAGGGCCAAGCCGGACGAGCACCTCGTCCCGCACCGGCGTGGCGTTGATCACGAGCTCCGAGCCGCTCACGTCCGGCGGCCACTCGGCGCGCCGCGAGAACATCCGCGCGGCGGGCAGCGCGTGGCGGAACGCCGCCGCCGCGCCACCGTCGCCGACGATCGCCGAGCGCTCGAACTCGAGCCCTTCGAGGATCGCGGCATCCGTGCTGTACCCGCGCAGCGGATCGAAGAGCAGCGTGTTCACCGACTCGAGGTCGGTCTCGACCAGCCGAGCCGCGTCCAGCTTGTACGGCGCAGTGACGTTGGCGCCGGCGAACCCGAGCGCCCCCAGTCCGCGAATCGCCGCGTCGAGGTCGTGGGCCTGCACGTCGCACGCCACGTAGGTCCAGTCGAGGCCGCGGGCGGCGAAGGCGGCGTTCTGCATGCGCGGCGAGAGCGACTGAGCGACCGGCGAGCCGATCAGCGCGACGAGCCGCACGCGGCTCAGCCGTAGCCGTTGGCGTTCATGTAGTTGACGAACTCGCGCTCGGACGCCGTGAAGAAGTGACTCTCCTTGCCCGGCTTCCGCACGAAGAAGAGATAGTCGACCTTGGCCGGGCGCGCGGCCGCCCGCAGCGAGGCGAGCCCCGGATTCGCAATGGGCGTCGGGGGCAGGCCGGCGTGAATCCGGGTGTTGTAGGGCGTCGGGTCGGCCAGGTGCGACTCGCGCAGTGACTCCGTCGCCGGGACGCCGAGCCCGTAACGAATCGTGGCGTCGATGCCCAGCGTCATCCCGGCCTTGAGGCGGTTGTAGATCACCGCGGCGACGAGTGGACGCTCCGAAGCCACGGACACCTCCCTCTCGACCATCGAGGCGATGATCAGCACGTCGTACGGGGTCAGGTTCCTCGAGCGCGCGTACCTCATGTTCACCTTCGCCCAGTTCTTCTCGAACGCGGCGAGCTGTTGGTTCACCAGCTGCCGGGTCGTGGTTCGCTTCGTGAACTCGTAGGTCGCCGGGAAGAGGAAGCCCTCGAGGTGCGGCGGCCGTTCCGTCCGGCGGAGGAACTGCTTCGGCGCGCGGGCAACGCGTTCGGTCAGCGCCCGGTAGCGCGCGGGCGAGAGCCGCGGGTTCACGTTCCGCTTCTCCTGGGCGATGTCGTTCACCTCGCCGATCCGGACCGCCATCTGCTCGCGCGTGAAGCCCTCCGGGAAGATGATCCTCAGCGGCTTCGGAGGCGGCGCAACGGGTGCGGGCGGAGGCGCGGCCTGCTCCTCGCGCCCGCCGAGGATGGCCCACGCCGAGCCCGCCACCACGGCGACCAGCCCGACGAGGAACGCCAGCGCCACGAGGCGGCGGAGGAGGATGCGGCTGCGGGACGGCCTGGACCGTCCGCGCCTCAGTGTGGTTTCGCCTTCGACCATTCCAGATAGCCCGTCAGCAGGTGCGCAGCCGCCCGTGCATCCTCACCGCTTCCCGGTCCGGCCAGCTTCGTCGTAAACCGTTCGTCGAATCGCTCGACCGGGACCTCGAGGATAGCCTCGAGCGCAGACGCGAACCGCTCGGTCTCCTGTGCCTGCTGACCCCGTTCCCCGCGGAGCGTGAGCGGTAAACCCACGACGACGCGGTCGACCTCCTCGGCGCGCACGAGCTCCGCAAGCTCGTTCAGCCCGTCGTCGCTCGCCGCGCGCTCCACGGTTCGCAGCGGCCGGGCCAGCGTGCCGGTCGGGTCCGAGACGGCCACCCCGGTCCGGGCAGCCCCGTAGTCCAGGGCGAGGACCTTCACTCCAGAGCCGACGCGATCTCGCTCTTCGCCACTTCGTAGGCTTCGGCGAGGCCTGCGGGATTCTTGCCGCCGGCCTCCGCGAGGTCTGCACGCCCACCGCCGCCGCCGCCGATCTTCTCCGCCGCCTTGCGCGCGACGGCCACGGCGTCCAGGCCCCTGTCGACGAGTGCGCGGTCGAGGTTGACGACCAGGTACGCGCGGCCCTCGTCCACCGAACCGAGCAGCACGGCCTGCGCCTGCTTCGACTGCCGGATCCGGTCGGACAGGTCCTTCAGGTCCGAGCCCTTGAGCGCCTCGACCTCCGCGACGACGACGCCGTTGGACTCGTCTCGGTACGCGACCTCGGTCTCCGCCGACGGCTGCTTCTTGCCGGCCCCCTTGCGCAGCCGCTGCACCTCGGCTCGAAGCTCGTCGGCCTCCTCCGCCCGAGCCCGGAGGAGCGCCCACGCCTCGCCTGCCGTCACCGCTTCGATCCTCCGGGCGCCCGCACCGACCGAGCTCTCCGAGAGGATCACGAACGGCCCGATCTCGGCCGTCGTGCGCACGTGCGTGCCGCCGCAGAGCTCGCGCGAGTAGTCGTCGATCTCGACGACGCGAACCTCGTCTCCGTACTTCTCGCCGAACAGCATCATCGCGCCGAGGCGCCGCGCCTCGTCGATCGGCGTCACGAACGTCCGGACGGGCAGGTTCTGGAAGATCTTCTCGTTCACCGTCTGCTCGATTCGCTCACGCTCCTCGGGGGTCAACGCCTGCTCGTGCGTGAAGTCGAACCGAAGCTTGTCCGGCCGCACGGCGGAGCCGGCCTGCCGGACGTGCTCGCCGAGCGTCTCACGGAGCGCCTGGTGCAGGAGATGAGTCGCCGTATGGTTCGCCATCGTCGGGAAGCGCACGGACCAGGGCACGACGGCGCGAACGCGATCGCCCTCGGCGAACCCCTCGCCCTCGAACGTCAGCACCTGGTCGTCGCCGACGCGGATCGCGCGGCGAAGCTCGGCACGGGCGCCGGTCTCCTCGTGCTCGATGTAGCCGAGGTCGGAGACCTGGCCGCCGCCCTCGGGGTAGAACGGCGAGCGCTCGAGCTTGGCCTGGAACGTCCCGTTGCCGAGGTCCTCGTAGGCGACGATCGCCGTCAGCGCCTCGGTCGTCTCGTAGCCCACGAACTCCGTCGGTCGCGAGCCGTCGAGCGAGAGGGCGACCTCGGCGGTCTTGGTCTTCGACCGGGCCCGCTGCTCGGCCATCAGCCGGTCGAAGCCTTCCTCGTCGACCGCCAGGCCGCGCTCGGCCGCAAGCTCCCGCGTCAGCTCGAGCGGGAAGCCGTAGGTGTCGTGGAGCTTGAACGCGTCCTCGCCCGAGATCGCACCGCCGGCCGCGACCTCCTCGAAGAGGCCCAGGCCGCGCTCGAGCGTCTGCGAGAAGCGCTCCTCTTCGGCCTTCAGCGTCTCGCGGATCCGCTCTCGGTTCTCGTCCAGCTCCGGATACCAGTACGACATCTGGTCGGCGACGATGTCCGCGATTCGCCACAGGTCCGTGAGCCCGATCGCGCGCGCCTGCTGCACCGCCCGCCGGATCACGCGGCGCAGGACGTAGCCGCGTCCCTCGTTCGACGGCAGCACTCCGTCGGCGACCAGGAAGGTCATCCCTCGCCCGTGGTCGGCGATGATCCGGTGCGCCTTCGTCGCCCGCTCCGAGCTTCGCCAGGCGACGCCGCTCTCAGCCTCGATCCACTGCATGATCTCCTGGAAGGCGTCGATCTCGTACATCGAGATCACGTCCTGCTGGACGGCGGCTGTTCGTTCGAGGCCGAGACCCGTGTCGATCACCGGCTTCGGGAGCGGCGTCAGCGTGCCGTCGGCACCGAGGTCGAACTCCATGAAGACGAGGTTCCAGAACTCGAGGTAGCGCTCGCACTGGCAGCCTGGCCCGCAGTCGGGCCGTCCGCAGGAGAGCTCCGGCCCGCGGTCGTAGTACATCTCCGAGCACGGACCGCACGGGCCCGTGTCACCCGCCTGCCAGAAGTTCTCGGAGCGCGGCAGCCCGACGATCCGTTCCCGCGGCTGCCCGACCTTCTCCCAGGCGGCGATCGCGACCTCGTCCTCGCCGAGGCCGAGCTCCGGATCGCCGGCGAAGACGCTGACCCAGAGCTTGTCGAGGTCGATCTTCAGGTGCTCGGTCAGGAACTCCCAGGCGAGCTCGACAGCACCTTCCTTGAAGTACTCGCCGATCGAGAAGTTGCCCATCATCTCGAAGAAGGAGAGGTGGTAGCCGTCGACCCCGACCTCGTCGATGTCGGTCGCGCGGAAGCACTTCTGGTAGGTCGTCAGCAGCGTCGCGGGCGGCTCCCTCTCGCCGAGGAAGTACGGCTTCAGCGGCTGCATCCCGGCGCTGATCAGGAGCGTCGAGGTGTCCTCGGGCGGCGGGATCAGCGGCGCAGATGGCAGCCGTTCGTGGCCCTTCGACTCGAAGAACTGGAGGAAGCCTTCGCGGAGCTCCGGGGTCGTGCGCATGGCGTCGATTCTAGGTTGAGCTACGCGACTCCGGATTCTTCCGCGATCTCGTCGCGGATCTTCTCCAACGAGCGCCTGATCAGGCGGGAGACGTGCATCTGGGAAATGCCGATCTCCTCGGCGATCTGCGACTGGGTCAGGCCGCGGAAGAACCGGAGGTGCAGGATTCGCCGCTCACGCTGGTCGAGCACCTTGAACCCCGGCGCCAGGGCGGCGCGGTCCTCCGAGACCTCGTACTCGGGGTCTTCGGCGCCGAGCGACTCGAGCGGGTCGAGCTCGCCCTCGTCGTCGTTGCCCCCACCGCCGGCCGACGAGAGCGAGACGGAGGTGTAGGCCCGGCCGCTCTCGAGCGCCTCGAGCACTGCTTCTTCGTCGACTCCCGCGGCCTCGGCCAGCTCCGCAATCGTCGGTGAGCGGCTGAGCTCCACGGTCAGCTGCTCGATCAGCTTGGAGACCTGGACGTTCAGCTCCTGGAGGCCGCGGGGCACCCGGACCGACCAGCCCTTGTCGCGGAAGTGCCGCTTGATCTCGCCGATGATGTTCGGCGTCGCGTAGGTGGTCAGCTCGACGCCGCGGTCGAGGTCGAAGCGGTCGACCGCCTTGATCAGGCCGATCGCGCCGATCTGGACGAGGTCGTCGAGCTGCTCGCCGCGGTACGAGTAGCGGCGCGCCAGCGAGCGGACGAGCGACATGTACCGCTCGATCAGCTCCTCGCGTGCCTGGAGGTCGCCCTCCTCGTGATAGCGCCTGAGCAGGCGCTTGTCGTCGTCGAGCATTACGTGGATGGCTGATGTCGCTTGCTCAGCTCGACCCAGGCGCCGTCATCGCCGTCAGCGACCTCGTAGCGGTCGACCACCGTATCCAGGAGCCTCCGCAGCGAGACGCTCTCTCCCGGCTCACCCTCGAGGTCCGTCCGCAGGCCATTGCCGCGGAACGGGCCGACGCGGGCCTGGAGCTCGTCACCGTCGACGCCGAGCGCGATCGTGATCTGCTCGGCGCCGTCCGGCCGCTCGAGCAGGCCGTCGAGCGCGAGCTCGAGGTCTTCGAGGTGCTCGACCGTGAGATCGAGCCTCGTCGCGAGCCCGCTGAGAACCAGCCGGGCAACGCCGAAGAAGGGCCGCTCCCGCGGCAGGGTCAGCGTGATCTGATCGGTCAAGGGCTGCTCAGCGCTGCGAGGACGTTACCCGCCCCGCACCGACGACGACGTCACCCTCGTAGAGGACGGCCGCCTGGCCGGGAGCCACGCCGTACACGGGCTCGTCGAGGTGGACGCGGAACCCGCGTGATGCGTTCTCGACCGTCGCCGGCGTCGCGGGCGAGCGGTACCGAACCTTGACGTCGGCGCGGTCGACGTCGACATGGAGCTTGCCGTCGGCGCGGATCGTCCGGCGCGCGAGCGACTCCCGCGGCCCGACCACGACCGCGTTGCTGGACGGAATCGTCTTCAGGGCGTACAGCGGAGTACCGGTTGAGACCCCGAGGCCCTTGCGCTGGCCGGGCGTGAAGCCCCAGAAGCCGTCGTGTCGTCCGAGGACGGCGCCCCTCTCGTCCATGATCTTCCCGCTGACCGGCGCGAGTCCCCGGCGTTCGAGGAACGATCGGTAGTCGGAGCCCCCGAGGAAGCACGCCTCCTGGCTCTCGGCGCGTCCGGCTGCGGCCAGCCCGGCGCGGGCGGCCTCGGCTCGCGTCTCCGCTTTCCCCTGCTCGCCGAGCGGGAACTCGATCCGGTCGAGGACCCGGGGATCGAGCCGCGCGAGCATGTAGGACTGGTCCTTGTCGGCGTCGACGCCGCGGGCGAGCAGCAGCCGGCCCCGGTGCTCGACGATCCTCGCGTAATGGCCGGTGACGAGGCGCGCGGCACCCGCCTGCTTCGTGAAGGCGAGCAGCCGGCCGAAGCGGAAGAAGCCGTTGCAGCTGGTGCAGGGGTTCGGCGTCTCGCCGCGCTCGTAACCGCGGACGAAGGGCTCGACGATCGCGCGCAAGAACTCCTCGCGGGCGTCGAGCGTCACGTGCGGGAGGCCGAGCTCGTGGCAGGTTCGGCGGGCCGCGAGAACGGCCTCCGGCGAGCAGCAGGCGCGCTCGGTGTCGGGCGCTTCCGGATCGAGCCAGAGCCTGAGCGTGACCCCGACCGCCTTCGGGCCTGCGCGCAGCAGCGCAACGGCGCTGTCGACACCGCCGCTCATCGCGACCGCGACGCGGTCGCGGGTCGCGTCGAGCTCGGAAGATCGGTCCGAGTGCGTTCGCGAGCGCGTCGACGGCGAGCTCGTCGCCGCCGACCGCTGCCGCCTCCAGCAGGGTCAGGCCCTCGAGTGGACGCTCGAGGCCCTCGGCATCCGCGCTGACGATGCGGTCGCCGTCGACGCCGAGACGGACGAGCCGCCACTCATCGCCGACGGGAGGAGTCACCGACGACCTCGATCATGAGGTCACGGTAGCTCGTTCTCAGCACGCGGAGCCAGACTGAAGTCTGGCACCGCCGCGAAAGAGGTGCTCCACCCTGCCGATGTCGCCGCACTTTTGCGAACCTGGAAAACCAGGTGGGTGCCCTGCCGATACGGGTTTCCGCCCGGATCGGACTCGAGCTCCCTTCGCGTGACTGTTGGTTCACGTTATCGCGCGACGCCACGCACAGGGTCGAGCGCTTCCACCATACCTCGCCGCCTAGGCTCTCGGGCCGTGCAAACCGCCACCGGACCGTCGTCCGGCCGCGAACCCCGAGCTCCCGCGCGAGCGCTTCGGTGAGGCCGAACTGCACCGCCGCACTTCCTGGGCCACGCGCGACGACCTGGGTCAGGATCTCGGTGTTCCCGTGCCCGAGGTAGATCTTGGCGCCGCAGACGAGGACGGGGTGAGAGACGCCGAGGCTCCCGCGCTCCAGTGTCTCGCCGCATGCGGTCGGCCGCCCGTAGGCGCGTGGCGACTCCAGTCCCGCGAGCGCCTGGTACCAGCCGCCGCCCGGCGCGGGCACGGCCTGCGGTAGGTCGCTCGGCCCCGTGGAGCCGTCGAGCCGCTCGGCGACCCCGAGTGCGGCAACGACCCCGAGCAGCGTCACGGCGCCGAGCAGAATCGCCCGCTGCGCGAACGCGGCGCTCACGAGGCCGCGCGGCGGCGCCAGAAGCGCCCGCGGCGAGACTCCGCTTCAGGCTCGCTCGGATCTCGGTGACCGCTGCCGGCTCGACCGTCTCGGCCGGGGTGCTCTCGTCGGGCTCCTTCGCGACCGTCTGCGGCTCGGCGACCGGGAAGCGCGGGCGGTCGGACCAGACGGCCAGCTCCAAGAGGCAGACGAGGAGCCACGCGAGCGCCATCACGACGATGATCGCCGTGGCGCTGAGCTCGGCGACGCCGAGTCCGATCGCGAGCGCGATCAGAAACACCGCTTCGAGCACGAACCTCGGCCCAACACCTGCCACGATCGCTGAAGGCTAACTGCCGTCCGGGCTGTTCAGCGGTCGGCGCGAAGCTGCAGGCCGAGCTCGGCGAGCTGCTCGTCCGGCACCTCGCTCGGCGCGCCGCTCATCGGATCCACGCCGGCCTGGTTCTTCGGGAACGCCTGGGTGTCGCGAATGTAGGGCTCGTCGAGCAGCGCCATCGTCAGCCGGTCGATGCCCGACGCGATCCCGCCGTGCGGTGGGGCGCCCATCGCCAGCGCGTCGAGCAGGAAGCCGAACTTCGCGCGCTGCTCCTCCGGTGAGATGCCGAGAAAGTCGAACATGCGGGCCTGGAGCTCGGGCTCGTGGATCCGGATCGACCCGCCGGCCAGTTCGATCCCGTTGCCGACCAGGTCGTAGGCGACGGCGCTGGCGGCGCCGGGATCGCTGTCGAGCAGCGGCAGGCTGTCCTCGGACGGCCGCGTGAACGGATGGTGCTGCGCCGTCCACCGGCTTTCTTCCTCGCTCCACTCGAGCAACGGCATCGGCGTGATCCAGAGGAATTCCCAGGCGTCGCGGTCGATGAGCTCGAGCTCACGCCCCAGGTGGAGGCGCAGTAGGCCAAGGACTTTCGCTGCGAGCTTCGGGGTGTCGGCGACGAAGAGCGCCGTCGTTCCGGGCTCGCGGAACGACTCGAGCTCTTGCTCGGAGAGGAACTTGGCAATCGGCGACGAGAGCTCGCCGTCGCGTCGAAAGACGATGTAGGCAAGGCCCTTGGCCCCCCACGGCTTCGCCATGTCCTCGAGCTTCTGGATCTCGGCGCGAGAGAGCTCGCGCGGCACGCTCAGGTAGCGAACTGCCTCGGCGTTCGCGAAGACGGCGAACTCGGAACCGCGCGTGACCTCGGTCGCGTCCTGGATCTCGAGCCCGAAGCGTACGTCGGGCTTGTCGGAGCCGAACCTCAGCTCGGCCTCCTGCCACGACATGCGCGGGAACGGCGTGTCGAGCTCGACGCCGATGCACTCGCGCCAGATCCGCGGAACGATCCGCTCCATCAGCGCGAAGATGTACTCCTGGTCGGGAAAGGCCATCTCGACGTCGAGCTGGGTCAGCTCCTGGAGCCGGTCGGCGCGCAAGTCCTCGTCCCGGAAGCAGCGAGCGATCTGGTAGTAGCGCTCGAATCCTGAGATCACGAGCAGCTGCTTGTAGATCTGCGGCGACTGCGGCAGCGCGAAGAACTTCCCTTTTTGGAGCCGGGTGGGAAGGAGGAAGTCGCGCGCGCCCTCCGGGGTCGGCTTGCCCATGATCGGCGTCTCGATGTCGACGAACCCGTCCGCCTCCATCTCCTGGCGGATGATCGACGTGAGCTGTCCGCGAATGCGGATGTTGCGCTGGAGGCGCTCCCGGCGCAGGTCGAGCCAGCGGTAGCGGTAGCGAAGGGTCTCGTCGACGTTTTCCTCGTCGAGCTGGAACGGCAGCGGCGTCGAGCGCGAGAGGATCTCCAGCTCGTCCACCTGCACCTCGACCTCGCCGGTCGGCAGCTTCGGATTGATCGCCTCCGGCGCCCGCGCAGCGACCTCGCCGCTCGCTCGGAGGACGAATTCGTTCCGGATCTCGTGCGCCATCTTCGCGGCCTCGGGCGAGCGCTCCGGGTTGATCACCAGCTGGAGGAGGCCCGTCTGGTCGCGAAGGTCGATGAAGATCAGGCCGCCGTGGTCGCGGCGGCGGGCGACCCAGCCGGCCACGGTGACGCTCTTGCCGACGTCGTCGGTGCGGACCTCCCCCGCGCCAAGGTCGCGCCAGCTCATCCCTGGAGCTCCTTCGCGAGCTGCTCGGCGTCGGGCACCTGACCCGTCTTCACGACCTCGGTCCGGCGAGCGCCGAGCCGGGTCGCCTGCGTGCGCTGGCCTTTCACCGACCGGCCCGCGTAATCCATGTCGGCGCTGATCCCGCGGCGGCGGAGCTCGGCAAGCGCCGCCGCGATCGCCTTCCGGTCTGCGCCCTCCTCGGCCACGAAGAAGACGTCGATGCCCTCCGGCTCGAGCTCGGGGTCGCCGAGCGAAAGCAGCAGACGCTCGATGCCGGCTCCGAAGCCGATCCCTGGTGTCGCCGGGCCGCCGATCGCCTCGATCAGGCCGTCGTAGCGGCCCCCGCCACAGATCGAGTCCTGCGCACCGATCGCCTCGTCCTTGAACTCGAACGTCGTGCGTGTGTAGTAGTCGAGCCCGCGAACGAGCGTCGGGCGAAGCTGGTAGCGGACGCCGAGCGCGTCGAGGAAGCCGCGGACCTGCTCGAAGTGCTCGCGGCACGGCTCGCAGAGCGAATCGCCGATCTTCGGTGCGTCGGCGAGCACCTGCCGGACCTGCTCGCTCTTGACGTCGAACACGCGGAGCGGGGAAGTCCGGCTCTTCGCGCGCGCCTCGTCGTCGAGCTGGTCGTCGTGCTCTTCGAGCCACTGCTCGAGCTGCCGGATGTAGCCGGGGCGACAATTGGCGTCGCCGATCGAGTTCAGCTCGAGGACGTAGTCGGCGACGCCGAGCCGGCGGAGGAGCTCGTCGTAGAACTGGATCAGCTCGGCGTCGACGGCAGGATCGTCGGAGCCGATCGCCTCGACGGACAGCTGCCAATGCTCGCGGTAGCGGCCCCTCTGGGGGCGGTCGTAGCGCCACATCGGGCCGATCGTGAAGAGCTTGACCGGTTGCGGGTCCCGGTGCATGCCGTGCTGAAGGTAGGCGCGGCAGATCGGCGCCGTCGCCTCGGGACGAAGTGTCAGCGAGCGCCCGCCGCGGTCCTGGAACGTGTACATCTCCTTCTGGACGACGTCGGAGCCTGCCCCCGACGTGCGCACGAAGAGCTCGGTGTCCTCGAAGCCGGGCGTATCGATCCTGCGGTAGCCGTAGAGCGCGCAGAGGCGCTCCGCCTCTCCGATCGCCCATCGCCAGACGGGCTGCTCGGAGGGGAGGATGTCGTGGGTCCCGCGCGGCGCTTCGAACTTCACGTGGCCGCGCGGAGCTCCGCGAGAAAGGGGTTGCCGGCGAGCTCGGCGCCGAGCGTGGTCGGCGGTCCGTGTCCCGGGTAGATGACGGTCTCCGCCGGAAACCGGTCGACGAGGAGGCGGATCGACTCGACCAGCGTGTCCCAGTCGGCGAAGGGAAGGTCGGTCCGGCCGACGCTGCCCGCGAACAACACATCGCCCGAGAAGAGGACACCGTCCGTCGCGAACGCGACGTGGCCGGGTGAGTGTCCGGGAACGGAGACGGTCTCGAACGTCAGTCCGGCGGCATCGATCGTCTCACCGTCCTCGAGCCGGACGTCCGGCGAGTACGGCCGGATCTCCTGTCCCGGGAAGAACGCCTGCGGGTTTTCGAGGACTGCCGCCTCGCTCTCCGGCATGTAGACGGGCGCGCCGCTCTCCTCGGCGAGCGCGGCGATGCCGCCGAGGTGGTCCCAGTGACAGTGCGTGACGAGGATCGCCGCGACCGAGGCAGTCGGCCGGATCCCCTCGTAGCCGGGGTCGACGACCACCGCCTCCTGAGCGCCCGGGTCGGCACGGACGACGTAGCAGTTCGTCTGCGTCGGACCGAGCGCGTAGGTGTCGACGACGGGAGCCATCCTGGCGGCGAGTCTAACCACGCTCCGGAGCGGGATAGGATCGGGCCGTGCAGAGTTGGAACCTGGTCGAGCTCGAGACGCCCGGCGGCACTCGGAGCCCGATCGTTCTGCACTCGACCGACGAGGCCCGCGCGGTCCTGATCGGCCTCGACCCCGGCCAGGAGCTCGGCGAGCACCAAGTTCACGAGCACGCCTACATCGTCGTCGTGGCCGGCCGGGTGCGGTTTCAGGCCGGGAGCGACGCGCTGGATGCCGGGCCCGGCATGCTCGTGCGCTTCGAGGAGAACGAGCGCCGCCGCGTCTCATCAGAGGAAGGAGCTCGGCTCCTCCTGCTCTTGGCCCCCTGGCCGGGGCCTGGGCACTATCGCGGCACGCCGGAGTGGCGCGAGGTCTGGCGCGCCTAGCTAACGCCCGCCCCGCCGGACGTACATCCGGTACATGAACGAGTCCATCACGTAGCTGAACGGCAGAAAGAATGCGAGCAGGAACCCGGTGTTGATGAACCGCTGCGCGATCGTCAGGTCCCCACTCAGGAACGTGACGGTCAGGAACATGAGCGGCGCAAAGATCAGGCCGCGCTTCGCGACGCGGCGCCATGAAGGCGGCTGGACCACGCGCCCTGCCGTCTGCTTGGCGCGCAGGCTCGGTCGTCCGCTTCCCGTTGCGGCTCGGGGCCTCGGCCTCGGGCGGGGCTTCGATCTCGTTTCCTTCCTCGTCGACCCAGACCTCTTCCCACTCGTGGCGCCGCTCCTTCTCCCGGCGCCGACGCTGCTTGCGGCTTGGCATGCGGCTAGCCTAGCGCCGCCAGGTCGCTTCGCCGCCCTCGATTACGGTGGTGACGAGGTCGCCGCCGAGGTGGTACGCGAGGTACCGCCAATCGGGCGCGTCGAGCAGGACGATGTCCGCGTCGTAGCCCGGCGCCAGGCGGCCCTTTCGGTCGGCTCGGGCAAGGACATGGGCGGCGTTGACGGTGCACGCGGCGAGGGCCTCGGCCGGCGAGAGTTGCAGCTGCGTGCACGCGAGGGAGGTGACGAGCGGGAGGCTCTCGCAGAACGCGCTTCCCGGGTTGAAGTCGGTGGCGAGCGCGACGGCGGCGCCTTCGTCCACGAGCTGCCGCGCCGGTGGCATCGGCCGGTTGAGAAAGAGCGCGCTCGCCGGCAGCAGGACGGCGGTGACGTCGCTTCGGCCAAGCGCGCGGACGCCGTCCTCGCCGGTTGCCTCCAAGTGGTCGACGGAACGGGCTCCGAGCTCGATCGCGAGCGGCGACGCCTCCGGCCTCGGTGAACTGGTCTGCGTGGAGGCGCAGCGCAAGGCCTCTGCCGGCGCGCCTCGCCGAGGTAGCGCCGCGCTTGGTCGACGTCGAACGCTCCCTGCTCGACGAAGACGTCCGCTGCCTCCGCGAGCTCCGCCGCCTCGGGCAGCACCTCGCGCAGGAGCCACTCGAGGTACTCGTCCGCCGAGTCGAACTCGGGGGGCACGGCATGGGCGCCCAGGAACGTCGGAACGCCGCCCGCGTCGCGGATCGCACGGAGTGCCGCGAGCTCGGTGCCGCGGTCGAGGCCATAGCCGGACTTGGCCTCGAACGTCGTCGTGCCGGCGCGACGCATCCACTGCCGGTGGCGGCGCAGCGCCGTGCGGAGACCCGTCTTCGCCGGCAGCTCGTGTCGCGCGAACGGTGGCGAGGATCCCGCCGCCCGCCGCGTGGAGCTCCTCGTAGCTCGCACCCGCTGCCCGCAGCGAGAACTCCTCGACGCGGTCGCCCGCGAAGCACGCGTGGGTATGGCAGTCGACGAGGCCAGGGATCGCGCAGAGCCCGCGGCCGTCGAGCTCCTCGACCTCGTCGTCGAGTGGGGCGAGGTCGCGCATCCTGCCGACGGCCTCGATCCGTCCGTCCGCGCACAGCACGTAGGCGGTCTCGATCACATCGACGAGCCCCAGCTCTCGGCCACGCAGGGGTGCGCCCCGACCCGCGGGAGTGGCGAGCTGCTCGAGGTCGCGGATCAGGAGCCGGCGTCGGCCGGCCGCCGCATCGCTCACTCGCCGCTTCGCCGCGCAGGCAGCTCGAGGCCGTGCTGCTCCGCCGCCTCGATCGCCTCCGGGTAGCCCGCGTCGGCGTGACGCAGGACGCCCGTACCGGGATCGGTCGTCAGCACCCGCTCCAGGCGTTGCGCCGCGTCGTCGGTGCCGTCGGCGACGACGACCATCCCCGCATGGATCGAGTTGCCGATGCCGACGCCGCCGCCGTGGTGGACGCTGACCCACGTCGCGCCCGCCGCGGTGTTCACGAGCGCGTTCAGGATCGGCCAGTCGGCGATCGCGTCCGACCCGTCCCTCATCGCCTCGGTCTCGCGGTACGGAGAGGCAACCGACCCCGAGTCGAGGTGATCCCGCCCGATCACGATCGGCGCCGTCACCTCGCCGCTCCGGACGAGCTCGTTGATCGCGAGGCCGGCCTTGGCCCTGTCGCCGAGCCCGAGCCAGCAGATCCTGGCGGGTAGCCCCTGGAATGCCACCCGCTCGGGCGCCAGCTCGAGCCAACGCTGCAAGAGCGCGTCGTCGGGAAACAGCTCGCGGAGTTTCGCGTCGATCGCCGCGATGTCGCTTGCCGCTCCCGACAGCGCCGCCCAGCGGAACGGCCCGATCCCACGACAGAACAGCGGCCTGATGTACGCCGGGACAAAGCCCGGATATGAAAACGCGTCCTCTACTCCACCCTCACGGGCCTCACCTCGGAGATTGTTGCCATAATCGAAAACATAGCTTCCGGCTCGGACGTACTCGAGCAGCCCGCGCACATGCGTTGCGATCGAGTCACGGGCTCGTGACAGGTACTCGTCGGGATCCCGTTCACGCAGCTCCGCGGCCGCCTCGACGTCGAGCCCCTGCGGGATGTAGCCGGTGAGCGGATCGTGCGCCGCCGTCTGATCCGTCACGAGATCGAAGTGCTCGCCGCGGCGGGCCAGCTCTGGCACGAGATCAGCCGCGTTCCCGAGCAACCCCACCGACAGAGCCCGACCCGCGTCGGCCGCCTCTCGCACCCGTCGAAGCGCCTCGTCGAGCGAATCGGAAGCCTCGTCGAGGTAGCGCGTCTCGAGACGGCGCTGGATTCGGGCCGGATCGACCTCGACGCAGAGGATCGCAGCGCCGGCCATCGTCCCGGCGAGCGGCTGCGCGCCTCCCATCCCGCCGAGGCCGGCGGTGAGAATCGTCCGCCCGGACAGGTCAGCCGAGGCGAAGTGCTTCTCGCCGGCGGCCGCGAAGGTCTGGTACGTCCCCTGGAGGATTCCCTGAGTGCCGATGTAGATCCAGCTCCCCGCGGTCATCTGGCCGAACATCGTCAGCCCGAGGGCCTCGAGCCGCCGGAACTCGTCCCACGTCGCCCAGCGCGGCACGAGCAGCGAGTTCGCGATCAGCACCCGCGGCGCGCCGGGATGGGTTCGCAAGACGCCGACGGGCTTGCCGCTCTGCACGAGCAGCGTCTCGTCCTCGCCGAGCCGAAGCAGCGAGCCAACGAGTGCCCGGAGCGAGTCGTGATCGCGCGCGGCCTTTCCGGATCCGCCGTAGACGACGAGCTCCTCGGGCCGCTCGGCCACCTCCCGGTCGAGGTTGTTCAGGAGCATCCGAAGCGGCGCCTCGGTCGCCCACGACCGCGCGTTCAGCGCCGTCCCGCGCGGAGCACGGATCTTCCCCAGATCGCCGCAGAGCGCCTCCACTGCGGCGTCGATCGTCTCGACGGCGGTCACCGATTCCGCTCCTGATTCTGAGCCCTCGCGAAGCGCCACCAGCTCCACGAGGTCGCCAGGAGAAACGCGGCGCCGGCACCGACGGCCGCGCGCACGGGCTCCTGACCGGTCAGCAGCAGGAAGCCGAAGCCGACGATGGCCAGCACGCCGTAGAAGATCGCGCTGTCGCGGAACGGCCGCTTCGGGAGCCCGCTGCCGCTCATTGCAGTTCGCCGACCTCGGACTCGACCGCCGCAACGAGCGACCCGTCACGGATCGACGCTGCCACCGCCTCGATCTCGCCCGACAGGGGCCGATCCTGGGTCAGCCTCGGCGACACCGTCCGTACGAATTCCCTCGCCGCGGCCGAGCCCCGCCCTACCGCGAGCGGGGCAAGGAACTCAACGGCCTGCGCCCCGGCAAGCAGCTCGATCGCGACCGCCCGCTCGGAGTTCGCGAGCACCTGCCACGCCTTCAGCCCGGCGGCGTTCCCCATCGAGACGTGATCCTCCTGGCCCGCGCTCGTCGGGATCGAGTCGACGCTCGCGGGGTGTGACAACGCCTTGTTCTCGCTGACGAGCGAGGCCGCAACGTACTGCGGGATCATGAAGCCCGAGTTGAGCCCGCCGTCGGCGGCGAGGAAGGCCGGCAGACCCTCGGACAGGCTCGGGTTGACGAGGCGCTCCGTCCTGCGCTCCGAGATGTTCGCGAGCTCCGACGCGGCCATCGCCAGCACGTCGAGCGCGAACGCGAGCGGCTGCCCGTGGAAGTTCCCGTTCGAGACGATCTCGTGCTGCTCGACGAGGACGAGTGGATTGTCGGTCGCCGCGTTGAGCTCGATCGCCACCGTCTCCTCCACGTAGCGAAGGAGATCGCGGCACGCTCCGTGCACCTGCGGCGCGCAGCGCAAGGAGTACGCGTCCTGGACGCGATCGCACCAGCGGTGCGACTCCATCACGTCGGAGCCCTCCACCAGCCGGAGGAGATTCGCCGCCGAATCAGACTGGCCGCGAAGTGGCCTCAGGGCCTGCACCTCCGGACGGAAACCCTGGCGCGAGCCCTGAAGCGCCTCGACCGCCAGCGCACAGGCGACGTCGGCGGCAGCCGCCAAACGGCGCGCCCTGACGACACCCAGCGCTCCGAAGGCGGCCATGAACTGCGTGCCGTTGATGAGCGAGAGCCCCTCCTTCGCGCGCAACCGAATCGGCTCGAGCCCGACTCGCCGCAACGCGTCGCCTCCCGGCAGCAGCTCGCCCTCGACCCACGCCTCGCCCTCGCCGATCAGCGGCAGCGCGAGATGCGCGAGCGGCGCGAGATCGCCGCTGGCGCCGACAGAGCCGCGACTCGGCACTCGCGGGAGGACGCCTCGGTTCAGGCACTCGACGAGCAGCTCGGCCACCTCCACCCGCGTGCCCGAGCACCCGGTCGCCAGCGCGTTCGCCCGGAGCAGCAGCGCAGCGCGGACGATCTCGTCGGGATACGGCTCGCCGACGCCGCAAGCATGACTTCGCAGCAGCCGCACCTGGAGCTCGTCCGCCAGCTCCGCCGGAATCGTCTCCGTGACGAGCAGGCCGAAGCCGGTGTTGACGCCGTAGGTTCGCGCCGGGTCTGCGGCCGCGTCCTCGACCACTTCGCGCCCCGCCCGCATCCGCGCCTTCGCGTCGTCCGACAGGGAGGCGGTCTTCCCCTCGACTCCGACAGACCAGACGTCCTCGATCCGGAGGTCGTCGCCCGTCACGAGCTGGGTCTCGATCACGACCTCACTCTAGTTCTCCAGGAGCCGTGTCTCGATCAGCCGGGACGCATCGAACCCCTCGATCCGAAGCAGCGCCCCCGCGGCGGCCGCCGCCGCGCCTGCCGGCATCAACCCGACGAGCTCCGAACCGGCGACCTCGACACCGCGGTCGGCGGCCTCCGCCTCGATCCGCGCGATGATCTCGTGCAGGGCGGCGGCCTCCCAGTCCTCGACGTTCATGCTGACCTGGACGCGGCCGGCGCCCGGGAGATCGAGCCCGAGCGCACGCACCCCGGGGAAGCCCCCGTCGCGCTCGCGCACCAGCGAGGCGATCGCCCGCGCATCCTCCACCGTGCCGCCGCGCAGGTCGACGTTGAAGGCGATCAGCGGCTTGCGGGCGCCGACGCATGACGCCGCCCGCGCTCGGGTGCAGCTCTCCAGGGCCGAAGTCCGGACGGAGCTCACCCTCGGCAAGCCTCCGCGCCAGGCC
Organism: uncultured Actinomycetes bacterium; assembly: GCA_963764595.1. Taxonomy (GTDB): domain Bacteria; phylum Actinomycetota; class Thermoleophilia; order Gaiellales; family Gaiellaceae; genus JACDAN01. The sequence continues at coordinate 516,365 of CAVXTG010000007.1, read as the reverse complement.
TTCCGTCCCCCCGGCGCGGAAGAACGCCGGGCCGCGTCCCGGCGCCAGCTCGCCGTAGAGGAAGACCGGCAGACCGAGCTCTTCGCCGACCCGACGCGCCAGCTCCAACGCCGCGGCCCGAGCCCGCTCCATGTCCTCCGGACGCAGCGCCACGACCGGAACGACGTCGGCGGCGCCGATCCGCGGGTGCGCGCCCTCGTGCTCGCGGAGATCGATCCGTTCACGCGCAACCGCAACCCCGGCGAGCAGCGCCTCCACCAGGGCCGTCGTCCTCGCCGACGAGCGTGAAGACCGAGCGGTTGTGATCGGGGTCGCTGTGGACGTCCAGCAGCCGGGCGTGCGCTGAGAGCGCCGACCCGATCGCGTCGATCACCGCCTGGTCGCGCCCCTCGGAGAAGTTGGGCACGGCCTCGAGCGGAAGCACGACCGTACTCTAGGAGTCGTGAAGGCCTACTACGAGGCTCGGGCGCCCGAGTACGACGATTGGTGGAACTGGCATGTCGCCGAGCATCCCGACGGAGTACGAGCCGGCTCGTCCGCGACCGTTCGTGCGCTCCCGCCGGCCCGAACGCTCGACGTTGCCTGCGGCACCGGGTTCCTCACCCGCCATCTACGCGGCGAGGTCGTCGCTCTCGACCAGAGCGAGACGATGCTCGAGATCGCCGCCGAGCAGGCCCCTCGCGCCGAGCTCGTCCTGGGCGAAGGGCATCGAGCTCCCTTTCGAGGACGGCTCGTTCGACCGCGTTTTCACGAGCCACTTCTACGGCCACTTGGACGCCGCGGAGCGGCTACGCTTCCTGGCGGAGGCCCGCCGGCGTCGCTCCGGAGCTGGTCATCGTGGACTCGGCAGTCCGCGACGAGACGCCCAAGATCCTGATGCAGGAGCGGATGCTCAAGGACGGCTCGCGCTGGGCGGTCCTACAAGCGCTTCTTCACCGCCGAAGGACCTCGCCGACGAGCTCGGAGGCGGACGCGTGCTGCACGAAGGACAATGGTTCGTCGTTGCGGCCTTTCCGTGATACGAACACCGTTTTCGGCTCTTCCAGAACGCGGCTGAGAGTTGTAACGTAGGTAGCGCCTCCCTAATTGGACCCTGATCGACGGCACCACCCAGAAGGGGGTGTGCTCCATGAACAAGACGCTCATTGTGGGCGGACTGCTCCTGGCGCTCCTCGTCCCATCCGCTTTCGCCGGCTCGCAGAGAACCCAGGCGTCGGTCCTCTGTGTCGAGCTTCGAGGCAACGCGGAGACGCGCTTCGATGTCAAGCGTCCGTCAACGGAAGCCAGATGCGCGCGCGGGGAGAACAAGGTGGCGCTTCCGCGTGGCCTGAGAGGCCCGCGTGGCCTGCGAGGACCAGCAGGCGCACGAGGTCCTGCCGGCCCGCAGGGACCCGCAGGGCCTGCCGGTGCTGCGGGACCCAGCAGGAGCCGCAGGCGCCAGCAGGCGCCGACAGGGCCCGCCGGGCCGGTGCCCGGACGCCGGCGTCCGACGTGCACCGCATTCGGCGGCGACTTCGAGGCCACGCAACGCCGACCGTCGAGCATGACGCGCTCGACGGTGCGCAGCGTTCGGCCCGTACGCCGACGGCGGAGCGACCGGCGGCTCGGTGCTCTACAGCGGCACCGACGGGCAGTCGCGCTTGGCGACATCGTGAACCTGTCGTCAGCAGCAGTGACCGGCGACGGCTCGATCGGCTCGACGTCCGCGTCACCGACGACCGACTCGCGGACGTCCGCGCACCGTCGACGCCGGTCGACGTCGACGGCGATCGCCGGCTCACTGCGCGCACGACGCACGCAGTCCGCCGATGGTCGGGCACGCGACGACGCTGCTCGACGGCTCGGAACGTGACGCTCACGGACAGTCCGCTACGAGCGAGCGAGGCCGTCGCCGACGTCGACGTGCACGCCGGTGGTCACGGCGAGCACGCGGCGTCGGCTCCGATCGCTCGCGCACGTCGACGTGACGGTGACGGCGTCGACGCTCGCACGAGCCCGACCGAGTCACGGCGAACGTCGTGGCGTCAACGACGCATCGTCGCTGACCAGCTGGCGCGACGCCTACACCGGCCCGCGCTCCGGCTATCGGCGGTCCATCGCGAAACCGTCCGGCCAGCGACTGACCATAACCGCAAGCGTGCGGGAGGCCGTCCGAGCGACGCGCTCTCCCCCGCCCTCGCTGAGGCGCCGTGACCCGCCGCCGCTCGCGCTACCGCTCCATCGCCTCCCTCCAGCGCGACAACCGCGTCTGCCGCGCCTGCGCCGAGGACGGCTTCCCGCTCGAGTCGCTGCCGGTCGTCCAGCCGTACACCGGGCAGCGCGCCTACATCCACGGGCAGGCGCCCGGCGCGCTCGAGGGCGAGCAGCGGCTGCCGTGGCGCGGCCGCGCCGGGCGAACGCTCCGGCGCTGGCTGGAGCTCGACGAGGACGAGTTCTACGCCACGTTCTACTGCGCCTCGGTCACCCGCTGCTACCCCGGCAAGGCGCCGTCCGGAAGCGGCGACCGCACGCCGACACCGCGCGAGCAGGAGCTCTGCTCCCTCTGGCGCGAGTGGGAGCTACGCCTGATCCGGCCGGAGCTGATCCTCGCCGTCGGCGGGCTCAGCGCCCGCCGCCTGCTCGGCCTCACCAGCCTCTCCGAGAGCATCGGCCGCCGGTTCGACCTCGACGGAGCCGTCGCGATCCCGCTCCCGCACCCCTCCGGGACCAGCCGGTGGCTGAACGACCCCGCGAACCGCGAGCAGCTCTACCGCGCGCTCGCCGTGGTCAAGGACGAGCTGGCGCGCCTTCGAACTGCGCCTCCTCCGTCGAGCCCTTGAGCGCGAGCGTCGACGACTGACCGCCGGAGATCGCCTGCGCGACGGCGTCGAAGTAGCCGGCGCCGACTTCGCGCTGGTGGCGCGTCGCCGTGTAGCCGTGCTCCTCGAGCTCGAACTCGTGCTCCTGAACCCGCACGTAGGCCGGCATGCCCTCCTCGACGTAGCCGCGAGCCAGCTCGAACATCGCCGCGTTCAGCGAGTGGAAGCCCGCCAGCGTGATGAACTGGAACTTGTAGCCCAGCTCGCCGAGCTCCTGCTGGAAGCCCGCGATCTCGTCGTCGCCCAGGTGCTTGCGCCAGTTGAACGACGGCGAGCAGTTGTACGCCATCAGCTTGCCGGGGAAGCGCTCGTGGATCGCGGCGGCGAACTCGCGCGCCTCGCCCAGGTCCGGCGTCGAGGTCTCGAACCAGACGATGTCCGCGTAGGGCGCGTACGCCAGCGAGCGCTTGATCGCCGGCTCCAGCCCCGCCCGAACGTGGAAGAACCCCTCCGGGCTCCGCTCGCCGGTCAGGAACTCGGCATCGGCGGGATCGACGTCGCTCGTCAGCAGCGTCGCGGCATCCGAGTCGGTGCGCGCGATCACCACCGTCGGGACGTCCATGACGTCCGCCGCCAACCGCGCCGCCTTCAGCGTTCCGATGAACTGCGAAGTCGGGACGAGCACCTTGCCGCCGAGGTGGCCGCACTTCTTCTCCGAGGCGAGCTGGTCCTCGAAGTGCACGCCGGCCGCCCCAGCCTCGATCATCCCCTTCATCAGCTCGAAGGCGTTCAAGTTGCCGCCGAAGCCGGCCTCGGCGTCGGCGACGATCGGCACGAACCAGTCGCGCGTGACGTTCGCCTTCCTGGTGCTCGATCTGGTCGGCGCGCTGGAGCGCCCGGTTCAGGCGCCGCACCATCGCCGGCACGCTGTTCGCCGGATAGAGGCTCTGGTCGGGGTAGGTCTCGCCGGCGAGGTTGTTGTCGCCGGCGACCTGCCAGCCGCTGACGTAGATGCCCTTGGCGCCGGCCTTGACCATCTGCACCGCCTGCGCGCCGGTGATCGCGCCGAGCGTCGGCAGGTAGTCCTCCGAGTGGAGGAGGCTCCAGAGCCGCTCCGCTCCGCGGCGCGCCAGCGTGTGCTCGATCCGGAGCGAGCCGCGCAGCCGCTCGACCTCCTCCGGCGTGTAGTCGCGCTGGATACCGGTCCACCGCGATCGTCCGTTCTGGCTCGTCATCGTCGTCTCCTCAGTCGATGTAGTCGTAGGCGGGCAGGGTCAGGAACTCCACGAAGTCGTCGCTCAGCGCCACTCGCTCGAAGAGCTCGCGCGCTTCGGCAAATCGGCCGTCCGCCGGGGTCTCGGCGGCGATCACGGCCCGCACCTGCTCCGGCGTGAACTCGCCGCGGTGGACCCACTGCCAGACCTGCGATCGCGAGATCTCGGCGGTCGCCGCGTCCTCCATCAGGTTGTCGATCGCCGCAGCGCCGACGCCGCGAAGCCACGACTCGATGTAGCGGATCCCGACGCTGACGTTCTGGCGCAGGCCGTCCTCGGTGACCGCGCCGCCGTCGACGCGCAGGTCGAGCAGCTCGGCCGCCGAGACCGAGACGTCGTCGCGCTGCCGGTCGAGCTGGTTCGGGCGCTCGCCGAGGACGCCGTCGAACACCTCGGTCGCGACCGGTACGAGATCCGGGTGCGCGACCCACGTGCCGTCGAACCCGTCGCCGGCCTCGCGAACCTTGTCCTCGCGCACCTTCGCGAGCGCGTGCTCGTTGATCTCCGGATCTCGGCGGCTCGGGATGAAGGCCGCCATCCCGCCCATCGCGTGTGCGCCGCGCCGGTGGCACGTCTTGACGAGGAGCTCGGTGTAGGCGCGCATGAACGGCGTCGTCATCGTCAGCTGGCCGCGGTCCGGCAGCACGACGTCCAGCGAGCGCAGCCGCTTGATCAAGCTGAAGAGGTAGTCCCAGCGCCCGGCGTTCAAGCCCGACGATGTGGTCGCGGAGCTCGTAGAGGATCTCGTCCATCTCGAACGCGGCGAGCACGTTCTCGATCAGGACCGTGGCCTTGATCGAGCCGTCCTCGAGCCCGAGCTCGCCCTCGGTGAAGTCGAAGACGCTGTTCCAGAGGCGCGCCTCGAGATGGCTTTCGAGCTTCGGGATGTAGAACCACGGGCGCTCACGGTTGTGGAAGACGTAGAGCCCGAAGTCGAAGAGCGATCCGGAGATCGGCTCACCGTCGACGAGCACGTGCTTCTCCGGGAGGTGCCAGCCACGCGGCCTGACGACGAGGACGGCCGGATCGTCACGGAGCTCGTAGCGCTTCCCGTTCTGCTCGAGCTCGATCGTCCGCTCGACGGCGTCTTTCAGGTTGACCTGGCCCTCGATGACGTTGCGCCAGGTGGGCGAGTTCGCGTCCTCGAAGTCGGCCATGAAGACGCGCGCGCCTGAGTTGAGCGCGTTGATGACCATCTTCCGATCGACCGGGCCGGTGATCTCGACCCGCCGGTCCTGGAGCTCGGCCGGCGCCGGCGCAACCCGCCAGTCGCCGTCGCGCACGGCCTGCGTCTCAGGCAGGAAGTCCGGCAGCCTGCCGGCGTCGAGCTCCGCCTGACGAGCCTCGCGCGCAGCGAGCAGGCGCGTCCGCTCCGGCACCGAACTCGCGCTGGAGAGCGGCGACGAACGCCAGCGCCTCCGGCGTGAGGATCTCCGCGTCCCGGCCTTCGACCGGCGCACGCAGCTCGGCTGGGCTACTCGTTCCCGTGATCGCGCTCACAGGGCTCCGGACACGTGCACGGGGAGTGCTCGGAAGCGAGGAACAGGGGCGTTGCCCTGGGCGGCGCGTTCTCGTTGGTCTTCCGGCGGCGAAGCGGCTTCAAGAGATTCATGTCGTCCTCCAGTCGCTCGTCAGTCGGAGCTCTCACCTTAGGACGGGCGGTGATATAACACCAAGCGGTAGTTTCGATCAGTTCTATAGAAAGTTTCTATACATGAGGCTGGAGCAGCTGGACGCGTTCGTCGAGGTCGCCCGCCGGGGCAGCGTCAGCCGGGCCGCTGACGCCCTCTTCGTCACCCAGCCGACCCTGACCGCGCGCTTGAAGAGCCTCGAGCGTGAGCTCGACGCCACGCTCTTCATCCGCTCGCAACGCGGGATGCGCCTCTCCGACGCCGGACGCGCCTTCCTTCCCTACGCGGAGCGAACCGTCGACACCGTCTCGACCGGCCGACGGCTGCTCGACGAGCTCGCGCGCGGAGAGGCGGGAGGGCTCGCGCTCGGCGCCGCGCCGGCCGTCAGCACCTACGTGCTCCCGCGCATCCTCACCCGCTTCCGCGCGACACATCCCAAGGTCTCGGTCGCCGTGCGCACCGGCCACTCCGAGGAGGTGCTGGAGCTCGTCCTCCGCGAGCAGGTCCAGGTCGGCCTCGGCCGCGCGCTCCGCCACCCCGACGTCGAGGCGATCCCGCTCTACGACGACCAGCTCGTGCTGGTCGTCGAACCGAACCACCCGTTCGCCGACCAGGCGGCGATCGGCCCCGACCAGATGACCGAGGTGCAGCTGATCCTCTTCGACCGGACCTCCAGCTACCACCGGCTGACCTTCGACTTCTTCCAGCAGATCGGCGCCCTGCCGCGAGGCGTGATGGAGCTCGACAACATCGACGCCGCGAAGAAGATGGTCGAGCAGGGCCTCGGCGTCGCGCTCCTCCCCCACACGGCGGTCGCCGCGGAGCTGGAGGCGGGCTCACTGAAGCCCGTGACGCTGGCCGGCGCGGACTTCCCCGACCGGCGAATCGTCATCTTCCGTCGGCGCGACGCGGGCCCGACGTCAGGCGCGCTCGAGGCGTTCCTGAACTGCCTCTCCGACCTCCGCCCGACGCTCCAGGAGGCGGCTCGGCGCGATCTGCCAGGCCGATAGCCGCGGCTAGATTGCTGCGATGAGCGGGGTTCCCTCCTATCGCAGCACGTTCTGGCGCCTACTCGGCTTCCTGAAGCCGTACAAATGGTCGCTCGCCGTCTCGATCCTGCTGGCCGTCGGCTCGCAGGCCGCAGCCGTCGCGATCGCCTTCCTGACGGGCAGCGGGCTCGAGGAGGCCCTCAGCTCTCCCGACCGGCGGACGCTCTGGCTCTTCGCGCTCGCGATCCTCGGTCTCGGCCTCGTCCGGTCGCTGCTGATGATGGGCCGGCGGCTGATCTCCGGGCGACAGGCGATCGCCGTCGAGTTCGACATGCGGAACGGGCTGTACGCGAAGCTCCAGCGGCTCTCGTTCGGCTTCTACGACCGCCACCAGACCGGGCAGCTGATGTCCCGCGCGACGGTCGACCTCCAGGCCGTGCGGTTCTTCCTCGGCTACGGGCTGATCTTCTTCTTCCAGCACGTGATGACGATCGTCGGCGTGACGGTCGTCATGTTCGTCGTCAACTGGCGGCTGGCGCTGGCGGCGACCGCGATCACGCCGCTGATCGTCCTGATCGCCTACCGCTACTCGAGCGTCTCGCACCCGATCCTGCGCGATGTCCAGCAGAGGATGGCCGACGTCGCCACCGTCGCCGAGGAGAGCATCGTCGGCGTCCACGTCGTCAAGTCCTTCGCGCAGGAGCAGACGGAGAGCAAGAAGTTCGCCGACCGGTCCGAGTCGGTCTTCGGACGGAGCGTCGACGCGAACCGGCAGCGCGCGCTCTACGTCCCGCTGCTGTCGTTCCTGCCGCTCGTCGCGCAGGCGATCGTGCTGCTCGTCGGCGGACGGATGGTCGTGCGCGGCGACCTCGGCTTCGGCGCGTTCATCGCCTTCAACGTCCTCGTCGTCATGCTGGTCATGCCGCTGCGGATGCTCGGGATGTGGATCGGGCAGGCGCAGCGGGCGACCGCCTCCGGCGAGCGGATCTTCGAGGTCATGGACGAGCCCGAGGAGGTCTCGGACCGCCCCGGAGCTGTCGAGCTGCCGGACGGTGACGGCCGGGTCCGCTTCGACGACGTCTCGTTCGGCTACGACGAGCGGCGGCCGGTGCTCGAAGGGATCGACCTCGTGCTGGAGCCTGGGCGCACGGTCGCCCTGATCGGGCACACCGGCTCCGGCAAGACGACCCTCGCGTCGCTCGTGCCGCGCTTCTACGACGTGACGGCGGGGCGGATCACGATCGACGGCCTCGACGTTCGCGACGCGAAGCTCGCCTCGCTGCGCCGCGAGATCGGGATCGTCGCCCAGGATCCGTTCCTGTTCTCGGCGACGGTGCGCGAGAACATCGCGTTCGGGCGGCCCGACGCAACCGACGAGCAGGTCGAGGAGGCGGCGCGGCTCGCGCAGGCGGCCGAGTTCGTCGACGAGCTGCCCGACGGCTACGACACCGTCATCGGCGAGCGCGGAGTGACCCTCTCGGGCGGCCAGCGCCAGCGGATCGCAATCGCCCGCGCGCTGCTCCTCGATCCCCGGATCCTGATCCTGGACGACGCAACGGCGTCGGTCGACGCGACGACCGAGGCGCGCATCCGGCTCGGCCTGCGCCAGGCGATGAAGGGCCGGACGACGATCATCATCGCGCACCGGCTCTCGACGCTCGCGCTCGCCGACGAGCTGGTCGTGCTCGACCGGGGACGGATCTGCGCGCGCGGCACCCACGACGAGCTGCTCGAGAGCAGCTCCGTCTACCGCGAGATCTACGAGCACGGGCTGCTGGAGCGCGAGTTCGCGGAGCGCGTCGAGGCGCGGGCGGAAGTGACGGAGGCGACGGCGTGAGGGTCTGGCAGCCCGGTTCGCACCTGACGAGAGCGCGGGATGCGCAGGTCGACGACTGGTCGTGGCAGCGCACCGCCCGCCGCATCTCGACGCTCGCGCGCCTGACCGCGCCCTACAAGCTCCGCACGACGCTCGCCGTCGTCTCGCTGCTCGCGGCGACGCTGACCGCGCTCATCCCGCCCTACCTCGCCAAGGTCGCGATCGACGACGGCATCCGCCAGCAGGACCTCCAGGTGCTGACGACGGTCGTTGCTGCTGTTCATCGTCGCGGGCCTCGCGAACCTCCTCGCCTCCTCGGCCCAGACGTACTTCACCGGCTGGACCGGCGAGCGCATCCTCGCCGACCTCCGCAACCGGCTCTTCCGGCACCTCCAGCGCCTCTCGCTCGGCTACTTCGAGCGCAATCGCGCCGGCGTGATCATCAGCCGCCTGACGAACGACGTCGACGCGCTCGACCAGCTCGTCACCGACGGCGTCACGACGCTCGTCCAGAACACGCTCCTGCTCGTCGGCTCGGCGGCCATCCTCTTCTGGCTCGACTGGCGGCTGGCGCTCGCCACGCTCGCCGTCATCCCCGCGATGGCCGTGGCGACCGCGATCTTCCGGATCCGGAGCTCACGCGCCTACCGCGCCGTCCGCGAGCGCCTCGGCATGGTCACGGCGACGCTGGCCGAGGACATCGCCGGCATGCGCGTCGTGCAGTCGTTCACCCGTGAGACCGGCCGGCGGCGCCACTTCGAGGAGGTCAACGCGCACTACCGGGAGGCGAACCAGCAGACGGTGATCACGAACGGGCTCTACTTCCCGTTCGTCGACTTCCTCTCGGCCGTCGCGACTGCGGTCGTCCTCGGCTACGGCGGCTACCTCGTCGCCGGCGGAGAGCTGTCCGTGGGAACGCTCTTCGCGTTCATCCTCTACGTCTCGAACTTCTTCGACCCCGTCCAGCAGCTCTCGCAGCTCTACAACACGTTCCTGGCCGCCGTCGCCGCGCTGGACAAGATCATGGACGTCATGGACGAGGAGCCGGAGGTGCAGGACCGCCCGGGTGCCCGCGAGCTCGGCCGGATCGACGGCCACGTCAGCCTCGAAAACCTCAGGTTCGGCTACGGCGACGGAGCGGAGGTGCTGCACGGCATCGACCTCGACGTCCCGGCCGGGACAACCGTCGCGCTCGTCGGCCACACCGGCGCCGGCAAGTCGACGATCGCGAAGCTCCTCGCGCGCTTCTATGACCCGCGCGAAGGGCCGCATCACCGTGGACGGCACCGACCTGCGCGACGTGACGCAGGAGTCGCTCCGCCGCCAGCTCGGGATCGTCCCTCAGGAAGGGTTCCTCTTCGCCGGCTCGGTCCGCGACAACATCGCCTTCGGCCGGTCGGACGCGAGCAACGAGGAGATCCGGGCGGCCGCCACGGCGGTCGGCGCCCACGACTTCATCATGCGTCTCGAGGACGGCTACGAGACCGATGTCCAGGAGCGCGGCTCGCGGCTCTCGCTCGGGCAGCGCCAGCTCGTCGCCTTCGCCCGGGCCCTGCTCGCGGATCCGCGGATCCTGATCCTCGACGAGGCGACGTCGTCGGTGGACATCGGAACGGAGCGGAAGATCGAGACGGCGCTGCGGACCCTGCTCGCGGGACGCACCGCCTTCGTGATCGCGCACCGCCTCTCGACGATCCGCGGCGCCGACCTGATCGTCGTGCTCGAGCACGGCCAGATCGTCGAGCAGGGCACGCACGACGAGCTGATGGAGCGGCAAGGTCTCTACACGGCGCTCTACGGGGACTGGGCAGCAGACGTCGCCTAGCTCGGTAGTCGCCGAGGTCTGGCGCCTCTTCGTCTCGCGGTTCTGGCGCACGCTCCTGATCGTCGCGCTGATGCTCGCTCCGCTCGAGCTCGGCCTCGCGTTGCTGGATCCCGACTTCTCATCCGGGCGTGGCTGGTGGGTCTGGGTCGGCGTGAGCGCCGCGGTGACGCTCGTCGCGTTCCCGTGGGTGATCGGCGCGCTCGTCCACGACGTCGCCGAGGGAGACCGGACGGTGACCGAGCCCTACGCGCGGACCTGGGACCGGCTCCGCGACCTGATCCTGTCCGCGGTCGTGACCACCGTCGGGAGCGTGCTCGGGCTGGTCGCCTTCGTGGTGCCCGGCCTGATCCTGTTCGCCCGCTGGGCGCTCATCGTCCCCCTGATCGTGCTCGAGCGGATGCCGTGGCGGGCCGCGCTCGCCCGCTCGAACGAGCTCGTGCGCGGCCAAACCGTACGGGTCCTGGCGGTCTTCGGCCTCTTGACGCTGATCGCGGTGCTGCTGGCCGCGGTTCCGGTCCTCGTCGGCTACTTCGTGCTGGAAGGAGTGCTCGGAGCGTGGCTCGCGACGCTCGCGGTGGACACGGTCTTCCTCGCGTTCTACTCGTACGCGCCGTTCGTCCTGTACAGGCGTTTGACGGGCGAGCGGCTACAATCCGCCCCCCGTTGCGGGGTCGTCTAATGGTAGGACGCTCGGCTCTGGACCGAGTAGTCTAGGTTCGAATCCTAGCCCCGCAGCCTCGCAAAAAGGGCCGCAAATGCGGCCTTTTTGTCCGTTGGCCGGCCTACCGGGTGCGCCGGGTGAAGACGTAGTCGCGGCCGCGAACCTGCATGTGGCAGCCCGTGCAGATCGCGCCTGACGCGAACGCCGAGAATCGGTCACGAGTGCTCGAGCGGTCGTACTCGATCATCACCCAGTCGTTGTGGCGACGGTTCGCGCCGCGCACCTTGCGCATGACCGCGATGACCGAGACGAAGCTCTCGCCGGGCCGCCTGATCGTCTTCACGACGACCGTGCCGTACGGATACCGGGCTCCGACGCGGGCGCGGCTGACGTAGACGTTCTTCGTCCCGCGATGCGCGTCGTTTCGCCGCGGGGGGATCGGCCGCCTGTTCAGCTTCTGCCACCGCTCGAAGCCTGCCGTGTACGCCGGGAGGCCGGGGAGCGGCCGAGCCGCACTCCGATCGGGGCCCGCCGTCGCGGTGGCCGCGAGCGCCGTCAACCCCGCGGCCAGGCCCGCAACAAGGCCGACGAGTGCGAAGACCTTCACCGCAACCGCAGGCTAGCTGCGTCGTCCGATCGGCTCAATACCCTCGCGTCGTGCTACCGGATGCGCTGCGTCGCGGCACGGCCGAGTTCGTCGGAGCGTTCGCGCTCGTCTTCATCAGCGCCGGAGCGATCATCGCCGCAGGGCCGATCCTCGAGCCGGGCATCGTCGGAATCGCCCTCGCCTACGGGCTCGTCGTCGCCGTGATGGTCTCGGCCGTCGGGCACATCTCCGGCGGACACTTCAACCCGGCGATCACGCTCGGCTTCCTCGTCACCGGCCGGCTCCACCCGCTCCTCGCCGTCGTCTACTGGATCGCCCAGTTCGCGGGCGCCATCGCCGCAGCCGCTCTGCTCCGCTGGATCTTCAACGATGCGAACGAGGGCAACCTCGGGGCGCCGATCTTGAACCCCGGCATCCAGCCGGAGGCGGGCCTGATCATCGAGGCGCTCCTGACCTTCTTCCTCGTCTGGGTCTTCTTCGCGACAGCCGCCGATCCGCGCGGCACGTTCAAGTCGATCGCCGGACTGGCGATCGGCTTCGCGGTCGCGATGGGCGTCCTGATGGGCGGCTCGCTCACCGGCGCCATGATGAACCCGGCGCGTGCGCTCGGGCCGGAGCTGCTCGCGAACAGCTGGGACGACTTCTGGATCTGGTACATCGGCCCGCTCGCGGGGGCGGTGATCGCCGCAGTGGCCTATGAGATGCTCTACCTGCGCCCGCTGGGACCCGCCGTCGTGGGCCCGGAGGAAACCGGGGTCGAAGAGCCCCGCCCGGGCGACACGGCACTGAGCTAGCAGGCCGCCGAGCGGTTCGTTTTCTGGCCCGACAGCGCTACACTTAGTCGCCGCGGCGCATTCGTCTAGTGGCCTAGGACACCGCCCTCTCACGGCGGCGGCACGGGTTCGAATCCCGTATGCGCCTTTTCCGGGTTCGCTTACGCTCACGACCGTGAAGCCCGACCAGTCGGTTCGGCGCTTCGGGCAGGTCTTCGACCAGGCTGCCGAAGCGTACGACAAGGTTCGCCCCGGCTACCCGGATTCGTTGATCGATCTTGCGGTCCAGCGCGGCGGCCTCGGCCCAGGCTCGCGCGTTCTCGAGGTGGGCAGCGGGACGGGCAAGCTGACGGAGTCGCTCGTCAAGCGTCGGCTGAAGGTTGACGCGGTCGAGCCCGGGTCGAACATGGTCGCGGCCGCGCGGAGACGGCTCGGCTCAACCGATGCCGTGACCTTTCACGTCAGCCGGTTCGAGGACGTCGAGCTGCCAGAGAGTGCATTCGACGCCGTGTTCTCGGCAACGGCGTTCCACTGGGTCGATCCCGAAGTCGGCTGGGCGAAGGCGGCCATGCACCTCAAGCCCGACGGGCTGCTGGCGCTGCTCTCACACGTCCCTCTCAGGGACGAGCAAAGCGCGGACATCCTTGACGAACTGCATGCGGTACTGGGCAAGCACGCACCGGATGTCGTCGCAGGGTTCCACCCGCCGCGTGAGCTCGAGGTCGTGCTCACGGGTGCTGCGGACCGGCGTGGCAACGCATCCGAGGTGTGGGACTGGCTGGTAAGCGCCGGCCGACATCGGTTGGCGGTACCGGCCGTAGCGGATCTCTTCGTCGACGTCGACGTAACGTCCGAGCTTCGCCAGGTCGAGGAAACGGCCGAGGAGTTGATCGAGCACTTCCGCACGACGTCCATCTACCACCAGGTCGATCCTGCTCGGCGGGAGGCACTCGAACGGGACGACACGCGCGTGCTCGAGCGCCACGGCGGAACGATTCGGTGGCCGCTTGCCGTCGTCCTGATGACGGCCCGGCGAGCGCCCGCGTCGTAGCTTCACGTCCCGCGGTCGAGCCGTCGCCGAGCCTCGCCGAGCGACTGGCCTCCGTCGAGTGTCCGCTCGAAGAGGTCGCCGTGGCGCTCGATGCGCTCGAGCGCGACCTCCATCGAGAAGTCCTCCGGCCGAACGTCGTCCGTCAGCTCCTCCCAGTGCAGCGGCGTGGACACCGGCGCCGTGGGCTTCGGGCGCACGGAGTAGACGGAGGCCAGGGTCTTACCGTGGCCGTTCTGGCGGTGGTCGAGGAGGACGCCCTCGCGCTTGCGCTTCAGCCACTCGGTCGTGACGAGGCCCGGGTTGTCGGCCTCCAGCCGACGCGAGACTGCTTCGGCAAAGGCGTAGGTCTGGGGGAAGGCGTAGCGGCGGGTGATCGGCACGAGCACGTGGATGCCGTCAGCGCCGCTCGTCTTCACGTACGAGCGTAGGTCGAGCGAGTCGAGGAGCTCCCGCAACAGGTGGGCCACGGGGATGCAAAGGGCGAACTCGCCGTCCGGCGGGTCGAGGTCGAAGACGACGTAGTCGGGACGCTCCGGCTTGTCGACGCGCGAGTACCAGGCGTTCATGTCGATGCAATGCATCTGGACCATCCAGAGCAGCGCCTCGCGCTCTTGCACGAGCGGGAAGTCGACCATTCGCGGCTCGCCCTCCCGCGGATACGTCCGGAACGTGCGGGTCGGGATCCACGACGGCATTCCCTTCGGCGCCTGCTTCTGGAAGAACGAGCCGCCGCGCAGGCCCGTGCGCCAGCGCTTCATCGTGAACGGCCGGCGGCGGAGGTGAGGGAGGATCGCGGGTGCGACCGCGTCGTAGTAGCGGAAGAGGTCGCCCTTCGTCACCCCGGATTCGGGGAAGAGGACGCGGTCGCCGCTGCTCAGCTTGACGTCTCGGGCCACCAAGTTGGGTTCGCGGCTAATCGAGGCCCAGGAGCCGGCTACACGTCGGCCACGCTCGCCAGCCTTGCCCGGCAAGCACGCGCTGTGCGACGGCGATCTGTTCCTCTCGCGTCGCCTCGGCAGCAGAGAGCGCGTAGGCGCCGCCGCCGTAGCCGAGCCAGGTCTCCGGCGCGAACTGGAGACCGCCGGCGTAGCCGTTGCCCGTGTCCGCGCTCCAGTCGCCGCCTGCCTCGCAGCCCGCAAGCGCGTCCCATACGGCGGTACCGAACACGCGCGACGCGCGCGCGAACTCGTTCGCTCTCGCCCTCAGGTCCACCTCTGCAGCTGAGCGCTCGGCAGCCGTCCACCGCTTCGGCCCGAGCTGAAGCTGGGCCACCGACTGCGCCGATTCCCCCGCCTGGTCGTCGATCGCGCGCTCCAGCGAGCCGTGCTCCAGGCCGTTCGCCGTCGAGATGTCGGAGACCTCGATCAGGATTGCCCCCGGACGGGATGCGACACCCGCCCCGCTGACAGCCGAGAGGTCGGTCAGGCGCCGCCAGGACTCGAGATAGGCAGTCGGATTGACGGCGCCGTCGTAGCCCAGCCCCAGCATCGAGACCGGGTGGATCTCGAAGTGGAGGTGCGCCGGCGTTCCTTGGGCGTCGCCGGTCGTGCCGACATAGCCGAGCACCTCGCCGGCCGCGACGCGTGCTCCTTCCACCGCGAGCGGCGAGAACCCCGACAGGTGCGCGTAGTAGAACTCGTTGCCCTGACGATCACGGAGCCAGAGGCGCTGGCCGCCGATGTCGTTCCAGCCGACGGAGAAGAGGGTTCCCGCCGCCACCGCCAAGATGGGTGCGCCGGCGGGGGCGAAGATGTCGTCGCCGTGGTGCCAGGCCACGGTCGTACGCGGCGCGCCGAACGAGTCGACGAACGCGGCTGGTCCAAACACGGGGAAGACGTACGGGCCGCCGAGGAGCACCGGCGCGGCGGTCGACGGAGCGCCGAAGCCGCTGAGGGGAGGCGACGGCGCCAACGCATCGCTTTCCTCGCCGGGCGGCGCATCGACGTCTGACTGTGCCGGTTTCTCCGGGCTGCCCGCCTTGGCCTTCGGCCGACGGCCCTCGGCCGACGGCGTGGTCGAGGGCTTGGGTAGCACCTTGGCAAGCGGGGGAGCGACAGGCTCCGACGGGACTGTGGGCGGCGGTTCTGCCGGTGGGGGCGCCGGCGGCTCGGGTGTCACGGCGTCACACGAGTACCGCAGGCCGTCGTAGACGATCACCGTGCCCTCGGGTCGTCCGCTCAGGGCGCAAACCCACCCGCGCCCGCTCGCGTCGGTCCAGACGTAGCCGCCGTCGTCCGAGGGACAGGTCTGCTGCGCGTGGCAGTCGGACTCGTGCGCCGAGGCGTCGTGGGCCATGAACACAGCTGCCGCTCCGCCGGCTGCAAGCAGCGCACACACGGACACCCGCGAAAGCCTCGATCTCGCGGTCACGGCAGCTAGAGGGTAGAGGATCTGTCGAGGAAACCCTCAGAATCCCCTCAGCACCGCCGCAGTCACGGCCCCGAGGGCAATCGCGGCGAGCATCGGAGCGCGGAGGAGGAAACGCCCCGCCGGCAACCGCGACTCCCGCCGTCTGCGCGTCGACCTTCAGCTCTCCGTCGTCGCTGAACGTGCCCACGACGACGAGTGCGGCGAGGATCGCCGGCGCGAGGAGCGCGATCACGTTCAGCAGCGGCCGCGGCAGCTCGCGGCCGCCGAGGAGCACGGGCCCGGCCGCCTTCATCACGAAGTTCGCGACGGCGAGAACCGCGATGGACGTCCAGAGCGCGGTCATGTGTCCTTCCGCCGACGGAGTGCCAGCAAGGCACCGACGCAGGCAGCGATGATCGGAATTCCCGGCGGCGTGAACGGGACGAGCGCGAGCACGACGGCAACGGCGATCAGAGCGGCGCCGATGTGCTCCCGGCCGTTCCGGAGCTCGTCGATCAGCAGACCCAGGAAGAACGCGGGGAAGAGCACGTCGAGACCGAGCGCCTCCGGATCGATCGAGTCCCCGACGGCAACGCCGATCGCTGTGCCGCCGACCCACGCGACGTACTGCGGCAGCGTCGCGCCGATCAGGACGTCGCGGTCGAACCTCCCCTCTCCCCGGTTGGCCAGCGCCCAGGACGCGTCGACGGTCGACTGAGCCTCGAACGCCCGCCGCAGCGATCGTCCTTCGAGCGAGCCGGCGATCGCCACTCCCATGACGGCGAACCGCGCGTTGACGAGCACCGCCGCGACGATCGCGGCGAGTGCGCTCCCGCCGGCACCGAGCACGTCCGCCACAGCGAACTGGGCCGAGCCTGAAAAGACGACGGCTGAGAAGACGATCGGCGCGACCATGCCCCAGTCGAGGTCGCGGGCGAGAACGCCGAACGAGACGGCGAGCACGAACGTCGGCAGGGCGAAGACGAGACCGGCTCGAAGACCGATCCGGAACTGCTCGCGCGATGAGTTCCGGGCGGTCACCTCGTCTAACTTGAGAACGAGACTCGGGAGGGATTCATGCCGAAACTGTTCTTCGACATCTCGATGTCGCTCGACGGCTTCGTCGCCGGGCCGAACCAGACGCTCGAGGAGCCGCTAGGGGAGCGCGGAGAGGAGCTGCACGAGTGGATCCTCGGGTTGGCGAGTTGGCGTGAGCGCCACGGACTCTCCGGCGGGGAGACCGGGCCCGACGACGAGCTAGCGAGGGAGACGATCGACCGGGCGGGAGCGTTCGTGATGGGCAGGCGGATGTTCAGCAGCGGAGCGGGCCCGTGGAACGATGATCCGAAGGCGGACGGCTGGTGGGGTGACGATCCTCCTTTCCGCGCGCCCGTGTTCATCCTGACCCACCACGACCGCGACCCGGTCGAGAAGCCGGGCGGAACCACGTATACGTTCGTCACCGACGGGATCGAGTCCGCGGTCGAGCAGGCACGCGCGGCTGCGGGTGACAAGGACGTCCAGGTCGCCGGCGGCGCGAGCGTGATCCAGCAGTCCCTGGGCGCCGGGTTACTCGACGAGCTCCAGGTTCACGTCGTCCCGATCTTCCTCGGCGGCGGCGTCCGCCTGTTCGACGACCTGGACGCGAAACCGAGGCTCGAGCTAACCCGGGTGGTCGACTCACCCGCAGCCACCCACCTCAGCTACCGGGTCGCGAACGCCTAGCCGAGCGTCACTTCGCGGCGAAGCGTGCCCGCCCGCTGGTGGCGCGCTTCGATCTCCACCGTCGACCCCGCCGGCGCCTCGACGACCCACTCGACCTTCGCCCGGTCGCTCGTCGCGTCGTTCGAGCCCCACCAGAGCAGCGATCGCCGCGTCACCCGCCCCTCGAGCTGCCCCAGCTCGACCTTCGCCTCGCCGCCGATCACCTTCCCGTCCTCCGGCAGCGTGATCTCGGCCTCGAGCGGCCGCACCGCCTTCCGCTCAACCGCCTTCTCGGAGACGCTCGTCGGCAGCCAACCGCTGTTCTCGACGACGAGCCGAATCAGCCAGCGGCTCTCCCCCAGCGGCTCGACCTCCAACGAACGCAGCTCGAGCTTCGGCGAGACGAGCGCCTGCCAGATCGCGAATTCCGTGTGCGGGGCGATCTCGCGTTCGAGGAACTGGGGCGGCACGTTCCCCCAGCAGTACATGAGGTCCCAGCCGCCGAGCTCGACCTTCCCGAGCTGGTCGTGCTCGAACGGATACCAGTCGATGTACCCCTTCCCGTCGAGCTTCTCGTCACTCCAGCGGAGCAGCTTCAGGTCGTCTTCGGGTGGATGGTCGCGGAGCCAGTCGATGTACTCGTAGTCCTCGATCCCGGCCTCGCGCTGCGGGCTCCAGAACTCCGTCGTCCACGAGAAGAGGCCGAGGTGGTCGTAGAGCCAATCGTTGGCGCCGCCCTTGGTCGTCTGCTTCGGGTCGTACTTGAAGTCGTGGAAGATCGAGATCGCGGGGTAGCCCGTGATCTCCGTCGCCTTCTCCCCGAGCAGCTTGTAGGTGCGTAGGTCGTTTGTCGGGAAGTGCTCGTCGGGATAGCTGGCGAACGGCCGCAGGTGGACGCCGCTGAAGGTGTGGTACGCGATGTGGCCGGTGATGTTCGGCCGGTCGACGATCGCCTGGACCATCGCGCGGATCTCGGGCTCGGAGGTCGGGTACGGCCCGGCGCCGTGCTGCTCGGCCTCCACCGCCCACTCCATCGGGAAGTTGCGGTTCAGGTCGAGGCCCTCGAGCGGCGGCGCGATCTTCATCGTCACCCCGTCGAAGTTGCGGATCCGGCCCTCCCAGAGCATGCGGTAGTACGTCCCGTCTGCCTCCTCCGGCTCGCGCCGGACCATCATCCGGGGATCGTCGGGATGCGCCTTCCAGGCGCCGTTCGGATCCTCGAGCCGCATCATCAGGATCCGGCCGTCGCCGTCCAGGTCCTCCTCGTGGAGGCCGTCGACCTCCTCGACGAGCGGCCATGGGCGTGTGCTCGAGCGGATGAAGCGCGGGCGGTCGGCGAGCGCCAGCTCAGGCCCGTCCGGGTTGAGCCGCGGGATCACGTAGAAGGCGCGCGTGTCGAGCACCCGCGTCACCTGCTCGTCCTGGCCGTAGCCGGTGAGCAGCCGGTCGATCAGGTGCAGCGCCGCCGTCGCGCCGGTCACCTCGAGCGAGTGGATGTTCGCCTCGATCAGAAACCCGGGCTTCTCGAGGTCAGGCCCGGTCTCGAAGTTCGTCAGCGTCGCGAGCCAGATCTCCCGGTCCTCGTACGAGCGGCCGATCGACTCGACCTTGTAGAGCTCGGGCCGCTCCTCGGCCCAGCCCTTCAAGATCTCCGTCAGCTCGTCGTACCGGTAGAACCGGCCGAAATCGACCTCAGGCACCTAGTTCCGCGAGCAGGGGCTTCGTGTCGTGTGGGTCGTACCCGAGCCGGCCGGCGATCTCCTCGCTCGTCGGCTGCGTCCCTTCGGCGAAGAGCGCCCGGAGATGATCGCCTGTCTTCGGGTTACGCCACCAGTCCTCGCCGACCTCGCGCCGCAGCCACTCTCGGAGCTGGGCGGAGCGAATCCACGCACGCAGGTAGTCGGCCGAGTAGAAGCCGGCGTCCATGTCGGCGAGGTAACCGTCGGGGCGATAGTTGATCCCGGTGGCGTCCGTCAGCTTCTTCGAGTAGCTCTGCTGAGGCGAACCGTTGGCTTCGGCGAAGTTGCTCCAGAACTCGAGCTCGAAGTCGAGCTTCGCGGTGTAGCGGCGGTAGAGCAGCGCCTCGAGGAAGACCGTCGCCTCGGCGTTCTCGGCCGCCTGCTCCTCGGAGAGCGGGAAGTGCTGCGCGTGCCAGGCGGGCTCGCGGGAGATCGCCTCGAAGATGTAGGAGTAGATCTCCGTCAGCGCGTGGTCGCGCGAAAGGCTCCTGAAGGTGTACGGCAGCGCCGGGTCGCAGTTGCCGTAGTGGAGCGCGTGGCCGGCCTCGTGCAGGAACGCCTGGTAGTCGTGGAGCCCGCCCTGCGCGCGCGTGATCAGGTGTACGAGGCGGGGCGGGTCGGAAGCGATGACGCAGGCCCGCGGCGACTTCTGCGGGCGATCGTCGAGGTCGAGCTTGATGTTCGGCTGCTCGTCGAAGTCGAAGCCGATCGCCTTGACGGTCTCGAGGCACACCTCCGTCGCCCGCTCCTTGACGTACGTGCTCTCGAGCGGAGACAGGCGGCGCAGCCAGCCGACGTGGTACGAGTTCGGGATCTCCGGCCGATCGTCACCGAGCAGCGTGTCGAACCAGCGGGAGGAGAGTCGCGCCCAAACGTCGTCTGCCGCGCTGCTGGCGGCGGTCAGGACACCGGAGAGGTCACCGTAGCGAGATCGCCTTCTCCTCCTCGTTCCGCGCGACCGGGTCGGCCTCACCGGAGAGCTCGGCATCGAGCTCCTCCCTCGCGCGAAGCAGCTCCATGCGCTCGTCGTTGAAGCCGGCCGACGCGTCGCCGTGGAGCTTCCCGAGCTCATCGCGCTCGGCGTAGTCGGCGATCACGGCGAGCTGCGCCTGGGCCGAGCGCAGCGGCAGCTCCTCGCCGCGGTGGTCGATCCGCGCGGCGAGAATCGCGTTCTCCAGCGCATCCTCGCGCTCGCTCAGCTCGAGGTCGGCCAGGCCTCCTTCGCAGGTCTTTCGCAGCCGGTACACGCGCTCGCGCTCCGTCCCGGAAACGCCGGCCTCGGCCTCCTTGAGCGCCTCGAGCTGGTCGCGGGTGAAGAGCTCCCGATACCGCGCGACGATCTCCGCGCGCTCCGAGACCTCCTTCTCGCCGACGCGCACAGCCCGTCCTTCCTCGGCGCGCTCGAGGATGTAGCGCTGGAGCTCAGCTTCGTACTCGGCAGGCGTGCGAACGGCGGTGACCCTCATTGCGAATCGGGAATCTACAGGGACCTATGAGGCTGCCAGCCGTCTGACCGTTCCGGTCAGGTCGTCGATCGCGAACGGCTTCGGGATGACTGCGGCTCCCTGCGGGACCCGACTGCCGGGGCTTCCGGTCAGCAGCGCCAGGGACGAGCCGAGCCCACGCTCCTCGATCCTCGGCATGAGCGCGATCCCCTCCTCGTTGCCGAGATGGAGGTCGAGCAAGACCACGTCGACGCCGTTCGTCGAGTGCCTGCTCCGCTTCCTCGATCGTTCCGGCCTCGACGACGGCGTACCCCTCGAGCTCCAGGTTGACGCGACAGAGAAGCCGCAGCGATGGGTCGTCGTCGACGACCAGCACCGTCGTGTCGCGTTCCACCTTCCGAGTGTACTGGCCGTACCGAAACCCGGCCGTCGTCCGTTTCCTCTCTTGAAGTGGGACGTCGGCTGGAGCCCGAGCAGCTCGACGCGGTCGGGAAGCGCCTGGCCCGCGAACTGCCGCAGCCGACGCCCGCCTTCCGCCGACGAGCGTGGGTGGAGTTCCAGCGTGCGCTCGACCCGCTTGCCCCGCCTAAGCCGCTGCGTCGCGGGCGGCCCTGAGCCGGTCTATCGAGCTGCTCGCGGCCGAGCAGCTCGATGCTCTCGAACAGGCCGGGTGAGACCTTCGACCCGGTGACCGCGACCCGGATCGGCTGAAACGCCTCCCTCGGCTTCAGCTCGAGGCGCTCGGCGAGCGCGCGCAGCTCGCGTTCGATCGCTTCCGCATCGAACGGCTCGAGACCCGCGAGGGCGTTCTCGGCCTCGGCGAGGACCGGAGCGCTCCCGTCGACGAGCGACGGGTCGGGCTCCACGTCCTCGAAGAGGAAGCGGACGTAGTCGGGAAACTGGTTCAGCGTCTCGATCTTCTCCTGGACGAGCGGAGCCGCCTTCCGGACCAGCTCCTCGTCCCAGTCGATTCCCTGCTCGCGGAGGTAGATGAGCACGCGGTTCTCGTACTCGTCGAGCGGCAGGTTGCGCAGGTGGACGCCGTTCAGCCAGGCGAGCTTCTGGTAGTCGAAGACGGCCGGGCTCGGCGACACCCGCTCGAGGCTGAAGAGCTGCAGGAGCTCGTCCCGAGAGAAGACCTCGGTCTTGTCGTCGTAGGCCCACCCGAGGCGGGCGAGGAAGTTGACGATCGCCTCCGGGATGTAGCCCTGCTCGCGGAAGTCCTCGACCGACTGCGCGCCGTGGCGCTTGGAGAACTTCTTGCCGTCGGGGCCCAGCACGTCGGGCGCGTGAGCGTACGCCGGCGGCTCCGCGCCCAGCGCCTGGAGGATCTGGAGCTGCCTCGGCGTGTTCGAGATGTGGTCCTGGCCGCGGATCACGTGCGTGATCCCGTCGAGCATGTCGTCGACCGGATTGGCGAAGTTGTACGTCGGTCGGCCGTCGGACCGGACGAGCACGAGGTCGTCGAGATTCTCGTTCTCGACCTCGATCCGCCCGCGGATGACGTCGTCCCAGCCGGTCGTGCCGTCGTCCGGCATCCGGAAGCGGATCGCGCCCTCGTCTTCGTAGGCCTTCCCCTCCTCGACGAGTTGGCGGGCCAGCCCCTGCGCGTCCTCCATCCGGTCGAGCTGGAAGCGCACGTCGCCGTCCCAGTCGATTCCGAGCCAGGCGAGCGAGCGCTGGATCTGCTCGGTCGCCTCCGCCACTTCGCGGCTCGTGTCGGTGTTCTCGATCCGGAGCAGGACTTCGCCGTCGTGCGCGCGGGCATGGAGCCAGTTGAAGAGGAACGTGCGAACGCTCCCGATGTGGAGCAAGCCTGTCGGGCTGGGCGCCATGCGGACGCGGACACTCACGCCACTATCGTAGGGGCGTGCTCTTCGGCGGCCACGTTGGCGGCGGCGTCAAGGCCGCTCCGGAACGGGCGGCCGCGATCGGCGCCAACGCCGTCCAGCTGTTCGCCCAGAGCCCGCGCGCGTGGCGCTACCCGGAGCACGACCCGGAGGTCCTCGCCGGCTACGGCGAGCGAGCGGGTGAGGCCGGCATCGAGGCCTCGATCATCCACGCGATCTACCTCTGCAACATCGCGAGCCCGGACGAGGAGGTCTACGGCAAGTCGGTCGAGACGCTCCAGAAGACGGTCGACACCGCGTGCGCGATCGGCGCCGACGTCGTCTTCCACGTCGGCTCGCACCTCGGCAGCGGCTTCGAAGCGGGCGTCGAGCGAGCCGTTCCGGCCCTCGAGCAGATCCTCGAGCGCTGCTCCGACACCTCGTGGCTCCTGATCGAGAACTCGGCGGGAACCGGCGGGACGATCGGGCGGTCGCTCGACGAGCTGGCGACGCTCGTCGAGCGTCTCGACGGCCACCCTCGGCTCGGCGTCTGCCTCGACTCGTGCCACCTCTGGGCGTCCGGCTACGACATCACCGACCCGGCTGCGCTCGACGCGTTGCTCGACGAGTTCGACGAGCTGATCGGCCTCGACCGACTTCGCCTGCTCCACGTGAACGACTCGGCGACGCCCTTCGGCTCCAACCGCGATCGCCACGCGAACATGCTCGAGGGCCTGATGGGCGACAAGCTCTCGGTCTTCCTCGGCAATCCGAGGCTGCAGCACCTGCCGGCCGTGCTCGAGACCTCGGGGCCGGACGGCCACGGCCCAGACGCCGCGGAGATCGACAAGCTGAAGGGACTGTGGAAGAAGGGGACTAGGCGGACCCGCGGACCTGCGCGAAAACGCGGAAGCTCGGCTCGCCGACCGGCTCGTGGAACTCAGGGTTCACGCAGCCGAGGTCGTCGGTCCGGCTGAGGTACGTGCTCTCGACCTCCGACTCGCACATGGGCAGCGGGTTGCGACTGGCCTTGACAGCACCGAAGCCCGGGGCTCGGGCTTCGGCTTTGCGGAGCAGCTGCAGGTCGATCTCGACCGAGAAGACCTTCTGCATGCAGCCGACGTAGGTCCGCCCGACTTCCTCGAACGCGTAGAGGAACGGGCACGACTTGGCGACGCACGCGCCCGGGTAGACGACCTTGTCGCAGTGGACCCCGCAGCGGCGACACTCGACCTCGTCCTGCGGCCGGAGCGGAAGCTCCTGCGGCGGACTGGCGATCTCGCGTGACGCCATGGGCGGATTTTCCGGACCCGGGGCGCGTCGCGCAAGACTTGACAGGCGCGGGCCGAAGCGCTAGCGCGCAGCGCTGCCCGCGAAGCGGGCGGTGGAAGGGGTCTGGGGAAACCGGGAGGGTTTCCCCAGCTACCCGGCGTGCCCAGGCCCAAGCCGATCCACCACGTTCAAGACGTCCATCTGGGTGAACGCCTGGAAGTCGGGCTCGACCTCGACCGGCGTGTCGTCGGCGCGAAACCAGAGGGCCTGCACGGTCTTCATCCCCACTCGCGACGCGCCGAGCACGTCCGCTTCGAGGCGGTCGCCGACATGGACCGCCTCACTCGCATCGACGCCTAGCTCGGCGAGCGCTCGCTCGAAGATCGCCGGATGCGGCTTCCGCTTTCCGACCTCCGACGACAGGACGATCGCGTCAATTCGCTCGACGAGCCCCATCCGTTCGAGCGTCGGCTCGACCAGCCATTGGGGGCTCGCGGTGTTGGAGACGAGCGCGAGCTTCAAACCCCGCGCCCGCAGCGCCTCGAGCAGCGCGTGGGTCGACGCGGCGAGCGAGTAGTAGGACGACCAGACGTCCTGCGTCGCCTGGAGGAACACCCGGAGCTCGTCGTCCGCGAGCTCGGCACCTTGCTCGCGGAAGGAGGTCGCGATGCCGGCGCTGAGGTCGATCTCGTCCTCGCGCCCCGCGGGGAAGAGCTCCTGCTCGTGCTCCGTGAGGTAGGCCGCATACGCGTCGGCATCGGGGAGCCCGTCCCGGCTGAGGGCGCCCAGACCCGCGCGAAAGCCCTCCAGCGCGATCTCGTCGGTCCACTCGTCGTCCATGAGCGTGCCGCCCCAGTCGAGGAGAACCCCGCGTAACACGTCGTTAGGGTAGTGCCGTGGCCAGGAGGATCCTTTGGGGCTCCCTCGCCCTCGCGCCGGTCACGATCTTCCTTCATTACGCGTTCCATCCCGGCGGCGTCGTCGAGTTCATCCTCGCCGCGCTCGCGCTGATCCCGCTCGCCTGGTTGATCGGAGAGGCGACGGAGGAGGCGGCCCATCACACCGGTCCCGGCATCGGGGGTTTCCTCAATGCCACGTTCGGCAACGCGCCCGAGCTGATCATTGCCCTGCTCGCCGTCAACGAGGCGAAGTGGGAGGTCGTGCGTGGCTCGCTGAGCGGAAGCGTGATCGGCAACCTGCTGCTAGTGCTCGGCTTCTCCCTGCTCTTCGGCGGGCGCGGCGCACTCGACCGCGAGTCGAGCATCGTCTCCCTCGCGCTGATCGGTTTCGCCGTCCTCGTCCTGCTGATCCCGTCGGTGCCCGGCTGGGAGGGCGATCCGGAGCGGGACTCGCTCGCGCGTCTGTCGGTCCCGGTCTCGATCGTGCTCCTGATCGCCTACGGCGTCGTCACGTGGATCTCTCTTCGCCGCCACCACCGGCTCCACATTTCGGACGAGGCCCCGGCGATGGCGGCATGGTCGTTCCGTATGGCGATGCTCGTGCTCGGAGCGGCGACGGTCGTGACCGCGTTCGTCGCCGAGATCCTCGTCGGGTCACTGGAGGAGTTCGCCGAGCAGGTGAACCTGTCCGAGTTCTTCGTCGCGGCCGTCATCATTGCGATCGTCGGCAATGCGGCCGAGCACGGCGGTGCCGTCGTCGTCGCCGCGCACGGACAGATCAAGCTGGCGGCCGAGATCGCGCTCGCCTCCAGCGCGCAGGTCGCCGTGTTCCTGATCCCCGCCGTGGCGCTGCTCTCCTGGCTGATCGACCCGCTCGCGCTCTCGTTCCGCCAGGTCGAGATCGCCGCGCTCGCCGCGGCCACGCTGTTCACATTCCTCCTGCTGCTGCCAGGACAATCGTCGCGGTGGCGGGGCGTCGTGCTGATCGCGGCGTACGTCACGGTCGCCGCCGCGTTCTTCGTCGCGGGCGACCGCTAACCGAACGTCTTCGGGCTCCGCGTAACGGGGTAGGTCGCGAAGTAGAGCTTCACCGGCTCGCCCGCGTCGTCGCGGACGATCCGCAGCAGCTCGCCCCGCTCGCGCCCCTGCGTGATCCGGTAGAGGTCCGGCCCCTCTTGCTCGAACACCGAGCGGCCGAGGTCGAGCCGCGCGTCGACGGCGAGCGACTCGAGCTTGCCGTTCCTGAACGAGAAGACGAGCTCGTGCCCCTCCGACCACCAGCGTCCGAGGACGCCCTCGAGCTCCTCGGGGGCGCCGTCACCCGGGCGCCACTCGTCCGGCAACGGCGGGTAGGCGTCGGCGACGGCGCGTGAGAGCCGAACGCCGAGCGCGGAGATGTCGACCCCGGCGCCTGCGTTCGTCAGCACGGCGGCGCCCGTCTTCGCCTCCGGTAGCGCGGAGACATGCGCGAGGAAGCCCGCATGGGCGCCGTCGTGGCCCGCGAACAGACGGTCGTCCACCCGGTAGAGCGCGAAGCCGAGCCCGTAGCCGAGCCGCCACTTGGTCAGGTCGACCATCGACTGGAACGTCCGCATCTCCGCCATCGTCTCGGGAGCCAGCACCGCCGGATCGGGATCGGCGATGAACGCCGCCCAGCGGCAGAGATCGCTCGGCGTGCTCCACAGCTCGGCCGCCGGCGCGACGGCGTTCCCGGCGATCACCGGCTCCTCTCTCGGGACGTCGGCGTACGGATCGACGAGGTAGCCCTTCGCCGCGGGCTCCGCCGCCGTCCACGTCGTCCGGGTCATCCCCAGCGGGCCTAAGCACGCGGTCGTGAGGTACTCCTCGGCCGCCCGTCCGGAGACGCGGGCGACGACCTCGCCGAGGAGCGCGAAAGCAAGGTTCGAGTAGTGCCAGTACGCGCCCGGCGCGAGCACGCGCTCGCTCTCGGCGAGGCGCGGCAGGAGCTCGTCGCGAGTCGGCATCTTCAGGGTCTCCCAGACGTCCCCGGGGACTTCTCGCTGAATCCCGGAAAGATGCGACAGCAGGTCTCGGAGCGTCGGCTTGTGCGCCGCTTCCGGCAGGTGCCGATCGAGGGTGTCGTCCAGGTCGACCTTCCCCTCGTCGCGCAGCTGCATCAGCCCGACGGCGGTCACCGTCTTGGTGATCGAGGCGATGCGGTACTGGTGGTCCGGCGTCGCCTCCTCCGCAGCCTCGGCATCCGCGAGCCCGACGGCGTCCGCCCAGACGATCTCGCCGTCGTGAACCGCCGCGGCGCTCACGGAGGGCAACCGCTTCTCGGCCTGCGCCGTGCGAACGATTCGCTCGAGCTCGGCCTTGAGCTGGTCAGGCGCGGGCAAGTGCTCCCAGGGCCTGTGGCGCGATCTCGATCGCGCGCCCGATGTCCTCGTCGGTCACGTCCAGGTGGGTGACGGCGCGGAGCCTCGTCGGGTGCACCGTTCCCGACAGCCCGACGCCCGCCTGGTGCAGGCGCTCGAGCGCCTCGGCCTTGTCGAGCCCGAGCGGGGCAACATCCACCTGGACGAAGTTCGTCTCGACGTCGTCCGGCTCGACCGGCAGCCCCGCGGCGGCGAAGCCCTCGGCTAGCCGCTTCGCCCGCGCGTGATCGTCGGCCAGGCGGTCGATGTGGTGTTCGAAGGCGTACACGCCGGCAGCGGCCACGATTCCGGCCTGGCGCATCGCGCCGCCGAAGAGGTGCTTGTAGCGGCGTGCGCGGCGCATCGCGTCGTGCGAGCCGGCGACGAGCGCGCCGAGCGGGCAGCCGAGCCCTTTCGAGAGGCAGATCGTCACGGTCTCGGCGTGCGTGGCGATCTCCGCCGCGGGCACGCCGAGCGCCACGGCGGCGTTGAAGAGGCGGGCACCGTCGAGGTGAAGGCTGATGCCGAGCTCGCGGCACGTCTCGGCGACGGCGACGACGTCGGCCAGCGGCCAGACACGGCCGCCGGAGCTGTTGTGCGTGTTCTCGATCGAGACGATCCTGGTCAGCGGCGCGTGGAGGTCGCCCTCGACCGTGTACGCAGTCGCCCGGATCTGCTCAGGCGTCAGCCGCCCGCGATCGCCGGGCAGCGGCCGGGTCAGGAGACCGCTGAGGGCGGCCGGCGCGCCGAGCTCCGAGATGAGGACGTGCGAGTGCTCCTCCGCGAGCACCTCGTCGCCCGGCTCCCCGTGGAGCCGAAGCGCGATCTCGTTCGCCATCGTCGCCGTCGGCACGAAGACGGCCTCTTCGTGCCCGAGAAGCTCGGCCGCTCGCTGCTCGAGCAGGTTGACCGTCGGGTCCTCTCGCTTCTGCTCGTCGCCGACCTCGGCGGAGGCGATCGCCTCGCGCATCCCTGGCGTCGGCCGGGTGAGCGTGTCGGAGCGAAGCTCGATCACAGCTGGATTCTTGCTAGCCCGGCGGCTCGGCGCCACGCTCGACCAGGAGGGCGTGGAGCTCGTCGTTCCCGCTCGCGACGGCTGCGTCGATCGGCCGGAACCCGCCTTCCTGGCGCGCATTCGGATCGGCCCCGGCGTCGAGCAGGAGCCGAGCTGTCTCGTTCGCGTTCACCGCCGCCGCGCTGTGGAGCGGCTGCACCCGCATCTCGTTCTCGGCGACGGCCGACGGGTCGGCGCCGTGCTCGAGCAGCACAGCGGCGGTCTCGGCCGTCCCGAAGAACGCGGCGTAGTGCAGCGGCGTGAATCCGTCGGACGAGCGCCTCGTCGCCAGGGTCGGGTCGCTTCCGAGGAGCTCGCGGACCCGTTCAGCCCGGCCAAGCGAAGACGCCTCGTGGATGTCGAGCTCGGCGTCACCGGCGAGCTGCTCCGCGCGCGAACGGTCGCCGGCGTACAGCGCGGCCATGATCTCGCTCAGCGGCTAGACCCCTTTCGGTGCCTCGGCGGCCGCCGGCGTGCTGGGCTCCGCGGTGAGGTCGGGGTGGTCTTCGAAGCGGTAGCGGACGATCGCCCGTTTCGCGGCCTTGACCTCGTCGAGACGCTTGACGGGCCGGTTGTGGGGGGCGCTCTTCAGCACCTCCGGCCTCTCCGCAGCCTCGCGGGTGATCGCAACCATCGCGTCGGCGAACTCGTCCAGCGTCTCCTTGGTCTCCGTCTCCGTCGGCTCGATCATCAGTGCCTCGGGAACGATCAGCGGGAAGTAGATCGTCGGCGGATGAAAGCCGTAGTCCATGAGCCGTTTGGCGACGTCGAGCGCCGTGACCCCGTGCTCGCGCTTGAGCGTCCGGGCCGAGAGCACGAACTCGTGCGTGCAGAGGCGGTCGAAGGGCAGGTCGTATGAGCCCTTGAGCCGCGCCAGCAGGTAGTTCGCGTTCAGGACCGCGTCCTCGGACATCGTCTTCAGCTCGCGCCCCCAGGCGAGGATGAACGCGTACGACCGGACGAAGACACCGAACGGCCCCGTGAAGGCGCGTACCTTGCCGATCGACTTCGGACGGTTGTAGTCGAGTCGGAAGCGCTTCCCGTCCGGGACGACCGCCGGCACGGGCAGGTAGGGCTCGAGCTGACGCTTGACCGCGATCGGGCCGCCCCCGGGCCCGCCGCCTCCGTGCGGCTGCGAGAAGGTCTTGTGCAGGTTGATGTGGACGATGTCGAAGCCCATGTCGCCCGGCCGGGAGATGCCGCAGACGGCGTTCAGGTTCGCCCCGTCGTAGTACAGGAGGCCCCCGATCTCGTGAAAGATCCGCGCGACCTCCTCGATCTGCTCGTCGAATAGCCCGAGCGTCGACGGGTTGGTGAGCATCAGGCCGGCGGTCTCGTCGTCGACCTTGGCGCGGAGGTCGTCGAGGTCGATGTTCCCGCGTGCGTCGGTATCGACCTTGACGAGCTCGTAGCCCGCCATCGTCACGCTCGCCGGGTTCGTGCCGTGCGCCGTGTCGGCGACCACGATCTTGCGGCGGCGCTCGCCCTCGCCGCGGTCGGCGAAGAAGGCGCGCATCAGCATCAGTCCGGTCAGCTCGCCCTGGGAGCCCGCCGCGGGTTGGAGCGAGACGGCGTCGAGCCCCGTGATCTCGGCCAGCATCTCCTGGAGCCCGTGCATCAGCTCGAGCGCGCCCTGCGAGCCCTCCTCGTCCTCGTGGGGGTGCAGGTCGCGGAAGCCGGGCAGCGCGGCGACGCGCTCGTTGACCCGCGGGTTGTACTTCATCGTGCAGGAGCCGAGCGGGTAAAAGCCCGTGTCGATCCCGAAGTTGCGCGTCGTGAGCTGCGTGAAGTGGCGGACGATCTCCACCTCGGGCAGCTCCGGCAGCCGCGGCGCGCGCGAGCGGCGCAGCTCGGCGGGCACCTCGGGCTTCGTCAGCTGCTCGTGGCGCGGGAGGTGCGCCGCGCGGCGCCCGGCGCGCGACTTCTCGAAGACGAGCTTCATCCGGCCAGCACCTCCGCGAGCTCCTCGATGTCGTCGAGGCTCCGCCGCTCCGTGACCGCGACGAGCAGGACGTCGTCCATGCCCTCGTAGTCGCGGCCGAGCGGATAGCCGGGGTGGATGCCCTTCGCGCGCGCCTCGCGGATGACCTCCACGGCAGGCCGTCCGACGCGGATGGCAAACTCCTTGAAT
Source organism: uncultured Actinomycetes bacterium (assembly GCA_963764595.1). Lineage (GTDB taxonomy): Bacteria > Actinomycetota > Thermoleophilia > Gaiellales > Gaiellaceae > JACDAN01. Next base: position 486,140 of record CAVXTG010000007.1, on the reverse strand, counting down.
GTTGTCTGATCCGGAAACACGAGTGGAAGCCCGATGCGCTCCTTGGCGTGCTCGGCGAGCGCCATGCAGGTCTCCCCCAGCTCGCGGAGACCCTGCGGTCCCAGCCAACACAACTGAATCAGGCCGCCCAGCGCCAAGAGCGTCTGGTTGGTGGTGATGTTCGAGGTCGCCTTCTCGCGGCGGATGTGCTGCTCCCGCGTCTGGAGCGTGAGGACGAAGCCGCGCTGCCCGTCGACGTCGGTCGTCTCGCCGACGATCCGGCCGGGCATGCGTCGTGTGAACTCCTCGCGCGCGGCGATGAAGCCGTAGTGCGGGCCGCCGAAGGAGAGCGGGTTGCCCGCCCCCTGCCCCTCTCCGATCGCGATCGCGCATCCGTACGCGCCCGGCGCCTCGAGCAACCCGAGCGAGACCGGGTCGACGTGCGCCACCGGCAGCGCGCCGGCGTCATTCGCCGCGGCGGCGAGCTCGGGCGCAGGCTCGAGGCAGCCAAAGAAGTTCGGCTGCTGGAAGATCACGCAGGCTGCGTCCTCCGCCGCGGCGCGCAGCTCGTCCGGGTCGAGGACGCCGCCGCGGTGGGGCACGTCGACGACGTCGAGGCCGAAACCGGGCGCGTAGGTCCTGACGACCTGGCGCGCCTGCGGGTTGAGCGACTCGGCGAGGACGACCTTGGTCCGGCCCGTAGCGTGCTTGGCGATGTAGCAGGCGTCCGCAGCGACCGTCGTCCCGTCGTAGCCCGACGCGTTCGAGACGTCCATGCCGGTCAGCTCGCAGATCACCGTCTGGTACTCGAAGAGCGCCTGGAGCACGCCCTGGCTCATCTCGGGCTGGTACGGCGTGTAGGAGGTGAGGAACTCGCCGCGCTGGAGGATTGCGTCGACGATCGCCGTCACGTAGTGGTCGTAGACGCCGGCGCCGAGGAACGAGATCTCCTCGCCGACGTGCGTGTTCTTCGCGGCCAGTTCCTCGAGCCGGTCGACGATCTCCTGCTCGGGCAGCGGGTCGCCGAGATCGAGCTCGCGGCGCAGGCGGACGCCCTCGGGGATGTCGCGGAAGAGGTCCTCGACGGAGGAGACGCCGATCGTCTCGAGCATCTCGGCGCGATCGGCGTCGGTCAGCGAGACGTAGGTCACTGCTCGGCGAGCAGCTCTCGGTAGGCCGTCGACGGTCAGCAGGCCGTCGGCTTCGCTCGGGTCGGTCAGCCGGATGCGGATCAGCCAACCCTCGCCGTAGGGATCCTCGTTGACCTTCTCGGGAGCGTCGATCACCGCCTGGTTGACCTCGACGACCTCCCCCGAGAGCGGCGAGATCACGTCCGAGACGGCCTTCACGGACTCGACCTCTCCGTACGACGAATCCTTCGTCACCGAGGCGCCCTCCTCCGGCGGCTCGTAGTGGACGAGCTCCCCCAACGCGTCCTGCGCGTACCAGGTGATCCCGAGCACAGCCTCGCCGTCCTCGATCCGCGCCCAGTCGTGCTCGGCGTGGTAGCGAAGCTCCTCGGGGTAGCTCTCGTCGGCCGCCATCAGCCCTCCTGTCGCTTGTAGATGGGTTTGGTCACGATTCGGGCTCGCCGGTCCCGGCCGCGAACATCGATGGTCAGCTCGGTGTCAGGTGACGCTTGCTCCGACGGCACGTAGCCCATCCCGATCCCGCGGTCGAGCATCGGGGAGTGGCTTCCCGACGTCACCTCGCCGCCGCCGGCGATCGGCATGCCCTGGCGCGGGATGCCCGAGTCCTCCATCACGAACGGCACGAGCTTCCGCTCGGGCCCATCCGCCTTGATCCGACGTAGCTCCTCGGCGCCGGTGAAGTCCTTGTCGAGCGCGCAGACCCAGCCGAGCCCGGCCGAGATCGCGTCGGTGTCAGGCCCGATGTCGTTGCCGTGCAGAGGGAAGCAGACTTCGAGGCGCAGGGTGTCGCGGGCGCCGAGCCCACAGGGGACGGCGCCGCGCTCCAGCACTCGATCCCAGACGGCGGCGGCATCCTCGGCGGGCACCAGCAGCTCGACACCGCGCTCGCCCGTATAGCCCGTGCGGTTGACCATGACGTCGATGCCGTCCAATTCCTGCTCAGCGAACGTGAAAGCCGGTGCCTCGTCGAGCCCGAGGCGCTCGATCGAGCGCGGCCCCTGCACGGCGAGGAGCCCGAACTCGTCCGATACATCGCGAACGTCGGAGCCGGGGATCTCGTGTTCCTTGAGCCACTGAAACGCCGCCTCGCGGTTCGCCGCGTTCACGATCAGGAGGTATCGGCCCTGCTCCAGGCGGTAGGCGATCAGGTCGTCGATGATCCCGCCGCGCTCGTTGGTCAGCAGCGTGTACTGGGCGCCGCCCGGCTCGATCTTGTCGAGGTCGTTCGCGAGCACGCTCTGGAGCAGCTCGTGCGCGCGGGGGCCTTCGACCTCGAGCTCGCCCATGTGCGAGACGTCGAAGACGCCGGTGTCGGCCCGAACCGCGCGGTGCTCACCGATCACCCCTTCGTACTGGACGGGCATCTCCCAGCCCGCGAACGGCACCATGCGCGCGTTCAGGGCGCGATGCCGCTCGTAGAGCGGCGTTCGGCGGAGCGTCTGCATGACGCCCGGATGCTACAGCGGTCGTTCGGCCGTCAGTCCCGCAGGAACGACGGGACTTCGAGGACGTCCTCGGGAACGTCGAACGGCTGCTCCTCGGGCTCCGGCCGCCTCGTCGCAGGAGCCTGAGCTTCTTCCTCGACCGTCGTGCGCCGGCGGCGCCGGTGCGCGGCGGGGCCGAAGCCGGTTGCGATCACCGTCACCCGCACCTCGTCCTTGAGCGACTCGTCGATGACCGCGCCGAAGATGACGTTCGCGTTCTGGTCCGCCGCGCTCGTCACGACCTCCGCCGCCTCGTTCACCTCGAAGAGGCCCATGTCGGCGGGGCCGGTGATGTTGAGCAGGATTCCGGTCGCGCCTTCGATCGAAGACTCCAGCAGCGGCGAGGACACGGCCATGTGGGCCGCTTCCGCCGCGCGATTCTCGCCCGACGCGGTGCCGATGCCCATCAGCGCCGAGCCGGCCTCCGCCATGATCGCCCGTACATCGGCGAAGTCGAGGTTGACGATCCCGGGGACGGTGATCAGGTCGGTGATCCCCTGGACGCCCTGGCGAAGAATGTCGTCCGCCATCCGGAAGGCTTCGATGATCGACGTCTTCTTCTCGACCACCTGGAGCAGGCGGTCGTTCTCGATCACGATCAGCGTGTCGACCTGCTCGCGGAGCCCTTCGATCCCAAGGTGAGCCTGCTCGGCGCGGCGGCGGCCCTCGAAGCCGAATGGCCGCGTGACGACGCCGACGGTGAGCGCGCCGAGCTCCTTCGCGATCTCGGCGACGATCGGTCCGCCGCCCGTCCCGGTCCCTCCGCCTTCCCCGGCGGTGACGAACACCATGTCGGCGCCCTTCAGGACCTCCTTCAGCTCGTCGCGGCTCTCCTGCGCCGCGGTCTTGCCGACCTCTGGATCCGCTCCGGCGCCGAGCCCGCGCGTCGCCTCCGCGCCGATCTGCACCTTGACGTCCGAGTCGACGACGAGCAGGGCCTGCGCGTCCGTGTTCGCGGCGATGAACTCGACGCCGCTCAAGCCGGCGTCGACCATGCGGCTGACGGCGTTCGAGCCGCCACCGCCGACGCCCACAACCTTGATCATGGCTAGGTAGTTGCCAGACTGATCACGCACTCTCAATGTCCCTCCACCTCAAGCTCGACTCCAGCTCCCGCCTTTGACGGCTTCGGCAATGCACCAGCGTAGGGCCGATCGACGCCGCGTGTCAAACGGCGATCAGTCGCGGAAATCTAAGGCTCGACTTGAGAGTTGAGAGTTGTGTCCGCCACCGGCCGCTCCGGAACCGAGACGTCGATGTAGGTCGCGGGGCTGCCCTCTGCCCGGATCGCGGCGAGCACGCGCTGGGCGACCCGGAGCTTCAGCGTCAGCTCCGTCGTCCCTCCCAGACGAACTTCGAGCCGGTCGCGCAGGACGATCGTCAGTCCCTGCTCTCCGCTCTGGACGTACCAGATCGTGCGCCAGAACCGCGGCTGCCTTGCCTTGGCCTTGGCCAACGCGGCGACCGCGCGGGCCGGCTCGTCGGCAGGGAGGATCGCTCCGATCTCGGGCTCGTCCGTCCGCGGGAGCCAGACGACGGGCAGCGGCCGCCTGAGCCTGCGTTCCAGCTTGCGGAGCACGCGTCCCTCGCCTGAGACGAGCCAGTTCTCATCGGCTCGCCTGGCCACCGCTACCGGCCGCTCGACGCTCACCTGGACACGGAGCGTGTTGGGAAACGCGCGATCGAAGCCCAGCAGATGAACATGAGGGAGGCCTTCGAGCTGTCGCGCGATCGCCTCTTCGTCGACCTCGAGGAGGCTCTTCCCCTGGAGCGGCGCAAGCGCCTTGTTCACGAGCCCTACATGTCCGGCGGGCTGAGTGGCGACGTCCACGGACCGCACGGAGAAGACGGCCGTCTCGCGGGCCGCGACGTAGAGCATGAGATGCCGCCGCGAGCAGGCCGAAGCCTACGGCCAGCGAGCGCCCCGAAGGAAGCAGCACGCAGAGCAGGGGCGCTCGCGCCTGTGCCTGCGCGCGCGTAGCGGCGACCTGTCGTCCTCGGGCCACGGCCTTCACTTCGCCGCGGCCCGACCTGCTCCTACGCCGGCGACCCCACGGGAGGCAGGACGATGTCGCCCAGGAGCTGCACCTCGTGCTCGAGCTCGACGCCGAACTCGCCGAGCGCGCGCCGCCGCGCCTCCGCCATCAACGCGATCGCGTCTGCCGACCGCGCGCCGTCGGCGTTCTCGATGAAGTTGGCATGCCGCGGAGAGATCTGCGCGCCGCCGATCTGGTGCCCTCTCAGCCCGCAGGCCTCGAGCATCCGTCCGGCGGTGAGCTCGTGCTCCGGGTTCTTGAAGACGCTGCCGAACGTCCGCTTGTTCGTCGGCTGCGCGGCCTTCCGGCGAGCCTGCATGTCGGCGATGGTCGCCTTGATCTCCTCCGCGGGCCGCGGGACGAGCTTGAACTCCGCCCGGGCGACCACCTCACCGGGCTCGAGCGCCGAGCGCCGGTACTCGAGACCGAGCTCGGCCGGCGTGCGCCAGCTCTCACCTGCGGCGGAGACGACGAGCGCGCGCTCCAGGACGCCGGCGATATCGCCGCCGTAGGCACCCGCGTTCATCCAGACGCCGCCGCCGACCGTCCCCGGGATCGCGCAGACGAACTCGATGCCACCGAGCGACGCTGCTCGGGCGCGATGCAGACAGACCGCGAGCGGCGCCCCGCCGCCGGCGATCAGCCGGTCACCCTCCACCTCTGCCGCCGCGAGCTCGCCCGCGAGCTTCAGCACGAGCCCGTCGACGCCCGTCGTCGGCGACGAGCAGGTTCGACCCGAGCCCGACGACCGAGACGGCGATGTCTCGTTCAGCGGCCCAGCCCAGCACCTCGGCGAGCTCATCCGTCGTCCCGGGCTTCGCGAACCAGCGGGCGGGGCCGCCGGTCCCGAGCGTCGTGAACCGCGAGAGCGAGATCTGCTCCTCGATCGTCACGACAGGCTCTCGATGACGAGCAGCGCCGCCCGATCGACGTCACCGGCTCCGATCGTTGCGACGACGTCCCCCGGGCGCGCTCGACGGGCGAGAAACGTCGCGCCGTCCTCGAGGCGCGGCGTCCAGGCCAGTGGCATTCCCGGCCGAAGCTCGGCGAGCGCGTCGACGACGAGCTTGCCCGTCACCCCCGGGACCGGCTCCTCCCGGGCCCCATAGATGTCCGTGACCGCGACGAAGTCCGCGTCGGCGAGGGCCGAGGCGAGCTCGCGCGCCAGGTGCCGCGTGCGCGAGTAGAGGTGCGGCTGGAAGAGGGCGAGGATGCGGCCGTCGCCTTGCTCGCGCAGCGCGGCGAGAGTCGCTGCGACCTCGGCCGGGTGGTGCGCGTAGTCGTCGACGACCCGCACGTCGCCGGCGACGCCGACCTCCTCGAGCCGGCGGCCGGCGCCGCGGAACTCGCGGAGCACCGGCCAGGCCTCGTCGCTCGGAACGCCGACGAGCCGAAGTGCCTCCAGCGCCGCGGCGGCGTTCCGCCGGTTGTGCTCACCTGGCAGCGCCAGCTCGCCGTCGTACGGCTCGAGCCCGTCTCCGCGCACGACCTGGGGAACAGTCGCGAGCCAGCGCTCGAACAGCTCGTCCACCTCCTCGAGCGAGCCGAACTCGCTGTGGTGGTCGAGATCGACGTTGGTGACGACGGCGATCTTCGGCCGCAACTGCTCGACGGTCCGGTCCGACTCGTCGCCCTCGACGACGAGCCACCCGGAGCCTGCGCGCGCGTTTCCGCCGAGCTGGGGGACCTCGGCCCCGATCAGGAACGACGGGTCACGGCCCAGCCGATCGAGGACGAACGCGATCATCGCCGCCGTCGTCGTCTTCCCGTGCGTCCCCGAAACGACGATCGCATCCTGGAGCGAGACGAGCTCGGCGAGGAACTCCGCACGGCTGGTTCCGTCCGCGTGCTCGACGAACGCCGTCGAGACGATGCGCTCCTGCTCGGCGCCCGACCGAGGAATCTCAGGCGCGATCTCGACCGGGATCCCGGCTGCGCGAACATGCTCGAGGTAGGGCGTCTCGTGCCGATCCCAGCCCGAGACCTCCGCCCCCCAGGCCTGCGCGAGCACTGCGTAGCCGCTCAGGCCGGCACCGCCGATCCCGACGAAGAAGAGCTTCCTACCGGCGAGAGGCTGCAAGGTCGATCAATTCCTTCGCGATCTCTTCGGCGGCGTCCGGGCGCGCCACCCGTCCCATCGCCGCGCCCATCGCCGAGAGGCGGACGGGGTCACCGAGCAGCGACCTGGCGAGCTCCGGCACGCGCCCGAGCTCCTGCTCGGGGACGGTGACGGCCCCACCGGCCTGCTCGAAGTACCGAGCGTTCTTGGTCTGGTGGTCGGCGGTCGCGAACGGATAGGGGACGAGGATCGCCGCCCGCCACGCCGCCGCGATCTCCCACACCGATCCGCCCGCGCGCGCGAGCACGAGGTCGCAGGCGGAGAGCGCGGCGCCGAAGTCGGGGACGAACGGCAGCAGCCGGTACCCAGGCCGCGAGACCCGCGCCGCAAGCGTCTTGAAATCGCGGTCGCCGCTCAGGTGGAGAACCTGAGGGCCGACGGTGCCGAAGCTCTCGACGGCAAGCTCGTTCAGGCTGCGGGCGCCCTGGCTCCCTCCGAAGACGAGCAGGAGCGGCCCATGCTCGAAGAAGAAGCGTGCTCGCGCCTCCTCCTGCGGCAGCGTCACACGGGAGCCGGCTGCGATCGGTCGCCCCGTGACCCGGTACTTCGCTCCCTCGCGCCCGGGAATCGGAAACGAGAGGAAGACCCGGCTGGCCAGCGGCGCGGCGAGCCGGTTGGCGAGCCCGAGGTGAGCGTCTGCCTCCATCAACGCCGACGGGATGCGCTGACCGGCCGCGGCCAGCACCATCGGCCCGGCGACGTACCCGCCTCCGCCGAGGACGACGTCCGGCCGGCGGCGCTTGAGGATCCGGCGGCACGCCCGCGCCGCCCCGGCGGCCTTCATCGCCGCGCGAATCTGGGCGACGCCCGGCTTCCGCGGGAGCCCCGAGACCTCGAACGCGTCGAACTCGAAGCCCGCCTCGGGAACGAGCTTGGCCTCAAACCGCCCGGGGGACCCGGCGAACGTCACGCGCGCGCCGCGTTCGCGCAGCGCTTCGCCCACCGCGAGCGCGGGGAGCACGTGTCCGGCTGTTCCTCCGGTTGCGATCAGGCACACCGGTGCTGCGCGCTTTTCGGCCATTGTCCCCGGCGATGTTAAGGAGGATCCCGACCGAGACGAGGCTGACGACGAGGCTCGAGCCGCCGTAGGAGACGAAGGGCAGTGTGATCCCGGTCAGCGGAGCGATGCCCATCACGGCAGTGAGGTTGATCAGCGCCTGGCCGCAGACGAGTGTCGTGATCCCGGCCGCGAGGCGCTTCCCGAACGGGTCGCGGCAGGCGAGCGCCACCCGGAAGCCGGCGTAGGCGAACGCCCCGTAGGCGGCGATCAGCGCCGTGGCGCCGACGAGGCCGAGCTCCTCGCCGATGATCGCGAAGATCATGTCCGTGTGAGCCTCGGGGAGATAGAAGTTCTTGAGGACGCTCTGGCCGAGCCCTTCGCCGAAGATCCCTCCTGAGCCGAGGCCGATCATCGCCTGGACCGACTGGTAGCCGGCGCCCTGCGCGTCGTCCCAGGGGTTGAGGAAGGTCAGGAGCCGGGCGCGCCGATAGGGCTCGAACCACGCGGCGACGAACACGAGGCCGACGCAGAGCCCACCCGCCGTCGCCAGCAGCCGTGCCGGCGCGCCGGAGACCGCGAGGATCCCGCCGAGCATGACGACGATCGTGATCGCCGAGCCGAGATCGGGCTCGGCGAGGAGCAGCGCGCAGACGACCCCGGCGACCAGTCCGAGCGGCTTGACCAACTCGCCCAGGGTCGTCGGCGCCGGGCGCCGCGCGAGATACGCGGCGGCGAAGACGAGCAGCGCGAGCTTCGCGAGCTCCGAGGGCTGGAAGACCGCCGGGCCGAGCTGGAGCCACCGCGTGGCGCCGTTGATCGTCTGGCCGACGACCAACACGGCCACCAGCAGCACGACGCTGACCAGCACCAGCGCCGGCGCCAGCGGCCGCAGTGCCCGGTAGCCGGTCCGCATGATCACCAGGAGCAGCGCGACGCCCGCGAGCGCGTAGAGGCCCTGCTTGCGGAGGTAGTACGACGGATCCCCGTTCCCGAGCGCGGCCGGCGCCGAGGTCGCGCTGTAGACCATCACGAGCCCGAATGCGACGAGCGCGAGCGTGACGAGCAGGAGGAGCTGCTGCTCGAAGACCCCCTTCTTCACCGGAGCTCCTCGACGAGGCGGCGGAACTCGTCGCCGCGCTGCTCGAAGTTCTCGAACTGGTCGTAGCTCGCGCAGGCCGGCGAGAGCAGAACGATCTCGCCCGGCTTCGCCGCTGCGGCGGCTGCCCGGACCGCAGCGAGCGAGATCGCCGCTGCGCTCGTACGGGCTCTCCAGCGCGGCCGCGAGCTCGTCTGCAGCGGCGCCGATCAGGTATGCCTTCGCCCCCTTGGCACGCAGGTCGGCGGCGAGCTCCGCGTAGCTCTCGTTCTTGCCGAGACCGCCGAGGATGACGTGCAGCGGATCGTCGAAGGACGCGATCGCACGGCGCGCCGCGGCCGCATTCGTCGCCTTGGAGTCGTTGACGTACCGGACCCCGCCGACCTCGCCGACCTCCTCGAGCCGGTGGGGGACGCCGGGGAAGGTGCGCAGCGCCTCGGCGATCCGTTCGTCCGCGACGCCGGCGGCGCGGGCGGCGGCCGCCGCGGCGGCCGCGTTCTCGCGGTTGTGCGCGCCGGGAATCCGCGGCTCCGCGGGCAGCGGATCGTCGCCGGAGAACTCGACGCGGCGTCCCTGCCCGACCTGAGGGAACCCGCGCGGGACGACGGCCGTGTCCTCGCCCGTCTGGTTCTCGAAGATCCGCAGCTTCGCGTCGCGATAGGCCGCGAACGTCCCGTGCCGGTCGAGGTGGTCGGGCTCGAGGTTCAGCAGGACGGCGATGCGCGGCCGGAGCTCGTGGATGTCCTCGAGCTGGAAGCTCGAGAGCTCGCAGACGATCCACTCCCCGGCGTCCACTTCGCCGTCCAGCTCGGTCAGCGCCCGGCCGACGTTCCCGGCGACCGGCGCGCCGAGCATCGCGCCGAGGAGCTCGCTCGTCGTCGTCTTCCCGTTCGTCCCGGTGACGCCGAGGATCGGGTTCTCGAGGAGGCGCGCGCCCAGCTCGACCTCGCTCCACACCGGGATCCCGCGCTCGCGCGCGGCGGTGACGAGCGGCGCGTCGTTGGGTACTCCCGGGCTCTTGATCACGACCTCGATTCCCTCCAGCAGTGAGGTCCCCTCGGACCCCAGGTGGACTTCGACGCCGGCGGCCTCGAGCCTTCCCGCGTCGACGTCAGGTGAGCGGTCCACGGCCACCACCCGGTCCCCGCGGCGGGCGAGCGACAACGCGGCCGCCTGTCCCGACCGCGCGAGGCCGAGGACGAGCGCGTTCACGTCTGGAAGAGGTCGGGCCTGAAACCGCGGAGGTACTGGTAGTAGAGCGCGAACGCGCCGGCGCAGAGGATCGCGGCCAGGATCCAGAAACGGACCATGATCTTCGTCTCCGACCAGGCCTTCATCTCGAAGTGGTGGTGGATCGGCGCCATCAGGAAGATCCGCCGGCCCCTGTACTTGAACGAGACGACCTGGAGGATGACCGAGAGCGCCTCGATGACGAAGATCCCGCCGATCAGGAGCAGGAGCAGCTCAGCGTGGCTCATGATCGCGAAGCCGCCCAGCGCTCCGCCGATCGCCATCGAGCCGGTGTCGCCCAGGAAGACCTCGGCGGGGAAGGCGTTGTACCAGAGGAAGCCGATCGCGCCTCCGATCAGCGAGGCGCCGAGGATCGCCAGGTCGAGGGCCGCGAGATCCTGCTCGGCCAGCTGCCCCGACCGGATGTAGGCGAAGACGTTGATCGCCGTGAAGGTCAGCAGCGCGATGATCCCGACCCCGATCGCCAGACCGTCGATGCCGTCGGTGAGGTTCGCACCGTTGGCGGCGCCGGCGAGGACCAGGAAGAGCAGGAGGTAGAAGCCGAAGGCGAGGCCGAGCCGCCAGTCGAGCACCGGGACGTAGACCGACGTGTCGTAGTCGAGATCGCGGACGACGAGGCCGACCGCGAGGGTGATCCCAGCCAGCAGCAGCAGCTTCCAGCGGCCGGCGAGGCCGAGTGAGCGGCGGCGATGGACGCTGAGGTAGTCGTCGACGAAGCCGATCGCCGCGCAGGCGATCGTGATGCCGAAGACCGTCAGCGCTTCGGCCGTCCGGTGGCTCAGCGCGAGGAACGCGATCGACGCCGCGACGACCATCATCAGCCCGCCCGCGGTCGGCGTCCCCTGCTTGAACGCGTGCCCTGCCGGACCCTCTTCGCGGATCATCTGGCCGAACTCGTGCCGGCGCAGGAACTCGATGAACTTGGGACCGGCGACGATCGAGATGATCATGGCGAGGATCCCCGCCAGCAGGACTCGTTCCATTAGCTCCTGATCTTCTGCCGCGACGGCCTCGAGGCCTACGGAGCGAGAGCCCTTCACGAGGACGACGTCGCCGGGCTCGAGCAGCTCGCGAAGCAGCTCGGCGGCCTGGTCCGCATCGGCGACCCAGTGGGTCGCGCCGTAGTCCCGCGCGAGCTCGCCGACGCCGATGACGACGTCCAGGGAGGCCGCCTGCTCGCCCACCTCGCGGTGGTAGCGCGGGCCGTCGTGGCCGAGCTCGGCCATCCCGCCGAGGACGGCGATCCTGCGCGCGCCGTTCCTGCGGGCGAGGTCGCTGAGCGCCGCAGCCATCGAGGCCGGGTTCGCGTTCCAGCAGTCGTTGATCAGGACGCCGCCGCCCGCCAGCGGAAGCTCTTCGCCGCGGAGCCGCGAGAGCTCGATCTGCGCGGCGCCTTCCTGGACCCCGTCGAGCGGGAGGCCCAGCGCCCAGTACGCCGCCAGCGCGGTCAGGGCGTTCTCCGCCTGGTGCTCGGCGCGGAAGGGCAGGTCGAGCTCGATCTGCTCGTCGCCGATCTCCGCCTCCAGCCGGCCGTCCTCGAACGAGCGCCGGCGCACGTCCTCGCCGACCCGGATGACGTCCAGGTCTGCCCGCAGATGCGGCTCGAGCTCGGGGACCCCGGCCGGAACGACGGCCTTGGCGCCCCTCGGCAGCGCCTCGAGCAGCTCGGCCTTGGCGCGCGCGACACCCTCGACCGACTGGACGAACTCGAGGTGGACCGGCCCGATCGCCGTGATCACGCCCAGCGTCGGCCGCGCGATCTCGCACAGCGCCGCGATCTGCCCGAAGCCTCGCATCGCGAGCTCGGCGATCAGGAGCTCCGTGTCGGGCTCGAGCCGCGCGAGCGTCAGCGGGACGCCGAGCTCGGCGTTGTAGCTCGCTTCGGCGGCGATCGTCCGGCGATGAGGTCGGCACAGCGCGGCGAGGATGTCCTTCGTGGACGTCTTGCCGGTCGAGCCGGTGATGCCGACGACCACGGCGTCGCTGCGATTCCGGACAGCCCTGCCGATCGCCGCCAGCGCCGCGAACGCGTCGTCGGGGACGAGCGTCGCGGCAGCGCCCGCCGCCCGAGCCTGCTCAACGAACTCGACGCCACCGCGAACGGCGACGAACAGATCACCTGGTCGTACGCGCCGCGAGTCGATCTGGACGCCCGTGACCTCGTCGGCGGTCGCGTCGAGCCGCCCGAGACCCTGAAGCTCGGAGACCGGTAGCTGGATCACGCCCGGGCCGCCAGGCGCCGGAGCGCCTCCCGCACGACCTCCCGGTCGTCGAACGGGATCTTGCGATCGGCGAACTCCTGGCCCTGCTCATCGCCCTTGCCGGCGATCACGACGACGTCTCCGTCGCCGGCCTGCTCCACGGCGCTCTCGATCGCGGCGCGGCGGTCCGGCTCGACCTCGGCCGGGCCGACGACGCCGACGAGGATCTCGTCGATGATCGCCTGCGGGCTCCTCGCTGCGGGGATTGTCCGAGGTCACGATCACGACGTCCGACAGCTCGCTCGCCACCCGGCCCATGATCGGCCGCTTCCCGCGGTCGCGATCGCCGCCGGCGCCGAAGACGCAGATCAGGCGGCCCTCGGTGAGGTTGCGCGCCGTTCCGAGCACCGCTTCCAGCGCGCCCGGCTTATGCGAGTAGTCGACGATGACGGTGAACGGCTGCCCCTCGTCGACCACTTCGAAGCGGCCCGGGACACCGGGCAGCCTGACGACGCCCTCGACGACGGGATCGTCGGGCAGCCCGAGCAGGCGGGCGACCGCGGCGGCCGCGAGGACGTTCTCGACGTTGAATCCACCGGCGAGGCGCGACTGCTCGAGAGCTGGGTGCGTGCTGAGCTCGGCCTCCGGGACCGTTCCGAAGGTGAGGAGCGGCGCGCGGTCCAGCCGGCGCAGCTCGTCGGCGAGCTTGCGCCCCCACTCGTTCGTGACGTTGACCGCGGCCGCCGGCGCCGGCTCGTGCTCCGTGAAGAGCCGTCGCTTGGCCTCGAAGTAGCGCTCCATCGTCTCGTGGAAGTCCAGGTGGTCCTGGGACAGGTTCGTGAACGCGAGCGCCTGGAAGCGCACCCGGTCGAGCCGGCCCAGCTCCGAGCCGTGCGAGGTCGCCTCCATCGCGCAGCTCCGGTCGCCCGCGTCGAGCATCGCGCGGAACGTGCGCTGGAGGTCGATCGCCTCGGGGGTCGTCCGAACCGCGGGACGCGCCTCGCCGCCGACCCGCGACTCGATCGTCCCGATCAGACCGGGCCTCATCCCCGCCGCCTGGAAGATCGAATGGAGCAGGAAGGTCGTCGTCGTCTTGCCGTTCGTGCCGGTGACGCCGGCGAGCAGGAGCTCCTCCGTCGGCCGCTCGAAGAACTCGTCCGCAGCGACGGGCATCGCCGCGCGGGTCGACGGGACGACGAGCTGCGGGACACGGAGCTCGAGCGGCCGCTCGACGACCAGCGCGGCGGCTCCCCGCTCCACTGCGTCCGCGGCGAAATCGTGTCCGTCCGCCCGCTCGCCGGGAACGCAGAAGAAGAGCGCGCCGGCGACGACCGATCGCGCGTCGTAGGCGAGGTCGGTGACGTCGGTAGGAGCGCCCCCGCGGACCTCAATGGGTCCAAGCGCGGTGACCAGCCGCTCGAGATCCATAAGTCTGGCCGAGGTTAGCTGGGCGGCCCGTCCGGAGCGATCTCGAGGTATTGCAGGGCGAAGCGAGCGATCTCCTGGAACGCGGGCGCGGCGACGACTCCGCCCCAGATCGCGCCGCGCGGCTCGTCGACCGTCACGCACACGACGAGCTTCGGCGCGCTCGCCGGCACGACGCCGACGAAGGAGGCGACGTAGCGGGAGGTCGAGTACCCGCCGCTCGGGTCGGGCTTGGCCGCCGTCCCCGTCTTGCCGGCGACCTGATAGCCCTCGACCTCGGCCTCCTGGCCGGTGCCTTCGATGACGACGTCGCGCAGCATCGACATCAGCTGGCCCGAGACCCGCTTGGAGACGACGCGGCGTCGCTTCACCGGCCGGTCGGCGAGCAGGCTCGGCCGGACCCAGACGCCGCCGTTGGCGACGGCGGCGTACGCCGCCGCCATCTGGATCGGGGTGACGGCGATCCCGTGCCCGATCGGCAGCGTGCCGATCGTCGACCCGGACCAGTAGGAGGGCAGGATCCCGGAGATCTCGCCGGGGAAGTCGATCCCGGTTCGCTTGCCGAACCCGAAGCGCGCGATCCAGCGCTCCAGCCGCTCGCGACCGAGCTGCTCGGCCAGGGTGATCGTCCCGACGTTCGACGAGCGGGAGAGAATCTCCGCAACCGTCATCCGCTCCGTGTAGTCCCGATGCGCTTCGTGGATCACGCGGTCGGCAACCTGGATCGTCGGCGCGAGGGAGAACGGCGTCGACGGCGTCACCAACTCTTCCGACAGTGCTCCGGCGACGGTGACGACCTTCAGCGTCGAGCCCGGCTCGAAGGTGTCCGTGAGCGCGCGGTTGCGCTGGACGTCCCGGCTCGTCTGCGGGAAGCGGTTGGCGTCGAAGCCTGGCTGGGCGGCCATCGCCAGGACCTCACCCGTGCTCGGGTCGAGGACGACAGCCGTGGCGGCCTTGGCGCCCCACCGGCGCACGGTTCGCAGCAGGACGGACTCGGCGTTCGCCTGGAGCGAGTTGTCGAGCGTCAGCCGCGTGTTCCGGCCCTCCTCGGCCGGCACCGACGAGAGCACCTCCAGCGTCCGGCCAAATGGGTCGCGAATGACGGTCCGGCGCCCGTTCCGCCCGGTCAGCGTGCGATCGAGCGCGAGCTCCAGGCCGGCGATCCCCCGGTTGTCCAGGCCCGCGAAGCCGAGGACGTGCGAGGCCACCGTCCCCTGCGGATAGGCGCGCCGCTCCTCCGGATAGAAGCCGATTCCGGTCAGCTTCAGCGCCCTGAGCGCCTCGGCGCGGCGTGGATCCGCCTTGCGGGCGAGGTAGACGAAGCCGCGCGACCGATCGGCCAGCTTCACGTACAGGCGGTCGGCGTCGAGCCGGAGCTCCCGCCCGACGGCGATCGCGGTCGCGCGCGGGTCGGCGACCTGGCGCGGGTTGGCGAAGACCGTGATCGCGTGCCTGCCGATCGCGAGCTCGACGCCGTTCCGATCGACGATCGAGCCGCGCGCCGCCGGCAGCTCGATCGTCGCCTGGTGCTGGCCCTGCGCGAGCCGGTCCAGCGGTCGAGCGTGAACCGCTTGGAGCCAGACGGCGCGGCCGAAGGCGGCGAGGAACGCGAGCGTGAAGAAAACGAGGAGGAGGCGGATGCGCCGGTTCGGAAGGCGCGCGCTCACCGCGGTCGGAGATCCAGGTACCTCGGCGAGGACGCCGGCTGCAGGCCGAGCTGGTTGCGCGCCAGGCTGCTCGTCCTCGCCGACGCGGCGCGAACGGCGAGCTGGGAGCTCAGCTCGGCACTCTCGGCGCGTAGCTGAGCGCGCTCCTCGGCCAGCCGGTCCGACTGGAGGTTGAGCCGCAGCACGGCGACGTTGAGGGCCACGACGCCGGCGAGCAGCACGCCCATCAGGACGATCCAGATCGCCCCGCCCGCGACGCGGTGCCCCTTACGCTGCTTGCTCCGTGGACGCGGTCGAGCCCGGGGCCGCGACTGGGCCCGGGTGCGCCGAACTCGTGCGGCTGCGACGGCCATCAGCTCTTCTGGGCTGCCCTCAGGCGCGCGGAGCCGGCGCGCGGGTTCGCCGCCACCTCGTCGCGCGAAGGCCGGATCGCCTTGCGGTTCAGCGCGCGCAGCGACGGCTCCCGCCCGCACACGCAGACCGGGAAGTCCGGCGGGCACGTGCACCCGTGCTCCTCACGCCGGAGGAACCGCTTGACGATGCGGTCCTCGAGCGAGTGGAAGCTGATGACGGCGAGCCGCCCACCGGGACGAAGGACGTCGAGCGCGGCCGGGAGTGCGGCCTCGAGCGAGCCGAGCTCGTCGTTGACGGCGATGCGAAGCGCCTGGAACACCCGGCGGGCGGGATGGCCCTCGCCGAAGCGAGCCGGGGCCGGGATCGCGCCCTTGATCGTCTCGACGAGCTCGCCGGTGCGCTCGAACGGAATCTCCTTGCGACGGCGGACGATCGCCCTCGCGATCGGCCGGGAGTACCGCTCCTCGCCGTAGCCGCGGAAGATGTCGGTCAGCTCGCGCTCGCTCGCCTCGTTGACGAGGTCGCGGGCGGAGTGCTCGGCCGAGGGATCCATGCGCATGTCGAGCGGCGCGTCCGACGCGTAGGAGAACCCACGTTCCGGCCGGTCGAGCTGCATGCTCGAGACGCCGAGGTCGAAGAGGATCGCGTCGGCACGCACGTCGTTGTCGGCGAGACGCTGCAGGACGTCGGCGAACTCCCCGCTCAGGAACCTCGTCTGGACGCCTGCGCTGCGCTTGAACGACTCGAAGTAGGGCTTGACGGTCGGGTCGCGGTCGACGGCGATGAACTTCCCCTTGCCGCGCAGGTCGGATGCGAGCAGCGCCGCATGCCCGCCGGCGCCGAACGTCGCGTCGATGACGGTCTCGCCCGGCCGCACGTCGAGCAGGCCGCGTACTTCATCGGCGAGGACAGGGACGTGATCAGTCGCGTTGGGCTGCAAGACGCTCGGCAACATATTCCGCACTCCCTTCCACGTCGTTGAGCTCCCGCCGCCAGGCGTCCCGATCCCAGATCTCGAGGTGGTCGTGAACGCCGGCGACGACGACATCGCGCGAGAGCCCGGCGTAGCGCAGTAGCGGCGCGGGAATCATGATCCTCCCCTGCTTGTCCGGCTCGGCCTCCGCCGCGCCCGAGAAGAAGTGGCGCTGGAGCTTGCGCGCCTCGGGCTGGAGCAGGTCGAGCCCGCCGACGCGCGACTGGAAGCGCTCCAGCCATTCGGCTCGCGGATACGCATAGAGGCATCCGTCCATGCCCCGCGTGACGACGACGCCTTCGGCCAGCTCATCCCGGAACTTGGCCGGAAGCGTGAGCCGGTTCTTGTCGTCGATGGTGTGCTCGTATTCGCCGAGGAGCATGATCGGGCCATCATGGATCTTCCACTTCCCCCCACTCTAAACCACCGTTCCCCACTTCGTCAATAGGGCGCGCCGGGCTTCGTCATCGCCCGGGCGGCGCTCTCAGCCGCCTGAGCAAGCGCTTTCTCGGCCGTCAGCCCGAGGCCGAGAGCGAACGCGAGACCGGCCGCGAAGCAGTCGCCGGCGCCGTACACGTCGGCGAGCGGGCCGGGAAGCGGCGCCGGCTCCCAGCGGCCTTCGCGATCGCCGGCGACGAAGCGGCCGCCCTTCGAGCCCTCGGTCGTCGCGAGGAGACGCGGCGGCGGGTCGAGCTCGCCGATGCGATAGCGCTCGTTTTCGTCGCTGCCGCTGTGGACGAGCGCGTCGAGCTCGACGCCCGCGGCGGCGAGTGTCGGCAGGACCCGGGCGGTGGCGACGAGCGCCTTCGCTCGCCGGGCTTCCCGGAGCGCCGCCGGGTCGCCGGCAGTGAAATAGACCGCGTCGATCTCGTCCAGCTCGCGCCACGGGAGCGAATCGGACGCGTGCGGGTCCAGTCTCGAGCCGATCGTCGTGATCGTCCGCTCCCCGTCGTCGTCGAGATACGTGAAGCAGCGGCGCTGCGGTTCGTCCCGGTAGACCGCCTCGACGCGAACACCCAGCTCGCGGAGCTCGCGCTTCGGCACGATGCCCGAGCTCGTCGTCGCCGAGCGCCGTGAAGAGGACGACGTCGCCGGCGAGGCGCAGTAATTCGACCGCGGCGACGCCCCCGCCGCCCGCGGGCTCCGGCCAGCTCTCGCGCGCGTGCACGATCTCGCCGGGCCGCGGCAGGCGGGCGACGCGAGCGAACTCCACCCACTCGACGTGGCCGACTACCGCTGCCCGCATCTCACATCCGCCGCCGACCACACGTTGAAGAGCATGATGGAAGCCGTGAGCGTTCCGCCGTTCGAGCGGTTCTACGAGGAGCACCGCAATGCCGTCTACGGGCATCTCGTCCGCCTGCTCGGCCGCCAGCGGGCCGAGGACGCATTCCAGGAGACCTTTCTGCGCGCTTTGCGCGGCTATCCGAACCTGCAGCACGGCCGCCACCTGAAGGCCTGGGTGTTCACGATCGCGACGCGAGTCGCCGTGGACGACTCGCGGAAGCGACGGCCCGAGACGGCGATCGCGCAAGAGCCAGTGCACGAAGAGACGCGGCCCGCCTATGCCGAGCTCGAGCATCTGGCCGGTGAGCTGCCGGCCAAGGAGCGCGCAGCGGTCGTCCTCCGCTACGGCTACGACCTACCCTACGACCAGATCGCCGACGCACTCGACTCCACCGAAGATGCAGCCCGCCAAGCGGCCTCCTCGGGTGTGCGCCGGCTACGAAGGAGGCTCACATGACCGCCGTCCCAGACGCACTCGACCAGCGGTTCCGCGACGCGGCGGCGGCCGCCGGCCTGCTCGACGTCTCGTACGACGTCACCGACACGCCCGTTGGCCCGCTGTTCGTGGCCGTCACCGAGCGCGGCTTGTGCCGGATCTCCTATGACCCGGAGCCGGAGCGCGAGGCGGAGGAGCTCGCCCGGACCTTCGGAGCGCGCGTCCTCCGTTCCGGGCGGCCGATCGATCCCGTCAAGCGCGAGCTGGCCGAGTACTTCGAGGGCCGCCGGCGCGATTTCGACCTCAGCGTCGACCTGCGCGGCCGTTCCGAGTTTTCGCGGTCGGTGCTCGAGCAGCTCGCCCGGGTCCCGTTCGGCGCGGTGACCACCTACGGGAAGCTCGCGGCGAAAAGCGGACGCCCGAAGGCCGCACGCGCCGTGGGCACGATCATGAACCGGAACCCGATCCCGATCGTCCTCCCCTGCCATCGCGTCATCGGCGCCTCGGGCGACCTGGTCGGCTACGGCGGCGGCCTCGAGCGCAAGCGGCTGCTGCTCGAGCTCGAGCACGCCCCGGTCTAGTCGCTCACGAGCGAGTAGCCCACGCCCCAGACGTTCCGGACGAAGTCGCCGCCCGCGGCTGCGAGCTTCCGGCGCAGGCGCGAGGCGTGCGAGTCCAACGTTCGTGTCCGTCCGAGCGACCGAAAGCCCCAGACCTCCCTGAGCAGCTGCTCCTTCGTGAACACGCGTGCCGGCTCGCCGGCGAGCTTCACCAGCAGCTCGTACTCCTTGGCCGCGAGCACGACCGGAGTGCCGCCGACCGTGACGCGTCGCGCGGCGCGGTCGATCGCGAGGCTCCCGACCTCCATCCGCTCGCCCACCGACGGGGAGGCGCGCCGGAGGACTGCCCGGATCCGCGCCAGCAGCTCCTCGTAGTGGAACGGCCGGTCGACGTAGTCGTCGCAACCTCCGTCGAAGGCCCGGACGCGGTCGATGGGGTCGGAGTCCGCGCGGCCGAGGACGATGATCGGGACATCCGTCGCCCACCGGCGGAGGTCGGCTGCGAGCGAGTCGGCGGCGAGCACGAGATCCGGTCGCGCGAACTCGAGCAGCTGCAGGGCCTCGCCGTCCCCCGCTTCCACGACCTCGAAGCCGTCCTCGCGGAGGTGGCGTTCCAGGAAGCCCGCGCGTCTGTCGGCTCCGGTTCGGCGAGAAGGAGGGCGCTCGACATGCGGGCGACGCTACCAACGCCCTTCGGGCGCCACCAGATGTCCTTTCTCGCGGATCTGTGCCGAAGAATCGACAGCCGTCGTGACTAGAGACGTCCGCTGCGGATGACGCCCCAGAGCAGCCAGGCGCCGAGGATGCCGGAGAGGAGCAAGCCGATGACCGAGAGGAAGTGGAGGCCGAGGATCTGCGGGCCCGTCTCGGCGAAGATCCCGATCAGGGCCGACCCGATCAGGCCGGAGGCGACGATGAGCGCGACGACGAGCCGGTTGAAGGCGACGTCGATCTTGTGCATGAACTCGTCCAGGCCCTTGTGGACGAAGCCGACCTCGATCTGCCCGTCGCGCACCTCCTCGAGGATGTCGTGCACCTGGTACGGAAACTCGGAGGCGATCCGCCCGAGGTTGATCGTCTCTCGCCGGGCGCGCGCGGCGATCCGCGCCGGCGTGTAGCGGCCGAGCAGCAGGCTGCGCGCGTACGGTTTCGCGATCTCGAAGACGTTGAAGTCCGGCGAGAGCTCCGTCGCGACCGAGCCCAGCGTCGCGATCGCCTTGTCGAGGAGGACGAAGCGCGTCGGGCAGCCGGAGGTTCATCCGGTAGATGAGCGCGAAGACGTCCCGGATCACCTGCTGCGGGTCGATCTCGGCGAGGCTCGCGCCGTAGTAGCGGTAGAAGAGGTCTCGCAGCTCGGCGACGAACTCCTCCTCGCGTTCCTTCGGATACCGGACGCCGAGCTCGGCCAGCCGCTTGGGGAGCGCCTCGATGTTCTCGTTCGCGACGTCGATGAAGAGGCCGGTCCCCTTGGAGATGTCCTCCTCGGTGAGGCGGCCGGCCTGCCCGAAATCGACGAGGCCGATCCGGTCCGGCTCGAAGACGAGGACGTTGGCCGGGTGCGGGTCGGCGTGGAAGAAGCCGTGGCGGAAGATCATCGTCATCCACGCCTCGGTCAGAACCTCGGCGAGCCGGCGGCGCTGCTCGGGCGTCCAGCCGAGCACCTCGAGGTCGGCGAGCTGGGTGCCGTCGAGGTACTCGAGCGTGAGCACGCGCGGTCTCGTGTAGGTCCAGTAGACCCGCGGGATCCGGACATGCGGGTGACCGGCGAAGTTCTTGCGGAACGTCTCCGCGTTGCGCGCCTCGAGCCGGTAGTCGAGCTCCTGTCGAATCGAGCGCGCGAATTCGTCCACGAGCGCCTCGGCGTCGATGAAGTCGAGCGCGCTCACGCGCTCCTTCGCGAGCCGAGCGGCCTGGTACATCAGGTTCAGGTCGCCCTCGATCTGGCGGTGGGCCCCCGGACGCTGAACCTTGACGACGACGTCGCGGCCGTTCGGAAGCGTCGCCCGGTGGACCTGGCCGATCGACGCCGCCGCCGTCGGGACCGGATCGAACTCCTTGAAGAGGCGCTCGATCGGCTGGCCGAGCTCGGCGCGGATCATGTCCTCCACCTGCTCGTACGGGAACGGCGAGACGTCGTCCTGGAGCCCGCGGAGCTCGGCGATGATGTCCGGCGGGAGAATGTCCGGCCGCATCGAGAGCAGCTGGCCGAACTTGACGAAGGTCGGGCCGAGCTCGTCGAGCATCTCCCGCAGGTGGCGGCCGCGCTCTGACGGCAGCTGGTCAGCCGCCGGGCCGCCGTTCCCCGGCAGCAGGTCGGTCAGCCGGTTCCGGTGGAAGAAGTAGCCGAAGCCGTGCCGAACGGCCACCTGGGCGATCTCGGAGATGCGCCCCAGGCTGCGCGGAGGGGCCTGAGCCATGGGATCAGTGTTGCACGGAGGGCGGAGAAACCCTGGTTGCGGGTTCCTCCAGGAGGCTCAGGCGATGCTCCAGCTGGGCGAGGCGAAGCTCGAGCTCCTCGAGCTCCTCCTTCGTGACGAGGCCGAGCTCGCGGAAGAGTGCGTCGAGCGTCGCCCCCGCCTTCTCGCTGATCCGTGTCGCGTCCCCGCGCCAGCGAGAGGAGAGCTCGTCGATTGCGGCCTTCGCCTCGTCGCGGCGGGCGAGCCCCCGGTCCGAGAGCTCTTCGGCGAGCGCGTCGGCTCGCTCGGCGGTCAGCGCGACGGCGCCGACGGCCGTGAAGGCCAATCGTTCGAGGAGCTCGCGGAGACCGGCGTTATCGCGCTCGTCCATGGGGGCGAGCGCGTCGTCGCTGCCGGCGGAGGTCCCGCTTCGACGAGGCTGACGCGGGCGTCGCCGAGACCGGCGCCGCCGGAGCCGGAGTCGCGGCCGGCACCTGGCCGTCGCCGTCGCCGTCACCGTCACCGTCGACGGGCGCTCCCGCCCCGACGGGGACGAGCTTCTCGGCCGGCTCCGCCTCCTCCTCGGCGCGGCGCGCCCGCTCGGTGCGGCCCTTGTATTCGGGCGCTCTCTCCAGCAGGACGGCGAGGAACGGCGCGGCGATGAAGATCGTCGAGAAGGCGCTGATCGAGATCCCGATCAGGATCGCGAACGCGAAGTCCTGAAGCACCTCGCCGCCGAAGAGGTAGAGCGCGCCGACCGGGAGCAACGTGATGATCGTCGTCGCGAGCGACCGCCGCACGGTCTCCCACAGCGACATGTTCACGATCTCCTTGATCGTCGAGCGCCGCATGAGCGGCAGGTTCTCGCGGACGCGGTCGAAGATGATGATCGTGTCGTAGATCGAGTAGCCGATGATGGTCAGGAAGGCGGCGACCGTCGCGGCGTTGAACTCACGGCCCGAGAGCGAGTAGATCCCGAGCGCGATCAGGCCGTCGTTCGCGATCGTCCGCAGGATCGGGACCGCGAACCGCCACTGGAAGCGGAACGAGATGTAGATCGCGATCAGGAGGAGCGAGATCAGGATCGAGTAGATCGCTCCGCGGAGGATCTGCTCGGAGAAGCTGGCGGAGACGTTGCGGACGTTCTCGACCGAGCCTGCGGCCTCGCCGCTCTCCAGCTGCCCCGTCAGCCGAATCTGCTCGGCGTTGGTCAGCGGCTCGGTCTTGATCTGGAACTCCTCGAACCGCTCCTCCCGCGAGCTCCTGGCCCCGGCCCTGGACGACGGCGCCGCTGAACCCGAGCCGCTCGATCTTCTCGCGAACGTCGACCACGTCGGTCGGCTGCTGCGTCTGCAGCGTCAGCTGCGTGCCGCCGCGGAAGTCGATCCCGAGGTTGAGGCCCTTGAAGATCAGCGATCCGATCGAGATCGCGATCAGGACACCGGCGATCGTGAACCAGATCCGCCGCTTGCCGACGGCGTCGAACATCTGCCAGCGGGCCATCTTCTGCGCGCTCGCGCCCATGAAGCGCGGGTTGTCGAACCACCTGAAGCCGGCGAGCATGCCGAGCAGCGCGCGAGTGGCGAAGACGGCCGTGAAGATCGAGATGACGGTGCCGAGCAGGAGCATGAACGCGAAGCCGCGGACGCCGCCCGTCGCGACGGCGAAGAGGATCAGGGCGGTGATCGCGGTGACGACGTTCGCGTCGATGATCGTCGCGAAGCCCTTGCGATAGCCCGATGAGATCGCGGCCCGGACCGATTTCCGGTCCGCGGCCTCTTCTTTGATGCGTTCGAAGATGACGATGTTCGCGTCGGCCGCGACCCCGATTGCCAGGATCATCCCCGCGAAGCCCGGCAGCGTCAGCGTGACGTCGAAGAGCAGGATGACCGCGTAGAGGAAGATCGCGTTCAGCGCGAGCCCGACGATCGCGACGACGCCGAGGAACCGGTAGATGAGCAGGAGGAACAGCGCGACGATGGCGAGACCGATCAGCGAGGCCGTGATCGCCTGACGGAGCGACTCGTGGCCGAGCGTGGCCGAGACCTCGGTCAGGTCGATCTGCTCGAACTCGACCGGCAGCGCGCCGGTCTGGAGCACGAGGGCGAGATCCTGTGCCTCGCTCGTGTCACCGATGCCGGTGATCTGCGCGCTGCCGCCGGCGATCCCGTCGGGGTTCTCCCGCCAGTCGATCGTCGGCGCCGACTTGATCTCACGGTCGAGGACGATCGCGAAGCTCTGGAGCGCCTGCTGGGGGTCCTGGACCGACCCCGCCGCGATCTGCCCGCGTGACGCGAGGTCCCGGGTGATGCTGTGGAACTTGTCGCCTCCCGAGCCCGTGAACTCCATCAGCACGATCGCGCCCTCGGTCTGGGAGAAGTCCTGGCGCGTGCCGTCGAGCTTGAGGTCGGCGCCGGTCATCTCCGGCACCGGCTTCTCCGCGTTCTCGGGGTCGTAGTTGAAGAGGTAGTAGTAGTTCCGGGTCGGATCTTCCTCGGCCGCACCCGGGCAATAGCGCTCGCCGATGCCGCAGTTGAGGATGATCCGCTGCTCGGGCACGCCGTAGTACTCGAAGCGCTCGGGGAACGGCTTGCCGGCGTTCTGCCTCGAGGCCTTGCCAGCGCTGCTTGAGGCGCTGCTGGGTCGGCTCGGGCCCGAGAACGACCTTCTTCGCCTTCGGGTCGACGAGGTACCACTCCTCTGCCGTCTCTTCGCTCGACCTGCGGCTGGATCTGCTGCAGCAGCTGGAACAGGTTCGTCGACGGCCGCGGATAGGTCACCAACCCCTCCTGGGCGGCGGTCGGCTCGCGGATGTTCGCCTGGAAGTCGAACAGCCAGAGCTGCGCGGTCTTCCCGATCAGCGCCGCGGCCTGGCCCGGATCGTTGATGCCGGGCAGCTGGATCGAGATCTGGTCGGCGCCCTGCTTGCGGATCTCGGGCTCGCTGACGCCGAGCTTGTCGACGCGGGCGCGCATGATCTCGACGGAGCGCGCCATGTCCTCGTCGGTGATCTCGTGATCCTTCGGCGGGACGGCGCGGAGGACGATCTCGAGACCGCCCTGGAGGTCGAGCCCCAGCTTCGGCTTCTGGCCGATCGGCGAGCCCGGGATCGCCAGCATAGCCACGGCGAGAACCGCGAGCAGCGTCAGTCCGAGCAGGAGGAGATTGTTGCGACGATCAGCCATTTGTCGACGTCCAGGTTAGCCGGGGTTTTCGGCGTCGGCGGCCGATTCCGGCTCCTTTTGCACCACTCCTGTGACCGCCTCTTTGGCGAGGCGGATCTCGGTGCCGGGAGCGACCTCGAGCTTCAGGTGGTCCTCGGCGACCGAGCTCACGCTGCCGATGATGCCGCCTGCAGTCATGACCTCGTCCCCGGCCTTGACGTCGGCAATCAGGTTGCGGTGCGCGGCCTGCCGCGCCCGTTGCGGGCGGATCAGGACAAACCAGAGCACCGCGATCATCGCGGCGAGGAAGAGCAGGGGGCCTAAGTTCACAGTAGTTGTGGTTCGAGGCGCTCGAGCGCCTGGTTCTTGAAGGATGCCAGTTCGCCGACCGAGATCGCCTCCCTGGCACGAGTTGTGACGTCGAGGACGAAGTAAAGGTTGTGCAAAGTCAGCAGCCGAAGCCCCAGCAGCTCCTCCTGGTTCACGAGATGGCGGATGTAGGCGCGGGAGAAGCGCGCGCAGGCGGGGCAGCCGCACGAGTCGTCCAACGGGCCCGGATCGCGGGCGAACCGGGCATTGCGGAGGTTCAGCCGGCCCTGCCAGGTCAGCGCCGAGCCCGTTCTGGCCGTCCGGGTCGGAAGCACGCAGTCGAACATGTCGACGCCTCGCTCGATCACCTCGACGATGCCGAGGGCGTCGCCGATGCCCATGAAGTACCGCGGCTGGTCGGCCGGGAGGAGCGGCGCGGCCCAGGCCGTCGCCTCGAGCGTGAGCTCACGCGGCTCGCCGACCGAGAGCCCACCGAGCGCATAGCCGTCGAAGTCGAGCGCGGTGATCTCCTCGATCGAGCGGCGGCGGAGGTCGGGGTCGGAGGCGCCCTGCGTGATCCCGAAGACGAGCTGGCCGGGCGCCCGCGGCGCGGCTCGCTGCCGCTCGGCCCAGTGCGTCGTGCGGCGGACGGCGTCCTCGAGCTCCCGGCGTTGGACGCCGGCGGGCGGACAGACGTCCAGGCACATCGCGATGTCCGAACCGAGGTTCGCCTGGATCCCGGCGACAGTCTCGGGCGTGAAGCGAGCCGGCGAGCCGTCGTAGACCGAGCGGAACGTGACGCCGCCGTCGTCCACGGCGAGGATCGTGTCGCGGAGCGAAAAGACCTGGAAACCGCCCGAGTCGGTGAGGATCGGCCCGTCCCAGCCCATGAACGCGTGCAGGCCGCCGAGCTCGGCGATCAGCTCGTCGCCGGGACGGAAGTGCAGGTGGTACGTGTTGCCGAGCAGGATGTGCGCGCCGAGCTCGCGCACCTCGTCGGGGTGCAGCGTCTTGACCGACGCCTTCGTCCCGACGGGCATGAACGCCGGAGTCGGCACGTCGCCGTGGGCGGTGGTGAGCACACCGGCGCGAGCCGCGCCGTCGGTGGCCGTGACGTGGAAGCTCACCGGATGAGCATCGCATCGCCGAACGAGTAGAAGCGGTAGCGCTCCTCGATCGCGAGCTCGTACAGCCGACGCGTCTCCTCGACGCCGGCGAAGGCCATCACGAGCGCGAGCAGCGTCGACCGCGGCAGGTGGAAGTTCGTGAGCAGCGAGTCGACCCGCTTGAACTCGTACCCGGGCGTGATGAACAACCCGGTCCGGCCTTGTAACACAGTGTTACTTGGGGTCGCTCGGAGCGCGCGAACCCGCTGCGGACGGCGGCTCGCCGGGGCGAGCGCGCTCCTTGTAACACAGTGTTACTTGCGACGTCTCGAGCACCCGGACCGTCGTCGTGCCGACCGCCAGTACCTGCCTGGCCGCCCGGATCCGCTCCCATGCCGCCGGATCGACCGAGTAGCGCTCGGTGTGGATCGCGTGCTCCTCGAGCGTGTCCGCCTCGACCGGGCGAAACGTGTCGAGGCCGACGTGGAGCTGCACACGCTCGACGTTCAGCCGCGCGAGTAGCTCGGGGGTGAAGTGGAGGCCCGCGGTCGGCGCAGCCGCCGACCCCTCCTCCCGCGCGTAGACCGTCTGGTAGCGCTCGGGATCGGCGAGCGGCTCGGTGATGTACGGCGGCAGGGGCGCCTCGCCGGCGGGGTCGCCCTCGAGCCGCAGCCGCCAGCGCCCCTCGCCGAGGGACTCGAGCAGCTCGACCGGACCGAGTCGCTGGCCCGCCCGTAGCCTCCGCGACGGCCGCGCCAGCCCCTCCCAGACCCCGTCCGGGCCGACGTGCTCGAGGAGCAGGACCTCCGCCTCTCCCCCGCCCGGCCGCTCGAGCCGCAGCCGCGCCGGGATCACCCGCGAGTCGTTGACGACGACCAGCTCGTCCGCTGCCAGCTCCTCCGGCAGGTCCGAGAAGCGCCGGTGCCGCACGTCGCCCGTGCTGCGTTCGTAGACCAGCAGCCGGGATTCGTCGCGCCGTGCCGCCGGCTGCTGGGCGATCAACTCTGGCGGAAGCTCATACTCGAGCTCGACCGTCTCCATCCGAGGCCAACGGTACCCTCGGGCCGTGGATTACAGCGCCGTCGAGCGGGCGAGAGAGCGGCTGGAGGCGGCTGCGAAGGACCGGACTGAGCAGGCTCAAATCGACGCCGCACTCGACCGCGCGCGCAGGCAGATCGAGGAGCTGGCCGAGCTCGCCGCCAAGCTCGAAGGCTCTCTCCCGGCCAGGGTCGGCGAGGCGGTGCAGGAGGGGATCCGAGCGGAGGCGCTCCCGGTCGCCCGCCAGCTGGCGGAAGTCCGCGGGCTCGCCGCCCAGACAATTCGGCGCCTCGAGCGGATCGAGGGCGACAACCTCGCCGAGCGCCATGCCAGAGTCGACGACCTCGGGCTCCTCGTCGACCTGATCACCTCGGGCTGGCAGAGCGTCGACGACCGGCTCGCCCGGCTCGAGCAGGGCCTGGCGCAACGCGGCGGCGCCGTCGTCTACCGGCTCGACGAAGCCCGCACCACTAGCTAAGCCCCAGGATCAAGGCGGAAGTCAGGGCCCAGAGCCCGATCGTCGCGAGGATCGGTGCGTCGCTCAGCAGCACGCTCTCGGGCTCCTCGCCGAGGTCCTCGCGGTGCATGAGCAGCAGGTAGCGGAAGATCCCGAAGACGACGAACGGGATCGTCGCCATCATCGCCGAGCCCTCGCGGGCTTCGAACGTGTAGAGCGAGTACGCGACGATCGTGCACGCCGCCACGATCGAGACGAGCTGGTCGACGAGCGGGAACGAGTAGCCGGCCAGCACGCCGCGGCCGGCGCCCTCCCCCAGCGCCGTCAGCTCGCCGCGCCGCTTGGCCAGCGCCAGGAATAGCGCGAGCAGCGCAGTGCAGACGATCAGCCAGGGCGAGATGCGAACATCGACCGCCTCGGCTCCCGCAGCCGCGCGAATCACGAACAGGCCCGCGATCGCCATGACGTCGATCAGGACGATGTGCTTGAGCCGCCAGCTGTACGCAGCCTGGAGGGCGAGGAACCCGGTCACGTAAGCCACGGACGCCCAGCCGAACCACGACATGGCGGCGACCCCGAAGATCGCCAGCATCGCCGCGATCTTCAGCGCGCGGTCCGTCGCGAGCAGGCCGGCGGCGATCGGCCGGTTCCGCTTCAGCGGGTGCCGGCGGTCCTCCTCGGCGTCGAGGACGTCGTTGACGATGTAGGCGGCGCTCGACGCCGCGCAGTACGCGACGAACGCGACGAACGCCTCGATCCACTTGACTGGATCGTCGTACTCCGCCGCGAAGAGGATGCCGGCGAAGAGCAGCAGGTTCTTCGTCCACTGCCGCGGCCGCATCGAGACGAGGACGGCTCTCCCCTCGCCCTCCCGCGCGGAAGCGGCTGGCGCGCGCTCAGCTTCCGCCATCGCCCGGGACGACGGGGAGCACGAGCTCGAAGCGCGAGCCCTGGCCGGGCTCCGACTCGAGGTCGATGTGGCCCCCGTGCGCAGCCGCCAGCTCGCGTGCGATGGCGAGGCCCAGCCCCGTCCCGCCGCCGTCACGCGACCAGAACGGACGGAAGATGCGGTCGCGCTCGTCCTCCGGAATCCCCGGGCCGTTGTCCTGGACGGCGACCGAGATCAGCCCGTTCGCCTGGTCCAGCTCCAGTCCGACCTGTCCGCCGTCCGGCGTCCAGCGGAACGCGTTCGAGAGCAGGTTGGAGATGATCTGGAGCACGCGGTCGCCGTCCGCGACGATCACGGGGTGTGCGTTGATCTCGCTCTGGTAGTCGATCCCGCGCCGCCGTGCCTCCTCCGAGAACGCCGTGTACGCGCGCTCGAGCAGCCGCGCCATGTCGACCTCCTCGCTGCGCAGCGTGAAGCGGCGAGTGTCGAGCTTGGCGAGGTCGAGAACGTCGCCGACGAGCCGTTCCAGCCTTCGCGCCTCGGCGGCGATCACCTCGAGCGACTCCCGGCGCGAAGCCTCGTCCTGCGCGACACCCTCGCGAAGCGCGTCGACGTGGCCCCGGATCGCGGTCAGCGGCGTGCGCAGCTCGTGCGACACGGTCATGAGGAAGTTCCGCTCGAGCTCCTCGGCTTCCTGGAGCCGCTCCGCCATCTGGCCGAAGCGCGACGCCAGGTGGCCGATCTCGTCCCGCCCCGGCGGGCTCGGGAGGGCGACGTCGTAGCGCCCTTCGGCGATCTGATCCGCGGCTTCGGCCAGGCTCTCCACCGGCTCCGTGATCTTGCGCGTCACGTACCAGGCGAGCGCGGCCGCAACTGCGATCCCGGCGAGGCCGGCAAGCGCGAGCCGCTCGATCAGGGTCAGCCAGCGGTCGCGCAGCTCGGCCCTCGGCTTGGCGACGACGAGCGCGCCGACGTACGGCTCGCGCGGCCCGAGCCGCAGCGGCGAGGAGACGGCGAGGTACTCGCGCTGGGCGCCGGGGGGCGTGAACTCGAACGTTCGCACCTCCCCGTCCCGCCAGGGGACGATGTCGTGCGGCAGGTTCCGGAGGCCGGACGGCTGGCCGAAGAAGATCCTCGTGCCCGCGTAGAAGAGGCGGCTGCCGCTTGCCTGCTCGAGCCTCCGCGTCGCCAGCGGGATCGGCTGCTGCCCCTCGGGCGCGTCGATGACGCGCCGCGCCTGCTCGGCGTAGAGGCTGGTCAGCCCGCGCGCCTCACGGCGAAGCTCGGCGACCAGGCGATCCTCGGTGTAGTCGCTGGAAGAGGCCGATCGAGATGATCGTCGAGACCAGGCCTGCAAGCGCGAGGCCTGCCAGGAACAGGGCCGGCAGCCGAAAGCGCAGCGACCTGAACATGTTCCGGTTTTACCTAGGCGCTGACCGTGTCCTTCGAGGCGTCCTTGGCCGGAGCGGCCTTGTACCCCACGCCCCACACGGTCACGATCGGCGAGGCATCCTCGAGCTTGCGCCGCAGCTGCCGGATGTGGACGTCGACGGTCCGCGTGTCGCCGGCGAAGGTGTAGCCCCAAACCCGCTCGAGCAACTGGTCGCGAGTGAGCACGAGGCCGTTGTGGTCCAGCAGCTCCCACAGGAGGTCGAACTCCTTCGGGGCGAGCTGGACGTCCTCGCCGTTCACCTTGACCTCGCGCCGACCGGCGTCGACGAGCAGTTCTCCGTGGCGGATCTGGGTGGTCTTGGCCTCGCGACGCTCCGGGGTCGCTCGGCGCAGGATCGACTTGACGCGCGCGACGAGCTCGCGAGGGTTGAACGGCTTGGTCAGGTAGTCGTCGGCGCCGACCTCGAGGCCGACGATCTTGTCCACGTCCTCGTCCCGCGCGGTCAGCATCAGGATCGGCACGTCCGAGCGCTGGCGGACCCGGCGGCAGACCTCGATCCCGTCGATGTCCGGGAGCATCAGGTCGAGCACGATCAGGGACGGCGACGCGGCCTCGGCCTTGGTCAAGGCGTCGCGGCCGTTCGGCGCCACCTGGACCTCGTACCCCGCGTTGCGCAGGTACATGGCCACGAACGAGGCGATCGAGGCCTCGTCCTCGACAACCAGCACGGATTGCGTATCAGTCCCCGGCATCGCTCTCAATCAGGATGCCAGACCGACCGGCTCAGTCGCCGCTCGAGGGCGGTCTGGGCAGGATCAGCTCGAACGGCGTGCGCAGGTCCGGAAGGGACTGGTAAGCCCCGCCGTTCAGCGAGTAGGAGCCGTCGTAGAAGATGCCCGCCGCCGGATCGCCGCGGCCGTCGATCCAGCCGTTTCCACGGCCGACGGCGGAGAAGTTCAGGCCCTTGCCGCTCAGCTTGACGACGACGCGGCGGTCGTCGGCGACGCGAAACCGGATCCCTCGGCCGCTGTAGGCGGTCGTCCGAGCGTCGATCACTCGCGGCCGCCGGTCGGCGCCGCGGACGACGATCGTTGCCCCATCGACCGAGTCGGTGACCGTCAACGTGCCCTGGCCGAGACGGCCGATGATGCTCCCTCTAGCCTTGATGACCATCGTCCCGGAGCCGGCGCGGACCGTCAGCGTCCCGTCTTCGCCGGCGGGCGGCCCTGCGGTCGCGACCGCGGCCGCCGCAAAGGAAGCGGCAAGAAGTGACGCAAGTAGAAGACCCCGGGCGAGGCGCACCACGTCAGTATCGCCAGACCCGGTGTTGCTTGGTTGAGTGATTTGTAAGGAATGAGTTAGTGGACGAACTGACGTCGTTCGGGGCGATCGTGCTCGTCGTCTCGGGTGGCTTGCTGCTTGCGCTGCTCGCCACCAAGCTGAACGAGCGCTTTCCGGTTCCCGAGCCGGCGGTCTTCCTCTTGCTGGCCGCGGTCGCCTCGGACATCTTCCCGGAGCTGTCGGAGCGGTTCGCGATCCTCGAGGTCGAGCGGATCGCGATCGTCGCCCTGATCATCATCCTCTTCAACGGCGGGACGCTCGTCGGCTGGCGCCGATTCCGGGTCGCAGCCGTCCCGATCATCTCGATCGGCGTGCTCGGAACGTTCGCGACTGCCGGCGTCATCGCAGTGGCGGCGCACTACCTCTTCGGCTTCGACTGGACGACCGCCGGGATCCTGGGCGCCGCGCTCGCGCCCACCGACCCGGCGGTCATGTTCTCCGTCCTCGGCGACAAGGAGATCAGAGGGCGCACGGGGACGATCCTCGAGGGGGAGTCAGGCGTCAACGACCCCGCCGGGATCGCGCTGATGATCGGCATGGTCGAGCTCGCGACGAATGACGACGCGTCCTTCTGGGTCGTCGTCGAGGAGTTCGGCCTCGAGATGAGCGTCGGCCTCGTCGTCGGCCTGTTGGGCGCCGCGGCGATGCGGCCGCTACTGCGGTTCTCGCTGCCGAACCCAGGGCTCTACCCGATCCGGACCCTGGCCGCCGCCGGCGTCATCTACGGAGCCGCCTCGGTCCTGGACGGGTCCGGATTCCTGGCCGTCTTCGTCGCCGGCGTCGCGCTCGGAGACGCGGACGTCCCGTTCCGGGACTCGATCGAGCGGTTCCACACGTCGCTCGCCAGCCTGGCCGAGGTCGTCGTGTTCATCGCGCTCGGCTTGACGATCGACGTGACGGAGCTCATAACCAGTACCCGGTTGCTCGAGGGCCTGGGTCTCGCAGTCGTCCTCGCGTTGGTCGCCCGGCCGCTGGCCGTGGCGCCCTTGCTCATGCCGGTGCGCATGCGGCGAACCGAGAAGATCTTCGTCGTCTGGGCGGGGTTACGCGGCGCCGTCCCGATTCTGCTCGCCGCCTTCGCGATCCTGGGCGGCGTCGACGACGCCGAGCGCATCTACGACATCGTCTTCGTCGTCGTCGCGTTCTCGGTCATCGTCCAGGGCTCGAGCATCCCGTTCGTCGCCAGCCGGCTCGGCATCCGGATGCGGGCGGTTAGTGCCCCTTCAGTGATGCTGCCTAGTACGTAAAGAAGCCCTCGCCGGACTTGCGGCCGAGCTTCCCCTCTTTCTGCATCTGGCGAGCAGGCGCTCCGGCGGCGCCATCCGGTCCTCGCCCAGCGCCCCGTGGAGCGCCTCCGAGGCGTGCACGTGGATGTCGATCCCGACCAGGTCGACGAGGGCGCACGGGCCCATCGGCCAGCCGGCGCCGTTCGTCATCGCCTTGTCGAGGTCCTCGGGTGAGACACCCGCCTCGTCGAGCACGCGGACGCAGTCGTTCAGGAGCGGGATCAGGATCCGGTTGACGATGAACCCGGGCGTGTCGTTGCAACGCACAGGCTGCTTGCCGGCTCGCTCGGCCCACGCGTAGGCGGCGTCGACCGGCTCGTCCGAGCTTCGCTCGGCTCGCACGATCTCGACGAGCGGCAGCACCGGCGCCGGGTTGAAGAAATGCATCCCGATCACCCGCTCCGGCCGCTCGACTGCCTCGGCGATCGCGGAGACCGACAGCGCCGACGTGTTGGTTGCCAGGATCGCGTCGGGCCGGCAGATTCGCTCCAGCTCTGCGAAGAGCTCGCGCTTCGGCTCGAGCTCTTCGACGATCGCCTCGATCACGAGATCGCAGTCGGCGAGGTCCTCGAGCGAGGTCGTCAGCGTGAGCCGGCCCAGCGCCGCGTCCTTGTCGGCCTGCGACAGGCGCTCCTTCTCGACCGCCCGCGTCAGATAGCGGTCGATCGTCGAGCGGGCGCGCTCGTTCAGCTCGTCGGAGATCTCACGGCCGACCGTGTCATGTCCCGACTGGACACTGACCTGCGCGATCCCGGCGCCCATCGTGCCCAGACCGACCACTCCTACCCGGCGAATCTCCACGGCGGCGATCCTAGGGAAGAAGTGAGGCGCCGCCGCGCGTCTAGGGATCGATGAGGCGGAGACAGCTGATCCTGGGACTCGCCCTCGCGGGTCTCCTCACCCTCGCCATCATGGGCGCGGCGGTGCAGCTCGCCCGCGGCCAGCGGCCAATCCTGCTCGCGACCTAAGCGGATGCCCCCGGTGCGGCCCGGGGGCTTCCGCGCCAGAATCAGACGTCAAACGCGCTCGATGACGCCCGCGATCGCCTGGCCGAAGCCGATGCACATGCACGCGACGCCGTAGCGCTCGTCGCGGCGCTCGAGCTCGCCGAGTAGCGTCGCCGTCACCCGCGCGCCGGTGGCGCCGAGCGGGTGGCCGAGCGAGATCCCGCCGCCGTTCGGGTTCACGTCGTCGCGGCGGTCTTCGAGCCCGGTGTCCTGCAGGAACTGGAGCACGACGGAGGCGAAGGCCTCGTTGACCTCGACGACGGCGATGTCGTCCCAGCCGAGACCTGCCCGCCGAAGCGCGTTCGCGCACGCCTCCGGGTTGCCGTGGAGCATCCGGTACGGGTCGACGCCGGCGAGCCCGAACGAGACGAAGCGGGCGCGCGGCTCGAGCCCGAGTCGCGACGCGGCGGCCTCGGACGCGATCAGCACCGCCGCGGCGCCGTCGCAGATCTGGCTCGAGTTGCCGGCGGTGACCTTGCCGTCGGGCAAGAAGGCCGGAGGAAGCGACGCCAGCTTCTCGGCGGACGTGTCGCGCCTCGGGGTCTCGTCGACGCCGACCAGCACGCCGACGTGCGGGTTCGACACCTCGACGGGGACGATCTCGCGCTCGAAGCGCCCCTCGTCGATCGCGGCGACGGCGCGCCGGTGCGACTCGAGCGAGTA
Source organism: uncultured Actinomycetes bacterium (assembly GCA_963764595.1). Lineage (GTDB taxonomy): Bacteria > Actinomycetota > Thermoleophilia > Gaiellales > Gaiellaceae > JACDAN01. Next base: position 452,072 of record CAVXTG010000007.1, on the reverse strand, counting down.
CTCGTCCAGATCCTCGCGCGAGAGCCCCCACTCCTCGGCGATCACCTCGGCCGAGATCCCCTGCGGCACGATCTGCCAGCGGTCGGTCAGCTTGTCCGAGAGGTCGCCGCCGTTCGAGCCCATCGGAACGCGGGACATCATCTCGACGCCGGCAGAGACCACGATGTCCGCCTGCCCGGACCAGATCGCCGCCGCCGCGTTGAAGTTCGTCTGCATCGAGGAGCCGCACTGCCGGTCGACGGTCGTCCCGCAGACGGTCTCGGGCCAGCCGGCGACCAGGGGAGCCATCCGGCCGATGTTCCAGCCCTGCTCGCCGATCTGGGTCACGCAGCCCATCTGGACGTCCTCGACCTCGGCGGGATCGAGGTCGTTGCGCTCGACCAATCCGTTGAGGATCTGGCCGGCGAGCTCGTCGCCCCGGATGGTCGAGAGCGCGCCGTCGCGCTTGCCGATCGGGCTGCGGACGGCGTCGACGATCAGTGCGTCAGGCATTGGCAACAGCGTACAAGCGCCATTCGCCCGGAACGCCCTTCAGCTCGTGCGACCCGCGGTCCTCGAACTCGAGCCCGGAGCCGGCGACGAGATCCTTCACGGTGCTGGAGACGAGCACCTCGCCCGGACCGGCGATCGCCGCCACTCGAGCGCCGGTATGGACGGCGATCCCGCGAACTCCGAGTCCCGGTGAGCTCGCACTCGCCCGTGTGCAGGCCGAAGCGGATCTCGAGCCCGAGCGCGCGAGACCGCATCGCGGACCGAGCCGGCGCAGCGGATTGCTCGCGCCGGCCCGTCGAACGTGGCGAGAAACCCGTCTCCGGCCGTGTCCACCTCCCGGCCCCGAAATCGGTCGAGCTCCCGTCGGACGAGCGTGTGATGCTGCTCGAGCAGCGTCCCGCCAAGCGACGGTCGCCAGATCGCGCCGCGACGCTCGGTCGAGCCGACGATGTCCGTGAAGAGGACCGTCGCCAGCACGCGGTCGGCGTCGGATGGAGCCGGACGCCTCGGTCACGAACTCCTCGATCTCGTCGAGGACCTGGTCAGGGTCGACCGAGCCAGGGCGTGCACGTCGCCGGCCAAGCTCGACGAACCGGGCGTTCGGGATTCGCTCGCCGATATACCGCCCTTCCTCCGGCTGAGAGTCGAGCTCGCCTGTGCGATGGAGGACGAGCGTCGGCACGCGAATCGAAGGCAGGACGTGCCGAATGTCGATCTGGGAGTTCATGAGGATCAGCGTCCCGGGCCGCGCCCGGGCTCGCGGAGGCGCGCGGCACGCAGTGTGCCTGACCAGCTCTCAGCGCCGGCATCGGATCGGCGATCATCTTGTCGAGGATCGGAGAGCTCGACCCCCACGCCGCTCGATCTCGGTCGTCGTACGCCTCGGCGCTCCGTCCAGGTCTCGCCCACGGATAGTCGTCGTCGGGATCGCGTCGCTTCGCGGAGCGTCCCGTACAGGACGAGCGCCGAGGTTCGATCCGGGTAGGTGGCCGCGAAGAGGCAGCACATCGGGCCGCCCTCCGAGTAGCCGAAGAGCATCGCCCGCTCGCTGCCGACCGCATCCAGGACGGCGCGCATGTCGTCCATCCGGGTCTCCAGGTCGGGCAGGTCGTCGACCGGCCGGTCCGAGAGCCCGGTGCCACGCTTGTCGAAGCGGATCAAGCGCGAGAACGACGCGAGCGGCTCGAAGAAATGCGCCATGCTCGGCTCGTTCCCAGTCGAGCTCGAGATGGGAGACGAAGCCGTGGACGAGGACGAGGTCGACGGGACCGTCGCCGACCACCTGGTAGGCGATGTTGACGTCACCGCTCTTGGCGTAGCGGGTCTCAGGAATCGCGGACGGCATACAGCCTCCACTCTCCGGGAACGCCCTTGAGCTCGTGCGTTCCGCGATCCTCGAACTCGAGATCCGAGCCGGCCACCAGGTCCCTGACCGTACCGGAGACGAGAACCTCGCCCGCTGCGGCCTGCGCCGCAACTCGGGCGCCGACGGCGACCCCGATGCCGGTCAGCTTCCCTTCCAGCCGTTCGAACTCCCCCGTGTGCAGCCCGGCGCGAGCGTCCAGGCCAAGCGGACGGAGGTCGTCGACGATCGCACGCGCGCAGGCGATTGCTCGTCCTGGGCCGTCGAACGCGGCGAAGAACCCGTCCCCCGCCGTGTCGAGCTCTCGCCCGCGGAACTCGCCGAGCCTGCTCCGAACGACGGAGTGATGCCGCTCGAGGAGCTCGCGCCAGCCGGCGTCCCCAAGTTCGACCGTGCGCGGCGTCGAGTCGACGATGTCCGTGAACAGAACGGTCGCCAGAACGCGATCGGGCTCGCGCGCTTCGCCGATGCCTCTTGCAAACGCCGCGAGCGTCGCGATCGTGCGCTCGTGGATGTCGTCGGGAATCCACGTCCAGAGCCCCCGGAGATCCGGCAGTTCGACGAGCTCCGCGCCCGCGATTCGCTCACAGATGTATTCGGCCTCACCGCGCTCGCTCGAGCGGCAGAGGACGAGCGTCGGGACGCGCACGCTCGGGAGCACGTCCCTGACGTCCGCCTCCATCATCGTTCGGAAGAACGCCAACGCCGCGCCCGGGCTCATGCTCCTCCGCATGTGCTCGACGAACCAGTCCTGGAACTCCTCGTCCTCGGCTACGGTCGGCGCCCAGTCGCGGAGCAGGCGCAGGAAGTACTCGCGGCTTCCCCACCCTTCTCGGACGTCGGCGATGCGCCTCCGCCATTCCTCCTCCGTCGGAGCCCAGGGGTAGTCGGGCGCGCGCAAGCCTCGAACCGATGGGTCGAGGAGCATGAGGCCGGCCGTGCGCTCGGGATACGTCGCCGCGAAGAGGATCGCCATGCGCGTCCCTTCATGACCGCTCCAGAGCAGGGCCTTCTCGGTGCCGACCGCGTCCATAACGGCCCGCACGTCGTCCATGCGTGTCTCGAGCGTCGGGACCTCGCGTACCCGGTCCGACAGCCCGGTGCCGCGCTTGTCCAGCATCAGGACTCGCGAGAAGGACGCCAGACCCTCGACGTGCCGCTTGCTCAGCGCGTGATCCCATGTCGAGAGCACGTCCCCGGCCATGCTGCGGAAGAAGACGAGGTCGATCGGCCCCTCGCCGACCACCTGATAAGCGATCGCGACGTCGCCGCTCCGCGCGTACTGGACGTCCGGGATCTCCATGCTGGAAGTGTCCCACTACACTGGCTGCATGGTCACAACCGTGGCCGAGAAACGGCTCCTGATCGCCGGTGAGTGGGTCGAGACCGGCGAGTGGCAGGAGGTGCGCTCGCCCGTATTCGGGCGAAGTCGTCGGCCGGGTGCCGAAGGCCGGTGCGGAGGAGGCCCGGCGCGCGATCGACGCAGCGGAAGCGGCCATGCGCGACCCGCTGCCGGCGCACAAGCGCGCGGAGATCCTCGTGCGGGTCGCCGGTGCGCTCGGTCGGCGCCACGAGGAGGTCGCCAGGCTGATCTCGGACGAGGCCGGCAAGCCGATGAAGGCGGCCAAGGTCGAGGCGGCCCGCGCGATGTCGACCTACACGTTCTCCGCCGTCGAGGCTCGCAAGCTCGCGGGCGAGGTCGTCCCGATGGACGCGTCGCAGGCCGGAGAAGGGAAGTTCGCGTTCACGCTCAGGACGCCGATCGGCGTCGTCGGGGCGATCAGCCCCTTCAACTTCCCGCTCAACCTGGTCGCGCACAAGCTCGCACCGGCGCTCGCCGCCGGCTGCGCCGTCGTGCTCAAGCCGGCGGGCCAGACGCCGCTTTCGGCTCTACTCCTGGCCGAGCTCGAGACCGAGGCCGGACTGCCGCCCGGGTGGCTGAACGTGCTCGTCGGGCCCGGCGTCGGAGATCGGCGACGTGCTGGTCGAGGACGACCGCGTCACGGCCCTGACGTTCACCGGGTCGAGCGGCGTCGGCTGGAAGCTGCGGGAGCGCGCGCCGCGCAAGCGCGTGAACCTCGAGCTGGGGAACTCGACGCCGCTGATCGTCGAGGCCGACGCCGACATCGAGGCGGCGGCGAGCGCGACGGCTCAGCACGGCTTCTCGTTCGCCGGCCAGAGCTGCATCTCGATTCAGCGCGTCTACGTCCAGCGGGAGCACTACGACCGTTATCTCGAGCTGCTGGTCCCGAAGGTCGAGCAGCTCGTCGTCGGCGACCCGGCCGACGAGGAGACCGACGTCGGCCCCGTGATCGACGAAGACGCCCGCGACCGGATCCTCGAGTGGATCGACGAGGCGCGGCAGTCGGGCGCCGAGATCCTGACCGGCGGCGAGCTCGAGGGAGAGCTGATCCGCCCGACGGTGATCGCGCAGGCAGGGCTCGACCTGAAGGTCTCCTGCGAGGAGGTCTTCGGCCCGGTCGTGACCGTCAACCCGTACGACACGCTCGACGAGGCGGTCGAGCTGGCGAACGGGACGCGCTACGGGCTCCAGGCGGGGATCTACACCGCGAACGTCGAGACGGCGTTCCGGGCCGCGCAGGAGCTCGAGTTCGGCGGCGTGACGGTCAACGAGGCGCCGACCTTCCGCGCCGACCAGATGCCCTACGGCGGGGTCAAGGACTCGGGGAACACCCGCGAAGGCCCTGCATACGCCGTCAGGGAGTTCACGGAGCAGCGCGTCGTCGTGCTCGACCTCTAGATCCGCTCGCTCCGCTAGGTTGACGTGCTGATGGCAGGTCTTTGGCCGTTCGGCCGGAACCGGCCCGCCCGCACCGCGGCGGGCCAGGCGCCGCGACGTGCGTCCCATCCGGGCACGCTCAAGCGCGAGCGCCGCGCCCTGCTCCAGGAGCGCGAGGAGCGCCTCCGCGATCTCGGCGGGCTGGTCTTCGAGATGTTCAGGCGAGATCGCTTCCGCGTCGAGCTCGTCACCGAGCGCTGCGCCGACCTCGTCGCGCTCGAGGGGCGCCTCGAAGAGATCGACTCGCTGCTCGCTGCGGCGAGCGGCCGAGGGGGCCTCCGCTGCACGTGCGGCGCCCCGCTCCCCTGGGGCGCGCACTTCTGCGCCAACTGCGGGCGGCCGACCGGGCCCCGCCCCGTCGTTTCCTGTGCCCGCTGCGGCTCGCCGTTGCCGGCAGACGTGCAGTTCTGCGGGCGCTGCGGTAGTCGAGTCGAGACGTCGCGGCCTGAGCCGCCCGCCGACACGCAGCCCGAGCCCGCCCCGAAGGAGCCGGCGGAGGTCTGATGCCCGGACCCCGAAGCGCGCTGCCCGCGCTGCGACACGCCAGCTGAGGCGCTTCAGGAGTACTGCCTCGAGTGCGGTCTCCGCCTGCGCACCCCTGGTCTCGTCCCGGCGCTCGCGCAAGGCTGGCGCCGCCACCTGCGCTGGTACCCCGGAGACTGGATCTGGCCCTCGCTGCTCGCGCTCGTGATCGCTGCACTCGGCGCCTCCGCAGCGATCCTCTGGACGCGTGAAGCCGAGAGTGCCGCGACGAGGACGCTCGTCGGCGACACGTCCGCGCTTCCGACCACCGTCGCGACGATCCCCCAGGCGACCGCGACGGAGCCGACCGTTCCGACCGAGACAACGGATGGGACGACAACCGCGACGACGACTCGTGCCGCCACACGGCGTCTGATCGAGTGGCCGCGCGGCCGGAGCGGCTGGGCCCTCGTCCTCGCCTCGGTTCCGACCTCGGGGGGCCGAGATCCGGCGGTCGCCAGGGCGCGCGACGCGCTCGAGGCGGACCTGCCGCAGGTCGGTGTCCTGGACTCGTCCCGGTTCTCGAGCCTGCACCCCGGCTACTACGTCGTCTTCAGCGGCGTCTACGGCTCACTGAGCGAGGCGCAGGACGCGGCCTCGCGCGCGGCGGACGCCGGCTACGGCAACGCGTACGCGCGGAGGATCACTCCCAGCCGCTAGCTGAGCCGGTTCAGGCCGCTGCGGCGGTCTCGAGGTGCTGGTGCGAGGGGCAGTAGTCGCGCTCGGGGAGCGGCGTGCGCTGGCACGGCTTGCCCTTGCGCGTCGTCGCCCGGCAGCGCGGTGCGCCTCCGTCGAAGGCGCCGGCCTCGATCTGCTCCGTGATGAACGCGACCGCCGCGCCGACACCCTCCTCGACGACCCACGCGACTTGTGCCTGGTTCCTGATCGGGAAGTAGCGGCGGATGTCCTGGAAGAGCGCGCGGTCCGGCTTCGAGAAGTAGAGCGGGTCACGGGCGAGACGCTCCATTGTGTCCTCGCACGCGGCGAGGACGGCCCGGCGGTACTCGGCCTGCGTCGCAGCCGGAACATACGGATCGACCAGATCCTTGATGGAGCGATAAATCACCCGTGAGTACTGATACATGCGGTTCTGGATCGCGACCTTTTCAGCGTCCATTGCCTAAGTAGCAGCTCCTCGATTAAGCAGCGGCAAAGGTCTGTTAAGCACGAATTAAATGGGGTGCGGCGCTCTGGTCGGGTGAGAGCATAACGCTTCCCGGTCGCTGTTACAAAGTCGGCCCTGAAGTTGCCACGCGCGGCAACGCAGCGGCCATTCGACAGAATACCGCGGCCTTCCCATGTCCCACGACACCGACAAACTGATCCGGCAGCTCTCGCTGGTCGCGTTCCTGATGGCCGACCGCCGATCCCTGACCGCGCGCGACATCAAGGGCAGCGTCGAGGGGTACTCGGAGATGTCCGACGAGGCGTTCGCGCGGCGCTTCTACTCCGACCGCGCGGAGCTCGTCGCGCTCGGCGTCCCGCTCGACTCGCAGCGCGACGAGTTCACCGGCGAGGAGCTCTACACACTCCGCTCGGAGCGCTACTTCCTCCAGCCGCTCGAGCTCTCCGACGAGGAGCTCGCGGCGCTCCAGACCAGCCTCTACCTGCTCGAGGGCAACTTCGCCTACGCAGAGCCGCTGCGCCTGGCACTCCAGAACCTCGCGCTCGGACGGCCCGCGTTCGAGGAGGCGCCGAGCGAAACGGCCGACCGGATCGAGATCCGCGACGTCGACTACTCGCCGGAAACGCCCGGGCGGCTGGCCAAGCTCGAGAGCGCGATCTCGAAGCAGCGCACCGTCAAGTTCCGCTACCGCTCGATGTCGCGCGACGAGGAGCTCGAGCGCACGATCGATCCCTACGCGCTCCTCCAGGACCGCGGGCGCTGGTACGTGATCGGCCGCGACCACGACCGGGACGCGGAGCGGACGTTCCGGGTCTCTCGCATCGTTGGCGACATCCGCCTCGCGACGCGGCGGGAGCGGGACTTCCGGCTGCCCGAGGAGTTCGACGTGGAGGCCTACCGTGGCCGGCCGGACTGGCAGTTCGGGCCCCCTGCCGGTGAGAGCCGCATCGCGGTGGCCGGCGACGCGGCGTGGTGGGTCGAGCGGGTCTACGGCCGCGCCGGACAGCTCGAGGACGGCGTCTTCGTCACCGACTACGCCAGCCTCGAGGCGCTGACGCGCTGGATCCTGCGTCAGGACGGCCGCGCCGTGCCACAGTCGCCGCCGGAGCTTCGCCGGGCCGTCAAGGCAGCGCTCCAGCGCGTGCGCGAGCAACACGAGGGCGAGCCGCCGAAGCTCGCCGCCGAGGTGACCCGAGAAGAGCTTGGACCGCCGGAGCGGCCTGGCTCTGCGATCGCCCCTGAACGTTTCGGCGTCCTCCAGGCGCTGCTCGCGTACCTGCTGGACGCCTGCGGCGACAACACAGAGGCGGAGATACCGGCCAGCGAGCTCGTCGAGCGCTTCCACATCCCCCCGGAGTCCCTCGAGGAGCATCTCTCGCTGCTGAACCTCGTCAACTTCGGCGGCGGCTGCTACGCGGTCTACGCCGAGCTCCGCGGCGACCACGTCCACGTCGACAAGGAGCTCTTCGGCGACACCTTCAGGGCGCCGCCGAGGCTGACCCCGCTCGAGGCGAGGGCGATCAGGCTCGCGCTGGAGTTCGTCGGGCCGATGATCGCCGCCGACGCCCACACCCCGCTCGAGCGCGTCCGCCGCAAGCTCGAGGAGACCTTCGGCGAGTTCGAGCTGGCTCAGACGCCCGAGCCGGACGTCCCCCGCTCCGAGGAAGACCTGGTGACGACGTTCAGCGACGCGATCCGTGACAGCCGTCTCGTCGAGATCGAACATCTGAAGGAGGGCGAGAAGCAGCCGACGAAGCGGGTGGTCGAGCCATATCAGCTCGGCCGCGAGCTGCCGTACTGGTACCTCCACGCCTTCGACCTCGGCAACAGCGCGTCACGCAGCTTTCGGCTCGACCGCATTCGCAGCGCCAAGAAGCTGCGGGAGCGCTTCACGCCTCGCGCGGAGTTCGATCCTCAGCGGTTCGGAGGTACACAAAGGGTGCGCATCTGGTACTCGCCCGAGGTCGCCCGCTGGGAGGTCGAGCGCGGCGCAACGCCTCTCGCCGACGGCTCCGCCGTCCGGGAGACACCGGCGGGCGAGGAGTGGCTGATCGGCGAGATCCTCTCCTTTCGCGGCGAAGCCGCGGTCCTCGAGCCTCCCGAGCTGCGGAAGCGGATCGCGAAGCGGGCGCGAGAGCTCGCCCGCGAGCTGAACGTCACGCGGGTCGGCGTCCGCTAGAGGGTCCCGAGCGGCAGCGACAGCGTGAACGTCGCTCCCCGGTCTGGGCCGGACTTGACGATGAGCGACCCGCCGTGCGCTTCCGTGATCGAGCGAGCGATGAAGAGACCGAGCCCGGTGCCGGGCTTGGCGGTCCCGCCCTGCACGCGGCCGAACTTCTCGAAGATGACGCCGTGATGCTCCGGCGAGATCCCCGGCCCCCGGTCGCGGACTTCGACCACGACGCGACCGTTCGAGCTCTTCGCCTCGACCCGAACCTCGTTGCCCGGCGGTGAGTACTTGACCGCGTTGTCGATCAGGTTCACGAGCACCTGCCGGAGCCGCTCGCGGTCGCCGCGAACCTGTGGCAGCGGATCGTGGAGAACCGCCCGCACCGGTACTTCGTCCTGGCCCCGCTCGGCGGCGGCGGCGGAGTCGCGGATGAGCGCCGCCAAGTCGACGTCCTCGAACGAGTAGCTGAACGTCCCCGCCTCGATTCGCGACGTGTCGAGGACGTCGTCGATCAGTTCGGCGAGGCGTGACGTTTCGTGTGTGATCAGCGCCAGGAAGGACTCACGCTGCTCGGGGCTGAGCTCGCGCCAACGCGCCTCGAGCGTCCTCGCCGAGCCGATCACGGATGACATCGGGCTGCGGAGCTCGTGGGAGACGAGCGAGACGAAGTCGGCCCTGAGCGCGGAGAGCCGACGGAGCTCCTCGGCGGTCGTCCGCTCGGCCTCGTAGGCGCGGATGTTCTGGACCGCGCTTCCGACCAGCCGCCCGAGCAGGCTGATCAGCTCGATCTCGCCCTGGGAGAAGGCCCGCGCCTCCCGCCGGACGACCGAGATCGCGCCGATCGTCTCGGGGCCCGCGAGCAGCGGAGCGAGCAGACGGGAGTGAAGGCCGAGCGCGACGAAGTCCTCCTCCTCGTCGAACCGAACCTCGCTCATGTCCTCGCGGTAGACCGCCTGGCCCGCCTGGAGCTCGGTCATCGCCGAGCCGACGATCGGGATGACGGTTCCTGGGGGAAAGACCGTGTCCGCCGCCGCACCGGCGGTCGCGAACACACGCAGGTGGCCGTCCTCGACGAGCAGGATCGCGGTGCGGTCGAAGGGCAGGAGGCCACGAAGCTCGCGGATGAAGGCCGCGAAGGCCTTCTCGATCTCGAGTGAGGACGAGAGGGCGCGGGCGCACCGGTTCGTCGCATCGAGGATGTCGGCGCGGCGTCCGAGCTCGTCACGCAGCGCCTCGGCCTCGCGAGCGCGCCGGTCGGCCAGCTCGGACTGCCGGCGCAGCCGCTCGACCAGCCACCCGATGAAGAGGCCCGCGATCAGGCTGACCCCGACCGAGAAGGTGACGTGGTCGATGTCGTACGCGTAGTCGAGTTGGCGGGAGCGCAGCCGCTCGAAGACGGCGTAGACCGGCGCCAGAACGAACGGCAGCACGATCCCGCCCTTGAGCCCGAAGCGCAGCGCGGCCTCGGCGAGCGGAATGATGAGCGCCTGGCTCACCGGTGTTCCCAGCTCGAACGAGTACGCGAGGACGAACGCGCTGACGACCGCCGTGTCGAACGTGAGCGCAGCGAAACCGACTCGAGCGAGCGCCCGGTCGGACAGAGCTTGGCGGCTCAACCAGAAGAACACCGCCGCGCCGATGCCCAGAGCGACGGTCGCACCCCAGGCGGCCAGCTCGTAGCGCCTGTTCGGGTAGTCGTCGCGGAAGACGACGACCTGGAGGACGGCGAAAGCGAACGCTCCGAGCCGGACCGCGGCCGTCCAGCGCTCGATCGCGCGCCGCTCGGCCACGGTCAGCGAGCCCCTTCGTCGAGGCGTGCGAGCGCCCACTCGGCGTGCTCGCGCAGCATCGGATCGTCCGACCGGGTGTAGAGCTCCACCAGGCGACGTGTCTGCGCGTCGGGCGTCCCGTTCGACCCCAGGGCAATCAGCGCGTTCCGGCGCAGGTAGCGCGGATCGTTGCGCGGGACGAACAGGCGCTCGTACCGAACACGGAGGTCGGCGTCTTCCGCCTCGAGCCAGTCGACCAGTGAGACCGTCGGCTCGGCCTGCTCGGAGAGCATGTCGCCGGCGCGGCGCTTCTCGATTCCTCGGTTCCACGGACAGACGTCCTGGCAGATGTCGCAGCCGTAGACGCGGTCGCCGAGCTCCTCGCGGTAGGGCTCCGGGATCGAGTGCTTCGACTGCGTCCAGTACGACAGGCAGCGATTGGCGTCGACTGTTCCCGGCTCGTCGAGAGCCCCTGTCGGACACGCGTCGATGCAGAGCCGGCACGAGCCGCAGTCGAGGTCGAGCGGCGGCGTCGGCTCGAGCTCGGCGGTCGTGACCACCGTCCCGAGCACGACCCACGAGCCGTGCCTGCGCGTGATCAGGAGCGTGTTCTTGCCGTAGAAACCGACGCCCGAACGCGCAGCAGCCTCGCGGTCTACGTGCTGGTTCGCGTCGACGAGGACGCGGTAGTCGCCACCGAGCCGCCGCCCGAGGAAGTCGAGCTTCTCCCGCAGCGCCTCGTAGGCGTTCGTCCACGTGTAACGCGGCATACGGCCCTCACCGGGTTTTGGCTCCGGACCGGGCACGTAGTAGCAGAGGGCCGCCGAGACGACCGTGCGAGCGCCCGGGAGCAGCGACTCGGGATGGCACGACACCTCGGGCTGGGCCATCGTGAAGCGCAGGTCGGCGAACAGGCCGCGCGCCCGGCGCTCTCGGATGTGCTCCTCGGTTTCCTCGTAGGGCTCGGCCGGCGTCGCGCCGATCGCGTCGATGCCGAGCTCAGCGGCCAGTCGTTCGAGTTCAGCGGCCGTCACGGGCCTGATTGTGCCTAGCATCGCGCCGGATGAAGGCAATTCGCATCCACGAGGACGGCGGGCCGGAGGTCCTCCGTTACGAAGATGCGCCCGATCCCGAGCCCGGGCCGGACGACGTCCTGATCCACCTGCGGGCCGCGTCGCTGAACCACCTCGACCTCTGGGTGCGCCGCGGACTGCCGTCCGTGCCCAAGCCGCGGATCCTGGGCGCCGACGGCGCCGGCGTGGACGACGAAGGCCGCCGCGTGGTGATCAACCCCGGGCTCGAGCACGGCGACCGGATCACGGTCATCGGGGAGCACACGGACGGCACCGACGCCGAGCTGATCGCCGTTCCCGCAACGAATGTCTACGAGCTTCCCGAGAGCGTCTCCTTCGAGGAGGCGGCGGCGTTTCCACTCGTCTTCGAGACCGTGTACCGGATGCTCGTGACGCGCGCCGGTCTCCAGGAGGGCGAGTGGGTCCTGGTCTGGGGCGCCGGCAGCGGCATCGGCTCGGCGGCGCTCGTGATCGCTAGGGCGCTCGGCGCCCGAGTGATCGCCACGTCGTCGAGCGACGCGAAGCTCGAGCTGGCGCGCGGGTTGGGCGCCGAGGCCGTCGTCAACCACGCGACCGGCGACGTGGTCGAAGCCGTCAAGGAGGCGACCGGCGGCCCGGGCGCCGATGTCGTCGTCGAGCACGTCGGCGAGGCGACCTGGCAGACCTCGCTCCAGGCCGTCCGTGCGCACGGCCGGATCGTCGTCTGCGGAGCAACGACCGGGCCGAATCCGAAGGCCGGGCTGCACCGCGTCTGGTGGAAGCAGCTGACGATCCTCGGGTCGACGATGGGCACGAAGGCCGACTTCGAGGGCGCCTTCGAGCTCGTCGCGTCAGGTCGCGCGAAGCCCGTGATCGACAGCGTCTACCCGCTCGCCGACGCGCGTGCCGCGCACGAGCGCATGGAGTCGGGCGAGCATTTCGGCAAGATCGTGCTCAGGATTCCCGGCGTAGTGCGGTAGCGCCGCGCCTCGTCGACGAGCCCCTGGAAGAGCGCAAAGTCCTCGCCCTCCTCGGGATGCCAGAGCACGCCGAGCGCAAAGCGCTTGTCCGCGTCCTCGAGCCCCTCGGTGAGGCCGTCCTCGGCCCAGGCGACCTCGCGCAGGCCCGCCCCAATCCGGCCGAAGCCCTGATGATGGTGCGACTTGACCGGAGCGTGCTCGCCGACCAGGGCGCCGAGCCTGCTGTCAGGCGCCACGCTGACGGCGTGGTCGGAGAACGCGCCCGGCTCGTGCTTGTGCCGCTCGTGCCCGACGACTTCCGGCAGATGCTGGACGAGATCGCCGCCTCGGGCGACGTTGAGCAGCTGCGACCCGCGGCAGATGGCGAGAACCGGCATGTCTCGTTCGAGCGCCGCCTCGAGCAGCCGCAGCTCGGCCTGGTCGCGCCGCCGCCTGGGCGCATCGGTCTCCTCGTGCGCTTCGGCGCCGTAGAGCTCGGGGTCGAGGTCGGCGCCGCCGGAGAAGATCACGGCGTGAAGCGCGTCGAGTGTCTCTCCGACCCCGTCTTCGGCCGGCGGGACCACCAGCGGCCGGCCGCCGGCATGCTCGACGGCGCGGACGTAGGCGAGCGGGACGACCGCGGCTTCCTCGGTCCAGACGCCGAAGCGGACCTCCTCCGCGTACGAGGTGATCCCGACGAGCGGCCGCAACGCGTTTAGTGCCCCGGTGCCTAGCCGAAGCCGAGGATGAACTTGGCGTCGTCGGACATCTTCTCCGGCGACCAGGGCGGGTCCCAAGTCAGCTCGGTCTCGACCTCCTCGACGCCGGGCAGCGCTCTCGTGACCTCCTCGATCTGCTGTTCGATCATCGGGCCGACGGGGCAGCCCATCGAGGTCAGCGTGAACAGCACGTGGACCTTCGGGCCGTCCACGGTCACGTCGTACATCAGGCCAAGGTCGACGATGTCCATTCCGAGCTCGGGATCCTCCACCTGGCGGAGGGCTTCGACGACGTCGTCTCGCGTAGCAGTGGACATAGCCTCAACCTACCCCTAGAAGCCGGGTAGCCGAACCTCTTCGCGGCGCTCGCGCTGGAAGAAGTGGATGCCCTCGACGAATCGCACCCAGTTGCAGCGGGTGCACATGACGAGCGAATGCGTCCAGGCGCTGTCGGCGCGGAAGCGGACGCCGCGGAGCAGGTCGCTGTTCGAGACGCCCGTGGCGGCGACGATCGCCTCCTTCGGGGCCAGGTCTTCGGTCGTGAAGATCCGCTCGATGTCGTCGATCCCCTGCTCGCGCGCCTCGTCGATCTCGCGCCGCGAGACGGGCCAGAGCTGCGCCTGGAGCTCGCCGCCGAGGCAGCTCAGCGCGGCCGCGGCCAGCGCGGCCTGGCGCGTGCCGCCGATCCCGATCGCCAGATGGTCGTTCGTGCCGCGGACGGCGGCGGAGATCGAGGCGGTGACGTCGCCGTCCTGGATCAGCTTGATGCGAGCCCCGGCGGCCCGGATCTCTTCGACCAGATCGTGGTGACGCCGCCGGTCGAGGACGATCGTCGTGATGTCCCCCACCCGTCGGCCCAACGCGTCGGCGATCGCCTGGATGTTCTCGCCGACCGGGCGCTTGAGGTCGATCTTGCCGCGGGCGACCGGCCCGACGGCCATCTTGCGCATGTACATCTCAGGGAGCGTCTGGAGCGACCCGGGTGCGCCGGCGGCGATCATCGACATCGCGCCGCTCCCGCCCGCGAGCGACGATCCCGCTCCCCTCGAGCGGATCGACCGCGAGATCGACCGTCTCGCCGCCGCTTCCGATCTTGTCGCCGGCCTGGAGCAGCTCGGACTCGCCGGCGCCGCCGATCACCACGCGCGCGTCGATCGGCAGGAGCTCGAGCTCCTCTCGCATCCCCGACGCGGCCGCCTCCTGCGCCGCAAGCTCGTCCGCTCGGCCGAGCCAGCGGGCGCCCGCCAGAGCGGCGCGTTCGGTTGCTCGCGCGTAGCTCTCGCAGAGGCAGTAGGTCGCGCTGGCGCCCTCGGTCTCGACCACCTCCCGTTTGGCGGCGACGTCGGTCATGCCCGCACCTTATGGACGTCGTCGGCAGCGGTGAGCACGAGCTCGAGGACGGCGCCGATCGCCTTCTCGCGCTCGCTGTTCTCGATCACCGGGACTCCCTCGACCTGCGCCCGCTCGACGATGAAGTCCTGGAGGTAGCGGATGTCGCCGATGCGTTCGAGGTACTTGTCCAGCGGCCGGACGCCGTCGGAGGAGAGGTCGCGGATCATGAAGTGCTCGGAGTGGGTCTGTTCGTTCTCGATCGCGACCACGCATTCGACCGCGAGCGCGCCCTCGTAGCGGCGGGTCAACATCCCCGGCACGAGGTGAACACCTTCGAGCACCATCGACCAGCCCTCCTCCAGCGAACGGTCGATCGCAGCCTGGACGCCGACGAGCACGTGCCGCGTCTGCTCGAGGAAACCGTGGAGAAGTGGATCGACCTCTTCTTCCTGGGCACTCGGCAGCGTCTTGCCCGCGTCGAAGCTCGAGGTGTGGACGGCCGGCAGGAACTCCGGCGAGAAGAACGCGCGCATCGTCTGCCGGACGAAGTCTGTCGACGTCACACGGGTGATCCCGAGCCGGTAGGCGACCTCTGTCGCGACGGTCGACTTGCCGGTGCCTGTGGCGCCGCCGATCAGGACGATCAGCGGCATCTCGAGCTCCTGGAGCTCGTTCGTGCGGCGGAGGTGGCGGATCGCGCGTTCCCCGGCCTCCTCGCCGAGCACGGTGACGGCGAGCTCCTCGAGCCGCTCGAGGTCGACGATGTGCTTCCCGCGTTCGGAGAGATCCTTCTCGATCGTGCGGGCGAGCTCCACGGCGCGTTCGGCGGTCACGCCCCCGCGAATCAGGGCGCGGGCCATCAAGCCCTTCGAGTACGGCTCCTCGTCGCTCCCGAGCGGCAGCGGATCCGCGTAGCGGCGCTCGGGCATCAGGCGACCGCCTCTCTCGGCTTCGCGATGGCCGAGTCGGCCAGCTCGTGCAGCCGCTCGTCGAGGTCCGGCTGCCCGGGAAGCGCGACCACGTCGTTGTCGGCGAACACGACCTCGATCCCTCGCTCCTGCGCCGCCTCGCAGACGACGTCGATCGCGGCGGCCTTGATCTCGACCAGGTACACGTCCGCCTCGATCCGCTCGAGATCGCGACGGAGCTCCTCGCGGTCGGCGAGGTTGGTGGAGACGACGACCTCGGCCGCGCCGTGCTCCTCGACCAGGTGGCGTTCGAGCAGCTCGGCTGCGTCGGGCCGCGCGGTCGTGAAGAAGGCGACCCGCTTTGCGCCGACCGGCTGCACCGGGCGAGGGCGGAGGACGGTGGCCACGACAGGCACGTCCTTGACGTCCGCGACGGCGGCTGCGAGCGCCTCGTGCGCGGTGCCCTCCTCGGCCATCGTCAGGACGACCAGATCGGAGACCAGGATCCGGTAGGCGTTCAGATAGCCCGTCACGAGCTCCGCGTCCTGGTGGGCGCCCGCGACGAGAATCCGCGCGTTCGCCTCGACCGGCGGGATCGCCGCCCCGCTGCCGTCGAAGAGGACCAGCTCGGGGTCGCGCTCGAGCGCCTTGCGCATCCCCGCCGCGAGGTTCGTCGACCAGGTCGCTCCGGCCAGCCCGCCGCCCGCGCGACGGCAGCCGATCGTCGGCACGCCGGCGAGCGCCGCCGTCTCCAGGTAGTCGGACGCTGCATGCGCGCCCTGGCGCGAGAGCTCAAGGAGGTCGTCGACGGTCGGGCTGACCTCCGCGACCTGCGGCTCAGGCGGCCCGCCGCGGCCCATGGAGACGACGACGAGGTCGTGCCGTTCGGCGAGCAGCCGGGCTGCGAAGCCCGTGACCGCCGTCTTCCCCACCCGCTTTCCGGTTCCGATCACGGCGAGCGACGGACGTGCGAACGGCTCGTAGCCCGGCGGGCGCAGCGAAAAGTCGGCGCCCTCGTAGGCGATGCCACGCGCCAGGATCCGGCTCGCGAGCCTGAACCGCTCTCTCGGCCCAAGCACCGGCTCGTCCGAGAGGTCGACCGCGACCTCGGGCTCGAAGCGCGCCAGCGCCTCGTCGAGGTCGTGGACGACGGGCACGCCGTAGTCGTCCTCGCCGCGCAGCTTCTCGGTTCCGCCGACGAGCAGCGCGCCGACGACCTCGTGCGGCAGCTCCTGCAACGCAGCCCGCACGACCGGCGCATAGTGCTCCCCGTCGATGAGCGCGAGCGCCTTCATTCCCGCGTCGTGACCTCGTGCTCGATCCGCCCGGTGTACTTCTCGAAGGCCCGGCTCTCGAGCGAGAACTGGATGATCCGCTCCTGGCCGTGGAACGGGTACTTGCGCCAGACGTCCACGTGGTGGCCGGCGACCTCGACGATGTTGTAACAGGGTCTCGTGTTCCCTCTCAGCCTCAGCGTCGAGACCGTCCCGGTATTGACGACGAACATGTCTTCCAGCTTCCACGCATACGGGACGTGCTTATGCCCGGACAGGACGAGATCCACGCCCGCGTGCTGGAGGCACTCGATCACATCGCCGGCGTCGTAGACAACGTTCCGCTCGCGGCCCGTTCCGGGCACGGGCAGGAGGTGGTGGTGCATGACGAAGATCCGCAGGTCCGCGGGCGGGGCGAACTGCTCCTCGATCCAGAGGTAGCGGCCGCGTCCGATCTGACCGTGATCGAGGTCGGGCTCGCTCGAGTCGACCGCCACGACCGACACGCCGTCGACATGGATGGCCGAATGGCGCTCGCCGAAGAACTCCTCGAAGTGCATGTAGCCGACGTTGCGTGAGTCGTGGTTTCCGGGGATGACGACGAACCGCTCGCAGTTCAACTTGTCCAGGTACTCACGCGCCTGGAGGTACTCGCCCTTGAAGCCGAACGTCGTCAGGTCGCCCGAGCAGACGACGATTTCCGGCTCGAGCTCGTTGATCTCGGCGATCGCGCGCTCCATCAGGCTCGGCACGAAGTTCGGATCGCCGCAATGAAGGTCTGAGATGTGGGCGATCGTGAATCTGGCCTTGCTGCCGTCGCGGCTAGCCATGCTCGAAGTCTAGGCCGTCCGGCCTCGTGGGTACTCTCTCCGTGGGTGGCAGGAAAAGTGCCGGATTTCCAGGCATATCAAGGCGAGGGCAAACCGCGCTTCGCGAACGACGTCGAGCTCGAGTGCGCCAAGCTCCTCGACTACTACGGTGTCCCCTGGGCCTACGAGCCGCGAACGTTCGTCCTCGAGCAAGACGAGGACGGCCGCGTCGTCGAGGCCTTCACGCCCGACTTCTACCTGCCGGAGCAGGATCTCTACCTCGAGCTGACGGTGATGAAGCAGTCGCTCGTGACCCGAAAGAACCGCAAGCTGCGGAAGCTGCGGGAGCGCTACCCGGACGTCAACGCCAAGCTCTTCTACCGGCGCGACATCGAGCGCCTGGCCCAGCGATACAGACTCGACCTAGCCTCCTAGCTGCGATCCCGCGGATCGGCGAGCTCTACCTCTCGCGCGAGGAGATCCAGACCCGGGTCGAAGAGCTCGGCGAGGCGATCGCGGCCGACTACGAGGGCCGCGAGCCGATCCTCGTCGCGTCCCTGAAGACGGCGCTCGTCTTCGTCGCCGACCTCTCCCGGGCCCTGCCGATCGTCCACAACCTCGACTTCATCGCCCTGGCCGGCTACGACGGGAACGGCGGCCGAGGACGCCAGGTGCGGCTGCTCAAGGACCTGTCGATGAGTATCAACGGGCGACACGTGCTCCTCGTGGAGGACATCGTCGACACCGGACTGACGCTCAACTACGTCGCCAAGACGCTGCTGCTGCGCGAGCCGGCGTCGCTCGCGGCGGTGACGCTGCTCGACCGGCCCTACCGGCGCCTGTGCGAGGACGTCCCGGTGCGCTACGTGGGCTTCACGGTGCCGGACGAGTTCTTCGTCGGGTACGGCTTCGACCTCGACGAGCGGTACCGAAACCTGCCTGACCTACGGATCCTGAACCCGGCGACATAGCCGAGCAGCGTCCTACAAGTAGCCCAGGGGGTCGACAGCCGAGCCGTTGAGGCGGACCTCGAAGTGGAGGTGCGGCCCGTAGCAGTGGCCGGTGCAGCCGACGTAGCCGATCGTCTGGCCCTGCGAGACCCCGCCGCCGCCGACCGCGAAGCTCGACTGGTGCGCGTAGGCAGTGGCGATCCCGCCTCCGTGGTCGATGATGATCAGGTTCCCGTAGCCGCCCATCCAGCCGGCGTAGATCACGTTCCCCGACGCGGCGGCGGCAATCGGCGTGCCGTAGCCGGCGCCGATGTCGATTCCCTCGTGCATGCGGCCCCAGCGCCAGCCGAACGGGCTCACGACGGGACCGCCGACGGGCCAGATGAAGCCGCTGGCCGAGGGCGTGCCATCGCCCGACGAATACGTAACCCCTGACGACGATGACGGCGCCGGGGCCGCGGCCTGGGCCGAGCGGATCTGCGCCGCGAGGTTGGCGCTCTGGGCCTGAAGCGCGGCCGCCTCGGCGGCGTAGTCGCTCGCATCGGCGTGAACCGCGGCCAGGGTCGCCCGCCTGTTCTGCCGCGCCGCCGCGAGCCCCTGCTGCCGTGCGACGAGCTGGTTCTTGAGCGCGCGCTGCTGGTCGGTCCTGATCTTGATCACCCGCGTGATGGCGGCCACGCGGGCCTTCGTCCTGCCCGTCTGGGCGCGCAGCTCGCGCATGTGGTCTCGCGCGCCCTCGACGTGGTCGACGATGGCGCGGTCCTGGGCCGCGATCAAGCTCACGTAGTCCAGCTGATCGAGGATGTCGCTGAAGTTGTCCGCCTGAACGAGGACGTCGAGCGTCGACGGCTCCCCTTGCTCGTAGATCGCGACGAGCCTCTGCCCCCAGCGCTTCTGAGAGAGCCCGTACTGGCTGCGTAGGAACTCCAGGCGCTCGGTCTGGAGCTCGTAGAGCTCGGTCAACCGGTCGAGCTTGCGCTGGTGGAGCGCGAGGTCTTCCTCCAGCGCCACCAGCCGGGTCGAGACATCCCCTACCTCTGACTCGAGCGACCTGATCCGCTGGGAGACCGAGGCGATCTCGGCGCTGAGCGAAGCTTCACGCGCGCGGGCCTGCTCGAGCTTCGACTGGAGGCTCGAGATCTGCGAATCGATGTCTTGTTTGCGGTCGTACAGACCGCCCGCCGCAGGCGCTGCGGCGAGAAGGACGAGAGTGAGGCAGCAGAGGATTCGTCGCGCCATAGGACCGGTTTCACGGGCCGCCGAGACCTCCCTCCCGGCCCTTTGGGGGTGGGACTCTACCGATCCTGTCGGCTGGACGGCGCAGAACTCTCCGAAAACCGCTGCTCGGAGGCGTGTTCCGCCGTCCCAGCTGGCAACGTGGCGCCGTTTCCGAGCGCAGACGCTGCGCGCCTCGCGCAGTGGCTGGACGAGCGCCCGGTAGTCCTCGTCGGTGACCTTCCCGGTCCGGTGGTCGAATTCGAGCTCCTTGAGCTCGGCGAGTGCGCGATCGCGTTCCTCGGCGGCGACGAGGGCTTCCTCCGAGGGCTCGGCGGGCGCCGGAGCGTCGCCGGTGCGCAGGAACGGCACGGCGACGAAGACGACCGCGACGGCCGCCAGCAGGGCGCCGAGAGCGAGCTCGACGCTCACGCCTGGGAGAGCGCCTCGCGACCGCCGTAGCGGAGGGCGAGGCGACGCTGCTCGCGGGCGTCCGGCCAGAGGGCGATCAGCGCGCCGCCGAGGAAGACGAAGCCCGCAATCCAGATCAGATTGACGAGCGGCTTCACGAGCACCTTCAGGAAGACACTGTTGCGCTCGATCTGCTCCGCGATCAGGAAGAGATCTTCGCCGCTTCGCCGGTCGGAGCGGATCGCCGACTCGTTCGAGACCTGCTGCTCGGCGAAGTAGCTGTTCTTGCCGGGCCGCAGCGTCCCGAGGGACTCGCCGCCGCGCTCGACGTCGACGAGCGCGCGAACCTCCATCGCGTTCACGCCGCGCTCCTGCGTCGCGCCGCGGTACGTGAGCGTGTAGCCGGCCACCTCCATCGCCTGGCCGGGCCGGAGCCGCTGCTCGCGCGTCGTGTCGTACGCGGACGATCCGATCACGCCGATCGCCAGCAGGACGATCGAGGCGTGGACGACATAGCCGCCGTAGCGCCGGCGGTTGCGCCCGACGAGCTCGGCGAAGGAGCCGAGCCACGAGCCGCCGGACAGCGCCTGCCGCGCCCGCGTCCCGCGCGCGAACTCGAGCCCGATCGACGCGAGCACGAAGGCGCAGAACGTGTAGCCGACGAGGCCCGGAACCGACGATCCGGCCCCGAGCACTAGCAGCACGAGCCCAGTCGCGAGCGCGATCGCGAGCGGCCACATGAAGGTCCGGCCGAGCCCGCGCAGCGACGCCCGCCGCCATGCGATCAGCGGCCCGATCCCCATCAGCAGGAGGAGGGGAAGCCCGAAGGCCTTGAGGAAGAAGTTGTAGTACGGAGGCCCGACCGTGATCGGCTCGCCGCGCAACGCCTCGGTCAGGATCGGGTAGACGACGCCCCAGAGGATCGTCAGGCAGAAGGCGACGAGCAGCAGGTTGTTGTAGAGGAACGTCGCCTCGCGCGAGATCGGCGACTCGAGGCGGGTCTTCGAGCGCAAGAGTGGCAGCCGGGAAACGATCAGCGCTGCCGAGCCCGCCACAACGAGGCCGATGAAGCCGAGGAACCAGGGCCCGATCGAGCCTTCCGTGAAGGAGTGGATCGAGCTGAGAATCCCCGAGCGGGTCAGGAACGTCCCGAAGAGCGCCAGCGCGAACGCCCCCACGACGAGGAGGGTGTTCCAGATCTTCAGCATGCCGCGCTTCTCCTGGATCATCACGGAGTGCAGGAACGCCGTCGCGGCGAGCCAGGGCATCAGCGCGGCGTTCTCGACGGGATCCCAGGCGAAGTACCCGCCCCAGCCGACTTCGACGTAGGCCCAGTGCGCGCCGAGCAGCTGGCCGAAGCCGAGGAACGTCCAGGCGACGAGCGTCCAGCGGCGCGTGACGACGACCCAGAGCTCATCCGCGCGCCGGGCGGCAAGCGCGCCCATCGCGAAGGCGAACGGGATCGTGAGGCCCACGAAGCCCAGATAGAGCATCGGCGGGTGCACGAGCATGTACGGGTTCTGGAGGCTCGGGTTCAGTCCCAGTCCGTCCGCCGGCGCGGGCTGGGTCGCGAACGGGCTCGAGACCGCGACGAGCAGGAGCGAGAAGAAGCCGATGACGACGCCGAGCACCGGCACCGTCCAGGCCAGGAGGCTGTGCGCGGAGCGCCGTGCGAGCAGGACGGCGGCCGCCGAGAAGCCGGTCAGGATCAGGAGCCAGAGCAGGAGCGAGCCCTCCTGGCCGCCCCAGAACGCCGAGATCGAGTACGCCCGCGGCAGCTCGAGGCTCGAGTGGTCGTGGACGTAGACGAAGCCGAAGTCCTTCTGGACGAGCGCCGTGAGCAGGACGGCCGAGGCGACGAGCGCGGCGGCGAACGACGCGAGGATCGCGTTCTGGGCCGACTCCGCCAGCCGCTGGCGCCGCTTCCAGGCCGCGATATGCGCCAGCCGTCACGGCGTACACGGCCAGCCCGAGGCAGACGATCAGCGCTGCCCGCCCCAGCTCGGGCATTAGGTCTCTTTCTTAGCGGTGTACTTCGACGGGCACTTCGTCACCAGCGTGCCCGGCTGGCCGACGAAGGTGCCTTGCTGCAGCTCGCCCTTCAACGAGATGTCCCGCCCGGAGCGGAAGAGATCCGGGACCGAGCCGCGGTAGACGACCGGGACCGCGGCGGTGCCCTCGACGTCCCGCAGCCGGAAGCGCAGGCCGTCCCGCCTGGCGTCCCCGGACACCTCGCCCGACGACCTTGCCGACGAGCGCCACCTCGCCCGTTCGGCCCTTCAACTCGCTCGGCCGGAGCTGAGGCGTTCCGCCTGCAATTGCGGTGTAGACGAGGAAGACCGCCAGCATCGCGGCAACCCCGAGCGCGATGACGAGACGAGCTGGACTGGCACGTCGTGCCACGCCCGGAAGTTTAGAGATCCGTCTAGGAGGCTTCTCGGGACGGCGCCCGGCGCCGGTCCGGGATCTGGTACCCGTGGTCGTGGCAGAGGGAGCCCGGCTGATCCTCGGTCAAGGCGTCGCAGTAGCCCTTGCCGTAGGCGGCGCGCATGAACGCAGCGACGATCTCGAGATTCCATTCTCCGACATCCGCGGCCTCGCGCCAAAGCTCGGTGACGCGGAGATCGATGTCCAGCTCGAGCAGATCGATTCGGGACGGTCCCTGGGCCATGCGAACAGCGTAGGAACAGGATCGGACGACAAGGGGATGGGCTACGGTCCAGGCGTGGGAGAGCTGCGATTCGGGCCGGCGCGCGTTCCATCGCGAGAGTCGCCGGAGGCGGCAATCGAGCTGCTGCTCGAGCGTGGCCACTCCGCCTGCGAGATCGACTTCGAGGGCAAGTTCTGGATGGACTACCCCTGGGCCGAGCGGTTCGGGGAGCTGGCGCGAGAGGCCGGGATCGTGCTGTCCGTCCACGCACCGATCGCCGGGTTCATGGGGCATGTCGAACGGGACAAGAAGCAGCGCATGGCCGTGGGCATGCTCGACCACTCCGCCGGCGTCGCGGTCGCCGCGGGCGCCGAGGTCGTCGTCTTCCACCCCGGCTTCCTGCTCGGCCGCGAGCGGGCCGACGCCATCGACTCCGTCGTCGAACAGCTGGCCGAGCTTCGCGAGCGGCTCGAAGGCAAGGACCGCGCGGTGCCGTTCGGGGTCGAGATCATGGGCCGTGTCCGAGAGCTCGGAACGGCCGACGACGTGCTGGAGATCTCGCGCCGTCTCGGCTGGGTTCGCCCCGTGCTCGACTTCGCCCACCTGCACGCGGTCACGGACGGCGGTTTCACCGAGACGGCCGCGTTTGCCGACGTGCTCGCACGTGCCGACGAGGCGATCGAGCCCGGAGCGCCGTTCCACGTCCACTTCTCCGACATCGCCTATGCGAACCGCAACGAGACCAAGCACCTTCCCTACGGCGAGGGAACGCTCCGAGCGGAGCCGCTCGGCGAGGCACTCGCGCACGTTCGACCGCCCGGCGACGGTGATCAGCGAGTCGCCGGACGAGGAGTCACATCAGGCGATCCGCGCCGCGCTCGCTTCAGATACTTCGCCGGCGCGGAGCTCGGCCAGCCGCTCGCGGAAGGCGACGGCGTCGTCGACCCGCTCGCGCTCCTCGAAGAACTGAATGATCGTCTCCAAAGGATCCGACAGGAAGCGGACGTATTCGCTGCGCTCGAGGATCTCGATCGACTCGCGTAAGAGCGCCTCGGCTTCCTCGTCGCGGCCCTGAGCGGCGCGGACACGGGCAAGCGTCGTCCTAGTCGACGCCTGTGAGCTGACGTCCTGCGGGCCGACCGTTTCGACGGCCTTGAGCGCGTAGACCTCGGCCTCGTCGAGCTTGCCCTGAGCGAGGAGGTTCTCCGCGAGGCTTCGCTGCACCTCGCACAGCGTCCCCCGGTCCTCGAGCGGCTGGAGGATCCGGATCCCCTGGCGGAAGCGCTTCTCCGCCTCCTTGACCTCGCCTCGCCGTTCCAGGAGCTCCCCGATTCGCTTGATCGTCCGGGCCAGATCGGTGGCCGCTCCGACCTCTTCGAACAGATCGCGGGCCAGCTTGAACTCGGCAATCGCTTCGTCGTCCCGATCGAAGAGCGCATGCAGCTCGGCTGATTCCTTGTGCGCCAGCGCCTTGGCGGTCGGCGACCCACTCTCCTCTGCGAGCTCGAGCGCCTGCTCGATCAGCGGCTCGGCGCGCTCGCCCTGGCTGCGCGTCGTGTGGATGTTGGCCAAGGTCAGCAAGGCCTCGCTCTCGATGTCCTGACGACCGAGGCGTCGCGCGATCTCGAGCTGCTCCTCCGCGAGCGCCTCGGCCTCGGTCAGCCGGCCGCGCCACCAGGAGATCGTGCCGAGGATGTGCAGCGCGTCGAACCGCGCCTCGTCGTCGTCGGCGACTTCGAGCGCCCGGCGCGCGATCCGCTCGGCTTCGCCCACGTCGGCCGAGCGAAGCAGCGTGACCTCGGCGATGGCGGCGAGCGCGCGTGCCTGGAGGGGGCGGTCGCCGGCCTCGACAGCATCCTTGTAGACGTCGGCCATCTCGGCGGAGACGACCGGGAAGTCCTTCAGCCGCCAGGCCGCCCGCGCGGCCTGATACCGACGATCGAGCGTCGGCTCGAGCTCAACCGAGCGCCGCAGCAGCCGGCGCGCAGTGGCATTCGCCTCGCGCGCCAGGGCCCGCTTGCCGGCCTTCTCGAGCGCTGCGGCGGCCTTTCGCGAGAGCTCCTGCGGCGCCGCACCGTCGAGCTCGGCGAGCAGCTCTGTCGCTTGATCGAGATGGTAGGCGCGCACTTCCAGCAGCTCCTCGCCGGCGCGCTCGGCCAGCCACTCGGCGAAGCGCTGGTGGTACGAGGCGCGCGATGTCTTCGAGAGCCCGCCGTACGCGACCTCTCTGATCAGGACGTGCTTGAAGCGGAAGGCCTCCTCGCCCGTGATCGTCGACCGCCGCTCCGGCAGGAGGAACTCCCGCCTGAGCAGGTCGTCGAGGAGCGGGCGGAGGTCCTCCTCGCCTTCGCCGCCGAGATGCGCGACCGCTCCCGGCCAGAACGTCCGCCCGATGACGGCGGCACGCTGAAGGAGCGCCTTCTCGCCGGGCGGAAGATGGTCGATCCGGGCGGCGATCAGCGCCTGGAGCGTGTCGGGGATCCGCTCGACGCCTGATCCGTTCCCCTCGGCGAGCATGCGGATCGTCTCCTCGACGAACAGCGGATTCCCTTCGGTCTTCGCGAGCAGTGCTTGCCGAGCAGCGACTGGAAGCACTCGATCCGGAACCAGCGCGTCGATCAGTGCCTCGCTGTCGGCGGGGCCGAGCGCCTCCAGCTCGATCGCCGTCGCGCGGACTCGGCCTCCGCCCCAGCCGGGACGGATGTCCAGCAGCTCAGGCCGCGCCAGGCAGAGCAGGAGCAGCGGCACGTTGCGTACCCACGTGCCAATGTGCTCGACCAGCTCCAGCAGCGGCTCCTCGGCCCAGTGGATGTCTTCGAAGACGAGGACGAGGGGTTGCGGCTCCGCGAGCTTCTCGGCCCACGCTCTCGCGGCCCACGCGATCTCCTGCTGGTTGTGCTCGGCCTGGACGGCCTCGAGGACGCCCGACGCGAGCCCGAGCAGGTCGGCAACGGCCTCGTCGGGGCAGCACTCGCGAAGCTTGTCGAGCGCCTGGTCGAGCGGGTCGTCGTCCGCGATTCCCGCAGCGACCTTGACCATGTCGGCGAGCGCCGAGTAGGTGACGCCCTCGCCGTAGGGCAGCGCCCGGCCGAAGAGGACGGTCGCGGACTCGAGGCTGCCGATGAACTCGCGCGCCAGCCGGCTCTTGCCGACACCCGGATCGCCGTAGATCGTGAACAGGTGGGCGCGCCGGTCGCGGACGGCTCGAGCGTAGGTGTTCTCCAGGAGCTCCAGCTCGGCGTCGCGGCCGACGAGCGGCGCGGTCACTCCGCCCGGGCGCTCCGTGCGCTGCAGGCAGACGACGCGCCAGGCCCAGACGCCCTCGGCAAGACCTCTGACCTCGACCGGCCCCTCGTCTTCGACCTGGAAGGAGCCGAGCGTCAGCCGGTGCGCTCCGGGGCCGATCAGAATCGTGTTCGGCGGCGCCGCCTGCTGGAGGCGCGCCGCGATGCTCAGGGCTTCGCCGGTCGCGAACGTCGACTCGACCGAGTCGACGACCACCTCGCCGGACTCGACGCCGATGCGGACTTCCAGGCCGAGCTCGGCGACCGCGGCGAGGATCTCGAGGCCCGCGCGAACCGCCCGCTCAGCGTCGTCCTCGTGCGCCTGCGGGATGCCGAACGCCGCCATGACGGCGTCGCCGGCGAACTTCTCGACGATGCCGCCGTGCGAGATGACGCAGTGCTGGACGCGGTCGAAGTACTGCTGCACGCGGCGGCGCGCCACCTCTGGATCGGTGCCGGAAACGAGCGCCGTCGAGCCGACGAGATCGACGAACAGGACCGTTGCAAGTTTGCGTTCCACGCCCACAAGTGTAGAAACGTCCCGGGACGCCGAAAACGTCCCGCATTTGCCAGTTTTTCACGCTGTAGAGTCAGCGCCGTGCTCGACCCGAAGGTCTTCAAGGCGTACGACATCCGCGGCATTTACCCGACGGAGCTCGACGAGGAGGGTGCGTACGCGATCGGGCGAGCGTACGTCGAGGTCTTCGAGCCGAAGCGGATCGCCGTCGGCCGCGACATGCGTTTGTCCTCGCCGTCCATGGCCGCAGAGCTCCGCCGCGGCGCCGTCGACGCGGGGTGCGACGTCCTGGACCTGGGCCTCGTCGGCACCGAGATGGTCTATTTCGCCGTCGGCGACCTGGGGCTGGACGGCGGGGTGGCCGTCACCGCGTCGCACAACCCGAAGGAGTACACGGGAATGAAGATCGTGCGAAGCGGTGCGCTTCCCGTCGGCGGTGAGTCGGGGCTCCTGGAGATCCGCGATCGCGCGTTGAAGGGGTTCGGTGAGCCGACCGGCGCGGGCAGCGTCCGGGAGGTCGACATCTGGCCGGCGTTCATCGACCGCGTGCTCTCGTTCGTCGAGGTCGATGCGATCAAGCCGCTGAAGGTCGTGATCGACACCGCGAACGGGATGGCGGGCGTGATGCTCCCGCCGGTGCTCGAGCGGCTGCCGCAGGTCGAGACCGTGCGCTACTTCTTCGAGCCGGACGGCAGCTTTCCGAACCACGAGCCCAATCCGCTGCTGCCCGAGAACCGCGAGTTCATCATCGAACGGACGAAGGCCGAGGCCGCCGACTTCGGCGTCGCCTTCGACGGGGACGCCGATCGGTGCTTCTTCGTCGACGACGAGGGTGACTTCGTGCCGGGCGACTTCGTCACCGCGCTGCTCGCGGAGTCGATCCTCGCCAAGGAGCCGGGCGCGAAGATCATCTACGACGTCCGCGCCAGCTGGGCCGTCCCGGAGACGATCGAGCAGGCCGGCGGCATCCCACTGATCAACCGGGTCGGCCACGCGTTCATCAAGCACCGGATGCGCGAGGAGGGCGCCGCCTTCGGCGGCGAGGTCTCGGGCCACTACTACTTCCGCGGCTTCACGCAGGCGGACTCGGGCGTGGTCCCGTTCCTGCTCATGCTCGAGCTGATCTCGCGAAAGGGCCAGAAGCTCTCGGAGATCCTCAGGCCCTACCGGGAGCGCTACTTCATCACCGGCGAGCTGAACACGCCGGTGCCCGACGTCGACGCTGAAGCTCGAGGAGCTGCAGGAGCGGTTCGCCTCCGAAGGCGAGATCTCGCACCTCGACGGGATCTCCGTGGATGCCGAGGACTGGCGCTTCAACGTGCGGCCTTCGAACACCGAGCCGCTGCTGCGGCTGAACCTCGAAGCACGCTCAGAGGAGCTGATGGAGCGCAAGCGCGACGAGGTGCTCGACGTGATCCGTGGCTGAGGGCGTCCTCGAGCTCGGGCGCGCGACGGACCGAAAGCCGCCGTTCAAGTACTCCTCGCTGACGCGTGTCGGGTTCTCGGACACCGACGCGCAGGGCATCGTCTACTACGGCCGCTACCTGCCCTACTTCGACCAGGCGCGCGTCGAGTACGCCCGCCACCTCGGAGATGCTCGCCACCGGGCCCGAGGAGTACGAGTTCGTGATGCGGGCGAACACGATCGAATACCACGCGCCTGCGCGATTCGACGACCTGGTCGAGGTCTTCATCCGCGTCGCCCGCATCGGCAGAACGAGCGTCACGTACGAGTGCGCGGCCTACCGCGTCGAGGACGACGTCTTGATGGTCACGGCGACGCAGACCCTCGTCCTCGTCGACCTGGACGAGCGCAAAGCATGTCCGGTGCCCGACTGGTTCAGGGAGAAGATCCGCCAGTTCGAGGGCGACGACCTCGAGGCCTAGCGGCGAGCTAAGACGGGGTGATGCGGTAGGCGTCGAAGACGGCGTCGACGTTGCGCAGGGCCGAGAGCAGCGCCCGCAGCGACTTCACGTCGCCGACCTCCGCCGTGTACCAGTTCTTCGCGAGCTGATCCTCGACGGTGCCGCCGTACGAGACGATGTTCGCGCCGTGCTCGGCGAACGTCCTGGCGACGTCCTCGAGCAGGCGAGGCCGGTCCCATGCATCGACGGCGAGCTGGACGCGGAAGCTCTGAGTCGTTCCCCCGTCCCAGCTGACCGGCGTGAACCGCTCCGGATTGCGCCGCAGCGTCTTCACGTTCGGACAGTCCTCGCGGTGGATCGTGATCCCCTTCCCGAGCGAGATGTACCCGACGATCTTGTCGCTCGGGACCGGCGTGCAGCACTTGGCGAGCCTGATCAGCACGTCCTGGACGCCCTCGACGTTGATGCCGACGGCGGCGCTCGGCGCAGTCGTCTTGGGCTTCCGCGGGACGACCTCCTCCTCGGCGACGTCGGTCGTCTTCAGGCGCTGGATGACCTTGTTGACGATCTGCGTCGCCGTCAGCTTCCCGGAGCCGAGCGCGAGGTAGAAGTCCTCGGCCTTCTTGTAGCCGCTCTCCCGAATCACCTGCGCGAGCACGGCCGAGCCGGCGACCCTGCGGTACGGCAGCTTCTGCGCCTTCAGCGCGTTCTCGAGCGCCTCGCGGCCCTTCTGCTCGGTGTCCTCGCGGGTCTCGCGCGAGAACCACTGCCGGATCTTGTTCCGCGCCCGCGACGACTTGGCGAGTGCGAGCCAGTCGCGCGATGGGCCGCGGCCGCCTGACTTCGACGTCAGGATCTCGACGAAGTCGCCGCTCTCGAGGTGGTAGTGGAGCGGGACGATTCGACCGTTCACCCGCGCGCCGACCGTCCGGTGGCCGACGTCGGTGTGCACCGCGTAGGCGAAGTCGATCGGTGTCGCGCCGGCGGGAAGCGTCTTCACCTCGCCCTTCGGCGTAAACACGTAGACCTCGTCGGTGAAGAGGTCGCCGAGCATCTGCCGCTTGTACTCGCCGGGGTCGGCCTCGTCCTGCCACTCCATCAGCTGGCGCATGCGGGCGACCCACTGCTGATCCGGCGCACGGCCCTTGCCGCCGCGCTTGTAGAGCCAGTGCGCGGCGACGCCGAGCTCGGCGGTCTCGTGCATCTCGCTCGTGCGGACCTGGATCTCGAGCGGCCGGCCCTGCGGCCCGATCACCGTCGTGTGCAGCGCCCGGTAGCCGTTCAGCTTCGGCATCGCGATGTAGTCCTTGAAGCGGCCGGGCATCGGCTTCCAGAGCGAGTGGATCAGCCCCAGCCCCCCGTAGCAGTCGCGCGTTCCTTCCTCAGCCGAGCGCTCGACGATCACGCGCATCGCGGTGAGGTCGTAGATCTCGTTGAACTCCTTGCCCTTCTTCGCCATCTTCTCGTAGATGGAGTAGAAGTGCTTCGCGCGGCCCGAGATCTCGGCCGGGATGTCGACCTTCTCGAGCTCCAGCTGAAGGACGTAGGCCGCCTCGCCGACGAGCTCCTCGCGGTCGGCGCGGCGCTCGTTGACCATTGCCTTGATCTCGGTGTACTTGCGCGGATGGAGCGTCTCGAAGGCGAGGTCCTCGAGCTGCCACTTCATCGTGTGGATGCCGAACCGGTGGGCGAGCGGCGCGTAGACCTCGAGCGCCTCCCGCGCCTTCTGCACCTGCTTCTGCTTGCCGAGGTACTCGATCGTGCGCAGGTTGTGGAGCCGGTCGGCGAGCTTGATCAGGATGACGGCGGGGTCGCCCGCCATCGCCAGGATCATCTTCCGGTAGTTCTCCGCCTCGGCCTGCTCGCGGCTCTGGAAGTGAACCCGCGTCAGCTTGGTGACGCCGTCGACGCGCTGGGCGATCTCGTCCCCGAACTCGGCGCGAACCTCCTCGAGCGTGACGCCGGTGTCCTCGACGACGTCATGGAGAAGCGCCGTCGCGATCGTCTCGTCGTCGAGATGGAGCTCGGCGCAGATGCGGGCGACGGCGAAGGGATGGTGGATGAACTCCTCGCCCGAGCGGCGCTGCTGTCCCTCGTGCGCCTTCGCGGCGAAGCGGAACGCGCGCGCGAGCAGGTCTCGATCGACGTCCGGGTTGTAGTCGGCAACCTCGGCGATCAGCTCGTCGATCAGGTCTTGATGTCGTTCGGGAGCTTCGAGAACTGCCATATGGATCAGTGTACTTCGGAGGGAGGAGCTGACCTTCCCGGGCCGAAAACGACCGGTCCATGGGACTTCGACGCCGCAACAAGCGCAAGGCAGTCATCCTGGCCCGCCTGCTCGCGGGACTCGAGTCCGAGGCCCGCAGAGAGCGTCGGTGGGAGCCTCGCAGAGGCTTCAGGATCTCGGCCGGGCTCGGTCGTTAGCGCTCTAGGCCGCTTCGGCGAGGGGCTCGCCTCCGTCGCTCAAGAGGGCCCGAAAGCCCTCTGACTCGAGGAGCTGCCTCGGCGGGCCTCCGGCGGCGACGCCGAGCTCGGCGAAGACCGCCTGAGCCTCCGGCGCCCGCTCGGCCTCGTCCTTGCGGAACTCCTCCACGAGCCACGCGCGCAGGCTTTCGTAGCGGTCCGGAGTCTCGAACAGGTCGCGGACCACGAGCTGCGGCGCCACCGTTCCGTTCCACCGGTTCTCCTCGAGACGGAAGACGACGTCGTAGCGCACCTGCCGCCGCGCCCGGTCGGCGTGCGAGCCGAGGCCGAATGCGATCGCGCTGCCCGCCGGGCGGTCACGGTGCCGGACGCGGAAGCGCAGGTGCTTGCCGTCCGCCGTCGTGGCGACGTCGGAGAGCTCGCTCGACGCAAGGAGCAGCGTGACCGCCGGGTTGCCGAGACCGAAGGGAGCCAGACGGCCGAGCTCGGCGCAGAGCTCGAGCGTCAGCTCGCGCCCGGCGACGACTGCGTCGACGACCGTCGGCGGGCGCAGATCGTCGTCGCTGAGCTCCTCGTCGGCGCGCGCAGCGAATGCCTCGGCGAAGGCCTCGATCTCTGCCGGGTCGATCGAGATGCCCGCCGCCGCGCGATGGCCGCCGAAGCGGGCCAGGTGCTCGGAGCAGGCCGCGAGCGCGCCGTGCAGGTCGAAATCGGCCAGCGAGCGGCCTGAGCCCTTCCACTCGCGATCGGTGCCCGCGATGAGGACGACCGGCCGGTGGAAGCGCTCCACGAGCCTGGAGGCGACGATTCCGATCACGCCCTCGTGCCAGTCCGCGTCGGCAACGACGTAACCGCGGCGGCGGCGCTTGGCCTCCGGCCACGACTCCACTTGCGCGACGGCGGCTCTGAGGATTCTGTCCTCCACCGCCTGCCGCTCTCGGTTCAGCTCCTCGAGCCGACCGGCGAGCTTGGCGGCCGTTCCCTCGTCGTCGGTGAGCAGGAGCTCGAGCGCGGCCTCGGGGTGGGAGAGCCGGCCGGCCGCGTTGATGCGCGGCGCGAGCCGGAACCCGATCGCGCTCGCGTCGACGGCGGCCGGATCGACGCCGGCCGACCGCATCAGCGCGCGCAGGCCGGGCTTCTGGGTACGCGCCAGCGCCTTGAGCCCCTGAGCGGCGAGGAAGCGGTTCTCGTCCAGGAGCGGGACGACGTCCGAGATGGTCGCGACGGCGACCAGATCGAGGTGCCGACTCAGCGCCTCCGCGTCGGCGCCGAGGAGCGCTTGCGCGAGCTTCCAGACGACGCCGGTCCCGCAGAGCTCGGGAAACGGGTAGTCCGAGGGGCGCGTGGCCACGATCGTGCAGTCCGGCAGCGAATCTCCGGGCCGGTGATGGTCGGTGACGATGACGTCGAGGCCGAGCTCTCGAGCGCGCGCCACTTGCTCGACGGCGGTGATGCCGCAGTCGACGGTCAGGACGAGCCCGCAGCCCTCGCCGGCGAGCCGCTCGAGCGTGTCGCCGGAGACGCCGTAGCCCTCGTCGAAGCGGCTCGGCAGGTGCCACGCGACGTCCGCTCCGAGCTTTCTGAGGACGAGAACGGCGAGGGCAGTCGCGCAGATCCCGTCTGCGTCGTAGTCCCCGTGGACGCAGATTTGCTCTTTCTTGGCAATTGCGTCACGAATGCGTTCGCAGGCGGCCTGCATCGCGCCCAGCGAGAAGGGGTCGTGTCCGGGGTCGCCGGCAGCAAGGAAGCGTCCCGCGTCCTCGGGATCGCCGTAACCCCGGCGCACCAGGACTCTCGCCGTGGTCTCGCTGATCCCGAGCTCCGCCCCGAGCGCGAGCGCTTGGGCCTGCGAGTGCGGACGGATCTTCCAGTTGCCCGACATGGAGGCTGACGGTACGGAGCGGCGCGGACGACAGACCCCGCGCGTATCCTCAGAAGACGTGACCGGCGAGGTGAACTACGAGTCCGGAGACGACTACGTCGTCGAGTTCCTCGGCTACCGCTTCGCCTTCAACGCGGACGACTTCGAGGAGCGCGTGATCGCGGCGGCCGTGAAGCTCGGGCTCGTCGAAGGCAACGACCTGGACGAGGAAGAGGCGGCGGACCTGGTCGAACTGACGGCCGACCAGCGGATCGAGGAGCCGCGCAGCACGCTGGGCCGCTACCTCGTGCGGCACTGGGAGGCGCTGGCCGCCGTCGACGGCGAGTCGCTCGTCTACTGGCTGCGCAAGCTCGTCTTTCGCGGCGCGTGGCTCGACCAGCGGGTCAAGCTCGGGCTGCTCGACGTCGACTGGGACGAGGACACCGGCGAGTTCGGCTACCGGGACCCCCGCGGCGACCGAGCCCTCTTGGAGCTGGCGCCGGTCCCGAGCTGGCACGAGCTTCAGTTCCGGCGCTAGACTCGCCCGCCGCGGCGCGGCGCTCTTCGTCGAGCTTCGCCTCGTGGTAGGCGATCCGCTCCTGCAGCTTGCGCTGGCCCTCCTCGAAGTGAGCCTCCCAAGCGGCGCGCTCCTCAGGGTCATCCTCCTGCGCTTCCTCTTCATCGCCCTCTCCAGGAGCTCAATTATGCGCTCGACGCCGACTCGAGCCGTGTCAGAACAGGCTGGCGGAGGCTGCCGGCTCGGCGACCGAGCCGATGTGGGTGCGGCCGCGCTCCGTCACGATCCGGCCTCTGGGCGTCCGCTGGATGAAGCCGAGCTGGAGCAGATAGGGCTCGTAGACGTCCTCGACCGTGTCCGGTGACTCTCCGAGCGCGACGGCGAGCGTCGACAGTCCCACCGGCCCGCCGTCGAAGCGCTCGACGATCGCCCGCAGCAGCTCGCGGTCGATCCGCTCGAGCCCGCACTGGTCGACCTCGAGCAGCTCGAGTGCCTCCGCGGCGATCTCCGGGGTGACGATGCCCTCGTGCCGTACTTCGGCCACGTCCCGCACTCGCCGGAGGATCCGGTTCGCCACGCGGGGCGTTCCCCGCGCGCGACGGGCGATCTCCTCCGCCGCATCGCCGCGAATCTCGACGCCGAGGATGCCCGCCGAGCGCCGCACGATCACCGTCAGTTCCTCCGGCTCGTAGTAGTCGAGCCGGAACGTCATCCCGAACCGGTCGCGGAGCGGCGTCGTCAGGAGGCCGGTGCGCGTCGTCGCCCCGACGAGCGTGAACGGCGGGACATCCAGCGTGAGCGTCCGGGCGGCGACCCCCTGGCCGACGACGATGTCGAGCCGGAAATCCTCGAGCGCCGGATAGAGCACCTCCTCGACCGCCGCGCTCAGCCGGTGGATCTCGTCGACGAAGAGCACGTCGCGTTCCTCGAGCGCGGTCAAGATCGCGGCCAGGTCGCCCTTCCGCTCCAATGCGGGGCCCGCCACGGTCCGGATCCCGACGCCGAGCTCCTCGCGGAGGATGTACGCCAGGCTGGTCTTGCCGAGCCCCGGCGGGCCGACGAGCAGCACGTGGTCGAGGGCTTCTTCGCGGGATCGCGCTGCCTCGAGCGCGATCGTCAGCTGCTCCTTGACCCGGGCTTGCCCGACGAAGTCGTCGAGCCTCCGCGGCCGCAGCGACCGCTCGACCTCGTCGTCCTCCGGACGCACCGCAGGCGCGAGGAACTGCTCGCTCATGCCGCCCTCAACGCCAGCCGGACGCGCTCCTCGGGCGGCAGCGCCGGATCGGTCGCGGCGAGCGCCCGCTCGGCCTCCGGAACCGAGTAGCCGAGCTCGACGAGGGCGTCCCGCGCGACGAGCTCCTGACCGGGAGTCTCCCCGATCGCCTCGACCGAGCCGAGCTTCTCCTTCAGCTCGAGCACGACGCGCTGCGCCGTCTTCCGCCCGATGCCGGGGATGGCGAGGAACCGCGTCGTGTCCTCGAGCGCGATCGCGCGTCGCAGATCGGTAGGCGTCGAGCCGGAGAGGATCGCGAGCGCCACCTTGGGGCCGACGCCGGAGACCGACAGCAGCAGCTCGAAGAGCTCGCGCTCGGCCGGCTCGGCGAAGCCGTAGAGCTGGAGCGCGTCCTCGCGGACGTGGAGGTACGTCTCGAGCGTGACCTCCTCCTTGCCCTGAGCCTTGCGGAGGGCGCGCGTGGTCGTCTGGACGAGGTAGCCGACACCGTTGACGTCGAGAACGACCCCGTCGAGCCGCCGCCCGACGACACGGCCTCGCAGGCTCGCGATCATCCCGCCGCCCGGAGCAGCGGCGGGGCCATCGCGTGGCAGATCGCAACGGCGAGCGCGTCGGCCTCGTGGCTCGACGACGGCGCCGCCTTCAGTCTCAGGATCACCTGCACCATGCGCTGAACCTGCGCCTTCTCCGCGCGCCCGTACCCGCAGACCGCCTGTTTGACGTGGGCCGGCGCGTACTCAGCGCAGGCGACCCCGGCGTTGGCGGCCGCGACGAGCACGGCGCCGCGAGCCTGTCCGACAGAGAGCGCGGTGCGGGCGTCGGCGCCGACAAAGGACTCCTCGATGGCGACCGCGAGCGGCTCGAACCGATCGATGAGCTCGGCGACGGCGTCGTAGATCGTCTTCAGCCGAACCTCCGGGGGCGTGGATGCCCGTGTGTGCCACGAGCCGAGATCGACCGCTTTGAGGCGGTCGCCGGTTTGCGAGACGACGCCGTATCCGCACGCAGCAGTACCTGGATCGATTCCGAGAACCGTCACGAAGCGAGGTTAGGCACCGAATCGGACGTTCCTTCCCAATCTGGAAACCGAGCGTCTGCAGCCCGTAGTACGGTCCGATGAAGGCGCTCGCCGTCGCTGTCGGCGCTCGTGCGCGTTCTGCGCCGGCCGCTGTCGTCGTCGGTCGGACGCGACGGCGCGCAGCCCGGTCCGTGCCCGCCCGGCGACACGCCGGTCGAACATCATCGAGCTACGCAGTCACGCCGTCGTCGATCGACGTCGCGCCGGGCACGACCGTCTGCTGGACGAACAACGACGCCGTCCCGCACACGGTCGACCTCCGACACGCCGGCGTCTTCGACTCCGGGCAACTCCGACAGAACGACATCGTTCCGACACACCTTCACGACCGCCGGCACCTTCGCCTACGATCTGCACGATCCACCCACGTGCATGACTGGCTCGCGTCGATCGTCGGCTCCGCGCCGCCGCCGCCTCCACCGCCGCCGCCACCCGGACCGCCTCCTCCACCGCCGCCGCCATCTCCGCCACTGCCCCCGCCAGCGCCACCGCCGCCGACCACCACGCGCGTCACGGTCTCCGGCTTCCGGGTCGGAGTGCAGCGGAAGAACGGGAGGCGCTGGGTCGTCGCGCGGGCGAGGCTCAACCGGGCAGCAGCCGGCGAGCTCCGGCTCCTCCGGCGAAGCCGCACCGTCGCCCGCATGAGGCAGGCACTCCGCCGTGGCCAGAACACGCTTCGCCTCCGCGTCCCGGCACGCGCTTCAGCGCGGCCGCTACCAGGCCCGTCTGACCGTCGCAGGGCGCCGCTACACAGCTTCCTTACCGCTTTGAGCTAGCCTCTCCGCCGTGCGGTGGGCCGTGCTCGCAACGCTTGCGGCCGGGGTCGTCGCGGCGCTCTCGGTTACCCAGCTCGCGCCGGGTCTGGCGATCGAGCGCGTGCGAGTGGACCGGCCCGGAGCCCAGGTCCCCGGCGGCGTCTATCTCCTGATTCGGTCGCCGGCCGAGTACTCGCGTTCCGCCCTCCGCGGCACCTCCGGCAGCTGGGTGGGCCCTCCGTACTGGCTGCCCGAGAACCCGTCGGTCCGGAACACGACAAGCATCGACTGGGAGGTCGGCTTCGACGCGCGTCCGCTCAACACCGAGCGGATCGCGCTCGCCAACCTCACGCGCGACTGGACCGAGGATCAGCGGGCGGGCGTCTCGGTGCCGCACGTCGTCGGACGACGCATCGTCGGAACGGTCCCGGGGGTCTTCATCCTCCAGGTGGAGCGGCGGTCGTCGCCGGCCGAGCTCGTCATGGCCTTGCCGGTCGCCCCCCGCCTGCACGCGTTCATCCGCTTCCTGCTCCTGCGCCCCGAGAACGACAGCTTCTTCGTGAAGGGCTCGATCCTCGCCTCGAGCTGGAACCGCGGGCAAGCGCTCCTGACCATGTCTCGGGTTCGGCTCGAAGGCAACCTGCCGCCCTCGCTCGTCTCGATCAGACCGCGCCGTAAAGGCGTCCTCACCGGCTTCGTCGTCGACATGCACCACCACGCCGTCGTCCGGATTCCGGTCGCGCTCGAGCGCCGCAGCGGAAGCGGCTGGCGCCGGGTCGCCACGACCCGCACGAACCGTCTCGGCGGCTACACGTTCCGCGTCAAGGCGGGGAGCTACCGCGCGAGGGCGACCCTCGCCGGCCGCTTCTCCGCCAGGAGCCGCCCGCTGCGGATGCGCGGCTAGGACGCGACGGTCTCGAGGACGCGCTCGGGGATGTCGAAGTTGGCGTGGACATCCTGGACGTCGTCGTTTTCCTCGAGCGCATCCATGAGCCGCACCACCTTCTTCGCCGCCGACTCGTCGTCGAGCTCGACCGTCGTCTTCGGGATCATCGTCAGCTCCGACGACTCAACCTCGATACCGGCGGCTTCGATCGCGGCGCGGACCTCCGCGAGGCTCTCCGGCGCCGAGATGACCGTGTAGCTCGAGCCGTCGGTCGAGATGTCGTCCGCACCGCCTTCGGCCGCCGCCAGGGTCAGCTCGTCCTCGTCGACGGCTCCGTCGACGAGCACGACTCCGCGTCGCTCGAAGAGCCAGGCGACCGCGCCCGACTCGGCCAGGCTCCCGTCGCTCTTGGCGAAGATGTGGCGCACCTCGGCCGCGGTGCGGTTGCGGTTGTCGGTCAGCGCCTCGACGTACACGGCGACGCCGCCGGGCCCGTAGCCCTCATAGGTGACCGGCTCGTACGCCGACCCGTCCGCCGACGGCCCAGCTCCCCGCGCGATCGCCCGCTCGATGTTCTCCTTGGGCATCGAGGCTTCTTTGGCCTTCTCGATCGCGTTCTGGAGCGCGAGGTTGCCGGCCGGATCCGGGCCGCCGTCGCGCGCTGCGACGATGATCGCGCGCGCGAGCTTCGAGAAGAGCTGGCCGCGCTTGGCGTCGGTCGCGCCCTTCTTCCGCTTGATCTGCGCCCACTTAGAGTGTCCGGCCACCAACCGCCTCCTGCTCGCGGACCATGTCGAGGAAGAGCTCGTGCACGCGTGTGTCGCCGGTCAGCTCCGGGTGGAACGACGCGATCAGGTACCGGCCGTCGCGCAGAAGCACCGGCTCGCCGTCGAGCTCCGCGAGCACCTCGACACCTGCACCGACATCGGCCACGCGCGGCGCGCGGATGAAGACGCCTCGCAGCGGCTCGCCCCCGCTCTCGAGGCTCAGGTCGGCCTCGAAGCTCGAGACCTGCCGGCCGTAGGCGTTTCGCTCGCACGCCGACGTCGACGAGGCCGAGGTGGTCGCGGTCGAGCAGGATCATCCCGGCGCAGGTGCCGAAGATCGGCCGCTCGAACTGCCTCAGCGCCTCCTCCAGCCCGTAGATCCTGATCAGGCGCGTGATCGCCGTCGATTCGCCGCCGGGGATGACGAGCCCGTCGACCGTCTCCAGCTGCTCGGGCTTTCGCACCTCGACCGGCTCGACGCCTAGCCGCCGGAGCACCGCTGCGTGCTCACGGAAGTCGCCCTGCACGGCCAGGATTCCGATTCTCACGACTTGGAGGCTACCCCCAGCTGCTCGCTCAACCAGCGGGCGCGATCGTCGTTTGCTTGCGAGCGTGAGCTCGTGATCGGACTCGTACCACTTGACCTCCGCGCCGTCGGCGGCGTCGACCAGCCGCTCGTACTCCTCGACGGTGATCAGCCGGTCGCGCCTCGCGTTCTGGATGAGGATCGGGGCATCGGCGTGCTCGAGCGTTCGGACCGGGTCGTAGCGCGCGATGTAGTCGGCAAACCCGTCGACGCTCTCCGGCGGCAGGAGCTCCTGGGCGAAGTACCGGCTCGGCTCCGGGAAGCCCGACGCGAGCACGTAGGCGTCGATCCGGTCCTCGACGGTCGCGAGGATGCCGCCCACCATCACGCCGTAGTCGACGCCGACGAAGCCGATCCGCGACATGTCGACCCCGTCCGCGGCGCTCGAGGATGTCGAGGGCGACGCGCGCGTCGACGACGTCCTGGCGGAGGAACGCCTCGAACGTCTCCGCCGCGTACACGGGGTCCTGGAGGTCGACGCCGCCGCGGCCCCGACGGGTCATGTTCGAGTCGTAGATGATCGAAGCGATGCCGAGGTCGGCCAGCTCAGCGACCTCGGTCCCGAACTGGCTCCGGGTATAGCCGAACCCGTGCACCCAGACGACGGCCGGAACCTTGCCCTCGGCGCCCCGCGGCATGACGATGCTCGCGCTGACATCCGTCCCGCGCGGGCTCTGGAACTCGATCTCCGTGAACACGTCGTCCTGGGAGATCTCTGCAACCTGCACCGGTTTCGACTTGTCGTATTCGACCTTGTCGCGGACCTCGTCGATCCCGTCGCTGCCGCACGCCAGCGAGCATCGCCACCGCCAGGCAGGCCGCAAGTGCCGCTTCTCACGAGCGCGAATCTTACGGACGGAGTTGAGATACACCTTCCTCGATCGACGCGGTAGCCTCCGGAACTCACACAGTCTCTTCAGGGGGAGGTTCATATCATTGCGTCGCATGCTTCTTTCGGTCTCGGTGGCCGCTCTCGCAGCGTCGCTCGCCGTGACCGTCGCGCGTCGCGGCGAAGCCCGGTCCGGGCACCAGTACGGGCTCGGGCTCGGTCTTCGTCTCGAATCCGGTCGAGGATCTCGGGTAACCAGTCGCTCCGCGATCAGAAAGACTCGGCCGTCGCGGTGCCGGCCGCCGCGTACCACACCGTCACGCTGACGGACCTCGACGGCAGCGGATTCCTCCGCGGTCGCTGGGCCGAGATCATCGGCGAGACCGGCAATCCTGCCTACTCGCCCACCAACAGCTTCCTCTACAACCGTAGCCAGGACGAGTTCGAGCAGGTCATGGCGTACTACTGGATCACCGAGTCCCAGAAGTACATCCAGAGACTCGGTTTCGGAAGCGGGGCGTTCCGCCCCGTGAACATGGAGCCGCAACGGCTCCGCATCAACCAGTGGGGGCTGGACAACTCGTTCGCGACCACGCACAAAGACGAGATCCGGCTCGGCAAGGGCGGTGTCGATGACGCCGAGGACGGCGAGGTCGTCAACCACGAATACGGTCACGCGATCCATTTCTCGCAGAACTTCGTGTTCGGCTCGCTCGAGGCCGGCGCGATCAGCGAGGGGTTTGGTGACTACTGGGCTGTCACGGTCACCCAGGTTGTTCGCGCGAGCCTCGGCCTGCCGCCGCTCTCGGATCCGGCCTGCGTCGCCGACTGGGACGCGACGTCATACGACCCGACTGCTCCACACTGCCTGCGCCGGGTCGACTCCAACCTTCACTATCCGGACGACCTCGTCGGCCAGGTGCACGCGGACGGCCGGATCTGGTCTCGCGCGCTCTGGGACATCCGCAACGCAATCGGAAACGTGAGGGCCGACACGGTCATCCTCCAGGGACAGTTCGACTTCCCGGGGACCGACATGCCGGAGCTCGCTGAGCGCACGGTTGCGGCCGCCCAGGACATTTACGGGCCTGCCGTCGCGAACCAGGTTCGCGACGCCTTCGAGGACCGGGGCATCCTCTAGGAAACGCTGAGAGGGGGCGCCGCCGGGCGCCCTCTCTCTACCAGCCGCGTGTCTCGAGCAGCTCTTCCGGCGCGAGGGACGCGGTCGAAAGGCCCGACATCGCGTCGCCGAGGCCGCGAGACACCTGCGCGAGGATCTTGGCGTCGTTGTAGTGCGTCGTCGCCTCGACGATCGCCTTCGCCACGGCGGGTGGGTCGGCGGACTTGAAGATCCCGGAGCCGACGAACACGCCGTCGGCGCCGAGCTGCATGCAGAGCGCCGCGTCGGCGGGCGTCGCGATCCCGCCGGCGGTGAAGGTCACGACCGGGAGGCGGCCGTGCTCTGCGACCCACTTCACGAGCTCGACGGGCGCCTGGAGCTCCTTGGCCTCCGCGAAGAGCTCGTCGGGATCGGCGGCGGCGAGCCGGCGGATCGTCCCGAAGACCGAGCGCATGTGGCGGACGGCGTTGGAGATGTCGCCCGTGCCCGCCTCGCCCTTCGTCCGGATCATCGCCGCGCCCTCGGCGATTCGGCGAAGCGCCTCGCCCAGGTTCCGGCACCCGCACACGAAGGGGACGGTGAAGCCCCACTTGTCGATGTGGTGGACCTCGTCGGCAGGCGTCAGGACCTCGCTCTCGTCGATGTAGTCGACCTCGAGCGCCTCGAGGATCTGCGCCTCCACGAAGTGGCCGATTCGAGCCTTCGCCATGACCGGGATCGTCACGGCCTCCTGGATCTCGGCGATCTTGTCCGGATCGGCCATCCGCGCGACGCCGCCCTGCGCGCGAATGTCGGCCGGGACGCGCTCGAGCGCCATGACCGCGACGGCGCCGGCCTCCTCGGCGATCCGCGCCTGCTCCGCGGTGGTGACGTCCATGATCACCCCGCCCTTGAGCATCTCGGCGAGGCCGCTCTTGACGCGCATCGTGCCGAGGTCGGCCATGGGGCTAATCCTAGCCAGCGAACGCTGAAGCGATCGGTGCGCCGGCCCTGCGGCGTGACCGCCCAGCCGCTGAGCCGGTTGCCGCGTATGACGAGGTACAGAAACCCGTGCTCCTCGCGGGCCGCGAGCCGACGCGGATAGCCCGAGGTGCAGGTTCCGACGTCGTAGAGACCCCGCCCCCCGCCGCCGTGCACCAGGTAGCGAACACCCCGACGCGGCGCGAAGCGCTGGTAGTTGTGGTCGTGCCCTGACAGCACGAGGCGGACGCGGTAGCGCTCGAAGAGCGGCACCCAGCGCGCGACGACGGCCGGGTGCGATTCGTAGTTGCCGCACGTGTACGCCGGGTGGTGGAAGACGGCGATCCGCCAACGGGCCCGAGACCTCGAGAGCACGCGCCGAAGCCACGCGGTCTGGGCGTCGTCGACGTCGTTCGAGTCGAGCAGGTAGAGCTCGACCGGTCCGACGGCGCGCCGGTAGTACCGTCGCGGCATCCTCAGCTCGTCGAACTGGTAGCGGCCGCCCCGGACGCGGACGTCGTGGTTTCCGAGCACCCCGGCAACGCGAACCCCGGCGCCGCGCCACCAGCCGAAGCTCGCCTCCCAGTTGTCGTGGAACTCGCCGGGATCCTCGGTGTAGTCGTTGTCGCCGAGCGTGACGAGGTAGTTCGCCGGGTTTCGAGCCTCGAAGCGCCGGACGGCGG
The DNA here is from genome assembly GCA_963764595.1 of uncultured Actinomycetes bacterium. Taxonomy (GTDB): domain Bacteria; phylum Actinomycetota; class Thermoleophilia; order Gaiellales; family Gaiellaceae; genus JACDAN01. The sequence goes on along the minus strand of CAVXTG010000007.1, from coordinate 410,184 downwards.
CGCCGAAGCTCCGCTGCGTGCTGCCGCCGACGCCGAAGTCACCGAACGCGATGATCCCGACCGGCGGCGCCGGGCCGGCCTGGCCTGCACCCGGCAGCAGCAGGACAAGGCCGAGGAGAACGACCCCGCGGCGCACCGGTTAGGAGGCTGTGGGAACTTCCAGGTTGAGCACGATGCTCTGGTCCGGCGCAAGCTCGAAGCCCGACCGGAACATCCACAGCCCCGTGATCCGGTTGATCGCCTCGGTCTCCCCCGGCGCGATTTCCTCGACGAAGTACGGAGGCGCCGAGGGCAGCGTGGCCGCCAGCGGCTTCTCCAGCGCTTCCTTGATCCCCTTCTGATCGCGCTGGAGAAAGACGGCGAGGTTCGTGTCTGCCGCCGGCGGCGGCAGCAGCGAGATCACCGAGTTGACGTCGTCCATGTGCTTGAACGTTTGGAGCGAGAGCTCGAGGGCTTCGCGGCGGAGGAGCAGGCTGCGCTCGGCCGAGGGCCGGCCGGGCAGGGCACAGTTGCGCTGGCCGCCGAGGCCGCAGAACGTGTAGAGGATCGTCTCACCCGGGTCGAGGACGTTGACGTCACCGGCGGCGAGCCGGGAACGTTGTCCGGCCCTGATCGCGACGTAGCGCACGGGCAGCCCCTGGATCTCGCCGGGCGACGCCGTGATCGCCGCGAGCTGCTCGCCGTTCGCGCCCTTGTACGAGGTGGAGACATCCTGTGCGATCTCGCGGGCGGCCTGGAAGCCGTCACTCTCCGGCGTGTACGCGGACCATTGCTCGGCCGACGCCGCCGGCGAGGTGTCCGACCGGTTCATCAGCGCAATCGCGGTCAACGCAGCGCCCGCCATGAGGATCACGACGATGTAGCCGATCATGAAGCGCCCGCCGTGGACGGCGCGCGGCCGCTCCAAGCGCGGCAGCTGCTCGCTCTCGGACGCAGGCTGCTCTGACGGCTCGGGAACTACAGCTTCGGCCACGATTCCTCGTCCATCGGATCATTCGGCGGGACCTCGAGCTTGGCCGATTCGAGCAGGCCGAGGATCTCGTCCCCGTGCAGCTCGCGGCGGTCGACGAGCACGTCCGCGACCTTCTCGACTCCCGGCTTGTTGTGCTCGATCAGCTGATGGGCCGCGACGTAGGCCTGCCCGAGCAGCTGCGCGGCCATCGCGCGCTTCGCCGGATCGCCGAGCACGCCGGCCAGCGGGTCGTGCTGCATCGCATTCCCGCCGCCCGAGCGGTTCATGATCTGGATCCCGATCCGCTCGTAGCGCTTGGCGATTTCCTCGCGGACATCGTCCTCGGTCTTGCCCTCCGGCAGCTCGAAGCCGTCGGCGAACTCGAGCCGCTCGGGCGCCATCGCGCAGGCGCCGACCATCCAGGCCGACCTGGCCGTCGCGCTTTGCACGTCGCCGCCCACGCCGGTCGAGTTCTCGCCGTAGAAGACGCGCTCGGCCGCCATCGCACCGAGTGTCCAGATCAGCCGCGCCATCTCCTCGCTCCGCCACGAGCTGAAGCGCTCCTCCTTCTCGAGTGCCTGGTGATGGCCCAAGGCCTCGCCGCGGCGGCGGATCGAGAGCCGCGTCGACTCGGCGCCCTTCATGTACGCATGGCCCGCAACCGCATGGCCGGCCTCGTGGATCGCGACAGCGCGGGTCTCCTCCGGGATGTAGTCGATGTTGATCGCCATCCCCGACTCGATCGTCGTCATCGCCTCGACGATGTGCTCCCAGCCGTAAAGCTCGACCTTGCCCTCGTGGTGCGCGTACGTCAGCGCCATCGAGCAGACCTGCTCGATCATCGCCGGCGAGTTGTGCGTGACGATGTAGTCGTCGGTCACGTAGAGGCCGTCGTCGTTGGCAACGGTGATGCACTGAACCTCGTGCCGACCTACCGGCTCGACGGCCGTGATTCGCTGGCGGAAGGGCCTCCTCGAGCTGCGATGGACTCAGCCTTGCGCGTCAAGCGGAACGGCTCATGCTCGTCGAGCAGTTCGATCGCCACACGCCAGCCGTCGCGTTTTGGTTTCACGCGCGCGAGGCCGCCGAGCGAGCGCACGACTTCCGCGACGTCGTCGGCCAGTCGCTTGGAGGCGGTGTAGAACTCCGTCCCCGTCCCGCGGCGGTAGTCGACGCTGCCGTCTGTATCGAGCAAGCCCTGCAAGAGAGCGAGGCGGTCCTCGACCGAGGAGAGCTTGTACGCGTCAGGGATGAACTTCGTGTGCGAGTTGCGGCCCCAGAGCCCGATCGTCCGCAGCGAGTCCGTCAGCGGATTCGGTTTTCCGCCGCGCCGACCGCTGCTAAGCCACCAGTTGCGGGGACCGTGCTGTACGGGCGCCACGCCCGCGGGCAGCAGCTCGGCGACACGTACCACCGACTCCTCGTCGTCGCTGCAGATGTCGGGTGTGGTGCTCGTGAGGCCTCCATCTCCGAGCATGAAGCCCACCAGGTAGGGATCGATCAGCAGCTCCTCCGGCGCACAGAACGCGACCGCTGAGAGCTTGGGCAGATAGAAGGGACTGCCGTTTACAGACCAGCGCCGCCGTCGATCCACCAACTCGGCCAGGGTGAACGTCCGCCGCAGCATTCGGGGATCGAGCGCGTCCACGCTCCAGAGATGGTCGGCCGTGCAGCGGGTAGAAGTGCCGTCGTTGAGCCGGACGCGATACACATCCATCTCTCCGCGCGGATGGACACCCACGACGGTCGTCGGCTTCCCGTTTCCGCCGATCACCTCGTCCCCGACCTCGATGTCGCCCATTTAGCTTCCAACCGACCGGTGTCAAGACTTTCGCGTCGAGCGGCTGGGCGTACCCGTTCGTGATCCGGGCGATCTCGTCACGGCGCTTGTCCGTGTCCAGCTCAGCGTCGTGCGCGACCTTGGCGAGGTAGAGGTCGAAGATGTCCAGCCGGTCCTTCTTCGTCGGCGTCCGTAGCCAGACATACCGGCCCATGCGCCCGGGCCGCGTCAACGCGGGATCGAGCACCTCGAGCGGGACGTTCGTCGCGCCGATGAAGTAGATCTGCTCCTGGCGCGGTCTCGGCGGCGGCAGGCGCAGCGATCGCTTGCCGATCCGTCGGGGAACGATGTAGGTCGCGTCGAGGAAGGTATTGATGCGGTTCGTGAAGACCCTCTTGCCGAACGGCGGGTTGTCGATGCCGTCCATGACCACGAGCAGCTGGTTCAGCGCCAGTTGGCCCCCGCCGCCCATCATGCCGCCCGGAAACGCCTGGTTGACGATCCCGCTGAAGCGCGTCAGAGCCGTCGGCGGCCGCTCCGGCGCGCGGGTCTCGAAGAGCTTCTCGCGCCACGCGCGGTTCTCGAGGATCAGGTCGCCGCTCGGGGTCAGCGACCCGTAGCGGCCGTGGAAGGCGAAGTCCTCGAAGCTGACCGGCCTCGAGAATCCGCCCAGGCCCTCGCCGCCGAGCGCCGACCGCCGTCGGCCGACGGCGTCGATCTCGTCGATGAAGACGATGCACTGGCCGCCCCACTTGCGGGCCAGCCGCTTGGCCTTCCAGGCGAGGAAGCGGACGATGACGACGTCGAGCCCGATGAAGGTCTGCGCGAACCCCGACCCTGGCATCGATACGAAGGGACAATTGAAACCTGTAGCGATAGCCTTTGAAAGCATGGTCTTGCCTGTTCCAGGAGCACCAAGGAAGAGCATGCCCCGCTCGCGTTTCCCGCCCGCGGCTTCGAACGCCTCGCCCGACTGCCAGATCGAGACGACACGCCGGACTTCCTCCTTCGCCTCCGCCTGCCCGCGGACGTCGTCGAGCTTGACCCCCCACTCCGCGTCGCCCGGCTCGAACCCCTGCATCTGGGTGATCCCCATCGCCAGCATCGGGCCGAGCAGGATCAGGAAGTTCATGACGAAAAGCAGTGGAAAAATGATCGCGTAGACGAGAATCGCCGGATTGCTCAGGACGGACTTGAGCCCTTCCCAGGCCCCGGTCACGACCCCGATCCAGCTGTCGTCGCCGCCCGGGATGAGCAGCTTGATGAGCCAGATCACGGTGATGATCGCGATGATCCAGACAGCCAGCCGGTACCGCCTGAGCCAATACCAGGCGCGTCGCCGGTTGACGATGTCCTCCTCGCGGGCTCGCGGCTCGTCGCTCCCGAACAGGCTCGGCCAGGGGATCAGCCTGCGGAGGATGATGTCCATCAAGCCGCGGAACGCGATGACGGCGACGAACGTCCAGAAGAGCGCCCAGCCCCAGCTCAGACCGACCTGCTCGGTGAACCAGATGAAGGCGACCGGGCTGGTCAGCACGGCAACCGCCGTGGCGGTCCGAATCAGCCGCCGCCACTGGAGAGTGAGCTCTTTCGTGGCCTCGCCAGAGGGAAGACCGACGAGGCCCTCGCCGGATGCCATTGTCATACGTTAGACGTAGATAGTCAGAGCTTTGATGGAAACTACGTTAATAGTCGGGCAGGAGGTTTTCACCGCCGAGCAGGTCGACCGGGCCCGCCGCTATCACCGGCCCGCCTACCTCGTCCGGGTGCTCGGAATCGCCCTCGGGTTGCTCGTGCTGGGACTGCTGAGCTTCTCCGCCGTGGGCGATGCTCTCTACGGCGTCGTCGACGGCTTGCCCTGGTGGGCGGAGGCGTTCCTCTTCACCGCCCTCATCGTCCTCGTCCAGTCGCTGGTCTCGACGCCGCTCGCGTTCTGGCGCGGGTATCTGCACGAGCGGCGCTGGGGCTTCTCCACTCAGAGCGTTCGCGGCTGGGCCGTCGACCGGCTCAAGGGCCTCGGCATCGCAGTCGTCCTGACCGCGATCCCGCTCTTCGCGCTCGTCGCCAGCGTCCACGTGTTCCCGCGCTGGTGGCCGATTGTCGCCGCGGTGGGGGCCGCGCTGTTCGTCCTGGTGGTCGGCTTCATCGCGCCGATCGTGCTCGAGCCTGTCTTCAACCGCTTCGAGCCGCTGGCCGACGAAGAGCTGGCGGATGAGCTCCGTGCGCTCGCGGACCGGGCGGCCGTGCCGGTCCGGGACGTCCTCGTCGCCGATGCCAGCCGGCGGACGAGGAAGCACAACGCCTACGTCTCGGGCCTCGGCAAGACGCGCCGCGTCGTCCTCTGGGACACGCTGCTCGGCCGCGGGGAGCCTGAGGAGATCAAGCTGGTCGTCGCCCACGAGCTCGGGCATCGCCGGTACCGCCACGTCGCGCGCTGGACGGTGATCTCGATGGCGTCGGTCGCTGCCTTCGTCCTCCTGCTGTGGGTCCTCTTGCAGTGGGACGCGCTGCTCGACGCGATCGGCGCTTCGGGGCCGGGCGACCCGCGCGTGATCCCGTTCGTCCTCTTCCTCGGCGCCGTGCTGGAGCTCATCTTCCAGCCGTTCGCGGTCGCGCTGTCGCGACGTTGGGAGCGAGCGAGCGACCGGTTCTCGCTCGATCTCACCGGCGATCCAGCGACGTACGAGCGAACGCATCGCCTGCTCGCGCTGGAGAACCTCGGCGACCTAGCGCCGCCCCGCGCGGCCTACCTCTTCTGGGCCAGCCACCCGACGGCCCGCGAGCGGCTCGCGCTCGGCCGCAGGTGGCAGCGCGAGCGCGCGGGTTAGTGCCCCTCCAGGTAATGCTGCCGCACTTCTCGGTCGTGAGCACCAAGCCAGAGGCCGCACTCGGCCGCGCCAAGGCTAGGCAGCCTTGGCAAGGGCGAGGGTGGGCTCTGGCGCCGCGTGATCGCGGGCGAGAAGCCGGCGTGTATTGCCTGGTGGGGCACTCAGTTGTCGATCCTGGCGCAGGTGACCTTCGTCGTCTGCTTCGTCTGTGGATCGACCTCGACGATGCAGAGGTAGCTCTCGCCCCCCTTGCTCGGCGTCACCGTGCAGCGCCAGCCCGACGCGCTGCCGGCGTCCTTCACGCACGTGACCTGCTTCGGCTGCTCCTCATCGTGGTGGACGATGCCGCCGCCGCCCTGGCTCAGGTGGGCCCTGACTGCGCTCTCGACCTCGGCGGCGGTGGGCGCTGTGCCGGTGCCCTCGTCCTCATCGGAACCGCAGCCGGCGGCGATCGCGATGAGCGCTATGAGGAGGGCGGCGCGGAACATGAAATCGCATGCGATGCTGCCAGACACGGTCGAACGGTGGCAGGGCGGATCCAACCTACTGGGAACTGCCGCAGGAGGAGCCGCCCTGTACCACCAGACCTGGACGCGCCCAGGTCACGACCGTAGTACGAGCCCGGAGCCCCGTCGGTTCTCCCGTTGAACGCCGGCGGGCGCCCCTTGGGCGCCCGCCGGTCACGAACGAAGGTCCCGTCTGCCGCGGTCAGCAGCGAGTGGCGGCAGTCAGCACTGCTCTGCTCGAGCGGTTGCCGCGCGCGTCGAACGCGACGACGCCGAGCGTGTAGGTCGATCCGCAGGTCAGGCGGCCGAACGTTGCCGAGGTTCCTGTGCTGCTGGCCACTCTCCTACCGTTTCGGTAGAGCCGGTAGCCGGTCACCGCGACGTTGTCCGACGCCGCACTCCAGGACACCGTCAGCGAGCGCTGCGATGCACCCGTGACCTGGAGACCCGTCGGCGCCGTCGGCGCCTGAGTGTCGGGCAGTCGCAGGGCCGGCGCCTGGAGCGAAGCAGGCGGAGCCGATGGAGAACGACTGGATCGTCCCGACGACGTTTCCTCGTCCGTCATCCACCCGTAGCCGCGCCTGCTTCTGGCCGACACCAACGTAGGCGTAGGTCGCCACGCGCCCCGTCCGCTCGTAGATGCCGTCCCCGCCCGGAGCGATGTCCCACGAGTACGTGAGCGCATCACCCTGTGGATCGGTCGAACAAGCCGCGTCGAATCGGACGACCTGTCCGACGACAGCCTCGAGCGGCGTGCGAGTAAAGCACGCAGTCGGAGGCCCACTCGGCGGAGGCGGTGGCGGCGGCGGTGGCGGTGGCGGTGGCGGCGGTGGCGGTGGCGGTGGCGGTGGCGGCGCGGAGCCGATCGAGAACGACTGAACGGTCACGTCAACGTTCCCGTGTCCGTCATCCACACGTAGACGAGCCCGCTTCGGACCGGCACCGAGGTAGGCGTAGGTCGCCACCGGCCCCGTCCGCTCGAAGATGCCGTCCCCACCAGGAGCGATGTCCCACGAGTACGTGAGCGCATCACCCTGCGGATCGGTCGAGCAAGCGGAGTCGAAACGAACGACCTGCCCGACGCCAGCCTGCGAGCGGCGTGCGAGTGAAGCACGCAGTCGGAGCCCCGCCCGGAGGCGGAGGCGGAGGCGGAGGCGGAGGCGGAGGCGGAGGCGGAGGCGGAGGAGGCGGCGGAGGCGGAGGAGGCGGAGGCGGAGGCGGAGGCGGCGGCGGCGGAGGCGGCGGAGGTGGCGCGCCGCCGGAAATCTCGATGGTCGTCTGCCCCTGCCTATACACACCGGGGGTCGCAGTTGGAGCAAGAGTTCGTTGCGATCCGACCGGTGTTACCCTCGAACAGATAGTCGGCCTTCGTGACGCCGACGATCTGGAACTTCCCCACCCAGTGTTGTTGCGGATGACGACGTTCTCGGCCTCGTGGCCGTGGTCGGAGTCCTTGAACGTCGCGCTGGAAGCCGGGCACGGCGCCGGAGTACAGCTCTGAAGGAACGTGTTGCCCTCGATCAGAATGTTCTTGAACACGTAGCCGGACGCGCTCTGCGACATGAAGATGTGGAAGACGGCGCAGTCGTCCCAAACGTTGTTGCGGAGCGTGATGTTGTGGCCGCCGTAGAAGGCGAGACATTCCGGGTGAGTGCTTCCAGGCCGCTGGAAGTCATGGATCACCGCGTTCTCGATCAGGATGTTCGTCGGCGGACACGAGACGCCGGACGGGTCGTCGTCGCAGGTGCGGTTCTGAATCTTCGACACGTCACCTGAATCGACGACCGGGCTCGGCCCGTAGTCGCCGCCACGCAAAGTGATGTCGTCGGCAGCGATGAAGAACTGTCCTGCGTCCACGTTCTCGAAGGTGATGTGGTGAGTACCGCCCCTGCCGAATGACACTCCAGCCTGTTTGGGAAGTCCGTTCACCGGAGGAAGCATCGCCGTCTTGACGTTCTTGACCGTGAGATAGTGAGCCCTTGACGTTGATCCTGCCGACGGTCACGCCCGCTCCCGGCGCCGGCTGGAACGTCACACCAGGCGCAGCTTTGAAGCAGGACACGACTGCGAGGGCCACGTTCCGGCGGCGAGTTGGATGACGTCGCCCGGCTGGGCGGCATTACACGCAACGTCCCAGGATTGACCCGGCTGTAGCGTGATCGTCGCCGCCTGGAGCGGTGCATCGGCCGTCGCCAACCCCGCAAGCAGAAGGGTGGCGAGCGCGGAAGCGGCGAGTGTCCTCATCGAACGGCGCTCCGTGAGTCGGTCGACGACGGCGCGAGACTGGCATGCCCGGTGAGCGTCGCGCACACGGGCGTGCGTACGCGAAACAGAAGGTCTGCGGCCCCCAATTGAAACTCCTTTCCATGGCCACGAACCGAAGGTGGAGGCCGCAACTTCACCGCCTTCGGTTCCCCTGGACTGTGAGTTCAGCGCGGGAGTATGTCGAACGCAGCGGACGTTCGCAGGGGCAAGTTGCGCCGTCTGTGTTGTCAGTCCAGTATCGGCGTTGTCAAAGCAGTATGAGAAAAGCCCCAGAGTTGGGGCTTTCTCATTTTGGGCCCGCCTGGACTCGAACCAGGGACCAACCGATTATGAGTCGGCTGCTCTAACCAGCTGAGCTACGGGCCCGCTCCGACAGCCTAACCGCCTCGCGGAGGAGGATAGGATGGCCGCCGTGAAGGTGTTCCAAGGGGAAAAAGAGCTCCGCACCGATGGCGGGCTCTCTGTTCGGGACATCACCGACGAGGTCGCAGCCGCCGTCCGCGAGAGCGGCGTGAAAGACGGGATCGTCTGCGTCTACTCGCCGCACACGACCTGCTGTGTGCGGGTGAACGAGTTCGAGAACGGCTTCCTCGAGGACTTCGCGACGCTGTTGCGTCGCCTCGTCCCGAACGAGGGCTACTACGCCCACGACGACTGGGATCGCCGCACCGAGAACATCTGCGAAGAGGACATGGAGCGCGGCAACGGCGCGGCGCACTGCATGTCGATGCTGCTCGGCAGCGCCGGCGAAGCGATCCCTATCCGCGACGGCAAGCTTGGCCTCGGCACGTGGCAGCGCGTCCTCTTCCTCGAGCTCGACCGGGAACGCGACCGACGCTGGTTGGTCCAGGTCGTCGGTAGCTAAGGCCGCCCGGCGGCAACCTCGGGGCGGCTGACAAGGCCGCGGTCAGGGTCGAACTCGAAGAGCCAGAAGTCGCGCACGGGCACGGCAACGCCGACGTTGAACACCGGCACGTCACCGATCGAGCCCGAGAACGTGCCGGCATGGCCGTGGCCGTGGAACACGGCATCGGGGCGATGTGTGGCGATTGGTCGCGCCATCCGGTCGCTGCCTAAGAAGGCCCAGATCGTCTGCCGCTCGCCCTCGAGTGTCGTCGTCGTCGGCGAGTAGTGGAGCAGCACGAACTTGACGTCGGCCCCGGCGACGGCGCGCAGGCCCCGATCGATTGCCTCCACCTCGGCGCTGGTCTCGGCGTAGACCCGGCGCAGGATCGGCTCGCCGAAATCCGGCAAGTGCGCATCGGGAAAGCCGCCGATGAAGCCCTTCGTCCCGACGACGCCGACCATCGCCCCTCGGACCTCGATCGTCGCCGCGTCCCGCTCGAGCATCCGGACGTTTCCCGCCTGGAGAATCTCGATGACCTCGTCACGCCGGTCGGCGTGCCAGTCGTGGTTCCCGAGGACGGCCAAGATGGGCGTTTCGAGCTCACGCGTCACGTCCGCCAGCGCCGCAGCTTGCTCGGGCTCCCCGTAGGTGGTCAGGTCACCGGCGAGCAGGATCAGGTCGGCCTGCTCTTCTGCCTCTGCGAACGCCGCCTGGAGGCGCGTTCGCTCCTCCTCGGCGGAGTGGATGTCGCCGGCCGCTGCAACGCGAATCGGCATACGGTCCTGATTGCCCAACGACGCCGAAGGGTAACGAGAGACCCATGGCTCAAGACCAGCCGTTCGACGAGATCAAGAAAACCCTCAAGCGCGCCGCCGGTGCGCTCAAGAACGCGGAGATCCCGTTCGTTCTCGGCGGCGGCCTCGCCGTGTGGGCCCGCGGCGGCCCGGCGTCGGGCCACGACCTCGATCTGATGGTGAGGCCCCAGGACGCCGACCGCGCGCTCGAGGCGCTCCAGGCCGAGGGGCTTAAAGTCGAGAAGCCGCCGGAGGGCTGGCTCTACAAGGCCTGGGACGGCGACGTGCTCGTCGATCTGATCTTCCGTCCTGTCGGCGAGCCGGTGGACGATCAGCTGTTCGCGCGCGCCGACGAGCTGGAGGTGAACGCCGTCCCGATGCAGGTGATGTCGGTCGACGACGTCATGGTCGCCAAGCTGAAGGCGCTCGACGAGCACGAGCTCGACTTCGAGCGCCCGCTCGAGTTCGCCCGATCGCTCCGCGAGCAGATCGACTGGGACTCAGTTCGCCAGCGCACGCGCGAGTCCCCCTATGCCAAGGCGTTCTTCACCATGGTCGAGGAGCTCGGCATCGTCCCCCGCCGCTACCGCTAGAGCACTCGCGGCGTTAGCGGAAGATGTTCAGCAGCGCTGCGAAGACGTTCGTCGCCGGGGGCACCGTGTTCGGAGCTCGCTGGATCTCGAGGTTCTGGCACGAGTTGAGCGGATCGGCGATCGCGGTCTGCGGCGGGTAGCGCTCCGGCTGGCCGACAGCGGTCGCAAGCTGATCGATCGTGTCCCAGGTGCCCTGGAGTGCGTCGGCGGTCGCTGCGGCGTTACACGCGGTGAAGATGATTCCGCCGGCGGCGACGGACTGAACCTCGCGCATCTGGCGCTGCAGCGTCCGGACCTGACGGTTGAGCGTCGTCACCTGGCGCTGAAGCGTCTTGACCTGGCGCGCGAGGCGAGCCTCGCCGGGCGTCGCGGCCGAGACCGGCGCGGCCAGAGCGGTGACGGCAACGAGCGCAGCAATCGTCGTCAGAACTGCGGTCTTCACAGGAAACCTCCCGGTTGGATAGGGCAGACCCCTTGGGGCTCCGAAGTCTATGCCTGTAGCTTTCCGCGAGCCGCCCGCCGCCGAGAGGAGCCGTCAGTTGGAAGCCTCCGCGATCGTCCCCGATCCCCGCCGTTGGCACGCGCTCGCGCTCGTCTGCGTCGCGTTCTTCATGGTCGTGCTCGACGTCGCGATCGTGAACGTCGCGCTGCCGACGATTCAGACCGACCTCGGGATCTCGCAGGACACGTTGCAGTGGATCGTCACCGCGTACTCGCTTGCCTTCGGCGGCTTTCTGCTGCTCGGTGGAAGGGCCGCAGACCTGTTCGGCCGGCGCCGCGTCTTCATGGTGGGGATGGCGATCTTTACGCTCGGCTCGCTCGCCTGCGCGCTCGCCACCAGCGGCACCATGCTGATCATCTTTCGGGCGATCCAGGGCTTCGGCGGCGCGATCGTCTCGCCCGCCACGCTCGCGATCATCAGCGCGGCGTTCAGGCACGGAGGCGCCGAACGGAACAAGGCGTTCGGGATCTGGGGAGGCGTCGCGGGAAGCGGCGCCGCGGCAGGCGTCCTCCTGGGAGGCATTCTCGTCGAGTACCTCGGCTGGGAGTGGATCTTCCTGGTCAACGTTCCGGTCGGGATCGCGATCTTCGCGATGGCGCCGTGGCTGATCTCCGAAGGTCGCGTCGAGGACGCCGATCGGCGCATCGATCCGCTGGCTGCTGTCTTGGTGACGGCGGGGCTCGTGTCGTTCGTCTACGCGATGTCGGAGGCGCCCGACGCAGGCTGGCTCTCCGGGCCAGACGATCCTCTTCACGGCGATCGCCGTCGCGCTGATCGGCATCTTTCTCTTTCGCGAGCTGCGTACCGACGCGCCGCTCGTCCCACTCTGGATCTTCCGTCTGCGGCCGGTGACGGTCGCCAACGCCGTCGGCGCCCTGCTCGGTGCCGCGATCTTCGGCGGCTTCTTCCTGCTCACCCTGTACATGCAGCAGGTGCTCGGCTACTCCCCGCTCAAGGCCGGGGTGGCGTTCCTCGCCACCGCGGGAACGACGATTCCCGCGGCCGCGATCTCGCAGGCTCTGGTCACACGCATCGGCGTGAAGCCGGTGATGACGGTGGGCCTCCTGCTGATGGCCTTCTCCTACCTCTGGTTCACGCAGCTCCCTGCCGATGGGACCTTCTGGACGAACCTCTTCATCCCGTACCTCGCCAGCGGCTTCGGACTGCCATTCATCTTCATCCCGCTGTCCCTCGCCGCGCTCACCGTGGTCGAGGACCGCATCACGGGCGTCTCGTCCGGCCTGCTGAACACGTCGCAGCAGATCGGGGGCGCCCTCGGCGTCGCGATCATGTCGACGATCGCGACCACCCATACGACGACGCTGCTGGAAGAGGGGCAATCGCAGGCCGAGGCGCTCACCGGCGGCTTCAACTGGGCCTTCTGGGCCGCCGCGGGCTTCATGCTCCTGGGTGCGTTGATCACGCTGGTCGTACTCCGCAACCGCGACGTCCCGACCCAGGAGGTCGCGACGGAGCCCGCCTAGCCGGTCGGAGGCCGGTCGGTGTAGCGGGGAAGCCCGTCGGGAGGCAACCGGTCCCACGCGGCCTTCGAGCCCGTGAAGGAGTGGTACTGCGGACGGATGCCCGGGTCGCCGTCGAGCGAGCCGAGGCGCACCGAGACCTCCGGCCCTTCGGGCCAGGTGCCGCCGAACAGGCTGGAGCCGCAGGCCGAGCAGAACGCCTTGACGGCGGTTCCATCGGGCGGCCGGTAGGCCCGAACGAGGTCTCCGCCCTGAAGGAGGCGGAAGCCGTCGGCCGGCACGCGTCCCTGACTGAGGCCGAACGTGCCCGAATGGCGCCGGCACAGCGAACAGTGGCAGTGGTTGGCTCGGCGGAACGGCTTCGTCAGCTCGTAGCGCACACCGCCGCAGAGACAGCCGCCGGTCAGCGGGAGGTCGGGCTGCCGCTCGCCGCCGACAGCGTTCACGACCAGATCCGTGAGCCGGGCGGCGTACTCGCCGTAGGGATCGAGATCGGGATCGAAGATCGTCACCTCGAGCCCGACGGCGCCGTCCGCCCAGACGAGCTCATGGAGCAGGCTCTCCGCTTCCGCCCAGTCGAGCCCGCCGGGCGTCGGGCTGTCGACCGCGGGCATCACCGACTCGTCGAGCACGTCGACGTCGAAGTGCACCCAGAAGCGGCGGTCGGGCCACGCCGCCCTGTCGGACACCGTGACGCCGGCTCGGCGGATCTCTCCGAGGTAGGGATCGCTGCGGCGGATTCCGATCGCGACGACGTCATCGGGCGGAAATCAACGGACGCTCGCCCCCGAGGTCGGCAAGCGCGCCTCCGAGACCGGTGACGAGGGCGAGGTCTTCGCCCGCCGCCGCGCCGACCGATCGGGAGTTGCCCGGATGGCGATAGTCGCTGTGGGCATCGACGAAGACGAGCCCGTAGCGGCCACGCTGCTTGAGGGCCAGCGCATTGCCGAGCAGGATCGAGCAGTCGCCGCCGAGGACGATCGGGAACGCGTCGCGGTCGAGCAGTTCCTCGACCCGGTCCGCGAGGTGGTGGGAGTACGCGGCGACGGCGCGCTCGCGGTCTCGGGGCCGGTACCGCGGCGGCGTCACGACACCGCCGTCCTCGGCGCCGAGCCGTCCGACCAGGCCGTGGTCTCGAAGCGCGCCGGCGAGCTTGTAGACGCCGGGAGCCACGCCCTCGTCCGGTGGCCGGAGGCCGAGGTTCGACGGCGCGTCGATGACGACGGTCTCAGCGCGCACGCTGCGAGAACGACGGTAGAGGGCGAAACCTTCCTCCTCTTGCCGCCGCGCCGACCGGTCGTCGACGAGACGGTCGAGGGCGGCGCCGGCCTGCTTCCGGGTGCAGCCGAGCACCGCGGCGAGGTCGGCAGCCGACAACTCGCCGGCAGAGCGAAGGACGACCTCGGCGAGCGTCCACGCGCGCAGTCTCGCCGTCGGGCAGCCGCTCGAGGTGCTCTGCGTACCGGCGCGCCAGCAGATCGACGACGACGGCGGGCCAGCCCTGCGGGCGCTCCTGGGCTCCGGCGGTGGTGAGGACGAGCCGGCGCTGGAGCCGATCGACCGCAGCGGCCACCGGCTTACGCTCGTAGCCGATCAGGCCAGGCAGATCGGCGGTGCTGCACGGGCCCTGGTCTTCCACAAACGACACGATCGCCTGCTCGAGCGGGGACGGCTCCTCTACCTCTCCCCGCGCGGCGACGAGTGTCGGCAGCACCTGGAGGGAAACGAGTGCCGACCGTCCTCGGACGTGCTTCCCGACGCAGGCAAGCCGGCGCTCAGGCAGCTCGTCCTTCCAGCGCCAGACCCGCCCGAACTCCGGGCTGAAGTCGAGGAACGTCCCTTCGTCGTCCCGCGACGACCACGTGATCTCGGTCGTCCCCGCCACGGCCTCCCAGAGCGAGGGCAGCACGAGGTCGTCGCTCGGAAAGATCAGCGCGAGCCCGACGCGGTCGACCCACGAGGTCGCGCCGCGAACGGTCCGGATCAGACGAGGCGACGTTCCAGGTATGCGGCGAGCCTAGTCAGGGGGAACGAGATCACGAAGAAGATCAAGAGCACGAACCCGAAGATCGCGAACGGATGGCCGTCTCCGGCGAGTGTCAGGTTCTCGAACTGGCGATTGGCGGTCTCGAGGACCTCGCTGACGCCGATGATGAACGCGATCGTCGTGTTCTGAATGATGTTCACGAGCACGCCGACCAGCGGTGGGAGCAGCCGCCTGAACGCCTGCGGGACGATCACGAACGTGTGTCGGCCGACCCAGCCGAAGCCGAGGGCCGCCGCTGCCTCGTGCTGCTCGCGTGGGATCGACTGGACGGCTCCACGTGTGGCCTCGGCGACCTGCGCGCTGCCCCAGAGCGACAGGCCGAGCGCCGCGGACGTGAAGGCGCTGAGCTCGATGCGGACGGTGCCGATCTCGGCCGTCGCCGTCCAGTAGATGAAGAGCACGGTGACGAGGATCGGCAGCCCGCGCCAGACCTCGATGTACAGCCGAATCAGCGCCTGCAGGGGACGAAAGCGGATCGTGATCAGTGTCCCGAGGACGATGCCGACGACGATGCTGGCGGTGACCGCGACCGCCGCCAGCTTCAACGTCACCGGCAGCCCCTCGCGGAGGATGTACTCCGCGACAGGGCGGAACCACTCGGGGAGCTCCGGCATCTACCTCGACTCCGGGAGGGCCAGGCGCGACTCGAGCAGTCGGATCAGCGCCGACAGGGTCCAGACGATCACCAAGTAGACGACCGCGAGGACGGCGAACATCTCGAACGTCCGGAAGGTGATCGCCTGGATGTTGATCGCGACGTTCGTCAGCTCCGCGTAGCCGATAGCGACGAGCAGCGACGTGTTCTTGAAGACTGAGATGTACGTGTTGATCGAGGACGGCAGCGCGATGCGACCACCGATCGGCAGCGTCACGTTCAGGAAGGTCTGAAGCCGTGTGAAGCCGAGCGCGTACGCCGCCTCCCGGAAGTGCGTCGGCACCGCCTCGAAGCCGGCACGGAAGTTCTCGGTGTTGAACGCCCCACCCCAGATCGTGATCGAGAGCCACGCGGCGAAGAACGGATCGCCGCGGTACCCCAGCGCCGGGAGGATGCCGTAGTAGAGGAAGAAGATCTGGACGAGGATCGGCGTGTTGCGGATCACCTCGACGTAGGCCCAGCCGAGCTGGGTCACGACGGGGATGCGGTGAGCCCTGGCCGCGCCGAGCACGAGGCCGATGACGAAGGCGCCCGCGATCCCGATCACGGCCGCCTTCATCGTGTAGATGAGCCCGCTCCAGAGCTGACCTCGGTTCTCCCAGATGAACGACCAGTCGAAGGCGGCGAAGAGTTCCACGGCGTGGCTATGAAACACGAGCGGCCGCCTGGGCGGCCGCTCGTGATGCCTGGATCATCTAGGGCAGTTGTTCTCGGGCGTGGTGCCGCGCGGGTACCGCAGCTTGTTCGTCGGGCTGGGGACGTTCGCCCTGAACGTCGGGTAGAAGCGGCGCGGGACGGTCCGACGCATGATCGGCCAGAACATGTTCCGCGCGGCCATGCCGGCGATTGCGGTATTGACCCACCGCCTCGTCTGCGCCTCGCCCTTCCGGATCCCGATCCCCCACGGGACGTTGAGGAACCGGTGGCCGCTCATCTTCACGTCGGGGTCGTTCGCGGCCACGCCGACGAGAAACGCGTCGTCATACATGAAGGCGTCCACCTGACGGTTCTTAACGGCCAGGACGCCCGCACTGGGGCTCGAGATGACCTGGAAGGCCGTGTCCCTGAAGCAGTTTCTGATCCAGCGGTCGTAGATCGACCCGGACGTGGAGACAACCCTCTTGCCGCGCATCCAGCTGCTGAGCCCGCCGACCGTCGTCTGATTGGGGACGAGCAATCGGCCGACGGCACCGTAGTACGGCAGCGAGAAGTCGATCTGCTGCTCGCGCTCGGCGGTCCAGGTGATCGTCGAGATGATGATGTCGACACGCTCCGACAGAAGCGTCGGGATCCGGCTCGCGGTCGTCGTGCAGGTGTAGTCGACTCGGTTGGCATTGCCGAACGCCCATCTCGCGAACTGCTTCGCGACCTCGACGTCGTAGCCCTTGTGGTTGCCGGACGTGTCCTGGTAGCCGAACGGCGGCGTGTCGCATTTGACCCCTATCTTCCACCGACCGCGGCTCCTAACCTCCGCGGGCAGCGCCGGGAGCTTCGGCTTCGCAGGGAGGCGCCGGGCGTCCTGCGCCTGCTCACGGGACGGCGCCGCCGACCCCAACGCCGCCGCTGCCGCCAAGAGCGCGGCGATCAGAACGATGACGAACCCAAGTCGCTTCATACGACCTCTCCTTCCTCGGTGATTGTCAACTCTTCCAGCGAATCCACCATCTGGAGCGAGCGTCGGAGGAACCTCTTCGTCCGTTCCTGCCTCGGACGATCGAGGACGTCCTCCGGCGTTCCCTCCTCAACGATCTTGCCGTCGTCCATGAAGATCAACCGGTCGCCGACCTCCCGCGCGAACTGCATCTCGTGCGTGACGACGAGCATCGTCATTCCGGACTGCGCGAGGTCCCTCATGACGACGAGCACCTCCCCGACGAGCTCGGGGTCCAGCGCCGACGTGATTTCGTCGAAGAGCATCACGTGCGGGTCCATCATCAGCGCGCGCGCGATCGCGACCCGCTGCTGCTGGCCCCCGGAGAGCTGATGGGGGTACTGCCTGGCCTTCTCCGCCAGGCCGACACTGGCAAGCAGCTCGTGGGCTCGCTCCTCGGCCTCCTTGCGGCGGACGTGCTTCACGCGACGCGCGGCGAGCGTCACGTTGTCGATCGCACGCAGGTGAGGGAAGAGATTGAACTGCTGGAAGACGATGCCGATGCGCTGACGCACCGCCGAGACGTCGGCGTGCTTCGACGTGATCTGAACCCCTTCCAGGAAGATCCGGCCCGAATCGATCGGCTCGAGCAGGTTCACGCACCGCAGCAGCGTGCTCTTGCCGCTACCGCTCCGCCCGATGATCACGAGCACCTCGCCGGGGGCGACCTCCAGGTCGATGCCGTCGAGCACGACGAGATCGCCGAAGCTCTTCTTCACGTCCTCGAGCCGAACCATCGCCCGATCGGCGGTCGCTCGCGGTGTGTCGGCGACACTCGGTTGTTGCTGCGCCACAGCCCCCCTCCTCGCGATTGTGCGTTGAAGTAAAGAGGTTGCCTGCTCGCGTAGCAAGGCCTGAGCGACGGTTGCGCGATCGTGACCACAGGTCCACGATGGATCCCTGAACTACGCATTGAGAGCTGCGGTCCTCGCCGCCGTGTACATCGCGGCGGCCAAGCTCGGGATCGAGCTCTCCGTCGCGCGCGGCGTCGTCACACCGGTCTGGGCGCCGACCGGGATCGCGATCGCGGCGCTCTTCCTGTTCGGGCGCAACCTGTGGCCGGCGGTCGCCCTCGGAGCGCTCGTCGCCAACGCGACGAGCGACGCCTCGCTCGGCGTGTCGGCGGCGATCGCCGTCGGCAACACGGTCGAGGCAGTCGTCGGCAGCGAGCTGCTCCGGCTGGCCAAGGTGAGACCGGCACTCGACCGAGTCCGTGACGTCATCGCGCTGATCGTCCTCGCCGCCATGACCGCTCCCGTGATCGCGGCCACGAACGGAGTCACGGCACTCTGGGTGGCCGGAGACACCCAAGGCTCGTCGTACGGCTCGGAGTGGCTGCTCTGGTGGGTCGGCGACGCGATGGGCGCGTTGATCGTCGCGCCGCTCATCCTGGTCTGGTCGACGCGACCACTCCGACGAATCGCCGGCTGGCGGATCGTCGAAGCAGCGGCCCTCGTCGCCTGCCTCGTCGGGCTGAGCCTGCTCGTGTTCCTCGCGGGCTACTGGCGTTACCCGCACCTGATCTTCCCGGTGCTCGTCTGGGCCACGCTGCGCTTCCGTCAGGCGGGCGCCGTGACCGGGAGCTTCATCGTCACCGCGATCGCCGTTGCCGGCGCCGTCGACGGCTCGATACCGCTCGCCGAGCGGAGCGACACCGAGATCGTCCAGATCCTCGAAGGTCTCCTGGCCGGTGTGGCAGTCAGCATGTTGATCCTCGGCGCCGTCCTGGAGGAGCGGACCCGGGCCGTCGAGCGGGTCGCCAAGGCTGTCGCCGGCTTCAACGAGGCGCAGCAGGTCGCCCGCGTCGGCAGCTGGGATTGGAACATCCGCGCCGACACGTTGACCTGGTCGGACGAGCTCTTTCGCATCTGCGGCCTCGAGCCGCAGTCGCAGGAGGTGACGTTCGAGTTCTACCTCGAGCGAGTCCACCCCGACGACCGCGACCTCGTTCGCGAGACGGTCAACAGGGCCTACGCCGACGGCGAGCCGTTCCTCTTCGACCAACGCATCGTCCTGCCCGACGGCGGCGTTCGCTGGACGCAGTCACGCGGGCGCGTCCTCACCGACGACACCGGTACGCCGGTGCGGATGGTGGGCACGGCGCAGGACGTCACCGAGCGCAAGCGGCTCGATGCGCTCCGGGACACGATCCTGGCCTCGGTCTCGCACGAGCTTCGCACCCCATTGACGTCGATCCTCGGCTTCTCGCTCACGCTCGAGGCGCGTGGCGCGGAGCTCGATTCGCACCAGCGCCGCGCGATGGTCCAGCATGTGGCCGACCAGGCGCGCCGGCTCGAGCGGCTGCTCTCCGACCTGCTCGACCTCGATCGCCTTCGGCTTGGCAAGTTGACCCCGGCGTTCACGGAGATCGATGTCGCCGAGCTCGTTGCCCGCGTGACGAGCGCCCATGGAGTCGCAGTCCAGTCTGAGCCCGTCGTCGCCGAGGTCGATCCCGCGAAGGTCGAGCGGATCGTCGAGAACCTGCTCGCGAACGCGAGCAAGCACACGCCGCGAGGCACCGACGTCCACGTCTGGGTCGAGAGTCAAGACGGCGGGGTCGTGATCGCCGTCGATGACCGCGGACCGGGAGTGGCCGAGGCGGAACGTGAGGCGGTCTTCGAGATGTTCAACCGGGGCGGCAACCTCTCGACCGTGCCCGGTGCCGGCGTCGGCCTGGCACTCGTCGCGCAATTCGCCGCGATCCACGGCGGCCGTGCCTGGGTCGAGGAGAATCCCGGCGGGGGCGCGTCGTTCCGTGTATTCCTGCCGCGCCGCCGGCGTAGGGACCCCCAGCAGCCAACGGCCCGTATCTAGAGACATGAAAGCGGCGGTCCTGACGGCGGCGATTCTCGCGGGCGTCGCCTTTGCTCCGTCCGCATTGGCCGACGGACTGCCGGTCCAGGACGTCGACCTCGCACAGCCGGGCATCGATGCGCCCGACGAGGACGTCCGCTACGCCGTGTCGCCGGCGGGCGCCGATACGGTCGTCCACCGGATGACTACGAACGGCTCGCAGGTACTGGCCTCTCGCATGCTTCGCGGCCGGTACACGATTCCGGTCGTCGCCTATGACGGATCCGCCGCAGGCCTCTCGGCAGACGGCGGGACGCTCGTGCTGATCAACCCGAGACGCACCTTTCCTCGTGCGAAGACGTCGTTCGCGGTGCTGAACACGAGCGGCCTCGAGCTCCGCGAGACGCTGACGCTCTCAGGTGACTTCAGCTTCGATGCCGTCTCGCCGAGCTGCACGCTGGCTGTACCTGATCCAGTACACGCATCCGAAGGATCCCGTCCAGTATCAGGTTCGTGCGCTCGACCTCCTGAACGGCAAGCTGCATCCCGATCCGATCGTCGATCCGCGGGAGCCCGACGAGGCGATGAATGGTCACCCGCTCACCCGGGCAACGAGCGAAGACGGTCGCTGGGCCTACACGCTCTACGAGGGCTCCGAGCACCCCTTCGTCCATGCCCTGGACACCGTGAACCGCGACGCCCGTTGCATCGACCTCGACTGGCTGCACGGCCGACAGGACCTCGGGCAGATGCGCTTCGACGTCGCGGCTGGAAACCTGAGGCTGCGGGCAGGCGACAGGGACGTTGCCCTCGTCGACACGGAGACGTTCGAGGCGAGGGCTCCGGCACGCAGCTCGAGCTGGTGGAAGTGGCTCCTCCTGCCCGCGGGCGGCCTGCTCATCGCCGGCGTCCTCGCTTACCGTGCCGTCTCTCGTCGAGCCTCCTCGACGAGCTTCGGCGGCGCGACCTCGGCGTAGGCGTCCTCGATGATGCCCGCGAGCTCGTCCCAGTGGAGGCCGCGGTCGAGCCGAACGCCGAGCCAGCCGCGATACCCGACGTAGGGCGGCCGGAAGAAACGCTCCGGATCGGCCTCGGCGAGCATTTCCTGGACGCCGTCCTCCGCCGCGCACCAGATCGCGAACCGGCCGTCACCGTGGTGATCGTCGAGGACCATCAGGAACGACCGCTTCTCTCGGATGAAGAACGCCGGATGCCCGTGGCTCAGGCGCTCGCTGGTCTCGGGCAGCGCCAGGCAGAGCTCCCGGATGCGCTGGAGGACCTGTTCGCGGTCCATGGACGCAGAGTACGCTCCAAGCGGTGAAGGTCGGCCTCGTGGTGCTCGTTGCGGCCACGCTCGTCGGAGCGTCTCCTGCGGCCCCGGGCTTCGTGGGCACCGTCTCGACGGTCACTCGCAGCGATCTGCCGTACTCCTACCGGCCCGGGATGCCCGGTCACGCCCGCGCAGCTGAGGCTCGTTCGGGTGAGCCACTGGGGCTTCGACGGGAAGCGTCGGGTCGGGTCGGTCGTCGTCCGCTCGGACGTCGCCCGTGACGTCGTGGCCGTCTTCCGCCGGCTCTACGCGGCGCGCTTCCCGATCCGCCGCCTCCGGCCGATCGATGCGTACAAGGCCCGTGACGCGGCTTCGCTCGCCGCCGACAACACGTCGGGCTTCAACTGCCGCTACGCGATCGCCCCCGGCCCGAAGCGGTGGTCGGCGCACGCCTACGGCCTCGCGATCGACGTCAATCCCGTCGAGAACCCCTATCTCGACCGCGGGCTCGTCCGTCCGCCGGCCGGACGGCGCTACCTCGACCGATCGCGGGCAAGGCGCGGGATGGCGGTCGAGGGCGGCGTGCTCGTCCGGGCCTTCGCGGCGGTCGGCTGGTCGTGGGGCGGCCGCTGGTCGCCGCCCGACTACCAGCACTTCTCGGCTACCGGCGGCTGAAGCGCGCGAGCGCCGCGCGCGCGACGCGCCCGGCGAGGACATCCGACGAGGAGCCCACGCCCCGGCCGTTCCAGGTCATCACAACCGCGAGGAAAGCCCCACCGGGCCCGTAGACCAACGCGCCGTCGTGGCGGGCCTTCGTGATCCAACCGGCCTTGTCGAGCACGGAGACGCGTCCGCCGAGGTAGTCGGCCAGCCGGCCCGGTTCCGCGGTGTGAGCGAGGACGTAGAGCAGGTAGCGGGCGTCGGACGGGCGTGAAGCTGCCGCGGAAGCGCCGGGCCAGCGTCCCTCGTCCGACCGCGGCGAAGTGCACGTCGCGAAGCAGTCGCCCGTAGTCCCACGCGGTCGTGCGCTTGCCGACGAAGCTCGGCTCGCTGTCCCGCCGGAGCGGGATCGGCGGCCGGGCCTGAAGCTCGTAGCCGCCGTACATGTCCGAGTCCGTGAGGCCGACGGCCCGAAGCGTCGCGTTGACTCGAGCCGACCCACCGCTCGTCGACCCGCCGAGCCAGACCAACAGCTCGTTCGCCGCCTTGTCGTCTGAGGGGACGAGCATCTTGCGGAGCAGCCGATCGACCCGGGAGCCCCGCTGCGGCTGTTCCCCGGAGCACGCGAAGGACCTCGACCGCGATCGCGACCTTGAGGGTCGAGCCCGCAGGGAATGCGGCGCGAGCGTTCCACGCCGCACCGGAGCCGGTGCGGAGATCCTGGACGAAGACCGCGCAGGTTCCCGGGAAGCCGCCGGCGAGCGTGCGAATCGTGCGCGCGAGGTCTGCGTCTTCGTACCCACGGCGCGGCGGCGCTCGCGGTGCCGCCTCGCGCGGCAATCCGTAGACGGGCGCGACCGTGGTGGAGGAGCGCCGGTTCCCGTCGGCGATCGCCGTCAGGGTGAGACGGGCGTCGCGCTGCGGCAGCGCGACGTTGAAATCGAACGTGGTCCGGCCCGGGCGGATGTCCTTCCTGGCCGCGACGCGCCCGTCGAAGCTGACGACGACCGTCTGCGTGCCTCGGGCGACACGCCCTGCGAAGCGCCCGAACGAGACCTCGTTCGCGCTCGGCGTGACGAGCACCGGTGGAGGCAGGGCTACGGGCACGGCCCTATGATCGCGCCGCGATAGCGTTCTTCGACGTGGCACCGCTCCACCTCGGCCTGATCCTGCCGAACTACGGCGAGGCGCTGGAGGCCGAGCGGCTCGCGAGCGCCGCAGTCGCCGCTGAGACCGCGGGCTTCGACTCCGGTTGGGTGACCGACCACGTGATCGTCCCGCCCGAGCACGCGCCGATCTACGGGACGATCGCCGAAGCCCTGGTGTCGCTCGGCTTCCTCGCGGGCCGCACGCAGCGGCTCCAGCTCGGCGTCTCGGCGCTCGTCGTCCCGCAGCGCAACCCGCTCGTCGTGTTGAAGCAGCTGACGACGCTCGACTTCCTCTCCGGAGGCCGGATCGTCACGGCCGTCGCCGCGGGCTGGATGGAGGGCGAGTTCGCGTTGCTCGGCGCCGACTTCGAGCATCGCGGCCGAGCCCTGAACGACTGGCTTCGGCTGGCCGCATCCGCCTTCGAGCAGACGCCCGGGCCTGTGCGCTTCGACTCGCTCGAGGGCTGGCTCGCGCCGGGACTCGTCAGGCCCGGCGGGCCGGAGCTCTGGGTCGCCGGCGTGTCGCGTGCGACGCTCCGCCGGGCGGCGATCACCGGCGTCTGGCACCCGGTGGCGTTGTCGCCGGAAGACCTGCGCCCGATGGCCGAGGAGCTCCGCGACAGGCGATCCGACAGCCGAGTGATCCTGCGGATCGGGGTCTACGTGCAGGACGAGCCGGCGGCCGGGACGGACGAGCGCGGACGCCATGCGGTCGCCGGCCCACCGGACTGGATCGCCGAGCGGCTGGCCGAGTACGTCGATGCCGGCTGCGACGGGTTCGTCGTCAACCTCGACTACGCGAGCCCCGGGCTCGAGGAGCGGATCGCGGCGTTCGCGGAGGACGTCGCGCCGCACCTCCAGCGGTAGACGGAGGGGGCGCTGTCGAGCGCCCCTCCCTCCCGCCTACTCAGTCGTCGTCGTCGTCGTGGTCTCGATCGCGCCTGAGCGAATCGGCGAGATCGTCGAGGGCGTCGCGCAGGTCTGCGTACTGCGAACCGCGGAGCTGCTTCTCGGCCGCCCTCAGCTGCGAGGCCGCGGCCTTGTCCTTCCCTCGATCCTCGAGCTTCTCGGCGCGGTCGATGAACTTCTCGACCTTGTCGAGCGTCCGGTCGGGGATCGCGTCCGCCCGCACGAGCTGATCGAGGAACGACCGCACGACGGCGAAGCTCGGCTTCCACCTGAGCCGCGGCTGATGCTGCGGCGTCAGCCGGTCGAGCTTCACCTCGGCGGCGGCCTTGATCTCGTTCTTCGACAGATGCTCGGTCGGCGTCAGCTTCCACGAATCGAAGCCGCGAGCGATCTCGGAGCCGTAGATGCCGCCGTTGAAGTAGTAGGCCGACCAGAGACCGCCGAGGATCAGGTTCGTCCCGTGCTGATCGGGCCCCGGTCGAAGTAGCCGATCTCCTTCGGATTCGACGAGTCGGTGAAGTCGATCAGCGACGCTCCGGCCTGGTACCAGGCCTGCACCATGATGTCGCGGCCGGGAACCGGCACGAGCGACGGCAGGTGCGAGACGCAGTTTTCCTGCAGCGTCTGGATCGCCGGCATCTTGAAGTAGCTCCGGAACACGAACTGACCGCCGACGATGTCGTAGATCGCGTTCCCGCCCCACTGGGTCTGGTCGCCGGCGCGGCAGCGCGCGGCTGTCCCGCCGCCCCACTCGTCGGTGAAGACGACGGTCTTGCCGTCATTGCTGAACGTTGCGCCGTGCCAGTACGCCCAGTTCGGATCGGACACCTCGTCGAGGCGAACCGGGTTTACCGGGTCGCGGATGTCGAGGAGGAGGCCGTTGCCCTCGCAAGCCCCGGCCGCCAGCCCGATCGCCGGATAGGTGGTCAGGTCATGGCACGAGTCGGTCGTCGGCTGCGGGCCCCACGGGATCCCGGAGGGGTGCAGCGGCGCCGGTGGTGCGTTCTGGAGGCCGTTGATGGCTCCGGTTGCGGGATCGGTGAAGAGGCGCGGCCCGCCGACGACCGCAGCGTCCTCAGGTGCGTCGAGCGGGACCTTGATCACCTCGATGCGCCAGCGTGCGGCATTGGCCGCGTCCTCCGGCGGGGCATCGACGCAGCCGCCGGGCGCTTCGAGCGCGTTGCGCACACCGCCGGTGCCCGAGACGTAGACGTAGATGTTCCTGCGGTCCCGCGGGCTCTTCAGCAGCGTGTGCGTGTGCGAGCCGCGGCAGGTCTGGACCGTCGCCACCTGGACCGGTGCGTCGAGGTTGCTGATGTCGAAGATCCGCACGCCTCGGAACCGCAGCGGGTCGCCTGACGGAACGCCGGGCGCACCGCAGTCGATGCGGGCGCGCGTCTCCTCCGAGGACATGAAGAGCAGGTTCTTGTAGACCGAGACCTCCCCCTGGCCGCCCGGACAGACCACCGTCGTCCGGATCTGCGGATCGGCCGGGTTCGAGATGTCGTAGATCTGGAAGCCGTTGAAGTTGCCGACGAAGGCATGCCTGCCCTGGAAGGCAAGGTCCGAGTTCACGAAGCGCGAAGTCGCCCGGGTTCGCCGGGTCGAAGAAGCCGGCCGGCTTCGGCCGGTTCGCGAGCAGTTCGAGCCCGCTGGCGGCGGTGCCCGGGTTCTCGAAGCCCGGAGCCAGGCCTTCGCGAGGATCACCTGCCACCGCCCCCGCCGCGACGGCGGTCACAACCGCCGAGGCGAGCACGGCCGCGGCGATCAGGAGGGCTCGGTGACGTCTCCGGGTACGTCCTGACGGCTCGTTCATCGAATCACTCCCCCGTTCTTCGATGCAGGAATAGCGAGACTAATATCGCATCGTGGCCAGCGTCAAAGGATGTCTCGCATCGTCTCTCCTGCTGCTTGCCCTGATCTGCGCCGGCTGTAACGTCGGGAGCGAGCCGGAGGCGCAAGGCGAGACGGCGCCGAACATCGTCCAGCCCGGCGCCCCGGGCGAGGGGACGCGCACGCTGACCCCCGAAGAGCTCGAGGACGTGGAGCAGACCAAGTACACCGAGGCCGACGTCCGGTTCATGCAGGGGATGATCCAGCACCACGCGCAGGCGCTCCGGATGACGGATCTGGTGCCGGCTCGCAGCACGCGACGACAGATTGAGCTGCTGGCAACGCGCATCGACCTGTCCCAGGAGACCGAGATCGAGCTGATACGGAAGTGGCTCGAAGACCGTAACGAAGCCGCGCCGGAGCTCCACCGTGTCCACGGCCACGCGCATGGGGCCGGTCTGGGGCGGCGGATGCCGGGGATGCTGACCGAGCCGCAGCTCAAGCGGCTCGCGGGGACGCGAGGGAGAGCGTTCGACCGCCTCTTCCTCCAGTCAATGATCTACCACCACCAGGGCGCGGTGAAGATGGTCGAGGACCTCTACGACGCGGACGCCGGCGCCGAGCCCGAGATCGACGCGTTCGCTAGGCACGTGGACGCGGACCAGCAAATCGAGATCGGCCGCATGCAGGAACTGCTCGCGCGGCTACGTGCGGACGGCGGCGACCGAGAATCGGCCGACTGAACTTCTAATCGACCGACGCCAGATTCGTTTCGATCCTAGGTGTCGAACTCGTAGACGGTCGTCGTCCCGCTGACTTCGTTCGAGACGACGAGCAACGGCCGGAACGTCGGGCTCTGCCACCACGGGACGAAGGTCAGGCCCTCGGGGCCGACATCGCCGGCAGCGGGGTTCGGGACTCCGCCCTGGGACACCGCTTGGTTGAAGTCGCGGGGATTGACGTAGGTCTCGAACGCAGGCTCGTCCGGGTCGCTGATGTCGTAGACCACGACGCCGCCGACCCGCTCGAGGCCGACGAACGCATACGTGCGGCCGAAATGCTCGCCGACGACTACGCCTTCGGGCTCGGGGCCCTTGTTGTCGCTCCGTGTGTCGAACGAGTTGCCTTCCTCGTGGTTCGAGTTGAAGGGCGTGGTCGCAGCGGGCGCCGGGGAAGCCGCAGCCGTCCTCGGACACGTCGAGGCGGGCGCAGGCGGAACGGGCGGCTGCAGCGTGAGCGGCGGCGCGGGGGCAGGTCCACCAGGGAATGCCGCTGTGATCCGCTCGAGCTGGTCGCCGGAGTCGAAGACCTGCGCGCCGGAGTCGGTCCAGATCGACACCGATCGGGCGCCGTAGACGAAGAGCTGCGTGTAGGCGGAGCCTTCGAGACCCAGCGTCCGGTTCACCGTCAAGCGGCCGAGATTGAAGTTCTCCTTCGTGAGGGCCGGGAACACCGGGTCGAGAGTCAGCGCCGACACGCGTGCCTCGTCGGCGGCACGCGAGTCGCCCTCGTTTGCGGTCACCAGGTAGGTCCGGCCACGATGCCGGAACGAGGCGATCGAGTCGGGCTGGTACATCCCGAACAGGTTCGGCCACGAACAGACGTTGATCGCGTTGTCCCGGTCGCTGGCGTCGAGCGCATTGCCGGCTGACCCGTGATTCTTGAAACCCAGACCGCGTAGGGCGGTGACCTTCGCTCGATCGATGTCGAGCTCGGCGACGGCGTTCGCGTCCTGGAGCGTCACCCACGCCCGCCTCGAGTCCGTCCGAGACCGTGATGTACTCCGGCTCGAGGTCATCCGAGGGGAGCTTTCCCGCGGCGATGATGATGCTCGGCGCGAGCGTCTTCCCGTCGAACGCGGTGAAGTCGACGGTCTTGACGGAGACACGACGCGGCCACCGACCGAAATCGATGATCGTGATCGAGCCCTTCGGGTCGACCGTAGCGCCCGGCTCGCCTTCGTTCGCGACGAGGAGATAGCGGCCGTTCGGCGAGAACGTCAGCATGTCCGGCACCGCACCGACGTCGACCGTCCCAACCCGGTTGCCGTTCGGCAGGAAGAACGCCACCTTCCCCGGGTCGGTGCGAACGGGCGCTTCGACGGCGACGGCGATCACCCCGAGCCGCGTGTCGACGCTATTCGGCGTGCCCAGATCGGAGACGTCGATGTGGAAGAGCTTCGTCGGCGCTGATGGATCCTCGACGTCGAGCACGTCCACGCGCTTCTCGACGGCGTTGACGACGTAGACCCTGCGCGTCAGCCAGTCGTACGCAGGGATCTCGGCGGCGCCGACCTCCCCGTTGAACAGCACGCCGGTGGCATGAGTCCCGATCGGCGTCAACGTCACGGCTCCCGCCGTCGACGTGGACGAAGCCGAGCCGGCAAGCCACGCCGCCAGGACGAGGGTCGCTACAGCCGCAATCGCAAGACGTGCTCTCAAGGGTGATCCTCCTCGGGTCGGGTCGTCGGCCGATGCTAGGCCGCGCCTTCTCACCGTTGGGTTAACGCCTCGTGCCCGGGTGGTGAAGAAGTGGTCGCCCGGATCGTGACCTCTATCGTGGCCGCCATGCCGACCCTCCAGCGGATCAGCGATCGCGTCTACTGGCTGCCGCCCGGGCCACCCGACCGGCCGTCTTTGTGCGCGGTCGTCGGCGAGCGTCGTACGCTCATGCTCGACGCCGGAGCGTCAGCGGCTCACGCGCGGCTCGTCCTCGACGGGCTCGCCGCCGAGGGCGTTGCCCCGCCGAGCCAGGTGGCGTTCACCCACTCCCATTGGGATCACGTCTTCGGAGCAGCCGCGCTGGAGGTGCCCGTGATTGCACAGGCCTTGACGGCGGCAGCGCTGACCGAACTGGCGGCCACAGATTGGAGCGACGAAGCGCTCGATCGTCGCGTGGCCGCGGGCCTGGCTTCTGCCGAGCAC
This sequence comes from uncultured Actinomycetes bacterium, assembly GCA_963764595.1. GTDB lineage: Bacteria > Actinomycetota > Thermoleophilia > Gaiellales > Gaiellaceae > JACDAN01. The sequence goes on along the minus strand of CAVXTG010000007.1, from coordinate 381,746 downwards.
GCCGCGAACGTCAAGGAGGAGCTGCCCGCGCCTCGTGAAGTCCGGGTTGCCCCGGCCGACATCGTGTTTCGGGACGGGCTCGACATCGAGCTCGGCGGCGCGACCGTCCAGGTGCGGCACGTCGGCGGCGACCATGCAGCCGACTCGTGCGTCATGTACGTCGAGCCCGATCGGGTGCTGTTCCTCGGCGACTGCCTCTACGAGTCTCCGGGCGGCGGCTTACACGGCCGAGCTCGCATTACCGCTGCTCGACGCAGTCCTGAGCTTCGGCGCCGAGCTGGCGGTCGAGGGTCACGGCGAGGTCGTCATCCCACGAGCGGAGTTCGAATCGCTGGCGGACAAGATTCGCCTCGAGGCTAAGGCGACTGAAGCTGCCCCATCGGGCTAGGCGCTCGGCGCGGCTCCGGCGTGTCCTCATCCGAGAGCCGGCGAACGGCGTACCAGATCGACCACACGAGGAGGGCGATCGTCACCGGCGTCCCGGAGATGACGACGATCAGGTAGCCGCCGGCGCCGGCATAGAGCAGGACCGCGAGGCGGAGCGCGCTGCGGGCGACCAGGTAGACCCCCCAGACCACCGACTCGATGCCGTAGACGCGCTTGAACAGCGCGGTCTCGCGGAACTCCGGCGGGAACGGATACCAGGCGCACGCCAGCGCGCCGGCGAGCGGGCGCCGAATCACGACCGAGCCGAGGAACGCAAGCCCCCAGACGGCGGTCGAGAGCACGGGCAGAGCGAGGTAGGCGGTTGCGCTGTTGGAGACCACCCCGATGAGGGTCTGAACGACCAGGAAGGCAAGCGACAGGCGCACGAGCAGCCCGTCGCGGCCGGCCCTGCGCTCGAAGGCGTACACGACGACCGAGGCCGCCGCCGCGGCGGCCATCCCCGCCACCAGCCCGGACAGCCTCAGGCCGGCGTAGAAGGCTGCGAGCGGCAGGACACCCTCGCGGAGGGCACCCGGCAGTCCGCCCAGGAAGATCGACCCGACCGAGGGCGGCCGGCTCAGGCCGTCTTCGCCGTCTCGGCGCTCAGCCGCTGCAGCTGCGCCTCGCACCACTCGGCCCCCCATTCGCTGAAGTCGATGCCCCACCGCAGCACCAGATCGGTGAACGGCGGGTCGACGCCCGGCCGCGCGTCGATCGCGCGGAGCGCCTCCAGTACCTGCTCATACGCGTGCTTGCGCCCTTCGAGCAGCAGCAACGCCTGCTCGCGCGGCAAGGCATCCGCGAAGAAGAGCCGCAGGAGGTTCTCGTCCCGCATCTCGAACGTCGTGTCCCGCCCGAGCAGCCAGGCGTCGAGCTCGTCGCGGCCGGCCGGCGTCAGCCGGTAGACCCGGCGCGCCCGGCGGCCGCTCGGCGCGTCCTCGCCTTCGACCAGACCCTCGCGCTCGAGCCGCCGCAGCTCCGGATAGATCTGGCCGTAGCTCGCCGCCCAGAAGAAACGCGTCGAGCGATCGACGACGGCCTTGATCTCGTAGCCAGAGCGCGGGCCGTGGGAGAGGAGGCCGAGGATGACGGGCGTCACGGCGGTGGCCATATGTAGCGTAAAGATATATCATGACGAGGTATTCCGCAACCTGGTAGTTTCGCCGGGCACTGCTTCCCGAATTCGGGGGGTTCCGCTTGACCGGTACGGCAATTCGCACACTTGTCGTCGGTGCCGTCGCGGTCGCGGTCCTGTTTGCTCCACCGGCGTCGGCCGAGCAGCCGTTCCGGCTCGACTCTCAGATCGTCGACCGGGTCGGCGCGCTCGACGGTCGGGAAGCGGAGGTGCAGGAGGCAATCGACGAGCTTCAACGCGACGAGCAGATCCAGTTGTGGGTTGCCTACGTCGACTCCTTCTCGGGCGTCGGCGCACAGGAGTGGGCGGACCAGACCGCCGAGCAGAGCGACCTCGGGCTCTCCGACGTCCTCCTCGCCGTGGCGACGGGTGATCGCGCCTACGCCTACTCGGTGGACGAGCAGTTCCCGCTGTCCAACGACGAGCTCGCCCGCATCGCCGATCAGTCGATCGAGCCGGAGCTCAGCGACGGGGACTGGGCCGGTGCGGCCGTCGCCGCTGCGAGTGGCCTCGAGGCCGCCGCCGGCGGTCAGGCCTCGACGGACGGTGACGGCGGTGGTGGGTGGCCCGGATGGCTCTGGCCCCTCCTCGCGGGCCTCGCGCTGCTCGGGCTCCTCTGGTGGTTCTTCCGCCGGCGGTCACGAGACCGCGCAGAGAGGAGCGGCAGCTCCGGCCGAGGGCGACGAGCTCGCACGGCTCTCGCTGGACGAGCTCTCCAAGCGCGGGAGCAGCCTGCTCGTCGAGATGGACGACGCGGTGAAGACGAGCGAACAGGAGGTGGCTTTTGCGACCGCGCAGTTCGGTGAGGAGGCAGCGGCGCCGTTCGCGGCGGCGGTCGAGAGCGCGAAGGCCGATGTCGCGAAGGCCTTTCAGCTGCGGCGCGAGCTCGATGACTCGACCAAAGAGGACGAGACCCAGCGTCGAGCGATGCTGACCGAGATCATCAAGCTCACGCAGGGGGCGAGCGACCGCCTCGACGCCGAGGTCGAGCGCTTCGACGAGCTGCGCGCGATGGAGCGGAACGCGCCGGAGCTCCTCGCGGGGCTCACCACTCGCCTTGGCGCGCTCGAGACGCGAGTACCGGGCGTCGAGCGGACCCTCGCGGGGCTGACCGCCACGTATGCGGGGAGCGCCGTGGCCAGCGTCGAGGACAACGTCCAGCAGGCCGGCGAGCGCGTCACCTTCGCCCGCTCAGAAGTGGCCGAGGGCAATCAAGAGGTCGAGGCAGGAAACCGCGGCAAGGCGGCGGTCGCGATCCGGGGCGCAGAGGAAGCAGTCGGGCAGGCGGGGCAGCTGCTCGACGCGATCGACCGGCTCAAGACCGACCTCGCCGACGCCGACGACAAGATCCGCGCCGCGATCCCCGCGGTCGTCGAGGACCTCACCGCGGCGCGCGCACTCGCAGTCGAAAGCCCAGCGCTCGCCGAGCACGTCGCGCGCGCCGACCAGGCGCTGGCGGCGGCGGAGCTCGCCGCGTCGACGACGGACGGCCAGGATCCACTCGGAGCGCTCCATCGGCTCGAGGAGGCAGGGAAGGCCCTCGACACGGCGCTCGCGGACGCCCGCGAAGACCAGGAGCAAGCACGCCGCGCGCGGGCCGCATTCGAGCAGACGATGTCAGGCGCGAGAGCGAAGATCGAGGCCGCGGAGGACTTCATCACCACCCGCCGCGGTGCGGTTGGCGCCGATGCGCGTACGCGCCTCGCGGAGGCGAAGCGGCACTACGAGCAAGCCCTCGCCGTCGCCGGCGACGACGCGCAGGTCAGTGTGGAGCACGCGCGCACCGCAGACGGGCTCGCCGAGCAGGCGCTCAGGCTCGCCCAGCAGGACGTTTCTGGCTACCAGAGCGGCCCTGGCATGGGCATCCCAGGGCTACCGGGCGGCGGCGGCGGCGGCGGAATGCTCGGCGACGTGATCATGGGCGGCATCCTCATCGACGTGCTGCGAGGAGGCCTCGGCGGCGGCGGCTCGTCCCCCGGCAGGGCGGCGGCGGAGGCGGCTGGAACTTTCCCGGCGGATTCGGCCCAGGGAGCTTCGGTGGGATGGGCAGGCGCGGACGGAGAGGAGGCGGAGGACGGTTCTGAGTGGACGGGACGGCCGAGTCCCGGCGGCGTAGGAGTCCAGAACGAGAGGAGGAGAAGATGGGACAGCAGACGATCTTCGGACGGATCGCGCAGCTCACGAAGGCGAACATCCACGCGATCATCGACGCGGCCGAGGACCCGGAGAAGATGCTCGACCAGATGATCCGCGACTACAAGAACAACATCGCGGAGGCGGAGGAGGCGGTCGCCACAACGATCGGGAACCATCGCCTGATGGAGGCAGACGAGAAAGAAGCCTCCGAAGCGGCCGCTGAGTGGGGCTCGAAGGCGCAGGCCGCCGTCAGCAAGGCGAAAGAGCTCAGGGCGGCCGGCTCGAGCACCGAGGCGGACACGTTCGAGAACCTCGCCCGCGTAGCGCTCAAGAAGCAGATCGCCTTCGAGGGCGAAGTGAAGGACCTCAAGCCGACGATCACCCAGCAGAGCGAGGTCGTGAACAAGCTCAAGGCCGGCCTCGAGGGCATGCGGGCAAAGCTCGACGAGCTCGAGAGCAAGCGCGACGAGCTCATCGCCCGCGCGAAGATGGCGGAGGCGCAGTCGGGCGTCATGGACGCCGTCAAGGAGATCGACCTCACCGACCCGACGAGCGAGCTCTCCCGCTTCGAGGAGAAGATCCGCCGCGAGGAGGCGAAGGTGGCCGGCAAGGCCGAGCTCCAGGCCTCCCGACTCGACGTGCAGTTCGAGGCGCTCGAGGACGAGGAGCGAGACGCCGAGGTCGAGGCCCGGCTCGCGGAGCTGACCGGGGGCTCGACCGCAGCTCTACCGGCGGGCGGATCGCAGACGAGCTGAGCGGCACGACCGGGGAGGCGGTAGCGCTACCGCCTCCCCGCTCGGAGCTAAGCCGCGCTCTCGGGCTCGGCTTCTTCCTCCAGGAAGCGGCGCAGCCCTGCGAGGCCTGCTTCGTACCCCTGATACTCGAGGACCTGGTTGAGCTTGCCGACCACCGCCATGGCGCGCGCCTCCTGGCCGTGGACGTGATCCCACTCGGGCTGCGCAGAAGCGAGCGCCGCGAGACAAATGAGCCCACGCTCGATGACGTCGAGCTCCCACGGCTGAAGTGCCATGAGAACAGCTTGTTCGTTCCACCTGTCGCGGTTGTGACTCATCGCTCCTTCGAACCAGTAAAGATTCGCGACCGGACGGCAACCGGATGTTCACCGTTCAGTTCCAGCGCATGCCGCTGAGTTGGTCGAGCTTGAGGTTGCCTCCGCTCAACACGCAGACGACGGTCGTACCCGGCTCCGCATCGATGAGCCCGTTCAAGGCGGCGGCCACAGGTGCCGCGGCGGCGCCTTCGACCACGATCTTCGTGCGCGCGAGCGTCCAGAGGAGCGCCTCGAAGATCTTCTCGTCCGGCAGCGTGACGATCTCGTCGACGTGCCGGCGGACGATCTCCAGCGTCTTCTCGCCGACGCGTTTGACGGTCAGTCCGTCGATCACGCAATCGACGTCCTCGAGCTCGACACGGTGCCCTTCCTCGACGCTCCGTTTCATCGCGGGCGCTCCCGACGATTCGACTCCGACGATGCGGATGCTCGGGTTGAGCGACTTCAACGCCATCGAGACGCCCGAGATCAGACCCCCGCCTCCGATCGGGACGACGACGGTGTCGACGGTCGGGAGGTCGTCGTAGATCTCGAGCCCGAGCGTTCCCTGTCCAGTGATCAGATCGAGGTCGTCGAATGGATGGATGTACGTCAGGCCTTGCTCCTCCATCAGCTCGAGCGCCTTCTCGTTGGCCTCGTCCCAGATCGATCCGTGCAGCACGACTTCGGCGCCGTAGGCGCGGGTCGCCTCGATCTTCGACGGAGTTGCGTTCTCGGCCATCACGACCACCGCTCGGATTCCGTGGAGCGCGGCGGCGAGGGCGACGCCCTGCGCGTGGTTTCCTGCCGAGGAACAGATCACGCCGGCGCGCTTCTCGGTCTCGTCGAGGTGGGCGAGCTTCACGAGCGGGCCGCGGATCTTGTACGAGCCGGTCCGCTGGAACGACTCCGCCTTCAACATGGCGCGGAATCCGGTTGCCTCGCTCAGCGAGCGCGAGCCGACGAGCGGTGTGTGGTGCGCGTGCTTCTTGACGTGTTCGTGCGCCTGGCGGAACGCAGCGGTTGAGACATCGGAGACGATCATGGGCTCCTCTCTCGGTCAGACATGCGCAAGGACACCGTCCAGCGGGCGAGGCACGCGGGAGAGATCCAGCGCGTCGACGAGCGCCCGCGCGTAGTCGATCTTCCCGCCGTAGCTACCGAAGAACCGCCGGAGCTGCTCCTCGGTCGGGCCGTCCTCGCCATGCAGGCTGCTTCTGCAACGTGCGGAACGATCTCAGACCGCCCTGCGCCTCGAGGACCCGCTCCACTGCGGCGGCGCCGAGGGCGCGGATCAGCTCGTCCTCCAGGTCCGCGTCGCAGACGTAGAAGCCGAGTCGTTCCATGTCGGCGCGAGTGAGGTCGGAGCCGAGCCCGGCCCGCTCGAGACCGCGCCGGAAGTCGGCCTCCTCTCCGGCATCGCAGAGGCCCGCCAGTCTGACGTCGAGACCTGGAGGCCCGAACAGCTCCAGAAACCTTCCGATCGCCTGGGCGCCGCCGATCGGCACGACGGAAACGTCTTCGGCGTCGAGATCCCGGCCGCGGCGGCGAGCGAGCGCTTCGAGCGCGACCTGGTCGCTGACCCCCTTCGACCAGCACGACCGTGCGTGACTCCATCGCCGTGTCGAGACTATCCGGCGAAGCTCAGGCGTTCCGATCGCGGGTGAAACCTGCGTGCAGGGTGTCCACTTCCACAGTGACGCGCCCCAACAAGCGCGCCTTCTCGCGCGACTGCCTCAGTGCCAGCTCGCTCGGCTCGCCGTAGATGTGGGTCGATGACAGCGTGACGAGCTCCGCGAAGCGGCGAAAGAACGGCCCGGCCACGTCCAGGTGGTATTCCAAGGAGGCGGAGTCGGGATGCACGTGCACGACGGTCATGGTCGTGCCATCGTCGCTGAAGTAGACGTTGTAGGCGATGAGCTGCGGCTCGTTTGCTTCGACGAACGCGACCAGCTCTTTCATGCCCGTCTTCAGGTCCTCGAGCGCTCCCTCACGAACATCCGAGGTGTCGACGTAGACGATCGCGGACATGTCAAGTGGAGAGGAGCGCGCGCTCGAGGGCAGCTCGGTCGGTCGGCCCTCCGTGTGTCGCGAGCACGTGTTCGACCGGCAGCTCGAGCAGCGGTCGCAGCGCCTCGAGGATCTGCTCTGGCTTCACGCCCTCCGGTACCCAGGTGACCGGGAACTCGAGGCCGGGGCCTCGGTCGATGAGCGTGTCTCCGGCGACAAGCGCCCGGCGGCTCTCAACCCAGAGCACGAGGTCGTTCGGCTCCCTCCCGGGAAACGCCTCGACCCCGACCGGCAGCCGGTCGCCGGCCGTGAACAGCTCCCGCCCCTCGATCGGGTCGCCCTCCTCCGGCTGCGGTACGAACACCGAAGCGTCGAGCCGCTCCACCAGGCTGCGGGCGTCACGTTCGTGCCAGGGGCAGGTCAGCACGATCGCCGTCTCGCGGCCGGCCGCGAGCTCCTCGATCTCGCTCGGCACGGCCAGCGGGTCGAACAGCAGGAGACGCTCGCCGTCGTCGATCGCGTAGGACGAGACCTCCTGGCGGTCCCACTCGAGCGAGCTGTCTCCCGGCCCCCACTCCGGGTGCGGTGCCTCCCAGTGCCACAGGCCCGGCTGCAACTCGCGCACGGCGGCATGCTAAACGCGTGGACGCAGTCCACGGCCACCCACCGCCGATGCGGGCTATGAATCGGTGTCCGACACCAATCCGTGTCAAGGGACATGTGTGCCAACTCAGTAACAGTTGGTTCCATCCGCCGCCGATGCCGGCTTTGCCGGCGTCGGCCGCTCACGCCCTCCGCTAGCGGATGAATCCCCGCGAAGTCGTCATGGCTTCGGCGCAGCCGAAGCCGGACTTCGCGGGGAGCTAGACGATGTCGAGGATCGGGTAGCGCGCGTCCTGGTCGAGGCAAGCCGCGGCGAAGAGGGCGGTGCCGACATCGCCCGTCCAGAGCGAGTAACGGCCGCGGCCGTTCGCAGCGCGGAGGCGCTCGGCCTGGCCGAGCGCGTGGACGGCGAAGCGGCGAGCACGCTCGAGCCAGCGCTCGTCGCCGGTGCGCGCGAACGCCTTGAGAAGTGCGAACCCGTTGCCCGAGGTGCCGTGACAGATGCCGTGGCCCTTCTCGTCGCCGTGGGCGCCCGCCCGCCAGGTCAATTCGGCTCCGGCGAGAAGCAGGTCTTCATCGAGGTACTCCCAGGCGCCGGCGAGGACACCGGGAGCGCCGGTGCACCACTGGAGACAGATCCGACCATCTCGCGGCCGCGCGAGCTGCGGCCAAAGCGGTGAGCCGGGCCAATTAGCGAGGCCGTCCTCGCGGAACGCGTGCCGGCTGAGCACGGCCGCCGTCTCAGCGGCAAGCGCATCATCTTGCGTCGAGCCGGAGCAGGACGAGCGTGTTGCCTGCAGCGCCGTGCAGCGTGCCGAGGCCGCGGTAGTCGTCGTCCTGCCGCCAGAGTCCGTCGTCGCCCCGGCGTGCGCGCAGGGCTGCGGCCGACTCGCGCGCTGCCTCCTCCCAACGCGGCTCGCCGGTCCATTCGCCCATCGCCAGGGCGGCGAGCAGCGTCCCAGGTGCGCCCCACATCACGTCGTCGGTCGGGTTGGCGGCGTTCGCGTGGACGAGCACATGGAGGTCGTCCGCGAGCGCCGGATCGGAGGCGAGCCGGAAGGCGACGAGCAGCGGTCCTGTCTCGCCGCAGAGCAGCGCTGCCGGGTGGTAATGGTCATCCGCCGTGCAGTCCGGCGCCGCCCGCTTGAGCTCGAGTGTGCGCAACGCGGCCGCGGCGAGGTCGAGCGAGGTTTCGGCGTGGCCGCGTCGCCGCAGCGTGTCGAGCGCCCAGATCACGCCGGCCGCACCAAGGTAGAGGCTCTTCAGCGGCAGCGGCTCCTCCCACCCGTCCCATTCGTGCGCGGGCCAGAGCGCATCGAGATCGAACGCCGCGTCGGCGTCGGCGACGATCGTGGCGATCGCGTCCTCGACGCGCGCCGGATCCCACGGCTCGTCGGTCAGCCGCTCAAACTGAGCTGGGTCGTACAGCACGGCGGCGAGGCTAACGCGAACGCCAGCTCCCGTGACTACTGCGGCGTCCCCAGCGTTGTTGCTATTTCTTCGCCGCCGATGCCGGCTTTGCCGGCGTCGGCCGCTCAGGCTCTCCGTTAGCGGATGAATCCCTCGAAGTCGTCATGGCTCCGGCGCAGCCGCAGCCGGACTTCGAGGGAGAGTGGAGGCGGCGGGAATCGAACCCGCGTCCGCGGACGCACCGGTCAGAGCGTCTACAAGCGTAGGCTGCCATTGGAGTTCGCCCGCCGGCCGGTAGGCAGCCGACCAACCGCCGGGCTAGTCATCCTTTGGATGTCGCACCTCGGGCGATGACGTTCCCTCGGTGCCGAGCCCGTTAGTTGACGCCGCTACCCGAACCACGGGCCGAGCTCGGAGCGACGCGCTTCGCTACTGGTTAGGCAGCGAGAGCGAGTGCGCGATTGTTATCCGCACTTGCGTTTCGTCCCGGTTGTTTAACGAGGCCAACCGGGGACCTCGGCTTGCAGCTCTGCCGGAGAACCGACCACGTCGAAACCTGATCGCCCCCGTATGTAACTCAATTGTAGCCGCCAGGTAACGGGATCTCGGGCCGCCGGACGACGCCGAGGCGCTCGAAGATGGCAGCGCTCTCCTCCTCCGCCTCGGGAGCCGACGTCGCAGCGCAGAGACGCCAGCCGGACGCGCGCCTCGAGCGACAGCGCCAGCTCGTAGGACCCGCCGGTCTCGCGGGCGGCCCGCACGCTCTCGTCGACCGCCGCTGCGGCTCCGTCGAGATCGCCCGTCTGCATCAGGGCATAGCCGCGCAGCCGGTGCACCATCGGCACGAGGCCCGCAGCTCCTCCGGCCTCGTCCACGGCGACCAGCGTCTCGTCGGCCTGCCGAAGCGCATCGCTCCCCTTGCCGGCCAGGACGGCGTGCTCGGCGAGCCGGGCGTTCGTCTCGAGCACGAAACTGCGGGCCTTGATCTCCTCGAAACCTGCGAGCGCGTCTCGGAGAAGCGCCTCGGCTTCATCCACCTGTCCTCGGCGGGCGGCGAGCCGCCCCAGGTTGCTGCGGGCGAGATTGGCGAGGAAGAGAGCTCCGGCGGAACTGGTGATCGCGTACGAGTCGTCGAAGAGGCTCGCAGCCTCCTCGTAGTGGCCCTGGTCGGACTTGATCTCGCCGATGTTGTTCGCAGCCGTCGCCGCAGCCCACCACGTCCCCGACGCGGTCGCGCAGGTCGTCGGCTCCGGCGATAGATGTCGAGGGCGTCGTCCCATCGACCTTCGTAGTAGGCATCGATCCCAAGGTTGTTGAGCACGTTCGCCTGCCCGAGGAGATCTCCGATCTCCTCGTAGATCGGAAGCGCCAGGCCGCGAAGCGCGATGCGCTCGGGGCGCCGAGCGAGGAGTACGCGAGGTGGAGAAGCTGGTACGCATGGGCGAGCGCCGGGAGATCGTCCTCCTCGAGCGCATGCTCGACGACCGACCGGCTCCACTTGATGCAGTCGTGGAACTCGCCCTGTCGAAGCCGGACACCTGCGTACGCGAGCCTGATCTCTCGTCGCGATCTGCGACTGATCGCCGTCCGGTCGAGCGCCTCCGCGGCCGCCAGCGCTCGCCGGTACCAACGCAGAGCCTGTGGGTAGCGACCCGAGCGCTCCCTGATCAGGCCCTCCTTGTGCAGGAGGGCCGGCTGGTCGTCCCCGGCGAGCCGACGCGCTTTCGAATACGCCTCGGCTGCCTCGACGTAGCGACGCCGCGAGCTCGCAGACGTCGCCGAGCGCCTCCCATATCTTGGCGACCGCGCCTGGCTCGAGGGAGGGCAGGCGCCGCGCCGCCTGGAGGGCCCGCCGATAGAACGCCGCCGCCTCGACATTCGCGAACTTGGCCTGCGCACGCTCGCCGGCGACAAGCGAGTAGCGGTACGCCTGCTCTTGGCGCTGGGCGTGATGAAAATGGAGCGAGAGCATCTCGGCGTGCTCGGCGAGCTCATCCGGGTACATGGCCTCGTAGGCTTCGCCGACGGTCGCGTGGAGCTGTCGCCGACGTCGATACGAGAGGCCCTCGTAGGCCGCGTCCCGGAAGAGCGAATGCCGGAACCTGAAGGCCCCCGGCGTGTAGGGATCCCGCTCGACGAACTCGGCTAGGCGGTCCCAGCTCTCCGAATCGGCGGACGCGGTGGGATCCTCCGTCGCGAGCACGCGGCCGACCAGCTCCCCGCTGAAGCTCGTGCCCATCACCGACGCGAAGCGCAAGAGTGTGCGATCCGCTGGGGCGAGCTTGTCGATTCTGGCCACGATGACCGCTTCGACATTCTCGGGGAGCTCGTCGTCGGTCTCCTGCCGCTCGGAAGCCACGAGCTCCTGGAGAAACATCGGGTTACCACCGGCGCGCTCCGTGATCGCGGCCACCTCGTCCGGATTCCTGCCGTTCGCGCCGGTCGCGTCGATGAGCGACTTCGCCGCCTCGGCGCCGAGCGGCTCGAGGTGGATCGTCAGCGCTGCGACGGGCGGCACACCTTCCGCGGCGATGAACCCCCCGGGGCCGGGCCGCCTCGTGGCGCAGATCAGCGACGGCTTGCCGGTGACCTGAGCGCCGAGGTGGCGGAGCAAGTCGCACGAAGCCTCGTCCATCCAGTGGACGTCCTCGATCGCAAGGAGCGTAGGGGTCGGCAGGAGCTTCGTCAGGAGTGTCTCGACGACACCGTGCAGCCGCGCCCGTCGGAACGCCGGCTGGAGCTCATCGACCTCGGGCGTCGACTCGAGCTCAAGGTCGAGCGGAAGCGCGAGTAGAGGGATCCACGGAACGAGCTCGGGAGCGAGCGGTGCGAGACGCTCTCGCAGCAGTTCCGTCGAGCGCGACCGCGTTTCCGTTCAGAGGCTGATCGAGGAGCGCCTGCAGCAGCCCGCGAAACGGGAAGTAGGGCGTCGACTGCTCGTATTCCTCGCACGAGGTCGACGAGGTGCTCGAGGTCGGGATTTTGGCGTCGCAGCTCCTCGATCAATCGCGACTTCCCCATCCCCGCCTCTCCGATCAGCTCGACCAGGGAGCCGTAGCCCATCCGCACGGGCGCGAGCGATGCGCCGAGTACGGTCAGCTCACGCTCGCGACCAACGAACTCGGTCGCCGGTGACGGCGCAACGCCGCGCTCGCCGGTGACGGCCCCCACCTCGTGCGCGACGACGGGCGCCTCCTTTCCCTTGACCTGGAACGGCTCGAGCTCCGTCGTCTCGAATCGCGCCCGCGAGCGCTCGACGACGTCCTGCGTGGCCAGAATCGCGCCCGGCTCGGCACGAGCCATCAGCCTGGCGGCGACGGCCGCCGTCTCGCCCAGGATCGTGTACGTGCGCCGGAACGGCGCGCCGACCTCCCCGGCGAACACGCGGCCGCGGTTGACCCCGATCTGGAGCGGAAGCCGGAGCCCCGCGTCCGCGATCGCGCGCACCGTTCGCAGCATCCGCTCGTCGTCGTCGCCGGCGCTGCTCGGGGCACCGGCAACCAGCACGATCCGACCGGCGTCAGCGTCGATGTCGGACTCGAGAAACGAGACGTGATACTCGTCGGCCGCCGTCTGCACCGTCCGCACCAGCTCGTCGAGCGCCTCTTCCAGCCCCGCGACGCCTCGCTCGACCAGCAAGCGCGTCGGAGCCGGCGAATCGCAGGAACGCGACGGTCGCCTGCCGGTGCTCGGGCTCGACCGGGTCGCCGCCGAGGTAGTCGCGGACCGCGACCGGAACGCACGTTTCGAGCGGCAGACCGGCAACGTCGGGCAGCGGCTCGAGGCCGGCGTTCGCAACCGAGACGTTCCGTCTGCAGGAGCCGACCGCCTGCCTTCTCGGCGCCTAGCGCGCTGGTCGGGCACAGCGGCCGCCGCGGCCCGGCTGAGGAGGATCTCGCCGGCGTCAGAGCCGGCTTCCATCGCCACCGTCTCGCTGACGGCGGGACCGGCCAGCAGGAGCTCGCGATGGGAGTCTCCGACCAGGAAGAACTGGAACGTCCCGGTGTGGATCCCGACATGCATCTGCAGCGCCACCACACCCGCGGAGGTCCGCGGCCGGCCGAGCTCGCGAAGCGTCTGGCGCATGCCGAACGCTGCCCGTTGCTGCGCGCGGGCAGTGCTCCTCGCCCGTGAAGAACAGCAGCAACGCGTCCCCGCCGATCTTGAGGAGACCGCCGCCGTTTGCGTAGGCGACGTCCAGGAGGCTCGAGAAGGTTCGATTGATCACGTCGGTGACCTCCTCCGCCCCAGCCTTGCCCTTGCCGGCAAGGCGCTCCGACATCGCGGTGAAGCCCGACAGATCGACGAAGGCGAGCGTGCCGTCCAGCTCCCGCCTCGCGGCATCGGGTGTCGCCCGCAGCCACTCGATGACGACGCGAGGGACGTACGGAACCAGAGCGCGGTTGTGCTCAGCGCCGGCCGAGGTCACGACCCTGTCCCGAAGATACGCAAGACCGTCTTTTCTTTCGCAAGTTGCATCTTGTGCAGGTGAGAATCATTGACAAATTCGCTGAAGAGCGTAGATTTCTGCGTCTGCCGGCCGAGGCGGCGGCGGGGGGACGAATGCGGCGCACACGAGCGAAACTCATTCTTCAGGTCACAGCCGTGGGCGTGGCCATGCTCGCGCTCGGCGCGACCGGCAGCCAGGCAGCAGACACCCTGAAGCCGAGCTCGCTGTCGCTGACGCTCGCTGCGGGCTCGTCGTGGAACGTGTCGCAGACGCTTCACCTCGACGCCTCGCCTCCGAAGGCCGACGTCGTCCTCGCCGTCGATACGACGGGGAGCATGGGCGCCGCGATCGCCGACGCGAAGGCCGACGCGATCTCGATCGTCGGCCGCATCCAGTCGTCGATCCCGGGGGCGCGGTTCGCGGTCGTCGACTTCAAGGACTACCCGTTCGCCCCTTTCGGCAGCGAAGGTGATTACCCGTACCTGCTGCGAAGCGGGTTGACCGGCGACGCGGCCGCCGTTCAGGCGGCACTGAACGCGATGTCGGCCGGCGGCGGCGGCGACCTGCCCGAGTCGTTCAACCGCGTCTTCTTCGAGACGTACTCGGATCCGCACCTGGCATACGACGCGAACGCGCCGCGGTTCCTCGTCGTGCTGGCCGACGACATTCCCGCACGACACCGGCCAGGCGACGACGTTCTCCGAGTGCCGCAACACATCCTTGAACGATCCGGGACGCGACGCGACGGTCGGCACGAGCGACGACCTGACGACGAAGGCGACGCTCGACGGGCTCAAGGCCAACAACACGAACGTCTCTTTCGTCACCTACAACCCCGGCGGCGGGACGGCAGGCACGGCGGAGTGTCACGCCCAGATGGCGCTGTACACGGGCGGCCAGCAGGCCACGCACGGGGCCACCGATTCGCTGGCCGACGAGCTCGTCTCACTGATCAAGCAGTCGGCGGCGAGGGTCGACCGGGTCGAACTGGTGGTCGACGAAGGATTTGCCTCCTGGGTCTCGTTCACGCCGCCGCCCCCGTACGGCCCCTTCGTGACGCCGAGGGACGTCGACTACGACATGAAGATCACCGTGCCGCCCGAGACGGAGCCGGGCACCTACACCTTCACGGTCCGCGCGGACGCCGACGGCGCGACCCGCGCCACGCAGACCGTCACCGTGCACGTTCGCGAGCTGGCGGCGAGCGGGCTGACGCTGACCGTCGACGAGCGCTCGACCCGCGCCGGAATCGCATCCCTCCCGTTCAGCAGCATCCCCGCTTCGCGGATCCCATTCCTGGGTGGGACGACCTCGGCGTTGCCCGCTGGGTCGATCCCAGCCGGCTCCATCCCCGCTGGGTCAATCCCGGCCGGCTCAATCCCGGCCGGATCGATTCCCGCCGGGTCGATCCCGGCCGGGTCCATTCCCGCCGGCTCGATCCCGGCTGGATCGATCCCCGCCGGCTCGATCCCTTGGGGTTCCTTCGGCCTCGGCAGCACCCCGGCGGGCTCGATCCCCGCCGGATCGATCGCTTTGCGCCAGGTGCTGCTGTCTCAGATCCCGCTGCTCAACCCGGCGACAGGCGCCACGTGGCAGCAGATCCTCGCGCCGCCGTCCGCGCTCAACCTCTGTCCCGCCGGCTCGCCGGCCGACCGCATTCCGTGTCGACCGCTGAACGCCTTGACGCTCGAGGACGTCTACAACGACCCGGTCGCGGCCGGCCGGCTCAACGCCGTGCCGCTGAAGGACGCAGCCGTGCTGACAAACACGGTCTGGCGCGGCGCCCCGTTCGCGGCCCTGCTGCTCGGCAACGGGACGCTGAACCAGGTGCCGCCGCCGCCGGGGTACGCGAGCTGGACGGCTGCGATCGATGCCAACGGGGGAAGCTCGGTCGGCGTCAATACCGGGACGAACACCGTCTTCGGCGTGTACGTCGCCGGCCAGCTCGGCTCGACTCCCGCCGGCTCGATTCCGGCCGGCTCCATTCCCTACGGGTCGATCCCTGCCGGCTCGATCCCCGCCGGCTCGATCCCGGCCGGGTCGATCGAGCTCACCATGACGCGCATCGGCGCCGTGCACATCGCGAAGCTCGTCCCGCAGCCGCCGAAGACGCTCGCCGCCTACGTCAACTGCGGCGGGAGCTTCAACTGCAACGGGAAGACGCTCGGCGAGGCTGACACCGCCGGCGCGATCAACCCGAGCCTCACGATGGCCGACCTCTTCGCGGCGCTTCCCTCCGGCGACCCCGAGCGCGACGCCGCGCGCGAGACCACGCTCGACCAGCTGATCATGGCGATGCTCCCGCTGACGAACTACCCCTGGGAGGAGATCGCGCTCGCGGGTCTCCAGGACGTCGCCCAGTCGACGAACCAGCTCCACTACCACGTCGACTTCGACCTCGACTGCTCGCTCGCGACCTCGTTCGCGGTCACCGTCAACCTGCCGAACGACTTCATCCCGGTGCTCGGATCGACCAGGTTCTCGTATGCGGGCGGCGCGCCCGCGGTCGGACGGAATCCCACCGCGAACGACGGCGGCGATCTCGTCTTCACGCCGGAGGGAACGACGCCCTGCGCCGGCACGACGACGCGCCACGTTCGCATGGACTTCACCGTCTACGCCGGACTGACACTCGGCGACCAGGTCTCGGACGCGAGTGTCACGACCGCGACGACGACCAAGTCCGTGAACGACGGCGCGCCGGTGCTCGTGACCGAGAACCACGAGCCGAATGACGATCCCCTCACCTCGCCGGTGATCGCGAGGAACACGCTGGTCGCCGGCCACATCTCGCACGACTCGGACGGGGAGTACTTCCGGTTCCCGATCGGCAACCTGCCGCGCCACTCGAAGGTGATCGCCTTCCTCAACGTTCCGGAGGGAGCGGACTACGACCTCGTCGTCAACAAGCCGTTCTCGCCCGCGCTCCAGTCGAGCCCGGCCGGTTCCATCCCGGCGGGGAGCATCCCGATCGAGGACTTCGGCGCGTCGGTCGACGACTCGAACAAGACGCTGCCGCCGGAGACCCTCGCCGACGTCCCCGCCGGCAGCATCCCGGCCGGCAGCATCCCCGCTGGCTCGATCCCCGCGGGCTCCATCTCGGCCACGCGGGGTTCGGACAGCGAGGCGGCGCAGATCGTCAAGGCGGGCGAGACCGGCGAGGCGATCGTGAGCGTCAGCGGCTACAACGGCTCGCACAGCGCGAAGCCCTACGTGCTCCGGATTCAGGTCATCGATCCGCCGCCGCTCCCGCCGTGCCCGCCGGTGACCGGCCTGGCTGCACCCACGCCGGGGACGCTGCCGGCGCCAGCCTCGCTCGATCCGGCGACCAAGACGCTCTTCATCGTCAACCGCCAGCGCCTGGCCGGCCTCTACGGCGCAACCGAGACGAATGCGCTCCTCACGCCCGGTCCGGCCTCGCCGCTGCACGTGGTCGCCGCGCGGCCCGAGGTCGGCGGCGCCGTGATCCCGGTCGACGGCAACGCAACGGTCCGCGGCGCCTACGCAGCCTGGGATCAGAACCCGTGCTCGGTCGACGCGGCCAACGAGGTCGTCCGCCGGATCAACGACGTGATCACGACCTACCGGGCCGCCCTGCCGCAGCTCAAGTACATCGTCCTGCTCGGCACCGATCAGGTGATCCCGATGTACCGGCAGGACGACATGACCTCGCTCTCGCCCGAGCTCGACGAGGCGGCCGACCTCGCGTTCACGACCAACAACCTGAGCGCCGGCAACGCCCTCTATGCCGCCGCGGCCCAGAACACCGTCCCGACCGACGGTGCCTACGGCGCGTTCACGAAGCTCGTCTGGCTCGGACACGACCTGCCGCTGGCCCAGACCCCGGTCTCACGGCTTGTCGAGACGCCTGGCCACATGAGCGGTCAGTTCGAGCAGTACATCAGCGCGAACGGCCTGCTCGACCCGAAGAGCGCGCTGACGGTCGGCTACGACTTCCTCACGGACGGCGCCAACGACATCAACGGCGCGCTCACCGCCCAGTTCCCCGGCATTTCCGCCGACACGCTCATCTCACCGACAGGGGCGCCGAACCAGTGGGCGCGGAACGACTTCCTCGCCAAGTCGTTCGAGAAGACGGACGGGGCGGGCAACCCGGCCGTGCCGGACATCATGTCGCCGAACGCGCACTACAGCCACTGGCTGGCGCAGCCGGCCGGCCCGAGCCCGATCTCGAACATCGGCCAGATGGTCACGACGGCGGATGTCCCGGGCGCAGACAAGATCGCCGGCAGGATCGTCTTCAACATGGGCTGCCACGGCGGCCTCAACATCCCCGATCTCTTGACCGGAGATGCGGCGCGCAAGAAGGACTGGGTCGACAGCTACCTGCAGGCGCGAAACGCCGTCTACATTGCGAACACGGGCTTCGGGTACGGCGACACGGTGACGGTGGCGCTCACGGAGCGGCTGCTGCGGCTCTTCGGCCAGAAGCTGAATTCCAATGCCACCTCGGTCGGCGAGCAGTGGATCGACGCCCTCCAGACCTACTACCTGACCGCGGGCGACTACGACGTCTTCGACGAGAAGGCGATGATCGAAGCGACCTTCTACGGGCTGCCCTTCTACCACTTCAAGACGCCCGGCAATACGCCGCCGCCGACGCCGCCCACGACGACGCCGGAAGACGGCCTCGACGTGGCGAGCCTCCCGCCGCTCCAGCCGACCCCGGTCTCGCACACGCTCGCTGACGGCAGGCGGTACTGGGAGATCGCCCGCAACACGCTGAACGTTCCGTACCGCCCGGTCACGCCGCTCCTGGCGAGGGAAGTGACGGTTCCGGGCAAGTCCGCCCGCGGCGTCTTCATCCGCTCGCTGAGCACCCACGACGTCCCCAACGTGCGGCCGCTGCTGGCGTATCCGAGGATCGACTCCGAGCTCAAGGAACAGGATCCGAACTTCGAGAACACGTTCTGGCCGGCGAATCTCGTCTCGCTCCTCAGGACGCGGAGCCTCGGGGCCGAGCGCGCCTCGGTCGTCGTCAAGGCAGGACAGTTCCGCCCGAACACCGTCGGGAATCCCGCTCTCGGGACGGAGCGGCTCGTCGACTCGATCGGGCTCGACGTCTTCTACTCGAACTCGAGTGACACGACCGCGCCTCGGATCTTCCAGGTCGGAGGCGTCATCCACGACGGCGGCACGACGTTCTTCGTTCGGACGAGCGACGCAGCAGGAGTTCGCAAGGTTGCGATCCTGCACAACGACGGCACTCAGGCCGCCTGGCAGTTCAGGCAGCTCCAGCGTGCCTCGGGCGACCTGTGGACGCTCCGCGTCGCGGGCCTGACCACGCCGCAGCAGATCGTCGGCGAGTCGAGCGACGTCAACGGGAACACCGGCTTCGGCGCGAACAAGGGCGTGAACCACACCTCGTTCGTCGACACGACCGCGGGCCCCGGCATCATCATCGACACACCGCTCGCGGGCGCCGTGTTCACGCTCAACCAGCAGGTGAGCCCCGACTTCGCGTGCTCCGACCCAGGCGGGGTTGCGAGCTGCACCGGCGCAACGCTCGTCGGAGGCTTCGTCGATACCAGAACGGTAGGGACGCATACCTTCACCGTCACCGGCACCGACCTGGCAGGCAACACGGCGACGAAGACGGTCACCTACTCCGTTCGCTTCATCTTCCAGGGCTTCAAGCCTCCCGGTCGACAACCCGCCGACGGTGAACATCGCCAAGGCGGGGCAGCACGATCCCGCTCAAGTGGTCGCTGAAGAACGCCGCCGGCCAGTTCATCAGCGACCTGAACACCGTCACCTCCGTCTCGTCCGAGCGAATCCCGTGCGCAGGCGGTTCGACCGACACGATCGAGGAGACCACCGACAGAGGGCCTCACGCCGCTGAAGTACGACCCGGCCGCGAACCAGTTCATCTACACGTGGAAGACGCAGAAGTCCTGGGCGGGCACCTGCCGCCGCGTGTTCGTCGCGTTCTCGGACGACACCGTCCGGACCGCCGACTTCAAGTTCAAGTAAGCCTTAGCGGGATCGCTGCTTCAGAGCGCGCTCGATCTGGCGGTCGGCGTCGCGCTTCGAGATCTCGCGGCGCCGGTCACGGACGTCCTTGCCCTTGGCCAGTGCGAGCTCGACCTTGGCGCGGCCGTCCTTGAAGTAGAGACGGGTCGGGATGAGCGTGAACCCGCGCTCCTGCACCTTGCCGCTCAATGAGTCGATCTCGCGGCGGTGGAGCAGCAGCTTGCGGTCGCGCTCGGGCTCGTGGCTCTCGACTCCCGACTGCTCGTAGGGCGCGATGTGGGCGCCGACGAGCCAGAGCTCGCCGTTCCGAATGTCGGCGAAGGCCCCGCGTAGCTGGGCGCCGCCCTCGCGGAGCGACTTGATCTCGGAGCCGGTCAGGACGAGCCCCGCTTCGTGGCGCTCGATCAGGTGGTACTCGTGCCGCGCCTTGCGGTTCTCCGCGATCAGCTTCTCGCCGCCGGCCATGTCCTAATTGTCGCCGGTCACGGCGTCCGCCACCCACGGGCGAAGCTCCATCAGGAAACCGGGGTCGATCGCATGCGGAAGCGGGTACTCGCGGTAGAGCACGGACGCGCCCGCGTCCTCCAGTAGCTTTCGGGCCGCCCGCCCGAACTCGACGGAGATGATCGGGTCGTAGGTCCCATGGCCGATCGCCACCGGCGGGATCGCGCTCAGGTCGAGCTCGAAGCCTTCGACCGTCGGGATGAAGCCGGAGAGGGCGATCGTCGCGGCCGGGCGCGGCCTCCCCTGCCCGAGGCTGAACGAGTACGCCATCACCGCTCCCTGCGAGAAGCCGCCGAGCACGGTCCGGTCGTGCCCGATCCCCCGCTCGGCCAGGAAGCCGTCCAGCCACGCGCCGACGTCCCGGTACGTCGCCAGGAACGTGTCGCGGTCGGGGTAGCCGACCTCGCGGAGCGCGTACCAGTGCGCGCCGCCGGGCGGAAACGAGAACGGCCCGCGCGGCGTCACCCCGAGCAGCCGCCGGTCCGGATCGAGGAAGTCGATCAGCGGATAGAGGTCGTGCTCGTCGGCGCCGCGGCCGTGGAAGAGGACGAGCGCGCCGGCCGGATCGCCCTCCGGCTCCCTTACTTGGTAGTCCACGCAGCCCGCGGGTCGGGCAGCGGCGTGAGCACGTCCTCCAGCCGGTCGCGCAGGGACTCGTAGTCGGGCGGCAGGGCGAGCCGCTCGCCCAGCGTCTCCAGCGGCTCGTCGGCGGTGAAGCCGGGCCCGAGGGTCGCGATCTCGAACAGCACGCCGCTCGGCTCGCGGAAGTAGATCGAGCGGAAGTAGTAGCGGTCGATGACCGGCGTCGGCTGCGCTCCTGCCTGGGCGACCCGGTCCCGCCAGCCTTCGTGATCGTCCATCGTGCTCGCCCAGGCGACGTGATGGACCGTGCCCGCGCCGCCCATGCCCGGCTCGGCCGGCGGCTCGTCGTAGGCGTAGAGGCCGCCGCGCCGCTCGCCGCGGACCTCCCACTCGCTCTCGCCGCGAGGCTCGAAGCCCAGCGTCTCCTCGAGGAGGCTGCGGCTCGCGTCCGGCGCCTGGGAGTAGGCCCGCACGCTGTCGAACCCTTGGAGCGCGTGCTCGGCCGGGATCTCCGGGTGGTCCGCCACGAGCGGCGGATCGTCGGTCCGGGCGACGGCGAGCTCGAGGCCGAGGCCTTCCGGATCCTGGAAGCGCAGGCGGCCGTCTTCGCGCGTCGTCTCGACACCGTGCGCCTGGAGCCGCTCCTCCCAGAAGTCGAGCGCCTCCTCGGAGCCGACCCGCCAGGTGATCGTGTGGATCATCCCCGCGCCGGCCCGCCCGCGCCTGGCGCCGGGGTACTCGAAGAACGTGATGTCGGCGCCGGCGCTGCCCTCGCTCGTCCGCGTAGAACAGGTGGTAGACCGTCGGGTCGTCCTGGTTGACCGACTTCTTGACGAGCCGCAGCCCCAGGACGCCGACGTAGAACTCGACGTTTCCGGGCGCGTCCCCGGTGATGCACGTGATGTGGTGGATGCCTTCGAGCTTCATGCCGGTGCGAGCTCTATCTTGCCTGCTGGCCGGTCGATGTCGGAGACGCGCACCTCGATCGGGTCACCGAGCCGATGCCTCCGCCCGCCGCGCCTCGCCTGGAGCGCGGTCCCCAGCGCGTTGAGCTCGAAGTACCCGGGCAGCTTCCGAACGGGCAGGTAGCCCTCGAAGACGTCGCCGAAGCGAGCGAACAGGCCTGACGCGATCACGCCGGTGATCTCGCCCTCGAAGCTCGCATCCCAGCCCCGGTCGTAGAGGACAGCCTGGAGCAGCCACGCGAGGCAGATGTCGTCCGCGCGGTGCTCGACGTCGGCGATCTCGCGCTCCCTCGTCGAGCAGTATTCGGCGGCCTCGGCGAGCTCCTCCGGCAGCGGATCGTCGCCCGCGCCGAGCTCCCGCATGAGCGCACGGTGGACGACCAGGTCCGGATAGCGCCGGATCGGAGACGTGAAGTGGCAGTACGCCGGGCTCGCCAGACCGGAGTGGCCGAGGTTCCTCGGGTCGTAGCGGGCCTGCTTGAGCGCGCGGAGGACGAGGGCGGGAAAGGCCTCGAACCCCCGACGGGTCGTCTCGACGTACTCGCTGACCCGCTCGCTGATCTGCCCGGCGAGCTTGGCCGCCTGGCCGGCGGTCAGCTTCTCGGGGTCGGGCGCCGGCGGCGTCGGCACCTCGAGGTCGGCGAGCTTGGCCAGCAGCAACGCGACCGCTTGCGGGTCCGGACGTTCGTGAACGCGGTAGAGCGCTTCCCGCCTGCGCCCGGCGAGTAGCCCGGCGACGGCCTCATTGGCCAGGATCATCAGCTCCTCGACGAGCATGTGGGCGTGCGGCTCGGACTCGAGCCACGCGCGCTCGACCCCGCCCTTGCCGTCGAAGGCAAAGACGATCTCCCGCGTGGTGATCCGGAGCGCGCCCGCGGGCGAAGCGCCGCCGACGCAGCTCGAGCGCGAGCCGCTCGGCGAGCTGGAGACCCTCCGTGACCTCCTCAGCGGCGTGCTCGTCGCCGGCGAGGATCCGCTCCGCCTGGCCGTAGGTCAGACGCTGCCGGCTGCGGATGACCGAGCGGTAGAAGGACGGCTCGCCCGGCTCGAGGTTCCGGTCGAACGGCACCTCGACGGTTACGCACAGCCGGTCTTCGTTCGCGCGCAGGCTGCAGAGATTCTCCGACAGCTCCGGAGGCAGCATCGGCGCGACGCGTCCGGGCACGTAGGCCGAGAACGATCGTCTCGCCGCCCCCTCGTCGAGCTCCGTTCCTGCAGGCACGAAGTAGGACACGTCCGCGATGTGCACCCACGCGCGGAGCCCCTCGCCCTCGCGCCGCACGGAGATCGCGTCGTCGAAGTCCTTGGCCGTCTCAGGGTCGATCGTGAAGGCGTTGAGCTCGCGCAGGTCGACCCGCCCTTCGATCGTCGGCTCGGGAGGCTCGTGCGGCTCGTACTGCTCGATCAAGCCCTCCTGCTCGAGCAGGGCTTCGAGCACGTTCTCGATCGAGTCCGCCGGCCCGAGCGCCTTCTGGAGGCGCGCGCGACCCTTGCGCGGCGCGACGACCGCGAGCTGGCCAGGACGGACCTCGGCGAGGCCGCGTCGGTCGAGCACGAGCGGAACGCCGGGCGTGAAGAACGGCTCGCCGATCACGAGGCGGCCCCGCCGGCCGACCTCGACGACCACGCGGTCATCCAATGTAGAGGCCTAGACCCGGAGGAATCTGCGCAGCGTCAACCCTGAGCCGGCGGCGCCGAGCAGGAGGCCGAGCCCAAGGAGGATCAATGCGTTCGCCCAGAACGCGAGCGCATGCACGTCCGGGCCGCTGTCGAGCCGCGGGATGATCGACGGCAGCGCGACCTCCTTGCTCAGGAAGAGCAAGAAGACGGCCAGCAGCGCGCCGCCCACGCCGCAGATCAGACCTTCGAGCATGAAGGGCCCGCGGACGAACCAGTTCGTCGCGCCGACGAGCTTCATCACCTCGATTTCGCGACGCCGCGAGAAGATCGACAGACGGATCGTGTTCGCGATCAGGATCGCGGATGCGACCAACAGGATCAGCCCTGCCAGCAGGAAGATCGAGTTGATCACGTTCGCAACCTTGAGGATCCGCTTCGCCTTCTCCTCGCCGAACGTGACGTTGTGGACGCCGGCGGGATAGGGCTTGAGGCTCGAGGCGATCCCCTCTGTGTCCTCGGCTCGGCTGGGTTCAATGGTGTAGGCCGGTCCGAGCGGGTTGTACGGCAGCCCCGACGGGCCGAAGAGCTCCGGCCGGCGCTTGCGCATCTCGGCCAGTCCTTCGTCGGCCGAGACGAGCGTGAAGGTCTTGACCCGATTGTCGGAGTCCAGCTTCGCCCGGACCGCCTCGACGTTCTTCGGGTCGACGCCGCGGTCGAAGAAGACCTTGACGACGAGCTCGTCCTTGACGTGGTCGCTCCAGGAGTGCGCATAGGTGGCAAACGCGATGAACAGGCCGAGCAGGAACATCCCGATCAGGACCGTCATGGTCGCCGCGACGGTGGTCGAGACGTTCGCTCCGATCGAGCGGACCGCCTCGCCGAGCATCATCTTCAGCCTCACTCGTACCCTCCGCGTCGCTCGTCGCGCGCGATGCGGCCGTCCTCGAGCGCGATCACGCGGCGGCGCATCTTGTCGACCAGCTCGCGGTCGTGCGTCGCCATGACGACGGTCGTGCCCGTGCGGTTGATCCGGTAGAGCAGCTGCATGATCCCCACGGACGTGTCCGGGTCGAGGTTCCCCGTCGGCTCGTCGCAGACGAGCAGCGGAGGGTGATTGACGAAGGCACGCGCGATCGAGACGCGCTGCTGCTCGCCGCCGGAGAGCTCGTCGGGGTACGAGTTGACCTTGTGCGTCAGGCCGACGAGGCCGAGCACTTCCGGCACCTTGCTCCGGATCGCGGCTCGACTCTCGCCCTGCACCTTCAGCGCGTACGCGACGTTCTCGGCCGTCGTCCGGTTCGGGAGCAGCTTGAAGTCCTGGAAGACGCAGCCGATGTTGCGGCGCAGCTGCGGCACCTTCGAGCGTCGCAGGCGCGCGAGGTCGCGACCGCCGACGACGATCCGCCCGGAGGTCGGCTCCAGCTCCTTGAGCAGCAGGCGCACCATCGTCGATTTCCCGGAGCCCGACGGGCCCACGAGGAAGACGAACTCGCCCTTCTCGATCACGAACGAGGCAGCTTCGAGCGCGATGACGTTCGGCTCGTACACCTTGGTGACGGTCTCGAAGACGATCATCGCCCGCGCAGCGACCGCGGCGCTGTCCGACTGCGGGCGCTCGGCGTCGAGCGTCTGCTCGGACGGTTCTGTGACGAGAGGTGTTTCTTGCACGGTGGTCATGCGGGAGGTGGGCGCTTCAGGGTGCGCCGTCAGGCCTGAGCAGCCCGGGAGTCTAGCGAAAGGCCCTGCTAGACAACGTTTCCAGCCGCCTTTGCAAGGAGGTATTCGTGGATGAAGCCGTCGAGGTCGCCGTCGAGAACGCCTTCGGCGTTGCCGACCTCGTAATCGGTTCGATGGTCCTTGACCATCTGGTACGGGTGCAGGACGTAGCTGCGGATCTGGCTGCCGAACCCGGTGTCCTGGGCGACCCCCCGCTCGCGCGCCAGCTCCTCCTCGCGCCGCTCCTGCTCGACCTCAGCCAGGCGTGACTTCAGGATCCGAAGCGCCGTCTGCTTGTTCGACGACTGCGAGCGCTCGTTCTGGCACTGAACGACGATTCCCGTCGGGATGTGTGTGATCCGCACAGCCGAGTCCGTCTTGTTCACGTGCTGGCCGCCGGCGCCGCTCGCCCGGTAGGTGTCGATCCGCAGGTCGTCCTCGTTGATCTCGACGTCTTCTCCCGCGGGGAGCAGCGGCGAGACGATCACCTGCGCAAATGACGTGTGGCGTCGATGGGCCGAGTCGAACGGGGACAGGCGCACGAGCCGGTGGACGCCGCGCTCGGCTTTGAGGATCCCGTACGCATTCTCGCCGGCGACCGTGAAGGTCGCCGACTTGAGCCCCGCCTCCTCCCCAGGGCTGGCTTCCACGAGCTCCGCGGTGAAGCCGCGCTGCTGCGCCCAGCGGAGGTACATGCGGAGCAGGATCTCCGCCCAGTCCTGTGCGTCGGTCCCGCCCGTGCCCCCGAGGATCGTGACCACGGCGTCGCCGGCGTCGTACTCGCCCGTGAAGAGCGCATCCTCGCGGAGCCGTTCCAGCTCCCGCTCGAGGGGACGGAGGTGCTCGTCCAGCTCGCCGGCCAGGTCACCGTCGAGCGACAAGAGCTCCTGCGCGTCCTCGTAGTCGCGGACGAGCCGCTCGTAGCGCTCGAGCTTCCTCGTCGTCCGGGAGTGCTCGGCGGAGATCTCGGCGGCTCGGGTCTGGTCGTCCCAGAACCCCTGCTCGCCCATCGCCGACTCGAGCTCGGCGCGCCGTGCCTCTAGCGTCTCCGGGTCAAAGGTAATCACGGACCCAGGCGAGCTGGGTCCCGATCTCCCGCAGGCGCTCATCGACGGTCTGGGTCGGCTCGGTCACGAAGTCATGCTAGCCCGGTCGATCAGATCAGCTCGGCGATCAGCTTCGCAGCCCGGGCGGCACCGTCGGTCTCGACCGGCCGGTAATCGACCTCGCGCCCGATCTCCTCGGCAATCGCTGCGGCGATCTCTTCCGGCCCGTCGTGCTCGAAGTCCATGCACCGCCCGGCTCCGTAGCGTTCGAGCCGGTGGCGCACGTGGAAGTTCTGCTCGAAGTGGTGGCGGAGCGGGAAGTAGAGGAAGGGGCGCGCGTTGGCGGTCAGCTCCATCGCTGTCGTCAGCCCGCCCTGGACGACCGCGAGGTCACAGGCCGCGAGATGCCGGTAGAGCTCGTGGACGTAGGCGTGGATCTCCAGGCCGGCCAGCGACGGCAACGTCGCCGGGTCGATCCGCGGCCCGGCGACGACGACCATCCGCAGCTCGGGCACGAGCTTCTTCGCCTCCGGGAAGGCGTCGATGACGCGGCGGAGGAGGTGGCCACCGACGCCCGAGCCGCCGACGGTCACGACGCAGACCTGCTCCCGCGGCCCGTAGCCGAGCTCCGCGCGAAGCTTCTCTCGGTCGGTGACCGGCTCGAACCCCGTCACGTAGCCGGCGAAGTCGTAGTGCTGCTCCGTCCAGTCGCGGATGGGCGGAAGGTTGGCCCCGAACGAGTCCGGCACGACGTCGTCGGGGTTTCCGACGAACACGGCACGATCGCGGATGCGCGGGAACCGCGCGATGTGCTCGATCATCTCGGCGTTGTAGTCGGCGGTCACGAACGCTTCGCGCTCGCCTCCGTCCGCCATCGGCAGCCAGCCGACGAAGTCCGTCAGCCAGACGTAGGCCGCGGACTTCAGCTCCGGGTTCTCGTGCAGGAAGTAGTCGACCTCCCACGCCTCGTCGCCGATCCAGAGGTCGTACGGCTCCTCGCGCACGATGTCGAGGAAGAGCATGAAGTTGGCGACGAGGATCTCGTCCATCCGTCGGATCGCCTGGAACACGTGGAGGTCGTGCTCGGCCGACTCGCTCTCGACGTGCGTCGACTCGTTCGCGAGCTCGGCGCTCGCCGGATGGATCCGCTCTCCCTCGGCCTCGAGCACCTTCGTCACCGGATGCTGCGCCAGCCAGTCGATCTCGAGATCGGGGTGGAGCTTTCGGAGCTCCTTCGCGATCGCGACGTCGCGGCGGGCGTGCCCGAGCCCGATCGGCGACGAGATGTAGAGCGCGCGCCGACGCCGACTCAAGGCCCGCGTCCAAGTCTTCACCTTCGGCTTCGGCGGGACGACCGAGTCGGCAAAGTCGCGCAGCAACCCGTTCACCTTCACCGGGTGGCGCGCCTGCGGGAGGTGGCCGGCGCCGTCCAGCGCCACCAGCGTCCCACCGGTCAGCTCCGCGACGGCCTCCGCCCGCTCGCGCGGCTGGCAGCCGTCGAGCTCGCCGTGGACGACGAGCACCGGGCAGCGGACGCGTCCAATCAGAGCGCGGGCGTCCTCCTCGGTCGCAAAGGGCGGCGGCGCCTCCTCGTCTGCGAGGACGAGCGACTCTGGCGCCGCCGTCGAGGCCCCACTGAACGCAGTCCTCGATCTGCTTCGTCGAGTGCGGCTCCGGGAAGCTGCTGGGAGAAGAAGAACTCGAGGAAGCCGCGGAAGTCGCGGCGCCAGTAGTGGACGTTCCACTTGGCCCAGCCCTCGTCGGTGTCGAGCGGCTCGGTGGAGGGGTAGCGCCTGTAGTTCGGCGTGTGGCGGCGTGAGCCGCGGGACGCTCGGGGCGATCGCGGCCACGGCGAGTGCGGCAGCTGGTTGTGTTGCCGCGAGCATGAGCGCATAGCCGCCGCCGTCGCAGAGCCCGGCGAGGAGCGCCGTTTCCGTCCCGGTCGCTTCGAGGATGGCGCGGCCATCCTTGACGCATTCCCAGTACGAGTAGGCGTCCGCGGTGTCCGGTCGGTCAGACTTCCCGTTCCCGCGCGGGTCGAAGGTGATCACGCGAAAGTGCCGCGAGAGGTACGGGATCTGGGCCTTCCACAGCCGCGAGTGCGAGATCGGCGAGGTCGGGAAGAGCAGGAACGTCGTCGGCGCGTCGCCGTAGACCTCGTAGAAGACTCGGACGCCGTCGCGCTCGACGTAGCCCTCCTCGTCGGGATAGCGGGCGCGCGTCTGCTCTCGCGTCTTCGCCGCGACGATCACGCGTGCCTCGCGATGAACTCGTGCAGGAGCTGGTTGACCTTGACCGGATCGCGGACGTGGGGGAATGGCCCGCCCCCTCGAGGACGACGAGCTCGCCGCCCGCCAGCCTCCGCGAGCCGCGCGCCGGGCCGTACGGCCGAACGCGTCGTCGCCGCCGTGGATGACGAGCACCGGACAGCGAACCGCGAGCAGGAGCTCGCGCACGTCCGGCTCGTCCCGGAATCGTGGCGCCAGCTGCGTCGCGATCAGCGTCTCGGCGTCCGTCTCGAGGCCCCACCCGACGCGTCCTCGAGTGGCTTCGTCGAGTGCGGCTCGGTGAAGCACTGGGAGAAGAAGAACTCGAGGAAGTCTCGTAGTCGCGAAGCCAGTAGTGGCGGTTGCACTTTCGCCCAGCCGACGTAATCGTCGCGTCGACTCGCTGAAATCCTGGATTGCCTTCAGGCGCGGCGTCGCCGGCGCCACGGCAAGTGCAGGCGCAATGAATACGAGCCTGTCGACCCGCTCCGGATGGCTCGCGGCGAGGATCAGAGCGACCGCTGCCGCGCCGCAGGAGAGCGACACCAGCACCGCGCGCTCGGTGCCGGTCGCGTCCATCACCGCGAGCGCGTCCGCGGCGAACTCCTCCTCGCGGTAGGCGTCCGCCTCGGGGGCCGGTCGGAGCGGCCGTTGCCGCGCCGTCGAACGTGAGCACGCGGCAGTGCCGCGCCAGATAGGGGATCTGCATCTTCCAGTGACGCGAGTGGATGATCGACCACGTCGGCAGCAGAAGACCGTCGGCTCGCCCGCGCCGTAGCCCTCGTAGAAGATCCGCACCCCGTCGCGCTCGACATAGCCGGACTCGTCGGGGTAACGCGCCCGCGTCTGCTCTGGACGGCTCAGCGCGACAGCCATCCGTCGATCCAGTCCAGGAGCTCGGCGTGCCCGGTCTCGACCCCGCCCAGGCGCTCGACCATGATCCCGATGTTGAACGTCATCACGAGCGAGACGAGCGCGTCGAGCGGCATCTCGATCCCTAGCTCGCGGTGAGGCTCTTCGAACGCCTCCCGCAGCACCGCCCGCCACTCGGCGTCGACACGCGCCAGCGGCTCCTGAAGGTCGGGCCGGTTCCAGGCGAGCGCCTGGAGCTCGAGCCAGATCTTCTCGTAGGTGACGTCCTCGCTGATCAGGTAGCGCATGGCTGTGCGCCACTTGTCGATGAACGGGCCCTCGGCGGCGTAGAGCTCCCGCTGTCGCTCCGTGAGGCGCTCCGTGAAGCGCTCGAGCGTCCGCACGAGGACGTTTTCGATCGAGCCGAAGTAGTAGTGGACGAGGCCGTTGTTGACGCCCGCCTCCTCGGCGAGCCGGCGCGTCGTGATCCCCGAGTGGCCGACCTCGACGAGGAGCCGCTCGGCGGCATCGAGGAGCGCCTCCTCGGCCGCCGAGCGTGCCTCGGTCTTCGTTACGTGGGACGCCACAGCGCGTTCAGGATCTTCCACCCGCCTTCGGACTTGACGAGGTGGAGGTACTCGCGGTAGACCGGCGAGCGGACGACGGCAGTCGCGATCGACTGGTGCACGTCGACGACGTCGACCTCGATGCCACGGTCGCCTCCCGGATCCTCCTTGCGGCCCTCGCCCGACCCAGTGAGCTCGACCATCCGCTCCTTCGTCGTCGTCCGCACGTCGCTCGAGCGCTTCGCCAGCTCAGAATGAAGTGCCCGCTCCATCCGCTCGGCGTCGCCGTCGAACCACCCCTCGAAATAGTCGAGGGCTGTCGCGACGATCGCGGCTTGATCCGTCTGCGGGGTTGCGCTCACCGCCATCACCGTCTCCTCATCCGAGTCCAGAGCCGCCCGAGTGTCGCACGGCCGGCGAGGGCGAAGACCGTGACCGTCGCCGCGCCCGCGGGCGCGAGCTGGAGGACGCCCTCCTCGACCGGGAGCCCCATGACGTGCGCGACGATCACTGGAAGATCTCCGTCGTGCAGTCGCCGCCCTGGAGCCGCACCTCGTGCGCCCGCGCCGGGCCGTCCGGCGCGGTCATGGAAGTCGACGAAGAAGTCCGGGTCGATCTCCATCCCGCCGTTCGGGTCGCAGTTGATCCGCAGTCAGCCACGAGCGCATCTCCGGATAGAACTGGTTGTCCCAGGTCGAGTACAGCGAGTTCGTGACGTACAAGCGCCGCCCGTCGAACGAGAGCTGGACCATGTTCGCCGCGCCGCCGTCGAGCTCGCGGCCGGCGTCGCTCGGCTTGCCGATCACCCCGCCGAGCCAGACCTGCCCGGTCAGCTTCGGCTCGCCGGGTTCGGAGACGTCGTACTGGCGCACGTCGCCGTGCAGCC
This sequence comes from uncultured Actinomycetes bacterium, assembly GCA_963764595.1. Taxonomy (GTDB): domain Bacteria; phylum Actinomycetota; class Thermoleophilia; order Gaiellales; family Gaiellaceae; genus JACDAN01. The sequence continues at coordinate 351,527 of CAVXTG010000007.1, read as the reverse complement.
AGTTCGCGAAGTAGAGGAAGCGGTCGTCCATCGAGAGGACGAGGTCACTCATCACCCCCGGCACGGGGAACGGCCAGCCCTCGAGCGGGACGCTCTCCACCTCGATCACCGGGTCGGCGCTTCCAGCCGCCGTTCGCCCGGTGGAAGTGCCACAACACGCTCGACAGCGCGGCGCCCGACGAAGCCCTCCTCAGAGTCGGGATCGTGGAGCCAGCGGACCTCGAACGGGAGCGAGGCCCTTCTCGCCGAGATCGATCGTCTGCTCGAGCGTTCGCGCGTCTCGAGATCCCAGAAGTGGATCCGCCGCCCGTAACGGCCGCGCTCGACGTCGGCGAGATCGAAGCCGCCTTCTCGTAGGCGTTCGGCTCGCCGAACTCGCTCGAGGAGACGAGCACGTTCTTGCGCGGCTGGTACCAGAAGTCGTAGTTGATCGGCGGCCGCGCGCCGCCGTTCTCCCAGCGGCCCTTCACCTCGAACGTCTTCGCGTCCAGGACGGCGAACCCGCCGGAGGCGTTGCCGTCGGCGTCGCCGAGCATCGCAGACGACGATGTTGTCGCCCGGCATGCAGTGGACGGTGTGCGGCCTCGTGTAGCCCGTCTTCGCGACCACCTCCTCGGGCTCGATCACCTTCTCGATGCGCGGCCGCCGCGGGTCGTCCGGCGACGTTGACGATGTGGATCCGAGAGGAGCGGAAGCCCGGGACGATCAGATGCGATCGGTCCGGGCCGTGGCACGCCGACGAGCAGCGGTTCCAGCCGAAGTGGTGGAGCTCGTCGCCGACGTTCGGCATCGGCGTCTCGTGGACGATTGCGCCTGTCTCGGCGTCGACGACCGCCAGGAAATCAGGCTTCTCGACACCGGTGCCGACGTGCAGGCACGCGAGGTAGAGGAACTCCTCGGTCGCGCGCCTGCATCGCGGCCTGGGGGGATTCGAACAGCGACATCTCGACCTCCTAGATGCTTGGCTAAGACAAATGCTTAGGGCATTTGACTAAACCGTGGCAGTTTTGTCAAGCCCTGCCGGATGTCGCGTCGTTTCCGGGGTTAGCGGCCGCCGCCGGCGAGACGCCTCAGGCGCCGTGGCACTTCTTGTACTTCTTGCCGGAGCCGCAGGGGCACGGGTCGTTGCGGCCGACCTTGTCCCACTCGGAGGCGATGCGCTGGGTTGTGACGGTGGTCGCACCGCCTCCGACCGCGCCGCGGCCACCGCGGCCGCCGGGGCCGCCACCGCCGCGCCCGCGCCGGCTGCGGCGATCGCCTCGGCCCCCGCCAGCGACTGGTGCTGGTAGGCGAGCGCCTCGTCGCTCCCCTCCTGCCAGTCGTCGGTGTCCTGGAGCGCTTGAGCGTCCTGGGGGGTGACCTGTGCGTGGAAGATCGCCGACACGACCTCCTCGCGAATCGCCAGCCCGAGCTCCTCGAACATCAGGTGGCCCTCGTGCCGGTACTCGACGAGCGGGTCCTTCTGGGCCATCGCCCGAAGGTGGACGCCCTCGCGGAGGTAGTCCATGTTCTCGAGGTGCTCGCGCCAGCGCGTGTCGACGACGTGGAGGATCATGTAGCGCTCGAGTGAGCGCATCAGGCCGGGCTCCATGCGCTCGACCTCCTCCTCCTTGTCGGCGTACGCGTCGACCGCGTCCTCGACGAACTCGTCGACGATGGCCTCGCGGTCGAGCCCCGCGATCTCGTCGACGCTGACACCGGTCCCGTAGAGCGCGTCCATCGCCGTCACGAGCTCGGCGAGATCCCACTCCTCCTGGAACTCGGCCGCCGTGTGCTGGGCGACGACGTTCTCGATGACCTCCCTGATCCATTCCTTGACGTCCTCGGACAGGTCTTCGCCCTCGAGCACGCGGCGCCGCTGCTCGTAGATGACCTGGCGCTGCGTGTTCATGACGTCGTCGTACTTGAGGACGTTCTTGCGCATGACGAAGTTCTGCTCCTCGACCTTCTTCTGCGCGCTCTCGATCTGCTTGGAGAGGATCGAGGCCTCCATCGGCTGGTCGTCGGGCAGCTTGAAGCGCTCCATGATGTTGTAGATCCGGTCGCCGGCGAACAGCCGCACGACCTGGTCCTGGCCAGAGAGGTAGTAGCGCGACTCGCCCGGGTCACCCTGGCGGCCCGAGCGGCCGCGGAGCTGGTTGTCGATTCGGCGCGCCTCGTGCCGCTCGGTGCCGAGCACGTAGAGCCCGCCGAGCTCGACGATGCCCTCCCCGAGCTTGATGTCGACGCCGCGGCCGGCCATGTTGGTCGCGATCGTGACCGCGCCCGGCTCGCCCGCGTCCTTGATGATCTCGGCCTCGCGCTCGTGCTGCTTCGCGTTCAGGACGTTGTGCGGAACACCGCTGCGCTCGAGGACCTGCGACAGGTACTCCGAGGTCTCGACGTCGATCGTTCCGACGAGCACCGGCTGGCCGGCCTCGTGGCGCTCGAGGATGTCCTCGACGACGGCGTCGAACTTCGCCTCCTTCGTCTTGAAGATCAGGTCGTTCTGGTCCGCCCGGACGACCGGCTCGTTGGTCGGGATCTCGACGACGCTGAGTCCGTAGATCTCCACGAACTCCTTCTCCTCGGTCTTCGCGGTACCGGTCATCCCGGCGAGCTTGTCGTAGAGCCGGAAGTAGTTCTGGAGCGTGATCGTCGCGAGCGTGACGTTCTCCTCCTGGATCCGCACGCCCTCCTTGGCCTCGATCGCCTGGTGGAGCCCCTCCGACCAGCGCCGGCCTTCCATGATGCGCCCGGTGAACTCGTCGACGATCTTCACCTCGCCGTCCTGGATCACGTAGTCCTGGTCGCGGTGGTAGAGCGCCTGCGCCTTGAGCGCCTGGCTCAGGTGGTTGACGAGCTGGACGTTCCGCGGGTCGTAGAGGTTCTCGATCCCGAGCGCGCGCTCGACCTTGTCGATCGAGACCTGTCCCGGGGAGACGGTCTTGTGCTTCTCGTCGTAGGTGAAGTCGGCGCCGGACTGCTCGGTCTCGTCGATGCCCTTGGCGACGCCCTGGCTCTGGATGCCCTGGAACGTCTTGACGACGCGGGCGAAGTCGTAGTAGGTCTGCGCGGCGGTCTCCGGCTCGCCGGAGATGATCAGCGGCGTCCGCGCCTCGTCGATCAGGATCGAGTCGACCTCGTCGACGATCGCGTAAGTGTGGCCGCGCTGGACGGTGCCGTCGAGCGAGACGGCCATGTTGTCGCGCAGGTAGTCGAAGCCGAACTCGGAGTTCGTGCCGTACGTGACGTCGGCCTCGTAGGCGGCCCGGCGCTCGGCGAACGGCATCAGGTTCTGGATGGACGCGACGCGCATCCCCAGCGCGTCCCAGACCGGCTTCGTCCACTCGGCGTCGCGCTTTGCCAGGTAGTCGTTGACGGTCACCAGATGGACGTTCGAGCCCGTCAACGCGTTCAGATAGAGCGGCTGGACGGCGACGAACGTCTTGCCCTCACCGGTCTTCATCTCGGCGATGTCGCCCTCGTGGAGGGCGATCCCGCCCATCAGCTGGACGTCGAAGAGCCGAACGCCCATCGTGCGCTTGAACGCCTCCCGCACCGCAGCGTAGGCCTCGAAGAGCAGATCCTCGGGGGCCTCGCCGCTCTCGATCCGCTGCCGGAACTCGGGAGTCTTGGCGGCGAGCTCCTCGTCGGACAGGGCCTCGAACTCGGGCTCGAGCGTGCCGATGTACTCGGCCTGGTTCTTCAGTCGCTTGAGCCGACGGCCCTCGCCGACCCGAAGGAATTTCTCGAAGCTGCCGAACTGCTGTGCCACCGGTCTAGGGTATCGGAGCCTTCTGGGCCTGCCGTGGGCGGATCACAAAGCGTTTACCTTGACCGACCACAGCCGGCCGTCGAGCCGCTCAGCGTGGAGCACGAAGTCCGGGTACCGCTCGCTCGCATAGGACTCCAGCGTGGGCACCGGGACCCAGCCGGGACGCTCGCCGACGAGCAGCGTCCGCTCGTCGCCGTTCACCGTGAGGCTGACCGTGTCGCCGTCGATCTCTTCCGGCACCTCGACGACCTCGATGCGGTTGGCGGCGACGGCCCACACAAGCCCTTCGCGGCGGACGGCACCCGCCCTGTACGGCGGTTTCAGCTCCTGCTCGACCGCGTCGGCCAGAGGCGCGAGCGCGCCCTCACGGATCTCGCCGTCGACAAGCACGGTCCCGTCGGGCAGCGTCACGAACTCGATCTCGTCGCCGCCGAGATCGGGAGCCTCGGCCGTGGCGACGGCGTCCCAGCGCCGCGGACGACCCGCCGTGGAGGACGTCGAGCGTCCCCGAGAACGACGGGACGCCTGGCTCATGGCGCGGCTCCCAGTCCAGCAACCCGGTGCCTTCGGCCAGCTCTTGGTGGATGGATTTGCGCCGGGACCAGAACGGCATGTCGCGCCGAGTCTAGACCCGGGGTTCGATCAGGCCGAACGCGCCGTCCCGGCGCCGGTACACGACGTTCATGTCCATCGTGTCCGCGTTCTGGAAGACGAAGAAATCGTGCCCGACCAGCTCGAGCTGGAGGACGGCCTCTTCGGGGCTCATCGGCTTGACCGCGAACTGCTTCGACTTGACGATCCGGGGCTCCTCGTCGAGCGGGATCGCGTCCGGCGGAATCTGCTCGGCCGCCGCCGCGCTCGCGCCGCGGCGCGAGCGGCGCTTCTCCCGGTAGCGCTTGACCTGCCGCTCGAGCTTGTCCACGAGCTGGTCGATCGAGGCCTTGTGGTCCGATGAGGCCTCTCGGGCTCGGAGGATCGGGCCCTTCGTCCAGATCGTCGCCTCCGCAACATGGTTCGCAGCGATGGATGGGTTGCGCTCCACCGCGAGCTCGAGCTCCACGCGGGTCGGATCGGCGAGCTGGCGCTCCAGCTTGCCGAGCTTCGCCTGAGCGTACTCCCGGATCGAATCGGTGACCTCGACGTTCTTGCCCTTTACCTGGAGTCGCACCAGACCTCCCCGGATCGACGTCGGTCAGCTTCGTCCTTGGATTCTATTGACGGACCGCCCGAGCGAAGGTGACGACGGCGACGCGCCGTGCGCCGGCCGCGCGCAGCGCGGAGGCGGCAGCCGAGGCGGTCGAGCCGGTCGTGTAGACGTCATCGACGAGGCCAATGGTCGCAGGCACGTCTGAGCCGGCGACAAACGCGCCCGCGACGTTCCGGCGGCGTTCGACCAGGGTCAGCCCACGCTGCGGCCTCGGTGCGCGAGCCCGGCCGAGCGCGAGGAGGATGGGCAACTCCCAGCGGGCTCCGAGCTCGCGGGCCAGCCGCTCGGCCGGATGGTGGCCGCGCTTGACGCTCCGATCGCCGTCGGCGGGAACGAACGCGAGCGCGTCCACGGGAGGTCTCTCGACCGTTGTCGCGATGACGTCTGCCGCCTGCTCGGCGAGCCGGCGCAAGCCATGCTCCTTCCAGGCCGCGACGAGCGTGCGCACCGAGCCGAGGTAGGCGACGGCGGAGCGCGCGGAGGCGAACGCGAGCCGCCGCCCGCTGCACTCGAGGCAGCGCGACACCGGCCACGCGGTGGGTGCCCCGCAGCGCGCGCAGCACGGGCCACGGAGCCGCGGAAGCTCGGCGAGGCATCGGGAGCAGATCGGCGCACCGAGTCGACCGCAAGCCGCACAGCGACGAGGAACGAGAAGATCGAGCAGCACATTCGTTCGAGCCTACGCGGCAAGAGCGCGCAGGTCTGTGCCGGCACTGCGCCGAGAGTGTGACGAGCGCGAGGGCCTAGGGCTCGAGCGAGTATTCGCTGCGGGGCGGCAAGCCCTGCCGGGACCGCATCAGGTTGTCGGCCTCGAGCAGCTGCCCGGTGTTCCCGATGTCGATCCAATCGCCGGTGAATCGGTAGCCGTACACCGGCGCGCGGGAGTGCAGCCAGGCGACGAAGTTGCCCGGGGCGTCCGGCGGATTTCCTTCCTCGAGGTACCGAGGGATCAGCTCGACGTGCTCGGGCGCGTAGAGGTAGGCCGCGGTCGCGGCGAGGGAGCTGCGAGGCTCGGCGGGCTTCTCTTCGAAGGAGACGACCCGGTCGGTTTCGTCGAGCTCGACGACCCCGTACTGCTTGATCAGCTCGGGGTCGGCCACGTGACGCAAGGCGATCGCGCTACCGCCCCGCTCTCGCCAGAATCGAGCGTACTCGCCCAGGTCGTAGCCGATCAGGTTGTCGCCGGCGACGACGAAGAGGTCGTCGCCCCCGAGTCCCGACTGCTCGAGAGCGAACCGGATGTCGCCGATCGCTCCGAGCCGATCCTCGTTCGACGTCGTGCCGTCGTCCAGCACCTCGACGGGCAGCCGTCCGGCCCGCTGCTCGGCCCAGTCCCGGAAGTCGTCGGCGAAGCGCGCGTTGGTGACGAGGTGCACCACGTCGAGCTCGGGAAGCTCGTCGACGCGGTCGATCAGGTAGTCGAGCATCGGCCGCCCGGCCAGGGGCAGCAGCATCTTCGGGGTCGCGTCGGTGAGCGGGCTCAGCCGCGTCGCGTACCCGGCGGCGAGAACGATCGCCTGCAGTGGAGGACCTAGGTGCCTTCGGACCAGGAGGCCAGGTACTGGGCCTGCTCGTCGGTAAGGCGGTCGATCTCGATCCCCATCGTCTCGAGCTTGAGGCGGGCGATCTCGCGGTCGATCTCCTCGGGGACCGGATAGACCTTGCGCTCGAGCTCGGCCGCATGGTCGACCGCATACTCGGCCGAGAGCGCCTGGTTCGCGAACGACATGTCCATGACGAGCGCCGGATGCCCCTCGGCGGCTGCGAGGTTGATCAGACGGCCGTCGCCCAGGAGGAACAGGCGCTTGCCGTCCTCGAGCACGAACTCCTCGACGAACTCGCGCGACTCGCGCACCTCGGTCGCCAGCTGCCGGAGCGCCGCGATCTCGATCTCCACGTTGAAGTGGCCGGTGTTCGCCAGGATCGCGCCGTCCTTCATCCGCTCCATGTGCTCGCGCGTGATCACCGACTTGTCGCCGGTCGCGGTGCAGAAGATGTCGCCGACCTCGGCCGCCCGGCTCATCGGCAGCACCTCGAACCCGTCCATCGCCGCCTCGAGCGCGCTGACCGGCTCGACCTCGGTGACGATGACGTGGGCGCCCAGCCCCTTGGCCCGCATCGCGACGCCCTTGCCGACCCAGCCGTAGCCGGAGACGACGAACTTCTTTCCGGCGAGGAGGACGTTCGTCGCCCGGATGATCCCGTCGATCGTCGACTGGCCGGTCCCGTAGCGGTTGTCGAAGAGGTGCTTCGTCTTCGCCTCGTTGACGGCGATGATCGGGAAGCCGAGCGCGCCGTCGGCCTCGAGGGCTTTCAGGCGGATGACCCCGGTCGTCGTCTCTTCGGTGCCGGCGATGATGTCGCCGAGCTGCTCGCGGCGGTGCGAATGGAGGACGCCGATCACGTCGGCGCCGTCGTCCATCGTCAGCTGGGGCTTGTGGTCGACCGCCGCCTCGATGTGCTGGTAGTACGTGTCGTTGTCCTCGCCCTTGATCGCGAAGACGGAGACGTCGAACTCCTCGACGAGGGCCGCGGCCACGTCGTCCTGCGTCGAGAGCGGGTTGGAGGCGCAGAGGACGACGTCGGCGCCGCCCGCTTTCAGCGTCCGCGCGAGATTCGCCGTCTCGGTCGTGACGTGGAGGCAGGCGGAGATGCGGTAGCCCTCCAGCGGACGCTCCTGCGCGAAGCGCTCGCGGATCGCGGCCAGCACCGGCATCTGCCGGTCGGCCCACGCGATGCGGCGGATGCCCTCGGGGGCGAGGGCGAGATCTTTGACGTCGAAGCGCTTCGTAGTGGCCATCGGTTCTTCCTCCTCGGGCTCGCGAGTCTAGTTGTGGTCAGGCGGCGAGCAGCCGTTCCTGCTTGCGCTGCTCCCAGTCCACCCAGTCGGCAGGGTCTGCGTCGGCCCGGGCGAGCCAGCCCTCGACGGCGGCGCGCAGCGCCGGCTCACGGCGAAGACGCGCCGCGAAGGCGAGATCGGTCAGCTCGACCCGGAAAGAAGCCCGCAACCGCTTCAGCGAGCGCAGCTGGTTCAGCTCGCGCACGCCGTAGAGGCGATAGCCGGACGACGAGCGGCGCGGCACGACGAGCCGGGCCTGCTCGAGGTACCGAAGCATCCGGGCCGACCAGCCCGTTGCCTCCGCTGCGGCTCCGACCGTGTATCCGTCCATCGGACAAACCTTATCACGTACGTGTCAAGGTTGCCTGCGGCGCGGCCGTACTCGTCTTCGAGGCGCACGATGTCGTCGAGCTGCGGCGTCGAGACCTCCAGGACGGTGGTGTCTTCGAGGGCCGTGATCCGGTGCACCGTGCCCGGCGGAAAGTGAAAGCACGCGCCGGCGGAGACGATCTCCTCGCCGAGCATGCCCTCACCGGCCTCGCCCAGCTCGAGCTTGGCCCGGCCTGACTGGATGTACCAGGCCTCGTCCTTCACACGGTGGAACTGAAGGCTCAGCGACTGGCCCGCACGCACGAACAGCAGCTTCCCGCAGTAGACCTCGGTCTCCGCCCAGATCAGCTCGTAGCCCCAGGGCTTCTCGACGCGCCGGGGCTCGAACGCGAACCGGTCGACGCCCGTCAAGTTCGGTGACGACAAGCGTCGGTCCGACACGCGGGCATCATCCCACCTCGACCGCGAGTGCGTCTGGGTTCGACTCGACGTACTCCTGGGCGAGACGGAGGTCCTTGGGGGTGTTCACGGTCAGCCACAGGCCTTCGTGGCGGAAGGCTCGCAGGCGACCCTCCGCGGCCAATTCGGGAAAGGTCGTCGACTCGTGGTCGCCCCGCTCGGGCAGCCGTTCGATCGCCTCGTCCTCGAGGACGTAGAGGCCGGTGTTCACCCAGTACGGAAGCATCGCTCCCTCGCGGAAGCCGAGGACGATGTCCTCATCGTCGATGTCGACGATGCCGAGGTGGCTCTTCAGCGGCGCCACGGTGATCGTCGCGGCGCCGCCGCGGCGCCGATGGGCCTCGTCCAGCTCGCGAAGATCGAGATCGAAGAGCTCGTCGCCGTTGAGCGCGTAGATCGCGCCGTCGCTTCGCCTTGCCTGCGCTGCGAGGCGCAGCCCTCCCCCACGCCCCAGTGGCTCGGGCTCGCCGACGCACACGACCTCGAGCCCGAGCCCGCCGAGCGCCCGCTCGAACTCCTCCTCCTGGCCCGCTGCACAGCTGACGATCACCCGCTCCACGCCGGCCCGCCGAAGCAGCGCGAGCTGGTAGGCCGCGAGCGGCCGGCCCGCGATCGGCACGAGCGCCTTCGGGAGGCCTTCGGCAGCCTCGCCGAGCCGCTCGGCCTTGCCGCCGGCGAGGATGATCGCTTCGGTGGGCGGCACTCCTATGCGGTCTCGTGCGTGGGCTCGGCGACCTCGGGAAGCCCCGCGAACGGCGAGCTCGGCCGGCCGATCCCCTCATAGGCGAAGCCCGCGCCGAGCACGACCGCGGGATCGAGCAGGTTGCGGCCGTCGACGATCAGGGGTGTCCGCATCGCCGCGCGCACCTCCTCCGAGGGCAGCTCGGTGAGCTCGGCCCACTCGGTGACGATCACGGCGGCGTCCGCGTCCCGGACGGCGTCGAGGACGGTCTCGTAGATCTCGACGCCCTTCATCAGCTCGCCCGGCGTGGCGATCGGGTCCCAGCCGCGCACCTCGGCGCCCTCGGCCTGGAGCCGCGAGGCGAGGACGATGCTCGGCGCCTCGCGCATGTCGTCGGTGTTCGGCTTGAACGCGAGGCCGAGCAGTGCGATCCGCTTGCCGCTCAGCTTCGGGCCCAGGTGCTTCTGGAGCTTCGCGACGATGCGGCGCTTCTGGAGCTCGTTGACCTCGATGACCGCGTTGACGAGCTGGAAGTTGTAGCCGCTGTTGCCGGCGAGCAGCTTCAGGAAGGAGACGTCCTTCGGGAAGCACGAGCCGCCGTACCCGATGCCGGCCCGCAGGTACTTGGAGCCGATCCGGGAGTCGAGGCCCATGCCCTTGGCCACCTGCTCGACGTCGGCGCCGGTCGCCTCGCAGACGTTCGCGATCTCGTTGATGAAGCTGATCCGCGTCGCGAGGAAGGCGTTCGACGCCAGCTTGACCATCTCCGCCGACGGCACGTCCATGCGGAGCACCGGAGCGTCGAGCCCGGCGTGGAGCTCCTCGACGACGTCGCCGGCGGCCTCGTCGTCGGCGCCGATCACGACCCGGTCCGGGTTGAGGAAGTCGTGGACGGCGGTCCCCTCGGCGAGGAACTCCGGGTTGGAGACGTAGCCGATTCCGTCGAGGCCCCGAGCGTCCAGCGCTGCCCGCACGCGCTCACCGGTCCCGACCGGCACGGTGCTCTTCATGACGAGGACGGAGTCGGTCGCGATGCCCATCAGGTCGTCGAGCACGGTCCAGACCGCCGACAGGTCGGCGTCGCCCGAGTACGTCGCCGGCGTGCCGACGCAGACGAAGAGCGCGTCGGCTCCCTCGACGGCCTCGCTCCGGTCAGTCGTGAAGTGGAGCCGCTCGCGGTTCTGCTCGAACAACTCCTCGAGGCCGGGCTCGTAGATCGGGATCCTGCCGGCGCGCAGGTCGTCGACCCGCTCCGGAATCACGTCCCGGATCGTCACGTCGTGCCCGAGCGCCGCGAGCCCGGCGCCCGTGACGAGCCCCACGTAGCCGCCCCCGAAGATCCCGATCTTGCTCATTGCTTCCTTCCATCGAGCGGCCGCAGTCCACGGGCGATGCTCAGCATCGTCTCGTTGGACAGCGTGTCCCGCAGCGTGTTCACGACCCAGTACGTCGCCTTGTCGGTCTTGAGGACGACCATGTGCAGATGGGCGCCGTCGTAGTAGAGGTCGTAGTTCGCGCCCGCCGATCCGCCGATCCGGGACGTTCTTGCCGCCGAGGATCGGCGCGTCCTCCCACGTCGTCTGCTGGACCCCCCAGTACTCCTGCGCGCCCGTGCGGAACGTCAGGCGAACGGCCTTGTGGCCCTTGGTGATCGGGTAGATGCGCAGCGGCTTCTCGCGGTGGGGTACAGACGTCCGTTCGATCAGCGCTCGGCACCATTAACGGGAAGCCGGCGCGACGTCGAATCGAGCGCAGGAGTCCGCTTGTCGCCCCCGGGTTTCGGGAGACGTACGGCGTCCTGCGTTTCGGCGTCCGGTCGATCGGCGCCGGCGCGAGCGTGTTGTGGAACGTGTTCCCGACGACGACCACGAGCATCGCGGTGTTCGCGAACGGCGCGATCACGGGCGTCATCGCCTTGACGTCGGCAGAGCCGAAGAGATTGGCGACGGCCCGCGCGGCGGCGCGCGACCCCCGCTGCCTGGGATCGAAGAAGACCTGGGTGCGCAGCACCCTGCTCGGCGCATTCGCGTCCACGCCCACGGGGGGCTGCAGCATCCGGTAATTCCGCTGGCCGAGCAGATAGCTCCCGTTCGCCGCCGACCCGGTGACCCCGTTCCCGTTCAGGACGACGATCGACGTCCGTTGCGGCGGAGGCGCCGCCGCCTTGCCGCGGAGGCGCAGGCGCTGGCCGAGCGCCGCTGCCGTCGCTTTCTCGCCGGCGTTGACGTCCGGCGTCTGGAACTCCTCGATAGCGGCCTGGATGCTGCTCTGATCGGCCCGGAGCGGGTCGTCGCCCGTGCCCAATCCGGAGTAGCCGTCGATCTTGGCCTGGAAGACACGTCCGGGCGGGAGCTGGAGCCCGAAGAGCGCCCACCCGCGGAAGACGTCAGGGTCGAGCGCCTTGCCGCCTCCCTGGGCGATCCGCACGTTCTTCCGGACGACGCCCGTGATCTTCGGGATCGCCGTCAGCTTGAACGAGCTCGAGAGCCGTTCCTTGATCGCACGCATGAACAGCCGCTGCCGCTCGATCCGGTAGAGGTCGGAGTCCGTGTGCCGATAGCGGACGAACGAGAGCGCGGCGCGGCCGCCCAGCTTCTGGTAGCCGGGCATCAGGTCGATCGGCGGGAAGGTGCCCTCGGGGCCTGGATTCGAGTTGTCGTTGAAGTAGCGGCGGTCGACGTCCATCCAGACGCCGCCGAGCTTGTCGACCGTCTGGATGAACCCGCGGTAGTCGATCGTGACGATGTAGTGGATCGGGAGCCCGGTCATCTGCTTGACCGTCTCGACCGTCCCCTTGAGACCGCACTCGGCGTAGGCGCCGTTGATCGCGCCGGAGAAGGGAGCCCGGCCGTTGCAGTGGATCGTGACGGCCAGGTCGCGGGGGAACGACAGCATCGACAGCGTCTCGTTCCCTGCCGTCGGGTCGGCGCGCATGAGCATGACCGTGTCGGCCCGGCCGCCGCGCTCGTCGCCTCTCGCCCACCTTCTCGTGTCGTGGCCGACCACGATCGCGATCGCGGGCCGGTCGGGCAGCGGGATCTCCAGCTCCGCGGCCGCCCTGCGGATCTGCGGGTCGCGCAGCGAGACGTTGCTGATGTCGAGCACCGTCTGCTCGCCTTCGAGCCAGTAGCCGCCGCCGATGCCGACGAGCAGCGCGACGCAGGCGGCGCCGAGGAACAGGACGACCCGGGCGAGAATGCCGAAGATCCCTCGCCGCTTCCGCGGCTGCTGGTAGCGGCTGACCGGCGTCAGCGCGCCGGGTGGCAGGACCGCGCGCCCGTTCCCATTGGCATGGGCGCTCCGGCCGACTCCTCGCTTCAGCGTCGTCTTCATCGTGAGAATGCGCGAAACGCCCTCCCGGGCGCCCGGACCGCAGGATAGCCGACCCGCAGGATCGCTAGGCCAGTGCCGCAGCCGCCTCCGGGTCGTAGGCCAGGTTCGGACGGAGCCACCGTTCCACCTCTGCCGGGGCCATTCCCTTCCTCGCGGCGTAATCCTCCACCTGGTCGCGCCCGACGCGTCCGACCGAGAAGTACCGGGCCTTCGGGTGGCCCAGGTAGATGCCACTGACGCTCGCGGCCGGCATGGTCGCGAACGTCTCGGTCAGCTCGATGCCCAGGTCCTCGGCCGCGAGGAGGTTGAAGAGGGTGCGCTTCTCGGTGTGGTCGGGGCACGCCGGGTATCCGTAGGCGGGCCGGATGCCGCTGAACCGCTCCGCGATCAGGTCGTCGTTCGAGAGCGGCGCGCCGGTCTCGTACCACTGCCGTCTCGCGGTCTGGTGCAGGTACTCGGCGAAGGCCTCGGCCAGCCGGTCGGCGAGGGCCTTGGCCATGATCGCGTGGTAGTCGTCGAGCTCGCGCTCGTAGCGGGTCGGCGAGCTCGTCGGCGCCGTGGATCGAGACCGCGAAGCCGCCGATGTGGTCTCCCGACGGGGCGACGTAGTCCGCGAGCGAGCGGTTCGGGCGCGAGTCGCCGTAGGCCGACTGCTGCCTGAGCATCGGCAGCCGCGTTCCGTCCTCGAGGACGATGTCGTCGCCGTCGGCGTGCGCCGGCCAGAAGCCGTAGGTCCCGACGGCCTGCAGCGACTCCTTGCTCGTGATCTCAGCGAGCAGGCGCTGGGCGTCGTCGTAGAGCTCGCGGGCGGCCGGCTGCTCGAGGATCGCCGGGAAGCGGCCCTTCAGCTCCCACGCATGGAAGAAGAACTGCCAGTCGATGTAGGGCACGAGCTCGTCGAGCGCGGGACGGACGACGCGCACGCCGGTGAACTCGGGGACGGGTAGCTCGCCGAAGTCGACCTGCTCGCGATTCGCGCGCGCCTCCTCGATCGGCAGCAGCGGCTTGCGGTCGCGCTCCTCGTGCTGGTCGCGGAGGCGCTCCTGGAGCTCGGCGTTCTCCTGCTCCAGGACAGCGCGTCTGACCGGATCGAGGAGGTCGGAGACGACGCCGACGACCCGCGAGGCGTCGAGCACGTGCAGCGTCGGCTGGCCGTAGGCCGGCGCGATCCGCACCGCGGTGTGCTGCTTGGACGTCGTCGCGCCGCCGATCAGGAGCGGCAGGTCCAGTCCGCGCCGCTCCATCTCCCTCGCGACGTTGACCATCTCGTCGAGCGACGGCGTGATCAGGCCGGAAAGCCCGACCACGTTGCAGCCCTCCTCGATCGCCGTGTCGAGGATCTTGTCGGCGGGCACCATCACGCCGAGGTCGATGACCTCGTAGTTGTTGCAGCCGAGGACGACGCCGACGATGTTCTTGCCGATGTCGTGCACGTCACCCTTGACGGTGGCGAGGACGACCTTGCCCTGGGCCTGGCGCGGGGCGCCGGCGGCCTCCTCTTCCATGAAGGGCTCGAGATAGGCGACGGCGCGCTTCATCACCCGAGCGCTCTTGACCACCTGCGGCAGGAACATCTTCCCGGAGCCGAAGAGATCGCCGACGACCTGCATGCCGGTCATCAGGGGTCCCTCGATGACGTCCAGTGGCCGCTCATACGCTTGGCGCGCCTCCTCGGCGTCAGCCTCGATGTGGTCGACAATCCCGTGCACGAGCGCATGCTCAATTCGTTTCTCGACGGGGGCGTCACGCCAGGCGACGTCCAACTCACGCCTCGTCCCCTCTCCCCTATAGCTGTCCGCGAGGGTGACGAGCCGCTCCGTCGCATCGGGCCGCCGGTTGAAGATCACGTCCTCGACGTGCTCGAGCAGATCCGCCGGGATGTCCTGGTAGACGGCGAGCTGACCGGCGTTGACGATCCCCATGTCGAGCCCCGCCTGGATCGCGTGGTAGAGGAACGCGGCGTGCATCGCCTCGCGGACGATGTCGTTGCCGCGGAACGAGAACGAAAGGTTCGAGATCCCGCCGCTCGTGCGAACGCCGGGGCAGCGCTCCTTGATCAGCGGCAGCGCGTCGATGAAGTTCTTGGCGTACTCGTCGTGCTCCTCGATCCCGGTCGCGACGGCGAGCACGTTCGGGTCGAAGACGATGTCTTCCGGCGGGAAGCCGGCCTTGTCGACGAGCAGCTTGTAGGCCCGCGCGCAGATCTCGACCTTCCGCTCGACCGTGTCGGCCTGGCCCTGCTCGTCGAACGCCATGACGACGACGCCGGCGCCGTAGCGGCGGATCGTTTGCGCCTGCTCGAGGAACGGCTCCTCGCCCTCCTTGAGGCTGATCGAGTTGACGACGCCCTTGCCCTGCAGGCACTTGACGCCGGCCTCGAGCGCCGACCAGCGGGAGCTGTCGACCATGATCGGGATCCGCGCGACCTCCGGCTCGGTGGCGATCACGTTCAGGAAGGTCGTCATCGCCCGCTCGGCGTCGAGCAGGTCGGCGTCCATGTTGACGTCGAGGAGGTTCGCGCCGCCGCGGACCTGCTCGAGCGCGACGTCGACGGCGCCCTGGAAGTCGTCGGCCTCGATCAGGCGGCGAAACCGTGCCGAGCCCGTCACGTTCGTGCGCTCGCCGATCATCACGAACCCGGTGTCCGGGCCGATCTCGAACGGCTCGAGGCCGCTGAAGCGCGTTCGCCGCCCGCTCCGCCGGGACGTGTCTGGGGGCCTGGCCCCTGGACACGTCCGCGATGGCCCGGACGTGCTCCGGGGTCGTCCCGCAGCAGCCGCCGACGACGTTGACGAGCCCCTCGCGCGCGAACTCGCCGAGGAAGCGGCTCGTGTCCGCCGCCTGCTCGTCGTGCTCGCCGAACTGGTTCGGGTAGGCCGGCGTTCGGGTGGCAGGCCGTGTACGTCGTCGCGATGCGGGCGAGATCCTCGACGAAGGGCCGCATCTCGGTCGCGCCGAGTGAACAGTTCACGCCGACGATCAGCGGGTCGGCGTGCTCGATCGAGGTCCAGAACGCCTCGACGGTCTGGCCGGAGAGGTTGCGCCCGCTGCGGTCGACGGCGGTGAAGGAGATCCAGAGCGGCAGCTCGGGTGCTGCCTCGCGCGCGGCGACGATCGCCGCCTTCGCGTTCAGCGTGTCGAAGATCGTCTCGATCATCAGGATGTCGACGCCGCCCTCCACCAGGCCGCGGATCTGCTCCGCGTACGCCTCGCGCACCTGGTCGAACGTGGCGCTGCGGAACGCCGGGTCGTCGACCTTCGGCGAGAGGGAGAGCGAGACGTTGAGCGGGCCCGACGGAGCCGGCCACCCACGCTGCGCGGTCGAGCTCGTCGGCAGCCTCGCGCGCGAGCCGGGCGCCTTCGACGCTCATCTCGTACGCGAACGGCTCCAGCGCGTAGTCGGCCTGTCCGATCGTGGTCGCCGTGAATGTGTTCGTCGTGACGACGTCCGCGCCCGCCTGGAGGTAGGAGCGGTGGATGTCGCGGACGACCTCGGGACGGGTGAGGTTGAGGAGGTCCGGGTCGCCGGCCACGTCGTGGGAGTGGTCGCGGAAGCGCTCGCCGCGGTACGCCTCTTCTCCCTTGACCGTCTTCTGGATCAGGACCCCGTACGAACCGTCGAGCAGGACGATCCGCTCGTCGAGAAGATCCTTGAGTTCTTCGATCGTCGCCCTCATAGAAAACGCTCCCGTCCTAAAGAGACGGGAGCCGTGAGCTCCGCGGCTCTTTAGGCGTTTTTTACCCTGGTCGCCAAGCTGCCGTTCAAAGCTCTCCAGGTAGACGTAACTGTAGCCATTCGTGTAGAGGGCCGGCCGCGACGTCGAGGAACCGCGGCTCGAGCTCGGCCCCGGCGTCGACGAGCGCTTCCGCGACCGCAACGTAGTCGCGGCCCGAAAGCTTGTGGTACTGCGAGGCGAGCGCGGCCCAGGCGAGCGGCGTGAAGAACTCCGCCCGCGAAGGCGCGTTGGCGTCTGCGCCGAGGGCGAGCAGCTCACGCACGGCGTTCACGTGACCCATCCAGGCCGCGTGGTGAAGGAGGGTGCCCTCGGGAGACCCGCCGACGACGCCGCGGAAATTCACCCCGACGACGTCGACGACTGCCTGCAGGTTGCCTCTGAGCGCGCTGAGGATCAGCACCTCCTGCCGGTCGGGATCCATCGCGAACGCGGATGGACTCGGACGGGCGTTCACCGCGAGCGACCGCCGCGACCACGGCGTCCGCCTGATCGACCTCCGTCGATGCTCCGAGCCGCGCCAGCAGCTCGGCGTTGTCCACGCGATTTCGGAGCACCGCGTGCGCATAGGCAGTCCTGAGCGGCACGTCTCCGCGCCACGTCTCGCCGCCGCGCGCGTCGAGCTCCGCGCCGTGATCGGCGAGCAGCTGGAGGAACTCGGGCCCGCGTCCACGGCGGACGGCATGAGCGAGGAGCGCGCCCTCGTTCGGGATCGGCGCCGGCCTCGAGCAGCATTCGGACCGGCTCGAT
Organism: uncultured Actinomycetes bacterium; assembly: GCA_963764595.1. GTDB lineage: Bacteria > Actinomycetota > Thermoleophilia > Gaiellales > Gaiellaceae > JACDAN01. The sequence continues at coordinate 334,436 of CAVXTG010000007.1, read as the reverse complement.
CCGGTCGTAGTCGAGCGCATGAGCGAGCGCGTTCGTGCCGCGCGTCTCCGCACCGTGCTCGAGCAGCAGGCGCAGGCACTCCGGGCTCTCGGCCTCGACGGAGTGGTACAGCGACTCGCCGTCGTCCGGGTTCGCGCCGGCCTCGAGCAGGACCCGCGTCAGCTCGGGGTCGTGGACGACGCCGGCGGCGCCGTAGAGCGCCGACATCTCGCCGTACTCGTTCGTGAACGTCGCATTCGGGTCGGCGCCGCGCTCGAGCAGGTCGCGCGCGAGGTCGGCGTTCGCGAACACGGAGTGGCAGACGTAGAGCAGCGGCGCCCAGCCGCGTGGCCCACCGGGCTCGTTCGCATCGCCTTCCCAGCCGCGCCCGAGCACGAGGCCGGCCCACGGATCGCTGCTCGATCTCGGGCTGTGCCGCGAGCAGCGACTCGGCGCGCTGCCTGTGGCCGTCCGTCGCTGCCTGAATGAACGCCCCCGGGCCCGCGGCAGCGTTGTCCGACACGCGCAGGCTCAGCCGGATGCCGGCGCGATCGGCCGGATGCGGCCGACGCCGCCGCCCGCGTAGACCTCGAGCTGGTTCTCGGCGTGCGCGATCCGCTGCTCCACCTGCCAGCGGTCTGCGTCCGACTCTTCGCCGCGCTCGATCCGCTCCAGCTCGGCCTGCGCCTCTTCGAGCTGCTGCCGTGCCCGCTCCGGGTCGATGTGACGTGCGTCGACGGCGTCGTCGACGAGCGCCAGCGCCCGGTCCTGCTCCACCTTGAAGAACCCGGGGCCCGTCGCGAAGTCGACGATCTCGTCATCGCGACGAATGTGGACGCGCGTGCCGCCCGCCTTCAGCGTCGCGACGAGCGGGGCGTGCCGCGCGAGGATGCCGATCTCGCCGGCCGCGCCGGGCACGATCAGCATCTCGACCTCGCCCTCGAACGCGGCCCCTTCCGGGGTCACGAGCGAGAGGGCGAACGTCCTGCGGTCCTGCGCCACTAGGCCGCGGCGACGGCTTCGGCTTCGGCTTCGGCCTGGGCCGCCTCTTCGGCCTCGGCCGGCTGCTCCTCCTCGCCGGCGAGCTGGCGACCCTTCTCGACGGCCTTCTCGATCGGGCCGACCATGTAGAAGGCCTGCTCCGGCAGGTCGTCGTGCTTGCCGTCGAGGATCTCCTGGAAGCCCTTGATCGTGTCCTCCAGCCGAACGTACTCGCCGGGCGTTCCGGTGAACTGCTCGGCGACGAAGTTCGGCTGTGAGAGGAACCGCTGGATCTTCCGCGCCCGCTGGACGACGAGCTTGTCCTCGTCGGAGAGCTCGTCCATGCCGAGGATGGCGATGATGTCCTGGAGGTCGCGGTACCGCTGGAGGACCTCCTGGACGCGCGTCGCGGTCTGGTAGTGCTCGTCGGAGACGATTCCCGGCTGGAGCGCGCGCGAGAACGAGTCGAGCGGGTCGACGGCGGGATAGATCCCCTGCTCGACGATCGCGCGCGAGAGCACGGTCGTCGCATCGAGGTGGGCGAACGTGTTCGCCGGTGCCGGGTCGGTGAGGTCGTCGGCCGGCACGTAGATCGCCTGCACGGACGTGACCGAGCCGGTCCGCGTCGACGTGATCCGCTCCTGGAGCTGGCCCATCTCGGTCGCCAGCGTCGGCTGGTAGCCGACGGCGCTCGGCATCCGGCCGAGGAGCGCCGAGACCTCCGAGCCTGCCTGGACGAACCGGAAGATGTTGTCGATGAAGAGGAGGGTGTCCTGACCCTGGTCGCGGAAGTACTCCGCCATCGTCAGCCCTGAGAGGCCGACGCGGAGGCGCGCCCCGGGCGGCTCGTTCATCTGCCCGAAGACGAGCGCGACCTTGTCGAGCACGCCGGACTCGCTCATCTCGAGCCAGAGGTCGTTCCCCTCACGCGAGCGCTCGCCGACGCCCGAGAAGACCGAGACGCCGCCGTGCTCGCGGGCGACGTTGTGGATCAGCTCCTGGATCAGCACCGTCTTGCCGACCCCGGCGCCGCCGAAGAGCCCGACCTTGCCGCCCTTGACGTACGGGGCGATCAGGTCGATGACCTTGATCCCCGTCTCGAAGATCTCGATCTCCGGCGAGAGGTCGCGGAAGCTGGGCGGATCCCGGTGGATCGGCCAGCGCTCCGCGTCGGCCGGAAGCTCGTCGCCCTGATCGATCGGCTCGCCGATCACGTTCCAGAGCCGGCCGAGCGTCGGAGCGCCGACGGGGACCGTGATCTCCTGCCCGGTGTCCTCGACCTCGATCCCGCGGGCGAGCCCGTCGGTCGAGTCCATCGCCACGGCGCGGACCCGGTCGTCGCCAAGGTGCTGCTGAACCTCGGCGATCAGGTCACGGCCGTCGGTCGAGATGCGAAGCGCGTTGTTGATCGCGGGCAGCTCGTCGGGGAAGACGGCGTCGAGCACGACGCCCTTGATCTCCACGATCGTGCCCACGTTTTTCTGCTGTTCAGCCACGAGCCTCCTGAGGGAAAGAAAGACGTCGAAACCGGCGCCAGAAGTCGACGGCGCCGCGTCGGCACAAGTTTACCCAAGCTCTCTCTCGAAGAGCCCTTCAGACGCCAATGCTCCTCGCCGGCCGCCACACGGGCGGCATGGTCGAGCGCTCAGACGCGCGAGCTGACAGGTGAAGCCAGCATCACGGAAGCGTAGCCCGCGGAGGGTCTACGACTCGCGCAGGTTGAGGCCGCCCGGAGGCGTGGCGAGCCTGAGGCGCGCCATCGTGCGCTGGATGTTGGCCCGCCGGATGTCGCTGAACTCGCGGCTCTCGATCGCGTTCGAGACTCCCGGCGAGTTGAAGGTCAGCGACGGGTTGGAGGTCTCGATCGTCCGGACCGCACCGGTGACGCCGAGCGCCGTCAGCATCAGCGCGGCGGCGGCCGCGACCTCTACCGGGCGGCGCGAGGAGATCCGGCGGCGGGCCGGAAGCGCGACCGGCTGCTCCAGGGTCTCGAGCGGCGCACTGCGCAACCGCATGGTGATTCCGTCGAGCTCGGCCGCGAACGAGCGGCACGGCGCGCAGCGAGCGAGATGAGCGTCGAGCAGCGCCTGCTCGAATTCGGACAGCTCGCCGTCGAGGCGCAGCGACGCGCACTCACGGGCCCGCTCACATTGCTTCGTCAACTCGCTCACCATTCGCACGTACTTACTGACGCGTCTTCCGAAACATAGTTAGACAAACGCCTCGGAGCTCAGACTAGGTCATAGCGGGTGTCGGCGACGACACCGACGAGGATCAGCACGAATCCGAGGACGACGAAGATCGCCGAGAGATTGATGGTCTCATCACGCTCCGACGGCGTCGCCCAGCGCATGTAGCGCGAGCCGAGCAGGGGGACGCCGACGTCCCGCTTGAGCCGGACCGGGCCTCGGTTGCCGACGAAGAACCCGGCGATGAGCAGGAACGCGCCGACGAGGTAGAAGCCGACGGAGACCGCCCGCCCGAAGCCCGCTCCCAGTGGCAGTCCGATCGCAAGCGAGACGACGAGCGTGAGCCCGGAGGCGAGGATGAAGAGCCCGAGGAAGCGGCGGCCCGCCGCGACCCACATCAGGTTGCTGTGGCCGGCGACGCCTCGGACGGCTCAGCCTGCGGACGTGCGCTCGGTCGCCGCATCTCGTCTTCCGTCAGCGGCCAGGCTTCGAGCGGGTAGTGGCACGCGGCCGTGTGACCGCTGCCGAAGCTGTAGAGCTCCGGCTCCTCCACGTCGCAATGACCTTCCTGGAAGCGCGGGCAGCGCGGATGGAAGCGGCAGGCGGTGGGTGGGTTCAGCGGGCTCGGAACGTCGCCCTGGAGCACGATCGGCTTCCGCTGCCGGCCGAGCTCGGGATTCGGGATCGGCACCGCGGAGAGCAGCGCGCCCGTGTACGGGTGCTTCGGCTCTCGGTAGATCTGGTCGCGCTGCGCGACCTCGACGAGCTTGCCGAGGTACATGACCATGACGCGGTCGGAGATGTGGCGGACGACGTTGAGGTCGTGCGCGATGAAGATGTAGGTGAGGCCGAAGTCGCGCTGGAGGTCCTTGAGCAGGTTCAGGATCTGCGCCTGCACCGAGACGTCGAGGGCCGAGACGGGCTCGTCGCAGACGATCAGCTTCGGGTTCACGGCCAACGCCCTGGCGACGCCGATCCGCTGGCGCTGGCCGCCGGAAAACTCGTGCGGGAAGCGGTTGTAGTGCTCGGGGTTCAAGCCGACGACGTCGAGCAGCTCTTGGACGCGCCGCTTGATCTCGGCGTCGGTGCCCATCTTGTGCACCTCGAGCGCCTCGGCGACGATGAACCCGACGCGCTTGCGCGCGTTCAGCGACGCGTACGGGTCCTGGAAGATCATCATCATCTCGCGCCGGATCGGCCGCATGTCCGCGCGCGAGAGTCGCGTAATGTCGCGGCCGTCGAACTCCACCTTGCCGCTGGTCGGATCGAGCAGGCGCATGACGCAGCGGGCCATCGTCGACTTCCCGCAGCCGGACTCGCCGACGACGCCGAGGGTCTCGCCGGAGCGAACGGTGAAGCTGACGCCGTCGACCGCCTTGACCGAGGCGACCTGCTTCTGGAAGAGGATGCCGCGGGTAACGGGGAAGTGCTTCTTCAAGTCCTCGACGACGAGGAGCTCGCTACCCGTCGCCGTGGAACCACCGTCGACGTTCAATTACCCAGCCTCCGCCAGAGCTCCGGCCGCGAGCTTCGCGGCCTCTCGATCCTTGGTCTGCTCGTCGAGGTGGCAGGCCTGGAGGTGGCCCGGATCGTCGCTGATCGGGCGCAGCTCGGGCTCGGTCTCCTTGCAGATCGACATCACGTACGGGCAGCGGGGGTGGAACCGGCAGCCCCGCGGCGGGTTGAGGAGCGACGGCGGCTGGCCGGGGATCTGCGTCAGGCGCTCCGTCTCGATGTCGAGCCGCGGCAGCGAGCCGAGCAGGCCCCACGTGTACGGCATGTGAGGCCGGTTGAACAAGTTGTTGACCGGCGCGCGCTCGGCGACGCGGGCCGCGTACATGACGACGACGTCGTCGGCGGTCTCCGCGACCACGCCGAGGTCGTGCGTGATGATGATGATCGCGCTGCCGAACTCCTGCTGGAGCCGGTTCATCAGCTCGAGGATCTGCGCCTGGGTCGTCACGTCGAGCGCGGTAGTCGGCTCGTCGGCGATCAGGAGGTCGGGGTCGTTGAGCAGCGCCATGGCGATCATCACGCGTTGGCGCATCCCGCCGGAGAACTGGTGCGGGTAGTCGTCCATCCGTCGCTCCGCGCGCGGGATGCCGACCGCCTGCAGCAGCTCGACCGCCCTGGCGCGGGCCTGGCGCGAGGTGACGTCCCGGTGCAGCTTGATCGCCTCGACGAGCTGCCGGCCGATCGAGTGCACCGGGTTCAGCGACGTCATCGGGTCCTGGAAGATCATCGCGATGTCGTTGCCCCGGATGTCCCGAAGGCGCTTCTTCGGCATCTTCAACAGGTCCTCGCCCTTGAACAGGGCCTCACCGCTCGAGATCGTGTTCCGCTTCGGGTTCAGGCCCATGATCGTCAGGCAGGTGACGCTCTTGCCGCTGCCCGACTCGCCGACGATCCCGAGCGTCTTGCCCTTCTCGACCTCGAAGCTGACGCCGTCGACGGCCTTGACGATGCCGTCGTCGGTGCGGAAATGCGTACGAAGGTCCTTGACTTCGAGCAGCGCCATTTGAGCTCCTAGGAGAGCCTGATTCGCGGGTCGATGACGGCGTAGAGCAGGTCGACGATCAGGTTGAAGACGATCACGCAGACCGTCGCGAAGACGACGATGCCCATCACGGCGGGCAGGTCGAAGCCCTCGAGTGCCAGAAGCGCTCGCTGGCCGAGCCCCGGTAAGCCGAAGACCGTTTCGGTGAAGACCGCCCCTCCCAAGGCCAGGCCGATGTCCATGCCGAGCATGGTGACGACAGGGAGCATTGCGTTGCGCAGGACGTGCGAGCGCATCACGAGCCACTCCGGGGCGCCCTTGGCGCGCGCTGTGCGCACGTAGTCCTCGTTCATCGCCTCCAGGACGTTCGCCCGGATCATGCGGACGTAGAGGGCGGCGAACAGGATTGCGAAGGTGATCCAGGGCAGGACGAGCGAATGGGCCCACTCCACGGGCCCGCCGCAGTCGGTCGACGGGTCGATCATGTCGCAGTAGCCGCCTAACGGCGTCAGCCCCGCCTTGTAGCCGACGAAGTAGATGAGGATCAGCCCGATCCAGACCGGGTGGGCCGAGATCCCGATCAGCACGAAGATCATGGCGCCGCGGTCTAAGAGCGAGCGCGGCCTGAGCGCGGAGAGGATCCCGATCGGAATCGCCACGAGCATCCAGAGAATCGCGCCTCCGATCACGAGGGACGCGGTGACCGGGGCGGCGCGCTTGATGATGTCGTTGACAGGTTGCCGCGTCGCATACGAGTTGCCGAGCGACGGGGTCTTGAGTTTGAGGGGCGAGAAGTCGACGGGCATGAGGCCGCCGAAGAACCGGAGGTACTGCACGTAGACCGGGTCGTCGAGGCCGACCTCCTTGCGAACGCGCTCGACCTGATCGGGCGGGCACTGCGCGCCGCAGATCAAGCGGGCGGGCTCGGCCGGAACGAGGAAGAAGATGATGTACGAGACGATCGTGACGACCACGAACATCACGCCTGCCCAGAAGAGTCGTCGAATCAGATATCGGTACATGCTCGCCTCGGGGGACTCAGAAGGGCCATCAGCTTACCGCCGTCCCAGCCGGCGTGTGTCGAGTGAGAGAGGGCGCCGGCAAAAGCCGGCGCCCTCGTCTCGATCAAGCGTTCAGTCTCTAGCTGGCGAGCCAGAGTGAACCATAGCCCCACGTGAAGACCGGGTGGTAGTAGTAGCCACGCACTCGGCTCGACACGTAGTGCCGGTCGTTATCGGTCATGTACGTCGCCAGCGGTGCCGCGTTCCGGGCGAGATCAACGTCGAGCTGGCTGAACGCGCGGTAGCGCGCCTGGCCAGTCAGCTGCTTCGCCTGGGTGATCCTGCGGTTGAACGATGGCGAGTTGAAGTACGAGAAGTTCACGTTGTTGGCCGGCCGGATCGTCGTCCCGTCGAGCAGGAAGATGAAGTCGTACGGGTCGAAGTAATCCATGTGCCAACCCTCAAGCGAGACGTCGAACGGCTCACCACGCCGTCCCGTGAGCTCGAACTGTGTCGCCCGCGGGAACAGCTTGATGTCCGTGGTCAGGCCGATGCTCCGGAGATTCGCCTGGACGATCTGGCAAGTCGCAGGAGCCGGGGCCGCGTTCGCGCAGTAGAAGACGCCGCTGCCACCGCGAGTCTGACCCTGAGCCAGCGTGCGTGCCCGGTCGGGGTTCGGACGCCGCGGGTAGATGGCGACGTTCTTGAAGCCGCGCATCGTCGGCGGCATGTACTGGTCGTTCGTGACACCGGCATAGGCGCCGCGCTGGTTCAGCATTGCCGTCCGGTCGATGACGAAGTTCACGGCCTTCTTCAGCCGCACGTTGCCATTCCCACCGCCGCCGAAGAGCGGACGGTCGTGGTTCAGGGCCAGGTACCGGAAAGCCGCCGAGGGGTTCGCGAAGTAGCGACCCGCTCCCGACTTCTTGACGCCGTAGCGGCGGCCAAGCTCAGCATGCGCCGCAGGCGGGATGTCGCCGGTGTCCGTAGCGCCGCGATCGATGTTCAGCTTGATCGTCTCCTGCGGAAGCCCGATGTCGACGACGATCGAGTTGACGTTGTGCGGACGGGGACCGCGATAGAAGCGGTTCCGCTGCACAACAACCTGGCGGGTCTGCTCCCACCGGGCGATGTAGTACGGACCGGCCGTGTGCACCGGGGCGCGGACGCCGTCCGGCTCGATCGGCAGGTTCGTCGGGATCGCCTGGAAGAACGGCATTGCCAGCCGGGCCACCATGTCCGGAGCCCGCTGCGTGAGGCGGATCTGCAGCGTGTACGGGCCAAGAGCCCTGACGCCCGTCGCCCGCTGAGCGCGACCAGCGATGACGGCCTCAGCGCCCGCGATGTCCTCGATGAACGGCTGAGCCGGCGAGTTCATCCGCCGGTTCAGGGCACGATTGATCGCATAGACGAAGTTGGCCGCGGTCACACGCTGACCGTTGCTCAGTCGGTACGTCCGCTTGAGCTGGAAGGTGTAGGTCAGGCCGTTCCGCGAGATCCGCGGGAGGCCGGCCGCCACTTCCGGAACGATCCGGGACCCACGCGGGGCCGGGGCATCCGGATAGTTCACGAGCATCGCAGCAGTGCTGTACATGATTGCCCACGACGGAACGTAATAGGCAAGCGCCGGATCGACGTAGTCGATGTCGGTCCGAAGACTGTGCCTGAACGTGCCGCCAACTCTTGCCTGGCCGGAGTCGGTTGCCTGCGGCGAGGCGCTACCCGAACCGCCCGCAACTGCGGACGCAGCGAGTAGGCCTGCGCCGACGGCCAACATCGCCACCGACAGCATGAGTCGTCTGTGCATGAGACTCCTTTCCGCGATTCGTGCCGGCTACAGGCGGTCGTAGCCAACACAGGACGCCCTCGCGTCCCGGCTTGTAAGACGCCCGGATTTCGAGTTAGTTAGCGCGGGGTTAAGAAGCCCCGAGTAGGGCTTCTAATGGGCGGCGCCGCGCGGATCGAAGGCGTCGCGCAGGCCGTCGCCGAGCAGGTTGAAGGCCAGCGTCGTCAGCAGCACGGCGGCGCCGGGCCAGAACATCAACCAAGGCTGTTGGAGGTAGAACGCGGGTGCACCCGCGAGCAGGTTCCCCCAGCTCGGGTCCGGCAGCGGGACGCCGAGGCCGAGGAACGAGAGGCCGGCCTCGAAGAGGACGAACTGGGCGACGATCAGGGTCGAGTAGACGATGATCGGCGCGACCAGGTGAGGCAGCAGGTGCGACCGGATGATCCGCCAGTCGCTGGAGCCCGACCATCCGCGCGGCCTCGATGAACTCCTTCTCGCGGAGCGAGAGCACCTGAGCACGCACGATGCGGGCAGGGTAGAACCAGCCGAAGACGCCGCCTACGAGGACGAGCGTGACGACTCCGGGAGGTAAGAACCCGAACGTGACGCCGTCGAGCCGGTCGCCGACCGTCGCCGCGAGCGCGATCACGAACAGGAGCAGCGGGAAGGCCATCACGATCTCGGTCAGCCGTGAGATCAGCGCGTCGATCCAGCCGCGGAAGTACCCGGCGGTCGCGCCGAGCAGGACGCCGATGAACATCGACAGGAACGTCGCCCCGAGTGCCACTTCGAGCGAGACCCGGGCGCCGTAGATCAGGCGCATCAGGAGGTCGCGGCCGAGCGTGTCCGACGTGCCGAGCGGGAAGAAGACGTCCTGCATCTTCCCCGTCTCGGGGTTGTACCACTGCGCGTGGGTCAGCGGGTCGCGCGGCACGAGTTGGAGATCGACGCCGACGCCGGGCTCGGGGAAGATGTCATTCGGGCCGTGCCCCAGCCAGGATTTCGCGATCGGGGCGCCGACGAAGGCCGTCAGGATCAAGAGGACGATGAAGATCCCGCTCGCGATCGCGATCTTGTCCTGCGAGAACCGCCGCCACACCTGCTCCCAGTAGCCGCGGGCCTTGACGTCGGTGAACTCACCGAACTCGCTGCCACTCTCCAGCGCGACCTCGGCGGCCAGGCCGGCGCCTGCGGAGAGAACTTCCTTTCGTCCTTCGTCAGCCATGCGTGGGAGAGGATACTCGGCGGGGGTCCGCCGTTCCGATCACTTTTGACTATCGCCCGGCGAGTTTGTTAGGTCGCCGTTAGCGCGTCAGCTCCGGCGACGACCTCCAGGATCTCCTGCGTGATCTCCGCCTGGCGGGCTCGGTTCATCGCCAGGGTCAGGCTGTCGATCAGCTCCGCGGCGTTCTTGGACGCGTTCCGCATCGCCGTCATCCGGGCGCCCTGCTCCGAGGCGGCGGACTCGAGCAGCGCGCGGAAGAGCTCGGTCTCGACGTAGACCGGGAGCAGGCGCTCGAGGATCTCCTCTGGCTCGGGCTCGTAGATGAAGTCGCCGACGAGCGCGGGCGGCGCGTCCTCGCTCGCTTCGAGCACGTGCTCGGGTATCGGGAGGATCTCCTGCTCGACGACCCGCTGGACGAGCGGCGACACGAAGTGGTTGTAGACCACGATCACGCTGTCGACCTCGCCCTCGGAGTAGAGCTCGATGATCTTGTGGCAGATCCCCTTCGCGTCGGCGTAGGACGGCCGGTCGCTGAAGCCGATCCAGGCCTGGTCGACCTCGTAGCGCCGGAAGCGAAGCGTCGAGGCTCCCCTGCGGCCGGAGACGAGCCAGCGAACCTCAACCCCGTCTTGCCGCAGCCGCCGCTCGACCTCGATGACGCGTCGAAGGATCTGCGCGTTGAAGGCACCGGCGAGGCCGCGGTCGCCCGTCAGCCCGAGAATGGCCGCGGTCCGGACCTCGCGCCGCTCGAGCAGCGGCAGGCCGCGAACCGAGGTGCTCGCCCGCGAGGTCCCGACCATCAGCTCCATCATCCGATCGGCGTACGGTCGCATCGCTTCGATCCGGGCCTGGGCGCGGCGCAGGCGAGCCGCGGCAACGAGCTCGAACGCCTTGGTGATCTTCCGCGTATTGCGAACGGAGCGGATCCGACGCTTGAGATCCTGGACTTCAGCCATTAGTGCTCCGTCCAGTAATGGCTAGACCACTGATTCCTCGTGGACGACGAAGGTCTCCACGAACTTCTCGACCTCCTGCCGCAGGCGCTCCTCCAGTTCGTCCGGGAGGTCGCCCGTCTCGCGGATCTCCTTGTAGATCGTCCCTTCGGTGCGCAAGTACTCCCGCAGCTCTTCCTGGAAACGCGACACCTGAGAGGTGGGGATGTCGTTCAGGTAGCCGTTGATGCCGACCCAGATCGCGGCGACTTGCTCCTCCATCGGCCACGGCTGGTTTTGCGGCTGGTTGAGCGTCGCCACCATGCGCTCGCCGCTCGCGAGCGTCCGCTGGGTTGCCGAGTCGAGCTCCGACCCGAACTGCGAGAACGCCTCGAGCTCCCGGTACTGCGAGAGCTCGAGCCGGAGACGGCCGGCAACCTTCTTCATCGCCTTCGTCTGCGCGCTCGCGCCGACGCGCGAGACGGAGACGCCGACGTTGACGGCGGGGCGCACGCCCGAGAAGAACAGGTCGGACTCGAGGAAGATCTGGCCGTCCGTGATCGAGATCACGTTCGTCGGGATGTAGGCCGAGATGTCGCCGGCCTGGGTCTCGATGATCGGCAGCGCCGTCATCGACCCGCCGCCGAGCTCGTCCGAGAGCTTGCAGGCGCGCTCGAGCAGTCGTGAGTGGAGATAGAAGACATCGCCGGGGAACGCCTCGCGCCCCGGCGGGCGCCGAAGGAGCAGCGACAGCTGCCGGTACGCGTCCGCGTGTTTCGACAGGTCGTCGTACATGCAGACCGCGTGGCCGCCGTTGAACATGATGTGCTCAGCCATCGCCGCGCCGGCGAACGGGGCCATCCACTTGATCGGCGCAGCCTCGTTCGCGGCGGCGTTGACGATGATCGTGTACTCCATCGCGCCCCGGTCGCGCAGCAGCTCGTAGACCTGGGCGACGGTCGACGCCTTCTGGCCGATCGCCACGTAGATGCAGATGACGTCCGTGTCCTTCTGGTTCAGGATCGTGTCGATCAGGATCGTCGTCTTGCCGGTCGAGCGGTCGCCGATGATCAACTCGCGCTGGCCACGGCCGACGTTCGTCATCGCGTCGATCGCCTTGATCCCGGTCTGGAGCGGCTCCTTCACCGGCTGCCGGTCGATGACGCCCGGCGCCTTGAACTCCAGCGGTCGCCGCTCGGTTGCCTCGATCGGCGGGCCCCCGTCGAGTGGGTTCCCGAGGGGGTCGACGATCCGGCCGACGAGTGCATCGCCGACCGGAACGCTCGCGACCAGGCCGGTCCGCCTGACCGGCTGGCCTTCCTTGATCAGCTCCCATTCGCCGAAGAGCGCGGTGCCGACGTTGTCCTCCTCGAGGTTGAAGGCGATGCCGGTGACCCCGTGCTCGAGCTCGAGCATCTCCGTCGACACCGCGTTCTCGAGCCCGTGGATACGGGCGATGCCGTCCCCGACCTGGAGCACGCTTCCGACCTCGGCGAGGTCGGTCTCGACGTCGTATTGCTCGATCCGTTCCTTGAGGATCGAGGTGATCTCTTCCGGGCGCAGTCTCACTACCTAGCTCCTTCCGCTGCTGCTGAGTTCTCGTCGTAGTCGGTCCAGTCGGCCACGGACGCTGGCGTCGGCCCGGTAGGAGCCGGCCTGCAGCACGAAGCCGCCGATCAGTGCGGGCTCGACCTTCCGGGACGCGCGCAGCCTGCGCCCGGAGACCTGCTCGATCTGCCCGAGAATCCTTGTCGCCTCGTCCTCTGAGAGCTCGACCGCGGTCGTCAGCTCGACATCGAGGATGCCCTCCTCGGCGGCGACGAGCGCATCGAACTCGCGGACCATGTCGTCGAGCTCGTCGGTTCGCTGTTTCTCGACGACGAGCAGGACGAAGTTGCGGACGAGCTCGTCGGCGTCGGCGAGCAGGCTCGCGAGCACGTCACGCTTCACCTCCGAGTCGATCTCGGGGTTGTGGAGCAGCGCGCGCAGCTCCGGGACCTCCCGCGCGGCCTCGGCGAAGGCGTGGAGGTCGTCGCGGACGGGCTCGAGGCGCCCCTTCTCCTTGGCCGCCTCGAAGAGCGCGTTCGCGTAGATGCGTTGCGCGACGGCCATTAGTTGTTGCGGGCGTCCCCTTCGAGCACCGAGAAGTCGAGCTCACCGACCGCCTCCTCGATCAGCCGCCGGTGGTCCTCGTCGGTCAGGACCTTGCCCGTCACCTTGCTAGTCGCGACGAGCGTGAGCTCGGCAACCTCGGCCCGGATCAGCTCGAGGGCGCGGCGGGTCTCGGACTCGATCTGCTTCGTCGTCTCCTCGAGCCTGCGCTGCCGCTCGCTCTCCAGCTCGTCCCGGAGCCGGTCGCGCTGCGCATCCGCGACGCGGCGAGCCTCCGCGAGGATCTGCTCGGCGTCACCGCGCGCCTGTTGCATCAGCGCGCGGTGCTCCTCGAGCAGGCGCCGGGCCTCGTTCCTCGCGTTGTCCGCCTCCTCGAGCGCCTGCCGGATCCGCTTCCGGCGCTCGTCGATGATCTTCTGCACCGGCCCGAACGCGAACTTCCTCAGCACGAGGAAGGCGATCAGGAAGCAGACCAGGGTCCAGATCATCAGACCCGGGTTCGGGTCGATCAGCGGGTTGGCTGCGATTAAGGCCGCGGCATCGACTAGACGAGGACGAAGGCGAGCAGGCCGCCGATCAGGCCGTAGAAGACGACGGCCTCGGTGAGCGCGAAGCCGAGCCACATGATTCCCGTCAGCTCACCCCGCAGCTCGGGCTGGCGGGCGACGGACTGAATCATCGAGCCGAAGATGTTCCCGATGCCGACGCCGGCTCCCAGCGAGCCGAGGCCGATGCCGAGCGCGAGCGCGATCGCCTTGCCGAGGTCGACCACGTTGCCTTCGGTTTGCAGCAGCAGGGTTTCCAAGGGACCTCCTTTAGTGCTCCGGTTCGATGGCGGAGCCGATGTAGATGGCGGACAGGGCGGCGAAGATGAACGCCTGGATGCTGACGACGATCACGACCTCGAACAGGTAGAAGGCGGTCGCGAGCGGGATCGAGAACAGCGCGAGCAGGACATTCTCGAGCACGAAGATCAGCCCGATGAAGGTCAGGATCAGCATGTGGCCGGCGAGCATGTTGGCGTAGAGCCGGACCGAGAGCGAGACGAGCCGCATGAACTGACCCAGGATCTCGAGCGGGACGAGGAGTGGGTACACCGACTTCGGAACATCGGCCGGGATCCAACTCTTGAAGTACTTGCCGACGCCGTTGGCACGAATCCCCTCGATGTGCGTGAAGAAGAACGTCATCAGCGCCAGCGCGAGGGTGACGGCGATCGACGAGGTCGCGGCGTAGATCCCGAGTGCCGGCAGCTCGACGCCAAAGACGGTCACCTTCTCGTCGGAGAGCGGAAGCGGGATGAAGCTGATCATGTTCAGCGCCCAGATGAAGATCAGGAGCGTCGCGCAGTACGGGAACCAGCGGCCGATCGCCTTTGTCGGCAGGCCCTGCTCGGCGATCTGCGTCTGGGCGATCTCGTAGATCCACTCGCCCGTCGTCTGGCGGTTGTCGGGATCGACCCGGAGCCGAACCCGCATCAGGAGGATCCCGAGGAAGATGGCGACGGCCGTTCCGAGGAAGAGATACGCGACGGCCTTGTTGATCGAGAGGTCTAGCGGCCCGATGTGAATCGGGATCCACTCGTGGAGCTCGAACTCGACAGAGGGGTCGAACTTCTCCTCTTCACCGCCGGTCTCGGCGGTCGAGGCCAGCGCACTCGTCGGCAGCGTCAGGCCTACGGCCCCTAGGATCAGGAGGGCGAGGGCTCTCCTCATCGCACCGGCTCATTCGTGAAGTACGCGGTCAGCGAGAGCGCGAGCTCGAGCGTGTACGCGAAGGCGTAGACGAGCGCGGCAGCGAGCGCCGTTTCGCCGTCGCGTGAAGCGACGACTACCAGCACGACGCCGACGGCGGTGACGCGAACGATTCGCCCGATCCCGACCACTCCCGAGGCCGCGAGATTATCCGCGCCCAGCTGCATCCGCCCGAGCAGCAGGCCGAGCGCCTGCCCGGCGACCCAAAGGGTGGCGGCGAGGACCCAGCCCGCGAGCGGGAGCCCGGCGGCGAGGAAGACGGGAAGCGCCAGGATGACGATCGCGCCGCCCGCCGCGATCGGGATCAACCGTCCAGGGACGGGGCGCGGCGTGCTCCAGACGTCCTGTCTCACGAGAAGAACCCGCGGTACCGGCGGTAGACGGCGAGGATGCCGGCCGGGATCCCGAGAATAGTCCCCACCAGCGCGCCGAGCGGCCACGACCCCAGGGCCCACCCGATGAGAGCGCCGAGCCCGAGTCCCGCGGCCGCCGTCCCCGCAAGTACCGCGCCGGCCCCGGCGGGGTCGAGCGACTGGCGAGGTGCCGGCTCCATCCAGGGCGAGCATACCAGACTTTGTGACACCTCAAACCCGCATGGCTTTGGGAAAACCGGTCGACCTTGTAGCCTCCGTTCGTGCCCGTAGGCGGCACCTCGAAGGCGTCGGCCGAAAGCCAAGTAACACTTGGTTACAAGGATCGCGGTGGGCCGACGAGCCCGCCAGGACAGCGGGGTCGCCGGCGCGACCGCTTCCAAGTAACACTGTGTTACTTGGCAGTCAGGCGCTGCGGCGTTCGGCCTCGCGGCGTGCCTGCTCCTCGCGCCGGCGGATGCGCGGGTTCGCCAGCTTGACGATCTCGAGGAGGTAGGCGATGTAGAGAGACGCGGCCAGCGCGGCGAGCCCGACGAGGCCGGCCACGAGGGTGTTCGAGAGGTCCCACTCGCCGCCCGGACGGGGAGGCAGGAACCGCGTCGCCAGCGCGGCGGCGGCGAGGATCGCGCACCAGACGTACATGTAGGTGACTGCCCGCGCCTGCGTGAAGCCGATGTTGAGGAAGCGGTGGTGGAGGTGAGTGCGGTCGGCGGCGTAGAGCGGCCGGCGGTACTTGACGCGCTTGGCGACGACGAACGAGGTGTCGATGATCGGGATCGCCAGCACGAGGAGCGGCAGCACGAGTGTCGCCAACGCCGCCGTCTTGACGAGGCCCTCGACCGCGACCGCCGCAAGCAGTAACCCGAGGAGCATCGCTCCCGAGTCGCCCATGAAGATCCGCGCCGGGTAGAAGTTGTGGTGCAGGAACCCGAAGCACGCGCCGGCGACGATCGCGGACACGAGCGCCGCGTTGGCGTCGCCGAGCGAGAGGCCGATCAGCGCGAACGTCGATCCCGCGATCGCGCAGATCCCGGCCGCGAGGCCGTCCATCCCGTCGAGGAAGTTGACCATGTTCATGATCGCGACGATCCAGAGCATGGTCGCCGGCACCCCTACCCAGTCCGGCAGCTCCTGGCTCCCCAGGACCGGAAACGTGAAGCGGTCGACGCTGACGCCGAAGCCGACGACGACTCCGGCGGCGGCGAGCTGCCCGCCCAGCTTCCCCCACCAGGGAAGCCCGCGGAAGTCGTCGATCGCGCCGACCGTGGTCGCAATGGCGGCGCCGAGCAGGATCCCGCGATAGACGCCGTCCAGCGGCAGGAAGGCGAGCGCCGGCACGAGGATCCCGAGCAGGAGCGCGATGCCGCCCAGACGGGGAACGGGACGCACGTGCACCCTGCGCGTCTCGCCGGGCTCGTCGACCAGGCCGAGGATCCGAGCGAACCGCCCGACACCCGGCGTCAGCAGCAGCACGACGACGAGTGCGACCAGAAAGCCCCAGGCAACCTCAGGGTTGTCGCGCAGCGTGTCGAGCATCGAGTCCCGGGAGGCTACTTCGTTCCGTACAGACGGTCGCCTGCGTCGCCGAGCCCGGGGACGATGAAGCCGCGCTCGTTCAGGCCGCGATCGATCGAGGCGGTGACGATCCGCGTGTCGGGATGCTCCGAGTGGACGCGCTCGATTCCCTCGGGCGCCGAGACGAGACAGACCAGCGTCACCGAGCGGGCTCCGGCCTCCTTGACCTTCGTGATCGCGGCGACGCTCGAGTTGCCGGTCGCGAGCATCGGGTCGAGGACGATCGCGTCGCGCTCGGCGAGATCGTTCGGCAGCTTGACGTAGTACTCGACCGGCGCGAGCGTCTCCTCGTCGCGGTACAGGCCGATGAACCCGACCCGTGCGCCGGAGACGAGGGAGAGCACGCCGTCGAGCATCCCCATGCCCGGCGCGCAGCACCGGGCAGACCGCGACCTTCTTGCCCGAGATCCGCTGGACGGTCGTCCGCTCGAGCGGCGTCTCGATCTCGACGTCCTCGGTCGGGAAGTCCTTCGTCGCCTCGTAGGTGAGGAGCAGCGTGACCTCGTTCGCGATCTTGCGGAAGTGGACCGTGGGCGTGTCCTTCTCGCGCAGGTACGACAGCTTGTGCTGCACCAAGGGGTGCGTGACCTCGATGACCTGCCCTGTCGCGACAGCGCTCACGCGGTGTAGGTCGTGAAGCCGCGGAAGCCCGGGTAGAGCGGCCGCTTGTCGCAGAGCGCCGTCGCGCGGCCGGCGAGCCCGTCGAGATCGGGGCTCGGGCCCAGCGACTCGACGATGATCCGCCCGACCTCGCGGAAGTCCTCCTCGTCGAACCCGCGCATCGTTGCCGCCGGCGTCCCGAGGCGGATGCCCGACGCGACGGTTGGCGGTCGCTCGTCGAACGGGACGGTGTTGCGGTTCACGGTCAGCTTGACCTCCGCCAGCCGCTCTTCGGCGTCCTTGCCCGACCAGTCGGTCCGCCGCAGGTCGAGCTGGAGCAGGTGCGTGTCGGTGCCTCCCGTGAGGACGTCGAGCCCGCCCTCGATCAGCGTCTCGGACAGCGCGTCCGCGTTCAGGCGCACCTGCCGCTGGTAGTCGCGGAACGCCTCCGTGCCGGCGATCCGGAAGCAGGTCGCCTTGGCCGCGATCGTGTGCTCGAGCGGCCCGCCCTGGATCCCGGGAAAGACCGCGCGGTCGACCGCCTGGGCGTGCTCCTCTCGGCAGAGGATGAAGCCGGCGCGAGGCCCGGCCAGCGTCTTGTGCGTCGTCGAGGTGACGAAGTCGCAGTGCGGCACCGGATTCGGATGCAGCCCGGCTGCGACGAGCCCGGCGAAGTGCGCCATGTCGCAGAGGAGCAGCGCGCCGACCTCGTCCGCGATCTCACGGAACCGGTCGGCCTCGACTGTGCGGGGATAGGCAGAACCGCCGCAGACGATCAGCTTCGGACGGTGCTCCTTGGCCAGCCGAAGGACGTCGTCGTAGTCGACCATGTCCGTCTCCCGGCTGACGCCGTAGTGAGCGATCGTGTACAGACGGCCCGAGAAGTTGACCTTGAGGCCGTGCGTCAGGTGGCCGCCGTGCGAGAGCTCGAGCGAGAGGATCGTCTCGCCCGGCTTCAGCGCCGCCATGTAGACGGCCATGTTCGTCTGCGCGCCGGCGTGCGGCTGGACGTTGGCGTGCTCCGCGCCGAACAGGTCCTTCGCGCGGTCGATCGCCGTCTGCTCGATCTCGTCGACGACCTCGCAGCCGCCGTAGTAGCGCTTGCCGGGATACCCCTCGGCGTACTTGTTCGTCGGCGTGCTTCCGACCGCCTCGAAGACGCTCGGCCACGTGAAGTTCTCCGACGCGATCAGCTCGATCTGGCCGCGCTGCCGCTCGAGCTCGCGGTGGAGCAGCTCGGCGATCTCGGGATCGATCTCCGCGAGGCCCGCGGTGCGGAGGTGGTCGAGCGTCTCCTGCGCGACGGCCATCCCGCGCATCGTATCCCCCACCTCGGCTCGTCAGACCCGCGCGAGCTGCGCGAGCGCCTCTTCCGCCGGAACGGCGCCCTCGCGGACCACCGTCGGCTCGGGCCCGGTCAGGTCGAGCACGGTCGACGGCGTGCCCGGCAGCTCGCCGACGTCGAGGACGGCGCCGCATGCCTTCCGGAGCTCCTCGGGGACCTCGTCGACCGAGCGCGGATCGGGCTCGCCGGGACGGTTCGCACTCGTCGCCGCGATCGCGCCCACCCGCCGGAGGAGCTCGGCCGCCTCGCCGGTGACCTCGCGGCACCCGTACGCCGATCGTCGTCGGGCGGCTACCGGTCAGCCAGCGGAACCGACGCGCGGGGTTCGGGAGGATCAGCGTGTAGGGGCCGGGCAGCAGGGCGCGGGCGATCACACCCGCACGACCGCGAAGCTCCGGAACGGCGTCGAGCAAGACGTCCACGTCTGCCGCGACGAGAGCTGTCGGCTGCTGCTCGTCGCGGCCCTTGAGCCGGTAGAGCCGCCGCACCGGCGCCTCGCGGTACGCGTCGGCACCGAGGCCGTACACCGTGTCCGTGGGCACCACCGCCGGCTGACCCCCGCGGATGGCCGCGACGACCTCGTCGATCAACGCCGCCGGCCTTCGACGACCCGCTCGTGGCCCGCGAGGTCCTCCGTCGTCGTCGACCTGGTCGTAGCCGAGCTCACGCAGGCTCGCGGCCACCGACGGAGCCTGGCCGTCGCCGACCTCGAGCACGAGCACCCCGCCAGGCGCGAGGACGTCCTCGACGGCGGCCGCGATCACCTCGTGCCGCCCGAGCCCGATCAGCGCCTCGCGCGGCTCGCGGAGCACCTCCGGCGGCAGCCGGTCGACGTCAGCCGGCGCGACATACGGCGGGTTCGAGACGACGAGGTCGAACGGGCCTGCTGCCCCCGCGACCAGGTCGCCGTGACGGAGCTCGACCCGCCCGTCCACGCCGAGCCTGAGCCTGTTCGCCTCGGCGACGGCGAGCGCACCGGTCGAGGTATCGGTCGCGACGACGCGGGCATCGGGCCGCTCGTCCACGATCGCGAGCGCGATCGCGCCGGAGCCGACGCCGATGTCGAGCACGCGGGGGCGGTCGAGGCCGGAGAGCAGCTCGAGGCAGCGCTCGACGAGGATCTCGGTCTCGGGCCGCGGGATCAGCACGCGCGGATCGACCTGGAGCGTCAGGCGGCGGAAGCCCCACTCGCCGAGGACGTACGCAAGCGGCTCCCTCGCCCGCCTTCGCTCGACGAGTGACCGGAGGCGGACGGTCTCGGCCTCATCGAGCGGACGGTCCTCGGCATAGACGTCGGTCCTGCTCCCGCCGATGACGTGCGCGACGAGCCATTCGGCGTCGACGCGCGGCGACGGGCAGCCGGCCTGCTCGAGCTCGATCGCGATCTGGCGGACGACCTCTCGCGTGCTCACACGGCGGCGGTCTCGAGCGCGCGGCGGCGCTCCTCTTCCGACAACGCCTCGGTCAGCTCGTCCAGGTCGCCGTCGAGCACGGAGTCCAGGCGGTGGAGCGTGAGCTTGACCCGGTGGTCGGTGACCCGGTTCTCCGGGAAGTTGTACGTGCGGATCTTCTCGGCCCGCTCGCCGGAGCCGATCTGCGAGCGGCGCGCGCTCTCGAGCTCGGCGCGCTGCTTCGCGCGCTCCAGCTCGTACAGCCTCGCGCGCAGCACGCGGAGCGCCTTGGCGCGGTTCTGAATCTGCGACTTCTCGTCCTGCATCGAGACGACGACGCCCGTCGGGAGATGGGTGATTCGCACGGCGGAGTCGGTGGTATTGACGCTCTGCCCGCCCGGCCCGGTCGAGCGGTAGACGTCGATCTTCAGCTCGTTCGGATCGATCTCCACCTCGACTTCCTCGGCCTCGGGCATCACCGCGACGGTCGCCGTCGAGGTGTGAATCCGGCCCTGGGACTCCGTCGTCGGAACGCGCTGGACGCGATGCGTGCCCCCTTCCCACTTGAAGATCGAGTACGCGCCGTCGCCCTTGACCGCGAAGACGACTTCCTTGAACCCGCCGCCCTCGCTCGGGCTCGAGGAGAGCTGCTCGGTGGAGAAGCCGCGCCGTTCGGCGTAGCGCGTCAGCATCCGGAAGAGGTCGCCCGCCCAGAGCGCCGCCTCGTCTCCTCCGACGCCCTGCCGGACCTCGAGCAGGACGTCCTTGCTGTCCGCCGGGTCGGTCTCGACCAGCGCGAGCTTTAGTTCCTCCTCGAGCCTCGCGATCTCGCGCCGGATCGGGCGCGAGGTCGGCGAGCTCCGGATCGTCCCGCACGGCGTCGAGATCCTCATTGGCCTGGCGCCATTCCTGGGCAAGCCGGTAGGGGCCCTCGAGCTCCTTCAGCCGGCGGCCGGCTTCGGCCGCCTGCCTGCGGTCGTTGTAGACGGCAGGGTCGGACATGCGCTCCTGCGCCTCCGCATAGGAGCGTTCGAGCTCCTCGACCAGCTGCTCGATCTCCAGCCATCGAGGGAAGGGGTCAGCTCTCAGGCCATGACTTCGACTTTGCGCTCGGCGGGGTCGAGCCGGCCTTCGCGCTCGAGGACGTCCTCGAGCGCACGGATCGAGACCTCGACCTGGTCGAGCGCGGGCTCACGGGTGGTGAGCCGCTGGAGCCACAGCCCCGGTGCGAGCAGAGTCATCAGGATCGGGTTGTCCGAGTGCCGGCCGGCGAAGCGGATCAGCTCGTACGCGATCCCGGCGATCACCGGCAGGAGCAGGATCCGGCTGGCGATCAGCCACGGCCAGTCGGGCTGGCCGATGAACGCGAAGACGAAGATCGCGATCACCATCACCCAGAGCAGGAACGCGGTCCCGCAGCGCGGGTGGATGAGGCTGAAGCGCTGCACCTTCTCGGGCGTCAGCTCCTCGCCGGCCTCGTAGGCGTTGATCGCCTTGTGCTCGGCGGCGTGGTACTGGAAGACCCGCCTGAGGTCGGGCAGGAACGAGATCAGGACGAGGTAGAGAATGAAGATGCTGACGCGGATCAGGCCCTCGACGACGACGAAGAGACCAGTCGTCTCGATCGGCAGCCAGCTCGTCAGCAGCGCCGGCGTGACCTTGAAGAGCAGTAGCGCGAAGCCGATCGCGATCGCGAAGGCGAAGATCATCGCGCCGCGGCCGATCTCGGTCGAGACCTCGTCGTCGTCGCCCTCCTCCTGCGCCGCGTAGTTCGCCGAGATCGCGAGCGCGCGGAAGCCGATTGCGAGCGATTCGCCGAGAGCGATGATCCCGCGGATGACCGGCAGCCGGAAGAACCTGTGCCGGGCCATCACCGAGTTGATCTCGTGGTGCAGCTGCGCGATCTCGCCGTCCGGCTTGCGGACCGCGAGCGACCAGTTCGAGGGGCCGCGCATCATCACGCCCTCGAGGACCGCCTGACCCCCGATCGGAGCACTCATCGCGTACTCAGCCTAGGACTAGCCCTTGCGGGCGCCGCCGGCACGCTCGAGCCGGCGCTGGAAGCGCTCGACGCGGCCGCCCGTATCCATCAGCTTCTGCTTGCCCGTGTAGAAGGGATGGCAGTTCGAGCAGACCTCGACATGCAGCTCGGACTTCGTCGAGCGCGTCTCGAACTCGTTGCCGCACGAGCAGCGGACCGTCGCGGTCATGTATTCGGGATGGATGTCGGGCTTCACGGCTGGGCCAGGATAGCAACAGCGGTCTCCCTCGAAACATTGCCACCGGAGACAACAGCGACCACCGTCTCATCCTGCTCCAGAGGCACTTTGTCGGCGATCAGCGCGGCCACTGCGGCGGCGCCCGCAGGCTCACAGGCCAACTTCGCCCGCTCGTAGAGGAAGCGCATGCCCTCCTCGATCTCCTCCTCCTCGACGAGGACGATCTGGACGCCGTGCTCGCGCGCGATCCGGATCGGGAGCTCACCGGCGAAGGGGCGTTCAACCCGTCGGCGATCGACTTCGGTGAGACGGGAGTCGGCTCACCCGCGGCGAGCCCGACGGTCAGCGCGTTCGACGTCGCGGGCTCGACTCCGACGATCCGGGCCTCGGGCAGCGCGGCGGCGATCCCTGCGATCAAGCCGCCGCCGCCGACGGGCACGATGACCGTATCGACCTCCGGGACGTCCTCGGCGATCTCCAGGCCGACCGTTCCTTGCCCGGCGGCGACGAGCGGATCGTCGAACGGGTGGACGAGCGTTCTGCCGGTCTCCTCGACCAGCTGGTGGAGCCGGTCGAACACCGTCTCCGGGCCCCGGCGACTCGAGGTCGATCTGAGCTCCGTAGCCGCGTGTCGCGTCGATCTTCGCCGGGCTCGCGCTCTGCCACATCACCAGCAAGGCGTCGAGCCCTTCGCGGGCGGCGCCGTACGCAACCGCCTGGGCGTGGTTGCCGGCCGAGGCGGCGATCACCCCTCGTGCCCGCTCCTCGTCGGTCAGCCAGCGCAGCTTGTTCAGCACGCCCCGGGGCTTGAACGAGCCGGTCCGCTGGAAGAGCTCGGCCTTCAGATAGACCTGCGGTCCGAGCGTCGCGGAGCTGAACACCGGCGTCCGGTGGAGGTCGTCACCGATCGTCTCGCGCGCCGCGCGGACGTCGTCGGCGGTGATCACGTCAAGGTGTACTCGGGCCCGGAGCCGCCCTCTGGAGGTGTCAGCCGTCCGCCCTTGGCGGTGATCGCGCCGCACTGGACGCAGTTCGAGGGCGTCACCTCGACGGTCGACTCGCCGCCGTCCGCGGAGACCTCGTAGACCTGGGCCGGGCACATCCGTTCCCATAGGAGGCCGATCTCGTACGGCACATCGGTGCGGACGCGGATGTGGTTCGGCGCGTCGTCGCGGGTCTTGTTCCCGGACAGGTAGACCGACGAGAGCTTGTCGAACGTGAGCTGGCCGTCGGGCGCCGGGTACTGGGCCGACCGCCGGGTGCGGAACAGCGACTGCGCTGCGTCCGGCTCGGTCGCCCATGTCGCCGGGCGGGAGCTTCCCGAAGCTGACGGTCATCGCACCCGCCATCGCGCCGCCCATGACGAAGCCGTGCGCGAACGCTTGGCGCATGTTGCGCACCTGCTTCAGGTCCTTCCAGACGTAGGTCCCGCGCAGCGACTCGTCGTAGGAGGCGAGCGCCCCCGGCGTCCACGGCGTGCGACCGGGCCTGAGTGCCTCGAAGGCCGCCTCGGCCGCGAGCCTGCCGGACTCGACCGCGTAGTGGATCCCCTTCAGCGCCGGGACGTTCACCAAGCCGGCCGCGTCCCCTGTCAGCAGCAGACCGGGCGCATGGAGCCTGCGCGGCAGGGCGACGAACCCGCCTTCGGGGATCGTCTTGGCGCCCCAGCCGATCCGCTCGCCGCCGGCGAGGAGCTTGCGAACGAACCTGTGCGTCTTCAGCTCCTGGAGCAGGTCGTGAACGGAGAGCTCGACGTCGCGGTAGTCCAGGCCGACGACCATGCCGATCGTGACCATGTCCGGCCCCATCGGGTAGATGAAGGAGCCGCCGAACTCGCGGTACTTCCGGCCGCCCCGCAGCGGCCAGCCCAGCGTGTGGATGACGCGGTCGAGCGGTTTGGCGACCTTCCAGACCTCCTTGACGCCGAGCGCCCAGACCTGCGGGCTCTCGCCGGCGAGCCCGAAGCGGTCGATGGCGATGCCGGTCAGATGCCCTTGGGTACCTTCGGCGAGGACCGTCACCTTGGCGGTGACGTCGGCCCCAGGCTCGAAGTTCGGCAGCGGCTCGCCGTCCCTGCCGCGGCCCTTGTCGCCCGTGCGGACGCCGACCGTTCGCGCACCCTCGACGAGCAGCCTCTCGGCCGCCGTCTCCGGGAGGATCACGGCGCCGCCCGCCTCCGCCTGTTCGGCGAGCCAGCGCGAGAGCTGTGACAGCGAGGCGACGAAATTGCCGTCGTTGCGCATCGTCGGCGGGGCGGGGATGCGCAGCGCCGACCGTGACGAGAGGAAATAGACGCTCTCATGCTCGACCCGGCCGTACGACGGGATGTCCTCGATCCGCATGTCGCGGCCGCGGAAGAGCCGGCGGAAGCCTCTCGGGTTGACGACCGCGCCCGAGACGAGATGTGAGCCGACGCTCTTCCCCTTTTCGAGCACCGCGACCGGGACCTCCCCGAGCCGCTCGGCCATCTCGGGCGACTCCTCGAGCAGCTGTCCGAGGCGGATCGCGCACGCGAGCCCGGCCGGCCCGGCCCCGACGATCAGGATGCCGACGTCGATCCGCTCCTCCGGCGGGTCGCTGGGCGCGGCGACGAACTCGCGCGGGTCGAACGGCGGCGGGTAGTCCGCGGGGCGCGTCAAGATTTCCGCTGGCGGACGAGCTCGGTCAGCTTCGGGACGATCTCGTGCAGGTCGCCGACCACGCCGAGGTCGCAGAACTCGAAGATCGGGGCGTTCGGGTCCTTGTTGATCGCGACGATCACGCCGGCCCCCTGCATGCCAACCTTGTGCTGGATCGCGCCCGAGATCCCGCAGGCGACGTAGAGCTTCGGCGAGACGGTCTTGCCCGTCTGCCCGACCTGCGTGGCGTAGGGGTACCAGCCGGCGTCCACCACGGCACGGGTCGCCGCGACGGCACCCCCGAGCGCCTGTGCGAGCTCCTCCACGAGCTTGAAGTTCTCCGGGGAGCCCAGCCCGCGGCCGCCGGCGACGATCACGTCGGCGTCTTCGATCGACGGGCCCTCGCTCTCGGCGTGGGCCTGCTCGACCATCGTCGCGCCGAGCGAGAAGTCCTCGAACTGGACGTCGAAGTCCTCGACCTCTGCCTCGCCCCCGGTTTCCTTCGGCTCGAAGGTGCCGGCGCGGATCAAGGCCAGTCGCGGCTCGCCGCGTCCAGCCGACGTCGACGACCACCGAGTCGCCGAGCGCCGGGCGCTTGCCGATCAGCGAGCCGTTCTCCTGAACGAGATCGGTCAGGTCCCAGTTGAGGCCCGCCCCGAGCCGCGCCGAGAGCGCGGCGGCCACGTCGGCGGAGAGCACCGAAGCGGCGAAGAGGACGGTGTCGAAGCCTTGCTCGCGGATGAGCGCGGCAAGTGCATCGACCCGCGGCTGAGGCAGCGGTGCCTCGAGCTCCGGCTTGTCGGCGACGAACACCTTCGACGCTCCGAAAGCGCCTGCCGTGGCGGCGAGATCACGCACCTCCGAGCCGAGCACGACACCGGCGACGTCCCCGTCCAGCTCCGCGGCCTTCGAGAGCACGCCAAGCGACGGCTTCTGCAGCTCGCCCTCATGGTGCTCGAGAAACACGAGCGTGGGCACTACAAAACCTTCTTCTCCGCCGAGGTAGTCGACGATCTTCTCCGGCGCGCTGCCGTCGTCTTCGATCTTGACCGTGTCCCCGCGCGGCGGCGGGTCGTTGAGCGCCTGGACCGTCGTCTTCGAGCCCACCTCTCCGACGCTGCCCGCGTCGACGCCCAGGTCGGCGGCCGTGACGGAGCGCTGGGGCTTGGAGCGCGCGCCCATGATCCCCTTCAGCGACGGGTACCGCGGCTCGTTGATCGCGTCCGAGACGGCGACGACTGCCGGCAGCGGCGCCTCGATCGTGTCGTAGCCGAACTCCGTCTGGCGCTTGCCGACGACCTTGCCGTCGGCGACCGTCAACTCGGCGACCTGGGAGATCACCGGCCGCCTGAGCCGGTCGGCGACCGCCGCCCAGAGAACGGCCCCGTCGGAGTCGCCGGCCTGCTGGCCGAAGATGATCAGGTCTGCGCCCTCGGGCTCGAGCGCGGCGGCGAGCGCGTTCGTCGTCGCGACGAGGTCC
Organism: uncultured Actinomycetes bacterium; assembly: GCA_963764595.1. Classification (GTDB taxonomy): domain Bacteria; phylum Actinomycetota; class Thermoleophilia; order Gaiellales; family Gaiellaceae; genus JACDAN01. The sequence goes on along the minus strand of CAVXTG010000007.1, from coordinate 308,381 downwards.
GAGCCGGCTGCGCCGTCGTCGGTGATGAGCAGCGCAGCGTCGGCACCCATCGCGAGCGCCTTGCGAACCGAGTCCTGCGCCGCTGCGGGCCCCATCGAGACGACGACGACCTCGCCGTCACCGGCTTCCTTGATCCGTAGAGCCTCCTCGACCGCATGCGTGTCGAAGGGGTTGATCGCGCCCTCGCCGGAGCGGTCGAGACGCTTCGTCTCGGGGTTGATCCGCCGGTGAGTCGTTCCCTCCGGCACGTGTTTGACGCAGACGGCGATTTTCACGGTCGGAGACTCTACTGCCGCGGGGTCGCCGCTCAAGTGGGAGGGGAATCTCGCCGAAGAGTCTGCTAGGGTCTCGCGCTTCGAGCGCGAACCGGAGCGCGAGGTCCCAGCACATGAGACGCCACCGGACGACAGCCCGAGTTCTTCTGCTTGCCGCCATTCTCGCCCTGACGGCCGGCAACGCGGCCGCCATTCCCGACCCCCCGGTCGTGCCCGTCGCGGCGAAGTCGTCGCCGACCGAGAGGACCGTCGGCCCAGGAGCCGGCAAGCGGATCATCTTCCCGGTGCTCGGCAAGTTCCGCTACACGAACGACTTCGGCGCCCCTCGCGGCCAGGGGGCGCACCAGGGAATCGACATCGTGGCGCCGCGAAAGGCGCTCGCCGTCGCCGCAGAGGCCGGCCGCGTCAAGTTCCACGTCACGTCCTGGGCGGCCGGCTGCATGCTCTACCTCTACGGCCAGAGCGGCACGACCTACCTCTACATCCACTTGAACAACGACCTCGGCATGACCAACGACAACAAGGGCCGCTGCGCACCGGGGATCGCATTCGCGCCCGGCCTGAGGAGCGGGATGCGGGTCGCCGCCGGTGAGCCCGTCGGGTTCGTCGGGGACTCGGGCGACGCAAACGGCATCGTGCCGCACCTCCACTTCGAGCTGCACCCGAACGACGGAGCGGCAACGAACCCGTACACCACGCTCAACCGCGCGTGGCGGCTGCTCTTCTCCGCGCCGCCGAAGACTCGGACGTCGCTGTGGCTCAAGGGCGGCGTGCTCGAGCAGCAAGTCGAGGCGCTCAAGGTTCAGGTCAACAGCCTGGGCGTGCGTTCGACCGGCCTCCGGCTCAACGGCATCAGCCGGCCCGTCTTCCTCGGCGTGTCGCCCCTCACCGAGATCGAGACCGCGGTCGGCAACCTCGCGGGCAAGAAGCGCGCGACGGTCTGGACGGAGATCTTGCCGGTGACGCTCGACGCCCAGCTCGGCAAGCCCGGCGCGATCATGGCCGAGCGAGTCCTCTTCTCCGCGAAGTAGGCGGCGCGAAGCCGTGGCTCGGCCCGCGGCTACGTTTGAGCCGCCCGGCGCCTAGGCGCGTTATCGCACCGGTTGGCTTGAATGTGCTCAAGGCCGACTGACTTGGAACACGCTCACTCGCACGCGGACCACAGGACTGCCAGTCGCCAGGCGCTGGCGCTGACGCTCGGGCTGACCGCCGTCTACACGCTGGTCGAGGCGATCGGAGGCCTGCTGACCGGGAGCCTCGCGTTGCTCGCGGATGCCGGACACATGCTCTCCGACAACATGTCGCTCGGGCTCGCCCTGTTCGCCATCTGGCTCGCGGCCAAGCCGCCCACGTTCGCGCGCAGCTTCGGCTACCAGCGGGCCGAGATCCTCGTCGCGCTCCTGAACGGCGCGACGCTCGTTGCGATCGCGATCTGGATCTTCATCGAGGCCTACCAGCGGTTCGAGGATCCGCCCGAGATTCTCGGAGGCTGGATGCTCGCGGTGGCGACGGTCGGTCTGCTGGTGAACATTGCGGCTGCCGGGATCCTCTGGCGGAGCCAGCGCGAGAGCCTGAACATCAGGGCGGCGTTTCGGCATGTCCTCGCCGACCTGCTCGGATCGGTCGGAGTGATCACGGCTGCGGTCGTGATCCTGACCACCGGCTGGACCTACGCCGACCCGCTGATCAGCGTCCTGATCGGCCTGCTCGTGCTGGCTAGTTCGTGGGGAATCCTCCGCGAGGCGGTGGACATCCTGCTGGAGTCGACGCCGGCGGGGACCGACGCGCGCGAAGTCGCCCGCCGGATCCAGGGCGTGCACGGCGTCAAGGAGGTTCATGACCTTCACATCTGGACGATCACGTCCGGCTTCCCTGCGCTCTCGGCCCACGTCCTCGTCGGCCGCGGAGAGGATTGCCACGGCAAGCGGCGGGAGCTCGAGCGGCTGCTGTCAGCGGAGTTCGGAATCGACCACACGACGCTGCAGGTCGACCACGTCGCCCCCAACCTCGTGAGCATCCGCTCGCTCGACGAGCGGAGCGGCGAGCGCTGAGGAATCAGCTGCCGGAGAACTTCGGCTCGCGCTTCTCGAGGAACGCGGTCATGCCCTCCTTGGCGTCCGCGCTCGCGAACAGCTCGCCGAAGCGGTCGGCTTCGCGCGAGAGGTTCTCGGCATGGTCGCCGCCTAGCGCGCGGTTGATCGCCTCCTTCGCGGCCTCGAGGGCGAGCGGGCTCTTGGCCGCGAGCTGGAACGCCGTCTCCATCGCCCGTGGCAGCAGCTCGTCCGGCTCCGTGACCGCGTTGACGAGCCCGTGCCGGAGTGCTTCATCCGCGTCGACGGTCCGGCCGGTGAGGATCAGCTCCTTGGCGAACCCGAGCGTCGTCGCCCGTGCCAGCCGTTGGGTGCCGCCCCAGCCGGGAATGATCCCGAGGTTGATCTCGGGCTGACCGAGCTTCGCCTTGGTGGACGCGTAGCGAAGATCGCAGGCAAGCGCGAGCTCGCAGCCGCCGCCGAGCGCGAAGCCGTTGATTGCCGCGATCGTCGGCTGCTTCATCGTCTCGAGCAACCGGCCGGCCTCGTGGCCCAGCGCGCCCCAGGCCTTCGCCTCGTCGACGTCTAGCCCGCTCATGTACTTGATGTCGGCACCCGCGATGAAGGCGCGGTCCCCGGCTCCGGTCAGAACGACGACGTGCGTGTCGACATCCCGAGCGAGCTCGCCGAGGCGGTCGCGCAGCGCGGTCAGCGTCTCGAGGTCGAGGGCGTTCAGCGACTCCGGCCGATCGACCGTGACGACCGCAACTCGGCCTTCGTGCCGGACCTCGATCAGCTGACGGGAACCTTCTCGCGGAGGAACTCGACGATCTCTCCCATCGGCGCCCCCGGCGTGAAGACCTCGGCCACCCCTTGCCGCTTGAGCTCGTCCGAGTCCTCGCGTGGAATCGTCCCGCCGACGACGACCAGGACGTCCTCGGCCCCGTTCTCCTTCAGCCCTTCGAGGATCTTGGGAACGAGCGTCATGTGGGCGCCGGAGAGGATCGAGATCCCGACGGCATCGGCGTCCTCCTGGATCGCCGTCTCGACGATCTGCTCGGGGGTTTGGTGGAGCCCGGTGTAGATGACCTCCATCCCGGCGTCGCGGAGCGCCCGCGCGATGATCTTCGCACCGCGGTCATGACCGTCGAGGCCCGGCTTCGCGATCACGACTCGGATCTTCCCTGCCACTGGACCGGAGTATAGGAATGGGCTCGTCCGGGAAGAACCGGACTATGAGCCGCGTCCCGGTTTAGGCGAGACTATGCAAATGAGGTTAACGGTCGTGGGGTGCTCGCCGGCGTGGCCGAATCCCGGCGGGGCCCAGTCGGGCTACCTGGTCGAGGGCGAAGGCCGGGTGTTGCTCGACTGCGGGGCGGGCGTGCTCGCCAAGCTGCGCGAGCGCGAGGACTGGCCTCGCGTCGACGCGATCTGCCTGACGCACTTCCACCTCGACCACTGGGGCGACATCGTTCCGTGGGTCTGGGCTCTCTGGTTCGGGCCGGCAAGCGAGCAGCCGCGGCCCGAGCTCTGGGTCCCGCCGAAGGGCATCCGCTTGCTCGGAGAGATCGGCCAACGTCTCGGCACACCCGACATGTTCGAGCAGGCGTTCGACCTCAAGGAGTACGAGGACGGGAAGAGGTTCGAGATCGCCGGCTTCGGGATCACGCCGCGCCGGGTCCTCCACTACGACCTGCTGGCGTTCGGCTTCCGCGTCTCGTGCAACGGCAGGACCATGGCCTACTCCGGGGACAGCGGTCCGAGCGACGAGCTGGCAGAGCTGGCGCGCGACGCCGATCTGTTCCTCTGCGAGGCGACGCTGCTCGAGCCGCATCCCGAAGGCGGAACGCGGGGCCACCTGTCCGCGGAGGAGGCCAAGGACGCCTACGAGGCGTCGGGAGCGAAGCGACTCCTACTGACGCACCGCCCGCAGGAACGCCCGCTCGACGCCGAGTTCGAGCAGGTGCACGACGGCTACGAGACGGACGTCTAGCGCATCTAGCGTCTGAGCTCTGGCAGCTCGCGGGGCGGCACCGACGACGCGTACTCGGCAGCCGCGCGACGGCCGCGGCGCCAGTTGCGGAGGAAGAAGCCGACGACGACCAGCGGAACGATCGCCAGGAGCAGGAACGGCACGACCAGCCAGCGGCTGTCGAGGCGAGCCTGCCCTTCGAAGCCGGAGCCGAGGTCCGGTAGGCCACCGGTCCCGGCCGACGCCGGTGCCGGCGCACCTCCGCCGGCCATGCCGCTCGGCACCCATGAGGTGACGAGGAACCGCTGCTTGGCGCCCCTGCCGGCCGGTGCAAGCTCCATATTGAAGAGCTCGGGCCGCAGGCGAGACTTCGCCGTCGGCATGAGCAGGACCTGGAGCCCGATCGCATCCTCGTCCGAGTACTCGAGCCTCCAGCGCGCCTGCTCGACCGGGAAGGGCACGACCGGAATCGTCCCGGTGCGCCATTGGGCGCGGGTCAGACCGCCGCGCAGGCTCGGCGCGGCCAGATCGTAGGCCTGCTCGACCTTGCGTCGCGCTACGGCGTGGGTGACGAAGTTCGCCGCCGTTGCCAGCACGCGAGCACGCTGCTCCCGCGTCAACTCGATGTGCTTCGGCGGCTTGTAGACGAAGCCTTCTTGGCCGCTGCGAGGCGGCGCAGAGGAATCCGTCTGCTGCGCACCGGTGTCCGAATACATGAGCCCGATCGCCACCGCGCCGCCGACGACCGCCGCAGCACCGAGAATCCAGGCAAGCCGCCGACGCCAGCGAGGTGAGCGAAGGACCCTCACACCCGCACGATAGTCAGCCCTCCGGGCGCGTCTCCAGTCGGGCTAGTTGTTGGCCGGGATCGGCGGCGGAGCGTACGGCGCCCAGTAGTCGACGACCCACTTCGCCTGTGAACCGCTGCCCTGCTTGAGTAGGCCGACGAAGAAGAGCTGCGGCTTCTCCTTCGAGCCGGGCCTCGGCTGGAGCACGACCTCGAGGCCGGCCTCGGTCGGATGCGACCACGTGATCTTCACCGGCGAGCGGTTGACCGCCGCGTCGGGGTACGGCACGACCGGGATGTTCCCGGTCCGCCACTGACTCAGCGTCAAGTTCTGCCTGATTTGGGGGCCCGAGATCCTCCACGCCTCGTCGAGGTTCTTGCGCATGACCGCCGTCTTGATGAACTGGACGACGACCTGCCGCGCTTCGGGCGCGAGCGGGACCGTGTCGGGCGTCGAGGTGTTCTGAACGCGCTCGTTCGAGAACACATCCGGGTTGTCGTTCGTCTTGACCATCGTCTGCCAGAACGCGAACACGCCGACGAGCAGGATCGCGCCTGCGATCCAGGGAAGCGCACGGTTCAGCCCGCGCGAGCTCGTTAGGCCGCGGAAGGGGTTCACTTCGTCACAGATTAGACGACGTTTTCGGGACTCGGGTTAGCGTTTTTAGAAGCGCGCAGCGCTGCCCGCGTAGCGGGCCGTGGAAGGGGTCTGGGGAAACCGGGAGGTTTCCCCAGCTAGAACACGGGCGTTTCCCTCCAGACCCCCCATTGCTCCCGCAGCGCGTCGCACATCTCCCCCATCGTCACGTTCGCGCTCGCGCACGCGATGATCAGCGGCATCAGGTTCGCGTCGCCGGCCGCGCCCTCCTTGAGCTTGGCCAGCGCTGCCTCGGCGGCTTCGGGGTCGCGCCGCTCGCGGACCGACCGCACCCTGGCGATCTGCTTCTCCTCGAGCGCCGGATCGATCCGGAGGAGCTCGAGCTCCGCCTCGTCCTCCGACTTGTAGCGGTTGACGCCGACGATGACGCGCTGCTTCGCCTCCAGCTCCGACTGGTAGCGGAACGACGCGTCCGCGATCTCGCGCTGGAAGAAGTTCTCCTTGATCGCCGGGATGACGCCGCCGAGCGCGCGGATGCGGTCGAAGTAGTCGTAGGCCTCGGCCTCGAGCCGATTCGTCAGGTCCTCGACGAAGTACGAGCCGCCGAGCGGGTCGATCGTGTTGACGACGCCGGTCTCGTGCGCAATCACCTGCTGTGTCCGCAGCGCCAGTCTGACCGCGTTCTCCGTCGGCAGCGCCAGCGCCTCGTCGAACGAGTTCGTGTGGAGCGACTGGGTTCCGCCGAGCACCGCCGACAGCGCCTCGAGCGCCGTGCGGACGATGTTCACCTCCGGCTGCTGCGCGGTCAGGGAGACGCCGGCGGTCTGCGTGTGGAAGCGCATGAGCCACGACCGTGGGTTCTTGGCGCCGTAGCGCTCGCGCAGCTCCCGGGCCCAGATCCTGCGCGCGGCCCGGTACTTCGCAATCTCCTCGAAGAAGTCGATGTGGGCGTTGAAGAAGAACGAGAGCCTGGGCGCGAAGTCGTCGACGTCGAGGCCGCGCTCGATCGCCGCCTCCACGTACGTGAACCCGTTCGCGAGCGTGAAGGCGAGCTCCTGGACGGCGTTCGAGCCGGCCTCACGGATGTGGTAGCCCGAGATCGAGATCGGATGCCACTTGGGCATCTCCTCGGCGCAGAACTCGACCATGTCCGTCACGAGCCGCATCGACGGCTCGGGCGGGTAGATCCACTCCTTCTGGGCGATGTACTCCTTGAGGATGTCCGTCTGAATCGTCCCGCGGAGCTCCGACCGGGGGACGCCCTGCTTCTCGGCCACGCAGACGTAGAAGGCGAGCGCGATCGGCGCCGTGCAGTTGATCGTCATCGACGTCGAGACCTCGCCGAGCGGGATGCCCGAGAACAGCGTCTCCATGTCCTCGAGGGTGTCGATGGCGACACCCTCGCGCCCGACCTCGCCGAGCGAGCGCGCGTGGTCGGAGTCGTAGCCCATCAGCGAGGGCATGTCGAACGCGGTCGACAGCCCGGTCTGGCCGTGCTCGAGCAGGTAGCGGAAGCGCTCGTTCGTCTCCTCGGCGGTGCCGAAGCCGGCGAACTGTCGCATCGTCCAGAGCTTCCCGCGGTACATGGACGGGTAGACGCCGCGCGTGAACGGGAAGACGCCCGGGTAGCCCAGATCGCGCTCCTCGTCGATCTCGACGGACTCCCCGGTGTAGAGCGGATCGACCTCGAGCCCTGAGATCGTGGAAAAGAGCTCGCCTTGGCGCTCGGGCGCGGCTTCGTAGAGCGCCCGGCGCCACTCGGCGATGCCGTCGAGGGTGTCGCGGCGGTCCTCGGTCGTCGCCATCAGGCGAATTGTAGGGAGCTAGCCGACGATGACCTCGACCGCGAACGCCACGGCGATGGCGAGCAGTGCGACGCCGATCGCTCGCCGGAGCGTCTCCTCGGACAGTCGGCCGGTGAGTTTGGCGCCGAACCAGCCGCCCGGCAGCGCCCCGGCGACCCCCACCGCGAGGAGGCCCCATTCGACCTGGCCCAGAAGCGCATGTGTCGCGAACGCGAAGACCCCGAGCGCGAAGCCGATCAGGAGGTTGGTGCCGACGGCGCGGTGCGCGGTCAGGCCGACGCCGCGTAGCAGCGCCGGCATCCGCAGCGTGCCGAGGATGACGCCGATGGCGCCGCCGAGAAGACCGATCAGGGTCCCGAAGACGACGGCCGGCCCGAGCCGCGGCTCGTCGGACGGCTGCCCCCGGATCGGCCGCAGCAGCAGGTCGAGGCCGTTCCAGGCCAGGACGGCAGCGATCAGCCCGAGTAGGAGGCGGGTCGGAAGCTCGTCGGTGAGCAGCGCCCCGAGCACCGCTCCGACGACGGACGGTGGCGCCATCCAGGCGACGACGCGCCAGTCGACGCGGCCCTCTCGTGCGTGGCGGTAGCCGCCGGTCGCCGCCGAAGCCGCGCTGATCGCGATGTTCGTCCCTGCTCCGGCCGCGGCGTCGGCAGACAGCAGGAGGATGGCCGGAAGCCGCAGCGTCCCGAGGACGAGACCCACCGCCGATCCCAGGTAACCGGCGACGAACGACGCGAGAAACGCTAGCGCGAGCTCCCAGGCTTCCACAGAACTTCAGTTCCGGGATTGGAAGCCCGGGCGAGGATGAACAGCAGGTCGGAGAGGCGGTTGAGGTAGGCGATGACGAGCGGATTGATCTCGACCTGCTCGGAGGCGTCAAGCACATCGCGCTCGGCCCGGCGACAGGTGGCGCGGGCGACATGCAAGCGCGCCGCGAGCTCGCTCCCGCCTGGGAGGACGAAGCTGCGCAGCTCGGGCAGGTCGGCGTTGAAGCGATCGCAGTCGGCCTCGAGCGCGTCGACCTGAGCCTGAGTGATCCGGAGCCGGTCGGCGACGCCGAACGGGACGCTGATGTCGGCGCCCACGTCGAAGAGCTCGTTCTGCACGCGCTCGAGCACCTCGCGAACGACCTCGGCGGGCGGGCCGGCGGCGAGCGCGAGCCCGAGCAGCGAGTTGACCTCGTCGACGGTGCCGAACGCCGCGATCCGGCAGTCGAGCTTCGAGACGCGGCTGCCGTCGCCGAGGCTCGTCTCGCCGCCGTCACCGGCGCGCGTGTAGATGCGGGTCAGGCGAACAGGCTCGTCCTTCGCGCGTGGCACGAGAAAAGCTTAGGCGCCGAGGCGGAACGTCTCGCGGAGGCTCCAGCGGTCCGGCTCCGTCTCCTCCATCAGCGCTGCCTCGGTGATGTGGAACGCCGCCGGCAGCAATCCGTCGAGTCGTCGCTCGACGCGCGCGAGCGTTGCAGCACGATCGTCCCCACCGGTGTACGTGAGCGAGGCGTGCGGCGGCGGGTCAGCGCCCCTCCTCGCCGTACGGCGGAAACTGCGGGAACAGCCGCCAGAGCGCGCGCATCAGGTCGCGAAGCGGCTGCTCGGGCTCGGGTACCGCGTACACGGCGCCGTTCTCATCCCACTGAGCGAGCCGCGCCAGCTCGAAGTCGAACGGCGGGTGCGACTCGAAGAAGGTGCGGAGCGTCTCGCGGTACAGCTGGACCTCCGACCGAACTGCGAACGGGTAGAGGAGCGTGACCGAGAGCGGGATCTGCTCCGGCACGCGCTCGGGATAGACCTCGTCGTGAGCGGCGGCGAGCGCGGGGTTCTGGTCGGCGAGCACCAGCGTGAGGTACGTCTCGAGCTCGCCGTCGGGACGGGCCACTATCCGGCGGCCAGCTCTCGCTTCTTCAGCTCGAGCACGGAGCGCGCGATCACGAGGCGCTGGATCTCGCTCGTGCCCTCGTAGATCTCCGTGATCTTCGCGTCGCGGTAGTAGCGCTCGACCGGGAACTCCTTCGTGTACCCGTAGCCGCCGAGGATCTGGATCGCCTCAGCCGTCTGCCGCCGCGCGGTCTCGGAGGCGAAGAGCTTCGCCTTGGCGCCCTCCTCGGTGTGCGGCCGTCCCTGGTCCTTCAGCCACGCCGCGCGATAGACGAGCAGTCGCGCGGCGTCGATCTCGGTTGCCATGTCGGCGAGCTTCCACTGGATCGCCTGGTGCTCCGCGATCGGCTTGCCGAAGGTCTTCCGCTCCTTGGCGTACTCGCGCGCGACGTCGAAGGCGGCCTGCGCGATCCCCAGCGCCTGCGCGGCGATGCCGATCCGCCCGCCGTCCAGCGTCGCCATCGCGACGTTGAAGCCCTTGCCTTCCTCGTGCAGAAGCCGGTCCCGCTCGACCTCGACGCCCTCGACGGCGATGTCGTTCGTCACCGAGGAGTTGAGCCCGAGCTTCTCCTCCTCGCGCGTGATCTTGACGTGGTCGGCGTCGAGGATGAACGCGGAGACGCCCTTCGGGCCCGGCGTGTCGATGTCGGTGCGGGCGAAGAGGAGGAACGTCGAGGCATGCGCGCCGTTCGTGATCCACTGCTTCGCGCCGGTGATCGTCCAGCCGCCGTTCGTCGGCTCGGCGCGGGTGCGCAGGGAGCCGGCGTCCGAGCCCGCCTCGGACTCGGTCAGCGCGAAGGCCCCGATCCCTTCGCCGCGCGCGAGCGGCGGGACGAAGCGCGCCCGCTGCTCCTCGGTGCCGAAGCTGAGGATCGGCAGCGTGCAGGCGCTCGTGTGCACCGCGACCGTGACGCCGACTCCCGCGTCGGCCCGCGAGAGCTCCTCGAGCACGAGGATGTAGGAGAGGAAGTCGGTTCCGGCGCCGCCGTACTCCTCGGGCACGCAGGTGCCCATGAGCCCGAGGCCGGCCAGCTTGCCGAAGAGCTCGCGGGGAAAGTGGTGGTCGCGATCCCACTGCGCCGCGTTCGGCTCGATCTCGGCCTGCGCGAACTCGCGCGTGAGCGCCTGAATCTCCCGCTGGTCGTCGCTGAGGGCGAAGTCCACTACGAGTAACTGTAGAAGCCCTCGCCTGACTTCCGGCCGAGGCGGCCGGCCTCGACGTGCTCGCGGAGCAGCGGGCACGGCGCGTACTTGTCGTCGCCGAGGCCCTCCTGGAGGACCTCCATGATCGCGACGCACGTGTCGAGGCCGATCAGGTCGGCGAGCGCGAGTGGGCCCATCGGGTGGGCGAAGCCGAGCTTGGCGATCGTGTCGATCGCCTCCGCTTCGGCGACGCCGTCGTGCAGCGCCCAGACGGCCTCGTTGATGAACGGCATCAGGATCCGGTTCGAGACGAACCCCGGTGAGTCGTTGGCGAGCGCCGGCACCTTGCCGAGCTCCTCCGCGAAGGCGACGATCGCCTGCAACCGTCTCGTCCGACGTGTCTCGTCCGCGCACGACCTCGACCAGCTTCAGCACCGGCACCGGATTGAAGAAGTGCATCCCGATGACCCGGTCGGGCCGGACGGTGTCGGCGGCGAGCAAGGTGATCGGGATCGAGGACGTATTCGAGGCCAGGACCGCCTCCACGGGCAGCACGCTGTCGGCCTGGAAGAAGATCTTCTCCTTCACCGTCGCGTCCTCGACGACCGCCTCGATCATCAGGTCGGCGGGAACGAGGTCGTCGACGACCTCGATGCGCGCGAGCACCTCGTCGGGATCCGCCCCGCCCTTCTCGGCGAGCTTCGTCAGGCTCTTGCGCATCGTCTCGAGCGCTCGTTCGGTGGCGCCCGGAACCGCATCGTGGAGCGAGACCCGGCAGCCGGCCGTCGCTGCGACCTGAGCGATCCCACCGCCCATCTGGCCGGCGCCGACGACGAGGACGTGCTCGAACCTCACGCGCGGGGAGGCTAACGTCCAGGCGCATGACCGACCTCTGGTACGAGGACTCGGGCTCGGGGCCGCCGGTCGTCCTGCTCCACGAAGGCGTCGTCGACTCGCGGATCTGGGCGCCGTTCCTGCCGCACGTGGACGGCCGGCTGCGAACGATCCGCTACGACCAGCGTGGCTACGGACGCTCGCCGATGTGGACCGGGCCCTACTCGCCGGTCGACGACCTGGTCTCGGTGCTGGACGCCGCGGGCGTCGAGCGAGCAGCCCTCGTCGGCATCTCCCGCGGCGGCCGGATCGCGATCCAGGCCGCGCTCGAACGGCCCGAACGCGTCTCGGCGCTCGTCCTCGTCGCCTCCGGTCTCGCCGGCCATCCCCTGGAGATCGACGTCACGCCCGAGCAGGAGGCACGCTGGGACGCGGCTGAGGCGCGCGGCGACCTGGCCGAGCTCGCGGCGATCGACATGGAGATCTGGGCGCCCATGGGCGCCGACGACGAGCTCCGGGCGATGTTCGTCGAGAACGTCGAGGCGTCGAACGCCGAGGATCCGGAGCGCGAGGCGCCGTCCGCCGGTCGGCTCGGCGAGATCGGCGTCCCGACGCTCGTGATCACCGCCGCCCGCGACGTGCCGGCGATCAACGAGCTCGGCGAGCTGCTCGCGCGCGAGATCCCCGGCGCGCAGCGCGCGGTGATCGAGGACTCAGATCACATGGTGCAGTGGCGCGCGCCCGAGGAGCTCGCGCGGCTCGTCCTCGCGTTCTTGCTCTAAACCTCGATCAGCACGGCGTCGCCCTGGCCGCCGCCGGAGCAGATCGCCGCGAGGCCGAGCCCGCCGCCGTTTCGCCGCAGCTCGTAGATCATCGTCCCGAGGATGCGCGCGCCCGGAGGCGCCGATCGGGTGTCCGAGCGCCACCGCGCCGCCGTTCACGTTGACCTTCTCGGGGTCGACTCCGAGCATCTTCGTCGAGTTGACCGCGACCGACGAGAACGCCTCGTTCAGCTCGACGCGCTCGACGTCGTCGATCGACTTGCCGGCCTTCTCGAGCGCCTTCTGGCCCGACTTGGCCGGCGTGCGCGCAAGGTAGGCGAAGTTGTCGGCCACGTAGGCCTGCGAGAGGATCGTCGCCAGCGGCTCGAGGCCCCGCTGCTTCGCGAACTCCTCACTCGTGACGACGAGCGCCGCCGCGCCGTCGTTGACCCCCGGCGCATTGCCCGCCGTCGTCGTGCCCTCCGGGTCGAAGACGGGCTTCAGCGCGGCGAGCTGCTCGATCGAGGTGTCGCGCCGGGGCCCCTCGTCGGTGTCGAAGTCGCCGACCGGGACGATCTCATCTGCGAACCGGCCCTCGTCGATCGCCTTCACGGCCCGCTGGTGCGACCGGAGCGCCCACTCGTCCTGCTCCTCGCGTGAGATTCCGAGCTCCCGCGACACGAACGACGCCTGCTCGACCATGTGGCGGTTGTCGAAGGTCGATCTGAGACCGTCGTGGGTCATCATGTCGATCAGCGTGCCGTCGCCGAGCCGGTAGCCGAAGCGCGCGTTCTTGAGGATGTACGGCGCGTTCGACATCGACTCCATGCCACCCGCGACGATGACGTCGTGGTCGCCGGCCCGGATCATCTGGTCGGCCATCTGCACGGCCCGGATCGACGACGCGCAGACCTTGTTGATCGTGTCCGAGGGCACCTCGATCGGCAGGCCGGCGCCGATCGATGCCTGGCGCGACGGGGCCTGGCCGGCGCCGCCCTGAAGCACCTGGCCCATGATCACGTACTCGACCTCGTGCCCTTCCAGGCCGACGCGGTCGAGCGCGTTCCGAATCACCAGCGAGCCGAGCTCGGTCGCCTCGTAGCCCTTGAGGGCGCCGCCGAGCTTCCCGAACGGGGTGCGAACCGCTGAAACGATGACGGAGCGGGCCATGCGGCCAGGGTAACAACGCCTTCCCGGCCCGCAGTTTGACGACGCGCGAGGTGGGCGACAATACGAGCGATGGCCCCAGATGAAGTCACGGCACTGATTCGAGCGGGGCGAGCGGGAAGGCTGCATCGAGCTCTCCGACGTCGCCGAGGTCGCCGAGGCTGCTGAGCTCGACGACGAGGAGGTCGAGCGGCTCTACGAGGACATCCAGCAACGTGGGATCGAGCTCAGCGACGACTGCGGGCGCGCAGAGGCACCGGATTCCACGTACGTGAACGGCAATCTCGCGGAGGCGACGACCGACGCGCTGCAGCTGTTCCTCAACGAGATGGGGCGCTACAAGCTGCTGACGGCCGAGGAGGAGGTCGAGCTCGCGAAGCGGATCGAGCGCGGCGACAAGGAGGCCAAGGATCTGATGATCAACTCGAACCTCCGCCTGGTCGTCTCGATCGCCAAGCGCTATCAGGGTCACGGGATCTCGCTGCTCGATCTGATCCAGGAAGGGATCATCGGGCTGATCCGCGCCGTCGAGAAGTTCGACTGGCGCCGCGGCTTCAAGTTCTCGACCTATGCGACGTGGTGGATCCGGCAGGCCGTGCAGCGCGGCGTCGCGAACAAGGCGCGCGAGATCCGGATCCCGGTCCACATCGTCGACCGGGAGCGCAAGCTCGCGCGCGTCGAGCGCGAGCTCATGGCGAAGCTGGGGCGAGCGCCCACCGAGGAGGAAGTCGCGGAAGCCGCCAAGCTGCCGCTCAAGCAGGTCAGGGACGTCCGCCAGGCGGCGAGGGCCGTCACGAGCCTGGACCGGCCCGTGGGAACGGAGGGCGACATCTCGTTCGGCGAGCTTGTCGCCGGCGAGGGGCCCGGGCCTGAGGAGACGCTGGAGGTCAGCCTCGAGCAGGCGACTCTGCACCGAGCCATCCGAGGCTTGCCCGAGCGCGAGCAGAAGGTAGTCAAGCTGCGCTACGGCCTCAACGGCGACAGGTCACCGAGGTCGCTCGACGAGATCGGCCGGGAGCTGGGGTTGACGCGGGAGCGCGTGCGCCAGGTCGAGCGCGATGCACTCGAGCGGCTGGCCGTCAACCGCGAGATCGAAGCCCTGCGCGCTGCCTGACCCGGCCCCCATCGTCTACGTCGACGCGGAGAACGTTCGGCGCTCGCAGTGGCCCAATATCGGGCGGGACGAGCTCATCGAGCTGGTCGAGGCCTGGGGCGAGCGAGAGGGAGTCAGACCGGTCGTCGTCTTCGAGGGCAAGGAGACCGCCGACGACCGCATCGTCCGCGAGGCTGCCGAGCTCCACGGCCCGTACTGGCTCGTGACGTCGGATCGTGGGCTGCGCGGACGCGCGGGCGAGGGCGCCGAGCGCGTCATCGGCGGCGGCCGCTTCGCCAGGCTCTTGCGCACGGACTGACCGCCGGTGGTATTGCCCACTGCGGGTCGCTTGACAGAGAGCAATTGGCGTGAGAAGGTCGGTTTCGAGAGAGTGGTCTAGACCACTCACGCCGTCGCTCGAGGAGCCGCACCTGGGCTCGGAGGAGGAAACCCGATGAAGCCACTCAGACGCATCGGCGTCGTACTGGCGCTCGCCGGAGTCATGGTCGCCACGGCTGTCGTCCCGATCGCCGCGGCCGATCGGGGTCGCAGCCACGACCGATCGAACCGCGCCGAGGTCGTGGGCTACTTCATCCAATGGGGGATCTATGCACGGGGCTACTTCGTCAAGAACGTCGCGACGAGCGGCTCCGCCGACAAGTTGAGCGTCATCAACTACGCGTTCATCAACGTCGCGCCGGCCTCGGCCGACGATCCGGGCGTCGTCTGCAAGCTCGGTGACGAGTGGGCCGACTACCAGCGCCCGTGGAGCGCGGCGGAATCGGTCGACGGGCAAGAAGTGACGTGGCCGCGTCCGATCCTCGGCAACTTCCAGCAGCTCCAAGCGCTGAAGGGCCTGTATCCGAACGTCAAGGTCCTGGCCTCGCTCGGCGGCTGGACCTGGTCGAAGTACTTCTCCGACGCCGCGCTGACGAGAGCGTCGCGGGAACGCTTCGTCGCCTCCTGCATCGACCTCCTGATCAAGGGCAACATCCCGAGCCCGGGCTGGGGCGGAATGGGCGGACCCGGCGCCGCGGCCGGCGTGTTCGACGGCATCGACCTCGACTGGGAGTGGCCGGGCTCCGAAGGCAACGTCGGCAACATCATCCGGCCCGAGGACAGGCGGAATTTCACGAGGCTCGCGAGGGAGTTCCGCAAGCAGCTCGACGACTACGGCGATGAGACCGGCGACGACTACCTGCTCACCGCCTTCCTGCCCGCTGCCCCGGCGAAGATCGATGCCGGCTTCGAGGTGGACGAGATCTTCGAGTCCCTGGACTTCGGAACTGTGCAGGGGTACGACCTCCACGGCGCGTGGGAGCCGACGACCAACCACCAGTCCAACCTGTTCACCTCGAGGAACGACCCGGCCAGCCCGCGCTTCTCCCTCGACGCCACGCTGGACGCGTACCTTCGGCGCGGCGCCCCGCGGCGAGATCTCGTCGCCGGCGTCCCGTTCTACTCGCGCGGCTGGACGGGAGTCGGCTCGGGCTCGAACGGCCTGTACCAGCCTGCGACCGGTGCGGCTCCGGGCGTGTGGGAGGCCGGCGTGAACGACTACAAGGTCGTGAAGGACTTCGCGTCGAGCGGCTTCACGCGCTTCTGGGATCGGCGCGCCGGCGCCGCCTGGCTCTTCGACGGACTGACCTTCTGGACGCTCGACGACCCGGCCGTGATGGAGAGGAAGGCGCAGTACGTCCGCCGCGAACGGCTCGGAGGGCTCATGTTCTGGGAGCTGAGCGGCGATACGGCCGACGGTGAGCTGATCGGAGCGATCGCGGACGGCCTCTCGGACCGGGGTGGTGACGACGACGACGACGACTGACCGGCGCTAGCCGGCCGCCATTTCGTTCAAGCTGTCGGGGCTCGATGGCCAAGACGGTCGTGCTCGCCCTGTGCTTCGTGCTCGCTCTCGCCGCCCCGGCGGCGGGGAAGCGAGCCGCGCCGCCGAACTGCCCGGCGAACCTGGCGAGCCGGCTGACCACCACGGGCGAGGCGACCCAGCTCGTCACCGTCGTCGCCGCTCGCCGCGCCTCGACGCAGGGCAGCCTGCGCCTCTGGCAGAAAGTCGACGGCTGCTGGCGACCCGTCGCCGGCCCATGGTCGGCTTGGCTCGGTGGACGCGGCGTGTCGGCGAACCGCCGCGAGGGCGACCGGACGACGCCCGTCGGATCCTTCGGCATCGGGCGGGTCATGTACGGCGTCGCCCCGAACCCCGGAGTCCGGTACCGCTACCGGCGCATCGTCTGCGGCGACTGGTGGGTCGAGGACCCGCGCTCCTCCGCGTACAACGAGTTCCGCCATCTGCCCTGCGGGGCCAGGCCGCCGTTCCGCGTCACGACCGGCGACATGTCGACCTCGCCGACGGCGTACCGGCACCTCGCGGTCATCCGCTTCAACATGGACCCGGTCGTCCCTGGCCGAGGCTCCGGGATCTTCCTGCACGCGAGCACCGGCCGGCCGACGCTCGGCTGCGTCAGCCTGCCGGTCGCTCAGCTACTCAGAACGCTCCGCTGGCTGCGGCACGCCGAGCGCGCCCCGAATCGTGATCGGAACAACGGCCGACCTCCGCCGGCTCTAGCTCCGCCGTGTGGCGGTCGATGAACTCCAGCACCCGGCGCCAGGCGTCCTCTGACGCCTCGGCGTGCTGCTCGTAGCGGCGGTCGAAGAAGCTATGCGGCGCGCCGTCATAGGTGACGAGCTCGTGCTCGACACCGGCAGCCTCCAGCGCCTGCTCGAAGGCGGCGACGTCGGCCGCAGGGATCCCTTCGTCGGCTCCTCCCATCAGGCCGAGGATCGGGGCATCGAGCTCGGACGCGCGCTGGGCGGGGCCGGGCGAGCCGTCGCTCCCCTCCCCCGGCCGGCCGTAGAACCCGACGGCCCCGGCTAGACCGTGGCCACCTGCGGCTGCGAGCCAGGAGTGGCGGCCGCCGAGGCAGAACCCGACGGTGAAGACGGTGCTCGCCGAACCGCCCTCCTCCGACCGAAGGTAGTCGACCGCGGCGCCGACGTCGGCCTGGATCCCCTCCGGCGTCGTCTGGGCGACGTGCTCCCTGAACGGAAAGTCATCGTCACGTTTCCCCACTCCCGCCGTCCGGCCGAAATAGTCGATCGCGACGGCGGCGATCCCGCGCTCGGCGAAGCGGAGCGCCAGCTCTTCGTAGAACCGGTAGAGGCCGCGAACGTCCGGGAGGACGACCACGCCTGCGCGGGGCGGCCGGTCCGGAAGAGCGGCAAACGCCGCGAACCGTGTCCCGTCGCCGGCCACGAGCTCGAGATCGCGGTGCGCGACCGCGGCGCCCGAGACGGCCGGGATCGGCGGGAGCGAGTCCAGCTCGAAGCACATGAGCGCGAGGACGATACCGCCGCGTTTTGAGGAGGGGCGACGCTGCGGCCCACGTCGCCCCTCCTCAGAACGCCGCGATACCTCGGAGCGCGACCCTACCTGGCCACCTCGCCGTAGGCTTGGCCGATCGGACAGTGACCGGCGGCCCGGGGCCGTCGAGCCCCGGGCGCGGGTCGCCGGTCTCTCGCTCGTCAGAGGTCGATCGACGAGTCGTGCGCGCGGTCTCTCGGACAGTCCCTGTCGGTGACCCGCTTGCCGTCCTGACCCGAGCGGGTGTCGCTCTGCGCCGGCGTGGACGGTTTCACCCGTTCACCGGAGCCGCCGCCGAGCGCGGTTCCTGCCCAGACGACCGCCGCTGCCAGCAGGCCGGCGATCAGTACGACGATCGCCCGCATGCGTGGCGTGCGTGCTTTCGCCATGTACCTCCCTTCGATCGTCCTGCCAGCACTCACATGAGATCAGATCCGCCGACGCCACGCCCGACGGCAGCGGTGGAACCTGGTCGAGGACCGCCGGCCTGTCTGAATAGCCACAATCTGGGCGTGACCACCACGCTGGCCCCAGGCGAGGTCGAGGTCGAGTCGCCCCGGAGCGAGGAGGAGCACGAGCGGCCCTGGGTCGTGATCGTCTGGAACGACCCGATCAACCTGATGTCGTACGTGACGATGGTCTTCCAGAAGCTCTTCGGCTACAGCCTCGAGCACGCAACACGGCTGATGTTCGAGGTGCACTACGACGGCAAGGCTGTGGTCGCGACGGGCAACCGCGAGAAGGCCGAGCTGGACGTCACGCGCCTGCACGCATACGGGCTCTGGGCGACCATGCAGCAGGATTGAGCTTCGAGCGGCGGATCGAGCGGACTGCGGCGGGGGACCTGCTCCTGCGCTTCCCCGAGCACGAGCGCGCCCTCCTGCGTGAGGTCGCGGCGCAGACACGGGCGAGATTGTCCGCGGGAGAGGATCCGACCTTGCGACGGCTCTTTCCGCCCGCGTATGCCGATCCTCGGCGGGAGCAGGAGTACCGCGAGCTCACGCGCAGCCAGCTGGTGACGGGGCGAGAGCGCGCGCTCGAGGTGCTCGAGTCGACGGTCGACCGCGAAACGCTCTCGTCCGAGGAGGCGGATGCGTGGCTCCGGGCGCTGAACGACGCCCGTTTGGTGCTCGGCACGGCCCTCGACGTTCAGGAGGACCTGGACTGGAGCTCGATCGACCCGGACGACCCGCGCGCGCCCCAGTACGCGATGTACGGGTACCTCTCCTGGATCCAGGAGCAGCTGGTCGAGGCGACCGGGGTCTAGCTAGAGCTCAGTCGTCCGAGTCCGGACTGCTCGTTCGCCTCGGCGCTCTCGTTCGCCTCGTCGGCGTCTTCGTCGACGGCGACGACCTTGAACGCGCTGTCGAGATCGATATCGACGGTCGCGCCGTTCGGCTTCTTGACCTCGACCTCGTAGGTCCGGCCGCCTTCCGGATCTCGCTCCAGCTCCGTGACCGAGCCGCCCCCGGTCGCCTTCAGAGCCGCGGCCGAGGCGCGCTCGGCGGCCGCGCCGGTCAACGTCTGTTCCGCATCGTCCCTCTCGTCCCCCTGGGTCGCGCCTGCGATCGCCGCACCGCCCAGGGCGAGGGCAGCGAGGGCTGCGACACCGGCCACGATCAACGTCATTCGTCTGCGCACGGTTCTCCTTTCACCACTTTCCGGACTTCCCAACCGTAGATGCGGCCGATGAGACCACCGTGAAAGGCCGTCAGCTCGCCGACACGTCCGAGTCGGACTCGAGCGACGCGACCACGGCGAAGACGACGGCGGTCACGGGCACCGCCAGGTACGCGCCGAGGATGCCGAACAGCGATGCGCCCGCGGCGACGGCGAGCAGGATCACCGCCGGATGCAGGTCGACGGTTCGGCTCTGGATGATCGGCTGGAGGAAGTTGCCCTCGACGAGCTGGACGGCGATCACGAGCGCGAGGGCGAGCAATGCGATCTCCCAGCCTTCGTCTGCGAACGCGACAAGCACGGCGATGAGACCGGAGACGAACGCCCCGACGAAGGGAACGAAGGCCCCGAGGAAAACGACCACCGCAAGTGCGAAGGCGAGTGGCACGCCGAGCAGCCAGAGACCGAGCCCGATCAGCACGGCGTCGATCGCCGCGATGATCACCGTGCCTCGGATGAAGCCCCCGAGGACGTCCCAAGCCCGCTTGCCCGCACGGTCCGCCGCGGGCCGGGATTCCGGGGGGAGGCGCCGGAGGAGCCACTGCCAGAGCTCGGCACCGTCGCGAAGCACGAAGTAGAGCAGCGCGACGGCGAGGATCAGGCCGGCGAGGAAGCCGATGCCCGCCTGCACGCCCGTGGCGAGGTACGAAGAGAGCTGGCCCCACGAGTCGGAGAGCGACGCCTGCAGATCCTCGGTGCGGCTGAGCGAGAGGTTGAACGGCTCGCCCTCGAGCCGATCGGTGATGTCGTCGACCGCCCGCGTGACCGAGTCCCTGAGCTCGTCGTACTGCGCCAGCACGGACGTCGTCACGACCGCGATCAGGCCGGCGAGGACGAGAACCCGGCGGTGAGGGCCAGCGCCGCCGCCGGCCGTTCCAGCCGCAGCCTTCGTAGCAGGCCCGCGAGCGGTGTCAACGCCGGTGCGATCGTCAGCGCGATCATCGCCGGGATGACGATCACGCTGATGTACCGGAGGAGCCGCGGCCATTGCGACGACGACGGCGGCACAGACCAGCAGCCGCCAGGACCAGCCGGCGGCCCGCTCGAGGTTGGCCGGCACCGGCGGCACCTTCACGGCTGGGGATCATGCCGCACCACGATGCGCGGCTCGCGCCGCTACGGCGAGCGAGCCGACACGATCGCGATCACCGCGAGGACGGCGCAGACCGCGAGGACTCCCGCCAGGCCCGTGAAGATCGCCGCGACCACGAAGAGCGGAATCGAGACCCCCATCGCGCCGAGGATCATCTCCTTCTGATGCTCGCGCCTTCGCCTGAGGGCCTTCTCGCCGACCTCGGCCCGGTCCCCGAGCCGGCGCTCGATCCGCTCGACGAACGCGTCGATGACCGCCGGCTCCATCTCGGCACCGAGCTCCTGCCGCGCCGCGATCGCAGCCTCTAGCTCGTCCTTCGGGACGACCTTCTCGCTCACGAGTCGATTGTGCCGCAACGCCGGGCGATCCGGCTACTCGGCCTCCGCCGTGGCCGGGACGCCCATCCCCTCCTCGCCCGCGTGTTCGGGAGCAGCCCTCGTGCGCAGGAACGCGGCGCCGACGGCGGCCGCCAGGGCGGCGAAGACGGCCCCGAGCAGGAAGGCGGCGTGATAGCCGCCCGTGAGCGCGACGAGTGGCTCTTCCCCGGATGCGGTCAGCGTTTCGGTGCGGGAGGCGGCGAGGCTGGCGAGCACCGCAAGCCCGAGCGCCCCGCCCATCATGAACGAGGTGTTGACGATCCCGGAGGCGAGCCCGGCGTCGCTCGGCTCCACGTCGCTCATCGCTGCGAGCAGCACGGGGTTGAACGCGATGCCGGCGCCGATGCCCATCAGGATCATCGCCGGGAGGACGTCGACGACGAAGTTGCCGTCGACCGGCGCCCGGGCGAAGAGCAGGAGCCCGAGGGAGGCCAGGCCCAGGCCAACGGCGAGCGGCGGCCTGATCCCGAAGCGCATGACGAGCTTCGCCGAGATCCCGATCGAGAGCGCGCCCATGATCAGGTTGGCGGGCAGGAAGGCAAGTCCCACCTCGAGCGGGCTATAGCCGAGCACGAGCTGGAGGTACAGCGCCGAGAGGAAGAACCAGGCGAACATGGCCGCGGCCCACAGCACGCCGACGACATTCGAGAACGCGAGGTTGCGCCGCCGAAAGAGGCCGAGCGGCATGAGCGGCGAGGCCACGCGGGCCTCGATCGCGAGGAAGGCCCCGAACAACCCGGCGGCGACGGCGAGCAGGCCGAGCGTCCGCGCGGAGCCCCAGCCCACCTCGTTGCCGTTGACGATCGCGTAGACGGCCAGCATCAACGCCGCGGTCACCGTGACGGCCCCTGCGACGTCCAGCCGTCGGTCGGCCACCTCTCCACGCGCGGTCGGCAGCAGGCGCAGCGAGAGCGCGACGACGGCAACGCCGATCGGAACGTTGACGAGGAAGATCCAGTGCCAGTTGAGCACGTCCGTCAGGATCCCGCCGAGCAGCACGCCGAGCGAGCCGCCGCCCGAGGCGACGAAACCGAAGACGCCCATCGCCTTCGCCCGCTCCGCGGGCTCGGTGAAGAGCGTGATGATCAGCGAGAGGGCGACCGCGGAGACCACCGCAGCGCCGAGTCCCTGAACGGCGCGGGCGCCGACGAGGAGTTCCTGCGTCGTGGCGAGCCCGCAGGCCAGCGAGGCGAGGGTGAACAGGCTGATGCCCATCAGGAATAGCCGCCGGTGGCCGAAGAGATCGCCGAGGCGGCCGCCGAGCAGAAGAAAGCCGCCGAAGACGATCAGGTAGGCGTTCACGACCCAGGCGAGCGAGCTCTCGGAGAAGCCGAGGTCGGTCTGGATCGAGGGGAGCGCGACGCCCACGATCGTCACGTCGAGAACGATCATCAGGTCGCCGAGGCAGAGCACGACGAGTGCGAGCCAGCGGGTGCGATTGTCGAGAGCCATTTGAAGGTAAGACCGGCCATCGACGCAGAACTCATCGCGGGCCTGCGCCGATGAGTTCTCGGCGGTTGAACGGTCTGAACTCCGATGGGCGCCTCAGCGCCGAACCCGCTGGCCTTTGCCATCGGCGGGCCGATCACCCGCGCCGACCTACCGGGGCTCTGTCGGCGCGTCTCGACCTTGCTGGAGGCGAGCCCGTCCGGGATCGCCTACTGCGACGTCTGTAGCGTCGAGCCGGACGCGGTGACCGTCGACGCGCTCGCGCGGCTCCAGCTCGCCGCGAGGCGCCACCGGTGCCAGGTCCGGCTCTGCAACGCATCTCACGAGCTCCTCGAGCTCGTCGCGTTCATGGGCCTGACGGACGTCCTGTCGGACTAGGGCTGGTACTGGAGCGGAAGCCCGAAGAGCGGGAACAGCGTCTCGGTGTCGAGGAAGAAGGTCAGCTCGACGATCCGCCCGTCCTCGATCTCGACGACCTGGAGCGCCCACGGCTCGTAGCCCTCGCCGCCCGGTACGGGCCGGTACTGGCCGTAGGCCGGAGCGCCGTTGGCCGACGTCGTCGGGATCATCCGCGAGTCGCGGCAGGTGATTCCCGGGCCGAACCACCAGGTGAGGATGTCGTCGCGGCCGCGGAGCCAGAGGTCGTACGGCGGCATCGACTGGGTCGCGTCCTCCTTGATCAGCGACGTCAGGGCGTCCATGTCGTACTCCTCGAACGCCTTGACGTAGCGGGCGAGGAGCTCCGCGTCCGGCTCGTCCACCGACGGTGATGTTTCTGCCGGCGTTCACGTTGCTCGCCTCGAGCGTCGCGCGGGCACGTTGAAGCGCACTGTTCACCGACGCAACGCTCGTGTCGAGCAGCTCCGCGACCTCGCTCGCCTGCCAGCGCAGGACCTCGCAGAGGATCAGCACGGCCCGCTGGCGCGGCGGCAGGTGCTGAAGCGCGGCGACGAACGCGAGCTTGATCGTCTCCCGAGCGGCCGCGACTTCGGCCGGATCGCCGTCCGGCACGACGAGCCCGTCGGGCGCAGGTTGGATCCACGTCGTCTCCGGCAGCGTGTTCAGGTTCGCCTCGACCGGCTCCCGGGCGGGGCCGAGGTCCATCGGGCGAGCCCGGCGCTCCCGCCCGTTCAGCATGTCGAGGCAGACGTTCGTCGCGATGCGGTAGAGCCACGAACGCAGCGCTGCTCGCCCTTCGAAGCGATCGAGGCCGCGCCACGCGCGGATCATCGTCTCCTGGACGGCGTCCTCAGCCTCGAACGGCGAGCCGAGCATCCGGTAGCAGTAGGCCGTCAGCTCGGCGCCGATGCTGCTCCAGCTGTTGCTCGACGTCCGCCGTTGCTGTTTCCGGATTGCTCATCCGGGGTCGCATCGTAGCCGTGGGGACGGGACTCGGCCCCGTCCCCACGGCCGAGCGATCGAGCTAGTCCGAGAACGAGTTGCCGGTCTCGAGCAGCGTCTTCAGATCGCTGAGGATCATGGCCCAGCCGCCGCCGCCCTCGGTGATGCGGGCCACGCTCGTGACCTGCTCGGCAGTCTTGGGTGCGCCCTCGAGCTCGTGCGTGACCGTGAGCCTCGTGAGCCCCAGGTCGTCCTCCTCGATGTCGTACGTGAGGCGGGTCGACTCGGCCGCAACCTCCTCGTCCCAGAGGGCACGCCAGGTCTGGACGAGCTTTCGCGGCGGGTCGGCTTCGATCACCTCCCCGTCGACGACGGCCTCGGGCATGCCCATCGCCCGCATCTCCTCCGGCGCGCGGAACCGGTACTTGCCGCCCGGCGCCAGGTCGTCCCATTCGACGATCCCGCGGTAGCCGTAGCGCTGCGTCCACTCGGGCTTCGTGATCGCGTCCCAGATCGCCTGGGGGGTCGCCTTGATGTACACCCGGTAGACCTGTGTCGTCAGTGTGGTCTCGGCCATGGTGCTCATGCAGTCTCCTCCAGTTCGGTTTTGAGTTCGGCGAGCGCCGACACGTGGCGCTCCGTGTACTTGTCGATCCACCGGTCGTGGATCAGCCGGATCGGCACCGGGTTCAGGAAGTGGAGCTTCTCCCGGCCCTGCCGGCGGGCGACGACGAGGCCTGCGTCTTCGAGGACTCGAAGGTGCTTCATGACGCCGAACCGCGTCATCTCCAGCTCGGACTCGAGCTCGGTCAGCGTGCGGCCGTCACGCGCGAAGAGCCGGTCGAGCAGGAAGCGCCGCGTCGGGTCGGCCAGCGCCTTGAACACGAGGTCGTCGTCTGTCATGGCTCGCATGATAGGTGACCAAACGGTCACATGTCAAGACGGCGAACCGCAGGCGTAGCCTTCCTTTATGGCGCGCGGATCGTTCCGGATCTACCTCGGCTCCGCAGCCGGCGTCGGCAAGACCTTCGCGATGCTGAACGAGGGCCGGCGCCGCCGCGACTACGGCGAGGACGTCGTGGCGGGCTTCGTCGAGACACACGGTCGGCGGAAGACCGCCGACCAGATCGCCGACCTCGAGGTGGTGCCGCGAAAGCGCCTCCGTTACCGCGACGCCGAGTTCGAAGAGATGGACGTCGACGCGATCCTCGCGCGCCGGCCCCAGGTCGCGCTCGTGGACGAGCTCGCGCACACGAACGTGCCCGGCTCGCGTAACGAGAAGCGCTGGCAGGACGTGGAGGAGCTGCTGGGGGCCGGGATCAACGTGATCTCGACGCTGAACATCCAGCACCTCGAGTCGTTGAACGACGTCGTCGAGCAGATCACGGGCGTCAAACAGCGCGAGACGATCCCCGATGCGATCGTCCGCCAGGCCGACGAGCTCCAGCTCGTCGACCTCACGCCTGATGCGCTCCGCAATCGGCTCGCCCGCGGGGACGTCTACCCGGCCGAGCGGATCGACACCGCACTCGCCAACTACTTCCGTCCCGGCAACCTTTCGGCGCTGCGAGAGCTCGCGCTCGCATGGCTTGCCGACCGTGTGGACGAAGCGCTTGCCGAGTACCGCGCGCGGCACGGGATCGTGGAGCCCTGGGAGACGCGTGAGCGCGTGATCGTCGCGCTCACCGGTTCGGCCGACGGCGAGCGCATCATCCGCCGCGCTGCCCGCGTCGCACAGCGGACGAAGGGCGAGCTCGTCGCCGTCCACGTGATTCCGCAGGACGGCCTGACGGCGCCCTCGGCGGAGCTCCTCGAGCGGCAGCGCGAGCTGGTGGAGGAGCTCGGCGGCACGTATCACGAGGTCGCCGGCGCCGACATCGGGGACGCGCTGCTCGAGGCCGCGCGGTCCCTGAACGCGACGCAGATCGTCATGGGAGCAAGCCGCCGCTCGCGCTGGCAGCGAGTCACGCGGGGATCGGTCATCGGCAAGGTGATCCGCGACTCCGGCCCCGGCATCGACATCCATGTCGTGAGCCACCCCGAGGGGCGCTCGGAGGAGGCGTTCACGGTCCCCCGCACTCAGACGGCCGGCAACGCTCCCTCGCCGCCGCCAGCTGCTCGGAGCGCTGCTCGCGGCCGTCGGACTTCCCTTGCTGACGGCAGTCCTCGCTCAGCTTCGCGAGGAGCTCGAGCTGCCCAGCGTCTTGCTCCTCTTCCTCGTGCTCGTCGTCGCGGTTTCAGCCGTGGGCGGGCTCTGGCCGGCGCTTGCGGCTGCCGTCGCCGCGTTCCTGCTCGTGAACTGGTACTTCGTCCCGCCGCTCTACACGTTCACGATCACTCAGGGCGAGAACGTCCTTGCGCTGGTCGTCTTCGTGGCGGTGGCAGCGATCGTCAGCCTCTACGTCTCGCTCGCGACTCGCCGAGCGGCGGAAGGAGCACGGGCGCGGGCCGAGGCCGAGGCCTTGGCGCGTCTTGCCGGCTCGTCCCCGGCCTCCGGCGTGCTGGACGGCCTCCGCCGGGTGCTCGGCCTCGAGGGAGCTGCCGTCCTCCACCGACACGAGGAGGGTTGGCGAGTCGAGGTTGCGAGCGGCGAGCGCATCCCGGAGAGCCCGGAGGCGGCGACCGCGACCGTCGAGCTGGACCCCGAGCACGTACTCGCGCTCGCCGGTGCACCCATTCGTGACGAGGATCGGCGCGTGCTCGACGCGTTCGCGAAGGAGCTCGAAGCCTCCGTGGAGCTCGGCGAGCTCGAGGCGGAGGCCGAGGCTGCGGGCTCGCTCACGGCCGCGAACGAACAGCGGGCCGCGTTCCTGACCGCCGTGTCGCATGACTTGGGCAGGCCGATCGCGGCGATCAAGACGGCGGCCGCGAGCCTGCTTCAGCAGGACGTCGAGCAGACGTCCGACGCGCGGGCCGGGCTCCTCGCGGCGATCAGTGAGGAGACAGATCGCCTCGCCGCACTGGTCGAGAACCTCCAGGACCTGAGCCGGCTCAACGCAGGTGCGCTCGAGATGAGCGCCTCGCCCGTGGGCCTCGAGGACGTGCTGCCCGGCGCCTTGCGGAGCCTCCGGCCTGGCACGGACAACGTTCGACTGGAGGTCGCGGATTCGCTCCCGCGGGTGGTGGCCGACCCCGGCCTGCTCGAGCGCGCCCTGGCCAACTTGATTCAGAACGCCGTCCGCTTCTCGCCGCCCGAGTCGCCGCCGCGGGTGACCGCGGGCGCCGTGGACGGCCTCGTCGACGTTCGCATCGTCGACCGTGGCCCGGAGCGGCTCGGAGACTCTGTTCAGACGGACAGCGCCGGGCTCGGCCATACGGTTGCGAAAGGTCTCGTCGAGGCGATGGGCGGCGAGGTCGAGATCGAGGGCACCCCCGGCGGCGGACAGACGGTCGTCGTTCGACTCCGGGCCGCTGAATAGCCACGAGGTGAGTTCGGAAGTACGCTCGTCTAGTACGAGTGGAGCTAGCTACCAGGGAGGCGCGATGGCAAAGACAGCGACAGTGGACCGTGGACTGACGGATGACCAGCTCGCCGAGATGCTCGACCTGATGAAGGAAGCGGACAGCGTCGAGCTGAAGCTGACCGTCCCGGAGCAGAGCCAGCGGTCGACGATCCGAGCCCTGGAGCTCGACCCGCTGGACGCGCAGATCCGGCAGGTGTTCTTCTTCGATACCCCAGATCTGGCGCTCTACGAGCAGGGGGTCGTCGTCCGGGCGCGGCGGATTCAGGGGAAGGCGAGCGACTCGGTCGTGAAGCTCCGTCCCGTCGTCCCGGCCGAGCTGCCCGACAGCCTCCGCGCGTCGCCGAGCTTCGGCGTCGAGGTCGACGCGATGCCGGGTGGCTACGTCTGCTCCGGCTCGCTGAAGGGGAAGCTGTCGCCGGACGCCGTCCTTGAAGCAGTCCGAGGGAAGACGAAGCTGCGCAAGCTGTACTCGAAAGAGCAGCGGGCGTTCTTCGAAGAGCACGCGCCGGACGGGATCGAGCTCGACGACCTCTCGGTCCTCGGACCGATCTTCGTCCTCAAGCTCAACTTCACCCCGGAGGAGCTCGGCCGTCGGATGGTCGGCGAGCTGTGGCTCTACCCGGACGGCTCGCGGATCGTCGAGCTGTCGACGAAGTGCAAGCCCGGCGAGGGGTTCCAGGTCGCGGCCGAGGCGAGAGCGTTCCTCGGTGGGCGGGGTGTTGACCTCGCCGGCGAGCAGCAGACGAAGACGAAAACGGCGCTCGAGTTCTTTTCCGAGGAGCTGCAGGCTTAGGTCGCTACCGCCTCGCCTTTCACCTGCGCGATGTAGCCGCGCACGTCGCCTGCGGGCTCGGTGTACGCCTCGCCGAGTGCCGACTCGACTCGCTGGACGTAGTCCGTCGCCCAGCTCGGCAGCCCGCTGTCCGTGACGGCCAGGAACTCGAGCGTGGCCGCCAGTCGGATGTCGGCGATTGACGGACTGTCACCGCCGCCGATGAAGCCGGTGTCGGTGCCGTAGAACGCCGGATAGACGTCCAGGATGCGCGGAAGCGCTTCCTCCGCCGATTTGCGCGCCGCTTCCTTCTCGTCGTCCGGGGCGTCCGTCGTCGAGACCTCGCCCGGATACCCGTTGAATCCGAGCCGCGGATACGTCGCGCGGGTCAGCAGCGGGTAAAGGATGCTCAGCGTGTAGAAGTTCGCGCTGTCGACCATCGCGCGGCGGCCGAGGTCGGTCGGATACAGGTCGTCGCGCCCCTCGCGGCTGGCGAGGTACATCATCACCGCGCAGCTCTCGCCGAGGACGCCCTTCGGAACGTCGTCGGTCTCGATCGTCGGCGTCAGCCCGGCCGGGTACTTCGACAGGTAGGGGTCTTCCTGCGTCTGGCCCCACACGTTCTCTTCCTCGACCGGAAGACCGGCAGCCCGGACGAAGACACGGACCGACATGTTGTTCACGCTCGGGGGCAGCATGTTCAGCTTCATCGGTGGTGGCATGACAAACCTCTCTCTCGGTAGGGCAACTAGGCGAGATCTTCCCCGACGAGACGCGCTCCGGCAACCATCGACTGGAGCTTGCGGAACGCCAGTTCGCGCGACAGGTACTTCATCCCGCAGTCCGGCGCCACGACGAGCCGCTCCGGCGGCACGACCTCCAGCGCCCTTCGAAGCCGTTCTGCCACCAGCGACGGCGCCTCGGCCTCGCTCGAGCCCAGGTCGAGGACGCCCAGGACGATCGTCTTGTCGGGCGAGGTCGCGGAGCACGTCCGGGTCGAGGTTCGGCTGCGCCGCCTCGAGGGAGATGTGCGTCGCCGCGCAGTCGCCGAGCTCGCGCAGGAACGGGTAGCCGGTCGGCCGGTCGTGGACGATGTGCGCGTAGCCGAAGCAGGTGTGGAGGACCGTCTCCCCCTCGATCCCCTGGAGCGCCCGGTTGATGGCCTCGACGGCGTACTCCCGCGCCGGCTCGGGACGCGCCTGGAGGTACGGCTCGTCGATCTGGACGACGTCGGCGCCGGCAGCCTTGAGGTCCCGCAGCTCCTCGTTGACGGCTTCTGCGTACGCGAGCGCGAGGCTGCGTCCGTCCGGGTAGTGGTCGTTCTGGGCCTGCTGGGTCATCGTGAACGGCCCCGGAACGGTGATCTTGATTCGGCGGTCGGTGAGCGAGCGGAGAAACTGGACGTCGCGGACCTCGACGGGGCGGGTGCGGCGGACCGGGCCGACGACTCGCGGGACCGGGTTCTCGTGGCCGGTGCGATCGAGGGCGACGCCGGGATCGTCAAGGTCGACGCCGTCGAGCGCGGTCGCGAAGCGGTTCGAGTAGCTCTCCCGCCGCATCTCCCCGTCGGTGATCACGTCGACGCCGGCCCGCTCCATGTCCTGGACTGCGAGCCGCGTCGCGTCGTCCTGGGCCTCCTCGAGGAACGGCTCGGGCACCCGCCAGAGCTCCCGCGCTCGCACCCGCGGCGGCAGCCGATCGCCAAGCCGCTCGCGGTCGATCAGCCACTCGGGCTGGGGATAGCTCCCGACGACGGTCGTG
This sequence comes from uncultured Actinomycetes bacterium, assembly GCA_963764595.1. GTDB lineage: Bacteria > Actinomycetota > Thermoleophilia > Gaiellales > Gaiellaceae > JACDAN01. The sequence goes on along the minus strand of CAVXTG010000007.1, from coordinate 278,729 downwards.
ACGAGCATCGCGTCAATACTCCACGCTCTCACAGCCAAGGGGGCGTTCGAACTGGACTATTTCTTCTACTGTCGCGACAAGCCGGGCACCGCGTCGTTGCGCGAGGCACTCGTCGAAGCCCACTGGTCGTTCATGGACGGCTATGCAGGACGCATGACTGCGCGCGGGCCAACGCTCGCGGAGGACGGCGTCACGGCGACCGGAAGCATGCACATCGTGGACTTACCCGACGCCGAGGCCGCCCGGATCTTCGCCTTCGAAGAGCCCAACTACAAGGCTGGCGTCTACGCCGAAGTGATGGTGCGGCGCTTCCGGAACACTCTCGGACGCACGATGTGGGAGTTTGCGGGCGGCTCTCGCGACGGCGTTCGCTTCCTGGTGATCGGCCACGGTAAGCCAGGCTCGAGCGGCGGCTCGAATCGGTTATCTGAAACGCTACGGCCATCGCTTGATCGTGTCCGGGGAGCTGCTCTCCGAGGACGGCTCGACCTGGGTCGGCGATGCCCTGGCGGTCGAGCTGCCCTCACGTAGAGCCGTCGAGGACATGCTCGCAAGCGAGCCTTCCGGGCGGGCGGGACTCTACGAGCAGATCGAGATCCATCCTTGGCGATTCGGCGGACGACCCGAGGCCTAGCGCTCGACGAGCTGCGACTTGTACTCGCTCCGCCGCAGGCTCCCCCACGGCACGAGCTCCACGTGGGTTTGGACGACCAGGACGTCGCGAAGGCGGTCACGGATCGCCTCGGCGAGCCCGGCAGCGGCCGTTCCGTTCCGGGCGAGCTCGACGCGGACGGGCAGCGGCGGCTCCTGCTTCACGCCCGCCGCCTCCGGCGTGACGAGGACGTGGCCGCTCACGTCGGGTGCGAACGCACTCACCACCTCACGGATCGCCGAGGGGAAGACGTTGACGCCGCGGACGATCAGCATGTCGTCGGTCCGCCCGAGGCAGCGAATCCGCGGCCCAGTGCGATCGCACTTGCACGGGCTCGTCCACACCTGGACGTGGTCGCGCGTTCGGAAGCGCAGCAGCGGGGCGGCCCGATGTTGGAGGTGTGTCAGGACGAGCTCGCCCGTGGCGCCGTCGTCCAGCTCGATGGCCTGGCCCGTCTCGGGGTCGATCAACTCGGGATGGACGAAGCCGTACGCCCCGAGGTGCATCCCGTTCTGCTCCTCGCACTCGCCCCAGAGCGAGACGCCGATGTCGCCGATGCCCATCGCCTCGGTGACTTTGGCGCCCCAGCCTTCTTCGAGCATCGCGCGAAACGCCGGCTCGCCGCCGCCGGGCTCACCCGCGACGAGGACGCGCTCGACGCTCGAGTCGCGGAGGTCGAAGTTCTCGGCGAGATACGCCGCGTACGACGGCGTGAGCACCACCGCTTCGGGGCGGAGGAGCTCGATGGACTTCACCAGGCGGTCGGTGTTTCCCGTCCCGACCGGGATGTGCGTCAGGCCGATCCGGTCGAACGCGGCGAGCGCCGCGCCGGCGACGAACGGCCCGGCGTTGTAGGTGCTAGACGATGCGCTGGCCGGCGGCGACGCCCGAGGCCGCGTAGCTGCGAGCCGAACCAGTGATCCAATTGTCGAGATCGCCCGCAGTCAGCGGGATGTAGCTCGGCGTGCCGGTCGTCCCGCTCGTCGAGTAGATCCGCACGATCTCGGACGGCGAGGCGCACAGATGCGCGCCGAACGGGTTGTCCGGTGTGACTGTCGCCCGAAGCTCGGCCTTCTCGGTCAGGGGCAGCTGCGCGATGTCCTCGAGCCGGTCGCTGAGCTCCGTGGCTCCGAGCTTCTGCCGGTAGAACGCGGAGCGGTCGAGAAGGTAGGCGAGCTGGGCGCGGTAGTTCTCGGCGTCAGCGCTCGTACTCGACCGCCTCCTCCGCGGCGCGAGCCAGCTGGAAGCCGATCGGCAGCTCCTGTTCCTCGGCCAGGTGGGCGAGCAGCCCGGCGGTGCGGGCGAGGATCGGAACGGCCTTCACCGCCGACGCGGAGAAGCCGAGGTCGAGCATTACCGCCGCGATCGGCATGGAGACGTTCATCGTCAGCGGCTTCCCCCAGGTCTCGGCGACGGCGTCGCGGAGACCGCGGGCGAGCTCGACGTGCGGCCCGCTGACCCCCTGCTCATCCGCGAGCTCGAGGATCCGCTCGGCCCGAGGATCGAGCGGCTTGTGAACCGGATGCCCGAAGCCCGGAACCTTTCCGCCGGCCCCGTGGATCTCTCGGACGATCTCCGAGGGCTTCCGTCCGGAGGCCACGGCCTCCTCGAGCAGCCGCGCGCACTCCTCGGAGGTCCCGAGAACGACCGGGCCGGCTCCCAGGATCCCGGCAGCGACGGCTCCATGCAGCGACCCGGGATCGGCTGCCAGCGTCATTCGCGCGGCGACGTTGGTGGGCATCATCCCGTGCTCGGCGATCGAGACGAGCAGGAGGTCGAGGAAGAACCGCTGCTCCTCAGTCGGCTCGCGGCCCGTGAGCAGCAGGTGGAAGTACTCGGTGAAGGTAAGCCGACCCATCAGGTCGCCGGAGAGGTCGCGTCCCCGCACCTCGACCCGGTCGGCATAGGCCCGGCTGATGTGGCTGACGCCGTCATCGGACTTCATATCGACACAATGCCGGAATGGAGCACTTCGCAGCGGCGGTGATCGGCGGCGGCCAGGCCGGCCTGGCCGTCAGTCGCGAGCTGACCGAGCTCGCCATCGAGCACGTCGTGCTCGAACGCGGTCGTGTCGCACAGACATGGCGCGATCGCTGGGACAGCTTCTGCCTGGTGACACCGAATTGGGCCACGCAGCTCCCCGGGTACGCCTATGACGGAACGGATCCCGATGGGTTCATGCAGCGCGACGAGATCGTCGCGTTCCTCGAGCGATATGCAGCCGCGTGCGAGCTCCCGGTTCGAGAGGGAGTGGAGGTGCAGTCGATCGAGACGCGGAGCGGGTCGTTCGCACTCCAGACAACGTCGGACGATCTGACGGCGGACGCCGTGGTGATCGCGACCGGTGCGTACCAGCGTCCGCACCGCCCCGAAGCCGCGGCGACGCTACCGCCCGACCTTCACCAGATCGACGTCGAGGACTACCGAACCGAGCAGGCGCTCCCACCCGGGCCGGTCCTCGTCGTCGGCAGTGGCCAGTCGGGATGTCAGATCGCCGAGGAGCTGCACGGCGCGGGCCGCCAGGTCGTCCTGTCCTGCGGGAAAGTGCCTTGGCTTCCTCGTCGCATCGGCAGTCGCGACCTGGTCTGGTGGGCGGTGGAGACAGGCTTCCTGGACCACTCTGTCGACTCGCTGCCGTCCCCGGTCGCCCGGCTCGCGGGGAACCTCCTCACGACCGGCCACGACGGTGGACGCGATCTCCACCTACGGACGCTTCGCGACGCTGGGGTCACACTCACGGGACGCTTCCTTGGAGCGGTCGGTCACGAAGCTCGATTTGCGGCGGATCTCGAAGAGAGCGTGGGATGGGGAGACGAGCGGTACAACCAGTTCGCCGGGCTCGTCCGCCAGCTCGTTCAGGACCGTGGCCTGGACGAGCCCGCGCTCGAGCAGCCGCCGCGATTCGAGGGTCAGGGACCCGAACGCCTCGACCTCCGCGGCTTCGGCGCAGTGCTCTTCGCCACCGGATTCCGACCCGACTACGACTCCTGGCTGAGCTGGTCCAGGGCTTTCGACGAGCTCGGATTTCCGATCCACGAAGACGGTGAGAGCACCGCCGTGCCGGGGGTCTACTTCGTGGGCGTCCACTTCCTCCGCAAGCGAAAGTCCTCGCTTCTGATCGGGGTCGGGGAGGACGCGGCGATCGTCGCGCGCCGCATCGCTACTCGCGTCCGCGGGTAGCAGCGGCGACTCACCGGGGTCGGCTGCCTCACACGAGAAAGCCTGCTGCGTGACGCTGAGCTCACTCGTTGTGGCACGCGGGCGCTAACCGCGCCGCGCAGCGCCGGCATAGACGCCGACGCAAACGACCGCACCGCCGAGGATCGTCGTCGCCTCGATCGCCTCGTCCGCGACGAGCGCCCCCAGAGCGATCGCGACCACCGGCATCAACACGAACACGTACGACGACGCTGACGCGGTCCAGCGCTGAACGACGAAGAGCACCAGCAAGAACAGTCCGATCGTGGCGGCGACGAGATACGCGACCGCGAGCTGCGTCTCGCGGTCGGCGGGAAGGGTGAGGCGCTCGCCGGCCGCCGCCGCGACGATCAGGAGAACGGCGGCGCCGATGCTCATGCCGACGAAGTTCATCGCCACCGGGTGCTGCGGACCGGCGAGCTTGGAGACGACGACAGCCTCGGCCGCGCAAAGCGCGGCGATGCCAAGGATCGCGAAGGATCCCCAGCCGCCTTCGATCGAGCCGGGTTGGAAGAAGATCACTGCGGAGCCGGCTATGGCGACGAGCGCACCGACCAATGCGCGTCCGCTCAACCGCTCCATCCCGTGCCCGACCGCGAGGAGCAGGGTCAGCAGCGGTCCGACCGCCAGCACGACGGCGGCAATGCCTGCCGGAACCTCTTGCATCGCCCAGTAGAGGCAGCCGTACGCGGCGCCGAATGCGAGCAGCCCGTACATCGACACCAGCACGAGCACGCGCCCGCGCGGGAGCGAGAGTCGTAACCCTGCGACCAAGAGGCCGAACACGGCAGCGGCCAGGGCAAAGCGCAGACCGGCGCCCCAAATCGGGTCGAGCTCGCGGTTACTGAACCTGATCGCGACGAAGTTCGAGCCGCCGATGACAACGGCGCCGGTAAAAGCGCCGAGGGCCAGCCGGTCGGGCGTGGGCTCGGTCCGGACGGCGAACCCGTCGGCCTGGGCAGCGGTACTCACGCCGTTTCCTCCTTCATGGGGCCGAGTATGCGACCTCTGCGGCGTCGCCCGCATCGGGTGAACCCCCCATTTCTGTCAGTCGAGGAGCCTGTGCTCCATTGCGAAGACGGCGGCGGCGGCGCGCGAAGAGACTCCGATCTTCGCGTACAGGTTCTCGACGTGGCGACCGACCGTCTTGGGCGAGATGAAGAGGCGTTCGGCGACCTGGCGGTTCGACCGGCCCCGTGCGATCAGGCGCAGCACCTCCACTTCGCGGTCGGTGAGGTCGGCCGGCCACCGGGCCGGCGAAGGAGCGGTTCGCTCGCCGGCGGCGGCGAGCACGCAGGCGACGGCGTCCGGGTCGAGCTTGTCCTTGGCTTCCGCTTCGAGCGCTCGGGCCGCATCGTCGTCCGCGTAGGCAGGGCGGTGCGGCCGGTCAGCGGTGAGCGCAGCGAACACGTCCGCCGCCGCCAAGATCCGATCCCCGCCCGATTGCGGCGTCGGCGGGAAGCGAACGGTGGTATCCGGACCCGTCGACGCGCTCGTGGTGTGACGACGCCGGCTCGACCAGCGGCCCGAGTGAGCTGCACCGGACGAGGATTCGCTCGGTGTAGTACGGGTGGAGGCGCACTCGGTCCCACTCCGACGTGGTCAGCGGGCCCCGTTTGTCCCAGATCGCGTTCTCGACCGCGACCCGCCCGAGGTCGTGAACGAGTCCTGCCCGCCGGAGATCGGTGCACGCGGTGTCGTCGAGCGCGGCGAGGCGCCCCGCGCCCTCGGCGAGTGAGGAGACCTTGCGGGAATGGCCGCGAATCCACGGCGACTTGAGATCGGCGAAGTCGGCGAATGCGCTGAGGACCGCATCGAGCGCGTCCGGCTCGACGGTGGTTGCCGGTCGCGGCTCAGCTGCCAGCGCAGCCTCCCACTCATCGCCGCCTTCGAGCTGGGCGAGGACATCGCCCCCCACCCGCTCGAACGCGTCGACAACGGACGGGTCGTATGCCCGGCCTCTTCGCTCGCGCATCCATTCGCGAGGGTCAACGCCCAGCTTGGTCGCGAGGTCGGCGTCCCTCGCCACCACGGCGATACGCACTGCGAGAGGGATCGCATCGCCGCCGAGCCCGGCAGGGAAACCCTTCCCGTCCCAGCGCTCGTAGGCGTGAGCGAGCGCGTCGAGGACCGACCGCTCCAAGCCAGCGCGTCTCGCCAGCATGACGGCGACCTCGCAGTGCGTCGACAGCGAGCGTTCCTCGCTTTTCGGATCGGAGAGGGCCCGGGCGATCAGCCCGAGGCGCCGAATCCGGGGCTGGCCGGGGGCGACGCTGCGCACGAACCGGCCGAACTTCTCTCGTCCCGAGCCCATGTAGGCCGGAGCCATTGCGGCGAGCAAGGCCCGGTCGTCCCCACCGACCTCGGCGGCGGTCTCCGCCGAGTCGGACGTGCAACCCAGGAAGCGGAGGAGCGCGAACTGATGGACGGTGCGGACGTCGTCCGGACCGCATCCCATGGCCTCGGCGAGCGCGCTGGCGATCGCGCAAGTACGGAGAGCGTGGCCGAGGGGCTGCCCGGTCCCGAGGTCCGTAGCGAGCGATACCGAAGCGAGAAGCTCAGCCAGACGTAGCGGGAGTGACGGCGCACCCTGGTGGGTGACGAGCTCCACGCGGCCATTCTGCCGCCCAGGTACGGTGACCGGGATGGAGCCGCGCAACGCGGAGTGGGAGCAGCGGGTCGCGGACCTGTGGGCGGCGATCGACGACCACAGCGAGGAAGAGTTCTTGGCCGCGATGGACGAGCTCGCCGCCGAGCTGCCCGCAGACAGCGCGGTGGCCGCATTCGAACGGGCGTCCGCGTTCGACTCGACGGGCCACGAAGATCAGGCGATAGCCCTGTATCGACAGGCCCTCGAGCTCGGGCTGGAGGGCGAGCGCCGGCGCCGGGCCGTGATCCAGCTGGCCAGCTCGCTGCGCAACGTCGGCCAGGCACAGGAGAGCGTGGCGCTGCTGACCGCCGAGCGGGACGCCGGTTCTGATCGAGTTGGACGACGCTGTCAGCGCCTTCCTCGCGCTGGCGCTCGTCGACACGGGGCGTGAGCGCGAAGCAGTGTCGCTCGCGCTGGGAGCGTTGGCTCCACACTTGCCGAGGTACCAACGCTCCCTGGCGAACTACGCGCGAGAGCTCGCCGACTAGCGGATCAGGCGAGAAACGGCCTGACGGCGGACGTCGCCTGCGCCGCGGTCAGCACCTTGGGCAGCGCGGGTGCGGGCACGATCGCGCCGGCGGCGATGTTCGTCAGGACGCTCAGGTGCCGCGACTCGTTGGCGCCGATCTGGGCGGCCACGGCCTTCAGCTCGTTCGACCTGAGCGCGGTGACGGCGCCCATGTACGCGCCGACGAACGCGGTCTCGAGCGCCTGGCCGAGCTTGCCGATCGACTTCGCCGAGGCGAACGACCGGTTCGGGTACTTGAACTGCAGGCGCTTCGGGGCCGCCCTTCCGAGCACGCCGGCGAGCGCCTTGTAGTGCGCCTGCTCGTTGCCGAGCGCAGCCTGCATGTACGCGAGCTCGTCGCGCGAGAACTTCCTCGACGCGATCGCGCGCTTGTAGAAGTCGATCGCCAGCAGCTCGGCCGTGGCGGCCAGCTTGGCGATGTCCGAGTCGGCGGACGGCGCTGCGAGTGCAGTTCCCTCGGCGAGGCCGAGGAGCGATCCACCGGCCACGAGCGCCAGGCCGCCCGTGGCGCCGCGGCGCAGGAAGGTGGCTCGAGTCGTCTCCATGACAGTCTCCTTGTCCAGTCTGTGGGGGGCACGGCTGGTTCGCTCGCCGCCGCCAAACGGTTCAGAGTGGCTTGCCAAGCGAACATATGTTCGCTTTCATCTGTGGGGTGCAGCTTGCGCTCGATGCGCTCGACCGCTTGGTGGACACGCTCGAGGAGCGCGGGTCGTTGTCGGCGGTCGAGGCTGCCCGATCGCTCTTTGCGACTGCCTCGATCTCGGACGGCCTTGCCTGCTCGCTGCTCGAGGACGTCACCGCCGGCGACAGTCGAGTCGTCTGCGCGGGCACCACTGTCTCCCTCGCCGGAACGCGAGCCGACCCGTTGCTGGACGAGGCCGAGTTCGTCGTCTTCGACCTGGAGACGACCGGGCTGTCGGGCGCTCGCGACCACATCTGCGAAGTCGGGGCCGTCCGTGTGCGAGGACTCGAGCCGGTCGACTCCTTTCAATCGCTCGTGAATCCGAAAGTTGCGCTGCCCGCCCCGGTTGCGCGTCTCACCGGCCTGCGAGAACAGGAGCTGCGAGGCGCGCCGTCCGTCGCCAGCGTGCTCAAGCGGTTCCTCACCTTCGCCGGCGATGACCTCCTGGTCGCGCACAACGCCCGCTTCGACCAGCGCTTCATCGAGCGGCAGCTGCTCGAGCTGCACGGCCGACGACTGTCCGAGCCGCCGCTCTGCACGGCCGCACTCGCCCGCCGCCTGCTCGAGGGCCGTCTACGCCGCGTCGGCCTCGCCTCGCTCGCCCATTTCTTCGGCGTTCCGACCAGACCGTGCCACCGTGCCCTTCCCGATGCCGAGGCGACGGCCCAGGTGCTGGTGCACCTGATCGGGCTGGCTCAGGAGCTGGGCGCGAGGCGGCTGTCCGACCTGCGCAAGCTCGCCGCGCCGCGAAGACGCCGGGTCTACGACAAACGCTCGCTTGCGCGCCGAGCTCCTACGCGACCCGGCGTCTACATCTTTCGCGACCGCCACGGGCAGGCGCTTTACGTCGGTCGCGCCCGCGACCTGCGCGCCCGTCTTCGCTCCTACTTCCGCAGCGAGCGCCAGCGGCCCTCGGTCGAGGCGGCCCTGCACGCGCTCGACCGCATCGAGTGGCGCGTGCTCGGCTCCGAGCTCGAGGCTGCACTCGAAGAGCTCAGGCTGATCCGCGAGCTCCAGCCGCCTGCGAATTCGCGCAGCCGCCGGAAGGAGCACGGCGTCTACCTGAAGCCACGCGGCGAGGAGTTCGTCGTTACGAAGACCGAGACCCCCCTCGGCCCGATCGGAGGCCGCCGAACGGCGTCGTTGGCGGCCCGCGCGCTCTCGCTGAGCACCGCCGAGGAGCTCGATGACCTCCTCCAAGGCGGGCCGCTGCCGCGCCTCCGAGCGCGCCTCTCGCATCTGGCCGAGAGCCTCCGCTACGAGGAGGCGGCGCGGCTGCGCGATCGCATCGAGGCGCTCGAGCACGTCGTCGACCGCCTCCGAAGGCTCGAGCGGATGCGCGGGACGGAGCTCTGTCTGATCGCTCCCGCAGGCGAGCCCGGGTGGCGAAAGGCGTTCTTCGTCTGCCGCGGCGAAGTGTGCGCCGTTCGCATGCTGTCACCGGGTGTAGACGCCGGGCTCGAGGTCGAGGCCGGGCTGGCACTCTGTCGAGCCGCCCGCGGGCAGGTCGGCGACACGCTCGCACCCCACCAGGCCGAAGACCTCCTGCTCCTCGACGGCTTCGTTCGCCGTCCGCCGCCCGAGTTAGCCGTCCTGCCGCTCGACGCTGAGCGGATCACCGCGCATCTCATGCGCAGGCGGGGACAATGACGGTATGGCAGTGAGTCCCTCGCGCTACGACGCCATCGTGATCGGCGCCGGGCACAACGGGCTGGTGACGGCCTGCTACCTGGCGCGCGCAGGGCTGCGCGTGCTGGTCCTCGAGCGACGCGACGTCGTCGGCGGCGCCTGCGTCACCGAGGAGACCTTCCCCGGCTTCAAGGTCTCCACCGCCGCCTACGTCAACAGCCTCTTCCACGAGGCGATCGTCCGCGACCTGAAGCTGGCCGCCTACGGCTACGAGGTTCTCGCCCGCGACCCCTCGTCGTTCACACCGTTTCCCGACGGGCGCTCGCTGACGATGAGCCCCGACGCCGACCTAACCCGGAGCGAGATCGCCAAGTTCAGTGCGCGCGACGCCGAGCGCTATCCGCAGTACGAGGCGATGCTCGAGCGCGTGGCGGCGGTGGTCGAGCCCACGCTGACGATGGCGCCGCCGAATGTGCTGAAGCCGCGTCCCGGCGATCTCCGGACGCTGCTCTCGCTGGGACGCTCGTTTCGGCGGCTGGGCGACGGCGCCGGCGAGGCGGTCGAGATCCTCACCGGTGCCGCGCGGCCGATCCTCGATCGCTGGTTCGAGTCCGAAGAGCTGAAGGGGACGCTGGCGACCGACGCCGTCATCGGCGCGATGGCCAGTCCCTCGATGCCGGGCACGGCCTACGTGCTGTTCCACCACGTCATGGGCGAGAGCGCCGGCAAGCGAGGCGTGTGGGGCTATGTGCGCGGCGGCATGGGCGGTCTCACACAGGCGCTGGCAGCGGCCGCACGCGACCTCGGTGCCGAGATCCGCTGCGACGCCGAGGTCGAGCGGATCCTCGTGGACGACGGCAAAGCCGTCGGAGTAGCGCTCGGCGGCGGCGACGAGTACTACGCGCCGGTCGTTGCCAGCAACGCCGACGCCCGCGTGACCTTTCTGCAGCTGCTCGACCGAAGCGCGCTTCCCGCCGCATTCGTGGCCGACGTCGAGCGGATCAGCTACGCCAGCGCCTCGCTGAAGATCAACGTCGCGCTGGCGGAGCTGCCGGACTTCCAGGCGCTGCCGGGCACCGCACCGGGACCCCAACACCGCGGCACGATCCACATCTGTCCGGACCAGGACTACATCGAGCGCGCGTTCGACGACGCCAAGTACGGCCGCCCTTCGACGGAGCCGGTGCTGGAGTGCACGATCCCCTCCGTCGTCGACTCGACGGTCGCGCCGCCCGGCCGTCATCTGATGTCGATGTTCGTGCAGTACGCGCCGTACGAGCTTCGCGACGGATCGTGGGACGACCAGCGCGAGGCGTTCGCCGATCGCTGCTTCGACGTGCTCGACGAGTACGCCCCCAACTTCAAGCGCTCGGTCCTCGACCGCCAGGTGCTGACGCCGCTCGACCTCGAGCGCGTCTTCAACCTCACCGGCGGCAACATCTTCCAGGGCGCGATGACCCCCGGCCAGCTCTTCGCCTTCCGCCCGGTGCCCGGCTACGCGCGCTACCGAACGCCGCTCAGCGGCCTGTACCTGTGCGGCGCCGCCGCCCACCCCGGCGGCGGCGTGATGGGCACGCCCGGCCTCAATGCTGCGCGCGAGATCCTGGGCCGGCGCCGCCTGCGCGGTACGCGCGGTCGATCGCGACGCTGAGCGCCGATCGTCGCGCGCTGCGAGCGGGAGAACCTGATGCGCGAGAATGGGCCACGTGAGCGACCTCGCCGCGCTGCAGGAGGAGGCCGCCGTGCTTCGACTCGAGCGCGAGCGGGCCGAGGAGCGCGCCGCGGCTGTACGCGACGTCATTCAGACCATCGCGCGCAGCAGGTTCGACCTCGATGCCGTCCTTCAGACGGTGATCGACCGCGCGGTGAGCATCTGCGATGCGGACACAGGCAACATCGCGCGCCGCGAGGGCGACAAGGATGAGTACCGGGTCGCAGCGTTCACGGGCATGACCCCCGAGTACGAAAGTCTGGTCCGCGCGCGGGTCTATACGCCTGAACGCGGCTCCATCATCGGCCGGACGGTGCTGGAGCAGCGGGTCGTGCACATCGACGACGTGCTAGAGGATCAGGAGTACGCGCTGCCTGAGCTCCAGAAAGTCGCCGGCTACCGGAGCGGGCTCGGCGTCCCGATGCTGCGCGAGGGTGTTCCAATCGGCGCGATTGCAGTCGCGCGAAACGAGGTACGGCCCTTCACCGACGCCGAGATCAGGCTAGTCGAGACGTTCGCCGACTACGTCGTCGTCGCGATTGAAAACGTCCGGCTCTTTCAGACCGTGGAGCGGCAGCGAACGGAGCTGGCGCGCTTCGCGCCGCAGGCGGCGAATTTGCTTTCGAGCGACGAAGGGGAGCAGCTCCTCGCCGGCCACAGACGCGAGATCACTGCGCTCTTCTGCGATCTTCGTGGCTTCACCGCGTTCGCCGAGACGGCGGAGCCGGAGGAGGTGCTCCAGGTGCTTCGCCAGTACCACGCCGCCGCCGGTGAGCTCGTCACGGCCAACGAGGGGACGGTCGAGCACTTCGCTGGAGACGGGCTGATGGGGTTCTTCAACGACCCTGCGCCGATCCAGGACCACGAGCTCGCTGCAATCCGAACCGCCGCGGCGCTAGGCGAGCGCTTCTCGACGCTCGCAGAAGGTTGGCGGAAGCGGGGCTACGACCTCGGCCTGGGGATCGGGATCGCGACGGGCTACGCGACGCTCGGCAGGATCGGGTTCGAGGGACGCTATGACTACGGCGCCGTCGGTCAGGTCGCCATCCTCGCGTCGCGCCTGAGCGATGCCGCGGCTCCCGGGGAGATCCTGCTCAGCCAGCGGACGCACGCAGCGCTCGACGAGCGCGTCGAAGGCGAGCCGATCTCGGACCTCCGCTTGAAGGGCTTCAGCCGCCCCGTCGTCGCGATGCGCCTTACGGGTCTGCGCGATTGAGCCAGTGCCGGCGTACGACGCCGTGAAAGGCGAAGAGGCGGAGCGGCTAGCCGCCGAGTACCATCCCGCCGAGGGCCGCCCCTGTTCGAGCGCGTCGCGAAGTCGAGGAAGTCTCGATCGAACGCCGCGGCTCGGTCGGGATCATCCGACAGCGCAGCTCGGAGGGCGACCATTGGCCCGAATGTCTGCCTGAACAGCTCGACGTAGGCCGGCGGGCTCGCAGCCCTCTCCACGTACTCCCGGCGGGTCATGTCGAGCCGGTCGACGCGGTCGCCGAAGAGCTTGCGACGTGGTCCTCGCTCCCCCAGAGGACGGGAGGCAGCGGCGCCCGGCGGAGGCGGCGGCGCGTGACGCCCGACGAGCCCGAAGAACTCCCCGCCGAGGCCGTCCGGCGTAAAGGCGACCGAGCCGATCGTGCCGCCGGGCCGGCAGACGCGGAGGAGCTCGTCCGCCACGGCCTGGTGATCGGGAGCAAACATCGCGCCGAAGCAGGAAGTGACGACGTCGAACTCGCCGTCACCGAAGGGCAGCGCCTGGGCATCCGCCTCGATCCACTCGAGCTCCACGCCGCGGGCGGCTGGCCTCGCGCCGGCCCGACTCGAAGTTCTCGGGGGTGAGGTCGGAGGCCACGACCGTCGCCCCGGCCTCGGCGGCTCGAATCGCAACGTTCCCCGTTCCTGCGGCGACGTCGAGCACACGCTGACCTTCCGAGATCCCGCAGGCTTCGACGAGCACCGGCCCGACCTCCCAGACCGTCTCCTTGGCGAACCTGTGGTAGTCGCCGAGCGCCCACATCGCTCGCGCAGCGGCCGTTGCCTCAGACACGAGCTGAAGCGTAGACGGACGCGGATGCCGGCTTTGCCGGCGTCCGCCGGTGCGGCTCTCCGTTAGGAAAGGAAACCGCCGAAAGTCGAAAGACTTTCGGCGGCTGAAGTAGCGGGGGCAGGATTTGAACCTGCGACCTCCGGGTTATGAGCCCGGCGAGCTACCTGACTGCTCCACCCCGCGTCGCGGGCGCCATTGTAGCGCCTAGGCCGCGGAAGAGGAACATGCGGCTAGCGTAGCGAGGTAGATGAGAGTCGCCGCCATCGATCAGGGGACGAACACGACGCGCCTCCTCGTCGCCGACGTCGAGAACGGCACGGTCGACGCGGTGGCGAAACGCGTCGAGGTTACGCGGCTCGGCGAGGGCGTCGACGCCCGCCGCAGGCTGCTTCCGCTGCCCATGGCACGCGTGCGGAACGCGCTCACGGACTACCGCCGAGAGGCGGAGCGGCTCGGCGCCGAGCGAACCCTGCTCGTCGCGACCAGCTCGGTTCGCGACGCCGAGAACGGCGAAGCGTTTCTGGGTGAGATCGAGTGGAGCTACGGGTTTACGACGCGGCTCCTGTCCGGTGACGAGGAGGGAGAACTGACGTTTCGCGGCGCAGCCGAAAGTCGCGACGGGACGACGCTCGTCATCGATCCCGGCGGCGGCTCGACGGAGTTCGTCGTCGGCGAGAACGGCCGGGTGCGCTCTCGCGTCAGCGTGGACATCGGCTCGGTGCGCCTGACCGAACGCTTCCTGGCCTCCGACCCGCCTTCACCGGCCGAGCAGGACGCCTGCGCGGCGTACGTGCGGTCATCGCTGCCGCCGCCGCCGGACGTGGACCACGTGCTCGGCACTGCCGGCACGATCACGACGCTCGCCGGCCTCGACCTCGGCCTCGACGACATGGAGGGTCTCGGCACCGACGGCCATCGCCTGACTCTCGACGCCGCCCGCACCCAGCGAGTGCGCCTTGCCGCGCTTCCGCTCGCGGAGCGCCGCCGTCTTCGGGGACTGCACCCCGAGCGCGCGCCGGTGATCGTCGCCGGCGCGATCCTCGTCGAGCAGGTCCTCGACGACTTCGGCCTCGAGGCGCTCGAGGTCAGCGAGCGCGACATTCTCTACGGCGCCGCGCTCGCAGCCGCGGAGCTCCCCGCACCCGTGGAAGGCGAGGCGCCGCCGGGCGCCTACACCTGCTGCTGATCGTCGGGCGGCTCGTCCTCGGCCAGCCGCCGCTGGAGCACGACGCGTGAGAGCACGCCGACGAGCCTGCCGTCGTCGACGACCGGAACGCGCTCCGCGTCGTTCGCCTCCATGAAGCGGAACGCTTCCTCCGCTGGGGCTTCGGCCTCGACGGTGTAGTGCGGCGCCTCGGCGATCTCGCCGACCGGCGTCGACCGGGGGTCGCGTCCGGGAGCGACGACTTCGCGCACGAGCGTCTTGCGCGTGATCACGCCGACGAACCGCTCCTCGTCGCAGACGAAGACGGCGCGGACGTCGGCCTTCGCGAGCAGCTGCCCGGCCTCCTGAGCGGTCGCGTCGACGCCGAGCCTGCCCGGCTCGACGACCATCGCCTCACGGACGAGCGTCGCCATCAGGGATAGAGGCCACGCGCCGTCAGCGCGCCGGCGACCTCCCGAATCGCGCACACCATCGCCGCGCGCCGCGGCGTGAGCCCTAGCTGCTCGGCAAGCTGCCAGACGCGGTCGAACGCGTCCCCCATCTTCTCGGCGAGCTTCGCCCGGGTCTCGTCTCGCGTCCAGAAGAGCCGGCCGAGGTCCTGGACCCACTCGAAGTAGGACACCGTCACGCCGCCGGCGTTCGTGAGGATGTCCGGGAGCACGTGGATCCCCCGCTCGGCGAGGATCGCGTCAGCCTCGATCGAGGTCGGGCCGTTCGCGCCCTCGGCGATCATCCGCGCTTCGATCCGGCCCGCGTTCTCGCCGGTCACCTGATCCTCGAGCGCGGCGAGGACGAGGATGTCGCAGGGGAGCTCGAGCAGCTCCGAGTTGGAGACATGGACGCAGTGCGGGTAGTCCTCGAGCGATCGTTTCTCGTCGTGCCAGCGGCGAACGTCGTCCAGGTCGAGGCCGCGCTCGTTGTAGACCCCGCCCGAGATGTCGGAAACCGCCATGATCGTCGCGCCCCGATCGGCCAGCTCGCGCGCCGCCACGCCGCCGACGTTGCCGAACCCCTGCACGACGCAGCGCTGGTCGGCGAGGTTCCAGCCGAAGCGCTCGCAAGCACGCTCGATCACCATCACGACGCCTGCACCAGTTGCCTCCCGGCGGAAAACAGAGCCCCCGATTGAGATCGGCTTGCCCGTCACCACCTCAGGGACCGCGTAACCGAGCTGCATCGAGTAGGTGTCCATGATCCAGGCCATGGTCTGCTCGTTCGTCGCCATGTCGGGTGCGGGGATGTCTTCCTCGGGGCCCATCAGGGGGAGCATCTCGATCGTGTAGCGGCGGGTCAGGCGCTCGAGCTCGCCGATCGACATCTCGCGCGGATTGCAGCGGACTCCGCCTTTGGCCCCGCCGTACGGGAGCTGAAGCAGCGCGCACTTCCACGTCATCCACATCGCGAGCGCCGCGCACTCGCCCAGATCGACGTGCGTGTCGTACCGCAGCCCCCCCTTGGTCGGGCCGAGCACCGTGGAGTGTTGGACGCGGTACCCCGGAAAGACCGTCCAGCTGTCGTCGTCGCGCCGAACCGGAACGCCGACGATCGTCGAGCGCTCGGGAACCCGGAGGCGCTCGGTAACGGACTCGGGCACGTCGGCATGCTCGAGCGCCTGCTCGAGCTGGCCGAGCGCCTGGCGGAAAAGCGGCGTATCCCACTCGAGGACGAACTGCTCGACCGACGTCTCGTCGACCTTGGCCATCGCCGGAGTCTAGGGCGATTCCGGTCTTACGATCAGCGTCAGATTCGGGCCGAGCGACTCGACGACGACGGTCTCGCCGGGATCGGCGCCCTCCTCGCAGCGAGCGCGCCAGAGCTCGCCGTCGACGCGGATCTGACCAACTGGCCGGCAGGTCTCGACGACCGTCCCGCGCTGCCCCGGCAGCGCCTCCGCGCCGGTCGTCGCCCGGCGCCGCTTCGAGTACCAGATGAAGAAGCTGACCTCCACGACCTCCACCACGCCGGCGGCGATGACGACGAGGTAGTTCCACGGCTCGGGAAGCCAGAACAGGGCGGCGATGAGCGCGAGAACGAGGAGCAAGGCGGGTGGAGGAAGTGCCGGGGGCGGGAGTCGAACCCGCACGCCCCCAAGGGGGACACCTGATTTTAAGTCAGGCGCGTATGACCAGTTTCGCCACCCCGGCCCGCGACAGAGTATCGTGGTTGCGGCTTAGGGCTTGCCCGGCTCGAGGTTCTCGCGCCGGAAGCAGCCCTGCTCGAGGTCGTTCTTGCACGACTCCGGCCCGCGGAAGCCGAAGCTGTCGACGAACTGTTGCGCGACATCTCCGTCGAATCGAGGACAGCGGGCGACATGCGTCCAGGCGACGAGCGCGATCTCGTCACCGAGCTGCGGGTGCATGGAGACGATCAGCCCGTTCGGCTCCTCGTTGTAGAAGTCGTTGATCTGGTTGATGGTGCTCTGGGGCACATCAGGGCCGTACCAGATGATCACGGCGCCGTGCTCGAGGTTGTGCACGGCGTTCAGCTCCGGCACGGTCTCCGTGTACGAGCCGTAGATGATCGTCTGGTTGGAGTGCGGGCCGCTCGAGCGGGGCGTGGAGTTCGGCTTGAAGTTGGGCGGGAGCGCCTCGGTGTGGTCGCGCCCCTGCGACTTCGGGTTCGAGTACGTGCACCCGGCCTCGCGGAGCGCCGCGACGGCGTCGGTCGAGCCGCTGTTGTCGCTGCCGCCCGAGAAGGCGAACGCGGCGGCGACGATGCCGAGGATCACGAACCCCGAAGCGCCGAGCGCATAGAGGAGCATGCGGCTCCGGCGCTCGTCGCGCGGCTCGGTTCGTTGCTTCGGCGACTGGACCGGTCGCTTCGGCGGAGGAGGAGTACGTGATTTCCTAGGCAAAGCGGCGGAATCGTAGCTAGCAGGTAGCGCAGGCCGGGCCGATGGCCCATACTCGCAAGGCCGCCACCCACGATAGGAGGGGACATGGGCTTTCTCGACAGGCTGCTCGGACGAACGAAGGAAGAGACCGGCGAGATGATGGACGACGCCAAGTCGATGACAGATGAGGCCAAGGACAAGGCCGGCGAGGCCGCGGACGAGGCCAAGTCGATGACCGAAGGCGCGGGCGACAAGGCCGGCGAGGTCGTGGACGACGTCAAGCAGCGCGCCGACGACATCATGTGACGCTCCGGTCTAGCGCTTGCTTCACAGAGGGGCCGTTCATGCGGCCCCTCTGTGTTGTCCGACCCCCTCCGTACTGTTTCTTCGGTCCATGATCGTGACGGCTGTTCTCCTGGTCCTCTTCGCGTCCGCGCTGGCTCTTCGCCGGCGTGCGGGCGCTGCGCATCTTCCGCGCCGAGCTGGCCGCGCTTCGCTCCGAGTCCGCCGGCCAGCTCGCCGAGCGGAACGCCGAGGTCGACAGGCGCCTCGACGCGATGACGGGAACGATGGACCGTCGGCTCGAGACGGCTGCCACCACGGCGAGCGCGATCCACCGGCAGCTGGGCCAGCTGGGCCAGGCGAACGCCGAGATCCTCGCGAGGGCGAACGACCTCAAGCGGCTGGAGCAGGCTCTCCGCCCGCCGAAGGCGCGGGGAGGGTTCGGCGAGCTCCTGCTCGGCAACCTGCTCCGCGACCGGCTGCCGCACGACGCCTACTCGCTCCAGTACGGCTTCAAGACGGGCGAGCGGGTCGACGCGGTGGTTCGTGTCGAGCGACTCGTTCCCATCGACGCGAAGTTCCCGCTGGACAACTTCGAGCGCCTCGCGGCGGCTGAGACAGACGACGAGCGAACGCTCCACGAGCGGGCATTCGCCCGCGATCTCAAGCACCACGTCGACGCGATCGCCCAGAAGTACATCCGGCCCGATGAGGGCACCTACGACTTCGCGCTCATGTATCTGCCGTCGGAGGCGGTCTACTACGAGCTCGTCTGCGGCAAGACCGGCACGCTGCTCCAGTACGCGCACGAGAAGCGGGTCTTCCCGGTCTCTCCGACGACGTTCACGTCCCAGCTGCAGGTGATCGCCCTCGGCCTGAAGGGGATGCAGATCGAGCAGCATGCGCACGAGGTCATGGCCTATGTGGCTCAGCTCCAGGGGGATTTCGGGCGCTTCCGCGACGACTTCCAGGTCGTCGGCAAGCACATCGGGAACGCCCAGTCGAAGTTCGCGGAGGCCGAGAAGCGCCTCGACCGCCTGGATACGAAGCTCGAGCGCGCAGTGGAGAGCGAGCCCGAGCTTCAGCCCGCCGCAGTAGCGCAAGAGCTTCCGCGGGCTCTGGACGCCGCGTAAGAGCCGTTAGCATCGGCTGCATGGCCGACCCGTTCGGAGCGCGCTCGTCGCTCGAGGTCGGCGGCGAGCGCTACGAGATCTTCCGGCTTGAGCCGCTCCAGGCTCAGTACGACGTGGAGCGCCTTCCGTACACGCTGAAGATCCTGCTCGAGAACGTCCTGCGCACCTCGACGCCCGAGAACGTCGAGGCCGTCGCCGAGTGGGCGGCGAACGAGGAGCCGTCGCGGGAGATCGCGTTCATGCCCGGCCGCGTCATCCACCAGGACTTCACCGGCGTCCCGGCGATCGTCGATCTCGCCGCGATGCGTCACGCCGTGCACGACCTCGGAGGAGACGCTGCGCGCACGAATCCGCAGCTGCCGTCCGAGCTCGTGATCGACCACTCGGTGCAGGTCGATGCGTTCGCCAACCGTATGGCGATACAGGTCAACACGGAGCGCGATTACGAGCGGAACCGCGAGCGCTACGCGCTCCTTCGCTGGGGGCAGCAGGCGTTCGACAACTTCAAGGTCGTTCCGCCGAATACGGGCATCGTCCACCAGGTCAACCTCGAGTACCTGGGCCGCGTGGTCGAGGCCCGGAACGGCCAAGCCTTCCCGGACACGCTGCTCGGCACGGATTCGCACACGACGATGATCAACGGGCTCGGCGTGCTCGGGTGGGGCGTCGGCGGGATCGAAGCCGAGGCGGCGATGCTGGGCGAGTCCGTCTCGATGCTCGTCCCGCAGGTCGTCGGCTTCCGGCTCATGGGCGCGCTCCGCGAGGGTGCGACCGCCACCGATCTCGTCCTCACGGTCACGCAGATCCTTCGCCAGACCGGTGTCGTCGGCAAGTTCGTCGAGTACTTCGGCGCGGGAGTCTCCAATCTCCCGCTGGCCGACCGGGCGACGATCGGGAACATGTCGCCGGAGTACGGCGCGACGTGCGGCTTCTTCCCCGTCGACGACGTCACGCTCCAGTACCTGAGGCTGACCGGGCGCGACGAGCAGCGGATCGCGCTCGTGGAGGCCTACTGCAAGGAGAACCTGCTCTGGCACGACCCCGAGCACCAGCCGACCTATTCGGAGGTCGTCGAGCTCGACCTCGGCGACGTCGAGCCGAGCCTCGCCGGTCCGCGGCGCCCGCAGGACCGAGTGCCGCTGAACGAGGCTAAGCGGTCGTTCCTCGCGGCGCTCGAGACCTTCGGCGTCGACTACGGGAACGAGCACGACGAGGCGATCGCCGAGTCGTTTCCCGCCAGCGACCCGGCGGCGGACATCGCTCCGGGACACGCCGCCGCCGCTCTCCACGAACCCGTGGAGGTGCCGAACGTCGTGGTTGCCGAGCGCGCCAAGGCCGTACCCGTCGAGCTTGACGGCTCAAAGTTCGAGCTCGAGCACGGCGCGGTCGTGATCGCCGCGATCACGAGCTGCACGAACACGTCGAACCCGAGTGTGATGGTCGCCGCCGGCCTCCTCGCCAAGAAGGCGGCCGAGCGCGGGCTGCAGCGGAAGCCGTGGGTGAAGTCCAGCCTGGCCCCGGGCTCCAAGGTCGTGACGGAGTACTACGAGCGGGCGGGAGTGACGCCGTACCTGGAGGAGCTGGGCTTCCACACGGTCGGCTACGGCTGCACCACCTGCATCGGGAACTCCGGGCCGCTGCCGGAGCCGATCTCGGAGGCGGTCCTGAAGGGCGAGCTCGTCGTCTGCTCCGTGCTTTCCGGGAATCGAAACTTCGAAGCGCGGATTCACCCGGAGGTGAAGGCGAACTACCTCGCGTCTCCCCCACTCGTCGTCGCGTACGCCCTCGCGGGCCGCATGGACATCGACCTGACGACCGAGCCGCTGGGGCAGAGCAGCGACGGCGAGGACGTCTACCTCGCCGACATCTGGCCCAGCACGGAGGAGATCGACGCGACGGTCAAGACGGCGGTCCAGGGCGACATGTTCCGGCGGACCTACGCCGACGTCTTCACCGGCGACGAGAACTGGCACTCGCTCGAGATCCCCGAGGGCGACCTCTACGACTGGCGCGAGGAGTCGACCTACGTCCGGCGACCTCCGTACTTCGACGGGATGCCGCCCGAGCCGGGCATCGTCGAGGACATCGCGGGCGCGCGGTGCCTCGTGCAGGTCGGCGACTCGGTCACGACCGACCACATCTCGCCGGCGGGAGCGATCAAGCCCGACAGCCCGGCCGGGAAGTACCTGATCGAGCGAGGAGTCGAGCGGAAGGACTTCAACTCCTACGGCTCGCGGCGGGGCAACCACGAGGTGATGGTGCGAGGGACCTTCGCCAATGTTCGGCTGAAGAACCTGCTCGTGCCGGGCAGCGAGGGGACGTGGACGGTGCACCTGCCCGACGGCGAGGAGATGACGATCTACGACGCGTCCGTCCGGTACCAGGAGGAAGGAACGCCGCTGATCGTGATCGCGGGCAAGGAGTACGGCTCGGGCTCGTCACGCGACTGGGCGGCGAAGGGGCCAAAGCTCCTCGGCGTTCGCGCCGTGATCGCCGAAAGCTACGAGCGGATCCACCGCTCGAACCTGCTGTTGATGGGAATCCTGCCTTTGCAGTTCGCCGACGGCGAGACGCCGACGACGCTTGGCCTGACCGGCCGCGAGCTCTACGCCGTCGAGGGCGTCGAGAACGGCGAGGCACGAGAGGTCACGGTCCGCGCGGACGACAAGGAGTTCACGGCGCGCCTCCGGCTCGACACGCCGCGCGAGCGGGAGTACCTCCGCCACGGCGGGATCCTCCCGTACGTGCTGCGTCGGCTGCTTCGCGACTAGCTGCCGGTCGCGATCTCGAGGCGACCGCACAGGGCTGCGAGCCGACTGCCAAGTAACACGTGTTACAAGGTCGGTTCGGCCCGGCGATCCCGCTCGGGGCGCGGCGGAGCGCAAGGTCGCAATCCAAGGAACAACTGCGTTACTTGAGCCCGAGCAGCTCGGGAGCTCCCGCATGTCGTCGAAGACGACGTCGGCGCCTCGAGTCGCTCGGCGGGCATGATCCCGCCCGCGTAAGCAAACACGCGCATGCCCGCGGCGTGGGCGGCCTCGACGCCGAACGGACTGTCTTCGATCACGGCGCAGGCGGCCGGCTCGACGCCCATCCGCTCCGCCGCGAGCAGGAAGAGGTCCGGCGCGGGCTTGCCGTGCTCGACGTCGGCGGCGCTGGTGATGCGCCCTTCGAAGCGCTCCCACAGACCGGTCAGCCTCAGCTTCGTCTCGATGCTCTCCGGCCTTCCACTCGAGGCGACGCAGGTCGGGATCTCGATGGCGTCCAGCGCCTCGACGATTCCGTCGACCGGCTGGAGCTCCGCGGCGAACGCGTCGCGGTAGACATGCGCATAGCGCTCCCAGTCCGCGCTGACCGGGCGGCCGAGGTAGGCCTCAACCTCTTGCCTCATCGCAGCGTCCGTCTTGCCGACGAAGCGCTCGATGACCTCGTCCTGGGTGATCGCCCAGCCCAGCTCGTTCAACACCTCGACGTCGATGCGCGTGGCGATGCGCTCGCTGTCGACGAGCACGCCGTCGCAGTCGAAGATGGCGAGGTCGAACCCGCTCAGAAACGCAGGAGCGCGCCGATCCCGCCGACCGGCTCGAGATCCTGCCGGTGACGCAAGGCCAGCGCCTGGCCGCCGTGGACGAGTACCTGATGAACAGCGAGGTCGAGCCCTTCGTCCCGCTGCTCCATCTCCGTTCCGTCAAGCGGGCAGCGGCCGCCGGTGAGGCTGACACGCCCACATGCAGCGCAGACGTACGCCAGGTGCTCGACGCCCTCCTCGAAGAGCAGGCACTCGACGCGCGCGTCGGATGCGGCCTCGAGCGTCTCCTCCCAACCCGAAGCCGCCCGCCCGTTTCGGCCGGCCGCCTCCTTCCAGCGCTCGACGGTCTCCGTCTCGCGACGCTCCCCCCACTCCTCGAGCACCGGCATCGCGACCTCGTACAGCTCGACCGGGCTTGCATGTGCGGCGGCGGTCGTCCAGCCGATGATCGCGCCGCGCGCGTCGGTCGGCAGCACGTCGGCGAACTCACTCTTCAGCTCCTCGGGACAAACGACGACGACCCTGGGGAAGCGAAGGCGCCGCAGCTGCGTCTCGAGCTCCTCGCCCACGGCCTTGAGGTGGTCCTTGGCGAGCTCGTCGGCGTGGCGCTGGAAGCGTGACTGCGACCAGCCGCCCTGGTCGTGGCGGCGCGGCTGCTCCTCGAACAAGTCGGCGACCTCCACGAGCCGGCCGGCACGAAGACGGTAGAGGCGACCCTGCTCCCGGCCGACGACCGCGACGACCGCACCGTCACCTCGGCCAACGAGCGGGACGAGTGGCGCCAGGTAGAGCTCGCGGCCGACCTTGACCTCGTCGGGCACGGGCTCGCTGAGCGCCACGGTCTGCCAGAGGTTGTCGAGCCCGGCGCAGAAGACGGCGTAGCCGCGGGCGCCGTCGCGCTCGAACTCCTCGTTGAAGAACTCTCGGAGCCGCTCGAAGTCGCGCCTTCAGCCCGAGCCGCTGCTCGTGCGTCTGGTTCGTACCGCCTTGTCGCTTCTCGCCCTCGTCGAGCAGCGAGTGGACTCGTGTCTGCGCGTCCTTGGGCGTCGGCGAGACGCTCGGGTCGAGATCGACGAAGAGGCTGATCGCACAGCCCTTCTCGGCGCGGAAGCCCGCGAGTTGCCGGAGCGCCTCCCACGTCACTGAGCTGGCCACGGATCGCGATTCTATGCGCATGAACGTGCACACCGTGGGTCACGGAACCCGTGCCTCGGACGAGCTCGTCGAGATGCTCGGACGGGCGAAAATCGAGACCGTGGTCGATGTCCGGCGCTATCCGGGCTCGCGCCGGAATCCGCAGTTCAACCAGGGCGCCCTGGCCGAGTCCCTGGCGGCTGCGGGGATCGCGTACCGCCACGCCGAGGAGCTCGGCGGCCGACTGAGCGGCGTGCCGGGCGAGGAGCGCTTCGCCTGCGTCAGGACGCCCGCGTTTCGCAGCTATGCGGCCCGCATGGGGACGCCCGAGTGGCAGGAGGCGCTGGCAGCTGCGCTCGGTGAGCCCACGCCATGCTTCCTCTGCGCCGAGACGGCATGGCAGCGCTGCCATCGGAAGCTGATCGCGGAGCTGCTCGTCGCTCGCGGCCATCGAGTGCTCCACCTGCTGCCCGACCGAGTCGAACTACACCGGCTCTCCGACGACGCTGAAGTCCGTGCCGGGCGGCTCTACTTGTGCGGTGAGCTCGTTGCCTGAGCGGGAAGTTTCGGCCCGTCCGTTTCGTTTATTACTGTGGAGGCCCAATCGGGCCCTATTCCTATGGAGAAGAGCGTGAACGAGAACGTCCGTGAGGTCATCATCATCGGCGGCGGTCCGGCCGGGTACACGGCCGCGCTCTACGCTGCGCGTGCAAACCTCGAGCCGCTGGTGATCGAAGGCTTCCAGTGGGGCGGCCAGCTGATGATCACGAGCGACGTCGAGAACTACCCCGGCTACGCCGAGGGCGTGCTCGGCCCCGAGATGATGAAGGACTTCCGGCGCCAGGCAGAGCGCTTCGGCGCCGAGTTCATCTCGGACGACGTCTCGCGCGTCGACTTCTCCGAGCGCCCGTTCAAGGTGTACGTCGGCGACGACGAGTACCAGGCGGAAGCGGTGATCGTCGCCACCGGCGCCGAGGCTCGGAAGCTCGGTCTCCCGTCCGAGCGGAGCCTCCAGGGGCGGGGGGTTTCCTACTGCGCAGTCTGCGACGCGGCGTTCTTCCGCGAGAAGGAGGTCGTGGTCGTCGGCGGCGGCGACTCGGCGATGGAGGAGGCGACCTTCCTGACGAAGTTCGCCGACAAGGTGACGATCGTCCACCGCCGCGAGGATTTCCGCGCGTCGCCGATCATGTTCGACCGCGCACGGGCCAACGAGAAGGTCGAGTGGGTCACGAACGCGGTCGTCGAGGAGGTCGTGGGCGAGAACTCGGTCGTCGCGGTCAAGGTTCGCGACGTGCACACGGACGAGGTGACAGAGATCCCGGCCGACGCGTTGTTCGTCGCGATCGGCCACGATCCGAACACGAAGCTCTTTGCGGACTGGCTCGAGATGGACGAGAAGGGCTACCTGATCACCCACGACGGGACGGCGACCAACATCGAGGGCGTGTTCGCCGCGGGCGACGTCGTCGACCACACCTACCGGCAGGCGATCACCGCGGCGGGGATGGGCAGCATGGCCGCCCTCGACGCAGAGCGCTGGCTGACCGCGCAGCAAGGACATCCGTTCGACGCGCTCGCGGCCCCGCGCGACGCCGAAGTCTCCGCCGCTTAGCGCTCGGTGCGGGGCGTCAGGCGACGCCGCCCAAGCCAAGCGACGGCTCGGGTGTCGCCAGGCCGGTGACGGCGTGCGACGCGGCTCTCCGAGAGACGGCAGCTAACAGAACGTCGGCCACGTCGGCGTAGACGTCGCGGCCGTCGAGCGAATACTCGCCGGTGAAATCAACGGCGCCGTTCACCTCGAGGACCGAGTAGCGCCGCCGCCACGGAGCGGAAGCAAGTCGATGCCGACGAGGTCGCCGCCGACCGCATTCGCCGCCTCTTCGGCGAGCTCGATCGCGCGGTTCTCCGGAGAAGCCGGACGGCGTCGAGCACCGAGAGCGACATTCGTCCGCCACTCGCCGGGCTTGGCGTGGCGCTCGACCGCGCCGACGACGCGCCCGCCGGCGACGATCAGTCGCAGGTCGTACCCCTGAGGCTGAACCAACTCCTGCACGAGGACGCCCTGGGTGCGGAACCAGGTGCGATTCGTCAGTTCGGCGAGGTAGCGGTGGTACTCCTCCTTTGTTCCGCAGCGCACGACGTCTTTGCCCCAGCTACCGAACCGGGGTTTGAGCACGACCGGGAGCGGGAGAGGCGGCTCCTTCCCCTGCTCGCTGACGTGAGCCGTTTGCGGATGCTGGACACCACTGGAACTGAGAACGAGTGCCGTCGCCAGCTTGTCGTGGCTTCTGACCATCGACGACCCGTTGTTGAGGACCGTGACGCCCATCCGCTCAGCTCGGCAAAGCTCCCGGATGCCGTCCTCGACGCCGTCGAGGGTCGGACGGACGTCCAAGCGTGAAAGGACGGTGTCACCGGCTGTCAGTCGTCGCGCTATGTCAGGAGAGGGCAGCCACGCGGCGTCGACATCGAGCCCTGCAAGAGCTTGGATCAGCGCGGCATTCGTCTCGGTCAGCCGTCCGGCAGCGAGGAAGAGGTCGGGCCTTCTGAAGCCGACTCGTCGGCGAAGCGGGACCACGGCTGCCTCTCGCGATGTCACCGGACCGAAGGTACGGGCGAGCAGCGAGAATCGCTCCCGGCGGCCCGAAGGTCGTCTGAGCGCCTCATGAAGATTTGCTCATGAGCCGTGTGCGAGCGGGAGGTGCTCGGGAAGCAGCGCAATCAGTTTCTTCGTCACCCGAAGACGAACGAGCCTCTCCCGGGGATCGACCGATTCCACGAGCGCCGTCGTCACCACCGGCCGGAGCACTCCAGAAGGGCCGGCGACGCGGAGGACGAGGTAGTCGGGCTCGGAGCCGTCCGGTGGGAAGAGAGGCGTCTCGACCTTGCCGACACGCCCGTCGACTGCTTCGACGAGGTAGTCGTTGCACGAGGCCAGCGCTTCGCGTCCTTGAGCAACGTGATCTCGCCGCATGCAGCCACGATAGGAGTCGCCCGTGAGCGGAGCTTTGGCGCCTTTGAGGACGGGCTGAGGCCGAGGTCAAGGTTTCTTCACATCGCAGGCCCGCTTGCGGCGAAAGCGATACTTCGTTCGTGCCACTTCGCGGAATCAGCATGCGCTGGTGGCTCGCGCTCGCGTTCGCGTTGATCGCCTCGCTGACCGCGGTCGCCGTCGCGACGGTCTTCACCCTGCGGGCCGAGAACGCCTTCCGTGACCGGGCCGAGGAGCTCACGACGGGCCGCGCCGTCGCGGCGGCGAATGACCTGAAAGGCCTCCAAGAGAGCACGCTCGATTCGGGGCTGCAGGACGTCGCGCGAAGACGCCGATTAGCACTCTTCGCGTTCGACCTCTACGGGCAGCCGCTCACCGGTGACCGCTCGCGCGGGGTGGCGTACGGCTCGATCGACCTGCACAGCCAGGCGCTCGAGGAAGCGCGAGTCGGCGATCGCTTCGTCAGAAGCACCGAGGACGGCAGAACGATCGTGGTCGGACTCCCGGTGGACGCCGCTGGAGCTTCGGCGCTCGTCGCCGTCGCCTCGAGGCCGGATCTCGTCGCCGAGCTCGGGATCCTGCGCGACACGATCCTCGAGGCCGTGCTACCGGCGGTGGTGATCGGCGCCTTGGTGGGCCTGCTCGTCGCCTATTTGATCTCGATCCGCCTGCGGCGAATCGCCGACGCCGCCGCCCAGATCGAGCGCGGAAGCTTCGACACCCCGCTCCGTCCCGGCTTTCGCGACGAGCTCGGCGAGCTCGCGGTCACCGTCGACCGTATGCGCGAGCAACTCAGGCAGTCGTTCCAGAGCCTCGAGTCCGAACGGGACCGGCTGCGGCTGCTCCTCGAGCAGCTGCAGGAGGGGGTGATCGCGGTCGACGGCGCCCTCGAGGTGGCGTTTGCAAATCCGGCCGCAGCCCGCCTCGTCGGCCCGGTCAAGCAAGGCGAGCTGCTCCCCGAGCCCTGGGCCGAGCCGTCGCTGCGCAGGCTCGCGACCGGCCTGTTCAGGCCCGGCGCACTGATCGCGCAGAGCCGCGTCTCCCTGGAGGACGAGCGGTCGTACGCGCTCGTCGGCATTCCGGCCGGGCCTGGCTCGGAGCTCGCCGTACTCGTCCTCTCGGACGTCTCCGAGCGCGAGCGCCGCGAGCGCGCAGAGCGCGAGTTCGTCGCGAACGCGGCGCACGAGCTGCGCACACCTATCGCCGTGATCGCGAGTGCGGTCGACGTCCTCGAGCAGGGGGCGAAGGCGGTGCCCGAAGACCGCGACCGCTTCCTCGGGATGATTCGTCACCAGACGGCCCGCCTCGGCCGCCTCGTCCGCGTTCTGCTCGTCCTCGCACGGGCACAGACGCGGCAGCAAGCGCTCCGGCTCGAGGCGGTCGAGTTGCGACCGCTGCTGACTGAGATCGTCGCCGAGCTCGACCCTCCGGACGCCGTCTCGGTCGAGGTCTCTTGCCCTGAGGGAACGGCAGTCCTGGCGGAGCCGGACCTGCTGGCTCAAGTGCTCGCAAACCTGGCGTGGAACGCCGTCAAGCACACCGAGCGCGGCAAGATCCTGCTCGCGGCCCGGCCGTCCGTGAACGGCTCCGTCGTCATCGAGGTGACCGATAGCGGCGCGGGGATACCGCCGGCCGAGCAGGAGCGGATCTTCGACCGTTTCTACACCGGCGACGAGAACCGCCCCGGTTTCGGGCTCGGGCTTCCGATCGTCCGCGATGCGGTGCGGGCACTCGGCGGTGTCGTCGAGATCGAGTCCGAGCCGGGTCGCGGAACAACGGCGCGGGTCACGCTGGCGGGCGCCAAGGCGGAGGCGGCGTGAGCGCACGGATCCTGGTCGCCGACGACGAGCGAGATCTCCTTGCCACGGTCGGCTACGCGCTCCGGCGCGACGGGCTCGAGGTCGAGACCGTCGAGGACGGAGAGGCTGCGCTCGCCGCGGCACGGACCAGCGCGTACGACGTCCTCGTCCTCGACGTGATGATGCCCAAGCTGTCCGGGATCGACGTCTGCCGGATCGTGCGAAGCGAAAGCGACGTGCCGATCCTCATGCTGACAGCGAAGGACGCCGAGCTCGACCGGGTGCTCGGGCTCGAGCTCGGTGCCGACGATTACGTCACGAAGCCGTTCTCGATCGCGGAGCTCACCAGCCGCATTCGGGCGCTTTTGCGACGGCGCGAGCTCGACCGCACGGCCCGGGCGGGACCCTTGCAGAGCGTCGGTGGGATCCGGATCGACTTCGCGCGTCACCGGGTCGAAGTCGACGGACGGGCCGCCCGGCTGACGCCGTCGGAGTTCAAGCTGTTGACGTTCCTGGCCGAAGAGCCGGATCGAGTGCTTACCCGCACCCAGATCATGGAGCACCTCTGGGAGACGAACTACGTGGGCGATCCGCGCGCGTGCGACGTGCACATCTCGAATCTGCGTCGCAAGATCGAGCGTGATCCTGCCAACCCCGAGCGGATCGTCACCGTTCGCGAGGTCGGCTACAAGCTCGTCCCTGTTTAGAGCTAGACGCGGCTCGATGGGCAGAGGTCGTTCAGGACGCAGCGCTCGCACTTCGGGTCCCTCGCCGTGCAGACCCGGCGACCGTGCCAGATCAGCAGGTGCGGGAAGACGCCCCAGTACTCGCGCGGCACGAGCTTCTGGAGGTCGCGCTCGATCTTGACGGGGTCCTCCTGCTTCGTCAGGCCGAGCCGCTGCGACAGCCGACGCACGTGGGTGTCGACGACGACCCCCTGCGGCTCTCCCAGCTCCGACGCAACGACGTTCGCTGTCTTGCGGGCGACTCCGGGCAGCCGGACCAGGTCCTCGATCCGCCGCGGAACCTGCCCGTCGAACTCTTCGAGCAGCATCGCCATCGTTCCGCGGATCGCCTTTGTCTTCTGGCGATAGAAGCCGGTCGCGTAGATGTCGCGCTCGAGCTCCTCGACCGGGACGGCCAGGTAGTCCTCTGGCCGGCGGTACTTCTCGAACAGACGCTCGGTGACGCGGTTCACGTTCACGTCCGTGGTCTGAGCGGAGAGCATCACGGAGACGAGCAGCTCGACGTCCGTGCGAAAGCGGAGAGCGATCGCCGCATCGGCGTGCTCCCGCACCAGTCGCTCGATGAGCTCCCCGATCCGCGCGCGCTTCGGGCCGACGCGCTTCCGCGCCTCCCGGACGTAGCTACGTGGCAACGGCGGCCGTCGGCGGCGCGGCAGCCGGCGCCGGGCGCGGCAGGCGCGGGCCGGCGCAGACGACGTCGAGCGCCGGGCAGCCGGCGCATGCGTACTCGCTCGGCGTCGGCCGGAACTCGCCCGCTCGGATGCGAGTGATCGCCTCGGACAGCTCGGCCTCGAGCGCGGGGAGCTGACTCCGCTCGTAGGTCGTGCTGACGACGGCGTCGGGGCGCTCGAGGAAGTGGTAGACGACCTCGACCTCCTCCGCCCCGGCCCGGAAGCACGCGAGCGCGTAGACCAGGCGCTGCACCCGATACTCGCCCGCCACGATCTCCTCGGGCGAGGCGTCCTCGAGGGTGTTCGTCTTGTAGTCGAGGACGAGGGCCCGGCCGTCTTGCCGGTGCAGGACGTCCAGCCGCCCGTGGAGCAGGACACCGTCGTGCTCGAACGCGAACGGCCGCTCGACGACGGCGCCCTCCAGCCCCGCGATCCGCCTGGCGAGCTCGGAATCGCAGTACGTGCGAACGAAGCCGCCGATGCGCTCGAGCTCCTCGTCGGTGACGCTCGGATACCACCCGCGCACCTGCTCGAGCTCGGGCGGAGCGGGGGCCGACAGGTCGACCAGCTCCAGGAGCCGGTGAACGGCGTCGCCGATCTCCGTCGCCGCCAGGCCGGTCTGCCCGGGGATCCGCCCGCTGTCGTCGGTCGGCCGCAGTCCGACGACCCGTTCGGCGTAGAAGCGGTACGAGCAGCGCTCGATGGAGGGACAGCGACGTGTACGACAACGAGCGGAGCGTGTGAAGCGGCGGCGCGGGCACGGCGGCGAGCTCCGGCAGCCTCGGCGCGGGAGGAGGAATCGCGCCGCCGCCGTTCGCGGCGAACAGCTCGAGCTGGCCGGCCTCGGTGGCCTCAGCCGGCTCGGTCTCTGCTTCGGACGGCTCCTCCGGCCGGAAGCGGTCGACGCGGATGAGGATTCTCGCGTCGCCGCGCTCGAGCTCGACCGGATCGCTGCCCGCCGCGGCGATCTCCTCGTCCGCATCGAGTCGGCCGAGCACCCAGCCGAGCGGCGTGGATGCATCGGCGGTGCTCCGTGGGTCGACCGCGCCCGAGACGATCAGGCGGTCGATCGCGCGTGTCATCGCGACGTAGTAGAGGCGGAGCCGTTCCGCGCGATCCTCGGCCTCTCGCTCCCGCCGGACCTCCTCGTAGCCGAACGCTCCGCGCCGCTCGCTCGTCAACGGATCGACGACGCGGAAGCCGAACCGTCCGTCCGAGAGGGCGAGAAGCTCATCTGCGGCGGGAGCACGCCGGTCGCGGCCGGCGTCCGCCACGACCACGACCTTGAATTCGAGCCCCTTCGCAGCATGGATGGTCAGCAGCCGAACCGCGTCCGCGCCCTCTTCCTCGGCGACGGCCTCGAGCTGCTTCGCTCCGACCGCCTCCTGCTCGGCCATGAAGCGGAGGAAGCCCTCGAGATCATGGCCCCGCAACTCCTCGATACGCGCGCGCCAGCCGCGCGAGCTTCCGGATGTTCGCGTAGCGGCGGCGGCCGTCCCAGCGGGCGAGGACGGCCAGGTCGTAGTCGTGCTCGACGAGTAGCCGCTCACACAGACGCTCCAGGGAGAGCCGCTCCGACGCCTCGACCAGCCGGCGTATACCGCTGCTTGAACGCCAGCAGTAGTCGCTCGTCGTGCTCGCCGAGCCCTTCCGGCAGTGATCGTTCGAGCCCGGTGAAGAGCGGGCGCCGCCCGGCCGCGCGCCGCAGCAGCGCGAGCGCGTCGTTGGAGACGCCGACGAACGGCGAAGCGAGGACGCCGAGGAGGGCCGTGTCGTCGTAGCGGTTCTGGAGCAGGCGGAGGTAGGCCAGAACGTCGACCACCTGCTGCTGTCCGAAGTAGCCGCGGCCGGTTGCGCGGTAGGTCGGGATGCCCTGCAGGCGGAGCTCCTGCTCGTACCACTCGGCGTCCGTGCCGGCGGCGAAGAGGAGCACGATCTCGCCGGCCGTCGCCGCGCCGGAGTCGATCAGCTCGCGGACGCGGCGCAGCGATGTGCCGCGCTTCGGCACGGCGCCAGTGCGTCCCGGAGCCCGAATAGCTCGACTTGTCGGTCACGAGCAGCTCCACCGGCTGGCCGAAGACCGGATCGGGGAACTCGCCGGAGGCGGTCAGCGGCTGGAAGTCGTCGCCGAAGTCGCCGCGGAAGAGGTGGTTGACGGCGGCGAGCACCTCGGGTCGCGACCGGTAGTTGCGGACGAGCGCGCGGCCGCCTCCCTCCTGAGCCCGGCGCTCGCGGAAGACCTGGACGTCCGCATGGCGGAAGCCGTAGATCGACTGGAACTCGTCGCCGACGAAGAACACGTCGCGCTCGCCCGGGCGCGTCGGCGAGCAGGTCGATGAGGTCGCACTGGAGCCGATTCGTGTCCTGGAACTCGTCGACCATGATCGCCCGGAAGCGCGTCGCCTCGCGGTCCCGGAGCTCGGGGTGGTCGCGAAGCACGTCGCGGGCGACGAGCTGGAGGTCTTCGAAGTCGAGCGCCGACTCGCGCCGCTTGGCGCCCGCGTAGGCGGCCGCGAAGCCGTCGAGGAGCTCCTGGACGAGATCGCGGTCGCGCATCGCGAGCTCGTCGAGCGCCGCCTGCTCGACGGCCAGGCGGGCCTCTTCGTAGGAGGCCGCGCGCTCGCCCGCGAGCGCGATGGGCGGTCAGGTCGAGCAGATCGTCCGGCCGCGCGCCCGACACGGCCTCGAGCAGGGCCGCGGCGCTTCCCCGTTGGAGGTCGGTCGCTTCGCGGTCGTCCACGAGGCAGCGGCCGGCGGTGCGCAGCTCCTCGAGCCGCTCCTCGAGCGCGGGACGTTCGCCGAGCTCGAGGACGAGGTCGTGTCCCGCGGAGCGCAAGGTCTCGTAGATCCCCGTGATCATCCGCCGCAGGCTGCGCGCGCCGTAGGTCGTCAGGAACCGGAGCCGATCCGGATCGCGGTCGGCGCAGAAGGCCGCGAGCGCCTCGTCGAACGCCTCGCCCGAGAGCACGGCGGCCTGCGACTCGTCCAGCTCGCGGAAGCGCGGGTCGAGGCCGGCCTGGAACGGATACGTCTTCAGCAGGCGGTTGCAGAAGCCGTGGATGGTCGAGATCCACGCCCCGTCGAGCTCGCGCGCGAGGTCGGCGCGGCCGCGTCGACGAAGCTCCGCGCGAATCCGGGCGCGCAGCTCACCCGCGGCCCGCTTCGTGTACGTGATGACGAGGATCGAGTCGACGTCGACGCCGTCGTCACAGACGGCGCGGACGAAGCGCTCGACGAGGACGGCGGTCTTCCCGGTTCCGGCTCCCGCCGAGACGAACACGCGCCCGCGGGCCTCGATCGCCTCGCGCTGCTCAGGGTTGGGCGGCCACTTCATTGGCGCTCCACCCGGCAGATCGGCCAGAGGTCGCACCAGGACGGGCACTCGCCGCCCTTGGGGTTGTGCCGGACGTTGCCCTTGCGAATCTGGCCGGCCAGCTCCCCGGCGGTCTCACGGGCGGCCTCGACCTGAGCCCAGAACGCCTCGTCGTCGAGGTAGTCGTTCCGGGCGTAGCCGGTGAGGACGTCGTCCTTGGCGTCCTCGTGGAGCAGGCCGCGCGGCCGGCGGCCGGCAGCGAGCGGCCGATAGAGGCCGCCGAGCGGCTCGATCCCGACGAGGTCGCGCAGCACCAGCATGTACAGCGGGATCTGGAGCCTGAGCTCCTTCTCCATCTCGCGCGCCGACGGGGCATGCTTGCCGGCCTTGTAGTCCTGGACGATCCCGCGCGCGCTCAGCGGCTCGACGTCGATCCGGTCGATCTTCCCCGAGAGGACCGCGCCGTCGCCGAGCTCGAGCCCGCGTTGGAGCTCCGGCGCCGACCGCTCCAGTCCGAACGAGACCTCGAAGTGGCGCGGCTCGAGCGGGGAGTCGCTCACGGCCTCCGCCCGGACGAGGCGCTCGAGGTCGCGCGAGAGCGTCTGCTCGAGCTCCTGCCGCTGCAGGTCGCCCATCTCGAGCCGGACGGCGCCGAGTGCCTGCGCGAGGCACTCACGCATGAACCGGACCGCGTCGTCGGTCTGCTCCGGGCGGATGCGGTCGCTGCCGAGCGCCTTCGGAAGGCCGGTGAAGAACTTGAACAGGGCGCTGTGGGCGATCGAGCCGCGCAGCCGGGCGTCGACTTCCGGATCGATCGTCTTCGGGTCGAGCACCCGGTCGATGAACCATGCGGACGAGCAGTCGGCGAAGCGTTCGAGCTCGGTGACGTTGAAGACCCTCTTCGCCGCGAGCTCCTCGAGCGACGAGTGGATGCGTGAGGCGCGTCGGCCGTTTCTGCGCGCTGTGCGCCCGGTCGAGGCGGCGCGCCCAGCCGTTCGCGCGCGCCAGGCCCTCAGCCTCCTCGCGCCGGTCCTCGTCGGCCGAGAGGATCGCGAGAGCGCGGAGCCGCTCCCGCTCGGTCGGCGCCGATTCGAGCCGCCACGTCAGCGAGGAGAGCGGCCGGCGCACCGTCCAGCGCGCGACGTCCTCGTTTCGAAAGAGCTCGGCGACCTCTTCCCAGAACGGGCTGGCCTCACGCGGGCTGCCCTCGTCCGATGCCGCCTCCCTGACGAGGTAGAGGCGCTCCGTCGGCCGCGTGCAGGCGGTGTAGAAGAGGTAGCGATCACGGGCGACGGCGTCGGCACGGCGCAGGCGGGGCCCGAGGCGCCGCCGCTCGTCGTCGTCGATGAACGGCGTCGCCGACGAGCGCCGAGGAAGGCTTCCCTCCTCGAGGCCGAGGACGAAGACGTGCTCGAAGCGGCGGGTGCGTGCTCGCAAGAGGTCGAGCACGGGGACCCGGCCGGCGTCGGAGGCGCTCGGTTGGCGCACCACTGCGCGCTCGAGGGCGGCGACGACGTCCTCGCGCGTGACCGGCTCGGCGAGGCGCTCCCAGCCCTCGAGCTCGGCGAGCACGCGCCGACAGCCCTCGTAGGCACGAAGGTCGTCCCGCGAGTACTCGTCGGCCGGCGGATGCTCCAGGCCGTAGGCGGCCCGCAGCATGCTGATCGAGAGCTCGCGAACAGCCCCGATCGGAGAGGTGGCCGCGCGGAGCGCGTCGAGCGCAGGGAGACGCGCCTCGCGGAGTGCCTCGAGCTCCTCCTCGACCCGCTCGGAGCCCGAGATCGCGCGGCCGCGCAGCCGGCCCTCGACGAAGTCCACGCTGCTGCGCCTGAGCCCGGAGTAGGGCGACCGCAAGTACCGGAAGAGCTCGCTCCGGTCGGGCGCCGTCGTCCAGGCGAACCGGAGCAGGGCCAGCATCGCCTGTCCGTACCCGGACTGGCCGAAGCGGAGCGGCGCGTCGACGGCGTACGGGATTCCGAGCGTGCCGAACGCGGTTTCGATCGGGCCACGCCAGCGCTCGAGCGACGGGACGACGACGCCGATCTCGGCGGGCGCGGTGCCGCCACGCAGGAGCGCGAGCACCTCCTCGCCGACGAGCTCGAGCGTGCCGCGGGACCCGGCGCCCTCGAAGAAGCGGACGGCGCCTTCGATGGACGGCGGCTCATCAGCCGTCCCGCCGAAGAGCGCACGCTCGACGTGGACGAGCGCCGGGTGAGCGACCTCGGCGTACCGCGGGGCGAGCTCCTCGATCGAGCCGCCCGCCAGGCGCTGGAGACCCTCCGCGGTCTCGGACAGCCACTCGAATGCCGGCCGCCCTGGTTCGTAGGGGAGCGAGACTGCCACCTCGGTCCTGCCGGCGAGCGCCTCGAGCAGCGCCCACTCGGCCGCCGTCAGATCCTCGAAGCCGTACGCGAAAACGGGTTGGCCGCTCCACGAGCCAAGGTCGCCGGCGAGCCGTTCCGCGGCCGACGCCCGGAGGAGGTGCCGGTCCCAGAGGCCGAGGCGATCCAGCTCCCCGCGGTACGAGGCGTACAGCCGCGCCAGCGGGCCTTGAAGCTCGTCCGCGGTCACGAGCCCCGACTCGACCTCCGTGATCGCGTCTCGAAGCGCGTCGGCGAAGCCGGCGGAGCGCGCGGAGTCGCTCAGGCCGTTGAGAGCGGTGCGACCGACGGCGGCGCGGAGCACGAACGATTGCTGCGTCTCGGAGGCGACTTCTCGGCGGGCCGGATCGCCCTCGGCGATGCGCGCGAACAGGTCGGGGAAGGTGCAGATCCAGCCGCCGACGAGACCTGGGCTGCGGGCAAGGAGCTCACGCTCGGCCCACTCGACGTCCGGCCGGTTGGGCACGATGAGGATCGGGTCCCGGTCGAGGGCGAGCCAGGTA
The DNA here is from genome assembly GCA_963764595.1 of uncultured Actinomycetes bacterium. Lineage (GTDB taxonomy): Bacteria > Actinomycetota > Thermoleophilia > Gaiellales > Gaiellaceae > JACDAN01. The sequence goes on along the minus strand of CAVXTG010000007.1, from coordinate 243,156 downwards.
CCGGTCGAGCAAGCGCTCGACTTTGCCGGCATTCGCCGGCCCGACCAGGAGCTCGAGGGCCATCGGCCTATCGTAGACCTGGCCTCTGACGGCCTCGGGAGGCCGCTTGGCGCCTTACTTCGCTGTGCTTACGCGGCTACTGCGGACTTCGGCCGGCGGCCTCGACGCGCCGCTGCGCGGCCCGGCATCTGGCCGGCGCAGTCGTCGCACAAATCAGCCTGCTTCGCGCCGCGACGAGCGTCGGAATACGTCAGGCGCAGCGTGGCGCCTCTTCCTTCGCCCACTTCTTTTCCGCAGTTGTCGCAAACGAGCACGGTCTTTCGAGCCACGTTATCTCCTCCTGTTTATCGGACAGAGCGGCGCGTTCAGCCTATAGAAATCCGAATGGAAATTCTACGCGGCAGCGCGCGACTGGCGAATGCGCCAGGAACGCAGCAGTGAGAGCAGCGCCCGCTCCTCCAAGTCGAGCTCGATATCGCGCGCGCCGACGACGCGCAAATGGCGAGGGCGAAAGTCGTCGAGCGTGCGGCCGTCGAGATACTGCTCGACGACCGCAGGGCTGACGTACGACGAGCGCGCCACAGCCGCCGTGTTTCCGAGCTTCTCGCCGACCGATCGCATCACGGAGGCGACGGTTCGCCTCGCCTCCGCCTCTGTCGCGGCATCATCGTGCTCGGCGAAGAGCAGCGCCGCGGTCAGGGTGCCGCCCCAGGTCCGGAAGTCCTTGGCGGTGAAGTCCTCACCCATGTGCAGCTGGATGTAGTCGTTCAGTTTCCGGTCGGTGAGAGTGACGATCTCGTCGTCGAGGCGGTAGCGAAACAGCCGTCTGCCGCCCTCGAATGCCACCAGCGCCCGCATGCAATCGGCGAGCTCCGCGTCCACGAGCGCGGCATGAACGAGCACCCGGTGCTTGCCTCGATAGCGGAACGTGATGCGGCTTCCCCGCACCGACACGTGATTCTTGTTCAGCGTCGTGATTCCGAACGTCCGGTGTCGCTTCGTATACCGCTCGGAGCCGACACGGAACCAGCCGATATTGATCAGCCGAACGGCGAGCGCACTCGTCCACTCCCACGTGAACTCCTCGCCCGCCAGATGCTCCGCCATCGCGGCACGCAACTCGGGTAACCCCTCCGCGAAGCGGACGAGCTTGTCGTACTTCGCCTGCTCCTGCTTCGCCCGGTACGCCGGGTGGTAGAGGTACTGGCGCCGACCTGCTGCGTCCACTCCGGTCGCCTGGAGCTTGGCCCCTGGTCTCGGCGAGATCCAGACGTCCTTCCAGGCGGGTGGGATGGTGAGGGACTCGATCCGCTCGATGCTGATCCGGGTCGGTGATGCGCCGGCCCTTCGAATCCTCGTAACGGAAGTGCCGGCGTGAACCGACGCGTCTCCACCCTCCCTTCCTCGCCATGGTCGGAAGGTTCTCTCCATTGCGGGCCACCTTCAATCCATCCCTACAATCGCGGCCCATGGACGTCGACACGATCGTCGTGCTCGAGGGAGACCAGACCGGGCAGGAGCTCCTGGAAGAGGCGCTGCGGGTGCTCGACCCCCAGGTGACCGGCGTCGAGCTCGACCTGCCTCGGTTCGACCTCTCGCTCGAGAACCGCCGGGCGACGGACAACGCGGTCGTCTACGAAGCTGCCCGCGCCGATCAAGGAGCACGGTCTGGGCCTGAAGGCGGCGACGATCACGCCGGAGGGCGCCGGCGACGTCGGGTCGCCGAACCGGATCCTCCGGGAGGAGATCGGCGGCCGCGTGATCGTGCGAACGGGCCGGCGGATCCCGGGTGTCGTCCCGTTGGGCGGCGTCCATGCGCCGATCTCGGTCGTCCGGATGGCGGTCGGCGACGCCTACGGCGCCAAGGAGTGGCGGGAGGGGGAAGGCGAGGACGAGGTCGCGTTCCGCACCGAGCGGATCGAGCGGCGCATCTGCCGAGCCGTCGCCGAGTTCTCCTTCAGGCTCGCCGAGCGCACCGGCGCCAAGGTCTTCGGCGGCCCGAAGTACACGGTCAGCCCGGTCTACGAAGGGCTGCTGAAAGAGGAGATGGACGCCGCGGCCGCCCGCCACCCTGAGATCCCGTACGACCCGCAGCTGATCGACGCGACGTTCGCCTACCTCGTCACGTCGAGCGGCGCGCCGCTCGTGATCCCGGCCTTGAACCGCGACGGCGACGTGCTCTCCGACCTCGTCCTGCCGCTCTTCGGCTCGATCGCCGGCGCGGAGTCGCTGCTCGTCGCCTTCGACGACGACTACGTGCCCGATGCGGTCATGGCCGAGGCAGCGCACGGGACGGCGCCGGCGCTCGAGGGCAAGAACGTTGCGAACCCGATGGCGATGATCCTGGCCGCCGCGGCCCTGCTCGGCTACGGCGGCGAACAGGCGCAGGAAGCCGGTCGCGCGATCCGGGAGGCCGCCCTCGAGGCGGTCGCCGAAGGCATCAGGACCGCGGACCTCGCCGGCCATGCGTCGACGAGCGAGTTCACGGACGAGGTCATCCGCCGGACGAAGCAGAAGCTCGAGGTCTGGGCCGCGCTCTGAGCCGCGCCTAGGCCGAGAGGCGCTCGTCCGGGACGAAGCGGTCGAGCTCTCCGTCACTCCAGGCGGCGAGAAACGCGCGGACGACAACCGGGTCGAACTGCGTGCCCGCTCCGTCCGCGATCTCCGCCAAGGCTCGGCGTCGCGTCAGCGGCGCGCGGTAGGGACGGAACGAGATCATCGCGTCGAAGGCGTCGGCGACGGCGATGATCCTCGCGCCCATCGGGATCTGCTCGCGTGAGCGCCCGCTCGGGTATCCGCTCCCGTCCCAGCGCTCGTGATGGAAGAGGATGTACGGGAGCGCCGGCCTGAGCGCCTCGAACCCTCGGATCAAGCGGGCACCGGCGAGTGGATGCCGCCTGATCTCGCCGTACTCGCGCTCGCTGAGCGGCCCGGCCTTGCGAAGGATCGAGCCGTCGAGGTTGAGCTTGCCGACATCGTGCAGCAGACCGCCGAGCCTGAGCGCATTGAAGCGCGAGTCCTTCCAGCCCAGCCGACGTGCGACCACGACCGCGAGCTCGGCGACCCGGCCCGAGTGCCCGCGCGTGTACGGGTCGCGCGCTTCGATCGCCTGCGAGAGAGCACCGGGCAGCACGGCGAGGGACTTCCGCCCGACGCACCGTTTCCCTCTCTAGAGTTCCGGCGGCGTGAAGGTGGCCGTCCCGAACGAGACTGCACCGGGCGAGCGCCGTGTCGCGCTCGTCCCGGAGATCGTCAAGAAGCTGGCCGACGCAGGCTTCGAGATCGACGTCGAGGCGGGAGCCGGCGCGGAGGCGTCGTTCTCCGATCGCGAGTACGAGGACGCAGGCGCGACCATCGTGTCCTCCCGGGACGAGCTCTTCCGGGCGGCCGAGGGAGTCGTCAAGGTCCGGAAGCCGAGCCCCGAGGAGGTCGAGCTGCTGCCCCCGGGCTCGATCCTGATCGGGTTCCTCGAGCCGCTGACCGACTCGGAGGGCATCGAGCGCCTGGTGCGTCGCGGCGTCGTCGGGTTCGCGCTCGAGTCGGTCCCGCGGATCACGCGGGCGCAGCCGATGGACGCGCTCTCCTCGCAGGCGACGGTGTCCGGGTACAAGGCCGTCCTGCTCGCCGCGGAGCGGCTCCCGAGATTCTTCCCGATGCTGATGACCGCGGCGGGAACGGTTCCGCCGGCCAAGGTGCTCGTGCTCGGCGCCGGCGTCGCGGGGCTGCAGGCGATCGCGACCGCGCGGCGCCTCGGGGCTGTCGTCTGGGGGTACGACGTGCGGCCGGCGGTTCGGGAGCAGGTTGAAAGCCTCGGCGCGAGCTTCCTCGACCTCGGGGTCGTCGGTGAGGAGACGGCGGGCGGCTACGCGCGTGAATTGACCGAGGAGGACGAGCGGCGCCAGCAGGAAGAGCTCGAGCGCCGCGTCTCCGAGTTCGACGTCGTGATCACGACGGCGCTGATCCCCGGCCGCCCGGCGCCGAAGCTGATCCCCGCGTCGGCAGTGGCGGGCAATGCGGGACGGGTCGGTGATCGTCGACCTCGCGGCGGAAGCCGGCGGGAACACGCAGCTCACCGTTCCGGGGGAGGAGGTCGTCCGCGAGGGAGTGACGATCGTCGGGACGACGAACCTCCCGAGCACGCTGCCCGTCCACGCGAGCCAGCTGTACGCGCGCAACGTGGAGTCACTGCTCACTCACCTCGCGCCGGGCGGCGAGCTCGCGCTCGACTGGGACGACGAGATCACGGCCGGCGCCTGCGTCACGCGAGAGGCGGTGCCGGCATAGACAGGCAGCTGGTCGCCGAGCTCACGATCTTCGTGCTCGCGGTCTTCCTCGGATTCGAGCTGATCTCGAAGGTGCCGACGATGCTGCACACCCCGCTGATGTCGGGGACGAACGCGATCCACGGGATCGTGCTGATCGGAGCGATGCTGATCGTGGGCACCGCCGATTCGACGCTGGAGCAGGTGCTTGGCTTCATCGCCGTCGTCTTCGGGACGATCAACATCGTCGGCGGCTTCCTCGTCACCGACCGGATGCTGGAGATGTTCAAGGAGCGGCGGCGGGACGGGGACGAGGACGACCGTGAGTAGAACCTGGATCGACCTCGCGTACCTCGTCGCGGCCGCCTGCCTGATCGTCGCGATCAGGCGGCTGTCGCATCCGAGGACCGCGCGCTCGGGGAACTGGATCGGCGCGATCGGGATGGCGATCGCCGTCGGCGCCACCTTCCTGATCGAGGAGATCGACACCTACTGGCTGATGCTGACGGGGATCGCCGTCGGCTCGGTGATCGGCGTCGTGTCGGCCCGCTTGGTGCGGATGACCGCGATTCCGCAGATGGTCGCGCTCTTCAACGGCGTCGGCGGGGGCGCGGCGGCGCTGATCGCCGCGGCCGAGTTTCACCGACTTGCGCCGCTCGAGGGCAACCTCGGGGCCGAGGAGCTCGTGGGGATCCTGTTCTCGGCCCTGGTCGGGTCGGTGAGCTTCTGGGGGAGCCTGGTCGCCTTCGGGAAGCTCCAGGACGTCGTTCCCGGCCGCCCGATCGTCTTCCCGTCTCAGAACGCGATCAACGCGGTCCTCGGCGTGGCGCTCGTCGCGCTGATCGTGCTCACGGCGACGACGGAGAACGGCATCTGGCTCGTCCTGCTGATGATCGGCGCCCTCGTCCTCGGGCTGTTGTTCGTGCTGCCGATCGGCGGCGCGGACATGCCGGTCGTGATCTCGCTCCTGAACGCGTTCACCGGGCTCGCGGCGGCGTCGACCGGCTTCGTGCTCGACAACATCGCGCTGATCATCGGCGGCACGCTCGTCGGCGCCTCGGGAACGCTGCTGACGATCCTGATGGGCCGCGCGATGGGCCGGCCGCTCCGACAGACGCTCTTCGGCGCGTTCGGAGCAGCTCCCGCGACGGCAGCGGCGGCCGTCGCGGCCGGAGACGGCGACGGCGTTCGAACCGCTTCCCCGGACGACATCGCCTACATGCTCGCGTACGCGCGCCGCGTCGTCTTCGTCCCCGGCTACGGGCTGGCGGTGGCGCAGGCGCAGCACGACGTCCGCAACCTCGGCGACCTGCTCGAGGAGAAGGGCGTCGATGTCCGCTACGCGATCCACCCGGTCGCGGGCCGCATGCCCGGTCACATGAACGTGCTGCTCGCAGAGGCCAACGTTCCCTACGACGAGCTGTTCGAGATGGAGCAGATCAACCCCGAGTTCCCTCAGACCGACGTCGTCGTCGTCGTCGGCGCGAACGACGTGGTGAATCCGGCCGCGCGCAATCAGCCGGGCAATCCGATCTACGGGATGCCGATTCTCGACGCCGACAAGGCGCACAACGTCGTCGTCATCAAGCGCAGCCTGTCGCCGGGCTTCGCCGGCGTCGACAACCCACTGTTCTACGACCCGAAGACGGTCATGCTCTTCGACGACGCGAAGGCGGCGCTCGAGAAGCTCGTCGCCTCGCTCAAGGCCGTTTGACCACCGTTCCGGTCTTCGCGGCTCGAGACGTCGAGGCCGCGGTCTCGCCGGAGCGGGCGGTCGAGGTCGTACGGGAAGGGTTCATTGCGTACGCGCGCGGCGAGTGGTCGATGCCGTCGAAGGTCTACGTGCCGGCCTACCCGGCCGGGGACTTTCGCGCCATGCCTGCTCTCGGCTCGGGCTTCGCGCTACTGAAGTGGGTGACCTCGTTCCCTGGGAATCCGGAGCTCGGGCTGCCGACCGTCACGGGGCTCGTCTTGTTGTCGGACGCCTCGAACGGGTTGCCCGTCGCGGTGCTCGACGCGGGTGCCGTGACCGCGCTGCGGACAGGTGCGGCGGCGGTGCTCGCCGCGGAGACGCTGGGCCGGCCGGACGCGAAGACGGCGGCGGTGATCGGCGCGGGCGTCAATGGAAGAGCGGTGGCGCGGACGTTCCTGGCCCGCGGGCGGCAGGTGTCACTCTGGGACGTCGACGGCGCCCGGGCCGAAGCGGCAGCGGACGAGCTCGGCGCCGAGGTCGTCGGAGAGCCGCGAGGCGGCGCTCGATGCCGACCTCGTCGCCACGGTCACCCCGGGGCACGAGCTCGTGTTCGGGGAGGGAAGCCTGCGCGCTGGGCAGCACGCGAGCCTCATGGGCGCAGACGGCCCGGGAAAAGCGGAGATCGCGGTCGAGGAGCTCGGCCGAGTGCGGGTCTTCTGCGACGACTGGGAGCAGGCGAGCCACAACGGCGATCTCGTGCACGCGGTCGAGGCGGGAGCACTGGGCCGCGAGGACGTGACCCAGCTCGGAGACGTGCTCGCCGGGTCGGCCGAAGGCCGGACCTCGCCCGACGAGATCACGGTCTTCGACTCGACCGGTCTCGCGATCCAGGACCTGGCGATCGCGCTCGCGACCTACCGACGGTACGAAGCGGGCGAGCTCCCGGGTGCGACGACGATCGAGCTCTGAAGGGCTAGCGCCGAGACCACGACAACGCGGAGACGCTGTCGCGGTCGGGCGTCAGCAGACGCCGGTTCTCGCCGTCGGCATCGACTCGCCACAGGCGGTACTGGTCGTTCGGGCTCCCCTGAGTCGAGAGAAACGCGATCTGCGTGCCGTCCGGAGACCACTCGGGGCGCGCGTCGGTGCCCGGCGCGACCGGAAGTCGCCGCCGGTCGGTGCCGCCGACGGCCTCCGTCCAGAGCTCGCCGCGGAGCGTGAAGACGAAGCGCTTGCCGTTCGGCGACCAGTCGGGTGCCATCCCTTGGCCGCGGATGCGCTTCCCGCTCCCGTCGGGGTTCATGGTGAAGATGCCCGAGGGGACGTTGTGACGTGCAGGGAAGAAGGACCAGGCGATCCGCTTCCCGTTCGGCGCCCAATCGGGCTCGTCGTCCACTCCGCGATTGGACGTCAGGCGCCGGAGGCCCTTCCCGTCGACCCCGACGACGAAGACCTCGGTGTTGTACCCCGGAACGACGCGGGCGAACGCGAGTCGCCGCCCGTCGGGCGACCACGTCGGCTGGATGTCGACCGTCGGGCTCGTCGTCACGCGGCGAAGACCAGTGCCGTCGGCGTTCATCACCCAGATGCCGTCTCGGCGCACAGACGTGAAGGCGATGCGCGACCCGTCTCGCGACCACGCGGGCCAGCTGCCGCCGTCGCCGTTCGGGAGCCGCTGCTCAACGCCCTCATCGAGGCGCCAGAGGACGTCGTCCGAGGCGAACGCGAGCGAGCTTGCAGCGGCGGCAGCCGGAAATGCGGCTGCGACTAGCAGCGCGATGAGGAGGATCCCTCTCACGCCTTTGACGGTAGCGACAGCGTGTGATGATTCCAGGAGCGGCCGGTTAGGGATTCAGGCAGTGGCCCGGCAGTGAAGAGGTTGTGAACCGCGACCGGGAGGGTGTCGACACCGGTAGCGTGTCGAGCTTCCACGGAGTCGAGGGAGGGAGTTAGATGTCCGGAATCGTCCACTTCGAGATCCCCGCGCAGGACACCGCCCGCGCGAAGACCTTCTGGGGCACGCTGTTCGGCTACGAGTTCCAGACGATGGAAGGGCCGATGGAGTACCACCTGTTCCAGACCGGCGAGAACGAGGGCGGCGGCATCTACCCGCAGCAGGCGGGCGAAACAGGACTCATCACCTACTTCAACGTCGAGGACATCGACGCGGCCCGCCAGCAGGTCGAAGAGCTCGGCGGCAAGGCGGAAGACAAGGCGCCGGTGCCGGGAATGGGCTGGTATGCCCGCGCCACGGACACCGAAGGCAACGAGTTCTCGCTCTGGCAGAGCGACGAGACCGTACCTGCGGCCGAGCAGCAGGCCTCAGGGGCAACGTCGGCCTAAGTGCCCTAGAGCGGCCTGGTCGAACAGCTCGAGCTCGGGCTCGCGTCGCCGCACGCGAGCCCGAGCACGTTTCCGACTATCGCGCGAGCGCCTCCTCGAGGCCGCGGCGCACGAGCACCTTCGCCAGGTGCCCGCGGAACTCGGCGCTGGCGTTGTGTCGCTCGGCGGGCTCGTTCCCTCGGCGGCGCGCTCGGCGGCCGCCGCCGGATCCGAGCCGGAGCCGAGGGCCTCCTCGACCCCGCTTCGCGCGCAGCGGCGTCGGGCCCATGTTCGTGAGCGCTACCTGCGCGGCGCCGTTCGTCCGCGCCACGGCGACGCCGACGGTCGCCCAGTCCTGGGCCCGGCGGTTGAACTTGATGTACGTCCCGCCGCCGCCTTGGGCACGCGGATCTCCGTCAGGATCTCCTGCGGCTCGAGCGCGGTCTCCCAGAGGCCGGTGAACATTCGCCCGCGGCCACCGTCCGCTCGCCGCCCGGCCCGCGAACGACGAACTCGGCATCGAGAGCGAGCAGCACCGTCGGCATGTCGGAGGCCGGATCGCCGTGGGCAACGGAGCCTCCGATCGTCCCCAGATGGCGCACCTGCGGGTCGCCGACCTTCGGGCTGTCTCCGCGACATGGGCACCTGGCTCGCGCAGCGAGCTCGTCTGCGCTCCAACTCGCAGTAGCGCGTCAGCGCCCCGATCGCGATCGCGTCGTCCGCCTCGCGCACGTAGGAGAGGTCCGCGAGTCGGCCGATGTCGACGAGGAGCTCCGGCCGCGCGAAGCGGAGCTTCATCAGCGGAAGAAGCGAGTGCCCGCCGGCTAGAAGCTTCGCGTCGGGCCCGGAGCCGAGCAGCTCGATCGCATGGTCGACGAACTCGGCGACGCTCGTACTCGAACCTCGCCGGAATCACGTCGCACCTCCTTTCGCGTCCTGGATCGCTCGCCAGACCCGCTCCGGCTTGGCGGGCTTCGTCGACGTCGGTGACGCCGTACGGCGAGAGCGCGTCGACGATCGCGTTGATGACGGCCGGCGTGGCGGCGATCGTGCCTGTCTCCCCCACGCCCTTGACGCCCATCGGGTTCGTCGGGCTCGGCGCTCTCGACGCGGTCGAGTGTCGAAGTCGATCGTCTCGGCCGCGCTCGGGACGAGGTAGTTGACCATCGATCCCGTCGTCAGATTGCCGTCCTCGTCGTAGATGGCCTCCTCGAAGAGCGCCTGCGCGATGCCCTGCGCGACGCCGCCCTGCACCTGCCCGTCGACGACCATCGGATTGATGACGTTGCCGACCTCGTCCACCGCGATGTACTGGCGCAGATCGACCTCGCCCGTCTCGGTATCGACGTCGACGACGGCAGATGTGCGCACCCGCCGGGCCAGCTGAAGTTCGGCGGGTCGTAGACGTACGTCGCCTCGAGCCCCGGCTCCATCCCTCCGGAAGGTCGTGCGCGGCGAAGGCGGCGAGCGCAGCGTCCTGAACGTCATCGAGCGGTCCGTTCCTGGACGGTGAAGCGGCCAGCCTTCGTACTCGAGGTCGTCCTGCCGCCACCTCGAGCTTGTGCGCGACGATCCGCTGCGCCTTCTCGATCACCTTCTCGGCAGCGTTGTAGAGCGCGACGCCGCCGACCGCGAGGCTGCGGCTGCCGTACGTGTCGAGCCCGAGCTGGATCACCGGTGGTGTCGCCGTGCATGACCTCGATCTCCTCGATGGGAACGCCGAGCCTGCTCGGCGACGATCTGGGAGAACGTCGTCGCGTGGCCCTGCCCGTGGGGAGAGGTGCCGATGAAGACCTCGACGCTCCCGGTCGGCAGGCAGCGGATCGTCGCCGCGTCCCAGCCGCCCGCGGCGTAGAGGATCGCGCCGAGAATGCGGGACGGAGCGAGGCCGCACATCTCGTGTAGGTCGAGAAGCCGATGCCGAGCTCCTTCGGTGTCGCCGCGGCTCGCGTCGCTCCGCCTGCTCGCGCGGAGCGCTTCGTAGTCGAGCCATCCCCAGGGCCTTGTCGAGCGCGCCCTCGAAGTCGCCGGAGTCGATCGTCAGGCCGGACGCGAGCGTCTTCGGGAACTCCTTGATGAAGTTCTTGCGCCGAGCTCGACCGGGTCCATGTCGAGCTTGCGCGCGAGCGCGTCGACCGCCCGCTCGATTGCGATAGGTCGCCTCGGGCCGACCGGCGCCGCGATACGCGTCGGTCGGCGTGGCAGTCGTGAACGCGCCGACGAACTCGAGTCGGTAGGCGTCGATGTCGTAGGCGCCGCCGTAAACCCAGCCGCCGAGGATCGGCGTCCCGGCGCGTGACGAGCTGAAGGTAGGCGCCGAGCCCGACGAGACGTTCGCGCGGATGCCCTTGATCTTGCCGTCCTCGGTTGCCGCAATCTCGATCTCCTGCCACTGGTCGCGGCCGTGGATGGTCGCCAGGTAGCCCTCCGAGCGCTCCTCGGTCCACTTCACCGGCCGCCCGAGCCGCTTGGCCAGGGCGAGCGCGAGCGCCTCCTCGGCGTAGACGTTCAGCTTCGAGCCGAAGCCGCCGCCGACATCGGGGGCGATGACGCGCAGCCTGGCTTCGGGGATGCCGTGCGACGACGGCGAGCTCAGAAGCGGGCGATGTGCGGGATCTGCGTCGCCGACCACAGCGTGTACTCGTCCTGCGCCGGTCAGGTACTGGCCGATCACGCCGCGCGGCTCGATCGCGTTCGGGACCAGCCGCTGCTGTCGGTAGCGCTCCTTGACGGTTACGCGGCGCTCGGCGAAGCACGGCGGTCGGCCCGCCTTCGCCCTTCGAGCTTCCACGTGTAGCAGTGGTTCGTCCCGAACTCGTCGTGGATGATCGGGCGCCGTCCGCCAGCGCCTCCTCGGGGTCGATCACCGCCGGGAGCGGCTCGTAGTCGACGTCGACGAGCTCGGCGGCGTCCTTCGCCTGCGCCCGGCTCTCGGCGATGACGACCGCGACGCCGTCGCCAACTGATAGCGCGCCTTGTCCGTGGCGAGCGGCCGGTGGAGCGGCTGCTTCGTGTCCTCGGTGACCAGCCAGACGCATCGGCAGCGTCGCCGCCCAGTCGTCGGCCAGGTCGGCGCCCGAGAACGCTGCGACGACGCCCTCGGCCTCCCGGGCCTGCGACGAGTCGACGCTCTTGATTCGTGCGTGCGCGAACGGGCTGCGGACGACCGAGCCCAGACCATGCCGGGCAAGGTCAGGTCGTCGATGTAGCGCGCCTGGCCGGTGAGGAGCTTCGCGTCCTCCTTGCGGGGAACGGGCTTCCCGATGTAGGGGCTCGCTTTCTCCTCGGTGACTGCCATCTCCCCCTCCTCTAGGCGGTGGCCGCAGCTTTGACCGCCTTGACGATGTTCTGATAGCCCGTGCAGCGGCAGAGGTTGCCTTCGAGCAGGTGGCGGATCTCCTCGTCGCTCGGGCTCGGATGCTCGGCCAGGAGGCTCACTGTCGCCATCACCATCCCGGGCGTGCAGAAGCCGCACTGGAGCCCGTGCTGCTCGTGGAAGGCCTGCTGGACGGGGTGGAGCTGCCCGTTCTGGGCGAGCCCTTCGATCGTGGTCACCTCGCGCCCGTCCGCCTGCACCGCGAGCACCGTGCACGACTTGACCGACTCGCCGTCGAGCAGCACGGTGCAGGCGCCGCACGACGACGTGTCGCAGCCGACGACGGTCCCCGTCAGTCCGAGCTGCTCGCGCAGGAAGTAGACGAGCAGATCACGCGGCTCGGCCTCGGCCTCGCGGGCGACCCCGTTCACGGTGATCCCAACAGGTTTCACTTCAGCTCCTTTCTGGATGCCCACCGGCTCTCGACGTAGCGGACGGGCCTGAGGCGTCTGGCCAGGCGGACGAGCTCGTTGCCGAGCGCAGTGGCTCCGACCTTGAGACCCGACACGGGCTTCGCCTGGGCCGCGACCGCCGCTTCCGCCGCGTTCGGGGTTTCGTCGAGCTGCGCCTTCAGGCAGTCGGCGAAGCTCGTGATCATCTGGCCGGCGACGTCGGCGATCATGCCCCGGCCGTACTGCGCGACCGCGCCCGAGAGGGCGAGGTCGGTGACGATGTCGACATGCGTGCCCTCGCCCGCGGGTGCGAGGCTGGTCTCGATCGTGGCGCGCGCGCTGCCGCGGCCGCGGGTCTCGCGGGCGTTGGCGGCGAGCTTCGCGCGCCTCGCCTCTGCGTCCGCCTCTTCCCGCGTGACGTCGGCATCGAAGGTGAGCGAGATCGGGCCCAGCTTGACCTTCGTCTTCGCCTTCCACGCGTCGTCGCCCTTGACCTCGACGAGCTCGGCCCCCGGCATGCAGGGGATCACTCGTGGGACGTCCATGAGCAGCTCCCAGGCCTGCTCTGGCGAAGCCGGAACCTCGAACGAGTTCTCGAGCTTCACCCCGCCACCGCCTGACGCTCGCGCGCCGGCAAGCCGCGGCGGACGACTGAGACGAGCTCGGCGGCGATCGCGACCGCAACCTCTTCCGGGGTGCGGGCGCCGATCGGCAGCCCGATCGGAGCGTGGACCCGCGCGAGCTGCTCTTCCGTGACGCCTTCCTGGAGCAGCCGCTGCTCGCGGTCCTGGGTCGTCTTGCTCGAGCCCATCGCGCCGATGTAGGCGGCCCTCGTCTCGAGCGCGACCTTCAGCAGCGGGACGTCGAACTTGTGGTCGTGGGTAAGCACGCAGATGGCCGTTCGCTCGTCGACCGGAGCCTGCGCGAGGAACCGGTCGGGCCATTCGACGACGAGCTCGTCGACGTCGGGGAAGCGCTCCCGCGTCGCAAACTTCGCCCGGGCATCGCAGACGGTGACGTGGTAGCCGAGGAAACGTCCGACCTCGGCGACGGCTCCGGCATGGTCGACGGCACCGAAGACGTACAGGCGCGGCCGGGGCGCGAACGACGAGACGAAGACCTGCTCGCCCGCCACCTCCACGATCCCGGTCTCACCGCGGGCCAGCAGCTCCGCGGCCGGCCCGTCCTCGCCGGCCTGGACGAGGCGCTTTGCTCCCGCTTCCGCTCCGGAGAGCGTCACCTCGAGCGCGACCGGCTGCTCGGTGCGGATCGCCTCGGCGAGCGGCGCGACGAGGCCCGGGTCGAGTGCGTCGACGAAGATGTGGACGATGCCGCCGCAGGGGAGGCCGACGTCGAACGCCTCGTCGTCCGCGATTCCGTACGTCTTCAGGCGCGGCGACCCGCCGGCCAGCACCTCCTCGGCCTCCTGGAAGACGGCCGGCTCGACGCAGCCGCCCGTCACCGAGCCGGCGACCTCGCCCCGCTCCGAGACGGCGAGCACGGCGCCGGGGTCGCGGGGCGCCGACCGCTCGGTCTTGACGACCGTCGCCGTCGCCACGCGCAGGTTTTCGCCCGTCCAACGCTCGAGCGTCGGGAGGACGTCCTTCACGGCGTCTCGACAGCCAGGTAGGCCGCGGGATCGCGCTCGAACCGCTTGCGGCAGTGGGCGCCGCAGAACGCGTAGGTGACGCCCTCGTGCACGACGACCTCCTTCGCTCCGGCGAGCGGGACGATCATGCCGCAGACGGGGTCGATCACCTCGTCGGTCGGGACGTGGTCGCCGGGACGCGCCGCGTGCCGCCAGGCGACGAGCTCGGCGAGCACGGCGACGGCGATCTCCTCCTGCGTCGACGGGCCGAGGTCGAGCCCCGCGGGACTGCGGACTCGAGCGAGGTCGGCCTCCTCGATGCCTCGGGCGCGAAGTGCGGCGAGCACGACGGAAGCCCGCCGACTGCTCGCGACGAGGCCGACGTAGCCGGTCCCGGCCTGCGAGCGCGTCGGCGAGCGCATCCTCGTCGCCGTGGCCCATGCTGGCGACGACGATGGCGTCGGCTCCCTCCGCGCGGCCAGACTCGACGCGCCAGCCGATCGTCCGCGCCAGCTCCGCGAGCGTTCTCCCCGCGGGGCTGTCCCCGACGATGGCGAGCTGCGGTCTCGGAAGCTGCGGCTCGACGAGCACCTCGACGACGCCTTCCGACGCGCACGAGCTCTCGGCGATGACGACGCCGGGCGTCTGCTCGAGGTCATCGCTGCCGGGAGGCCCGATGCGGAGCAGCCGCGACTCGCCGTCGGCGAGCGCGCGGAGAGCCTCGCGGACGACGATCGGCTCGGAGCAGGCGCCGCCGATCCAGCCGACGAGCGAGCCGTCAGGTGTGACGAGGGCGCGGTCGCCGCGCCGTGTCGACGCGGGCCGGACGACGTTGACCACAGTGGCGAGCGCGAACGGCCTCCCCTCCGAGGCGAGGCGGCCCGCCTCGATCAGGACGTCGTCCGTCATTCCGAGAGGCCGGCCTCCTGGAGCGCGCGCCAGACCTTGCCCGAGGTGACGGGCATCTCGAGGTTCCGGACTCCGGCGTGGGCGAGCGCATCGACGACGGCGTTCACGAACGCTGCCGGCGAGCCGACCGTGGCGGACTCGCCGACGCCCTTGGCGCCGATCGGGTGGTGCGGCGACGGCGTCACCGTTTCGCCGAGCTCGAAGGCAGGGGTCTCCCAGGTGCCCGGCAGCAGGTAGTCCATGAAGTTGGAGCCGATGCAGTTGCCCTCTTCGTCGAAGGTGATGAGCTGCATCGCCGCGATGCCGTAGCCCTCCGCGAGCCCGCCCATGATCTGCCCCTCGACGATCATCGGGTTGATCCGCACGCCGCAGTCGTCGACCGCGACCATGCGCCGCACCTTCCACTCGCCCGTGCCGCGGTCGACCTCGACGACGACGCCGTACGTCCCGAACGGGAAGGTCATGTTCGGCGGGTCGTAGTAGTGGACGCCCTCGAAGCCGGCTTCCAGGCCGTCGGGCAGGTCGGTGTAGGCAGCGAAGACCACTTCCTGGATCGTCTTCGCACGCTCGGGCGCGCCCTTGACGACGAAGCGCCCGTCCTCCCACTCGATGTCCTCCTCGGCTGCCTCGAGCAGGTGCGCGGCGATCGTGCGGCCCTTGTCGCGCAGCTTCCGTGCGATCACCGCCGTCGCGGCGCCCCCTGTCGGCGTGGAGCGGCTCGCGTACGTGCCGAGCCCGTAGGGCGTGTGGTCGGTGTCGCCCTCCTGCACCTCGATGTCCTCCGGCGGGATCCCGAGCTCCTCGGCGACGATCTGCGCGAACGTCGTCTCGTGCCCCTGTCCCTGGCTCTTGACGCCGAGCTTGAGCACGGCCTTGCCGGTCGGGTGCACGCGCAGCTCGGCCGAGTCGAACATACGCAGGCCGGCGATGTCGTAGTGCTTGCCCGGCCCCGCGCCGACGACCTCGGTGAACGAAGCGAGGCCGATCCCGACCAGCTTGCCCTCCTTGCGCGCCTCCTCCTGCTCGCGGCGGAGGTCCGCGTAGCCGAGCTTGTCGAGGGCGAGCTGCATCGCCTTCGGGTAGTCGCCGGAGTCGTACTCGAAGCCGGTCGCCGACGTGTACGGGAACTGCTCCGGCTTGATGAAGTTCTTCATCCTGAACTCGGCCGGGTCGACGTCGAGCTCGTACGCCGCCGTCTGGACCAGGCGCTCGATCAGGTACGACGCCTCGGTGACGCGGAAGGAGCAGCGATAGGCGACGCCGCCGGGCGCCTTGTTCGTGTACGCGCCCTCGGTCTGCACGTGCGCCGCCGGGATGTCGTACGAGCCGGTGACGATGTGGAAGAGGCCGGCCTTGAACTTCGACGGCTGAGCGTCCGAGAAGAACGCGCCGTTGTCGGACAGCATCTTCACGCGCAGGCCGATCATCCGGTCGCCCTTGAGCGCGAGCTCGCCGTGCATGTAGTAGTCGCGCGCGAAGCCGGTGGAGATCAGGTTCCCCGTCCGGTCCTCGATCCACTTCACGGGCCGCCCGAGCAGAAGCGACGCCGCCGTCGCGACGACGTAGCCCGGGTAGATCGGCACCTTGTTGCCGAAGCCGCCGCCGATGTCCGGCGAGATGATGCGAATGTTCTGCTCTGACAGGCCCGCGACGAGCGCGAAGAGCGTCCGGTGCGCGTGCGGGGCCTGAGAGGTCATGTAGATCGTCGCCTTGCCCGTCGCCGGGTTGATGTCCGCGACGCACCCGCAGCACTCGAGCGGCGCCGGATGGCAGCGCGGGTAGAAGGTGTCCAGCTCGACGACCCGGTCGGCCTCGGCGAACGCCTTGTCGGTCGCCTCCTTGTCGCCGGCCTCCCAGGAGTAGATGTGGTTCGTCGTCTGACCTTCCTTCTCGTCCCGGATCAGCGGCGCGTCCGGCTCGAGCGCCTGCTGCGGCGTCACCACCGCCGGGAGCGGCTCGTAGTCGACGTCGATCAGCTCGAGCGCGTCCTTGGCGATGTAGGGGCTCTCGGCGATCACCGCCGCCACCTCCTGCCCCTGGAACCGCACCTTGTCCGTCGCGAGGACGGCCTGGGTATCGCCGGAGAGCGTCGGCATCCAGGCCAGGTTGTGCTCCGCCATCAGCTCGCCGGTGACGACGGCGACCACGCCCGGCAGCTCCGCGGCCCGCGACGTGTCGATCGACTTGATGCGAGCGTGCGCAAATGGGCTCCGCAGGAGCTCCAGGTGCAGCATCCGAGGCAGGACGATGTCCTCGACGTAGTTCCCCTTGCCGCGGAGGAAGCGGGCGTCTTCCTTGCGCTTGACGGAGTGCCCGATTCCCCGGACCTCGGTCGCGGCCATTGCTAGCTCCCCTCTCTCTGCTTCGCGGCCGCGTACTGCACCGCTTTGACGATGTTCTGGTAGCCCGTGCAGCGGCAGACGTTGCCGGAGAGCGCCCAGCGGATCTCCTCTTCGGTCGGATCCGGGTTCTCAGCGAGCAGCGCGCTCGTCGACAGCATCATCCCCGGCGTACAGAAGCCGCACTGGAGCCCGTGCTCCTCGCGGAAGCCTTCCTGGATCGGGTGGAGCTCCGCGCCGGCGGCGAGCCCCTCGACCGTCGTCAGCTCCCGGCCCTCGACCTGGACGGCGAACACCGCGCAGGACTTCACCGGCACACCGTCGAGCAGGACCGTGCAGGCGCCGCAGCTCGACGTGTCGCACCCGACGTGCGTGCCCGTCAGGGCAAGCGACTGGCGCAGGAAGTGGACGAGCAGCAGACGGGCCTCCACTTCCGCGGATTGAGCCTCGCCGTTCACCGTGACGGAGAGCGGATGCATGACGGCCGCTTCCGCCGCCTCAGTCGTAGCCTGGGCCACCTTCGTCTCCTTCTCTAGGACGCCGCGCGGGCCGTCCGGAGCCCCCGCTCCGTGTAGATCCGCACGACGTTTCGCTTGTAGTCGGCGCTGCCTCGCACGTCGTCGCGCGGCTCGCTCGCGGCGGCAGCGAGGCGGGCGGCCTCGCCGATCGCCTCGTCGTCGAGCTCCACGCCGGCGAGCGCCTGCTCGGCCTCGGCGGCGCGCAGGTTGCGCGGGCCGACGCCGGTGAGCGCGATGCCGGCGCGGCCGACCTTGCCGTTCTCGAACGAGACATGGACGGCAACACCCACGGTCGCGTAGTCGCCAACCTTGCGCTCGAGCTTGAGGTACGTCCCGCCCGCGCGTGGCCCGGGGTCGGGCACGCGGACGGAGGTGATGATCTCGGCCGGCTCGAGCGCCGTCGTGAACGGGCCCTGGAAGAGCTCCTCGAGTGCGATCGTCCGCGTCCCGCCCGGCCCCTGCGCCTGCACCTGAGCGCCGGCAGCGAGCAGGGCCGAGCCCCAGTCGCCCTGGGGATCCGCGTGGGCCAGCGAGCCGGCGACGGTGCCGAGGTTGCGCACGATCGGGTCCGAGATCTGCGGCGCAGCGTCGCCGAGCACCCCGTAGCGGCCCTTCAGCAGCTCGGACCGCTCGCAGGTCTTGTGCCGCACGAGCGCGCCGATCTCGAGGTAACCGTCCTCCTCGCGGAGCCCGTCGAGCCCGTCGATCCGGTTGATGTCCACGAGCGCCCGCGGCATCGCGAAGCGAAGCTTCATCAGCGGGATCAGGCTCTGTCCGCCGGCGAGAACCTTGCCTTCGTCCTCGAAGCGCTCGAGGAGCGTGACCGCCTCCTCGACGGTGGAGGGTGCGAGATACTCGAACCTCGCGGGATACACCGCAGTCTCCTCCCTTTAATCCCCCTGAATAGGACGGGGCGAGAATATCGCTTCCGCCTCTACGCGATTGGCGGTAGGTGCCTTTCCTTACGATTGGCACATGCCGTTCGGATCTGTCGAGCAGGTCGAGACCGCCCTCCAGGAGCACGACTACCTTCCGGACCGCGGCCTCGCCACCGCAATCCATCTCTCGCTCGCCATGGGCCGGCCGCTCCTGCTCGAGGGTGAGGCAGGCGTGGGCAAGACCGAGGTCGGCAAGACGCTCGCGCGCATCCTCGACGCCGAGCTGATCCGCCTTCAGTGCTACGAGGGCATCGACGCGGGGCAGGCGCTGTACGAGTGGGACTACTCGCGCCAGCTCCTCTACGCGCGTGCCCTTCAGGCCGGCGAGGTGGAGCCCGAGCGCCGCGTGCGGGAGCTCTACGGCCCCGATTTCCTGCTCGAGCGACCGCTCCTACGCGCGATCCGCGCGGGGCGGAAGGCCGTCCTCCTCGTCGACGAGCTCGACCGCGCCGACGACGAGTTCGAGGCCTTCCTGCTCGAGATCCTCTCCGACTACTCCGTCACGGTCCCCGAGCTGGGGACGATTGCGGCCGAGGAGCCGCCGGCCGTCGTGATCACGTCGAACCGGACGAGGGAGCTGCACGATGCGCTCAAGCGCCGCTGCCTCTACCACTGGATCGAGTTCCCCGACCTCGAGCGCGAGGTCGCGATCATCCGCGTGCGCGCCCCGGATGTCTCCGAACAGCTCGCCCGCTCGGTCGCCGTCAGCCGTGGCGCGGCTGCGCGAGCTCGACCTCGTCAAGCGGCCGGGGGCGGCGGAGGCGATCGACTGGGCCCGTGCTCTCTCGATCCTCGGAGCCGAGTCGGTCGACGGCGACGGCGCCCGCGAGACGCTCGGCTGGGTGGTGAAGAACCGCGAGGATCTCCGCCGTGTCGAGGACGGGCTCGCGGAGCTGATCCGTGACTGATCGCAGTCGGCACGCTCGCCGGCTTCGGGAGGGCGCTGCGGGCGGAAGGACTCGGCGTCGGGACGGGCCGCATCGCCGAGTTCTGCCGCGCCGCCGCGCTCGTCGGTCTCGAGGACCTCTACTGGGCCGGTCGTGCGACGCTCGTCTCCCGGCCGGAGGACATCCCCGTCTACGACCGGGTCTTCCGGACCTTCTTCGGCCGCCCGGAGGCGCAGCGGGGCTCGCCGGTGCGCATACGGGTCCAGGTCGAGGTCGAGGAGGAGGTGGGCCTCGCCAGCACCGCCGAGCTCCTCCGGCACAAGAACTTCGCGGACTGCACGCCAGGAGGAGCTCGCGCAGCTCGCCGGGCTGATGGCCCAGATCGAGCTGGCCGTCCCCAAGCGGCGCACACGGCGGCGCGAGGCGGCCCGCGCCGGTGTCCCCGACTTGCGCCGAACGCTGCGGCGCTCGTTTCGCACCGGCGGCGAGCCCCTCGAGCGCGCCTACCGCGCGCGGCGAACGCGGCGGCGCCGACTCGTGCTCCTGCTCGACGTCTCCGGCTCGATGGCCGAGCACTCGCGGGCGCTGCTCGTGTTCGCGCACGCCGCCTTGCGCGCCGACCGGCGCTGGGAGGCGTTCTGCTTCGGCACGCGGCTGACGCGCGTCACCCGCGCCCTCGCTACCCGAGACCTCGACGACGCGCTGCGCCGCGCCGCCGACGAGGTCGTCGACTGGGACGGCGGCACGCGTATCGGCGAGTCGCTCGCCGATTTCCTCGACCGCTTCGGGCACGGCGGGCTCGCTCGCGGCGCGGTCGTCGTCATCTGCTCTGACGGCCTGGACGTCGGCGATCCAGACGTGCTCGCCGAGCAGATGGCGCGGCTCTCGCGGCTCGCTCATCGGATTGTCTGGCTGAACCCGCTCAAGGAGGATCCCGCGTACGAACCGCTCGCCCGCGGCATGAAGGCGGCGCTCCCGTACGTGGACGTCTTCGCAAGCGGGCACGACCTCGCCAGCCTCGAAGAGGTCGCGGCGACGCTCGAGCGGGCCTAGTGAGCGTCACTTGGCCGCCCGGTAGACCCCGTCGGCGGCTGCGACGAGCCCGGCCAGCTCGAGCTCGGTCAGCGCGACGCTGACCGCGCCTGCGTCGAGCTCACCGCGGCCCGCCAGTTCGTCCGCGCCCGCCGGCCCTTCTCGGACGAGCTCGAGCAGCTGAGTGGCCTGAGGCGAGACGTCGACCTTCGCGCTGATGTCCGGCCGCTCGATCCCGAGCGCTTCGAGCACATCGTTCGGCGAGGTCAGCGGCGCGGCGCCGAGCTTGAGCAACGCATTCGTTCCGGCCGAGAGCGACGAGGTGATCTCCCCGGGAACGGCGAAGACCTCGCGACCCTCGTCGAGCGCGAAGTCGGCGGTGATCAGCGCCCCGCTGCGCTCCCGCGCCTCGACAACGACGACGGCTTCCGACAGGCCCGCGATGATCCGGTTCCGCGCCGGGAACCGCCACGGCGCCGGCTCGACGCCGGCCTCGTACTCGGAGACCACGAGGCCCTGCTCCTCGATCCGCCGGGAGAGCTGCGCGTGCGAGGCGGGATAGTCGCGGTCGATGCCGCAGCCGAGGACCGCGACGGTGCAGCCGCCGGCCTCGAGCGCGCCGCGGTGCGCCTCGCCGTCGATCCCACGCGCGAGCCCGCTGACGACGACCAATCCGGCGGCGGCGAGCTCACGGCCGAGCATTCGCGCGACCTGGGAGCCGTACGCCGAGCACGAGCGCGCACCGACGACGGCGACCGAGCGCCGACCAAGCAGCTGAGGATCGCCGCCGCCGCGGACGTAGAGGAACGGCGGTGGGTCGAAGATTGCGCCCAGCAGTTCCGGAAAGAGCCCGTCGCGAGGCCGGAGCCGGATCACGTTGCGAGCTCCCTCGGGGACCGGTACGCAAGCGCCTCCGCGAGATGCTCCTCCTCGACGGAATCGGAATCCGCGAGGGCGGCGATCGTCCGAGCAACGCGTGCGACCCGCACGCGTCCACGACCGGACAGCGGCAGCCGCTCGACCGCCCGGTCGAGAAGCCCGTTCGCGGCTTCCGTCCGCCGCAACGGCCCGGCTCTGATGCGCTCGCCCGCCTTCGTAACGCGCGCGCGAACGACCTCGGAGCGCTCACCGGGTCGACCGCTCAGCTCCGCCGCTCGTGGTCGCGGCACCGCGACTACGAGGTCGAAGCGATCGATGAGCGCCCGCGAGAGCTTCTCGCGGAACGCCGCGAGCTTCTGCACCGAGCACACGCACTCGGCCGCACCGTCGCCGCGGCCGCCGCACGGGCACATGTTCATCGCGGCCACGAGCTGGAACTGCGCGGGGAACACCGCCCGCCCTTCGGCGCGGGCAATGCTGACCATGCCGTCTTCGAGCGGCTGTCGCAGTGCCTCGAGGGCAGGCCGCTGGAACTCCGGCAACTCGTCGAGGAAGAGCACGCCGTGGTGCGCCAGCGTCGCCTCACCGGGACGCGGCCCGGAACCGCCCCCGACGATCGACGCCACCGACGAGCTTTGGTGGGGCATCCGGAAGGGGCGTCGCCGGACGAGCGGGTGCTCCGGGGTCAGGAGCCCGGCCGCCGAGTAGATCCGCGTGACCTCGAGCGCTTCCTCGGCGGTCAACTCCGGCAGGATCCCCGGCAGCCGCCGGGCCAGCATCGACTTCCCCGTGCCGGGTGGGCCCGCAAGCAGCAGGTTGTGGCCGCCCGCCGCCGCCAGCTCGAGCGCGCGGCGAGCTCGATCCTGGCCGCGAACGTCGGCCAGGTCGAGATCGTCCTCGGGAGCCGCTCCGTTCGGCGTCGGTTCGAACGGAGACAGCTCCACGTCGCCTCGGAGGTAGGCGACGACCTCCGCGAGATGTCGGACCGGGATCGGCTCCACACCGGCCAGTGCTGCTTCCGATGCGGACTCCTCGGCGCACAGGAGCCGCCCGAACCCGGATTGTCGAGCTCCCTCCGCAGCGGCGAGCACGCCGCGTACCGGCCTGATGCGGCCGTCGAGCGCCAGCTCACCGATCGCGGCATGAGCCGCGAGCGAGTCGATCGGAAGCTGGCGGGAGGCTCCGAGAATCGCGAGCGCGATCGGGAGATCGAACCCGGAGCCCTCCTTCTTCAGCCCGGCCGGCGCGAGATTGACGGTTATCCGGCGCCCCGGCCACTCGAGCTCCGCCGAGGTGATGCCGCTGCGGACTCGATGCTTCGCCTCCTGGCAGGCGCGGTCGGCGAGGCCGACGATGGCGAGGCCGGGCACGCCGAGCTGGAGGTGTGCCTCGACCTCGACCTTGCGGGCGTCGAGCCCGACGAGAGCATGCGTGACGGTGCGTGCGAGCACCGTCCGACGCTAGGCGGAGAAAGCGCGCGTGTCTGTGCCGAGTCTGTGCCTACTGTGCGCGACGAGCACGTCTTCGTAGAACTCGCCCGCCCGCCGGCCGGTGCGGCGATTGACGTGGCGGCGAAAACGTTCCTTCAGACGCAACCCCGCTCGTTCGAGGATCTCTGGATAGAGGCTCCGGCGGTCGTTTACTACTATGACAACAGACGCTCGAGGTCGCAATACCCCCGCACAGCGCTCCAACACCGCCGACACGCCCTCGACGTAGGCGGCCGAGCGCCGCGGCGCTCGTCCCCTGCTCGCCGGACCCGAGCTCGAGCGCGCGCAGGTCCTCGAGCCCGAGGAGCTCGTAGGCGTAGCGGTGCTGCTCGTGGTAGTCGATGAGCCCGGGGTACGGCGGCGACGTGATCAGCGCGTCGAACGGGCCGCCGAGCTCGACCTCCCGCGAATCGCCGTGCACGACCACGGCCTCGCGCCCGCGCGCGCGCACGCGCGAGAACTCCTTGATCCTCGCGAGCGTGTCGAGCGCGTAGCGGCGCAGGAAGTGCTCGGCCCGGTCGACGGGTCGGCACATCCGTTTGTGCTTGTGGCACCAGTACTCACCGACCTGTGGCGAGCGGGGGAAATCGAGATCGAAATGGGTCGTGAGCCGGGCGGACCGAGCTGCCCGCGCGAGCACGACTCTGAGGACATCCGCGTGCTCGTACTCCCCGACCAGCGCGCGGAAGCGAAGCAGCTCGGCGAGCGCCCGCGGCGCGAACCAGCGGCCTAAATAGCCGTCGACGGAGGGAGCGTCACCGTCGAGCGGCTCGATCCTCCGCACCACCTCCCTCACGTCGGACTCGAGCGCGAACAGGTCGTAGCGCCGCGTCTTCACCTCCATCAGCAGGCAGTTGAAGGCCGCGAGGTCGACCCCGACCGCGTCGTACCCGCTCTCGAGGCCCTGGACGAGGGTCGTCCCCGACCCGGCGAACGGGTCCAGCACGCGGCCGCCCCGCGGCACGTAACGCGCCAGCAGGACTTCGACGAGCTGCGGGATGAACTTCCCCAGGTACGGATGGAGGCGATGGACGTGCCGGGTCCGCTCGCGCTCCGGCAGCTCCTTCTCCGACCAGGAGAGATCGAGGTCGATCTCGGCGTAGAGGGCGTCCTGCGTCGGGGCCACGACCCGGCCCCCTTCTAGTCCCGCCCGCGAACTCCTATAGCTGCGAAGCGCCCGCTTCGAACGCATTCGTGACGCGCTCGACCCCTCGGGGCGTCACGGCGACGACGTCGAAGCGCACCTCGAGACCAGCGAGCTCCGGATGCCGCGCAAGCCAGACCTCCGCTGCCTGCATCAGCCGCCGCTGCTTCTCGGCGCCCACCATCTCGGCCGGATCGCCGTACCTCTCCCCGAGCTTCGCCTTCACCTCGCAGAAGACGAGGTGCCGGCCGCGGCGCGCGATTACATCGAGCTCGCGTCCTCCCGCCCAGGCGTTCGACTCGACGATGCGGTAGCCGCGAAGCCGGTAGTGGAGGCGCGCTCGGCGCTCGGCGTCAGCCCCGCGCTTCCTCGAGCTCGACGAGCTCCTCATAACAAAGCGCCTGGAAGGACCGGCGATGCAGCTCCGACGGGCCGCGCTCGCGCACGACCGCGGAGTGCCGCGGCGTGATGTACCCCACGTGCGAGTGGAAGCCGTAGTGCGGAAAGAGCGCGTCCATCCGGCGCATGGCTCGATCCCTCACCACCTTCGCCACGATCGAGGCGGCGGCGATCGCCGCGCTACGTTCGTCGCCGTCGACCACGGCCAGATGGTCGGGCGCGGCCGGGCCGAGCCGGAAGCCGTCGACGAGACAGGCCTCGGCCGGCGGCGCCAGCGAACGCAGACACGAGCGCATCCCCTCGAGGTTCGATCGATGCAGTCCGTTCCGGTCGATCTCCTCCGGCGAGATCACGCGGACCGTGAACGAGCGAGCACACGACACGACTCCGCCGAAGAGCCCCTCGCGCTCGTCGACGGACAGCTGTTTCGAGTCGTTCAGCCCGGCAAGTGGACGAACACGGTGGTCGCGCAGGCTCTCGTAGTCGAACAGGACGCCGGCGACGACCAACGGCCCGGCCAGACAGCCGCGTCCCGCCTCGTCGACCCCCGCGACGAAGCGAAGGCCGAACTGACGGTCGAACTGAAGGAGCCGCCTAGCTCGATTCCGTGGGCTCGACCGCGGCGGTTTCCGCCTCCGGCTCGCCCTCAGGAGCCCGCTCGGCCTCAGGCTGCTCGTCGGCGGCGGGCTGCTGCTCGTCGGCGGCGAGGGCACCGGCCGAGGATAGCCGCTGCCCCTCACGGCGCTCGCGGACGCGCGCCTTTCGACCCACTCTCCCGCGCAAGTAGTACAGCTTGGCGCGGTTGACGTCCCCGATCGCGGTCACCTCGATCTTCTCGATCTTCGGCGAGTGCAGCGGAAACGTCCGCTCGACGCCGACGCCGAACGACTGCTTGCGAACGGTGAAGGTCTCCCGGACGCCAGAGCCCTGGCGCTTGAGGACGATCCCCTCGAAGACCTGAACCCGCCGGCGCTCGCCCTCGATCACCTGGAAGTGGACGCGCACCGTGTCCCCCGCCTTGAACGGCGGGATGTTCGGGCGCAGCTGTCGACGCTCGAGTGTCTCGATTGGATTCGCCATGGCAAAGGGTCGGCCGGCGGCCGACCGGGCATGCTAGCGCAAGGAAATCCGACTGGGCGGCCAGTAGACGGCGAAAACCTTGCCGATCAGGTTGTCCCGCGGCAGCGACCCCCAGACGCGCGAATCGCACGACTGGGAGCGGTTGTCGCCCATGACGAAGTAGGCGTCCTCAGGGATCTTCTCCGGCGGCTGCGTGTCCACATCTCGCCGGTCGCGCTTCACGTACGGCTCCTCGAGCCGCTTGCCGTTGATGTAGACGAAGCCCCTCCGCATCTCCCAGGTCTCACCGGGGAGCCCGACGATCCGCTTGACGAACGTGCCGCCGGCGCCGCAGTCCTCCCGGGCCCGCTGAGGAGTCTCGAAGACGACGATGTCGCCCCGCTTCGGATCCGTGAAGTGGTAGAGGAACCGGTTGGCCAGCACGCGGTCGGAGAAGCGTGCCGTGCAGCCGAGGCCGGCGCCCGCGCAGTGCAGCGTCGGCTCCATCGACGACGACGGGATGCGGTACGGGTTCACCACCCACTGCTTGATCGCGAGGACGATCAAGACGGCGCCGACGATCGTCACGATCCAGTCGATCGCGATCCGCCACGGCCTCGGAAGCCGCCCTGTGAAACGGTCGACCGGGTTCCTCACGAGGGCGTTCGCTCTCTGCTCTGCGCGTGCCGCCAGTCGTCGATGCGCGCGTGGTCTCCCGACAGCAGCACCTCGGGCACGCGCCACCCCCGGAACTCGGCCGGCCGCGTGTAGTGCGGGTACTCGAGGCCGCCTCCGAGGCCGGCGGAGAAGCTCTCCTCCTCGCCGGAGCCCTCGCTGAGCGCGCCCGGCAGCCGGCGCGCCACGGCGTCGAGGACGACCATGGCCGGGAGCTCTCCACCGGAAAGGACGTACGGCCCGATCGAGATCGCATCGTTCGCCAGGTGCATCAGGATTCGCTCGTCGAAGCCCTCGAAGCGCGCCGAGAGAAGCGTCAGGTGGTCTTCCGCCGCAAGCTCCTCGACGACGCCCTGGTCGAGCTGCCGCCCCTGCGGAGTGAGCGCGATCACACGATGCTCCGGCGGCCCGCCGTAGACACCCTCGAGCGCGGCAGCGACGACGTCCACTCGCAGGACCATCCCCGCGCCGCCGCCGTACGGCTCGTCGTCCACCTGGCCGCCGGCGAGCGGCGTCCAGTCGCGGTAGTTGAACAGGCGCAGGTCGAGCTCGCCGCCGAGAACGGTCGCCAGCGGGCGCTGCTCCGAGACAGCGGAGAACACGTGCGGAACGAGACTGAAGACATCAACACGCAAAGCCCGAGCAGGTTAGTCGCGCGGCGCGAAACCCGGCGCCACCAGAATTCGCCGTCGCTTCAGATCAACCTCTCGCACACAGGCTTCGACGAGCGGGAGCGCGAGCCCGGAGTCGAGCTCGAGCACATCGTTGGCGATTCCGGGTGCGACGTCGGTGACTGTGCCAAGGGACCGGCCGGCCTCCTCCTCGACCTCGAGGCCCACGAGCTGGAAGACGTAGTAGGCGCCCGGCTCGGGCTCGGGCAGCTCGGAGCGGCGGACCTGAAGCTCCACGGCCGCGCGGCGCGGGACGGTCGAGCCGGATGACCAGCCGGCCACCGGAACGCTTCCGCTCCACCACCTCCGCGGGCTCTCCGTCGACGAGCACCGTTGCGCCAGGCTCGAAGCGTTCCGGCTCATCGCTGGCGTGCTCGACGACGAACGAGCCGTCGAGCCCGTGAGGCTTGCCCACGCGGCCAACCGTGACGAGGTCGGGTGCGTTAATCAGCGATCTCGAGGATCAGCCGGCGCCGCTGACGGGCGCCCCCGGCCCGCACGATCGCGCGCAGCGCCCGGGCGATCCGCCCCTGCCGGCCGATCACCTTGCCGACATCGTCCTTGGCGACGTGCAGGCGAAGCACGACGGCGTCGTCCCGCTCCTCCTCCTCGACGCGGACCGCGTCCGGGTCGTCGACGAGCTGCCGCGCGAGATAGGCGAGGAGCTCAGCCAACGCCGATGTTCTTGGCCTTGAGCAGGCGCGAAACCGTCTCCGAGGGCTGCGCGCCCTTGTCCAGCCACGCCTTGACCTTCTCCTCGTCGAACTCGATCGTCGACGGGTCGGTCTGCGGGTTGTAGCGCCCGACGATCTCGATGAACCTGCCGTCCCGCGGAGAGCGCGAGTCGGCGACGACGACGCGGTAGTGCGGGTTCCCCTTCGAACCGACGCGCGTCAGCCTCATTCGTACTGCCATTTCACCTCCGAGTAGTTTGCGTGAGCTCCGGTGGGAGGCCCGGAAGCTTCCCCTTGCCCATCTGTTTCATCATCTTCTGCATCTGCTTTCGCGCAGAGAGCAGCTTGTTTACCTGCTGAATCGTCGTTCCGCTACCCGCGGCGATCCGCTTCCGCCGCGAGCCGTCGATCAGGTGCGGGATCTGGCGCTCCTGCGGAGTCATCGAGAGGACGATCGCCTCCACCCGCTTGAGCTCGCCCTCGTCGACGTCGAGCCCCTGGAGCTGCTTGCCGAGCCCGGGGATCATCGACATGACGCCCTTGAGCGGGCCCATCTTCCGCAGCATCCGGTAGCTCGCCAGGAAGTCGTCGAACGTGAACTCGCCGGCCCGCATCCGCGCCTCGAGCGCCGCCTGATCCTCCTCGGTCACAGCCTCCTCGGCCTTCTCGATCAGGGTCATGACGTCGCCCATCCCGAGGATCCGGGAGGCCATGCGGTCGGGGTGGAAGTACTCGAGCTGGTCGATCTTCTCGCCGACCGAGGCGAACTTGACCGGCTTGCCGGTCACGGCCTTGACCGAGAGCGCGGCGCCGCCGCGGGCATCGCCGTCGAGCTTCGTCAGCACGACCCCGTCGAACGCGACCCGCTCCTGGAACGCCTCGGCGACGGATACGGCCTCCTGGCCGGTCATCGAGTCGAGGACGAGCAGGACATTGGTCGGCTTGGCGGCGTCACGAACCCGCGCCAGCTCGTCCATCAGCTCCTCGTCCACGTGCAGGCGGCCGGCGGTGTCGAGGATGACCACGTCGACACCCTGATCTCTCGCGCGCTGGATCCCTGTCGTCACCGCCTTGACCGGGTCCGGTCCGGTGAAGACGGGCACCTGGATCTGGCGGCCCAGCTGCTCGAGCTGCTCGACAGCAGCCGGGCGCTGAAGGTCGGCGGCGACGAGCGCCGGCTTGTGGTTCTCCTTGCGCAGGAGCACGGCGAGCTTGGCGGCCGCAGTCGTCTTCCCCGAGCCCTGGAGGCCGGCGAGCAGGATCACGGTCGGCGGCTTCCCGGCGAACGCGAGCTTCGAGCTGCCCGAGCCCATCAGCTCCGTCAGCTCCTCGTGGACGATCTTCACGACCTGCTGGCCGGGCGTCAGGCTGCGCATCACGTCCTGGCCGAGTGCCCGCTCCTTCACGCGCGCGACGAAGTCCTTGACGACCTTGAAGTTGACGTCTGCCTCGAGCAGCGCGAGGCGGATCTCGCGCATCGCGCGCGAGATCACCTCTTCGTCCAGCTTCCCGCGCCCGCGCAGCGGGCCGAGAGCGGCGTTCAGCTTGTCGCCAAGGGTGTCGAACATGGGCGAACAGTGTAGATACGGCCCCCCGAGGACTCCTACTATCGAAGCCAGATGCCCGTCTGTCCCTCCTTGCCGTGAGGAGAACCCAGACCGCGCCCGGTTCTGCCTGGCCTGCGGAAACCCGCTCCGGGAGGGCGAAGCACCCGGCGAGGCGCGGAAGACCGTCACGGTGCTGTTCGCGGACGTCAAGGACTCCACGCCGCTCGCGCGAGCGCCTGGACCCGGAAGCCGCACGCGGGGTGATGAACCGCTTCTTCACCGATGTGCGGACGGTGATCGAGCGCCACGGCGGCACGGTCGAGAAGTTCATCGGGGACGCGGTGATGGCGGTCTTCGGCACGCCGACGGTGCACGAGGACGACCCACTGCGAGCGGTGCGGGCCGCGACCGAGATGCGAACCGCGCTCGGCGAGCTGAACGGCGAGCTCGAGGAGCGCTGGGGAATCCACCTCAGCGTTCGCACCGGCATCAACACCGGGACGGTCGTGGCCGGTGACCCGGCGACGGGGCAGACCTTCGTCACGGGCGACGCGGTGAACGTGGGAGCACGGCTCGAGACGGCTGCGGGCGCGGGCGAGATCCTGATCGGCGATGCGACCTACCGCCTCGTCCAGGACGCAGTTCTCGTCGAGCCGTGTCGATCCGCTCGAGCTCAAGGGCAAAGCCGACGCGATCGAGGCCTGGCGCGTGCTCGGGGTCGTTTCGGGGGCTCCGGCGGTCGCGCGACGGCTCGACTCGCCGCTGGTCGGCCGCGAGCGCGAGCTCGCGATGCTGCGCCACGCATTCGACCGGGCGGCCGGCGACAAGAGCTGCCAGTTCGTGACGATTCTGGGACCGGCCGGGGCCGGGAAGTCCCGCCTCACGGCGGAGCTCCTCTCTGAGCTCGGCGACCGCGCGACGGTGCTCGTTGGCCGCTGCCTCCCCTACGGCGAAGGAATCACCTTCTGGCCCGTGGTCGAGATCGTCAAGCAGGCTGCCAGACTCGGACCCTCGCTCCCGGAAGCAGAGAGCCGGCGAAGGCTGGGAGCGATCGTCGAAAACGACCCGGAGGCGGATGCGATCGTCGACCGGCTCGGCAGCCTGTTCGGCGTCGGATCCGGGCCGGGCGGCAGAGATGAGATCTTTTGGGCGGTTCGCCGACTGCTTCAGGCGCTCGCCCGAGAGCGGCCGGTGGTGGTCGTCTTCGACGACGTGCACTGGGGAGAGCAGACGTTCCTCGATCTCGTCGACCACATCACCGACTGGGCTCGAGACACGCGGATCCTGCTGATCTGCCTCGCACGGGGAGAGCTGCTCGAGGAGCGGCCGACGTGGGCCGGTGGAAAGCTCAACGCGACGTCGCTCCTCCTCGAGCCGCTCGCCGACGAGGCCTGTGGAACGTTGATCGAGAACCTGCTCGACCGGACCGAGGTCGCCAGCGAGGTCAAGGAGCGGATCTCCCGCTCGGCCGAGGGAAATCCGCTCTTCGTCGAGGAGCTGCTCGCGATGCTGATCGACGAGGGCGCCCTTCAGCGTGACGACGGGCGCTGGGTCGCGACAACCGACCTGTCCTCGCTGGCGGTGCCGCCGACCATCCAGGCCCTCCTCGACGCGCGGCTCGACCGCCTGCCGGCCCCGGAGCGCAATGTCCTCGAACGCGCCGCGATCGCCGGGAAGATCTTCTCCCGGAGCGCGGTGCGGGTGCTCTCGCCCCCGGATGAGCATTCCTTCCTGGCAGACCGACTCGACGATCTGGTCCGCAAACAGCTGATCCGCCCCCACCAGACCGAGTTCGGACGAGAGAACACGTATCGCTTCCGCCATGCCCTGATTCGCGACGCGGCGTACCGTCAGATGCCGAAAGCGGCCCGCGCGGATCTGCACGAGCGCTTCGCGCGCTGGCTCGAGGGCGCCGGCGGTCCGCGGAGCGCCGAGCAGGAGGAGATCCTCGGCTACCACCTCGAGCAGGCACACCGGTTCCGCCGGGAGCTGGGCGGCCCAACCGCCGCGGGCGACGCCCTCGCGCGCCGCGGAGCCGCCTGCCTGGCCTCCGCCGGCCGCCGTGCGATCTCGCGAGGAGACATGGCCGCCGCCGCCGGACTGCTGACCCGCGCCCAGCTTCTCCTCGCGCGACGAGGGCACGGCCTGGCTCGAGTTCGCGCCCGAGCTCGGGAGCGCGCTGATCGAGACCGGCCAGCTCGAGCGCGCAGACGCGATTCTGTCGCAGGCGGTCGAGCAGGCCGCGAACGCCAAGGACGAGAGAGTTCAGGCGCTGGCGCAGCTCGAGCTGTCCTACCTCCGCCTGCACACGGACGCCGCCGGAACCACCGACGAGCTGCGCGAGAGCGCCGAGCAGGCACGGTCTGTCTTCGAGAAGACCGGCGACGACGCGGGACTGGCGAAGGCGTGGAAGTACGTCGCTCTCGTCGAGTGGACGCGCTGCCAGCTGGCGGAGATGGAGGCGGTCCTCGAGCGCTCGCTCGAGTATGCGCGGCGCGCCGGCGACGCCCGCGAGCTGTCGATCATCCGCAACGCGCTCGCACGGGCTGCCCTCCTCGGCCCGCGACCCGTTCCGGACGCACTTCGCGTGTGCGCTCGGATCCGCGAAGAGGCGCCGACCGACCGGTCGCTCGACGGCATCCTCTGCACGATCGAGGGCGCGCTGACCGCCCGCCTCGGCCGTTTCGACGAGGCTCGCGTCCTCACTCATCGAAGTCGAGGCGATGTTCGCGATCTTGGCCTCAGCCTTCACCTGGCGGGTCTGCACCAGTACTCGGCCGGGATCGAGCTGCTGGCCGACGACCCCGTCGCTGCCGAGCGTGAGCTCCGCGTCGGGCTCGACGAGTACGAGCGGATGGGCGAGCGCGCGCGTCTTTCCACGACGGCAGCCTTGCTCGCCGTGGCTCTGCACGCGCAGGGTCGCGACGAAGAGGCTCACCGGTACACAGTCGTCAGCGAGGAGTCGGCATCGCCCGACGACCTTGCCTCACAGGTCTTCTGGCGTGAAGTTCGGGCGCGGGTGCTTGCGCGGCGGGGCGAGGTCGAAGATGCGCTGAAGCCTCGCACGCGAGGCGGTCGAGCTCGCAGCCGAAACCGACTTCCTCTCGATGCACGGCGACGCACTCGTCGCGCTGGCCGAGGTCCTGCGCGTCGCCGGCTCGCTCGAGGAATCGACCGAGGCCGCAGAGCAGGCGCTCGCCCTCTACGAGGCGAAGGGCGACATCGTTTCGGCCGGCAAGACGCGGGCGCTGATCGCGGACCTCAGGCCGTAGACCTTGACCTGCGGCCTCAAAAGGCGTTAGTTAGTCCCCGGCACGCGGTTTCGACCCGAAAGGAGCCCGAAGTGCCCGACATCACCATCAAGCTCAGCCTCAGCCAGGAGGAAGCGCTTCGACTCGCGAAGCGGCTCGCGCGAGATGACAAGCTCCGCGCCCAGGTGGCGAGGAAGCCTGTGGAGACTCTGGCACAGCATGGCATCACGATCACCTCCGACGACGACCTCGCGATCGCGCCGATGATCCCGCCGAAGCACGTGTTCGAGGAAGCGCTTCTCAACGTCGCCGAGGCCAGTGAGTTCGCGTCTGAGGAGGGGTTCGAGTCCCCTGACATGTTCGCCTTCTGGCTGTTCGTCGTCTTCACCGCAACCTGAGTCCTCCGGTCACCTCGCTGCCGCAGATCCGGCGAACCGTCTACGCGTTCTTTCACCGCTACGACGCGCCCACCCTCGACGCCGAGGGAGTGATCCGGGGCGACCTCGAGGTCAGGAGGATCCCGCGTCTGCTTGCGATCTCGATCCTGCGGGGGACCGAGTTCGCGATCTCGGATGAAGAGTTCGAGCTGCTCTCGAAGCTGCCCTCGGACCGCTGGACGAACGTCGAGGAGCTTTCTCCGCAGGAGCAGGAGAGAGTCGCGAAGCTCGCGGAACAGGGTCTCGTCCTCAGCACCGAGGACAACCCGCTCCTGGCCGAACTCCGCCGGAAAGACGAGCGGCTCGCGTCGGGCCCGTGGAACATCTACGCGGCGCTCTTTCACTCGCTGACGACGTGGCGCGACGTCGATCTCAGGGGGCGCGTCGCCGACCCCGAGGAGCTTCCGCTGCAGGCCGACGCGGCAGTCGCGGCGTTCGTCGAGCGGTACGGGAAGCCGCCGCCGCACTTCCACAGGATCGAGAGCGCCGACGGAGCCGTCGAGCTCCCGGTTTCCGGCCGCGAGGATGGTCTTTTCGCCGCGCTCAGACGCCGGAAGACGACCCGCGCCTTCGACCCCGTCGCCCCCCTCTCCATGGAGGAGCTGGGCGTCGTCTGCGGCGAGGTTTTCGGCTGCCACGGCCTAATCGAGATCGGGGAAGGCGTCACGGCGCTGAAGAAGACGAGCCCGTCCGGCGGGAGCCTCCACCCCATCGAGGCGTACGTTCTCGTCAGAAACGTCGAGGGCGTCGATCCCGGCCTCTACCACTATCGAACGGAAGACCATGCGCTGGAGCCGCTCGAGTCGTTCACGGCCGATGAGGCGGAGCGGCTCGCTGCGGAATTCGTCTGCGGCCAGACGTACTTCGCGAACGCCGGCGCGCTCTTCGTGCTCGTCGCGCGCTTCGACCGGATCTTCTGGAAGTACCGAAAGCACCAGAGGGCGTACGGCGTCCTTCTCCTCGACGCCGGCCACCTGAGCCAGACGCTGTACCTCGTCTGCGCCGAGCTCGGGCTCG
Organism: uncultured Actinomycetes bacterium; assembly: GCA_963764595.1. Classification (GTDB taxonomy): domain Bacteria; phylum Actinomycetota; class Thermoleophilia; order Gaiellales; family Gaiellaceae; genus JACDAN01. The sequence goes on along the minus strand of CAVXTG010000007.1, from coordinate 209,657 downwards.
GCGCGTACGTGACGGCCGCGATCAACGGCGCCAACATCGGTGAGCGGCTCGGGCTCGATGAGTTCGCCGAGGGCGCCATCGCGGTCTGTGGCTGCGGCAAGCCCGCCCGCGAACCGTCCGCGCTCGAGCCGGAGTTCGTGCCCTACGTGCCGCGCTGACATCCGCGTATCGTTTGTCCATGCCGATATGCGGCCAATGCGGCGAAGATAACCCTGCCCGCGCGCGGTTCTGCCTCGCGTGCGGCGCTCCGATCGCCGCGGCGCCGAAGCGGGCGGCCCGCAAGACGGTCACGGTCCTGTTCTCAGACGTCAAGGACTCGACGCCGCTCGGCGAACGCCTTGACCCCGAAGCCGCACGGGGCGTGATGAACCGCTTCTTCGCCGACGTTCGGGGCGTGATCGAGCGCCACGGAGGAACGGTCGAGAAGTACATCGGCGACGCCGTGATGGCGGTGTTCGGAACGCCGACGGTGCACGAAGACGATCCGCTCCGCGCCGTGCGCGCCGCGACCGAGATTCGGACCGAGCTCGCCGAGCTGAACAGCGAGCTCGAGGAGCGCTGGGGAATCCACCTCAGCATTCGCACCGGGATCAACACGGGCAGGGTCGTTGCCGGTGATCCGGCGACCCGACAGACCTTCGTCACGGGAGACGCGGTCAACGTCGCGTCGCGGCTCGAGCACGCCGCCGGCCCCGGCGAGATCCTCATCGGCGACCCGACGTATCGGCTCGTTCGCGACGCGGTGCTCGTCGAGCCGGTCGAGCCGCTCGACCTCAAGGGCAAGGCGGATCCGATCGACGCCTGGCGCGTCCTCGGCGTCGTTTCCGGGGCGCCGGCGGTCGCGCGACGACTCGACTCGCCCTTGGTCGGCCGCGAACGCGAGTTGACGATGCTGCGCCACGCCTACGAGCGAGCGGCCGGCGACAAGACCTGTCAGTTCGTGACGATCCTGGGAGCGGCGGGGGCCGGGAAGTCCCGTCTCGCCGCCGAGCTGCTCTCCGAGCTCGGCGACCACGCGACGGTGCTCCTAGGGCGCTGCCTCCCTTACGGCGAAGGCATCACGTTCTGGCCCGTCGTGGAGATCGTCAAGCAGGCCGCCGGCCTCGGACCGTCGCTCTCGGCGCCCGAGAGCCGTCGGCGCCTCGCAGCGGTCGTCGCGAATGACCCCGAGGCGGACGCCATCGTCGACCGCCTCGGCGGCCTGGTCGGTTCCGAGTCCGGGCCCGGCGGCACCGAGGAGATCTTCTGGGCGGTTCGTCGGCTGCTCCAGGCGCTTGCGCGCGACCGCCCTGTCGTCGTCGTCTTCGACGACGTGCACTGGGGAGAGCAGACGTTCCTCGATCTCATCGACCACCTCACCGACTGGGCTCGAGACGCGCCGATCCTCCTGATCTGCCTCGCGCGCGCGGAGCTGCTCGAAGAGCGATCGGCATGGGCCGGCGGCAAGCTGAACTCGACGTCGCTGCTCCTCGAAGCGCTCGCCGACGAGGCCTGCGGAACGTTGATCGAGAACCTGCTCGACCCGACGGTGCCGGCCGCGGTGAAGGAGCGGATTTCCCGGGCGGCTGAGGGTAATCCCCTGTTCGTCGAGGAGCTGGTCGCGATGCTGGTGGACGAGGGCGCCCTTCGGCGAGAACAGGAACGCTGGGTGACGACGACCGACCTCTCCTCGCTGGCAGTCCCACCGACGATTCAAGCGCTGCTTGGACGCGCGCCTCGACCGGCTTCCGCCTCGGGAGCGCAGCGTTCTCGAGCGGGCCGCGGTCGCCGGACGAATTTTCTCCCGAAGCGCGGTTCGTGTGCTGTCGCCGCCGGAGGACCATCCGTTCTTGGACGACCACCTCGCAGATCTCGTACGCAAGCAGCAGATCCGGCCTCACCAGACGGAGTTCGGGCGCGAGAACACGTATCGCTTTCGGCACAGCCTGATCCGCGATGCCGCCTACCGTCAGATGCCGAAGGCTGCCCGCGCGGACCTGCACGAGCGTTTCGCGCTCTGGCTCGAGAGCGCCGGCGGTCCACGAGAGCGCCGAGCAGGAGGAGATCCTGGGCTACCACCTCGAGCAGGCGTTTCGGTTCCGGCAGGAGCTAGGTCAGCCGGACGCCGAGCTTGCGGCCCGAGGCCGGCGAGCGGCTGGCCAGTGCAGGGCGTCGGGCCGTCGATCGCGGCGATCTCCCGGCGGCCGTGAGCCTGCTGAGCAGGGCCACGTCACTGCTTCCCGGACTCCCACGACGAGCGGCGCGAGCTCCTGCCCATGCTCGGCAGCGCGCTCATGCGAACCGGCGACTTCCCGCGCGCAGAGCGGGCGCTGACACGAAGCGCTGGAGGCTGCGCAGGCGGCCGACGACCGCCGGCTCGAGCTCCGGACGACGATCGACCGGGAGTTCTTCCGCGCCTTCACGAAGCCCGAGGGGTCGGTCGAGGAGATCGTCGCCGTCGCCGACGAGGTGATCCCGCTTGCTCGAGGACCTCGACGACGACCTCGGCCTCGCCAAGGCCTGGTGGCTGAAGAGCGAGGTGCACGTCAACGCTTGCCGCTGGGGCGAGCGGGCCGCGAACCTCGAGCGGGCGCTCGAGCATGCGCGTCAAGCGCGGGCGACGCAGGCGAGCAGTCCAGCGCTCGCCTCGATCCTGGTGCAGGCGCTGTACTACGGGCCGACGCCGGTCAGCGAGGCAATCACGCGGGCCGAGAGCCTGCTCGCGGAACGCCCGGACGATCGATCCCTCAAGGCGTCGATTACCGGCGCGATCGCGGGGCTCCGAGCCATGCGCGGAGACTTCGATGAAGCACGTCGACTCCAGGCCGATGCTCGCGCCCTCTATGAGGAGCTCGGGCAGCGCTTCCGCATCACGCTTGTGGTCGCTTGTTGTCGCCGAGATCGAAGCATCTGGCGGGTAGACCGTGAGGAAGCTGCCGCCGTCTTGCGCTGGGCCTTTGACGAGCTCGAGGACATGGGCTGGACGAGCGTCATGTCGACGATGGCGGCGTTTCTCGCCGACGCGCTGGTGCCTGACAGCCGACCAGGCGATCCGTTACTCCCGGCTGAGCGAGGAACTCGCAGCAGACGAGGACGTGGTCACGCAGGTGATGTGGCGCGTCGCTCGTGCCCGAGCGTCGAATGACGAGGACCTCGCGGCTGAGGCGGTTCGCCTCGCCGAGCCGACGGACTATCCGGACCTCAAGGCCCGGGCATACCTCGCGTTTGCTCAGGTGGCCGGGGATCGTTCGTTCGCGTGAGCGAGCCGTCGCCGAGTACGAGCGCAAGGGCAACACCGCGGCAGTGGCTCGCCTCGTCGCCGAGCTTCCGTCATAGGATCACCCCGACACGCACATCGACCGAAGGGGGCACGGATGGCTAAGACGTTCGAAGGCTTCTCGAGATCGACGAAAGACGCCGATGCAGGCTTCCGAGCCGCGACAAAGGACGCCGTCGAGAAGTACAACGCCCAGAGGGCGAAGGAAGGCGCGCGCGGCCCATGACGAGCCGGTCCGGCTGAGGGTCGCGGAGATGTATGTGAACGTCCAGAACCCGATCCACGGCTGGATCGTCGTGCTGGAAGCCGGTCCGTGATCCACTAGAGAGGGAGGCTGTATGGCCGGAGTTGGAAAAGTCATCACGATCATCGGCTCGTCGCCGGAGAGCTTCGCCAAGGCGGCCGAGGCTGCCGTGGCGGAGGCGGCGAAGACGGTACGCGGGATCAGCGGCGCGCACGTCGAATCGATGAGCGCCGTTGTCGAAGGCGACAAGATCACGGAGTTCCGGACGACCGTCAACATCGCCTTCCGCGTCGAGTCGGGCGGGTCGGCCGGCTAGACGAGAACGCCCGCGCGAAGTCCTGGGGATCGAAGGGCCTGAGGTCCTCGATCCCCTCCCCGACGCCCACGAGCTTGACCGGCAGTCCGAGCTCGTGGGCGATCGCCAGGGCGACGCCGCCCTTCGCCGAGCCGTCGAGCTTGGTCAGGGCGACGCCGGACACGTCCACCGCCTCGTTGAACAGCCGCGCCTGCTGAAGGCCGTTCTGGCCGGTCGTCGCGTCGATCACGAGCAGCGTCTCGTGCGGCGCGCCCGGCAGGCGGCGCTCGATCACGCGGCGCACCTTCGCGAGCTCCTCCATCAGGTTCGTCTGCGTGTGGAGCCGGCCGGCCGTGTCGACGATGACGACGTCGCGGCCGCGCGCCGTCGCCGCCTCGATCGCGTCGTAGGCGACCGCCGCCGGGTCGCCCCCGCGCTCGGAGCCGACGAAGTCGGCGCCCGGAGCGCTGCGCCCAGATCTCGAGCTGCTCCTCGGCCGCGGCGCGGAAGGTGTCGGCGGCGGCGAGGATCACGGAGTGGCCGTGCTCGCCGAGCCGCGCGGCGAGCTTGCCGATCGTCGTCGTCTTGCCGGTGCCGTTGACGCCGACGACGAGGATCACGGTCGGCGGCCCGTCGAGCGCCAGCCGCCCGGGATCGCCGAGTAGCTCGGCCGCCTCCTCGGCGAGCGTCGCGCCGAGCTCGCCGACATCCGAGCGCGCCTCGACCCGCTGGACGAGCTCGGCGGTCGTCGGCACGCCGACGTCGGCCGCGATCAGCGCTTCCTCGAGCCGCTCCCAGGACTCGTCGTCCGCGGGATCGAAAGCGGCGACCGCGAGCTGCTCGGTCATCGCGCGTCGGGTCTTGCCGAGCGAGTCGCGCAGCCGGCCGAAGAAGCCGGCGCGCTCCTCGTCCGTTTCGTCGGGATGATCGGTGTCCCCGAGCAGCTCGCCCCAGCTCCTGGTCATCGCCGGAGGCTAGCCAGTTGTCGCGTGAGGCGACCTAGGGATTGACAACTTGAGCCGCGAAGACGACGATGTTGTCGAATACGAGACTCGCTCGGGTCCTATTTCGTCGAGAACAGGGGTCGGATGCGCGAAAGGTGGAGGCTGTTCGGTGCAGTTCTCGTCGTCGGCGCGGCGGGTGCACTGGCGGTCGTAGCCACATCACACGCGGCTATCACGATCACGAGCCTGCAGGCGCGGGCGAGCGGTACATCGATCACGTCCGGACCCGATGGGCTCCGGCTACGACATTCGGATCGTGGCCAACCTCTCCGGCGGCACGAGGCTGGGAATCGACCAGCTGGACGACAGGTGGCGTGACCCGATGCGTCAACCACAACGATCGGGACGACGACGGCAGTCAAACCGTCGACCTCAAGTACGAGTACGAGGCCAACGCGGCGATCAAAGCTGCTGAGAGCCCGGACCCGGGGGAACATCCCCGACCCGGACAAGGTCGGGCCCAGCGAGCACGTGTTCACGCCGCCGCCCGGCGGCCCCTCGACCCTGCCGGTCGACCTCTTCACGAACGACAACTGCTCCGGGAGCAGCCTCGCGAACCAGAGCATCACCCTCACGACCAATGTTCCCGCCACGAACGAGCCGCTCACCGCAGCGTGCCAGGGGCTGAAGGTCGCCGTCGTCCTCGACGAGTCGGGATCGATCGGGAACGCCGCACCACAGGTCAGGGACGCGACGAAAGCTCTCGCCCGGGGTCTTCTCGACACGGGCGCCAGGATGGCCGTCTTCAAGTTCTCGACAACGGCCAGTACGAGCCAAATCGACCCGTATCAGAACATCACTCAAACGTTCATCAACGGCCAGCTCACGACGTACCTGAACAACTACCAGCCCGGGGGGACCACGAACTGGGATGCCGGACTGCGCCGAGTAATCACAGAGACGGACGGCGACCCGGATGGCACCCCGCCTCCCGACCCGCCTGACCTCGTCGTGTTCCTCACTGACGGGAACCCGAACCGCTGGGCCGGAGGCGGCACCGGTGTGGAGGAGGGCTTCTACTCGGCAATGGACCCTGCGGCTAACACGGCGAACCAGCTCAAGGCGAACTCGCACATGTTCGCGATCGGCGTCGGCGCAAGGCGTGACGGACGCGCTCAGCGCGCTGCGGATCCAGGCGGTCTCGGGTACGAGGAGCTTCCCGGAGTACCCGATCGAGACGGCCGACTACACGCTCATCACGAACTTCAACGAGCTCGAGGATGCACTGGAGGACCTCGCCTCCAAGCTCTGCAACGTCACCGTGACGGTCAGGAAGGAGACAGACGAGGCGAAGAGAGACGCCTGGGTCTCGAAGTCAGGTTGGAGGTTCAGCGGGCGGACCGTGTTGCAGCCGCCCGCCAGTCAGTTCGCGTACAGGTGGTTCCTGCCGAATGCGGCCGGCCCTCCAGTGAACAGCACCACTGCAACGCAGTCGGGAAACACTGCCGCCGCCGGGACGCTGGACTTCGTCTGGCGGCCGACCTCAGAAACCGCGCTGAGCAATATCACGATCTCGGAGACCCCGGTGCCCGCGGGGTTCGAGGCCGAGTCGGTGACGTGCACCTCCGCGGGTACAACGATTCTCGACAGCGACGTTCCGGCCCTAGTGGAGTCGTTCACTCTCTCGGGCCTGAAGGTGCGCGACCACGTCAACTGCGTCGTCCGGAACCGCTTCAAGCGCTCGACGGTCCGGGTGGTCAAGCAGTGGGTCGGCGACCCCAGCTCGGCCACCATCTTCGTCGACGCCACCGGCGCCGCGCCCTACGACGCCTCGACCGTCGCGACCGCGAGCGGAGCGAGCGCCTCGTTCGACTACCCGGTCTCGACCGCGGTCAGGGTCGGCGAGACCGCGGTGCCGGCCGGCTACCGGGCCACGATCCAGTGCGAAGGCCAGGGGCCTCCGCAGGCCTACAACGGCGGCCCGTTCCCGGTCACGTCCCCGGCCGAGGACGGCGCCACCGTCACCTGCACGATCACCAACATCCAGAATCGCTCGACCGTGCGCGTGGTCAAGCAGTGGGAGGGCGCGCCCGCCTCGGCGACGATCTTCGTCGACCGGACGGCGTCGCGCCGTTCGACGCCTCGACCGTCGCGACCGCGAGCGGCCAGAGCGCCTCCTTCACGTACCCGACCTCGACCCCGGTCACCGTCGGGGAGGTCGCGGTGCCGGACGGATATAGCGCCACGATTCAGTGCGGCGCAGGGTCCCACGCAGCCCTATACAGGCGGCCCGTTCGCGGTCACGGCGCCGGCCCTCCGAACGTGACGCTCACCTGCACGATCACGAACAAGCAGAAGCTCTCGACGGTGCGGGTCGTGAAGCAGTGGGACGGCGCGCCCTCGTCGACGACGATCTTCGTCGACCAGGACGGCGCGGCTCCGTTCCAGGCGTCGACGCGTCGCGACCGCCGACGGGCACCAAGCACTCCTTCATGTACCCGGTCGGGACCCCGACCACGGTCGGTGAGACCCCGATCCCGGCGGGCTACGCGGCGACGATCGACTGCGGCGGCGGGCCCGCAGCCGTACACCGGCGGCGCATTCGCCGGTCACCTCCCCGGCCGAGCGACAACGCCACCCTCACCTGCACGATCACGAACAAGCAGCTGTTCTCGACCGTGCGCGTGGTCAAGCAGTGGGACGGCGCGCCCGCGTCGACGACGATCTTCGTCGACCAGGACGGGCGTCGGCCGCCCTTCGACGCCTCGACGGTCGTCGATCCCGCCGACGGGGCCAGCGCCTCCTTCGTCTACCCGGTCTCGACCGCGACCGACCGTCGGTGAGACCGCCGTGCCGGCCGGCTACTCGGCGACGATCGACTGCGGCGCGCGGCCCGCAGCCTACACCGGCGGCCCCTTCCCGTCACCTCCCCGGCCGCAGGCGGCGGCACCCTCACCTGCACGATCACGAACAGGCAGCTGTTCTCGACGGTGCGGGTGGTGAAGCAGTGGGTGGGCCCGGCTTCGTCGGCGACGATCTTCGTCGACCAGAACGGGACCGCACCGTTCGACGCCGCGACGGTCGCCACCGCCGAACGGCGACAGCGCCTCGTTCGACTACCCGCTCTCGACCGCGAGCGTTCGTCGGCGAGACGGCGGTGCCGACCGACTACACGGCCACGATCCAGTGCGGCGCCGCGGCTCCGGGCCGTACACGGGCGGGCCGTTTGCGGTCACAGCGCCTGCGACCGCGGGCGCGACGCTCATCTGCACGATCAAGAACAGCATCATCCCGGCGACCGTGCGAGTCGAGAAGCAGTGGGACGGCGCGCCCGCGTCGACGACGATCTTCGTCGACCAGGACGGGATCGCACCCTTCGACGCCTCGACGGTCGCCGACCGCCGACGGGGACAACACCTCGTTCGACTACCTCGCCCGGGACGGCCGTCTTCGTCGGCGAGACGACGCCGGTGCCGGCCGGGTATGCGGCCACGATCCAGTGCGGCACCGCGACGCCGCAGCCCTACACCGGCGGCCCCTTCGCAGTCACCGCCCCGGCCCCGGAGCGACGCTCACCTGCACGATCACGAACACCCAGCAGCTCTCGACCGTGCAGGTCATCAAGCAGTGGGACGGCGCGCCCGCGTCGACGACGATCTTCGTCGACCAGGACGGCGTCGGCGCCCTTCGACGCCTGACGGTCGCCACCGCAAACGGCGACAGCGCCTCGTTCGACTACCCGCTCTCGACCCCGGCCTTCGTCGGCGAGACGGCGGTGCCGACCGGGTACACGGCGACGATCCAGTGCGGCGGCGCGACTCCGCAGCCCTACACGGGCGGACCGTTCGCGGTCACTCGCCGGCGATGCACGGCGAGACGCTCACTTGCACGATCAGAAACAGCGTGATTCCACCTCCGGCGACGGTGCGAGTCATCAAGCAGTGGGACGGCGCGCCCGCGTCGACGACGATCTTCGTCGACCAAGACGGGGTCGCGCCCTTCGACGCCTCGACGGTCGTCGATCCCGCCGACGGGGACAACACCTCCTTCAACTACGTCGCCGGGACGGCCGTCTTCGTCGGCGAGACCGTCGTGCCGACCGGGTATGCGGCCACGATCCAGTGCGGCGGCGCGGCTCCGCAGCCGTACACCGGCGGGCCGTTCGCGGTGACCGCCCCCGCCGCCGGAGCGACGCTCACCTGCACGATCACGAACAGGCAGTTGTTCTCGACGGTGCGGGTCGTGAAGCAGTGGGTCGGGTCCGGCTTCGTCGGCGACGATCTTCGTCGACCAGAACGGGACGGCACCGTTCGACGCCTCGACGGTCGCCACCGCCGAACGGCGACAGCGCCTCGTTCGACTATCCGCTCTCGACCGCGAGCGTTCGTCGGCGAGACGGCGGTGCCGACCGGACTACACGGCGACGATCCAGTGCGGCACCGCGGCTCCGGCGCCGTACACGGGCGGGCCGTTTGCGGTCACAGCGCCTGCGACCGCGGGCGCGATGCTCATCTGCACGATCAAGAACAGCATCATCCCGGCGACCGTGCGAGTCGTGAAGCAGTGGGACGGCGCGCCCGCCTCGACGACGATCTTCGTCGACCAGAACGGGGTCGCACCCTTCGACGCCTCGACGGTCGCGACCGCCGACGGGACAACACCTCGTTCGACTACCTCGCCCGGGACGGCCGTCTTCGTCGGCGAGACGCCCGGTGCCGGCCGGGTATGCGGCCACGATCCAGTGCGGCACCGCGCGCCGCAGCCCTACACCGGCGGCCCGTTCGCAGTCACCGCCCCCGGCCCCGGAGCGACGCTCACCTGCACGATCACGAACAGGCAGCTGCTCTCGACCGTGCGGGTCGTGAAGCAGTGGGACGGCGCGCCCGCGTCGACGACGATCTTCGTCGACCAGGACGGCGCGGCTGCCCTTCGAGCTCGACGGTCGCGACCGCCGACGGGGACGAGCGCTTCCTTCGTCTACCCGGTCGGGACCGCGACCACGGTCGGTGAGACCCCGATCCCGGCCGGCTACTCGGCGACGATCGACTGCGGCGACCGGCCCGCAGGCCGTACACCGGCGGCGGGTTCCCAGTCACCTCGCCGGCCGCAGCACAGCGCCACCCTCACCTGCACGATCACGAACAAGCAGCTGTTCTCGACCGTGCGCGTGGTCAAGCAGTGGGAGGGCGCGCCCGCCTCGGCGACGCTCTTCGTCGACCGGGACGGCGTCGGCCGCCCTTCGACGCCTCGACGGTCGCGACGGCGACGGGGACAGCGCCTCGTTCGAGTACCCGGTCGGGACCCCGGTGACCGTGGGTGAGGTCGACGTGCCGGCGGGCTACTCGGCGACGATCCACTGCGGCCCGACCCGAGAGGCTCCGCAGCCCTATGCCGGCGGCCCGTTCCCAGTCACGTCTCCGTCCGTCGACGGCGCGACGCTCACCTGCACGATCACCAACACGCAGCTGTTCTCGACCGTGCGGGTCGTGAAGGCCTGGATCGGCGATCCCGCCTCGACGACGATCTTCGTCGACCAGGACGGCGCAGCGCCGTTCGACGCCTCGACCGTCGCGACCGCGACCGGGGACAGCGCCTCCTTCGAGTATCCGGTCTCGACCCCGGTCTTCGTCGGCGAGACCAGCGTGCCCGCGGGCTACTCGGCGACGATCCACTGCGGCCCGACCCGGAAGCCCCGCAGCCCTACACCGGCGGCCCGTTCCCGGTCACCTCCCCGGCCGAGGGTGGAGCCACGGTCACCTGCACGATCATCAACACGCAGCTGCGCTCGACCGTCCAGGTCGTCAAGGACTGGGCCGGAGCGCCCTCGTCGGCGACGCTCTTCGTCGACGCGAACGGGGCGGCGCCCTACGACGCCTCCACCGTCGCCACCGCCAGCGGCCAGGGGACCTCCTTCGAGTACCCCGTCTCGACACCGGTCGACCGTCGGCGAGACCGCCGTGCCCGTCGGCTACACGGCGACGATCGACTGCGGCGCCGGCCCGCAGGCCTACACAGGCGGCCCGTTCCCGGTCACCTCTCCGGCCGTCGACGGCGCCACGTTGACCTGCACCATCATCAACACGCCGCAGGCAACGGTGCGCCTGCTCAAGAACTGGGCAGGGCGGTCGAGCACGGCGACGATCTTCGTCGACTCCGACCGGCCAGCCTCCATTCGACGTCTCCACGCTCGCCTTCGCGGACGGGCAGAGCGTCTCCTTCGACTACCCGCTCTCGGCCCGGGTCACGGTCGGAGAGGTCGAGTGCCGTCTGGCTACCGCGCCTTCATCAACTGCGGCACGGGCCCGCAGGATCTGCGCCGCTACTCGGGCGGCCCGTACGCCGTCACCAGCCCGGCCGTCCCGAACGGCGTCCTGACCTGCACGCTCACGAACACTCGGCCCGTGACCGTTCCTGGCCGGCTGGTGATCGTCAAGACGGCACGCCCGAGGGTGGTTCGGGCACCGGCTCGGATCGCGTTCCGCATGAAGGTCACCAACCGCGGCCCCGGCATCGTCCGGAACGTTCGCGTCTGCGACCGGGTCCCGAACGGTCTGATCGTGGTGCGCGCGCCGGGAGCGCGGCGCGTCAACGGTTCCCTGTGCTGGCAGATCCGTGTTCTCCGGCCCAGAGCGTCACGGAATTACCTGGTGGTCGCGCGCGTGGTCAGCACGAATGCCGGGACGTACGTCAACGTCGTCACCGTCTCGGGCACGAACTCCGTCAACTGCCTGAGCCCGGCGTTCGTGACCAGGCGCGTGCGCACGCAGGCGGGCTGTCACGCTCGCGCCCGCGTCGTCGTGCTGCCGGCCCGGCGCGCAGCGCCGCGCCCGCCGTTCACGGGCTAGGCGGCGGCTTCGGCGGAAGTCTCGCGCGGCAACCTGCGCGAGACGACCTCTGAGATCCCGTCGGCGCCCATCGTCACGCCGTAGAGGACGTCCGCCGCCTCCATCGTCTTCTTCTGGTGCGTGATGACGATGAACTGCGCCCGTGTCGGCGTAGCGCCGGAGTAGCTGCACGAACCGGCCGATGTTGGCGTCGTCGAGCGCGGCCTCGACCTCGTCGAGGAGGTAGAACGGACACGGCTTGGCGAGGAAGAGCGCGAAGAGGAACGAGATCGCGCCGAGAGCCTTCTCGCCGCCCGAGAGGAGCGAGAGCCTCGTCACCCGCTTGCCCGCCGGCTGGAGCTCCACCTCGATGCCGGGCACCTCGTCCTCGTCCTCGGTCAGCCGCAGGCGTCCTGTTCCATCCGGGAAGAGCGTTTGCGCGACCTCCTCGAAGTTGGCCCTGACGGCGTCGAACGTCTCGGCGAACCGCCGCTCCACGGTCTCGTCGAGCTCGTCCCGGAGCTTCGCGAGCTCCTCGAGGCTTTGCTCGAGGTCCTTGCGCTGCGCGGTCAGGTCGCCGAGGTGCTCCTTCTCGCGCTCGTACTCCTCGGCGGCGAGCGGGTTGACCTGCCCGAGCTGCTCGCGCCGGCGGCGAAGCCGCTCGGCGCGCTCGAGCAGCGCCTCGCGGTCGTCGCCCTCCGCCGGCTCGACACCGGCGGCCTCGAGCCGCCGCTGCGCCTCGCCCCGCTCGGCCTGGAGGCGTGCCAGCTCGACGTCGATCGCGCTCGTCCGGGCCGAGACCTCGGCCGCCTCCCGGCGGATCTCGGCTTCGGCGGCGCCGAGCTTCCGGAGCTCGTCGGCGAGCTCGCCGGTGCGCGTGGTGCCCGCGTCGGCCCTGGCGCGGAGCGTCGGCTCGGAGCGCGCGGCGATCGCCGGCGGCAGCGGTGAGCGCCGCTTCGAGCCGCTCGGCGACCGCGATCAGCGGGCGGAAAGGCGTGTCGTCGACGACGGGTGCCGGCGGAGGCCGTCGGTCGAGCTCCGCGACCTCGTCGGCAAGCGCTCGGCGCCTCCCCTCGAGCTCCAGCAAGACCGCTTCGGCCGCCTCCCCCGCGAACCACAGCTCGTTTCGCTCCGGGTCGTAGGCGAGGCCCTCTCGCGTGACGGCGAGCCTCTCGGCCGAGAGCAGCTCGTGCTCCTCGACGATGTCGAAGTCCTCGAGCGGCCGGTCGCCGACGACCACCGTGACGCTCCCCAGCCCCCGGCGGCGGGCTTCTCGGACGAGCTCCAGCGCGGTCTGCTCGTCGGGAGCGATCACCGCCGCGCCGCGACCGCGCAGCGCAGCCGCCACGGCCCGCTCGTCCCCCGCAGGCACCGCCAGCTTGGAGAGGACAAGCGGGTGGCCGGCTTCGGCGAAAGCGCGCGCAGCCGGCGGAACGCCCTCGCGCTCGGCGAGCATCCGCTCGAGCGCTCGCAGCCGCTCCTGCGCCTCCTCGCGAAGCCGCTGCCGCGTCAGGTCGACCGGCAGTCGAGGCTTCGCCGCTGCGTCCCGCAGGGACGCGATCAGCTCAGTCGCGGCTCTCGCCCCTGAGCGCGACGCGCTCACCCGCGCTCCGCAGCCGGTAGAGCGCCGACATCGCACCCTCCCGGCGGCCGGCGGCGTCCGCGAGCTCCTCCTCGGCTCGATGGCGCTCGGCGAGGAGATCCTCGAGCTTGGCGTCGCTGCGCTTCCTCGCATGCTCGGCGGCCGTCCGCCGCTCCTGCGCCTCAGCGATCTGCTCGTCGACCGCGGCGAGGTCGATGCTCGCGATCGCAGCCTCGAGCCCGGCGATCTCGGCTCCGAGCTTCTCGGCGCGCTGCGCCGCCGTCGCCTGCAGCGCCAGCGGCCGCAGACGCTTGCGCACCTCCGCCTCCACGTCCAGCACCCGCGCGACGTCCTGCGCCACCCGCGCGAGCTTCAGCTCCGCACGGTGCCGGCGGCGCTTGAACTTGCCGAGGCCGGCCGCTTCCTCGACGAGCGCGCGGCGTTCCTCGGGCTTCGAGGCCAGGATCTCCTCGACCTTGCCCTGCGAGATGATCGAGCCCGCGCCGCCGCCGAGCCCGACATCGGCGAGGAGCTCGACGAGGTCGGTGCGCCGCACTGACGTCCCGTTGATCAGGTACTGGCCTTCGCCGCCCCGATGCAGCCGGCGCATGATCGAGATCTCCGCATACGGGAGCTCCTCGAGCGCGCCGTCCTCGTTGTCGAGGACGAGCTCCACCTGGCAGTACGGCGCCGGTGGGTTGCCGCCGGTGCCGGCGAAGAGCACGTCGTCCGGCTTCTCGGCCCGGAGCTCGCTCGGGCTCAGGCTCCCCGAGGCCCAGAGGAGCGCATCGGCGACGTTCGACTTCCCGGAGCCGTTCGGCCCGACGACCACGGCGACGCCCGGCTCGAGGCGAACCTCGACCGGTTCAGGGAACGACTTGAAGCCGCGGATGCGGATCGCGCGTAGGTGCACGCCGGCCGAACGCTAGTGACCAGGCGCGGATGCCTAACGCCGCCCGGAGCTTCTCGAGCGCCTGCCTGGCCGCTTCCTGCTCGGCCGCCTTCTTCGACGGGCCGACGCCGACACCGGCCTGGTCGCCGTCGACCACGGCCGCCGAGGTGAACTTCCGGTCGTGCGGCGGCCCTTCGACGTCGAGGACGGAGTAGCTGACCTGCCGCCCCAGTGCGGCCAGCTGCTCCTGAAGCTCCGTCTTGAAGTCGACGTGCGTCGTCGCCGCGTACTCGATCCGCCCGGCGAAGGCCTCGACGATCGGCTCCTCGATCGCCTCGAAGCCGTGCTCGAGGAAGAGTGCCGCGAGCACCGCCTCGACGAGCGCGGCGAGCACGTTCCGGTTCCGGGACAGTCGCTCGAGCTCGTCCGGCGGGACGATGCCCGTGCCCTTCTCGATCAGCCCTGCTCCGAGGTCCAGCTCACGGGCAACGACCGCACAGCTCGCCCGCGAGACGACGTGCGAGCGGATCTTCGCCAGCCGGCCTTCGCTCAGGTCCGGATAACGCTCGTAGAGCGCCCGGGCAACCGCGAGCTCGAGCACGCTGTCGCCGAGGAACTCGAGGCGTTCGTAGGAATCCGCCCGGTCGGCCGCCCAGGACGGGTGAGTGAACGCGTTCTCGACCCGCTCCGCAGGGAGCTGGTCGATCAGCGCCGCAAGTCGCGCGGGAGTCCCCGCCTGTGCGCCGCCGCTACTGGTGCGACGTGACGTAGTCGACAGCTTGCCCGACTGTCTGGATCTTCTGGGCGTCCTCGTCCGGGATCTTGAGCCCGAACTGATCCTCGAGCTCCATGATCATCTCGACGAGGTCGAGCGAGTCGGCATCCAGGTCCTCCTGGAAGTTCGCCTCTTCAGTGATGTCCGCTTCTTCGACGCTCAGCCGATCGGCCAAGACTTCCTTGATCCGCTCGAAGACTTCGTCGCGGGACGCTGCCATGTCACCTCGCTTGCGATAGGGGGATCGGACGCGCGCCGATTCTACGGGACCGGCGCACGGAGCGGCTCGACCTCGCGCCCGCGGTACGTCTTGCAGTTCGGGCACACGCGGTGCGGCCGCTTCGGGCGATGGCAGACCGGGCACTCGCTCAGGCGCGGAGCCTCGAGCTTGTGCTGCGCACGGCGCTTGTCGCGGCGTGACTTCGACGTTTTGCGCTTGGGGACTGCCATTGCGGCGGCGGAGTATAGCTGTCGGTTCGCTGCGCTTCGGTCGACGCGCGGAGCAGCTGAGAGGCTTGAAAGATGTCTTACCGACTCCGGCGAGCTTTGAAAGAAATCGGCTAAACTCTTTCAAAGCCTATGGAAGCCAGGCGCTTCACAAAGCGAGCTCCCGGGAGCCTAGCGAGGACCGCGAGCGGCAACGTGGCATTCGTTCCGGCAGCAGCGCCGCGCGAGGTCAAGCTTTCAAATCGTGCGATCGAGCTTCTGGACGAGGCATCAAATCGGCTCGGCATCCTTCAGGGCATCGGCCACCGCTTGCCCAATCCGGACCTGATGGTCGGCCCGTACCTGCGGCGCGAAGCCGTCCTCAGCTCACGGATTGAGGGCACACAGTCCACCCTTGCAGATGTGTACGCGGCCGAAGTCGAGCAGCCGGGACTCATCGGCTCAGGCGATGTACGAGAGGTACAGAATTACCTTGCGGCCCACGAGTACGGAATCAGGCGCCTCAGCAACTTTCCGCTTTCGCTGCGCTTCATTCGCGAGCTACACGAGCGTCTCATGAGGGGCGTCCGTGGCGCCGCACGCCATCCCGGTCGGTTCAGGACATATCAGAACTTCGTCGGGGGCGCGACTGAGGACTCCGCAACGTATGTCGGGCCGCCCGTTCCGGAAATGAAGAGCTGTCTCAACGACCTCGATCGCTCTATGAACGAGCGCTCGAGTCTGAGACCGTTAGTCCAGATGGCGGTCCTGCACTACCAATTCGAAGCGATCCATCCGTTCGGCGATGGGAACGGTCGCGTTGGTCGCCTGTTGATGAACCTGTTCCTCACCGAGCGAGGGCTTTTGCCTCAGCCACTCCTGTACCTCTCTGCGTACTTCGAGCGCAGCCGGAGTGCGTACTACGACGGACTCATGCGAGTGAGTACGCACGGCGACTGGGATGGCTGGATCCGCTACGTACTCGATGGGGTACGTGTGCAGGCTGATGAAGCCGCCAACCTCGCTGATCGTCTCCTCGCCCTTCAGATCCGATATCGAGAGCATCTTCAGAGCATGCACGCCACAAGCAACGCGCTCGCGCTTGTGGACGCACTCTTCGTGAACCCACTTGTCACGGCGAAGCGTGCTCAGACGATTCTCGGCGTGAGCAATCCTACGGCCCACGCGACGATTCGAACTCTTGAGGAGCACGGGATTCTTCGCGAAGTGACGAACCGCAAGTGGAACAAGGTCTTCCGCGCCGACGAGATTCACGCGGCGATTCGCGGCCAACAAGGCTGAGACGCTAGAGCTTCTCGCGTAGGCCTTCGAGGGCGGCCCAGCGTGGGTCGGACCGTTCCTCTTCGTGCTCGTGCGGGTTGTCGTTCAGATCCTCGCCGCAGACCGGGCAGAGGCCGGCGCAGTCCGGCCGGCAAAGGATCTGCTGCGGCAGCTCGAGCGCGATCGCGTCGCGGGCCCAGTCGGAGAGCTGGAGCTGGTTGTCGACGACGTACGGCGTGCGCAGCTCGTCGGACTCGCCTGGGCTCGTCGCCTGGTACTCACGGGCATGGATCGAGAGGTCGAGCGCCGCGTCCTTCAGGCAGCGGTAGCACGGCCCGTGCAGCCGCGCGGGGAAACGGAGCTCGAACGTCGTGCCGCTCGTGCCGCGGTTGATGACGAGCTCGGCGGTCACCTTCTCCGGCACGGGCAGGTAGCGCTGGCCGCCGAGGTCGTACGGCGACAGCGTGATCTCCTGCTCGTCGCGGTATTCCTCGCCCGGCCGGAGCTTGGCTTGTCTGAGGTCGAACGTGGTCACTCGATGAGGGTAGCGTCGCGACCCGCGTCGACGAGGGCCTCGAACTCGGCGATCGCCTTCGCCTCGCTCGGCGGCGACTCGATCACCGCGATCAGCTCTTCAGCCCGCGGCCATTCGGAGACGCGAAGGGGCGACGGGTCGTACTCGACCCGCCGGTGCGTGACGTCGGGCCCGAGCTCGACCCAGTGCGCGCCGGCTGCGCCGTAGGGAAGCCCGACGCTGCCCGCGTTGACCACGCGCTGCGACGCCGACCTTCCGGTCGAACTGCATGTGCGTGTGGCCGCAGACGACGACATCCGCGTCGACGCCGTCCAGGATCTCGGCGAGGCGCTCCTCGGGCGTCGTGCGCAGGAGCATCTCCTCGTCGCTCCGCGGCGAGCCGTGACAGAACAGCACTCGCCCGAGCCCCTCGACCTCGAGCGTCAGCTGCTCCGGGAGCGTCCTCAGCCACTCGAGACGTTCGGCGCCGAGCTGCTGCTCGAGCCAATCGTCCTCGAGATCGCGGTCGGCGTTCCCGCGGATCGCGAGCGCGTCGAGGCCCCGGATGCGGTCGACCGTCTCCACCGGCAGCGGCCCCCACGCCAGGTCGCCGCCGAAGACGAGCGGCGTGTCGCCGACCTCCGCGAGCGCAGCCTCCAGCGCGGGAAGGTTCCCGTGGACGTCGTAGAGCGCCGCGAGTGGTCTACTCGTAGGGCTGGTCGTCGTTCGAGCCCGGCGCAGCGATGCCCGCGACGACCGTCTCCTGCGAGCGCTCGTGCAGCCGTTCGCGCCCGCGCTTGACGGCGCCGAGGAACTTGTCCAGGTTGACCTCGAGCGTCGACAGGATGCTGTCGGCCCAGTCCTCCATCTCGAGGCGCGTCTCCCGGGCCTGCCGGCGCGACTCGTCGATGATCTCCTGCGCCTGTCGCTCGGCCAGCTTGACGATCTCGGTCTGCGACGCTTCGCGGGCAGCCTGCTCCCGCGCTTCGCCGAGGATCCGGTCGCACTCGCGCTTGGCTTCGGCGAGCATCTCCTGCCGCTCTTTGACGATCCAGCGGGCCTGCTTGATCTCCTCGGGGATCGTCGCGCGCATCTGGTCGAGGATCTCGTAGATCTCCTCGCGGTCGATCCGCACCTGGTCGGTGAGCGGCACCGCCTTTGCGTTGTGAACGAGGTCGTCGAGCTTGTCGATGAGAACGAGTACGTCCATAGCCCGGAGTGTAGTCAGCACACGGAGGCCTCGCGTCTCTGGCCGGCCGGCTGGAGCCGCGTGCCTACTCAGACGGGGGGACGGGAGCGCCTGGGCGGCCGTCTCCGTACATCTGGCGGAGCCGTTCTGCGACTGCACCGGGGACGAGCTGGTCGACATTGCCGCCGTAGGCGGCGATCTCCTTGATCCCGCTCGAAGAGACGAAGCTGACCTCCGGGCTCGCCATCACGTACACCGTCTCGATGTCCGGGGCGAGCGTGCGGTTGAGCTGGTTCATCTGGAACTCCCACTCGAAGTCCGAGATCACGCGGAGGCCCTTGACGATCACCTTCGCGTCCCACTTCCGCGCGAACTCGACGACCAGCTCCTTGAAGACGTCCACCTCGACGTTGTCCAGGTCGGTCAGCGCCGTCTCGAGGAACTCGACCCGGTCGTCGACCGAGAACGTCGGCTGCTTGTGCGTCGGCGTCCCGACCACGCCGACGACGACGCGATCGAAGATGCCCGCCGCGCGACGGATCACGTCGACATGGCCGTTCGTGACCGGGTCGTACGTCCCGGGATAGATCGCGGTGATCAAGAGTGTTCGAAGAGCGTCAGCCGCGCGGAGCCGTAGCGGCGGCTGGTGCGGACGGCGAGCGGGAGCTCGGGCTCTTCCTTCGCGTGGGTCTCGACGACGGCGAGGCCGTCGTCGGCGAGCACCCGTGGGAGGTACGTGGCGAGACCGGTTTGCACGGAAGAAAACATTCGGTAGGGCGGGTCGGCGAGGACGAGATCGTAGCGCCTGCCTGCTCGCGCCTCCTCCGAGAGAACCTGGATCGCGTCGCGGCAGAGCACCGTCGCGCCGGTCAGGCTGAGCTTCTCGAGGTTCTGGCGGATCGCGCGCGCACGCCGCGCGGTCGTCCTCGGCGAAGACGGCCGACGCCGCGCCTCGGGAGAGCGCCTCGAGCCCGTACGCGCCGGAGCCGGCGAAGAGGTCGAGGACGTCCGCCCCGTCGACGGGCCCGATCAGGTTGAAGGCGGCCTCGCGTGCCCGGTCGCGAGTGGGCCGCGTGTCGTGCCCTTTCGGCGCGACGATCTTCGCGCCCCGCTTCTCGCCGGCGATGATCCGCACGCGCGCATTGTGCGCGCTACGGGTGACGAGCCAGGCTGCGTGCCCACGATCGGCTCACGGCGACGGCCACGGCCATCCGAGCCGCGGCCTGGTGTCAGACACCGAGCGGCGTCAAGGGGAACGTGTGCCGGACGTGTGCCGACTTGTCCACTGGCTCCGGCCCTCAGGCGGCGAGATCGTGCTCGGCGAAGAGCCGCTCGACCTCGTCGTTCAACGGTCCGTCGTAGTCGACGAGGTCCTCGGCCGCCTCGCGCGCCTGCTCCAGCAGGTCGCGGTCGGCGCGCAGCTTCGCGAAGCGGAAGTCCGTCAGGCCGGACTGGCGAGTGCCGAGCAGCTGACCCTCGCCGCGCAGCTCGAGGTCGACCTCGGCGAGCTCGAAGCCGTCCGTCGTCGCGACGAGCGCCTCCAAGCGCACCTGCGCCGACTCGGTCAGCTCCTCCTTCCGCCGCGACACGAGCAGGCAGTACGACTGCTCGGCGCCCCTCCCCACCCGGCCGCGCAGCTGGTGCAGCTGCGCGAGGCCGAAGCGGTCGGCCTCCTGGACGATCATCACGGTTGCGTTCGGGACGTCGACGCCGACCTCGATCACCGTCGTCGCGACGAGCACGTCGAGCTCACGGGCGTTGAAGCGCGCCATCAGGTCGCGTCGCTCGTCGGGCTTCAGCTTCCCGTGCAGGCAGCCGACGCGGAAGCCGCGCAGCTCGTTCGCACGCAGGCGCTCCGCCTCGCTCTCGGCCGCGCGCGCCCGACTCGTCTCCGACTCCTCGATCAGCGGACAGACGACGTAGGCCTGCCGGCCCTCCTTCAGGAGCCGCGTCAGGCGGCGATAGGCCTCCGAGGCGCGCTCCTCTGGAATCCACCGAGTCACGATCGGCTTCCGGTTGGCCGGCGGCTTCACGATCTCGGTCACCGAGAGGTCGCCGTAGACGGTCAGCGCGAGCGTCCGTCGGGATCGGCGTCGCCGTCATGTGGAGCGTATGCGGCCTTCGTCCCGCCCTGATCGCCGCCCGCTGCTCGACCCCGAACCGGTGCTGCTCGTCCACGACGGCCACCGCCAGATCGGACAGCTCGACCCCCTCCTGGATCAACGCGTGGGTGCCGACGACGATCTGCGCGTTCGGCGCCGCCCGCCGGGCCCGTGCGCCCACGGAGCTCGTCAGCAGCGCGCAGGACAGGCCCAGCTCGAGGCAGATCGGCTCGATCGTCAAGAAGTGCTGCTCGGCGAGTGTCTCCGTCGGCGCCATCAGGGCACCGCGGCGCCCGGCCTCGACGGCGCGCAGCAGCGCATAGAGGGCGACGACCGTCTTCCCCGAGCCGACGTCCCCCTGCAGGAGCCGCTCCATCGGTCGCTCGCCGGCGAGGTCGGCGTCGATCTCCGCGATCGCCCGCTCCTGGTCCGGAGTCAGCCGGAACGGGAGCGCAGCCCGATACCGGGCGATCAGCTCGCCGGGCTCGCCGAGCGCCGTCGCGCGCTCCTCCTCGCGGCCCTGCCGGCGCCGTGCGAGACCGAGCTGGAGCGTCAGCAGCTCGTCGAAGGCCAGGCGGCGGCGCGCACGCTCGCCGTCGGCCTCCTCCCGCGGGCCGGTGCAGGGCGACGAGCGCATCGGCCCGGCCGGGCAGGCCCTCAGAGGCCTTCAGCGCCGCCGGCAGCGGATCGACCACGTCTCGGCGTACGGAAGCGCGCCGCCCGACGACCTCACGGAGCTTCTTGACCGTGACCTCCTCGGTTGCGGGATACACGGGCGCGAAGTCGGCCGTCGAGGAGACCCCGTCCAGATCGTAGGACCGAACGGCGAACTCCCGGCCTCGCAGATTCCCACGCAGCCGCACCTGCATCCCCGGAACGAGCCTGTCGGCGAGCCATGCCTGGTTGAACCACACCGCGGTGATCTCCCCCGTCTCGTCCGCCACGCGCGCCTTGACGAGCTTCAGCCGGCGCGCGCGTTGCAGCCGAGTGCTGCAGGACCTCGCCGGTGATCACCGCCTCGTCCTCGCCGAAGAGCTCGACGATTCTTCGCTCCGGCGCGGCCGGCTCGTAGCGGTGCGGCCGGTACTCGAGCGCGTCGCCGATCGTTTCGAGCCCCAGCTTGCGCAGCCGCTTCTTCACCGTCGGCCCGACGCCCGGCAGCACGTCGACCGCGAGCTCGAGGCGCTCTGGCCGCGGGGTCCCCGGAAGCACCGGCCACGACGGAGGCGGGTCGGCCCCCGCGAAGCCGCGGGGGAGCGTCAGGCCGACTCCACCTTCGCCGACTCGTGCTCCCCGGGCAGGAACTCGACCTGGAGCTTCTCGATCCGCGTGCCCTCGACGTCGATGACCCCGAACTTGAGCCCGTTCCAGACGACCTCGTCGCCGGACTCGGGCGCTCGGCCCAGCTGCCCGAAAACGAACCCCGCGAGCGTGTGGTAGTCCTCTTGGGGCATCCCGACGTCGAACCGCTCGTTGAAGTCGTCGATCGGGAACGTTCCGTCGACGCGGATCGTGCGGTCGTCGACCTGCTCGAACGACTCGTCCGGGAGGTCGTACTCGTCCTCGATCTCGCCGACGATCTCTTCGAGCAGGTCCTCGAGCGTGACGATGCCCTGCATCGAGCCGTACTCGTCGACGACGATCGCGATGTGCTGGTTTTGCTGGCGGAGCTCCGCCAGGAGCGCCCCGAGGTCCTTCGTCTCGGGGACGAAGTAGGGCTTGCGAAGCAGGTCGGCGATGACGACGTTGTCGACCCCGCGCTCGTACAGCGCCTTGAACAGGTCGCGCACGTGGAGGATGCCGACGATCTCGTCGAGCGAGCCTTTGTAGGCGGGGTAGCGCGTGTACGGCGAGTCGACGACTGCGGCGAGGCACTCCCGCGCCGGCAGGTCGACGGAGATCGCGACCACTTCCGGCCGCGGCACCATCACGTCGTGCGCTTCCTTCTCGGCGAACCTGAAGGCGGCGTAGAGCACCTCCTGCTCGACGCCCTCGACCGCACCGCTCTGCCCGGCCTCGGCGAGGAAGGCGCGAACGTCTTCGCGTGTCTGGACGACGACACCTGCCGGCGCAGGCTCGATCCCGAACAGCCGTACGACCGCATTCGACGACGTCTGGAGCAGCCACACGAGTGGGTGGGCGATACGCCCGAGCATGTCGATCGGCCAGGCGAGCGCGATCGCCAGCCGCTCGGCGCGCTGGAGCGCGATCGCCTTCGGCACGAGCTCGCCGAGCGAGACGCTCAGGAACGTCAGGAGGAAGAACGCGATCAGGAACGCGACGGTGTCGGACTGGATGAAGCCGAACCAGTCCTGGACGAGCGGCTGGCCGATCGCACCCATCGCGATCCCCGCGATCGTGATCCCGACCTGGACGGTGCTGATGAACCGTACGGGATCGTCCATCAGCTCTAGCGCGTGGCCGGCGCCCCGTCGGCCGGAGTCGGCGAGCTCCTTCAGGCGCGATCGCCGAGACGTCACGAGCGCGTACTCGGCTGCGACGAAGAGCGCGTTCCCCAGCACGAGCAGGAGAACCACGACGATTCGAAGGAAGTCGCTCATGCCCGGCTTTCCCGGGCGTGGGTACTAGGCGGTCGGTCGTCGTCCAAAGGAAGTCCTCGAATTATAGGAACGGGGATGACGGTCCTGGTACGAACGTATGTTCTACAATGTGAACATGCGGGTCGACTACCGGGAAGAGCCGTGCCGGAGCGCCCTCAACCGCGTCAAGGGCATGGCCTTCGAGTGGTCCCTGAACCCGTACATGGGCTGTGTCCACCGCTGCACGTTCTGCTACGTCCGGGCGTTCGAGCAGCGTGCCGACCGGCCCGCGGACGACCGCTACGGCACGTCGATCCGGGTCAAGATCAACGTCGTCGACGTGCTGCGACGGGAGCTCGCCCGGGCCTCGTGGGAGGGCGATTCCGTGGCCGTGGGCGCCGCCACCGACCCGTATCAGCCCGCCGAGGGCCGTTACCGGCTCACGCGCGGCTGCATCGAGGCCTTCGCGGAGTCCGCCAACCCGTTCAGCCTGATCACGCGCGGGCCGATGATCGTCCGCGACCTCGACGTGCTCACCGAGGCTGCACGGCGGGCGAAGGTCAGCGTTTCCTTCTCGATCCCGACGCTCGACGATGAGGTCTGGCGGAAGACCGAGCCCAGTACGGCTCATCCGCGCCAGCGGCTGCGCGCCGTGAAGGAGCTCGTCGACGCCGGGATCAAGGTCGGAGTCGGGATGGCGCCGATCCTCCCGGGGATCTCCGACCAGCCCGAGCAGCTGCGCGAGGTCGTCCAGGCGGCGCGCGAGGCGGGCGCGACCGGAGTCTGGACGAACCTGCTCTTCCTGCGCCCGGGCACGCGGGAGCACTTCCTCGAGCATCTGGCCCGCGACTGGCCGGAGCAGCTGGAGCGCTACGAGCGGCTGTACGAAGGCCGCGCCTACCTGCCGAGCGCCGAGGCGAAACCCTTGCGGCAGCAGGTCGCCGCGCTCGCGCGCCGGTACGGCGTCGCAGACCGCCGGACGAAGCCACTCGACGGCACGTATCACGACGAACAGCTGGCTCTGTCCGTGTAGGGCGGAACTAGCGAAGGCAGCCCTAGAATCCCACCTGCCTTGGCTCAGGACACCGGTTCCGACGGCGCAGCCGAGATCACGTGTCTCATCGTCGACGACCACGAGGTCGTCCGCGAAGGCCTGCGGCTGTCGCTCTCGCGCGCGCCGCACATCCGCGTGATCGGTGAGGCGTCCGACGGCGCATCGGCCGTCGCGCTGGCCGAGCGGCGGAGGCCGAACGTCGTGGTCATGGACGTGCGCATGCCCGGGATGGACGGTCTCGAGGCGACCAAGGCCCTGACCTCGAAGGTGCCGGAGACCTCTGTGCTGATCTTCACCGCGTACAGCGAGCGGAGCCTCCTGAGCCGCGGGCTCGATTCGGGGGCGAAGGGCTACATCCTCAAGGAGGCGCCGCACCAGGCGCTCGTGAAGGCGATCGAGAAGATCGCCGCGGGAGACGGATACGTCGATCCGGCGCTGATGCCCGCCTTCCTGCCCGGCGATCGCGACGACATGCTGACCGCGCGCGAGCGGGAGATCCTCCAGCTGCTTGCAGACGGCATGTCGAACGCCGACGTCGCCGCCCGGCTGTTCATCAGCCAGGAGACGGTGAAGAGCCATGTCCGGCACATCCTTGCCAAGCTCGAGGCCGACACGCGAACGCACGCGGTGGCGATTGCGCTTCGCGAAGCGATCATCGACTAGCACGGGCGGCGTGCTGCTGGCTGCAGGCGCCGCCGTGGCCGCTGTGCTCGCGCCGGCCTCTCTATCGCCGCGAGCGCCGGCGTCACGAGCTCGTCGAGGCCGAGCGCGCCCGTCTCTCCGACCGCCTGCTCACCGCCGAGCAGGACGAGCGGCGTCGGCTCGCCTTGTACCTCCACGACGTGCCCGTTCAAGCCATGTCCGGCATCGCCCTGATGCTGGACGGCGTGATCGACGCGGTCGAGCGCGGCGCGACCGACGATGCGAAGCGCATCCTCCGGCTGGCGGTCGACCGGCAACGTGCGACGATCCGCGAGCTGCGCGACCTCTCGTTCGCGCTGGAGCCGGTCGTCCTCCGGGACCGAGGCTTCGCGCCGGCGATCGAGGCGCTCGCCGAGCAGACCGGCCTGTCGCACCGGATCCAGGTCGACGTCGACATCGAGGGAGCCGAGGCGCTCGCCGAGCGCACTCAGGCCGGGCTCTACCAGATCATCCGCGAGGCGATCGACGAGGCCGTGCGTCGTGGCCCGACCCGGATCAGCGTCCGCGTCGCGTCGGGGAACGGCGGCGGGATCGAGACGGTGATCGTCGACGACAGCCCCGGCGAGCGCGGCCGCGGCAGCTTCGACGAGCTCGAGGAGCGGGCTCGAACGCTCCAAGGCCGCGTCTCCGTCGAGTCGAGCGCCGGACGGCGAGGGCACCGCCGTGCGCGTCACGCTGCCCCCTTTCGCGGCTCAACGTTAGAGTCCGGCCGCGTGAAGCACCTGCTCTTCGTCTGGAAGCCGACCGGCTACGAGCTCCGCGAGCGCGACGGCGAGTTGCCGCAGGTCGGCGCGGTGATCGAGGAGGAGGATCTCGGGAGGATGATGGTCACGCGCATCGGGCCGTCCCCCCTCCCCGGCGACGACCGCCGCTGCGCCTACCTGCAGGCCGCTTAGCCGAGCGCGCTCTCGGCGGCGATCCGGCCGAAGACGAGCGCCGCCGCGAGACCGCTGGCGTAGCCGCCAGTAGCCCAGCCGCCCGCGTCGACACCGGCGGCGAAGAGACCCTCGATCGGCTCGCCGCTGCTCGTCGAGGACGCGGGCGCGCTCGTCGATGCGGATGCCGCCGATCGTCTGCGTGACCGAGGCGCGGACGAGCACGCGAACGCGTTCGTCGTCCTCGTGGACGGGAGCACCAGCCTCGCGGGCGGCGTCGATCAGGTCACGGACGGTTCGATCCCGCACTCGCTGCTCGAGGTCGCCGCGCTCGACGATGTACCAGGCGACACCGTCGGGCCAGCGAGCGATCTGCTGGACGAGATCGGTCTCGGACCAGCTCGGCTCGCCTTCGAACCGCTCGCGTCCGTCCTTCGACGTCACCGTCGCGTAGCGCCCGTAGAGCTGGGTCAAGCGCACGAAGTCCTGCTCGGCGATCTCCGGCACGGCCGGCATCGCGCGGCCGTAGAACTCGCCCAGGTCGCCGACGCTCGCCGCTCCTCGTGCGAGCGCGAGCTCGAAGGCCGTCGCCCTCGCTCCACGGGTTCGCGCGCGGGCATGCAGGCCTCGGTCGCGCGCGAGCCGCACGGGGAACCCGCCGGTCGCGAGGATCGTCGGCTCGGCCGTCGTCTCCCCCAGCCGCACCTCACGCCCCAGCAAGCCGACCAGCTGCTTCGGGTCGAAGCGCCCACCGACCGTCAGCGGGTTGCCCGTCTCACGCGTGAGCAGCTCGACGCCCAGCGACTCCAGCCAGTCGAGCGCGTCGTCGAACTGCTCGACGATCGTTCGCGCGAGCGCCTCGTCCGCTCCGGGGCACTGCTCGAGGTGGACGTCGAGCGAGCGATAGCGCCAGACGAAGCCGCTCGAGAGGAGCATCGAGCCGCCGGCCCGCGAGCCCTTCTCGTAGACGACCGGCCGGGCCCCGAGCTCGCGGGCGCGGGCGGCGGCGATCAGGCCGGCCATCCCGGCCCCGGCGACGACGAGGTCGGCTATTTCAGCGCGAACGACGGCTTGTGCTCGACGTACTCGAGCCGGACCCGCTCGGGCAGCCAGACGAAGACGGCGAGCGTGTTCGGGGCGTCGACGAAGTCCTGAACCTCGATGTCGCGGTTCCGTGCCTCCGCCTGATGCTCCTCGGCGGAGTCGACGAGGACGGCGAGGTGGTTGAGCAACGGCTGCTCCGGATCGCCGGGATCACCCTCGTGGAACTCGACGTACGCCCCCGAGACCTCGACGCGCGGCGCGCCGGCCGAGCTCGGGCTCGCCGGCTCGAACCCGTAGTCCCCGTAGCGCTCGCGCGGTTCCCTCGGGATCTGCGGAGAAGAGCGCGACATGGTCGAGGTCGTATTCGGTCTCCGTCTCCGCCTCGACGAGGCCCAGCCGGATGTCCCTACCGAGATCGACGATCGCGGTCCCGTCGTCCCGCTCGACCGGCATGTCGGCCGGGAGCTCGCGCAGGGCCGCGTCGAGGTCGTTGACGCGCAGCGCGACGTGCTTCAGCGCACCGCGCTCGCGGGGGCCCTCGGCGTCGAAGAGCGTCAGCTTCCCCTTGCGCGCATCGGAGCCGACGAGCGTGAACTTGTCGGTGCGCTCGATCACGTGCATCCCGAGGTGGCTCGTGACGAAATCCGCGATCCGGTCGCGGTCGTCAGTCCAGTACGCGACGTGGTCGAGCGTCTTCGGGCGCAACGGAGCCGGGAGCATAGCCACCCGACTCCGTGTCGCAGAAAGCGGATTTCTTACGTCTACTTGCGTCGGTCGACGGCCCGCTGGAGCTGCTGCTTCGTCATCTTCGAGCGCCCGGAGATGTTCATCCGCTTGGCCTCGTTGTAGAGCTGCTCCTTGGTGCGGCCCTTGGGCCGGTTCGTGCCAGAGCGCTGGCCGCCGCGCCGGCTCGAGGACATGTCGTCTCGAGTGCGGGACGAGCGCGAGCCTCACCCGACGCGCCCGCTCCTTGTTGACGGTCCGGGCCGCGATCTCCTTCGCCCGCTTCGTCGAGGTACCGCGCTTCTTCGCGCTTTGCTTTACGTGCTCGTACTGCCGTTCGCGCTTGTTGCTCCACGCTTTCTGAGGCATGCAGACCCTCCTTTCGTTCAGAGGGCTACCCGCTGACGCGTGAGCTATTCCAGCGGAGGGTTCTGGACGTTGTGCTCGGTGGCGTACTCGTCGGTGAGCTTGTTGACCACCTCGGGACCTTCCCCGTACGCGTAGTTGATCTTGATGAACGGCTCCCACTTGTCCGGAAGCGCATCTTCGGGGAATATCGCCTCGACTGGGCATTCAGGTTCGCATGCTCCGCAATCGATGCACTCCTCCGGATCGATGATCAGGATCCGCTCGAACTCGTGGATGCAATCGACCGGGCAGACGTCCACACACGAGAGGTCTTTGATGTCGATGCAGGGCTCGGCGATGATGTACGTCACAACGGTTGAGCCTACCTAGGCGATCAGCTCTTCGACGAGCTGTGGAGCCCGCTCGGCCAGCGCCGATTTCGCGACGACCTGATCGAAGCCCGCTTCGTGCGCGCGGCGCAGTCCCGAGGTGTCCGTGTGGTTCGAGTAGCCGAGGATCGGCGTGTCCGGAAACGCGTCGGCGACCTCGTCGGGATCGACCCGCGCGATGTCGGCGATGACCAGGTCGGGCAGGTCGGCACTGTCGACCGTCACGAAGTGGTGGCCCGGCATGGACGCCTCCAGCTTGCCGCGGAAGAACAGCTCGACGCCGGCCAACAAGATCGTCGCCACGGCCCCCCGAGGGTAACACTCTCCACCGTGGATGAGGAGCTACGTCGCGGCCTCGATCAGATGCGAACGGGGCAGTACTTCGAGGCGCACGAGTCGTTCGAGGACGCCTGGCGCGCGGCCGAGCCCGCGGAGAAGGACTTCTTCCAGGGCCTCGTCCACGTGACCGTCGCCTGGTACCAGGCCGGCCGTGGGAATCGCACCGGCTGCGAGCGCCAGCTCGCGAAGGCGCAGCGCCGCCTCGCGGCCTTCGTTCCCGAGCATCGCGGAGTCGACGTTGCGACGGTGCTCCTGTCGGTCGGCGAGGCCGCCGACGATCGTCGCCGGCGGCTCGCTCGAGCTGCCGCCGCCGCGAATCTAGAACGTTCCCAGTCCCACGAACTCCAGGGCGCGGTTGAGCCCGACTCGCAGCCAGGCGTCCCGGTGGAAGAAGAGCAGCAGTCCGAGAACGACGAGCGACGCGCCGCTCACCATGCGAATCACCTGGTAGTGATCCCGGAGCCAGCGGAACGCGCTCATCGCGCGCACGAACGCGACGGAGGCCAACACGAAGGCGATGCCGAGGCCCACCGAGTAGGCAGCCAGGAGCACGGAGCCCTTGACGGCCGTCTCCGTGTTCCCGGCGAGAACGAGCACCGATCGCGAGCACCGTCCCGATGCACGGAGCCGCACAGACGGCGAAGGCCGCGCCGAGGAGCACGCCCGAGCCACGCCGGTACGCGCCCGTCAGGAGCCCCGGAGCGACCATCCGCTCGGGCCACGGCAGCAGGCCGAGGAAGGCGAGGCCGAGCACGACGAGGACGAAGCCGGCGAGCTCCGAGCGCCGGTTGAGATCGAGCAGCCCACCGAGGGCGGCCGCGCCCGCCCCAAGGGCGACGAAGACGACCGTGAACCCGAGGACGAACGGGATGCTCGACCGCGCGACGCGCCGGCCCACACCAGCCTCCCCGAGCCGGTCGGCCTCGACGGCCGAGACGGCGGACAGATAGCCCGGCACCAGCGGGAGGACGCAAGGAGTGATGATCGAGAGCAGCCCGGCCAGAAAGGCGACCGGCAGCTCAGTCGCCATCGAAGCGCGCGAGCTCCCGGTCGAGCCGTTGCTCGAGCTCGGGGTCGAGCGGCGGCCTCCCGTTCGAGTCGGGCGAGGCCTCCCCGGGCCGCGAGCGGCTCCAGCGCCAGACGAGCAGAGAGATGACAGCGGCGGCACCGAGGACGCCGGCGAGCGGCAGGAGCCACGCGAGCCAGTGGAAGCCCTCCCGTGGCGGTGCCGCGAGCACCGCCGGGCCGAACTGCGCAACCGAGTCGTCCGCGATCTGTTCCTCCGAAGCGCAGGCCGCGACCCGCTCGGCCAGGTAGGCCTTGATCTGGCGTGCGGCCGGCGCGTCGGACTGGTCGAGGGTCGTCTTGCACGTCGGGCAGATGAACTTGCCCTCGAGGTCGGCGACCGTCGGGCAGGCGGCAGCCGCGGGACCGGCGAAGACCAGCGAGACGGCGATCGCGACGAGGAACCTCATGCGGTCAGCACCTCCTGGACGCACTCGTCGAAGCGGTCGCGGTTCCCTTCCAGGTGGACGCCGGCCTGGAGCCGCTCGCAGACGAGTCTCCCGTTCGGGGCGATGAAGAACGTCTCGGGGACGCCGGTCAGCCCGTAGTCGGTCGAGGTCTCCCCGATGCCGTCGAAGACGATGGGGTAGCTCATCCGGTTCTCGCGGGCGAACCGGCGCGCATCGCCGCGGAGGTCGTTGATGTCGACCCCGAGCACGACGAGCCCTTCATCGCGGTGGCGCTTCCAGACCGACTCGAGGAGCGGCGCCTCCTCCTTGCACGGAACGCACCACGAGGCCCAGAAGTTGAGGACGACGGGTCGGCCGCGATAGGACGCGAGCGAGAGCTTCCCGGGCCGGTCGAGCCGGTCGAGGGTGAAGGCGGGAGCCGGCGGCGTCTCGCCCCGCTGAAGCTTGCGGGACGCACCCTCATCCTGCGACGCAACCTTCCAGACGAGCAGCACGAAGAGGCCCGCCACGAGCGCCAGGGCCAGAACCTGGCCCCCGAGCTTCAGCCGCGCTCCCATGACCCCGAGGTTACGCGCCGACGATGTAAACCGGCGTCCCGACGGACACCCGCGTGAAGAGCCACTCCGCTTCCGGGATCCGCATGCGGATGCAGCCGTGGGACGCCGAGTAGCCGATCGAGGCGGCGTCAGGCGTCCCGTGGATCCCGACCAGGGGAGCGGTCAGCCCCATCCAGCGGCTGCCGAGCGGGTTTCCGGGCCCGGGCGGGATCGGCTTTTCGTTCTTCGCCCAGTCGGAGGCCGGCGGGTACCACCAGGGATGGCGCTGCTTCGTGGCGATCGCGAAGCGTCCGAGCGGCGTCGGGTACTCGGAGGTGCCGGTCGCGACCCCGAGGCGCTTCCAGAGGCGCATGCCGCGGTAGAGGTTGAGCGTCTTCGACTCACGACGGATGACGATGATCGGCCCGTAGCCGGCCCTCGTCGACGCGGGGTCGACGCGCGCGGCCCGGATGCGGGTGGGCATTCGGCTGTGCGTCCGCAGTGCGGCGACGATCGCCCGGGCTGCGGCTCGCTGCTTCAGCGCCTTCCCGACGCGCTCTTTCGTGATCCAGGGACGGAGGTTGCGCAGGCCCGTGAACTCGGCGTTGCGAGCGGGCTTGTCGAAGCGCTTCGCGAGCGCCTTCACGTAGTTGCCGACACGGCCGGGACGCAGGGTCACGAAGAGCGGGATCCGCTTGTTCGGCTCGGCGCGGCGGGCCTGGTCGATGGCGAGCCGGATGCGCGCGGCCGCCCCGAGCCGCTGCGGGGTGACACGGATCGTCCGGTGGCCGAACCGGATCGAGAGCGGCTCGTCGAACTCGGTCTTGACGAGGATCGCCGCGTACGCCGGCGTCAGGCCCCCGACCTCGGTCTTCCCGACGAAGACGCCGGCCGGCATCAGCTCGGCCTGGGGCGGCGTGGTCGTAGTCGTCGGGAGCGTCGTCGTGGTGCCCGTTGTCGTGGTCAGCATCCCGAGCGGCCCGTTCGACGCGAGGACGGCAGCGCTGAAGAGCCCGGCCAGGAGGCAGGCGGCGATCGACACGACGATCAGGACCCCACGTTTCATGCCGCTCAGCAGTGTAATCAGCAAAAAACGCTGCTCAGGGGGCTGTTGGCAGCGGTTCCTCCTCGAATCGGCCTCCCTGGGCCGCAAACTCGACGATCATGCGGTCGGTGATCCACTCGACGGGTGCGCGGTCGTCCGTCCAGGGATCGTCCCACGGCGCGACTTCGCGCTGATTGGCGCGGAGGTCGTCCACGAGGACGTCGACGGCTTCCGGAGCCGGCCGAGCGGACCCGGTCGGCTCACCGTTCTGGCCGATGACGATCTGATTGAACTGCAGTGGCTGCCAGGCGAGGGCACGCGGCAGGACCGAGGCGAGCGTCCCGCCGATCGCCTCGGCGAGGTGATGGTCGTCGGGCGTCGTCGCCACGTTGAGCGCCACGAGCCCGCCGGGCTCCAGGCGCTCGCGAACCAGCTCGAAGAACTCCTCCGTCGCAAGGTAGAACGGCACGTACGGGGGCCGGTACGCGTCCACGATGATCAGGTCGTACCGGTTGTCGGTTTGACGGAGGAACGACCGAGCGTCCATGTCGTGGACCTCGAGGCGCTCGATCTCGCCCATCTCGAAGTACCGGCGCCCGACGTCGCTGACGGCGGGATCGATCTCGACGCCGTCGATCTGCGCCTGCGGGTAGTAGCGCTCGAATGCTCTGGCGGCCGTCCCGGCGGCGTTCCCGAGCATCGCGACGCGTTCCGGCGGCCGGCCGAGCAGGTCGGGGACGGCGAGGTACGTGTCCCACACGCCGCCGGTCAAGACCTCGTTCTGCCGCCAGACGGAGTGCGTTGCCAGGCCCTCGTCGAGGTACAGGCGCCGGACGCCGTCTCGCTCGACGACCTGGATGAACTGGTACCGCGACTCGTCCTCGTGGAGCACGCCCGCTTGCGGCTTGACGGCGCCGGGCGGAATCAGGACGAGCGCGGCGATCGCGGCGGCGACGACGAGCCAGCGGCGACCGAGGAGCAAGGCGCCGCCGAGCCCGATCAGCGCCGCGCTGACGAGCAGCGTCCGCTGAGTGCCGATCGCCGGGATCAGGACGAGCGCGGACAGGAACGTCCCCAGCAGGCTCCCGACCGTGGAAACGGCGTACAGGCGGCCGGAGACGGATCCTGCGCTCTCGACGTCCGTGATCGCGAGCCGGATCGCGAACGGAGCGACCATCCCCAGCAGGACGACGGGCGGGACGAACAGGACGAGGACGCCGAAGAAGGAGCCGATCGCCGCGCCGGCCGACACACGGTCGAGCCCCTCGACCGACAGATCGAGCAGCGGCCGGGCGATGAAGGGCGTGATCGCGACCAGGCAGGCGGCGCCGGTGACGACGAGCCCCAGCGCGCGCGGGGTCGGCCGGCGGTCGGCAAGCCGTCCCCCGAGCCAGTAGCCGAGGGCGAGCGAGGCGAGCACGAGGCCGATGACGTTCGCCCAGACGATCGTCGAGTTGCCGAAGTACGGCGCCAGCAGTCTCGACGCTGCGATCTCGGTCGCCAGCGATCCCACTCCGGCTGCGAACACGACGCCGGTCAGCGTCGCCTGGAAGGAGCGGGTCACTCCGTGCGCTTCACGACGACGACCGCCGAGTCGTCGGCGAGGTCGCCGCCGGAGAACGCGCGGGCGCCGTCGACAACCGCCTGGGCCAGCTCCGCCGCCGGCAGCTCTCGGTTCTCCGCCAACAGCCGGTCGAGCCGGACGGACCCGAAGAGGTCGCCGTCGCGCCGCGCCTCGATGACGCCGTCGGTGAACAGGACGACCGCCGAGCCGGGCTCGAGCTCGCCGCGCGCCTCGGCGTACTCCTGGTCGGACGCGATCCCGAGGGCAAGGCCGCTCGCAGCCAGTTCGACGACTCGGCCGTCGGCGTCCACGATCCGCGGGACCGGATGTCCGGCGCTCGCGCACGCCAGCGCGCCCGTTTCACCGTCGACGGTCAGGTAGACCATGGTCACGAACTTGCCTTCCTCGACCTCCCGAACGACGACTTCGTTGGCCGCGCTGAGGAAGTCGCTGGGCTCCGCATGCTCGCGTGCCAGCGATCGGAAGACGAACTTGGCCATGGCCATGTCGGCGGCGGCTTCGATTCCCTTGCCCGTCACATCGCCGACGACGACCGCGAGGCGCCCGCCTGGCAGCGTCGTGTAGTCGTAGATGTCGCCGCCGACCTCGAGCCGCGCCGACGACTCGTAGACACTCCCGACCTCGACGCCCGGCACCACGGGTGACGCGGACGGCAACAGCGACCGCTGCATCGCGTCTGCGAAGCCGGCCTGTTGCTGGTAGAGGCGGGCGTTGTCGATCGCGAGTGCCGCCTGCGCGGCCAGTGAGCGCAGCGTCTCGACCGCTTCCGTGTCGATGTCGCGCGCGGGATCGAGCACGACCAGCGTCAGCGCGGCGATGACCTCGCCGGAAGCGACGAGCGGAACGACGACCGCGCTCGAGCCGCGGCGGAGGAACGGCGCGAGCAGCTCGTGACCGCCGCCTAGATGCTCCGCCGTCACTGGGTCGAGGACGAGTGCTTGGCGTGCGCGTCCGAGCCCGAGCCCGGTCAAGCGAGCCGTGGGCTGCGGGCGGCTGAGGATCGGCCGGAGCGCCTGCGCGAGGTTCGGGTCGGGGATGTGAAGCGAGCGGACGACGAGATCCTCGCCGCGTTCGTCGGGCAGGCGCAGGACTGCGGCGTCCGCGTCGAGCAGCTCGGCCGCGGATCGGGTGACCGTGGTCACCGTCTCTTCGAGCTCGAGCGTGTCGGAGAACGAGCTCGAGATGTCGAGGAACGCCTTGTCGCGGCGCGCGGCTCGACGCTCGGCGTCGAGAGCCCAGTCGAGGTCCCGTGCGAGTCGCATCGTCTCCTCGTGCAGCCGTGCGTTCTGGACGGCGACTGCGAGCTGGCCGGCGAGCGCGGCGAGCAGCGCGGACTCGTTCTCGTCCAGGCGGCGGCCCCTCGGCAGGTACGCGACGATCAAGCCGATCAGCTCGTTGCCCGCGCGGAGCGGGACGGACACGGCGGCGTCGACCCCGGACTCCGAGACTGCGTCGCGAGCGCCGGCCAGCGCCGGGTGGCTACGCGCCTCGCGGATTTCGAGCACCGCGCGAGACCTGAAGCGGCCGGCGGCGAGCTCGTAGAGCGCTTCGGCGATTCGGAGGTGTGGCCCGGCAACCCCGCGCTCGGCGGCCGTCTCCAGCTGGCCGCCGGCGCTGAGATAGACCGCCGCGCGCTGCGTGTCGAGCAGCTGAGCGACTCGGTCGACGGCCGTGTCGAGCGTATGGGAGAGCGAGAGCTCGGCGATCGCCTGGCCGACAACGGCGATCAGCGCACGGCTGCGCTCGAGCTCCAGCGAGAGCCCCGTCGTCCGCTCCGAGCTGCGCAGCGCGTGCGCCGCGCGTGCGCCGAACGACGTCAGCCGCCCCAGCTCCTCGGCGGAGGGCTGGTCGCCCGTCAGCACGAGGCGCAAGCCCCCGAGCGTCGGCTCGCCGACCCGGACGAGCACGACCCGGCCGGCGCCTTCGTCTGCGACTGCGAAGCGCCGCCCGCCGAGCTCGCGTTCGGACTCACCGGCGAGAGCGTCGAGATCACCGGCGAGCCCGACGGCGGCGAGCGGCGCCGGCTTGCCCCCGTCGATGCGCCAGACGAGACAGGAGTCCGCGCGGGTCACCTCGGCCGCGAGCCGCGCGATTCGCTCCGCAGTCCGCCCCTCCTCGGTTCCGGCCGTCAGTGCCCGCCCGGCGAGCTCGAGCGCCCCGAAGGAGCTACGGCCGTTCAGGGGACCGGCGGATCGCTCGAAGGCGCGGACGAGGAAGCCCGCCTCGCGCGCGGTGATCTGAGCGAGCATCCGGTCGGTCGACGAGAAAGGCTCGCCCGGCCGCATCAGCTCCAGGCTCGCGACGACGCGACCGTCCTCGAACACGGGCACGATCGCGACGCCGACGGCACCGGAGCGCTCGGCAAGCCGCCGCAGCGCGGGAGGAAGCTCGTCGGCTTCGCTCCGCTCGTCCACGCCCAGTTCCTCGACCGAGCAGGCGGGAACCTTCGAGCTCGGCTCCCAGGGCCGCCGAGGACGACCAGACGCCGCGCGCGGACAACCCGCCCGCACCGTCGGCAACGCGCACGACTGCGAGCCCCGCGTCCGTCGCGGCAGCCGCGGCGCCGGCCAGAACAGCCAGCGCGTCATCGAGAGTCTCAGCCTCCGAGAGCTGCCGACCCGCGGCGGCCAGCGTCTCCAGTTGCGCGGTCGGCGACGTCATGTACCGCCATTTATAGTCCCGGGATGGCCGAGCCGGCCCGGCGCCCGCCCGTCGTCGAGGACCCGCCCACGTACGATCCCAGAGCGGTCGATCGTAGGTATCGGGCCCATCGCGCACGCCGCAGAGCCCGCGAGGAGCGGGTGCGGCAGCGCGGCCTCGCGAGCCTGCGTTTCTGGGCCGTCCTCCTGACCCTGGTCGTCCTGAGCGCCTACCTCGCGGTCGTCGTCTGGCGCCAGATCGAGCAGCTCTTCGGCCTCTAATGCCGCCGATGCCTGATACTCCAGCCCGTGCAGTCGCCCGAGCCGCTCCAGCCTGAGCAGCCCTACGTCGAGGCGGAAGACCGCTTCGCACCGGAGGCGGCGTGGATCTGGGGCGCCGGCGAGCGGCTGACCTGGCTCTCGGGCCTCGTCCTCACACTCTCGACGCTGATGGGCTGGTACGTAGCGAACGTCGACGAGCCGACGATCGCCGTCATCGGCTGGCACACCGGGACGATCGCGAAGATCGTCTTCGTCATCGGACTGGCCGTGATCGCGCTCCACCTCATGCACCAGGCCGGGCTTGCACTGCCGGCGACGGTCCCGGAGAGCCTCGTCGTGATCGTGCTCGGCTCGCTCGCGACGATCCTCGTGTTGATCCGCCTGATCTCGATCCCGGAGGAGTTTCAGCCCGCGAGCCGCGGCATCGGCATCTGGATCAGCCTCCTGGCTGCGATCGCGGTGATCGTCGCGGGACTGCTCCGAGCTTCCGAAGAGCTCTAGCGGCGCTCAGCCGCTGAGGAGGTCCTTCGCGCGGGCGACGAGGTCCTGCGGGTTGAACGGCTTGCCGACGAAGCCTTGCGCGCCGCCGGCCTCGGCCTGGGTGCTCGCGTCGCCTTCGACCTGACCGCTGAACATGATCACCTGGATCGAGTCGACACCGTGGCGCTCGCGGACCCGCTGGAGCATCTCCCAACCGTCGACCTGCGGCATCATCACGTCGAGGAGGATGAGGTCGGGCGGCTCGGCCTCGAGGGCCTCCAGCCCCTCCTCCGCACTGCCGGCCTCTCGCACCGAGAAGCCGTCCATCTCCAGATTGACGCGGACGAACTCCCGGATCCGCGGGTCGTCGTCCACGATCAGGACGAGCGGCGCCGGGCGCGACCGGACGGCAGGCGGCGCGGCGCTGCTCGAGCTCGCCGCCGCCGATCCAGCGACGAAGTCGTCGAGATCACCCTGGCGGTATCGCCGGTGGCCGCCGGGCGTGTAGAACGCTGCCAGGCGGCCCTGATCGGACCACTTGCGGATCGTGCTCTGGGCGACGCCGAGGTACTTGGCGGCCTGGCCGAGGGTCAGCCAGTCCGCTCCTCCATCTCCAGGCGGCTGCCGCCGCGCTCTGCCCCCACTCCCGGCCACGGGTCGGAATCTAAGCAAAGCTCTACTTTCTTCGCGCCGACTGCCGACGCTCTGGCGGGACTCACGGCTGCGTCGTCTGCGTCCAGGGGCGAATCGTGGAGATGTTGGTGACCGGCTCGCCCTCAGGCGGCCGGTCCTCGAGCGCCTGGCCGACGGCGACGCCCAGACCGAACACCAGGGCGAGGATCGCGAGGCCGACCAACCAGCGGACGACGGAGGGCAGACGGCGCGGTTTCTGCCTCGATCTGGAGGGGGGCGACGCGGGCGAGGTCATGGCGAGTAGTCGGTTGCACCTCGTGCGTAGCGATGGAACGCGGCGTCCTGGACGAGGGAGAGCTGCCGCGGCCAGCCCGGAGTAGCCGCGCGCTCCTCGACGGCCTCGTACATCCAGCCGTCAGAGGCCTGGTAGACGTCGGCGAGTTGCGCCAGCGTGAACCGCTCCCCGACACGTTTGCGCAGCTCCTCCGTGGCGACCTCGAGCAGGTCGAGGAGCCGTCGGTAGACGTCCGGCTCCGCCGCATGCGACTCGAGCCGGCGATGCCCCTCGGCCCACTGCTGTCGCGCCGCCTCCAGTGAGCTCGCCATGCCCGGCCCTCAGTCGGCCGGTCGCAGCGTGCAGCAGCGGTCCGGCCAGAGCGCGTCGAGCTCGGCGACGATCCGCTCGCCGAGCTCGTAGCCCGGTCTTGCCAGCGCAAACGCGACGTGGGCATGCAGACACTTGAGCTTCTCCGGCCGCGAGGAGCCGCCGATGCCGAGGCGGAGCGATGCCCCTCCTTCTCGGCCGACCTGCCCGTCGGCCAGCTCGCGGCGGAGGGCGCGCTGATCCGCAGTCGCCCGGTGGAGGCTCGCAGCGAGCTCGGGATCGGCCGCGACCGCTGCGCTCCAACGCTCGATCCCGCCGCCGGCCTCGAGCCGCGAGACGGCCGCGACGAGATGCCGGCAGGTCAGGTAGAAGGTCGTCGGAAACGGCTCACCGGCAGCGTCGTAGGGCGCCTGCACGGTGACGGCGGGAGCGCCGAATGGGCACCGGACCGCTACGCGTAGGAACGCGCGCGGCGGCCGGCCGAGCTGGTTCTCGACGACGGCTCGGTCATCCATCGCCCCCGATCCTAGTGTCCGCTCGGCGGCGCCACTCCTCGATTCCCTTCACGATGAAGAGCTGCTCGCCGGGTTTGACGAGGCCGAGCTTCCGCGCTCGGCGGGCGAGCGCCTCCGGTGTGTCCGCCTCTTCGAGGCGGCGGGCCAGCTCGTCGCGCTTCGCGCGCAGCTCGCGCACTTCCGCCTGCCGTTCCTGGACCGAGCTCCGGGTCTCGACGTAGCTGCGCAGCGGGCGGTAGTAGAGGAGGGCGACGACCGCAAGCGTCGCCACCGCGGCCCAGCGCAGGATCGGGGTGCGTCGCCGCCGAGACTTCGGCATGCGGCTCCCTTTCGGGACCTGTCCGAGGGGTCCTGCCCGAGCGTTCGCGCTACGCGTACGCCAGCTTGATCATGTCGGTCGTGCCCGGGATGTTGACCGCCGTCCCCGCCGTCAGCACGACCAGATCGCCGGCCTCGAGCAGGCCGGTCTTCCGACCCGCCTCGAGCGAGCTGCGCCAGAGCTCCTCGACGTCGGCCGCCTCCGGCATCTCGACCGGAGTCACTCCCCATTCGAGCGCCATGCGACGGAGCGCGTAGTCGTGGTGCGAAAGCCCGATCACCGGTCGCCTCGGCCGTAGCCTCGCAACGACCGACGCCGTGCGCCCGGAGTAGGTCGGCACCAGGATCGCCTTCGCGCCGAGCGCCTCCGCGAGGTCACAGGCTGCGTTCGACATCGCCTGGTTGACCGAAGGTTGGTCGCCGGGCTGCGGGAACTGATGGCGGTACTCGATGACCGGCTCGATTACCTTGGCGATGCGGGCCATCGTCTGGACGGCCTCGCGCGGGTACTTGCCGATCGCTGTCTCCTCCGACAGCATCACCGCCGAGGTGCCGTCGAGGATCGCGTTCGCGATGTCGCTCGCCTCGGCGCGCGTCGGCTCCGGCTGGTTCACCATCGACTCCAGCATCTGGGTCGCCGTGATCACCGGCTTCCCGCGGTCGAGCGAGGCCTTGATGATGCGCTTCTGGAGCAGCGGCACGACCTCCGGCCCCATCTCGACGCCGAGGTCGCCGCGGGCGACCATCACCGCATCCGTCTCGTCGAGGATCGGCACGAGGGCGTCGACCGCTTCCGCCTTCTCGATCTTCGCGATCACCTGGGCCGGCGAGCCGGCCTGCTCGATCAACGCCTTGAGGTCGCGCACGTCCGCAGCCGAACGGACGAAGGAGAGCGCGACGAAGTCGACCTCGAGGTTGAGCGCGAACTCGAGGTCCTCGGCATCCTTGCGGGTCAGTGAGGGGATCGGGAGGGGGACCCCCGGCAGGTTGACCCCCTTGTGCTCCTCGACGACGCCGCCGACGACGACCGCGCAGCGAGCTCGCCCCTCCGCGACGTCCTCGACGCGAAGCCGGACGAGCCCGTCGTCGATCAGGACATCGTGTCCCGCCTGGAGCATCTGCCCGACGACGGACGGCCGGACCGGCAGTTCACTGTCGCGCGGCTCGTCGCCGGTGACGATGACCTCGTCGCCCACCGCGAGCCTCATTGGTTGCTCGAGCTCGCCGATTCGCAGCTTCGGGCCTTGAAGGTCGGCGATCAGCGCGATCGGCCTCCCGACCTCCTCCTGCGCGGCGCGAACGTGGCCGGCGTGCTCGGCGTGTTGCTCGAGCGTCCCGTGGGAGAGATTCAGGCGGGCGCCGTCCATGCCGTCCCGCGCCAGTCCGGTGACCAGCTCGCGAGACCCGGTGGCCGGGCCGATAGTGGCGACGATCTTCGTGCGGCGGGGCAGCGTGGGCGCCACGTTTGGAGGGTACCGACGGTTCCGGGGTCTACTCGAGCCTCAGCGGAATCTCGTGCTCGCCCGTCCGCGAGCCGTCCTCGGCCGAGAGCTCGAAGACGACGAGCTTCCCGCCGGTCGGCTCCTCGAGCTCGTACTCGACCTCGAAGGCGAACGTGCCGCGCGTTCCACTTCCCGAGGTCGCAGTCACGAAGTCCTCGGCCAGTATGCGGCCGCCGGCGTCCTCGAGCTCGTAGTTGAACGTCGCCTCGAACGTGTTTGCGGTGCCGGTGACCTCGAAGCCCGACTCGACCGCCTCGCCCGGCAGCGGCGACTCGACGAGGACCGCGGGTGTCTCGCCCTCGAACGCTCGTCGCCCGACCGGGGCGTCACCGCCGACGTCGACCCGCTTCTCGACGGTCGGAAACTGCTGTCAGCGTGTAGACGACCTGCGCGGCGGCCGCCTGGTGCCAGCGGCGCCGGACAGCTCGACGGTGGCAACCCCACCCGTGATCGCCAGCGACTCGAGCTCGGTGCCTGGCCGGGATCGCCGTCTCGAGCCCCGCTCGTCTCGGCCGACGTCGGACCCTTCAAGAGCTCGCGAGGCGGCGGCACCGCCGACCCGCGGGCCCGTGACGACCTCCGCGAGTGACCGGCGCGACCTTCCCGTCCCGCAGGAGATAGATCGTGAAGTCACTGGCCGTCGCCGACGGTCGTCGGGGTGCCGGTCTCGCCGCACCGTCGTGCGTCATCGCGCTGTCCTCGTCGCCCATGCAGCCGGCGAGGAGAAGCGCGCAGACGAGGCTAAGCGCGGCGAGGAAACGCATTCCAGCCCGGATACTGCGCCTCCGAGCCCAACTCCTCCTCGATCCGCAGCAGCTGGTTGTACTTCGCGACGCGGTCGGACCGGCTCGGGGCGCCGGCCTTGATCTGCCCCACGTTCGTCGCCACCGCGAGGTCGGCGATCGTCGTGTCCTCGGTCTCGCCCGACCGGTGCGACATCACCGACGCGTAGCCGGCCGAGCGGGCCAGCTCGATCGCCTCGAGCGTCTCAGTCAGCGTGCCGATCTGGTTGACCTTGATCAGGATCGCGTTCGCGACGCCGTCCTCGATGCCGCGGCGCAGGCGGTCGACGTTCGTGACGAAGAGGTCGTCACCGACGAGCTGGAGGCGCTCGCCGAGCTGCTCGGTCTGCGTCTTCCACGCTCCCCAGTCCTCCTCGGCCGCGCCGTCCTCGATCGAGACGATCGGATAGCGGCCGACCAGCTCGCTCCAGAAGGCGGAGAGCTCGTCGGCCGTCGCCTCCCGACCCTCGAATCGGTACACCCCGTCCTCGCCGATCAGCTCGGACATGGCGGGGTCGAGCGCGATTGCGATCCGCTCCCCGTGCCCGGCCCGCTCCGCGGCCTCGAGGATCACCTCGATCGCTTCCTCGCTCGAGCCGAGGTCGGGCGCGAAGCCGCCCTCGTCGCCGACGGCGGTCGCCAGACCGCGTTCCTCCAGCAGCTTCTTCAGCGTGTGGAAGGTCTCGACCCCGATTCTGAGCGCCTCCGAGAAGCTCTCGGCGCCGCCCGGGACGATCATGAACTCCTGCAGATCGAGCGAGTTGCGCGCGTGGGCACCGCCGTTGATCACGTTCAGCATCGGCACGGGGAGCACGCGCGCCTCGGTGCCACCGATGGAGCGATAGAGCGGCAAGCCTGCGTCCGCAGCGGCCGCCTTGGCCACCGCGAGCGACACGGCGAGGATCGCGTTTGCGCCCAGGCGGCCCTTGTTCGGGGTCCCGTCGAGCTCGACGAGCGCGGCGTCGATGCCGGCCTGGTCCTCCGGATCCCTGCCGGCGAGCGCCGGCCCGATCTCCGTCCGCACGTTCTCGACCGCGCCGAGGACGCCCCTGCCGAGATACGCGCCGGGATCGCCGTCCCGGAGCTCGACCGCCTCGAACTGACCCGTCGAGGCCCCGGACGGGACCGCCGCCCGGCCGAGGGCGCCGGACTCGAGCACGACGTCGGCCTCGACTGTCGGGTTGCCCCGGGAGTCGAAGATCTGGCGCGCTCGGACGGCGGCGATCGGGCTACTCAAACCGGAACTCCTCTTTCGCGGCATCGAAGTATCGGTCTTTCTCCTCCAGCGGGAGCTCGGTGAAGGTTCGGCCATCGCCGGCGGCCAGCTGCTCCGCGCGCTCGACGCGGTCGGCGAAGCGCCTCGCCGTCGTGCGCAGAGCGAGCTCCGGGTCGACGTTCAGGCGGCGCGCGACGTTGACCGCCGCGAAGAGCACGTCGCCGAGCTCCTCGAAGACCCGCGGGTCGGGCTCGGCCTCGGGTGCGGTCTCGCCCGCTTCGGCGAGCGCTTCCTTGAGCTCGCGCAGCTCGTCGTCGAGGTCGGCGATCGCCCCGGCCGTGTCGGGGTAGTCGAAGTCGATCGCCGCCGCCCGCCGCTGGAGCTTCCTGGCGTAGAGGAGGGCGGGCAGCGTCTCGGGCACGTGGTGGAAGATGCCCTCGCGGCCTTCCTGCTCGGACTTGATGCGCTCCCAATTCTCCCGGACGCGCCCGGCCGTTCGCGCCTCCACTTCGCCGAAGACGTGCGGGTGGCGTGCGACGAGCTTGTCGTGGCTGCGCCTGGCGACGGAGGCGAGGTCGCCGGCGCCCTGCTCCTCGAGCAGAAGGGCGAGAAAGTAGGTCTGGAAGAGGAGATCGCCGAGCTCGTCCTCGAGCTTCGCAGCGTCGCCGGCGTAGGCGGCGTCGGCGACCTCGTAGGCCTCCTCGACGGTGTGGGGAACGATCGTCCGCGCCGTCTGCTCCCGGTCCCAGGGGCAGTCGCGCCGGAGGCGCTCGGTCAGGCGCTGGAGCCCCAGGAGGGCTTCAGCGAGCCCGTCCTGGCTAGCCAGCGGAAGGGGTCTCTGGGGTGGTCGGCTTGAAGCCGACCTGATACGCCGTCTCGCCGTCCAGGTCCTTGCGCATGTCCTCGACCCAGCCCTGCATCTGCTGGTTCTTCTTCTCCTGGATCAGCTGCTGGCGGATCGCCGGCTGGACCTGCTTGAAGGGCGTCGTCGTCCCCTTCTTGACCGGGGCCAGTGCCTGGATCACATGCCAGCCGTACTGCGTCTTGACGGGCTGGGTGATCCCATTGTTTCCGACGTTGAATGCAGCGTTTTCGAACTCGGGCACGAGCGCGCCCTTCGTCGCGGTCATGCGCCCGCCCTGGTTCTTCGAGGCGGGATCCTGCGAATACTGCTTCGCAAGCGCCTTCCAGTCGCCGCCCGCCCGGAGCTGGTTGTACAGGCGATCCGCGACCGCCTGGTCCTTGACGAGGATGTGGCGAACGAGGCGCGTCTCGGGCGTGCCGTACTGGGCCTTGTTCTTGTCGTAGTAGGCCTTGATCTCCTTGTCGGTGACCTTCGCCTCGCCGGTGACCTTGTTGAAGATCCCCTCCTGGACGAGGTTCGCGCGGATGATGTCGCGTGCCTGCTCCTCGGAGAGGCCCTGGGCCTTGAGCTCGGCCTGGAACTTCTTGGTGTCGCCGCCGTGACGCTCCTTCACGTACTGGTCGACCCGCTTGTTGACGCCGTCGTCGGTGATGTTGACGTCGAGGTCTTCGGCCTTGACTTCGAACTGTGCGCGCTGGACGAGGAAGCGCACGGCCTGGTCGCGGATCTGCGCGTACTCCGGCGTTCCGACCTTCGGGAACGGCCGCTTCTGCGCTGTGTAGCTGCGCTTCGCGTACGTGACGAGGTCCTCGAACTCAGCCTTCGTGATCGCCCGATTACCGACGACCGCGACCGAGTCGGACGGCACGTCGCCGGAGTCGCTCGAGGTGCCGCAGGCGACCGCCAGGACGGCGACGCCGACAGCAAAAACTCCTGCAAATACCCGTGTTCTCATAGAAAGAGCGCCGCGTTACGCTGCCTGGCGCGTTTCCAGGATAGCATCGACCAAGCGAATTGCCCCGGGCAGATCTTCCTCCCGCAGCGAGACCTCCTTTCGAGCAGTCGTGTACACCGCCGTGTCGACGCGGCGACGCAGGTCCCTGAGCTCCCCGGAGCCCAGCACGAGCGGGCCGACGGTCGCTTTCCCCTGCCGAAAGACGAGGTAGTCGGCGCCGATCCTCGAGAGCTTGATGCGCGCCTCCTGGATCCCGAACAGGTTCCGGACCGGGTCGGGGAGGGGGCCGAAGCGATCGACGGTCGCCGCCTCCAGCTCGCGGAGCTCGTCCTCGGTCTCGACGAGGGCGAGCCGGCGGTGGAGGTCGATCCGCAGCGCCTCGGAATCGATGTAGGTGTTCGGGACGTAGGCGTCGACGCGTGCGTCGACCCGGACCGGCCGGGCTGCCGGTCGCCGCTCGCCCGAGAGCTCCGCGACGGCCTCGGCGAGGAGCTCGACGTAGAGCTCGAACCCGAGCGCGGCGACGTGGCCGGACTGCTCGGCGCCGAGGAGGTCACCTGCTCCACGGATCTCGAGGTCGCGCATCGCGATCGCGAAGCCCGCGCCGAGCTCGGTGTGGTCGGCGAGGGTGGCCAGTCGGGCACGTGCTTCGGGAGTGAGCTCGGATGCATCGGGATAGAAGAGATACGAATGGGCGAGGACGTCGGATCGCCCGACCCGTCCGCGGATCTGGTAGAGCTGGGCCAGGCCGAGGGCG
Source organism: uncultured Actinomycetes bacterium (assembly GCA_963764595.1). Lineage (GTDB taxonomy): Bacteria > Actinomycetota > Thermoleophilia > Gaiellales > Gaiellaceae > JACDAN01. Next base: position 165,130 of record CAVXTG010000007.1, on the reverse strand, counting down.
TCCGCCCGCTCCACGATGAGCGTGTTCGCCTGCGGGATGTCGAGGCCGGATTCGATGATCGTCGTCGAGACGAGCACGTCGGCGTCGCCGCGGAGGAACGAGACCATCCGGTCCTCGAGCTCGCGTTCCCGCATCTGGCCGTGGGCGACGAGGTAGCGCAGGTTCGGGGTCAGGTCCTGGAGGGAGGTGGCGCGATCGTCGATCGTCTCGACCCGGTTGTGCAGGTAGAAGGCCTGACCTTCACGGGCAACCTCCCGCTCGAGCGCCTGCTTGACAAGCTCCTCGTCGAACTCGCCGACGTGCGTCCGGATGGGACGGCGGCCTTCGGGTGGGGTCTCGATCACCGAGATGTCGCGAAGGCCGGACAGCGACATGTGCAGTGAGCGCGGGATCGGCGTCGCGGTCAGTGCCAGGACGTCGACTTCGAGCCGCAGCTGGCGCAGCAGCTCCTTCTGCGCGACCCCGAAGCGCTGCTCCTCGTCGACGATCACGAGCCCGAGGTTCTTCGGGATCACGTCCCGCGAGAGCACGCGGTGCGTTCCGATCAGGACGTCGACCTTGCCCTCGGCGAAGTCGGCGAGCACCGCTTTCGTCTCCTTCGGGGTCCGGAACCTCGAGAGCATCTCGACGCGAACCGGGAAGTCGCGATAGCGCTCCCTGAAGGTGTTCCAGTGCTGCTGCGCGAGCACGGTCGTCGGAACGAGCATCAGCGTCTGCCGGTCGTTCAGCGCCGCTGCGAACGCGGCGCGGACCGCGACCTCGGTCTTGCCGAAGCCGACGTCGCCGCAGACCAGGCGGTCCATGGGGCGCGGCGCCTCCATGTCCTCCTTGACCGCCTCGATCGCCGCCTGCTGGTCCTCGGTCTCCCGGTAAGGGAAGCTCGCCTCCAGTTGCTCGAGGTACTCGTGGCGGAGGTCGAACGAATACCCCTGCGCCTGCTGGCGCTGCGCATAGAGGCGCAGGAGCTCTCCGGCCAGCTCACGGATGCCCTCCCGCGCCCGGCTCTTGAGTAGCTGCCATGCCTTGCCGCCGAGCTTGGACAGGGCCGGAGCGCCGTCCATCCCGACGTAGCGCGAGACCTTTCCGAGCTGCTCGTGCGGGACGTAGAGGCGGTCGTCTCCGCGGAATGCGAGCAGCAGGTAGTCGCGGGTGACGCCGGCGACCTCCCTCGTCTCGAAGCCGAGGAGCTTGCCGACCCCGTGGTCCTCGTGGACGACGTGGTCGCCGGTGCGGAGGTCGGCGAAAGACTGGAGCGACCGGCCGACGCGGGCGGCCGCTCGGGGCTTGCGGCGGAAGACTTGGGTATCCGGGAGCAGCGCGATCCCGAGCTCGCGCCAGACGAAGCCGCGGCGGGCCGGCGAGACCGCGTAGAGGAGCTCGGCCTCCCGCGGCAGCGCATCTCCCTGGTTCGAAGAGGCGCGCATCCACCCGGCGGAGCAGGTTCTGGTTGCGCAGCGCTTCGCCCTGGTGTGCGAAGGCGACGACGACGCGAAGCCCGGCGCGGACGAGGGCGCCGAGCTCGTTCTCGGCCTCCGCGAGCCCGCGGGCAGCGATCGCCGGCCGCTGGGCCTCGAACGCGAACGGCTGTCCACTCGGGAAGGGATCGAGCTCGGCTGCGCCTTCGAGCGGCTGCGGCGTGAGCTCTTCCTCCTCCCAGACCGTCCGCACCTCGTCCGGCTGCCAGACGAGGTCCGGCGCGCGGGTGAGCGGCGGGACGAGGTCGTCCGGAACGGGGATCGGGTCGTCCTCGTCGGCGGGGAGCGTCGGCTCATCGAGATCGGCGCGCCGCTCCGCGGCCGGATAGATGACGGCCGTGTCGACGGAATGGAGCGTTCGCTGCGTGAACGGGGAGAAGGCACGGATCGACTCGATCTCGTCGCCGAAGAGCTCGATCCGGAGCGGCTCGCGGCCGGTCGTCGGGAAGACGTCGATGATCCCACCGCGGATTGCGAACTGCCCACGTTCCTCGGCGCGCTCGACACGCTCATACCCCGCGAGCGCGAGGCGCTCGGTCAGGTCATCGGCGTCATCGGGTAGGCGGATCGGCTCGGGCCGCTCGCTCGGCGGCGGCATGCCTTCGGCCAGCGCCGCGGCCGAGGCGGCAACGAGGCCGCCGGCTGCGAGGACATCCAGCGCCCGGGCGCGTTCGCCGACGAGGTGCGGAGCGGGGTCGAGCCCCGATTCCCAGCGGACGCCGCGGCTCGGGAGCAGCGCGACGTGCTCGGGGCCGAGGAACCACGCGGCCGCCTCGGCCGCGTCGCGGGCGTCCGCGTCCTCGGGCAGCAGGATGACGAGCCCGCGGTCGAGCTCCGAGTGGAGGGCGGAGAGAACGATCGGCAACGCCGGCTCGGAGACGCGGGCTCTCGGTCCACGGCGATCCGCGGCCTCGACGGCGAGGCCCTGGTTCGTCTCGCGGAGCTCGTCGAGGAACGCCTGGAAGCGATCGCTCCCGGCGAGCTCCTGCGTGAGCGTGTGCAGTACCGGTCGGTCCATGACGAAAGCCGGAACGGTCAGGTTCCGGGGCGACCGATTTTACGTGCGGGAGAATCTCCGGCAGTGAGCGCGCTTCGCTCTCAGACGCGGCCGATTGTCCGATGCGGCTCAGGTACGAGCTCGGGCGGGTCGCCGCTTCGGGTCCCATCCCTAGCCCCCACCCACCCGGGGATACGGCCCCAAGCTAGCGCTCGAAAAGTGACAGCCCTGAGTCGAATCAGCGCCGAGTTTGTGTCGGGATCGGGCTACGGAGTGCCGAAGAAGATGCGCTCGATCGGCTCTTCGCTGGGCGGGCTCTCCTCGGGCAGCGCGAGCCGCGGCTGCTCGATATAGGCCCGCGCCTGGAGCGTGAAGAGCTCGGCATAGAGGCCGTCCTCAGCCATCAGCTCCTCGTGGCTCCCATGCTCGACGACGCGGCCTTCGTGAAGAACGTAGATCCGGTCTGCCGACCGCACGCTCGAGAACCGGTGCGAGATCAGCACGACCGAGCGTCCCTCGAGCAGCTCGTGCATCCGCTCGAAGAGGCGGCTCTCGGCGCGGGCGTCGAGCGACGCCGTCGGCTCGTCGAGAATCACGAACGGCGCATCGCGGAAGAAGGCTCGCGCGAGCGCAATGCGTTGCCACTGCCCGATCGAGAGGTCGAACCCGCCGGAGAACTCCCGCCCGAGCATGGTCTCGTAACCCTCTGGCAGCGTGGACAGGAACTCGTCGGCATCCGCCCGTCGCGCCGCATCGACGATCCCGTCGAAGTCTTCGATCCGCTCCTTCCGGCCGAGCCCGACGTTCTCGCGCGCCGGGAGCAGGTACCGCTCGAAGTCCTGGAAGATGACCGCGACGGAGCGCCGCAGCTCTTCCGCGTCCACCGTTGCGAGATCGACGTCGTCCCAGAGGATGCGTCCAGACTCGGGCCGGTAGAGACCGGCGAGCATCTTCGCGAGCGTCGTCTTGCCAGAGCCGTTCTCGCCGACGAGCGCGACGATCTCCCCTCTGCCGATCTCGAGTGAGACGCCGTCGACGGCCGGGCGATCCGACTCCGGATACGTGAACGAGACGTCCTCGACCGTGAGCCGCTCGAAGCCCGTCGGCGGCGGCTTCCTCTCGCCGACGGCGGCCTCCGGCTCCAGCGTGAGGAAGGACGAGTAGTCGCGGATGAAGAGCGTCGACTCGTAGAGCGACGTCGCGCTGGAGTTCAGGGCCCGCAGCTGATTGGCCAGCTGGTAGAGGCCGAAGACCGCCGTCCCCGCGGCGGCCAGGCTCATCCGGTTGCTGACGTAGAGCCACGAGAGCATCGCGATCGTTCCAACGGTCACCGCCGACTGCGCGAGCGACCCGAGCAGCGAGCGGCCCGTCCGCCGTCTCGCGAGCTGCCGCAGCTCGTCGATCCGCTCGTCGTACAGCCGGTCGTAGCGGGTGCGAAGGAAGCTCGCCAGGTTGAACGCGCGCACCTCCTTGGCCGGATTTCGGCCCATGAGGACGCTCTGGAGATAGTTCCGCTGGCGGTCGTTCGGCGTCATGCCTCTGGAGAAGTGGTAGAGGTCGCGCGTGTTCAGCGAGGCCACGACCAGGAGCGGCAGGTACCCGACCAGCACGAACGGCAACAGCAGCGGTTGGAGCGCGGCGAGCGCCAGGACGATGCTCATCGCCGCTACCACTGCGCCGACGATCCCCAGCAGCCCGTTGACGGTCTGTACCGCCCGGAACTGCCCCTGCGACCGCGCCCGCTGCAGCCGGTCGTAGAACTCAGGCGACTCGAACGCCAAGAGGTCGATCCGCGTCGAGACATCGAGCACCCGGTCGACGGCCCTCCGCCCGACGATCTCGCCGAGGACTCGCGTCTGTTCGGTCCGGACCGCCCGCGCGAGGTCGAGCGCGACCGTGACGGCCACGAGTGCCGCGAGCGCGGGGACGAGCTCGCTGAGCTGCACCTCCCCGCTCGCGCCGAGCACGGCATCGAGCACCGCCTTGCCGACGAAGAGCTGGACCACGATTCCGAGCGCAGCGATGAGACTGAGCGCGGAGGTGAGGAGGAAGGTGTTGCGGCCTGCGGCCCAGACGAGCTTCAGCGAGTCGGCCAGGAGGCGCGGCAGGTCGCGCCATGTTCCCTCCGACCCCTCTGGATGCATGACCTCCCACCACGTGCGGCCGCGGCGTGGGCCCGGCGTCGGGCCGTCGCGGCGCGGGCGAGCGCCGTCCCCGCCTCCCCCGCGCACGAACGTGTTCACGCCCTAGTTGTACCGGCGCTGGGCTTCCTCGAGCCCGGCGGCGACGATCGTCTCGACCGCGTCGGCAGCCTTCGAGACCAGCGCGTCGACGTCCGTCTCGGGGTCGAACCTCGAGAGCACGAAGTCGGAAACGCTCCGGCGGTCGCCCCGTCCCGGCCGTCCGACCCCGAGCCGGAGCCGGAGAAAGTCGTTCGTCCCCAGGGCCTGCGCGATCGAGCGAAGTCCGTTGTGTCCGGCCAGTCCGCCACCGAGCCGGGCCTGGAAGCGCTCCGACTCCAGGTCGACGTCGTCGTGGACGACGAGCAGCGCGCCCGGGTCGACCTTGAAGAACTTCGTCGCCGCTGCGATCGAGCGTCCCGACTCGTTCATGTAGGTCTCGGGCTTGAGCAGCGCAACCTTGCGGTCGTCGACGCGCATCTCCGCAAGCTGTCCGGAGAACTTGGACCGGAACGAGCCGCCGTGGCGGCGCGCCAGCTCGTCCACGACGAGCCACCCCAGGTTGTGGCGCGTCTGCTCGTACTCGCGCCCCGGGTTCCCAAGCCCGGCGACGAGCAGGTCGAGCGTCGAGGCCTGCTCGCCCCGACGGAAGAGGCGCATCTACTCCTCGGTGGTTTCTTCGGCGGGGGCTTCGCCCTCGCCTTCCTCGGCCGCGGCCTCCGGAGCCTCCTCGCCCTCGGCGAGCTCCTCGCCCTCCTCGAGCTCCCTCTTCCTCGGGCTCGGGCTCGATGATCTGCGTCGGCACCGTGACGGTCGCGATGACCGTTTCCTCGGGGTCGTCGAGGAACGTGACACCCTCCTGGGCGGCGATGTCGGAGAGACGGAGCGCGTCACCCATCTGCAGCGAGGTGACGTCGACCTCGATTCGCTCCGGGACCTCGAGCGGAAGCGCTTCGACGTTGATCTCGCGCGTGACCTGCGACAGCACGCCACCTTCGACCGACCCGGCGGCCTCGCCGACGAGCTCGATCACGACCTGCGCCTGAATCGGCTGGTCCAGCCGCACTTCCTGAAGATCGATGTGGGCAAGCCGGCCCGTGATGACGTCGGCCTGGTAGTCCTTGAGGATCGAGGAATGCGTCGTCTTCTGTCCCTCGAGGACGACGTCGAGGATCGCGTGCAGCCCGCCGGCGCCGGTCAGCGCCTTGCGCAGCTCGCGCTCGCCGACGGAGAAGGCATGAGGTTTCTTCCCGCCGCCGTAGAGAACTCCCGGGACCATCCCCTCCCGGCGGAGCCGCCGCGCGGCGGCAGAGCCGACCTCCTCGCGCTCCTTGACCTCGATCTTGACTCGTTCACCTGCCACGGCGCGGCAGTGTAGCGGTGCCTCAAGGACAGGGCCGATCGAGCTCGCGGAGGGCCTCGCAGTAGCCCGGCTCGATCCACGCGAACCACTTCTCGAGCCGAGGGGTGTGATCCGCCTCGGCGAGCGCGTCCGCGGCGGCGGCAATGGCTCCGGGCTTGTCGAACGGGCCGTCGAGGCGCCGGACGGTCCACGGCTCTGTCGGGATCGCGAGGTGGACCGCTCCGATCGGCTCCTCGACGTTGTCCAGCGCTCTCAGGATCCCGTCGCCCGGTGCATGCGGAAGCGCCAGGGCATCCTCGATGTCCGGGAGCGCCGCCAGGAACACGGTCGAGTAGGAGACGAGGACGTCGTTGGCATCAGCGTGGATGCCATTCGCCGCGCCGATCTGCGTCGTCCCGAAACCGAGCTCTCGGGGGTCGCGGAGCGAGCTCGCCGGCGCCGCGACCGCGATGACCGCGATCGCCGCGACGACCCCCGCCGCGAGCTCTCGTTGGAGCGGCCCGACGAGACGCGCAACGCCGACTCCGATCGCGGCCGCCCACAGCGGCAGGCCGTAGAAGAGGTGCCGGGGCGAGAGGTCGGGCGCGGTGTCCGTGCGAACGAGGACGAAGAGCAGCGGCGGGATCGCCGTCGAGAGAGCCAGCGCGGCCACGGCCGGCTGCTGCCGGACGAGAACGGCCAGCCCGACGAGGGCGAGCGCGCTGAAGAAGACGAGCGGCAGGCCGTCGCCGCCGGCGAACGCGGAGACGGCGGCGACGAGCTCGGTCCACGCCTCGCCCGGGGAGGCGAGCGACCGCTCCCCGCCGGCGCCGACCTCGGCCCGATCGGCGAGGCGGAAGTCGGCGACGAGGAGCGGGATAGCCGCGAGCACCGCGACTGCAACCGGCCAGGCCGCGCGCAACGGCCGGCCGCGCCACATCACGGCTGCCGCCGCCAGGGCGACGAACGCCGGAATCGCGCCATAGGGATGGACGGCCGGCAGCAGCCAGCCGGCCGCCGCAGCGGCGGCGATCGACGCCGTCGTCCGCAGCTCGAGCGCTCGGACGAAGAGGACGGCGAAAAGCGCGGCGGCGAAGGCAAGAAGCGCGTACATCCGGCCGAAGCTCCCGTAGACCGCAAGCGCGGTCGAGGACGCGGCGACCGCGGCCGCAACCACGCCGGCCCCAGTGCCGCCGAGCCGCCGCCCGAGGTCGAAGCAGAGCGGCACCGTGGCGACGGCGAACACGACGGAGAGCCAGCGAAGCGCCTCCGGGCTCGTGTCGACCCAGAACGTGAGGTGCGCGAGCACGAAGTGAAGCGGCGCGCCGCCGCGATCGACGAGCACGGTGTCGAGCACCTCGGAGAACGGGCGCATCGCGATCAGGCCTGCGATCGCCTCGTCTTCGTAGAGGGGTTTTGCCCTTACATCAGGCGCGAGTCGATAGAGAAGCAGCGCACAGAGTCCGCCGATCACGCCTATGCGCGCGAAAGTCCGCAGGACTTTCGGGCGATTAAAAGAGCTGGTTCTCGCCGCGGAAGATCTCCGAGACGGACTCGTCGGCGAACACGTTCTTGATCGTCTCGGCCAGGAGCCCCGAGACGGTCAGCACGGTCACGTTGGGTGGTTTCTTGGTCGGATCCAGCGGAATCGTGTCGGTGACGACGAGCCCGTCGATCTCCTTGGCGTCGCGGAAGCGCTCCAGCGAGTCCTTCGCGAAGATCCCGTGGGTCGCGCAGACGTAGACCTTCGTCGCGCCGGCGTCGCGCAGCGCCCGCGCGCCGGCGAGGAGCGTGCCGCCGGTCATGATCGCGTCGTCGCCGACGATTGCGATCTTGCCGCGAACGTGTCCGACGACCTCGGTGACCGCGGCCTGGTCGTGATCCGGCCGCGTCTTGTGCATGATCGCGAAGTCGGCGCCGAGCATCTCCGCGAACTTGACCGCCATCTTCGCGCGGCCCGCGTCGGGCGCGACGGAGACGACACCGTCGCCGACGAAGCCCTGGTCGCGCACGTGCTGCGCGAACAGTGGCAGCGCGACCATGTGGTCGACTGGGATCGAGAAGAAGCCCTGGATCTGCCCGGCGTGGAGGTCCATCGTCAGGACGCGGTCGGCGCCTGCGTTCTGCAGCATGTCGGCGATGAGCCTGGCCGTGATCGGCTCGCGCGGCTTCGCCTTGCGATCCTGGCGCGCGTACGGGTACCACGGCATGACCGCGGTGATCCGCTTCGCCGAGGCGAGCTTCGCCGCCTGGATCATGATGAGAAGCTCCATCAGGTTCCGGTCGACCGGCTCGCAGCCGGTCTGGACGATGAAGACGTCGGCGCCGCGAATCGACTCCTCGTAGCGGCAGTAGGTCTCGCCGTTCGCGAAGGTGCCCAGGGTGACCTGGCCGAGCTCGACGCCGAGCCGCTCCGCGATCTTCTGTGCCAGGTCGGGATGCGAGCGACCGGCGAAGAGCATCAGCCGCTTCGACGGGCCGCGTTCGAGCCAGTTCTCGGCCCTGGCCTCGTCGGCGGCCGTCACGGCCGGAACCGTCTCGAGTCCCGGCAGGGTTGCGAGCTCAGTCGCCGTCGTCGTCTCCGCCCTCTCCACGTCCCGCGTATCCCTCCTTGTTCTCTTGTCGCGCTCTCGCGACGGCGAGGGCGCCTGGCGGGACGTCCCTCGTGATGACCGAGCCCGCCGCCACCCAAGCGCCGTCGCCAATCTCGACCGGAGCAACAAACGCATTCTGGACGCCGGTCCTGACGTTGTCGCCGATTCGCGTCCGGCCCTTCGGCTCGCCCGGCTGATGCGGGAAGTTGACCGTGATGTTCCCTGCGGCGACGTTTGTGCCTGCGCCGACCTCGGCATCGCCGATGTACGAAAGATGCGGAATCTTCGTCCCCTCGCCCACGCGCGAGTTCTTGATCTCCACGAACGTGCCCGCCTTCGCGCCTGCCTCGAGAACCGTGCCGGGGCGAAGGTAACAGAAGGGGCCGACCAGCACACGCGGGCCGATCTCGGCGTCGACTGCAACGACATGCGGCCCGACCTCGGCTCCGGCGGCGACCCGGGTGCGACCGCGGAGGACCGCAAAGGGATGGATCGTCACGTCGGCCTCGAGCTCGACCGTGGGCTCGATCCAGGTGGCCGCCGGATCGACGATCGTGACGCCGGCCAGCATGTGCTCCTCGTTGATGCGGTCTCGCAGCGCGGCCGCGGCCGCGGCCAGGTCGACGCGGGTGTTGACGCCCGAGGTCTCCTCCGGCTCAGCCTGGTGGGCGACGACGCGCGCGCCGTCCTCCACGAGCAGGCGCACGGCATCGGTCAGATAGAGCTCCCCCTGTGCGTTCGCAGGGTCGATTCGCTCGAGTGCGGGCCAGAGCTGGGCGGAGTCGAAGACGTAGATCGAAGAGTTCACCTCATTGATCGCCAGCACCTCCTCGCTGGCGTCGGCGGCCTCGACGATCGCTTTGACCGAGCCGTCCTCCGCTCTGACGATGCGGCCGTAGTCGCCGGGATCGTCGCGCCGGGTCGTCAGCACCGTCGCCGCTGCTCCGGCTTCGCGATGCGCCTCCAGCAGCGCACGCAACGTGTCACCGCGGAGCAGCGGTGCGTCGCCGGCGAGAACGAGCACTTCTCCCTCGTGCCCTTCGAGCGCCGTCTTAGCGGCGGCGAGCGCGTCGCCCGTCCCCAGCGGCTGCTCCTGCACCGCGACTGTGAGCCCCTCGAAGGCGTCGGCGTGGCTCGGTCCGGTCACGACGACGAGCGGGCTCGGGTCGAGGGCCGCCGCGGAGGCGATGACCCAGTCGACCAGCCGCCGCCCGAGCAGCGCATGAAGGTGCTTCGGCGTCTGTGAGTGCATGCGGGTCCCGAGCCCTCCGGCCAGAACGACGGCTGCAACTCCGGATGCGGTCATTGGCGTGATCGAGATGGCTGGGGCGCCAGGATTCGAACCTGGGATCACGGGACCAAAACCCGCTGCCTTACCACTTGGCTACGCCCCAAGGCTGGAAAGGAACGAACATGAGTGATGTTACCGGCGGTCGCCGAACAGCAGGACCAGCGCGACCACCGCGAGCACTCCGACGGCGATCACCGCCAGCGTCCCGACGAGGATGACGAGGAACGGGATGAGCGCGACGAGCGCCTGCGAGACCGCCGCGATCCAGCCGATATCGCGCGCGAGCGGCGAGCGAAGATTGCGGACGAGCGCGAAGTAGCCGCCGATGGCGAGGATGGCGACCAGCAGCACCGCCCAGCGATTGACTGCTCCGAGCAGGAGCAGGACCCCCTCGACGACGGCGATCCAGAAGGCGATCCGGGTCCGGTAGCGGCGGAGCCAGCGTTCCGATCGCGTCGTCCCGTGCTCGAGAACAGGCTGTTCGATCATCTCTCGAGGACGCTACCAAGCAGGTGCTGCCATCCAGGCGCGTCCGCGGCCGGCCAGCGCCGAGTGCGCGGCCAGGGCATCTTCCTGCTCCGCGAAGAGGCCGTACACCGCCGGCCCGGCGCCTGAGACGTCGGCTCGGAACGCACCGAGATCACGCAGCTCACCCGCGAGCGGTGAGGACGCGAGATCGTTCGGCGGCAGTGCGGCGAGGTCGCCGAGCGCGAGCGCCTGGAGCAGCGCCGCGCGTCGCTCGCCGAAGCCTTTTTCGCCGGTGAAGGCGGCGTAGACTGCCCCGGTCGATGCCTTGCTGCTCCCCGTGCGGGAGCAGAAGCAGGATCCAGTAGTCCTGAGGCAGATCGAGTGGGCTGAGCGCAGTGCCGTCTTCCTCGCCCAGCTGCGTTCCGGTCGTGAGGAAGAACGGCACGTCGGCGCCGAGCGGCGCCGCCAGCTCGCGGAGAGCAGGGTCGGTCAGCGGGCGGCGAAGTGTCCAGTTCGCGAGCCGCAGCGCGGCCGCTGCGTCCGAGCTTCCGCCGCCGAGGCCGGCGGCAACTGGAATCTGCTTGTCGATCGTGACGCGCCAGTTGGGGTCGGTGCCGGCCGCGTCGGCGAGCGCAGTGAGCGCTCGACCCACGATCGTGTCCTCGGCGAAGCCCTCGACGAGCAAGCTCCTCCGCTGGCTCCAGCACGACCCGGTCGGCCAGCGAGATCCGCTGGAGCACCGTGGCGACCTCGTGCCGGCCGTCGGGCCTCGTGGGCCCGACGACGAGCGCGAGGTTGATCTTCGCCGGTGCGAGAAGCTCGCTCAATCGAGCGCGGCCGCGAGCTTGACGAACTCCTCGGGCTCGAGCTCCTCGGCGCGAGTCTGAGCCGTGCGGCCGAGGCTCTCGAGCGCCGCGCCCGCGCGCTCGCGGTCGGCGACGCCGGCGAGCTCCAGCGAGTTCGGGAGCCGCTTTCGACGGTGCGCAAAGGCACCTTCGACCACTCGCTTGAGCTCCGGCCAGGCCACGTCGGGCGGCTGCGCGCCGGCGGCTGAACGCAACGAGCGCCGAGTCGACGTTCGGCTGCGGCCGGAAGACCGTCCGCGCGACGGGATGGAAGCCGGTTCGCTCGGCGGCGAGCTGGATGAGGACGGAGACGGCGCCGTAGGCCTTCGTCCGCGGGGCGGCGAAGAAGCGGTCGGCGACCTCTCGTTGAACCATCACCGTCCACTGCGTGATCGTCGGGAACCGGTCGAGGCTCTCGACGACGATCGGCGTCGCCACGTTGTAGGGCAGGTTCGAAACGAGCTTGGTCGGCGCGGGCTCGAGATCGCCGGGATCGAGCGAGACCGCGTCGACGAAGCGGACGTCGACGTTGGGTCGCTCGCGGAAGCGGTCCTCCAGGTGCGGCGCCAGCCGCCGGTCGAGCTCGACGGCGTGGACATGAGCGACCCGGTCGGCCAGGTACTCGGTCAGTGCGCCCGGGCCCGGGCCGATTTCGAGCACGACGTCGTCGGGGCCGAGCTCGGCGAGCCGGCCGATGACGCCGAGGATGTTCTCGTCGACGAGGAAGTGCTGGCCGAGCTCCTTCTTCGGCGTGACCGGGACGCTCATGGCAGACCGAACGCCCGCGACGCGTTCGCGTCGATCTGCGTGGCGAGCTCGGCCGGATCCTCGCCGCGGGTCTCGGCCAGGGATTCGACGGTGTAGACGACGTTGGCCGGCTCGTTCGGACGGCCGCGGCGGGGTTGCGGTGCGAGGTACGGACTATCCGTCTCGGCGAGGATCCGGTCCGCCGGGATCGCGCGCGCCGCGGCGCGAAGGTCGTAGGCGTTCGGGTAGGTGACGTTCCCGGCGAACGACACGTAGTAGCCGCGCTCGAGTGCCGGATCCAGCAAGCCCGGCGACGAGAAGCAGTGCAGGACGACGGTTCCCCCGAAGTCCGCGAGCGCGCGCGCCACGTCGGCGTCCGCGGCCCGGCAGTGGACGACCACGGTCTTGTCCAGCTCTTCTGCGACGCCGAGGTGAGCCTGGAAGAGCTGACGCTGGGCGTCGCGAGGCGCGTAGTCGCGGTAGTAGTCGAGCCCGGTCTCGCCGATCGCGACCGGGTCGAGACCTCCGAGCGGCTCGAGCGCCGCCGGCTCCGCGTCGCCGGCCTTGTGCGGGTGGATGCCGAGAATCGGGAAGACGCCGTCCGTGGCGGCGCAGAACTCCGCTACCTCTTGCCACGACTCGGGCCACGCGCCGACCTCGAGGACGCGATCGACGCCTGCCGCGCGCGCCCGCTCGACAAGCTCGAGGGGCGGATCCGCGCACGCATGCAGGTGCGCATGTGTATCGATCACGCCGAGGCGGCTTCCGCTGCCTGCTCGAGCCGCGCGAGCTCGTCCTCGACCACCTTCTCTGCGTCGAGCTTCTTGAAGAGCGGGCGAGGCTCTCGCAGCTCACGACCCGGCGGGAGTTCGCTCGGCGCCCATGAGCCGACCCAGGTCCCGTAGTCGCCGGTCAGAACCGTGTGGGTCTCGCCCCCCTCCTCGGTGACTTCGCGGAACTCGAGCGGGCCCGCGAGCCAGCCCTCGTAGCCGAGGAGCTCGTGAAGCGCTTGCGACGAGAACGGAAGGAACGGGGCCAGCAGCGTCTTCAGGTTGTCGACCGTTCGCAGCGCCACGTAGAGGATCGTCCCGGCGCGTTCGCGATCGGTTTCGATGAGCTTCCACGGCGCGGCTTCGTTCAGATACCGGTTGGCATCGCGCGCAAGCTCGATTGCGGTCGCGAGTGCGGAGCGGAAACGCGCGGCCTCGATCTCGGCTCCGACAGCCTCGAACCGGCCCGGGATCGAGTCGAGCAGCGCCTGGTCAACCGGCTGCAATGGCCCCGGCTCGGGCACCGCGCCGAAGTTGCGGTACGCGTTCGTCAGCGTCCGGTTGACGAGGTTCCCCCAGGTCGCGACCAGCTCGTCATTCGTCCTGCGCACGAACTCGGCCCAAGTGAAGTCTGTGTCCTGCGTCTCCGGCCCCCCGGCAATGAGGAAGTAGCGGAGCGAGTCCGCGTCGTAGCGGTCGAGAACGTCCCTCACATAGATGACGACGTTCCGGCTCGTGCTGAACTGCTTGCCCTCCATCGTCAGGAACTCGCTGGAGACGACGTTGTACGGAAGCACGAGCTCACCCCGTCCAGCTCCGAGCTCACCCCCCGAGCCGTAGCCGAGCAGGATGCTCGGCCAGATGACGGTGTGGAAGGTGACGTTGTCCTTGCCGATGACGTAGTAGTGCCGCGACTCGGGGTTCTGCCACCAGTCCCGCCACGCGTCGGGCTCGCCGCGATTCACCGCCCACTCGACGCTCGCGGAGAGGTAGCCGGTGACCGCATCGATCCACACGTAGATGCGCTTGTGTTCGTCCTCCGCGTAACCGGGGACCGGGATCGGCACGCCCCAGTCGAGGTCGCGCGTCACCGGCCGCGGCTTGAGGTCGTCCACGAGATTGAGCGAGAAGCGCCGGACGTTGGGCCGCCAATGCTTTTGAGCCGAGATCCACTCACGGAGCCGGTCGGCGAACGCAGGCAGATCGAGGAACAGGTGGTTCGTGTCCCGGAAGATCGGTGGCTGTCCGTCGATCGTGGACCGGGGGTTCTTCAAGTCGATCGGATCGAGCTGCCGGCCGCAGTTGTCACATTGGTCTCCCCGCGCCTGTGGGAACCCGCAGTAGGGACACGTCCCTTCGATGTAGCGGTCCGGGAGCGTGTTGCCGGTCGACTGCGAGATCGCCACCTGCATCGAGCGCTCCACGATGTAGCCCTTGTCGTAGAGCGTGCGGAAGACGTCCTGGGTGACGTGGTGGTGATTCCGCGTCGTCGTCCGCGTGAACAGGTCGTAGCTCAGGCCAAGGTCACGCAGCTCCTCGCGGATGACTTGGTTGTAGTGGTCCGCGGTCTCACGGTACGAGCGCCCCTCCTGGTCGGCGGCGACCATGATCGGCGTGCCGTGCTCGTCCGTGCCACTCACCATGAGGACGTGATCGCCCCGAAGCCGGTGGTAGCGCGCCAGGACGTCCGCGGGCACGCCGAACCCGGCTACGTGGCCGATGTGGCGCGGGCCGTTCGCATACGGCCAGGCCGGGGCGATCAAGATGTGGCGCGGTTCGGTCATCGGGAGCTCCGTGCGAGGACGGCTGCGGTTCGATCATCTTACGAACGGCGTCCTTGTCGCCCCGGCCACGGCCGCGCACCAGACCAGGCCCGCGAGAGCAAGCAGCGCGGCGGCGGCGAGCGCCCAGGGAGGCTCGCTCGTCGACTGCGCGGTCTGACGGACTCGCGGCCTTGGCTCGGCAGGCGCCGCCGGCGCTGGACTGGCTGCGGGCACTGGGACGCGGACTGCCGCAGCTTCGCTAGCTGCAGCCTCTGCGCGCGACCGCTCGGGCCGCCCGACACGCCGGGACCGGCCGGCAGGCGCGCCCGTGGCGGCCTTCGCTCGAGCCGCTCGCGCCCTGTGCAGCCCTAGGACGCGCAACGGCCGGTGACGGAGCCGGCGACGCCGCCTCGGACGCGCCGACCTTTGGGCGCCGCAACGAGGTCGCAGGCACACCCGTCGGCGCCGACGGCACAGGCCGGCGATCGGCGGCAGGAGCAGCCGCCACCGCCCCGGACGCCGGAGCCTCCGAGGCGGCCGGCGGTGCGCTGACCGGTTCATGCGGCGCAGGCGGCGCGGCCGGCGCAGCAGGAGGGGAAGGCGGCGCGGCGACGACCGGCGCCGGTCGCTCGGGTAGCAGCGTGAGCGGATCCACGTACCCCTTCGGGTCGTCCGCACGCCTGATGCCGAGGTGTACGTATGGCACCTCCGACTCGGGATCACCGGAAGGGCCGATCGTTCCCACGGGCTCCCCCTCGGCGACTCCGTCGTCGGCGCTGACCACGACCGAGCCCAGGTGGAGGAGCGTGACGGCGTAGCCGTCAGGGGATCTGATCGTCACGGTCCGCCCATTCGTTGGGAGCCAACCCGCAAAGGAGACTCGACCGGCCGCCGGCGCGCGAACGGCCGCGCCGTGATCGCCGCCGACATCGATCCCGGTATGGCCGTGCTCGCGGTACTCGGGCCCCCCGAAGTCGAAGCCGCGGAGCACCGGGCCGTCGGCAGGCCACGTCCAGGCGAGCGCCGACGGCGGCGCTGCGACGACCGCCAGGACGACCAGAAGTACGCCGGCTGTTGTCTTTCTCGTCAACATCGAGCGCGCGACGGTAGCAGGTCGGTCGGCTGTTGTCAAACGTGGCTACAGAGAGCCGCGGTAGAGCCGGTTGCGAGCAATGCCGGTGAGTCGCGAGACCACGTCCGCGGCCGCTCGTCGCGAGGATCCAGCCGCAACGAGCTCCGCCACGGCGGCTGCGGCATCGTCCTCGTCGGCGGCGGGACGCACCTGGTCGGGGCCGATCACGAGGGTGACCTCCCCTCTCACGTCACCGGAGAACCGCTCAGCCAGCTCACTCGCGGTTCCTCGCACGATCTCCTCGTGGCGCTTGGTCAGCTCGCGCGAGAGGGCGACAGGTCGGTCGGGAAGGACCTCGGAGAGGCTCGCGAGCACGCTGCCGAGGCGCTGCGGCGACTCGAACGCGACGGCGGCGTGAGGCCAGCGCGCAAGCTCCTCCCACAGTGCGCTGCCGCTCCCCCGCTCCCCGCGGCAAATAGCCAAGAAACTGAAACCGATCTGCACCGAAACCGCTCGCGACCAGCGCCGTCTCGACCGCGGACGGCCCAGGAAGCACGGTCACGGGGATACCGGCGTCCAGCGCCGCCGCGATCAAGCGGGCGCCCGGGATCGCTGACCGCCGGCAGCCCGGCGTCGCTCACGAGCGCCACCCGCTCCCCTGCTTCCAGCCGCGGCAGCACCTCCGCGGTCCTCTTGGCTTCGTTGTGCTCGTGGTAGCTCTGAAGCCGCCGCGCGGCGATCCCGTGACGCGCGAGCAGCTTCCGGGTCTGACGGGTGTCCTCGCACAGGATGAGGTCCGCCGCACGAAGCTCGTCCAGCACGCGCAACGTCACGTCCTCGAGGTTGCCGATCGGCGTGGCGCAGACCGCCAGCGGCATGGCTCGGCTACCCGGCGGCGTCGAGCGCCTCGAACCCGACGAGCGCCGCGCCGATCATGCCCGCGTCCGGCCCCAGCTCGGCGGAAACGATCCGCACGAGGTCGCGGCCGGGCGGCAAGGCCTCGACGGCGAGGGTCTCGCGCGCCGGCTCGAAGAGCAAGTCCTCTGCCTCGGCAAATCCGCCTCCGAGGATCACGAGCTCGGGGTTGAAGACGTTCACGAGCGAGGCGATTCCCGCCCCGAGTAGCCGCCCGAGCTCGACCATGTCGGCACGCGCCCCTTCGTCACCTTGACGCGCTTCCGCCGCCAGCCGTCGGGCGTCGGCGCCGGGACCAAAACGGCGCTGCGCCGCCTTGTCCGCGACCCGGCCCGACACGACCGCCTCGAAGTGACCGTGCCCCGTACAGCCCTGACCGCACTCCGGGCCGCCGTAGTCGAGGACGATGTGACCGAGCTCGGCTCCGGCGCCGACCGAGCCTCGATAGGGACGCCCGTCGAGGATCAGGCCGCCGCCGATCCCGGTCCCGAGCGTGAGCATGACGATGTGGGAGGCGCCACGGCCCGCGCCGAGCCGCCATTCCGCGATCGCCGCGGCATTCGCGTCGTTGTCGATCCCGACCGGCAGCCCGAACCGATCGGCCATCCGATCGCGGAAATCGAGCTCTTCGAGCGGGATGTGCACGGACGTCACCGCACGGCCGGTTCGCTGGTCGATCGTCGACGGAATCCCGAAGCCGAGCGCCGCGACGTCGTCACCGAGCAGGCTCTCGACCACCTCGTCGAGCTCCGCGAGCAGCTGCTCCTGCGACGAGACCGGGGTCGGCCGGCCGTCGTGCCGCTCGACGCTGCCCTCGCGGTCGACGACCCCCGCGCGGATCTTCGTACCGCCGACATCGACCCCGATCGCGCGCTGAGCGGTCATGAGCGGCGGCTACGATACCCCGCCGAATGGCCCGGGAAGACAAGCCGTATCGCGTCTACAAGGGGGGCCGGGCCAAGGGCGGGGTTCCAACGCTCACGAGGCGCCCGCGACCCGCCCCGCAGCAGCCGACCGTCGACGGCCGGCCGCCGGAGCCTTATCGCGGGCCGGGGCCAGCGAAGCGCGAGCGGCGCTGGGGCCCCGGGCGGATCGTGTTCACCGCGATCCTGCTTACGCTCGTGCTCCTGATCGGGTGGACGATCGCGGGCTACCTCGCGGTGCGCAGCGGCGTGAAAGAGGCCAATGAGCGCCTCTCCGATTCGGCGAAGGCCCAGCTGGCTCCCCAGGACGGGCTGATGATCTCGACGCCCAGCACGATCCTCGTTGTCGGGAGCGACCACTCGACCCATCCGACGCGACGGGGGAACCGCCTGGCCGACTCGATCATGGTGATTCGCACCAACCCGGATCACCACAGCCTCGCGTACCTTTCGATCCCGCGCGACCTGGAGGTCGACGTCCCGGGCTTCGGCCACGAGAAGGTGAACTCCGCGCTGCCGCTCGGCGGCCCCTCGCTGATGATCCGGACGATCCGCGAGGCCTTCGGCTTCGAGATCAACCACATCATCCTGCTCGACATGACGTCCTTCAAAGACGTGATCGACGCGCTCGGCGGCATCGACGTCGACGTCCGCTCTCCCGCAGTAACGAAGCACGACTGTCCGTATCCGAGCGCGGTACAGTGCCGGCGTTGGACGGGCTGGCGTTTCGGCCGCGGCATCCAGCACATGGACGGCAAGCGCGCGAGGATCTACTCGCGGATCCGCTCGAACGATCTCGACCCGAGTGAAGGCGACCTCAACCGCACCGGCCGCCAGCAGCAGGTGCTCCAGGCCACCCTCGGGAAGCTCGTCGGCGTCGGCACCTTCGTCCGGCTTCCGTTCATCGGCGACGAACTCGTCAGCCCCCTGGCCACCGACCTGACGACCCCGCAGGTGTTCCAGCTCGGCTGGCTTCGGTTCCGCGCCTCGAAGGACCGGACGACCTACTGCCGGCTCGGGCTGACCGGCGACGGCGACGACAACGCGGCCGTGCTGTCGATGTTCATCGACCGCTCCGCGATCCAGCCGCCGAACCCGGCCACGGGCGCCGGCTGCCTCCGAGGGACGCCGCTTTCCTAGGAGCTCTCGGTGGCCGGAGCCTTCTTCTCCGGCTCCTTCTTCTTCTCGCCCGCGGTGTCAGTCTTCTCGGGCTTGTCGCCGTCTCGGGTCGACTTGCGGCCGCCACGCCCGTAGTCCGTGGAGTAGAAGCCCGAGCCCTTGAAATGGACGGCGACCGGGTGAAGGACTCTCGTCAGTGGGGCCTTGCCGCAGACCGGGCAGACCTCGGGCGACGGCTCGGTGATGCCGTGGAACTGCTCGAACACGTGCCCATCGGGGCACTTGTATTCGTAGATCGGCATCCCTCGAAGCAAGGATAGCCGGGGCCGTTGTCGACTCAGGCGCGCCGCTCGCGCTGCTCGAGGGTCTCCCGGTAGCACGGAGCGCCCTCGAACGCAGCGAGCCCGGCCGGGCGGCGACCGCGTCGCCGGCGCCGGCGACGCGACACGGAGACCGCGGCGGAGGCGCCGAGGAGCCCACCCAGCAGGAAGGAGCGCAACCGTCTCGCGCGGGCGTCGGCTTCCATGGGAGCATTGAAGCATGGTCGTCGCCACCCTCGGTGACCTGCTGCTCGACGTCGTCGTCAAGCTCGCGAAACCGCTCGCCGAGGGAGACGACACGCGCGCGGAGACCCGGGTCGGCGCCGGCGGGCAGGCCGCCAACGTCGCTGCCTGGGCGGCGGCGCTTGGCGCCGAGGCCAGGTTCATCGGCAAGCGCGGTGCCGACGCGTCCGGCGGGCTCGTCGAGGACGATCTGCTCCGGCGCGCCGTCGACGTGCTCGGGCCGCCGCCGACGGGCCGAAACGGCGTCGTCGTCTCGCTCGTCGATCTGGACGGCGGCCGGACGATGGTCTCCGACCGCGGCGTCGCACCGGAGCTGGCGCCCGACGAGATCATGTCCGAGTGGTTCGACCGCGCCGACTGGCTGCACCTCTCGGGGTACTCGCTGATGCGTGAGCCGATCGGAGCGGCCGCCGAGCGCGCCGCCGAGCTGGCACGGGCGGCGGGTGCGCAGGTCAGCGTCGACCTCTCCTCGGCCAACGTGATCCGGGAGTTCGGCGCCGGTCGTCTCGTCGACCGGCTCGTTCAAATCGCGCCGGAGGTCATCTTCGGCAACGAGGCGGAGCACGCCGCGCTCGCGGCGCCGACCGAGACCGTCATCGTCAAACGCGGCGCTCGTGGTGCGACGATCGGGGGCGTCGACTATCCACCCGCGCCGGGCGACGTCGTCGACACGACCGGCGCCGGCGACGCGCTGGCTGCGGGCTACCTGGTCGGAGGGCCGGAGCTCGCGATGGAAGCCGCTGCCCGCTGCGTCGGCCGGATCGGGACGATGCCGTGATCCGGGTTTCCGAGGAGGTGCGTTCGGCCAACGCCGTCGTTGCGCTGGAGACGACGATCATCGCTCACGGCTTCCCGCCGGGCGAAGGCGTCGACGGTCGGGCTGGAGAGCGAGCAGCCGCGTTCGGGACGCCGGTGCGGTGCCGGCGACGATCGGCGTGCTCGACGGTGAGCTCCGCATCGGACTGACACAGGACGAGCTGTCGCGCTTCACGTCCGAGACCCGAAAGGTCGGCCCGCGTGACCTCGCCGCCTGCATCGCCTCGGGCGAGACAGGCGCAACGACCGTCGGCGGAACGCTCGCGGCCGCCCGACAGGCGGACATCCGGTTCATGGGCACCGGGGGGATCGGCGGCGTCCATCGCGGCCGCCGCTTCGACGTCTCGGCCGACCTCATCGAGCTGGCTCGGACTCAGGCCGTCGTCGTCTCCTCCGGGGCCAAGTCCCTGTTGGACGTGGAGGCGACCGCGGAGCTGCTCGAGACGCTCGGCGTCCCCGTGCTCGGCTGGCGAACGGACACGCTGCCGCGCTTCTACGAGGAGGAGGGCGGCCCGCCCGTCTCGCAGCGCGTCGAGACAGCCGAGGATGCAGCGGCGATCGCAGCGGCGCACTGGGAGCTCGGGGGCGCCGGGGTTCTCCTCGCCAACCCGCCGCCGGAGAGCGTCGACGTCGAGGCGCTCGTCGAGAGCGCGTTGACCGAGGCCGAGGAGCTCGGCACGACCGGACAAGGCCTCACGCCATTCGTCCTCGCACGACTGCACGAGGAGAGCGGCGGGCGGACACTGGAGGTGAACCGGAAGCTCGCTGTCGCGAACGCCGGGCTCGCCGCCGAGGTCGCGGTCGCCCTTTCGCGATGAGCCGCGAGCTCCGCTTCGACTTCCCGGGACTCCGCGTCGGCGTGGCCGAGTACGAGGAGGGGCCGACGGGCTGCACCGTCTTCCATCTACCGCCCGGCGGAGCCGCGTGCTCGGTGGACATCCGCGGCGGCTCGCCCGGCACGATCGGGAACTACGAGTGGGCCCACGCGGTCTGTTTCGCAGGCGGGTCGCTCTACGGACTGGAGGCGGCCTGCGGCGTGAGCGCCGAGCTGATGGCGATGCGCGGCTACACGGTCGGCTGGACCGACGTCGAGCTGACTCTGGGCGCGATCGTCTACGACTTCGGAAGACGCGACAACGCCGTGTACCCCGACCGCGAGCTCGGACGGGCGGCGCTGCGCGCAGCCCGGGAAGGTGTCTTCCCACTCGGGCGGCGCGGCGCCGGCCGCTCGGTGACGGTCGGCAAGACCTTCGGGTTCGACCAGGGCGAGTTCTCCGGCCAGGGCGGAGCGTTCCGGATCGTCGGTCCGACCAGGATCGCTGTCTTCACGGTCGTCAACGCGTTCGGCGCGATCGTCGACCGGGAGGGAAACGTCGTCCGCGGGCATTACGACCCCGAGCGGGGAACACGGACGCCGCTCGTCGACGCGTTGGAGGCACAGCTGCCGCAGGCGGCTCCCGGGAACACGACGCTGACGCTCGTCGTCACGAACCAGCGCCTCGACACGACGGGAGCTCCGGCAGCTCGGCGTCCAGGTGCACGCGTCGCTCGCCCGGGCGATCCAGCCGTTCCACGCTCTCGTCGACGGCGACGTGCTCTACACGGTCTCCACGAGAGAAGTCGAGAACGAGGAGCTCTCGGCTCTGAACCTTGGGCTCATCGCCTCCGAGCTCGCGTGGGACGCGGTGCTCAGCTGCGTCGAGCCCGAGTCCGAAGCCAGTAGCGAATGAAGTAGAGCGGCACGGCGATGCCGAGCGCGAGGAAGGTCGCGATCCCCCAGGCTGTCGCGTGGCGGTTCCCGTGCCGGTCGGCATGGGCGAAGACGGCCAGCGACGCCGCCGCCGACAGTGAGACGACGAAGAGGAACTGCCCGAAGGTGAGCTCGTACAACTACTGGTGCGGCATCTAAGACACCGCGGCCAGGAACTCGTCGATCGAGAGGGCGCTCAGCGTCTGGAACTTCGCGCTCCCTCTGGCGCCGAGCGTCACGGACACCTTCGCGATCGTCGCGTTGTCGGGAGCCTCGACGACGTTGACGAAGTCGAACGGGCCAAGCGTCGCCCACTGGTGCAGCACCTTGGCGCCGAGCTCCTCGATGTCGCGGTTGACCTCCCGGAGGCGGTCGGGATTCGACTTCAGCGTCTGGACGCCCTGGGCGGTCAGGTTGGAGAGCAGGATGTAGGTCGGCATGCGCGGCTCCTTTGGTCGGTAGTCCCCGTGCGACTCTATTTCCCGCGGCGGGCGCCCGGGGTCGTCAAGCCCTTCCGGAGCCCCGACGGCGCGACTCTCGCCGCCTGGTCGGCGTAGAGCTGGGCCGCGCCGAGGAGGAGCAGCGGCGAGACGAGGGCGAGCGGCAGGAGCGCGGCGGTGTCCCTCGCCTGATCTCCGAACTGGATCAGCAGCGACGAGAGCGCCAGCGCGCTGACGAACCCGACGATCCCCAGCGCGGCCAGGGAGCCGAGCGCGTGGACGAAGTCCGCCCGCGCGAGCTCGACGGCGCGACGGAGCGATTCCTGGAAGCCCTTTCGCTCGTACAGTGCGACCGGGACGGCGAGGCCGAAGAGCGCGAGCCAGGCGACGGCGGGGAAGATCAGGATGCGCGTCAGGAACGGCACCGGCGCGAAGACGAGGACTCCGATCAGGATCGCCGTTGCCACGCTCCGTCGCGTCGGCGCCACGTCCTTCGCCAGCAGGCAGGCCGCCACGTAGCAGAGCGTCAGCACGATCGCGCCGCCCGTGGCCGCGAAGATCAGGTTCTCGGGTGACGGGAGCGCGTTGATCCCGATTGCGACCAGAACCGGCCCGATCCCGAGGGCGAGCGCCTTCCAGAACCGACGCCCGTAGAGCCGCAGGGACTCGGCGACGAGCTGAGCCGCGGTCCGCTCTTCGGGAGCCGCCGGCGGCGGTAGGCCTTGCTGTCGCGTCTCGCGGCACGGGGCAACGCTATCCCTAGACTCGGCGTGTGGGTTACAGCGTCATCCGCCCCGACGAGCTCGAGTGGACGACCCGGCCCGCGGAGCCGGGAGAGGCCGAGCGCCACGTCGCGGGGCTGACGGACCGAGCGGGCTTCCAGCACACGCGCGCGAACCTCTGGCGGTACGAGCCGGGCGCGAAGGGCCGTCGCCACAAGGATCTGGTTCAAGAGGAGACGTTCGTCGTCGTTCGCGGGACGCTGACGATGTACCTCGGCGAGCCGCCGGAGCGGCACGAGGTCGCCGCAGGGCGGCCTCGTCCATGTCGAGTCGGGAACCCCGCTCCAGATCGCCAACGAGGGCAGCGAGGAGGTCTTGCTCTACGCCTACGGCGCGCCACCGGAACGGGGCGGCGCCGAGTTCCTCGACTCGGCCGTCTAGCCGCGCCGGCCGCGACTGACGACGAGGTTGACCTTCGCGAGCTCGGGGAGGCGCGCGCGAGGAGCAGGGTCGCTGCGAGATCACACGGCCCTTCTTGACGCCGGCCGAGTACCTTCGCGTGACGGTTCCGACCTTGCACAGCGCCTTCGTCAGGCTGGACCGCGCGGCGCTGAGCGTCTTGCGTCGGACGTTCGGGACGACGCAGAAGCGAATCGCCACGTAGCGCGCGACGGCGAAGTCCGCGGGCGTCTGGAACGGGACTTGCGACGTGTAGCCGGAGACGATGAGCTTCCCGTTCGCCAGGAGCGCCGCATCGGTCGCGTCGTCCTGCGTGCGGAAGTTCGTCGTGACCCGACCGCCCCGCCCGAACGTCGAATCCACGCGTCCCGCCGCCGTCAGCCGCACGACGCCGAAGTCGCTGTCACCGGGCCGCTCGCCCCCTGGGTGCTCCCCACGCCGAGGATCTTTCCGTCCGGCTGCAGGACGGGCGTCAGCAAGCCCAGGTCGGTCATCGCCCTCCCTTCGGCACCGAACGAGCGATCGACGCTGCCGTCGGAGTTGAACCTTGCGAGCCCGGCACCGCCGGTGAGGATCTTCCCGTCGCGCTGGACGACCACATGCGAGGCGTAGGTGCTCGCCGGGCGGAAGGGCGCGATGAGAATGCCGTCTCCGTCGAAGCTGGAATCGAGGCTGCCGTCGGGGTTGTAGCGAACCATCGTGAGGTCGAAACCGCCGGGGCTCGAATAGCCCGCGGCGATCAGCTTGCCGTCGGGCTGAACGGCGAGATCGAAGGCGATGTCTTCCCCCCGTGAGATCGGCGTCACCGCGAGGCCGTCCCCGTCGAAGCTCGGGTCGAGCGACCCGTTCGGCAGGTACCTCGCGACGGCGAACTCTCTCGACGGTCCAGCGCGCGTGTGTCCCGCCGCGACGATCTTGCCGTCCGACTGGATGACGACGGCGGTCGCGCTGTCGATGCTGTTCGGCGCGAAGGTCGTCAGCACCTTGCCCCCGTCGCCGAACGTGGTGTCCAGGGTGCCGTCGCGGTTGTACCTCGCGAGCGCGAAATCGAGCGGGCGGACGACCGGGGTGAATCCGGACCCCGCTGCAACGAGCTTTCCGTCCGTCTGGATCGCGACGTCGTCTGCACCGTCGGACCTGCCGCCGAAGTCGGTCGTCACCTTGCCGTCGCCGTCGAAGGTCGGATCGAGGGCGCCGCTCACCGTGTAGCGGGCGAGGACGAAGTCGTCCGAAGGGCCCATGTCGAAGCGAGTGCCGGCCACGACCGCCTTGCCGTCCGGCTGCACCGCAAGGCCCCAGGCCGTCTCGTTCCCGCCGAAGTCGGTCGTGACCTTGCCACCTGAGCCGAAGGTCGGGTCGAGGTCGCCGCGTGCGGCTGCGAGAAGTGTTGGAAAGAGAAGCGCTCCGATGCCGAGGAAGACAACGAGCCGCAGCACTGCTCGGATTTTTGCCTCTGCGCGGCGGAATTACAAGGCGACGGGCTCGGCGGCCTCGGCCTTCGCGAACACGAGCTCGCCGTCCTCGACGTCCACGCGCACGGTGTCGCCCTCGGCGAGCTCGCCCTCGAGGAGCTTGAGCGCGAGCGGGTTCTCGATGAGCCGCTGGATCGCGCGCTTCAGCGGGCGCGCGCCGTAGCGTCGGGTCCCAGCCCGCCTCGACGAGGTGCTCCTTCGCCGCGTCGGTCAGCTCGAGGCCGAGGCCACGCTCGGCGAGCCGCTCGCGCAGCCGGCGCAGCTGGAGCTCGACGATGTCGGCGAGCTGCTCCTTCGAGAGCGCGTGGAACTCGACGACCTCGTCGATCCGGTTCAGGAACTCCGGCCGGAAGAACTCCTGCATCTGAGCGGCCGAGCGGAGGTTCGAGGTCATGATGATCACGGTGTTGCGGAAGTCGACCGTGCGGCCCTGACCGTCGGTGAGGCGCCCGTCGTCGAGGATCTGCAGGAGCACGTCGAAGACCTCCATGTGCGCCTTCTCGATCTCGTCGAGGAGGACGACCGAGTAGGGGCGCCGCCGGACCGCCTCGGTCAGCTGCCCGCCTTCCTCGAAGCCGACGTAGCCGGGCGGCGCGCCGACGAGCCGCGCGACGGTGTGGCGCTCCTGGTACTCGGACATGTCGAGCCGGACCATCGCCCGCTCGTCGTCGAACATGAACTCGGCGAGCGCGCGGGCGAGCTCGGTCTTGCCGACGCCGGTCGGGCCGAGGAAGACGAACGAGCCGATCGGGCGATTCGGATCCTGGAGCCCTGACCGCGCGCGCCGCAGCGCGTTGGCGACGGCCGAGACGGCCTCGTCCTGGCCGACGACGCGCTCGTGGAGCCGCTCCTCCATGTGGATCAGCTTCTCGGTCTCGCCCTCGAGCAGCTTGTCGACGGGGATGCCCGTCCACCGGGCGACGACCGCGGCGACGTCGTCGTCGTCGACCTCCTCCTTGACCATCGGCGTCGTCTCGGGAGCCGACTCGCGCTCCGCGAGCTCCGCCTCCAGGGCCGGCAGCTCGCCGTAGCGGATCTCGGCGACGCGCTGAAGCTCACCCTGGCGCTCCGCGCGCTCGGCTTCCATCCGCAGCTCGTCGATCTTGCGCTTGATCTCGGCGACGCGGGTGAGTGCCTCCTTCTCGCGTGACCATCTCGCGGCCAGCTCGTCGCGGACGGCCTTCGCCTCCGCCAGCTCGCGCTCGACCGGCTCGCGCCGCTCCTTCGACTCCTTCCCCATCGCGGCCAGCTCGATCTCGAGCTGACGCACGCGCCGCTCGGCCTCGTCGAGCTCGACCGGCGACGAGTCGATCTCCATCTTGAGCCGCGACGCGGACTCGTCGACGAGGTCGATCGCCTTGTCGGGCAGGAAGCGGTCGGAGATGTAGCGGTCGGAGAGGACGGCCGCGGCGACGAGCGCCGAGTCACGGATCTCAACGCCGTGGTGAGCCTCGTAGCGCTCCTTCAGCCCGCGCAGGATCGCGATCGTGTCGGCGACGGACGGCTCGCCGACGAAGATCGGCTGGAAGCGTCGCTCGAGAGCCGCGTCCTTCTCGATGTGCTTGCGGTACTCGTCGAGCGTCGTCGCGCCGATCGCCCGCAACTCGCCGCGGGAGAGCATCGGCTTGAGCATGTTCGCCGCGTCGACCGCGCCCTCCGCGGCGCCTGCTCCCACGATCGTGTGCAGCTCGTCGATGAAGAGGACGATCTGGCCCTCGGAGCTCTGGATCTCGGTCAGCACCGCCTTCAGCCGCTCCTCGAACTCGCCCCGGTACTTCGAGCCCGCGAGCAGCGCACCGATGTCGAGCGCCCAGACTCGCTTGCCCTTCAGCCCTTCTGGCACGTCGCCGGCGACGATCCGCTGCGCGAGGCCTTCGGCGATCGCCGTCTTGCCGACGCCTGGGTCGCCGATCAGCACCGGGTTGTTCTTCGTCCGCCGCGAGAGCACCTGGATCACGCGGCGGATCTCCTCGTCGCGGCCGACGACCGGGTCGAGCTTCCCTTGCTCGGCGAGCTCGGTCAGGTCGCGGCCGAACTTCTCGAGCGCCTGATAGGTGCCCTCGGGATCCTGGCTCGTGACTCGCTGGCCGCCGCGGACCTGCTGGAGCTTCGCGAGCAGCTCGTCGCGTGGCACGACGTCGAGCGCGAGCAGCAGATGCTCGGTCGACACGTACTCGTCCTCGAGCTTTCGAGCCTCGTCGAAGGCCCGGTCGAGGACGCGGGAGAAGTCGACTGAGACCCGCGGCTGCTGGGCGCCGCCCTGGACGGCGGGCTTCCCGCGCAGCGTCGTCTCGGCCTCGGCGCGCAGCGCCGCGGCGTCGGGGACGAGCTGCTGCGGCAGCTCCTGGTCGAGAAGCGCGAGCAGCAGGTGCTCCGGATAGATCTCCGGGTTCCCCATTCGCCGGGCGAGCTCCTGCGCGGCGCCGACCGCCTCCTGGCTCTTCAGTGTCAGCTTGTTGAAATCCATCAGCGTCTGCGTCCTGACCGGGAGCTTCGGGTCCTCCCAGAGGACGAGCTCGCGCTTGTACTCCCGCTCCAGCTCGCGCATCCGTTCTCGCAGCTCCCGCTCGAGACGGTCGAACCGCGCCTGCATCCGTCGCAGCTGGTCCTCCAGCCGGAGGACATGCTCGACGCCCGCGAGGTTGAGCCCGAGCTCGGTCGTCAGTCGCTGGATCAACCGCAGCCGCTCGAGATCCTGCTCGGAGTAGAGCCGCGTGTTGCCGGCGGTCCGCTTCGGCTGCACGAGGCCCCGCTGCTCGTAGATGCGGAGCGTCTGCGGATGCATGCCGACGAGGTCGGCGGCGACGGAGATCATGTACCGGCCCTTGTCGTCCATCACGAGACCGTCCTCAGCTGTTCGTAGCAGCTCGCGCTGCTTCTTGTTCAGCTTCTTCGGCACCTCGAGCTTCAGGCGGGCGAGCACGTCGCCCTTCCCGCCCTTGAGCTTCGGCGCGCCGCGGCCCTTGATCCGCAGCAGCTTCCCGTGCTCGGAGCCCGCCGGGACCTTCAGGGACACCGCTCCCTCCGGCGTCGGCACCTCGACCTCGGTCCCGAGCGCGGCGTCGGCCAGCGACACCGGCACCTCCACCTCCAGGTCGCTGCCGCGGCGCTTGTAGATCGGTGAGGACGGCCACACGCGTGACCACGTAGAGATCGCCGGGCGGCCCGCCGGCGACCCCGGCCTCGCCCTTGCCCTTCAACTTGATCCGCGTTCCGTCCCTGACGCCGGCCGGGATCTTGACCGTGTAGCGCTTCGTCCGGCGCTCGCGGCCCGTTCCGCGGCAGCGCGGGCACGGATCCTCGATCACGGTCCCGTTGCCGCGACAGCGCGGACACGGCTGCGAGAGCGCGAAGAGGCCCTGGCTTTCCGAGACCACACCTCGGCCTCGGCACTCCGGGCAGACCGTCGGCGACGTTCCCGGCTTCGCTCCTGAGCCGCCGCACTCCTGGCACGAGGTTTCGACCTCGACCGGGATGCGGGTCTCGATCCCCTTCAGCGAGTCCTCGAACGAGAGGCTGACCTGAACCTCGAGGTCCGCACCGCGCTCGGCCTGGGGACGAGCGCGCGCCCCGCCTCGCCCGCGTCCGAAGAGCCCGCCGAAGAGATCCCCGAGATCCCCGAAGTCGCCGACGTTTACGTCGCCTGGCTGGAAGCCGCGACGGCCGTCGGCCGAGCCGAACTGGTCGTAGGCCTTGCGCTTCTCGGGGTCGGCGAGCACGTCGTAGGCGTGCTGAACCTCCTTGAAGCGCTCCTCGGCCGCCTCGTCCCCGGGGTTCTTGTCGGGGTGGTACTGCCGCGCGAGCTTGCGGTAGGCCTTCTTGATCTCGTCGGCCGAGGCGCCCTTCGGAACTCCGAGGGCGCTGTAGAGATCCTTAGGCGTCGTCGCCATTCGACTTCCCGGCGGCGATCACCACCCGGGCCGGCCGGATCACGCGGTCGCCGAGCCGGTAGCCCTTCTGGATCACCTCGATGACGGTGCCTTCCTCGGCCTCGGACGGCTGGGAGAGCAGCGCCTCGTGGACGTACGGGTCGAACTTGCCCTCGGTCGGGATCTCCTCGAGCCCCTCCTTGCGGAGGATGTCGCCCAAGGATCGGGTTACGAGCGCGACGCCCTCTTCCAGCTTCGCCTCCTCGTGCGCCTCGGCAGCCTCCAGCGCCCGCTCCAGGTCGTCGAGCACCGGCACGAGCTCCTTGACGAGCCGCTCGTGGGCGCGCGCGACCAGGCTCTGCTGGTCGCGCGCCGCCCGCTTGCGGTAGTTGTCGAACTCGGCCTGGACGCGCTGGAGCGTGTCGAGCAGCTCGTCGCGTTCGGTCTTGAACGGCCTCGAGCTCGCTGGTCTCCTCGACCTCGGTGTTCGGTCGACTTCCTCCGTCATTACGAGGTCTTCGCCTCTTCCTCGTCGATGACCTCGTAGTCGCCTTCCTCGACGACCTCGTCGTCAGCGCCGCCCTCGGCGCCGTCGCCAGTCGTCGACCCGGCCTGCTGTGCGGTCGCCTGTGCGTAGACCGCCTCGGCCAGCTTCTGCGAGGCCTCCTGGAGCGCATCGGTCTTGGAGCGGATCTCGTTGACATCGTCCGACTCGAGCACGCCCTTGAGCTCCATCACGCGACCTTCGATCGTCGAGGCGTCCGCCTCGTCGAGCTTGTCACGATGCTCCTTGAGGGTTCGCTCGGTCTGGTAGGCCAGTGACTCCGCGGCGTTCCGCGCGTCGGCGAGCTCACGCAGCTTGTGCGCGTCCTCGGCGTGCGCCTCCGCATCGCGGATCATCTGCTGGACCTCGTCTTCCTTCAGGCCCGAGCCGCCCTCGATGCGCACTTGCTGCTCGTT
This sequence comes from uncultured Actinomycetes bacterium, assembly GCA_963764595.1. GTDB lineage: Bacteria > Actinomycetota > Thermoleophilia > Gaiellales > Gaiellaceae > JACDAN01. The sequence goes on along the minus strand of CAVXTG010000007.1, from coordinate 135,578 downwards.
GCCCGTGCCGAGGTCCTTCGCCGACACGTTGATGATCCCGTTCGCGTCGATGTCGAACGCGACCTCGATCTGCGGCATGCCCCGCGGCGCCGGCGCGATGCCGACGAGCTGGAACTTGCCGAGCGTCTTGTTGTAGAGCGCCATCTCCGACTCGCCCTGGAGCACGTGCACCTCGACCGAGGGCTGGTTGTCCTCAGCGGTCGTGAACGTCTCGGACTTCTTGGACGGGATCGTCGTGTTGCGCTCGATCAGCTTCGTGAACACGCCGCCCTTGGTCTCGATGCCGAGCGAGAGCGGGGTGACGTCGAGCAGGAGGATGTCCTTGACCTCGCCCTTGAGCACGCCGCCCTGGATCGCGGCGCCGACGGCGACGACCTCGTCCGGGTTGACGCCCTTGTGCGGGTCCTTGCCGATGAGGCCCTTGACCTTGTCGACGACGGCGGGCATGCGGGTCATGCCGCCGACGAGGACGACGTGGTCGATGTCCTTGGCCTCGAGGCCGGCGTCCGCCAGGCACTGCTTCGTCGGCTCGACGGTGCGCTCGAGCAGGTCGGCGACGAGCTCCTCGAGCTTCGCGCGCGTGAGCTGGAGGTCGAGGTGCTTCGGGCCCTCCGGGCGTCGCGGTGACGAACGGCAGGTTGATCTGCGTCGTCATCGTCGAGGAGAGCTCGATCTTCGCCTTCTCGGCCGCCTCGTAGAGCCGCTGAAGCGCCATCTTGTCCTGTGCAAGGTCGATGCCCTGCGCCTTCTTGAACTCGGCGACCATCCAGTCGACGATCGCCTTGTCGAAGTTGTCGCCGCCGAGGTGGTTGTCGCCGTTCGTGGCCTTGACCTCGAAGACGCCCTCACCGAGCTCGAGGATCGAGACGTCGAACGTCCCGCCGCCGAGGTCCCAGACGAGGATCGTCTGGTCGGCTTCCTTCTCGAGGCCGTAGGCGAGCGACGCGGCGGTCGGCTCGTTGATGATGCGGAGGACGTTGAGGCCGGCGATCTTGCCGGCGTCCTTCGTCGCCTCGCGCTGGGCGTTGTTGAAGTAGGCGGGGACAGTGACGACCGCGTCGGTCACCGGCTCGCCGAGGTAGGCCTCGGCGTCCGCCTTGAGCTTCTGGAGGATCATCGCGGAGATCTCCGGCGGTGCGTACTCCTTGCCGCCCGCCTTGACGCGGACGTCGCCGTTCGGGCCTTCGACGACCTCGTACGGGACGATCTTCATCTCCTCCGAGACCTCGTTGAACTTGCGCCCCATGAAGCGCTTGATCGAGAAGATCGTCGCCTGGGGGTTCGTCACCTGCTGGCGCTTGGCCGGGGGCCCGACGAGCCGCTCGCCGTCACCCGTGAACGCGACGACGGACGGCGTCGTGCGGCCGCCCTCGGCGTTCGGGATGACGGTGGACTCGCCGCCCTCCAGCACCGCCATGCAGGAGTTGGTCGTGCCAAGATCGATACCGATCGTCTTTGCCATCGTGTGCGTCTCCCTCCGGAGAGATATAGGCGTTGGTTACAGAAAAAATCTAAGCGCGATCATAGCAAGTCTCTCCGAGGCGCGTCACCTGCTTGAATGGCGCGGCTGTGGCCGACGCGCGTGTCCAGGAGTACGCCCGCCTGCTCGTCGAGCGCTCGATCGACGTGCAGCCGGGGTGGCAGGTGATGGTCGTCTCGCAGCCCGCCGCGCGGCCGCTGCTGGAGGAGGTCGTGCGGCTGATCGCGCGACGCGGCGCCTACCCGCTCGTCCGGCTGAGCTACGCGATGGAGCAGCTGCCCTTCCTCTGGACGTGGGCAGCGGAGGCGCCGGCCGAGCTGCTCGAGCGCCCGGCGCCGGCCGACCAGCAGGTCTGGGACTCGGTTGACGCCTGGATGCTGCTCGGTGCGCCGGAGAACAGCCGCGAAGGCGCCGACATCTCGACCGAGCGCCGAGACTCGATTGCGAAGGCGCACGCGGGCTTCCTCCAACGCCGCCTGCGGATGGAGATTCCGTGGGTCACCTGCCGCTTCCCCTGCCCCGCGCTCGCCCAGGAGGCCGGGATGAGCCTCGCCGGCTTCGAGGACTTCCTGTACGGCGCCGTCCTGCTCGACTGGGACGCGGAGGGCGAGAAGATGAAGCGGATCGCCGAGCGCTTCGACCGCGCGAGCGAGGTGCGCATCGTCGGCGCCGAGACCGACCTCAGGTTCAGCCTCGAAGGACGGAACGGCGACGTCGACGACGGCCACGCGAACATGCCCGGCGGCGAGGTCTTCTACAGCCCCGTCGAGGAGTCGACCGAGGGGGTCGTGAGCTTCCTCGAGTACCCGGCCTACCAGGAGCCCGACCTGGTCGAGGGCGTCCGGATGCGCTACGAAGGCGGGAAGGTCGTCGAGGCCTCGGCGAGGACGAACGAGGACGTGCTGATCTCGAAGCTCGACCGAGATGAGGGCGCACGGATCCTCGGAGAGTTCGGGATCGGCTGCAACCCCGGGATCCAGCGGTACATGAGGAACACCCTGTTCGACGAGAAGATGTACGGGACGATCCACCTCGCGATCGGCGCCGGCCTCCCGACGATCGGGGGCAAGAACGTCAGCGCCGTGCACTGGGACATGGTCAAGGACCTCCGTTCAGGCGGCCGCATCGAGTGCGACGGCGAGGTGGTGCAGGCCGACGGTGAGTGGACCTTCTGACTCGCGGACGCCGTTCGCCTTCATCGGCTCGATCATCGTCATCCTCTCGCTAGGAGGGGCGTTCATGATCACGGCGATCGTCGGAGTCAACTGCGACGGCGTCGACGCCAGGACCGAGGAGGTCTGCAGGTCGGACTCGGCGCGGCTCAGCCTGGACGTCGCGCTCGCGGTCGTCGTCGCTTCGGCGATCGCGCTCTCGGGGATCGCGTACGTGCGCCGCAGCTGGCGGCTCCTCTGGATCGCGGCGGTGGTCGGGATCGGCGGCATCTTCCTCGCCGCCGAAGTTCCGAACGCGTTTTAGCGCTCGGCCGCTTCGGCGAGCCGTGCGTACTGCTCCGGCGTGAGCTCGAGGTGAAACACCTCGGCGATGATCTCGATCCAGCCGTGGACGAAGTACCGCCACCCGTCGTGGAGCTCCAGGCCGCGAGCATCCTGCTGGCGCCGCGCCTGCTCGAGGAAGCGGAGCTCGCCGCGGTAGTTGAGCTCCCAGACGATGCCGCGCTCGGGAAAGACGGCCTCGTCCGAAAGCGGCGACCCAGGGGCGTCCTTGCCGAGTCCTGTCGCGTTGATAACGAGCGAGCCCGGCGGCAGCCGCTCGAGTACTGCGTCGTTCTCCTCGGCCGCCGTCGAGCACGACCTCGCACTGTGGCCGGAGCTCGTCGAGGACTGCGCGCAGCGTCTCGAGCCGCTCGCCGTCGGTATCGGTGACCATCAGGCCCGCGGGCGGCCGTTCGCCGCCCGCGAGGCACACGGCGATCGCCGTCCCGGCGCCGCCGGCGCCGAGGCACAGGGCCTGCCCGCCGTCGGTCCACGGGTCCGGGGGCAGGAGCTCGCTCAACGTCCGGCCGGCGGTGATCGGATCCTTGGCGTGGCCGACGAGAGCAGTGCCCCGTTTCGAGATGCAGGAGACCTCGCGGCACAGCCGGGCGTTCGGGTCGAGCTCGTCGAACAGCGCTCGGGCGTGCCGGTAGACGTCGACCTTGTGCGCGGTCACGAGGGCGCCCGCGACCGTCGGGTCCTCGGCGATCTGCTCGACCGCGGCGCGGAAGGCCTCCGGCGCCGCGCCGAGCGGAATGTCTCGTCCTTCGAGCGTCGCATCGATGCCGAGGATCGCCGACCAGCGCGGGAACAGCTCGAATGCGCTCGACCCCGCCGTGGAGGCGCCGATGAACAGCATCCGGTCGCTCATGACGCGGGCGATCGTAGGCGGGGCGTTGTCAGACGGCGAAGCGTGCGGGCCGCGGCCGGCTCGGCGATGACGATGCCCGTGAAGATCGCGGCGCAGCCCGCGAGCCCGAGCGCGCCCAGCCGGTCTCCCGCGAGCAGGTAGCCGGCGAGGCCCGCGAACACGGTCTCGAGCGAGAAGATGACTGCGATTCGCGTCGCGCTGACCCGCCGCTGGGCCCAGATCTGGACGAGCAGAGCGAAGGCGACGGCGAACAGCCCCGTGACGAGCAGCGCGGCCCAGACGGTGGCGCCTCGCGGGACCGACAGGTCGCCGAGAGCGATTGCGATCGCCAGGAAGGCGACGCAGGCCACGGCGACCTGCACGAACGTGAGTGCGAAGACGTCGTAGCGGTTGGCGTAACGCTCGACCATGACGATCTGGAGCGCCTGCGCGACGGTGCTCACCAGGACGAGGAGGTCGCCGGTGGCCGAGCCCTCCGGAACGCCGGACAGCAGCGCGAGGCCGAGGAGCGCAAACCCGACGGCCGCCCAGAGCTCGCGCGGGATCGGCGTCCTGAACAGCGCGAGGGCAAGCAGCGGCGTGAAGAGGACATAGAGGCCGGTGATGAAGCCGGTGTTCGTCACCGTCGTCCGTTCGAGCCCGGCGGTCTGGAGCCCGATGCCGAGCGCGATCAAGGCGCCCAGCACCGCACCGGCAAAGAGCCCGTCGCGGCCCAGCGTTCGCAGTCGCCGCACGGCCGGCGGCGCGAGCGCGGCCGAGGCGATCGCGTAGCGGACGGCGAGGAACGCGACGAGCGGGTAGAGCTCGATCGCGTCCTTGACCTGAACGAACGTGATGCCCCAGACCGCCGTGACGAGGATCAGCGCAGCGGTCGGCAAGCGCTCATCCTAGGCCTCGTGCGCCGATAGGCTCTCGTCAATGTCCGCGCTGACCGACGGCTGGGGCCGGGAGATCAAGAGCGTCCGGGTCTCCGTCACCGACAAGTGCAACTTCCGCTGTCGCTACTGCATGCCGGCGGAGGGGCTGGAGTGGCTCGGCCGGGACGAGCTGCTCACCTTCGAGGAGCTCACCCGCGTGGTCGGCCTGCTCGCGGAGATGGGCGTCGAGGAGGTGCGCCTGACCGGCGGCGAGCCGCTCGCGCGGCGCGACCTTCCGGTCCTCGTCTCCATGCTCGCCGAGATCGAAGGAGTCACCGATCTCTCCCTGACGACGAACGGCGTCCTGCTCGACCGCTTCGCGGGCCCGCTCGTCGACGCCGGCCTGAAGCGGCTGAACGTCTCGCTCGACTCGCTCTCCCATGTCCGGTTCGCGGAGATCACGCGACGCGACGCCCTCGACCGCGTGCTGGCGGGGCTCGAGGAGGCCGAGCGCCACCCCGAGCTCAGTCCGATCAAGGTCAACTGCGTCGCGATCCGAGGGTTCACCGAGGAGGAGGTTCCCGCCCTCGCCGAGCTCGCCCGCCGGAAGCCGTACGTCGTCCGGTTCATCGAGTTCATGCCGCTCGACGCCGAGGAGCGCTGGGACGCCGACGACGTTCTGACCGGCGGCGAGATCCGCGCGCTGATCGAGGAGCGCTGGCCGCTCGTCGAGATCCCGGCGAAGCCGTCTTCCACCGCGCGCCGGTTCCGCTTCGCCGACGGGGCCGGCGAAGTCGGGTTCGTGAACCCGGTCTCCGAGCCGTTCTGCTCGAGCTGCGACCGAATCCGCCTGACGGCGGACGGTCAGCTCCGCACCTGTCTCTTCTCACGTCGCGAGTGGGACCTGAAGACGCCGCTGCGCGAGGGCGCCACCGACGAGGAGCTCGCCGAGCTCATCCGCTGGGCCGTGCGCCACAAGGAGCTCAAGCACAAGATCAACGATCCGGGCTTCGTCCGCGCGTCGCGCTCGATGTCCCAGATCGGCGGCTAAAGCACGCCGAGCCGTACGCGGTAGCCGAGCACCCAGGGAACGCGCCGGTCACCGAGGACTCGATGCGTGACCTCGTCGAGCCGGGTGAGCCCGAGCTCCTCCTCGGTGGCCCCGAGCGCGCGGAGCTCTGGCACCAGCCCGAGGCTGCGCGCGAGACCGAGGATCCGCTCGGCATCGACCTCCGCGGAGTCGTGAAAGACGGCTTCGCGCGTGAACCTGAATCGCCCACTCTCTCGGATCGCGTCCAGGTGAGTCGCCTTCGACGTCCGAGTCCAGCCGGCCTCGACCTTGTGCAGGTCGCGAACCCGGCCCCTCAGATCCAGGTGCTCGCGGAACGCCGCGTCGATCTCCGGGTGCACGAGCGGGGGCATGTCGTAGTCGTAGGCGGCGAAGACACCGCCGGCCCGTAGGACTCGGGCGGCCTCCGCCAAGACGGGCTCCCGCTCCATCCAGTGGAAGGACTGCGAGCAGGTGACGAGATCTGCCGAGCCGGCAGGCAGTCCCGTCTCGGCCGCGAACCCCTCGACGTAGCGGACGTTCGTCTCGGACGTCTCTGACTCGGCCACCGCAAGCATGGCTGGATTCGGCTCCACACCCACGACCTCGCCGGCCCGGGACGCCCAGGCCCTCGTCGAGAGCCCGGTTCCGCTGCCCAGGTCAACCACGAGGTTGAGCGGCGCACCACCGGCGTATCGCGCCAGCGCTTCCAGCAGCACGTCGGGTGGCCGAGGGCGATGATCATCGTAGAAATCGGCGAAACCGGCTCTCAGATAGCCGCTTTGCCGAATAGCGTCGCGGGAGAATTCGTTCAATAGCTTCGTGGCACCCGGAAGGCCTGCATACAATTTGGACATGACGTCGGTCGCCGCCGCCGAACGGCGTGTGCTCCCGCGCGGATGGCTGGACCTCTTCCGCCAGGTGTTCATCTGGTTCGGCTTCGTCCTCGCCTACCAGGTCGCCCGCGGTGTGGCCGACCGTAGCCCGTCCGTCGCGTTCGACAACGCACGCGCGGTCATCGACTTCGAACACCGGGCGACCGGCCTGTGGGAGCTCTCGCTCCAGAGCTGGACGGAGTCGTACCACGTCCTCGGAGTGCTGACGTCCTGGACGTACTGGCTCTCACAGTTCGCGGTCGTCGGGCTCTCGCTGCTCTGGGTGTACTTCCGGCGCTACGAGCACTTCATCAAGTTCCGGAACCTGCTGATGCTCGCGAACGTCCTTGGTCTCGTCGGCTACGTCCTGATGCCGACGGCGCCGCCGCGGATGTTCCCGGAGCTCGGCTTCGTCGACACCCTCGCGGCCGTCGGAACCGCCAACCACGGTTCCACGCTCGTCGAGCTCGCCGCGAACCCCTATGCGGCGATGCCGAGCCTGCACGCGGCCGACTCTCTGATCGTCGGCGTCACGCTGGCGGTCCTCGTCAAGCCCCTCTGGCTCAAGGCGCTCTGGCTGATCTGGCCGGCGTGGGTGTGGTTTACCGTGATGGCGACCGGCAATCACTTCTGGCTCGACATCGCGGCTGGGATCGCGGTCGCGGGCGTCGCCGCCGCGATCGTCTATCGCCGCCGCCTCTTCCGGCCGGCACCCGCGCCCGCGTAGGTGCCCGAAGGCTCGCGCGGGCTCCAGGAGGGCTATACAGCCGGCGCGCGCAGGCTCGCTTCCCGCGCCGTCGTCGGGCTGGCGCGCACCGGCGTTACGCCGGATGCGCTGACTGCCCTCGGGATCTCGCTCTGCGCGGCCGCAGCGGTCGCCGTCTACTTCGAGTACCGCAACGAGCTCCTCTGGTTCTGGACCGGCGCGTTCCTCTTCTGGGCCGGTTCCCTGCTCGACATCCTCGACGGCGCGCTCGCTCGCCAAAGCGGCATGGGTACCCCGTTCGGCGCGTTTCTCGACTCGACGACCGATCGGCTCGGCGAGGCAGTCATGCTCGGCGCGATCGGGCTCGTGTTCGCGCGCGACGGCAACGAGATCGCGCTGGGAGCAACCTTTGCCGCGCTGGCCGGATCGTTCCTCGTCAGTTACACGCGTGCGCGCGCCGAGGCACTCTCGCTGAAGGGCGACGTGGGCATCGGGAGCCGGGCCGAGCGTGTGACGGTGATCGTTTCGGGGCTCTTCCTCGCGCCCTGGGGTCTCCTGCCGTGGGCCGTCTACTTGCTCAACGTGACTGCGTGGCTGACGGTGATTCAGCGGATCGTTCACGTGCGGCGCCAATTGCGCCAGCGCTGAATGTGCACAGAATGTGTACTCTGCTAGCACTTGAGTGCTAACAGAAAGGACGTCCTCGTCCGGATGCCGGACGACGTGAAGGAGCGGCTCGCCACGGAGGTTGCTCGCCTGGGCCGCAGCCTCAACGACGTCGCAGTCGGGATTCTGGCGTCACGCTTTGCCGTGCCCTTCGAGCCCAGCGGCCGCAAGGGGTCGCCGCCGAAGGGCCGAGGCGACGTCCTGCTGCGAATGCCCGCGGCGCTCAAGGACAAGTTGCAGACCAGAGCCGCCGAGCGCGGCCGCGGCACCAATGACCTGATCGTCGAGATCCTCGCCGAGCGGCTCGGAGTCGCCGGCGCGACCAGAAGAAAGGAACGAATGACAGCCACGAACGGCAGCTCTCCCCGGAGCGAGGACAAAGTCCGCGTCGCAATCATCGGCGTGGGCAACTGTGCGAACTCGCTCGTCCAGGGAGTCGAGTACTACAAGGACGCGCCTGCGGACGAGTTCGTCCCGGGGCTCATGCACGTCGACCTCGGCGGATATCACGTCAGTGATATCGAGTTCACGGCCGCGTTCGACGTGACGGCCGACAAGGTCGGCAAGGACCTCGCCGACGCGATCTGGGCCCACCCGAACGACACGTACAAGTTCGCGGACGTCCCGAAGTCGGGATTCAAGGTCTCGCGGGGCATGACCCACGACGGGCTCGGCAAGTACGTCTCGGAGATCGTCGAGAAGGCTCCGGGCGACACGGACGACGTCGTGCGCATCCTCCAGGAGACCGGCACCGACGTCGTCGTCAACTTCCTCCCAGTTGGCTCCGAGGAGGCGACCAAGTGGTACGCCGAGCAGATCCTGAATGCCGGCTGCGCGATGGTGAACTGCATGCCCGTCTTCATCGCCAAGGGCGGCTACTTCCAAAAGCAGTTCGAGGAGCGCGGCCTGCCGATCATCGGCGACGACATCAAGTCGCAAGTCGGCGCGACGATCACTCACCGTGCTCTGACGCAGATCTTCCGTGACCGTGGCGTCCGCCTCGACCGGACGATGCAGCTGAACGTCGGCGGCAACACCGACTTCCTGAACATGCTCGAGCGCGACCGCCTCGAGTCGAAGAAGATCTCGAAGACGAACGCCGTCACCTCGGTGCTCGACTACGACATGGGGGCGGAGAACGTCCATGTCGGGCCGTCGGACTACGTGCCGTGGCTGAGCGACCGCAAGTGGGCGTACGTCCGGATGGAGGGCACCACCTTCGGCAACGTCCCGCTCAACCTGGAGCTGAAGCTCGAGGTCTGGGACTCCCCGAACTCGGCCGGCATCGTCATCGACGCCGTCCGGCTCGCGAAGCTGGCGCTGAACAATGGGATCTCAGGCGCGCTGGAGGCGCCGAGCGCCTATCTGATGAAGTCGCCGCCGAAGCAGATCCCGGACGCCGAGGCACGCGACGCCGTCGAGCGGTTCATCGCCCAGAACGCCCGTAAGAAGGCGAGCGCGAAGGCGACGAAGTAGTTCGGGCAGTGCCCCTTCAGGTGATGCTGCCTACCTTCTGGGTCGCGAGCACCAAGCCAGAGTTCGCACTCCGACGAGCCAAGGCTGGAGAGCCTTGGTGAGAAGGAGGGCGGGCTCTGGCGCCGCGTGATCGCGGGCCAGGAGCAGGCGTGTATTGCCTGGAGGGGCACTAGACTCGGCTTCGTGGGTCTCCGGATCTGCTTCGTCTCGCCGTTCTCCTGGTCGCAGCCGCATGACGTCAACGAGCACGTCGCCGGCGCGGCCGAGGCCTTGCGGGAGCGCGGCCACGAAGTCAGCGTGCTCGCGCCGTCGAACCGCGGCGCCGACCTGCTCGCGGGTCGGCGCGCGCTCCAGGACGGGGTCCGACGCGATGTCATCGCGCTCGGCCCCGCCGTGCCGATCTCGCGGCGAAGCCAGATCGGGCTCCCGGTCGGCGTCCGCGCCAACCTCGCCCTCGCGCTCGCGCGGGGCGACTTCCACGTCGTCCACGGCTTCGAGCCGGGGCTTCCGAGCCTGTCCTACCTCGCCCTTCGCGACGCCCGCTCGCTGGCGGTCGCGACCTTCTTCTCCCCGGAGCGCCTTGGCTACCCGCCGGGCAAGGCGCAGCGGAAGCGCCTGCTGTCGCGGGTCGACGCGCTGCTCGCGCCGACCGCCGAGGTACAGGAGGCAGCAGCCGCTCGCTTTCCCGGCGAGTACCGCTCGATTCCACTAGGCGTCGACACCGAGCTCTTCGCGCCGGCGGAGAAGGGGAAGCTCATCGTCTGCGAGTGGCGCACCGGCGAACGGCCGCTGACGCGCGCTGTCACGTCCGTGCTCAAGGAGCTACCGGACTGGGAGCTCGTGCTGCTGCGGACGCAGCCGCTCTCGGGCCGGCCGTCGATCTCGCCCTCGCTCCGTGGACGCGTCCACGTCCGGACGGCGCTGTCGGGAGCCTCGCGCGCCCCGCTGCTGAACGAGGCGGCGATCTTCGTCCCCGGGATCGAAGGGCTGCCGCGCCTACACCTCGAGGCTCAGGCGGCGGGGGCGGCGATTGCGTCACCACCCGGTGTCCGCGAGCAGCCGGCGCTGGCCGCGGCAGCGCTCGCACGGCTGGCCGACAACGACGAGCTGCGGCACGAGGCGCAGGCGGACTCTCGGCGCTCCGCAGAGTCGCAGAGCTTTTCGGAGCTCGGGCGCGAGCTCGACGAGCTCTATTCCGATCTCTCCGGGCGCCGCCGGGCGCGCTCGAGCGCCCGCGATCCGCTCTCGAACCGTCCCTGGATCGTGTGCGACCTCCACACGCACACCTCCTGGTCGGCCGACTGCCTGGTCGAGCCGGTCGAGTTGCTCGACCAGGCGGAGCGGGAGGGAATCGGCGCGATCGCGATCACCGACCACAACGCCTTCGGCGGGGCGCTCGAGGCAGTCGAGCTCGCCCGCGACCGGGATTTGACCGTGATCCCCGGCGAGGAGATCAAGACCGCCGGGCAGGGCGAGGTGATCGGGCTCTTCCTGCAGGAGGAAATACCACGCGGCCTCGAGTTCGAGGACACGATCGCGGCGATCCGCGAGCAGGGTGGGCTGGTCTACCTCCCGCATCCGTTCGATCGGATGCACGCGATCCCGGACGCCGCGACGCTGCACCGGAACCTGGCCACGATCGACGTCTTCGAGGTCTACAACGCGCGCCTGCTCTTCGAGCAGTACAACGACGAGGCGCTGCGCTTCGCGAGGAAGTACAACCTGACGATGGGCGCGGGCTCGGACGCGCACGTGCTCCAGGGGCTCGGGACGGGCGGCCTGCGGATGCGTGCGTTCCGCAATCCGGAAGAGTTCCTGGTCAGCCTGCGCACGGCCGAGGTGCTTCGCCGCCCGCGGTCGCTCGCCTACCTCCAGGCGCTCAAGTGGAAGGCCCAGGTCAAGGAAAGAGTCCGGTAGGAGAGAAAGCTAGGAGTGCTGCTCTTGAGCCCAGCCACGGACGAAATCCACGAGCGCTACCTCCAGAAGGCGATCACCGAGATGAACGACCTCGGGGACGAGATCGCGCGGGCCGACGAGAGCCGCGTCCCAGCGCTCGGGTCAGGGCATCCGCTCGCCGACATCATGGTGCTGAAGTTCCGTCCCCAGCAGTCGGAGATCCAGGAAGGGGTCGCCTTCTACGGCCGTGCGGGCCAGGCGATCCTGAAGTCGCTTCAGCGCCTCCACGTCGATCCGATGGCGATCTACGGGACCAACTGCTTCAAGTTCGACGGCGGCGACGAGGAGCTCGCTGCCGCGTGGCTCACGCGCGAGCTGCACATCGTGCAGCCCAAGCTCGTCGTCGTCATGGGCGAAGACGCACTCGCATTTCTCACTGGGCTCGAGTTCCCGCTGGCGGCACGACTCGATGACACGCTCGGCGAGCTCCAGCAGTGGACGCCGACGATCGAGGCACTCTACGTCCCCGACATCGACGCCTCGCTCGACGAGCAGGCAGCGAAGACTCGCTTTTGGCAGGCGCTGAAGGCACTCGGCCCGTGGTGGGCCGAGCTCCCGCCCTACTAGACGGCCGCGCCCGCCGGGTCGGCGCGTTCGCGCTGCTCGCCGTCGCCCTCGGCGCGTACTACGCGTTCTCCGATCGCCTCACCGACGTCTCGACGCGCTGGGAGCTCGCGTTCCTGGCGTTCTGCCTGATGCCGGCCGTCTTCGCGCTGGTCTGGCTGGCGCTCCCCTATCGGCGCGACGGCCGGCTGCTCATCGTCGCGGCGCTCGTCTTCCTCGGCGCCGCGGTCATCCTCGAGCTTGCTGACCTGGAGGCGCTCGCGAACTTCGCCAAGCTCGGGCTGATGACCTCGCTCGGCTTCTGGTTCCTGCGCTACTTCGAGAGCGTGCTCTGGGTCGCGCTGATCGCGCTCGTGATCCCGATCGTCGACTCGTTCTCGGTCTGGCGCGGACCGACGCGGCACATCGTCGACGAGCAGCCGCAGATCTTCAACGTCTTCTCGTTCGCCTTCCCGTCGCCGGGCAGCGAGTCGTCGGCCGCGCTCGGCCTTCCCGACTTGCTGTTCTTCGCGCTGTTCCTCGCCGCCGCGGCTCGCTGGCACCTTCGCGTCGGCTGGACATGGATCGCGCTGACCCTGTCGCTCGGCGCGACGCTGCTCCTCGCCGTCGAGTGGGGCGTGTCGGGTCTGCCGGCCCTTCCCGGGCTCGCGTTCGGGTTCCTGATCCCGAACGCCGACCTTCTGTGGAGAGAATTCCAGCAGTGGCGCAAGTCGCACAGGTAATCGGCGCTGTCCTGATCCTCGTCGCCTACACGCTGGCGCAGTTCGGCGTGCTCAACCAGCGTTCGTACTGGTACATCGTGCTGAACCTCGTCGGCGCGACGGCGCTGGCGATCCTGGCCTGGCACGAGGAGCAGTGGGGCTTCCTGCTGCTGGAGGGCGTCTGGGCGCTGGTGTCCGCAGTGGCGCTCGTCCAACGGCTGCGCGAGCCCCGTCCAGCCTCGTAACACTGTGTTACGAGCAGATGAATCGCCTGGAACGAGGCGGTTTTCGAGCCTAGTAACACTGTGTTACTAGGACTCGAGCGAGCTATCGCGACCGCTCGAGCAGCGCGACGGTCTCGACGTGGGGCGTGTGCGGGAACATGTCGACCGGCCTCGCTCGCCGCAGCTCGTAGCCCCAATCCGCCGCCGAGCTGCTTGACGTTTCCTGCGAGCGTCGTCGGGTTGCAGGAGACGTAGACGATCCGGGGCGCGCCGATCCGTCCCAGCCGCCGGACTGCCTTGCTGGAGAGTCCTGCCCGCGGCGGATCGACGACGACCATGTCGGGAGTGCCCGACCGGTCCTTCAGCTCCTCGATCGCCTGCCCGACGTCACCCGCGTAGAAAGCCGCGTTTGCGATCCCGTTCAGGTCCGCGTTCTCGAGCGCACAGGCGATCGACTCCTCCGAGATGTCGACGCCCCAGACGGTGAGCGCGTCGCGCGCCATCGTCAGGCCGATCGACCCGATGCCGCAGTAGAGATCCCAGACCGTCTCCTCCCCCGTCAGCGACGCAAACTCGACCGCGAGCTCGTAGAGCCGCTCTGCCATCGCCGTGTTCGTCTGGAGAAAGGCGTTCGGCCGGATCCGGAACCGCTGCCCGAGCAGCTGCTCCTCGATTGCCTCCTCGCCCCAGAGCAGCGTCGTCGGCAGGTTCGTGACCTCCGCCGGGCCGTCGTTCACGGCGTGATGAACCGAACGCATCTCAGGGATCCGGCGGAGCGCGGCGACTAGACCGTCGGCATCGTGGAGCAGGCCCGGGGCGGTCACCAGCTGGACGAGTACCTGACCCGTGTTCCGTCCCTCCCGATAGACGAGGTGTCGCAGATACCCGGTCCCCTCGGCTTGGTCGTAGGCCGAGAGCCCTGCCTCTCGCGCCCAGTCGCGAACCGCGAGCCGGACGGCGTTGCCGAGGTCGGTCGTCAGCCAGCAGCGTTCGATGTCGAGCACCTCGTCCCACCGCCCGGCGCGGTGGAACCCGAGCGATGGGCCCTCCGGCGTCGAGGTGAACGAGTACTCGAGCTTGTTCCGGTAGTGGAAGATCGACTCGGCCGGAACGATCTCCTCGAGCGGCGGCTCGGAGATCCCGCCGAGGCGGACCAGTGAGTCGCGGACCTGATCGGCCTTCGACGCGAGCTGCGCCTCGTACGCGAGATCCTGGAACCGGCAGCCGCCGCAGGCCGGATAGTGCTGACAGGGGGCGTCGACCCGCAGCGGGCTCGGCTCGAGCACCTCGACCGCCAGCGCCTCCGCATGCCGGCGCTGGACCTTCGTGACCCGCGCACGCACGCGGTCGCCCGGCAGCCCGCGCCGAACGAAGACGACGAAGCCGTTCAGCCGCGCGACGCCGTTGCCGCCGAAGGCGAGCGACTCGACCGAGAGCTCGAGCTCCTGGTCACGCGAGACGGGAGCGGCCACGTCTGCAGGCTACGAGGACGTCGCGCCAGACGGCGGAGGCCGTTCCCAGCGCCGCGAGCGCGAGGGCGTAGAGGCCGGCGATCACCGCGGCGGCGCCCATGCCGAACGAGTAGCCGCTCGAATCGCCGCCGAACCCCTCGACCTCCGCGCGCGTGGTCAGCCGGTCCAGCGCTCCGCCGGGGAGGTAGTCGGCGAAGCGGTCGAAGCGCGCTCCGATCAGCGGCTCGGCGATGAGAAACCAGACGAACGCGGTGACGATCGCCCCGACCTGCGACTGGAGCAGCGCGCCGAGGCCCGCGCCCAGAACACCCCAGAGCGCGCCACCGAGAATGATTCTTCCAACCATCTCCCACTGGCCGCTCGTGAGCTCGGCCGAGAGCCAAAACGTGGCCGTCACCAGCACGGCGATCACGGAGAGCACTGCGAGCACCGCCGCGACGGCGAAAGCGACCACGTACTTCGCGGCCATCGCGCGCTCGCGGCGGGGCGTCCCGAGGAAGGTCTGGGTGATCGTGCCGTGCCTGTACTCCCACGTGACGATCAGGATTCCGAGGATGAGCGTGAAGATCACCGCCGTCGTCGCGACGGTCAGCACGTCCCAGCGGGTGTTCTCCTCGCCGAGCGGAGACTCCGCGCCGAGCGGAGACTCCTCGACACCGCTCGCAGTCGAAGCGGCGCCGAGGATGACCACGGCGATCATCGCCAGGACCAGGCCGAGGAGCGTGCGCGGCGCCGTGCGAACCTTGAGGAGCTCGGCGAAGAGCAGTCTCACGAGGTCGTCTCCCCGCCCGTGAGCTCGAGGAACGCCTCCTCCAGGGTCGCCTTCTCGGCGGCGAGCTCGTGCAGGACGATGCTGTTCGCCGCTGCGAGCTCGCCGACGCGCTCCGGCGTCCCGTCCACGACCAGGAGCGCGCCGTCGTCCGCTTCGACCACACTCATGCCCGCGGCAGCGAGAATGCTGCGCAGCTGATCGCCCTGTGGGCTGCGAACCCGCACGCCGGCTGCGGCTCGCGCCGCCAGCTCCGCCGTGCTCGACTGCGTGATGAAACGGCCGCGATGGATGATCACGACCTCGTCGGCGACCTGCTCGACCTCGGCGAGGACGTGGCTCGAGACCAGGATCGTCCGACTCTGCTGGGTGAGCGAGCGCAGGAGGTCGCGCAGCCACCGGATCCCGGCGGGATCGAGCCCGTTCGCCGGCTCGTCGAGGATCAGGAGCTGGGGATCGCCCAGTAGGGCGGCCGCGAGCCCGAGCCGCTGACGCATCCCGAGCGAGTAGCCGCCGACGCGGCGCTTCGCAGGGTCCTTCATCGCCACCAGCTCGAGCACCTCCTCGACCCGTGACCGCGGGATGCCGGCCTGCGCCGCGAGGACGCGAAGGTGGTTCCGCCCCGAGCGGCCCGGGTGGTACCGCGACGTCTCGAGCACCGCGCCGACCTTGCGAACCGGATCGTCCAGCTCGCGATATGGCTTCCCCAGCACGCTCGTCCTCCCCGACGTCGGCCGGACGAGCGACAGGATCGCCTTCAGCGTCGTCGTCTTGCCGGCGCCGTTCGGTCCCAGGAAGCCGGTGATGCGCTCGGGACTGACGCGGAAGGAGAGGTTGTCGACCGCAACCGTCTTCCCGTAGCGCTTGGTGAGGTTCTCGACCTCGATCATGCGAGTGGAGCTGACGAGCACCTTCCGTGTCCGCGGTCCGTCGAACTCGCAGAAGAAGATCCCTTGCCAGGTGCCGAGCTGGAGGCGGCCGCCGGCGAGCGGCACGACGACCTGCGGGCTCATCAGCGCCGCGCGAATGTGCGAGGGCGCGTTCTCCTCGCCGGCCTCGATGTGCTGCCAGCCCCAATCGTCGCCGACCATGCGCTCCAGGGCACGCTCGAAGTCCCGGGTAACCGCCGGATCAGCGTTCTCGTTGATCGTCACGCCGGCCGTCGTATGCGGGACGAAGACCAGCGCCGCGGCGCCGTCGGCGCCCTCGACCGCCGCCGCGACCTCCCGCGTGATCTCGATCAGCTGGGTGCGCCGCTCACTCCGGAGGGTGATCTCGCGCACCTGACTATCCTACGACGGCCCATGGCCGAGGCACCTCCCACTACGCGCGAGCTGGACACCTACCGCGAGCGGATCGACCGCTTCATCGCGGAGCTCGACGAGGAGTACTACCTCCACTACGCGGGCCACAAGGACACGCTCGACCTGAAGCCGATCTACGACCGCTATCCCGAGCTCTCGACACTCGAGCAGGCGCAGGCGCTCGGGCAGGCGGCGGACGGAGACCGCGGCGTCTCGGAGCTCTGGCGCTTCGCCGCCGAGAACTACTTCGGCGAGCTGACACGTGAGGCGAGCGAGAAGACCGCGGCCCTGGAGGCCGAGCTGGAGACGACCGTGGACGGGGAGACGGTCGGCTACCGAATGATTCGCCCGACGATGGCCAACACCGAGGACCGCTCGAAGCGCGAGCGGCTCGAGGAGGCCAGGAACCGCCTGACCAGTGAGCACATCAATCCGATCCTCGCCGACGCGGTCAGGACGGTGAACGAAGTGGTTCCGAAGCTCGGCTCCGAGACCTACCGCGACCTCTACCTGCGGTTCGGCTTCAAGCTCGAGGAGCTCGCCGACCAGTGCCGCGCGGTGCTCGAGTCGACGGAAACACTCTACGAGGAGACGGCCGACCGGCTGTTCCGCGCCCGCGCAGGGGTCGGGCTTTCTGACGCGCAGCGCTGGGACGTCGTGCGCGTCTTCCGCGCGCCGGCCTGGGACGAGGCGTTCCCGGCAGCGAAGATGATGCCGGCGCTCGAAGTAACGCTCGCCGACCTCGGCATCGATCTCCGGTCGCAGGAGAACGTCGAGCTCGACATCGAGCAGCGGCCGAAGAAGAGCCCGCGCGCCTTCTGCGCGCCGATCGAGGTTCCGGGCCGGGTCGTTCTCGTCATCCAGCCGATGGGCGGCGCCGACGACTGGCGCGCGCTCTTCCACGAAGCCGGCCACACGGAGCACTACGCGCATGTCTCGGAGGCGCTCCCGGTGGAGGCCAAGCGGCTCGGGGACGTCTCGGTCACCGAGGCGTGGGCGACGATGCTGGAGCACTTCCTGCTCGAGCCCGGCTGGCTCTCGCGCCGGCTCGACTTCCCGAAGCCGGAGGAGTTCGCCGCCGAGGCGGCGTCCGGCTCGCTCTACCTGCTCCGGCGCTACTGCGCGAAGCTGCTCTACGAGCTCGAGTTCCACGGCGCCCGCGAGCTCGATCCCCCGACGATGTCGGCGCGCTATGTCGAGCTGCTCAGCGACGCCCTCAAGATCGAGCCGAGCCCGACCGACTTCCTCGGGGACATCGACTCCAGCTTCTACGTGACCGGATACCTCCGCTCGTGGGCGCTTCAGGCGCAGCTGCGCGAGCACTTCCGTGAGCGCTTCGGCTCCACGTGGTTCGCCGACCCCAAGGCGGGAAGCATGCTGCGGGAGCTCTGGTCGGAGGGCCACCGGCTGAACGCGGACGAGCTGCTCGCCGACGTCACGGGCGAGGAGCTCGAAATGGAGGCGTTCGCACAGAGCCTCCGCGAGCTGATTCGCTAGAGGTGGAGCCAACGGCTTGGGTCCGTGGCCGCTTTGACGACCGGCCCGGACCGCCCGAGCTCCTGTTCGGCCAAATGTACGAGGACTGCTCGCTCGAGCTGGCCGTATTCGAGCCTGGCGGCCGAGTCTTCTGTATCGCTTCGGCCGGATGCACGGCCCTCGCCCTAGCCGAGCGCGGCGACGACGTGACGGCGGTGGACCTGAACCCGGCACAGGTCAAGTACGTGAACGCTCGGGCGAAAGGAGCACCCGTGCGTGAAGGCAGGGCCGACCAGGGTTTTCGACGACTGCGACGGCTCGGCGTCCTCGTCGGCTGGAGCCGGCCGACACTCGAGCGCTTTTGCGCGCTCGACGATCCCGGCGATCAGCTGCGCTTCTGGCGAGACCGACTAGATACCCGCCGCTTGCGGACCGCGTTGGCGGCGTTCCTTCGCCCGCTTGTCCTGCGTCGTCTCTTCGCCCAGCCGTTTGTCGATGTTCTACCCAGCCGGTTCGATCGGGCCCTTCATGCGCGGCTGGAGCGAGGCTTTGCGCGCCACGCCAACCGCGACAACCCGTACGCGGCTCAGCTTCTCCTCGGCCGTCGGCGAGCCCCGCAGGCGTCGACGCTGACCGTTGCGCAGGGTGACGCAGCAGAGTTCCTCGAGCGCTGTGCTCGAGGAAGCTTCCACGCGTTCTCACTCTCGAACGTGCTCGACGGCGCAACCGAGCGCTACGGCGAGCGGCTTTTAGCGGCCGTCCACCATGCGGCCGCGCCTGGTGCGGTTGCCATCCTCCGCAGCTTCGGTCAACCTCAAAGCGAGGACGAGGCTCGTCGAGCCGCCGAGGAGCGGTCGCTGATCTGGGGCAGCGTCAGGGTGATGACGGCGGGGACGAGCTAGAGCGCGCCGCCCGCCGCCGGCGGAGCGCCGGCCTCGAGCGGGCTCTCCTCCTCGCCCGTCCGTGCGAGGTACTCCTCGACGAGCAACAGGTTGTCTCCCGCCCGCTCGACCGTCGCGAGCAGGTGCGACATCGACGAGACCTCCTCGCGCTGCTCCTGGAGAAACCAGTGGAGGAACTGCTCGCCGACGAGGTCGCCCTCTTCGCGCGCGAGCGCGACCAGCGCGACGATCTGGTCGGTCACGCGCTTCTCCTGCTCCAGCGCGAGCGCGACCGGCTCGGTTGCGCTGCCGAAGTCAGTCCGCGGCGCCTCGACCCCCGGGATGACGATTGGGTGGTCGGCATCGAGCAGGAACTGGACGATCATCATCGCGTGGTTCCGTTCCTCCACGGCCTGGCGGTAGAACGCGGCGGCGAGCTGCGGCAGGGCCTCCTGGTCGTAGTGAGCCGCGATCGCGACGTACTGCTGCGAGGCGCCGAACTCGTTGGCGATCTGCTCGTTGAGGGCGTCCGGGAAACGGGCCATAGGCCGAATCTAACCAAGCGGTGGGGCTGGTCCAGCCTCACGACGTCCTGCAAACTGAATACTCTTTATTCATGGACCGAAGACGCGTCCTGATCGCGGGCGCCGCGGGTCGCGACTTCCACAACTTCAACCTCGTCTATCGGGGACGATCCGAGTACGAGGTGGTCGCCTTCACGGCGGCGCAGATTCCGAACATCGACGGCCGCGTCTACCCGGCGGAGCTGGCCGGCCAGCTCTACCCCCAGGGAATCCCGATCCACCCCGAGGCGAAGCTGGCCGACCTCGTCCGAGAGCACGAGGTCGACGAGGTCGTGTTCGCCTACTCGGACGTGACGCACGAGCACGTGATGCACATCGGCTCGCGGGCGCTCGCCGCCGGCGCATCCTTCCGGCTGCTCTCACCTCACGAGACAATGTTGACGTCCTCAAAGCCCGTCGTCGCGATCTGTGCAGTGCGCACGGGCTCCGGGAAGAGCCAGACCACGCGGCACGTCGCCGCGCTGCTCCGCCGAGACGGGAAGCGCGTTGCCGTCCTGCGGCACCCGATGCCCTACGGCGACCTGACGAAGCAGGCCGTCCAGCGCTACGCCGATTACGCCGACCTCGATGCGAACGACTGCACGATCGAGGAGCGCGAGGAGTTCGAGCCCCATCTGGCCGAGGGCAACCTCGTCTTCGCCGGCATCGACTACGCCGCGATCCTCGATCAGGCCGAGCAGGAGGCGGACGTCATCGTCTGGGACGGCGGTAACAACGACACGCCGTTCGTGAAGCCGAACCTGCACGTGGTCGTCGTCGATCCGCACCGGCCCGGTCACGAGCTGCGCTACCACCCAGGCGAGACCAACCTCCGGATGGCCCACGTCTGCGTCGTGAACAAGGTGGACACCGCCCCGCCGGAGGGGATCGAGGCGGTGATCGACTCGATCAGGAAGCACAACCCGGACGCTGCGATCGTCCGCGCCGCCTCGCCGTTCCATGTCGAGGAGAACGGGCTCCGGATCGAGGGCAAGCGCGTTCTGGCGATCGAGGACGGACCGACTCTCACCCACGGCGAGATGACCTACGGCGTTGCCGTGCTCGCGGCCAAGGAGCACGGCGCGGCCGAGCTCGTCGATCCGCGCGCGTTTGCGGTCGGGTCGATCGCGAAGGCGCTGGAGGAGTGGCCGCACATCCACGGCCTGCTTCCGGCGATGGGCTACGGCGACGAGCAGATCGACGAGCTGCGGCAGACGATCGAGCGCTCCGACGCCGATCTCGTCCTGATCGGGACGCCGATCGACCTCCGCCGCGTGATCGACTTCGACAAGCCGGCGCTGCGCGTCACCTACCGGCTCCAGGAACTGGGCCACCCCACGCTGGCCGACCTCCTCGCCGAGCACGGCATCATCGCCGGAACCGAAGCCGCCGTCGCTTGACCACCGTTGTCGCGCTCGGGGGCAACGCGCTGATCCAGCCGGGAGACCGCGGGACGGCGGCCGAGCAGTCGGCCCGGCTTCGCGCGGTGGCGAAGTCGCTGGAGCCGCTCCTGGACGACCCGCGCCTCGTCATCACCCACGGCAACGGCCCGCAGGTCGGCAACGAGCTCCGGCGCCACGAGCGCGCGGCCGACGAGGTCCCGCCGCTGCCGCTCTACCTCGCCGTCGCCCAGACCCAGGCCGAGATCGGCGCGATCATCGAGATGGAGCTCCGGCCGACGGCCGGTCGCCCGGTTGCCTGTCTCCTCACCCACGTCGTCGTCGCCGAGGACGACCCGGCGTTCGGGCGGCCCACGAAGCCCGTCGGCCCCTTCTACTCGACCGACCGGGCCAAGACCCTCGAGCGCGAGCGCGGCTGGACCCTCGTCGACGAGCAGCCGCGCGGGTGGCGGCGTGCCGTCCCCTCCCCCATCCCGCTCGAGATCGTCGAGCTCGAGCAGGTTCGGGCGCTGCTCGACGCCGGCACCCTGCCCGTCGCCTGTGGCGGCGGCGGCATCCCCGTAGTCAGGCGCGACGGCCGGCTCCAGGGCGTCGATGCGGTCATCGACAAGGACCGGGCCTCGGCGCTGCTGGCCGCGGGCCTCGGCGCGAACCGCATGGTGATCCTCACCGACGTCGCCGCGGTCAAACGCGGCTTCGGGAGGCCCGGCGAAGAAGAGCTACGTGAGCTCTCAGCCGACGAGGCCGAGACGCTGCTGCCGGACCTGGCCGAGGGCTCGATGCGGCCCAAGGTCGAGGCAGCGATCGCGATGGCGCGAGCCGGAGGCGAAGCGATCATCACGGGGCTCGACCGAGTCGAGGACGCGCTCGCCGGCCGCGCCGGCACCCGGATCAGGCCGGCTTGAGCGCGACCTTGCTCGGAGTCCCAGTCGTGGGGCTGTGGCTGGTGACGGCGCCCGGCATTCGCAGCCGCGTCCTCGGCTTCGTAGAGGCTGCCGGATCTCGAGCGAACGCCTCATCCCCGGCGAGAGTCAGCTCGGCCACGCGATCGAGTAGCCGGAGATCGCTCTCGGAGAGCTCCTCCTCCAACAACAGCCCCCAGTCGTCCCAGAGGAGCATCTCGACCTTGTTCAGCGCGGTCAGGTCGTGGACGAGGTTGTGGCGCAGTTGCGGCCAACCTCTCGTCGCCGGGACCTCCAGTCCTGGATCGACGAGGAACGTCTCCGGGTCTGCGTCGCCTCGGCGGCACGCCTGCCACGCGCGGCCGGCGATCAGGAAGCGATCTCTCGGCACATCGAGCGGGTCGACCCGGGCGCCGTCGTTCGGATCGACGTGCTCGTCGCCGAGCTCAGGATCGATGAGGCGCCAGCGCGCTTCGGCTGCGTCCCAGACCTCGGCCACCTCGTGGTCGACGTTGAAGCCCGAGACGAAGTAGGTGGCAAAGCCCACCCGGGCGCGGGCGGGGACGCCGTGCTGCCTGGCCATCGTCAAGAAGAGAACGGTGAAGTCGCGGCAGCAACCGATCAGGCGCTTCACCGGCGGCCGCTCTTCGGTCAGCTGCCTGGTCGTCGAGCTCGAAGATCCGTTCGAGCATCGCCTCGGCGTAGCGGGTGTTGATCTCCGAGATCCGCTCCTCAGGGACGCCGTGGGCAGCGGGTCGTCCGCTCGGTAGTGGAGCACGAGACCCCGGGCGACCCGCTGCAGCGCCGCCGGGTCGCCGGGCAGCCCGGCGAGCCGGTCGACCGCCTCACCGGGATCGGTGACGAAGCTCTGCTCGGCGTAGTAGGTCTGAGGCTTCACCGCGGTCTCCGCATCTTGACCTTTTCCGGCGAACCGGACGACGACGGCCGCCGAATGTGCCGCGACCTCTCCTACTGAAAGGAGCAGCACACAATGCGCACGCTCGTACTCGCCGTCGTCGGCATCGCCGTCGCCGCCGCGGTACTGCTCGTTCGCGGTCCCGTCCTTGACGCGGGCCAGGCATCGAGCCACCGCGAGGCGCCGATGATCGCCGAAGACCCGACGGCCGACAACACGGACCTCTACGCGTACCGAAGCGCGGACGCGCCGAACTCCCTGACCGTGATCGCGAACTGGATCCCGGCCGAGGACACGGCGGCCGGGCCGAACTGGTACCGCTTCTCGGAGCGGGCCCGGTACAACATCAAGATCGACCGAGACGGTGACGCGAAGCCGGACGTGACGTACCGGTTCCGCTTCAAGAACCGCGACGGCCAGCTCTTCCTGGGCAACACCGTTCAGGATTACGTCGTCACCCGCGTGGTGCGCGGTGACGAAGACGTGGTCGCCCGCGGCGTCACCCCCCCGAACAACATCGGTCCCCGGACGACGCCGAACTACCGGCAGCTCGCCCAGAACGGCGTGTTCAATCTCGCCGGCGGCGGCAAGGTGTTCGCCGGACAGCGTGAAGACGCGTTCTTCGCGGACATCGGGGCGATCTTCGACCTGGTCGCGATCCGCAAGGGCACGGGCAACATGGGCGGCGGGAAGGACTTCTTCGCCGGCTACGCCGTGCACGGGATCGCTCTCCAGATCCCGATCTCCCAGCTCGACGACAAGGACCACACGGTCGGCGTCTGGGCGACGACCGAGCGGGCGAAGATGAAGATCCGCTCGTACCGCCACAAGGGCATCCAGCGCTACAGCGAGAAGCGGGAGTGGACTCAGGTCTCGCGCCTGGGCAACCCGCTGATCAACGAAGTGATCATCCCGACCAAGCTGAAGGACCGCTGGAACAGCTTGAACCCGGACACGGATGCGCAGTTCGTGCAGTTCTATCGCACGCCGATCCTGGCTGCGGTCATCAACCAGCTGTACGGGCTCGGCATTCCGGAGACGAACCGTGACGACCTCGTCCAGGTCCTGCTCACGGGCGTTCCCGGCCTGAACAACACCGGTTCGAAGCTCGCGGACATGCTGCGGGTGAACCTCTCGATCAAGCCGTCAGCGATGCCGAACAGGCTCGGCGTCTTCGGCGGTGACCTTGCGGGGTTCCCGAACGGCCGCCGGCTCACGGACGATGTCGTCGACATCGCTGAGCGGGCAGTCGCCGGGAAGCTCAAGGGCAATCCGGCGGGCGACCTGCTCGGCGACGGCGTCGACGGAAACGACGTCCCGAACCTGGGCATGTTCCCCTACGAGGCCGATCCCCCGAGCGGCTTCGACAACGTCAAGGGCCAGCAGAAGCCTTGATCAGACGGGCTCTGCTCGCAGGAGCGGTGGCGGCGATTGCCGCCACCGCTCTCCTCCTCGGCGGCGCGCTGCGGAGCGACGACCGCGCGTCGGCTGCGCCGACCACCCGGCAGCTCGTCCGCTTCGGGCTCACCGAGCTGGAGGCAGCCCGCACCGGCGATCCCACGCGGTACGCCCGGGCCGAGAACGCGCTCCGCCGGGCGCTCGCCGATGACCCGGACGACGTCCAGGCACTGATCGGGCTGGCGTCGCTTGCAAACTCCCGCCACAAGTTTCGCGACGGGCTCGCACTCGCCCGCCGCGCGCAGCGCGTTTCGCCGGACACCGTTCTGACCCATGCGGCAATCGGCGACTCGCTGATCGAGCTCGGGCGCTACGACGAGGCCTTCGCGACCTTCGACCGGCTCGCTGAGCTCAAGCCCGGGGTCGCGTCGTACTCCCGGACGTCCTATGCGCTCGAGCTGCTCGGCCGGATCGGGCCCGCCGTCGAGGCGATGGAGCTCGCCGCCGATGCGGCCGGCGGCGCGGGCGAATCGGCGGCCTTTGCCCACGTCCAGCTGGGGAAGCTCCACTTCTCGGTCGGACGGCTCGATGCGGCCGCGCGCGAGTATCGAGCGGCGCTCAGAGCAGTCCCCGGCAACGTCCAGGCGCTCGACGGGCTGGCCCACGTGGCCGCCGCGCGCGGGCGCTTCGACCGAGCGATCCGCCTCGAGCGGCAGGCCGTTGAACGCAATCCGCTGCCGCAGTACGTCGGGGCGCTCGGCGACTTCTACGGCGCCGCCGGCAAGCCGCAGCTCGCGCGTGAGCAGTACGAGCTCGTGGGCGCGATCGACAAGCTCTATGCCGCGAACGGGGTCGACACCGACCTCGAGCTCGCGCTCTTCAACGTCGACCACGGCCTGCGCCTCCGCGAGTCGCTCGCGCGCGCGCGGCAAGCTCAGAGCGAGCGGCCGAGCATCGAGGCGGACGGCGTCCTCGCCTGGGCGCTCGCGCGCAACGGCCGCTGCGACGAGGCGCTGCGCTACTCCAAGCGCGCCCTCCGGCTCGGCACGCTCGACGCCTCCAAGTTCTTCCACCGCGGGATGATCGAGCGCTGTCTCGGCCGCGAGGCCGTGGCCAAGGAGTGGTTCAGCCGCGCGCTCCGGCTCAACCCGCACTTCTCAGTTCGCTTGGCGCCGGTCGCAAGGAGGGCGCTGTCGTGAAACGCCTCCTCCTCGCTCTCATGGCAATTGCACTTCTTGCGCCGGCACCGGCGAGCGCCCACCCGCTCGGCAACTTCTCGGTCAACCGCCACAGCGCGATCGAGGTCTCGGGCAACCGGATCTACGTCCACTACGTACTCGATCTCGCCGAGATTCCGGCCTTTCAGGAGCGAAAGCGCCTGCAGCGGCCGGGGTTCGCCGGCGAGCTCGGTCGGGGCCTGAAGCTCACGCTCGACGGTCGACCGGCGACCCTCCGCCTCCTCGACTCGAAGAGCGAGCTCCGCCCCGGCGCCGGCGGGTTGAAGACCCTGCGCTTCGCCGCCGTCTACGAGACACCGGCGACCGGGACGCGCCTCGCGTTCCGGGACACGAACTACGCGTCGCGGCTCGGCTGGCGCGAAGTCGTCGTTCGCGCCGACCGCGATGCGCGAATCGAGTCCGCGAGCGTTCCCGCAACGAGCCGAAGCGACGCGCTCAACGCCTACCCGCAAGACCTCCTCCGCGACCCCCTCACCGTCTCCTCCGCGAAGGCGACGTTCCGCGCCGGCCGGCAGCCCGGTGTCCCTCCCCGCCTGGGAACCGCGCCGGCGCCGGAACCTCGCCAGGGCTTCGAATCGCTGATCACCGGCGAGCTCGGGGCCGGGGCGATCCTCGTCGCCCTCCTCCTCGCTGCGTTCTGGGGCGCGGCGCACGCGCTCACGCCGGGCCACGGCAAGGCGATCGTCGCCGGGTACCTCGTCGGGACCCGTGGACGGCCCCGCGACGCCGTGGCGCTCGGCCTGATCGTCACGGCCACCCACACGATCGGTGTCTTCGCGCTCGGCTTCGTGACGCTCGCCCTGTCCGCGTTCATCGTCCCGGAGCAGCTGTACCCGTGGCTGACGCTCGTCTCGGGCCTGCTCGTCGTCTCTGTCGGCGTCTCGGTCTTCTGGCGCCGCCTACGGCACCGGCGACAGCACGCCCACGGTCACGACCACCACCACGATCACGATCACCACCACGAGCACGGCTACGGACGTGGCGGCCTGCTCGGGGTCGGCGTCGCCGCCGGCCTGCTCCCCTGCCCGTCCGCTCTCGTCGTCCTGCTCAGCGCGATCGCGTTGCATCGCGTCGGGCTCGGGCTTGCGCTGATCGTTGCCTTCAGCGTCGGGCTCGCGGCGACCATCACCACGATCGGCCTCATCGCCGTCCTCGCCAGGCGCGCGTTCTCGCGTCTTCGTCTCGACGGCCGTGTCATCCGCGCCCTCCCCGCCGCGAGCGCACTCGCGATCGTCGCGGTGGGTGTCGTCATTACCCTCAACACACTGCCGGAGGTGTTCTAGATGTTCGGACTCGACGACCTCATTGCGTCGTACTCGGACGGAGCCGCCGTCTGGATCGTCCTGCTCGTCGCGATCCTGCTCGGACTCCGCCACGCCACTGACCCGGATCACATTGCCGCCGTCACGACTCTCGTCGCCGGCGAGCGTGAACAGGCTGCGCGCAGGGCGGGCGAGCTCGGGCTCGCCTGGGGCGCCGGCCACGCCCTCACGCTCTTTGCATTCGGCCTCCCGATCCTGCTCCTGGACAAGTACCTGCCCGAGCGTGTTCAGCAGGCTGCCGAGACCGCGATCGCCTTCGTGATCGCCTACCTGGCCGTCCGGCTGCTCGTCCAGTGGCGGCGGGGAGCGTTCCATGTGCACGCGCACGACCACGGTGAAGGCAGGCACAGCCATCTCCACGGCCACGCCGCCCAGCCCGGGCACGGTCATGCTCATCCACAGCGCACCCGCCGCGGGGCGTTCGGCATCGGCCTCGTGCACGGCATGGGCGGAAGCGCCGGCGTCGGGATCCTGCTCGTCGCCGCGATCGAGTCGACGTGGATCTCGGTGGCGGCCCTCGCCCTGCTGGCGATCTTCACCGGTGTCTCGATGACGATCCTCTCGACTGGCTTCGGCGCGACCCTCGCCAGCCGCCCGGTGCAGACGAGCTTCGAGGTCGTCGCACCTGTGCTGGGCCTCGCGAGCCTGGCGTTCGGGATCTGGTACGGAACGGCGGCGTGGGGTCTCGTCGCGTACCCGTTCTGAGACGCAGGGACCGAACCGATCGGGCTGGGTCTGCGAATCTTCAGGATCCCATGACCCAGCCCGAACTTCATGACCTGGCCGCGGCGTACGCTCTCGACGCCCTCGACCCCGAGGACCGCTGGACGTACGAGCAACACCTGTACGGCTGTGAGCGCTGCCGCGACGAGGTTGCGACGCTCCGTGAGGCGGCGGCCGAGCTCGCGTACGTCGCCGAAGGCCCGGCCCCGCGGCCCGAGCTGCGCGAGCGCATCCTGCAGGAGGCTCGTGCCGGCCGAACGGCCGAGGTCGTCCCGATCCGGCGGCGGTGGCTCTTCCCGGCCACCGCGGTCGCAGCCGTCGCGGCGACCGTCGCGGCGGTCGGGCTCGGACTCTGGGGCAACTCGCTCCGTGACGGCGCACCGACCGAGCAGCGCGTCGTGGCCGTCGACGGCGCACCCGGGAATCTGATCGTCGCCGGCAACGAGGCGACGCTCGTCGTGTGCCTCGACGACGCGCCCTCCGGCAAGACCTACGAGGCCTGGGTCATCGCGGCCGAGACACCGCGGCCGGCGGGGCTCTTCTCCGGCGGCTGCCAGTCGGTACCGATCGAGGAGCCCGTCAGCGCGGGGAACACAGTCGCCGTCACCCTCGAAGACGAGGGCGGCGCCACCGCGCCGACGAGCGACGTGCTCCTCAGCGCGAACGTCTGAGTACGCGATAGCGTTGACCCCCGCTAGGGGGCGAGTGCGCGAGAGACAGACGTCCGACGAAGAGCTCCTCGATGCCGTCGCCTCCGGCGACGACGCCGCGCTGGCCGCGCTCTATGACCGGTTCGGCCGCGTCGCGTACCGACTGGCCTATCGCGTGCTGAGAGATCAGGGGCTCGCCGAGGATGCGGTGCAGGAAGCCTTTCTCGCCGTCTGGCGCTCCGCGGACTCCTACCGCCGCGAGCGCGCGAAGCCGGCCACGTGGATCCTGACGCTCGTCCACCGGCGCGCCGTCGATCTCGTGCGACGTGAAGACCGCCGCCGCGCCGATCCGCTCGATGAAGCGCCCGAAGCGGAGACCGGCGCTGTCGTGAACGAGGTCGACCTCCGTGAGCGCCGCGCGACGGTCCAAGCCGCACTCGCTCAGCTGCCGGACGAGCAGCGCGAGGCGCTCGAGCTCGCCTACTACGGCGGCTATACCCAGTCGGAGCTCGCCGAGCGGCTCGGCGTCCCACTGGGAACGATCAAGAGCCGAATGTTCGCCGGCCTGGCTCGTCTGCGCGAGCTGGTTCCAGAAGAAGCCTGACCTCAACTTCTAGGATCCCACCTCGTGATCGACGTCCCGGAGACGCTCAAAGGCCGCAGCTTCACGCGCGTTGCCGACTTCTCCGCCGACGAGCTCGAGCTCGTTCTCGAGCTCGCGGAACGCCTGAAGGAGGCGCCGCGGGAGGAACAGCAGGTCCTGCCCGGCCGGGCGCTCGGCATGATCTTCACGAAGCCGTCGACCCGCACGCGCGTCTCGTTCGAGGTCGGGATCGCGCAGCTCGGCGGCTACGGCCTCTACCTGCGCTCGGACGACCTCCAGCTCGGCCGCGGCGAGACGATCCGCGACACGGCGACGGTCCTCTCCCGCTACCTCGACGCGATCGTGATCCGGACGTTCGAGCAGTCGGACGTCGAGGAGCTGGCCGAGCATGCGGACATCCCTGTCATCAACGGCCTGACCGACGAGACCCACCCCTGCCAGGCGCTGGCGGACATGCAGACGATCCGCGAGCGCCTCGGCCGGCTCGAGGGCGTGCGTCTGGCGTACCTCGGCGATGGGAACAACGTCTGCTCGTCGCTGATGGTCGCTGCCTCGCGCCTCGGAGCGAGCTTCGTCGCCGCCACCCCCTCGGGGTACGAGCCCGACGAGCGCGCCGTGGCGACCGCCCGAGAGTCGGGCGGCGAGGTCGAGGTCCTAAACGACCCCGTGGAAGCGGTTGGCGACGCAGACGTCCTCTACACGGACGTCTGGACGAGCATGGGTCAGGAGGATGAGCGCGACCGGCGCCTCCGCGACCTCGACGGTTACGGGATCACGAGCGAGCTGCTCGCCCAGGCCGGCAACGGGGCGATCGTGCTCCACTGCCTGCCCGCGCACTACGGCGAGGAGATCACCGAGGAGGTTCTCTACGGGCCGCAATCGGCGGTGTGGGATCAAGCCGAGAACCGGCTGCACGCCCAGAAGGCGCTGATGGCGCTCGTGATCCGCTAGTACGGGGCGCAGCCCTGTTCCCGATCAAGGACAACGTCCCGACGCAGTCGTTCCCGGTCGTGACCGCGGCGCTCGTCGCGATCAACGTCGCCGTCTTCGTCTTCTACCAGCTGCCGGACCAGGAGCACGCGATCATGCAGCTCGCGTACCAGCCGTGCGAGGTCAACGACTCGTGCTCGCCGGGTGGGGCTGTCGGGCAGGACTGGCTCGTCACCTCATTCACGTCGATGTTCATGCACGGCGGCTGGTTCCACCTGTTCGGGAACATGCTCTTCCTCTGGATCTTCGGGAACAACGTCGAGGACGCGATGGGCAGGATCCGCTACCTCGTCTTCTATCTCCTGGGCGGCTACGCGGCGACGGCGCTCCAGACCGTGATCACGCTGAGCTTCGGCAGCCCGGTCGAGGCGGAGATCCCGAATCTCGGCGCGAGCGGCGCGGTCTCCGCGGTGCTCGGCGCGTACTTCGTGCTGCTCCCGAACGCGATGGTCGTTACGGCCATCTTCGTGATCATCATCTTCATCCGCGAGTTCCCGGCCCGGCTCTTCCTCGGCTTCTGGTTCCTGCTCCAGCTCTGGATGGGCGGATTCGCGCTCTTCTATCCCCAGGCGGGCGGTGGTGTCGCGTTCTTCGCGCACATCGGCGGCTTCGCCTTCGGCATCCTGGCCGTGCGCTTCTTCCGCAAACGGCAGCCGGTGCAACCCGCCTACTGATGGCCTTCGAAGACCACGTCCAGGCCGCCCTCGACGACCTCCCGCCGGAGATCGCCGCGGCGCTCGAGAACGTCGCCGTCGTCATCGAGGACGAGAGCCCGGAGGAGCCGGACCTCTTCGGCTGGTACGACGGCTTCGGACCGGGCCGTGCCCCGTCCGGCGCGCTTCCCGACCGCATCGTCATCTACCGACGGCCGCTCGAGCGCGCCTTCCCGGATCCCGAGGAGCTCGAGCGCGAGATCCGGATCACCGTCCTCCACGAGGTCGGTCACTTCTTCGGGCTCGACGAGGATCGAATCGACGAGCTCGGGTACGGATAAGGGGCGCAAACGGGAATCCCCGCCCGCCATCAATCGTTTTCATAGGTGATGAGAACAATCACCGACATCCGTGCCGAGATCGAGCGCGCCAGCGAGGACCGCGCCGCTCTCCTGCACCGTCTGTCCGAGGGACACGACGTCGTCCTCGCCGCCGAGCTCCATGAGCTCGACGATCGCATTGCCACGCTCTGGGACGAGCACCGCGCGGCACGGGCACAAGCCCGCCACGGGGATCGCGACGCGATCATTCGCCGCGCCCGCCTCGAAGAGCGCATCGACCGGGCCGCTTAGCAGAGCCCACAACAAAGAGGGGCGCCGAAGCGCCCCTCTCCTTTGCGAAGGCGACTAGCGACTAGTCGTCGTCGAAGGTGACGGCCTCGAGCGCATCGACGATGCCGTGGCCGTACCAACCGTTGAATTCCGGCGTTCCCTCGCAGAAGCTCGTGAAGGAGGCCGGACGATTGACAAACGCGTAGCTGAACGTGCCATCCGGCTGATTCGACATGCATGGCGTATCCGTGGCCGAGGCCTCGAGGTACGCCTGTGTGAACAGCGGATGGAGTGTGGTCCCACCGCCACGTCGTTCGCCGTGCTCCGCGACGATCAGGGCAGCCACTCCCACGGCATGCGGGGAGGCCATCGACGTGCCCTGGATCCACTGGTAGTAGGCACACGTCGAGCCCTTGCAGTCACGGACGACGAACGGCGTGTTCGGCGTTCCGTCCGGGTTAAGTCCCCGAACTCCTCGCGCCACGTTCTTCGGATACGCGGCGAGGATCTGGTTCGGAATGCCGGCGAGCGGGTTCTGCGGCGTCCAGCCCGTGTCGCGGAACCAGCCGCCCGGAGCCGCAACCGCCGTCTCCTCGTAGCTCCAGTTGGAGAAGTCGGACTTGGTCTTGCTCGGCCCGATCGACGAGACGCTGATCACGTTGTTGCCCTCGGTCGGCAGGTCGAGGCACGTGTTGTTCACCGTACGGGCATGTTCGTTGCCCGGCGGGAAGTTCGGGCTCTGCCCGTCGAACTTCGGCACGCCGACGTCGGTGTTGCCGTTGCCGAGTGCCGCGATGAGCGTGACGCCGCGCTGGTGCGCGTAGTCGAGCGCCCGCTGGGTCGCATCGATGATCGTCTTCTGCTCGGTCCGGTCCAGCGGAGAGTCCTCCGGAACCGGGTTGAGCGGGTTCCCGCAGTTGTAGAGCCACGGGTCGATGAAGTAGCTCATGTTGGCGACGTCGATCCCGTGATCGCCTGCATAGGTGAGCGCGTCGACGCTCGGCTGCAGGAAGAAGAAGCCGGAGTCCTGCCCCGCCCGCAGGTTCACGAGTGACACTTTCGGTGCCACTCCGGCCATGCCGAGGCCGTTGATCGGCGAGCCGACGGTGCTCGCGACGTGCGTGCCGTGCGAGTTCTCGTCGACGTCGTTCGGGTCGCTGCACGACCCATCCGGGTCCGTCGCACACGCGCCGTCGACGAGCGGGATGTCCGTCGTGAAGTTCCGACTCAATGACCGATTGAAGTTCGCCGCGATGTCCGGGTGGCTTCCGTCGATCCCCGTGTCGAGGATCCCCACGAGGACGCGCTTGCTCCCCTTCTGCTTCCGGTAGGAGCCGCTCGTCGTGGCATGGATCATCTTCATGTCCCACTGGAGATCGGCCAGCGGCTCGGCGCGGTTCCCGCCGTGCTGGAACCGGAAGCCGCCCGACCTCTGCCCCTTGGCCGCATTGCGGGCCGAGCGCAGGATCTCCGCGGAGAATTTCGGCCGGAGGCTCGGCTTGGCGCGCCCGATCGGATGGTTCCGCGCGACGCCCTGGATCGCATTCGAAGCTTGAGCTCGGGCCCTGAAGCTCGGGTTGGCCGAGACCGCGGTCGCGACACCCACCCGGTTGTTCGCCTTGAGAACGCGCCCGCCGGCCTTGGCGACCGCGGCTTTCATGGCGGTCGTGCCGTTCGGGCTGTAGAGGATCACGTACTTCGTCGGCCGGTTGTCAGAACCGGCATTCGTTCCGACCGCCAGCGAGGCGATCATTGCGGCAGCCGCAAGCGCGACGACCGCGAACACAACTCTACGCATGTGAGACTCCCCTCTTCGCTTTCTCCCCCAGCTTCCGGGTGCTGCAGACCGGCCCAAAAGCAGGGGGTTTCTACTGCCCTGCGTGGGGAAAGTCAAGCGATTCCTAGATAGAGGATCCTCTTTCTGGGCCGGGTGGTGCGCCCCTACACTGTTCAGAACGGGGCGTTAGCTCAGCTGGGAGAGCGTCGGCTTTGCAAGCCGAAGGTCACCGGTTCGATCCCGGTACGCTCCATCAACACTCACCAGGCCAATTTCGCGGAAAAGGCCCGCAACTCAGCAACTTTTCCAACCGAACAACTCACTACAGCCCAAACCTCCCCAACACCACCCGCGACCCTAGTACCAGGGTCACGCGAGGGTCTTGAGGGTCGCGACAGGGTCGCAAAGACCCGCTCCTCAGAGGTTGGCTAGCTCGTCGCGCATCATCACTTCGACGCGCCTAACTTGGTCGCTCGCCTCGTCGCGGTACTTGTTCATCTCGCGCTGAGCCTCTCTCACGCCCGCGTGCTCACTTCTCGCGCTCGCGTAGTCGCGCATCCTGGCGTGATGGTCGAACGTCCTGATGGTGGCGAAGAAGTCCTTGGCGGCTTGCGTCACTTCTGCTGAGCCGAATATCTCGGTCTGCACCTGTACCTGCATCTCCATCTCCGGGGTGATCTCCTCGCCGGGCACCCAACCCGTGCCAGGCTCGTGCGTCTCTGTGACTTGGCGCAGCGCACGATGCATGTACGTGAGTAGCTCCTGGTAGACCTCGCGGCGAGTCTCAAACCAACGCCCACCGCGTGCGAGGTCACGACTATGTCGGCGCTCCCCGCGAGAGTTCAAGCTGCTGGCGACGATGGCAACTGCGGCAACCGTTGGCGAACCAATGGTGGCCGCGAGAACAACAGCGTCGCCTATGTCCATCGACGGCGAGGTTAGCGAGGCGACAGGCTGTTCTTTGAGATCGCACACCGCAGCCAGGCCAGCCGCCTCCCGGCGGAAACCTCAACCGGGAACCAGCGCGCGCCCGCAACCCAGGAAGACGCGCGCAGCCCGGTTCCCGGTCTTATACGCCCGCGTCCTAGCCGAGGTTGAGGAGGACTTCGGCGTCGGCTCCCGCTCCCGTTCCGCTCATTGCGACGCCGAGCGACTTGCCGCCCGACAAGGCAACCGCTTGCCCGTTCGCGTCGGACTGGACTTCGGAACCCGCTGGGATAGCTCCACCGGCGAGCACCTGGCGAACGGGAGGAGCGGCGACGGCGGGCCGGACGCACTCGTCTTCCCGAGCAAGACCGGTCTCCCGCTCCGCCACAACTTGTTCTACCGGCGCCACTTCCGGCCGGCAGCTCAGCACGCGCTCCCGCCCGAGAAGGTCGGCTTGCGCTTCCACGACTTGCGACACACCTGCGCGAGTCTCGCAATCGCAGCGGGAGCGCATCCGAAGCTGATCTCCGCCCGCCTTGGGCATAGCTCAATCCAGATCACGCTCGACCGCTACTCCCACCTGTTCCCCAGCGTCGAGGAGGCTTTGGGCGAGGCTCTGGACGCGGTGTACCAGGCGAGCAATGCTCCTGGGAGCAACCTCGTGGCGATTCGCTAGGCCGGATGGAGTCCCGAAAAACTGGAGAGTCGGGACTCCGGCTGGTGCTGCTCGCGTGCAGTGGAAATGCGATCCGGTCATGATTCGACCATGGCTGTGATCGCGAAGATCGAGCGCGTCCCTCTGCGCGAAGTCTGGGTACATGAAGCGCACGACCTTACGAGGTGGCTCGAAGAAAACCCTGACGTTTTGAACGACGTGCTGGGCGTGTCGCTGGCTTCGGTCGAGCGCGAGCGAGCGGCAGGCGCGTTCAGTGTCGATCTCGTCGCTGAGGACGACTCCGGCCGAACTGTGGTGATTGAGAATCAACTGGAGCGGTCGAACCACGACCATCTCGGAAAGCTCATCACCTACACAGCGATGATGGAGGCTCAAGTTGCGATCTGGATCGTTGCCGAGCCTCGGCCGGAGCATGTACGCGCGATCTCGTGGCTCAACGAATCATCGCCCAGCGACTTCTTCCTCCTGAAGATCGAGGGGATTCAGATCGCCGGATCACCACCTGCGCCACTGCTGACGCTCATCGTTGGCCCGAGTGAGGAATCCCGCGATGTCGGCGACGCGAAGCGTGACCTCGCTGGACAGCACGTCATCCGTAACGAGTTTTGGACGTCGTTGCTTGAACGTGTCCGGCCACGTACGCGTCTCCACAGCGGGATCTCGCCTGGCCACGACACGTGGATCGGAACCGGGGCAGGGCGAAGGGGTCTCACGTACAACTACGTCATAGGCCTGCATGCGTCGAGGGTCGAGCTGTATATCGACCGTGGGCGAGACTCCGAGGAAGACAACACGCGCATCTTCGAGGCGCTGCGCGCGAACCGCGAGCGGATCGAGGCAGCTTTCGGTGGTCCTCTTGAGTGGGAGCCTCTCGAAGGCAGGCGCGCCTGCCGGATTCGTCAGAACGTCAAGGGCGGGTACCGAGATCAGGAACGGTGGCCCGAGCTTCAGGACGCGATGATCGACGCGATGATTCGGTTCGAGCAGGCGTTTAAGCCTCACGTCGACGAGCTCACGACGTAAGGCCGCTTGCACCGAATATCAATCGAACTCACAACTGGCAAGAGCCGAACCCGTGAGTACACTCGCCCGCTGTGGAAGACGAGCAACAGGAAAAGCAACGCGCGTGGATCGCCGCGACGAGCCTCGGCATGAGCATTGGCCTCGCCATCGGCGCGGCACTCGTTGACTACGGCATCGACCGAGCCGAGCTCATGCTCATGGGCGCCGTCACCGGCCTCGTCGTAGGAGGGCTGCAGGCGCTCGTGCTCGCACGGCAGGGCTTCGCCGGTGCGGCGTGGTGGGCGGCAGCGAACCCACCCACCTGGGCGCTCGCCTGGCTTATCAGCTCCTACGTGATCTCGGCGAACATCGACGAGCGGTTCACGAACTTCGGCGCCAGCGGCACGCTCCTCTACGCACTCGTGACCGGCCTGCTCCTCGCGTCAATGTTCCGCCGGACGGAGGGGTCACGATGAAGGGTCGGAGCACTCACAGCGAGGGCGGCTCGGGGCGCGGCTCGATGACCGCGCTGACCGACTGGGTTCTGAGCCACAAACGGCTCGTTGTCGGTTTCTGGCTGGTCGTCTTCATTGCTGCCGTCGCAGCGCTGGGGCCGGCGGGCAGCTCCCTGTCGCAGCAGTTCAATGTTCCGGGACGTGAGGGCTTCGAGACGAACAAGGAGCTCGCCGCGATCTACGGCGCCGGCGGCGACGTCGCGCCGATCGTGCCCGTGGTGACCCTCCCGGAGGGGAAGACGGTCGATTCGCCCGGTGTCCGCGCGGAGCTCGATGCGGCGCTGGCGAAGGTGGAGGCGGCGCTGCCGGAGTCGATCAGTGCCTCGTTTGCCTCGACCGGCGATCGGGCGTTCGTCTCCGACGATGGCCGCACCACCTTCGCGCTCGTCTACATCCCGGCCAAGGGGGGTGTCGACCCAGGGCTGGAGGAGGCCAGTTCGGCGCAGGCCGCGGTCGACGGCGTCACCGTCGGCGGATCCCCGGTCGAGGTGACCGGGCTCGACGCGCTCCGGGGCTCCGTCGGGGATATCGAGGGGGCTGGCGCCGGCGTCGTGCTGGGGACGCTTCTGGCGGCGCTCGGCGCGCTGCTCGTCCTCGCGTTCGTCTTCCGCTCGTTCATGGCTTTCGTGCCGCTCTTGATGGCGCTGGTCGCGATCCCGACGACGTTCCTGCTCGTCTGGCCGCTCGCGAGCGTGACCGACGTCTCGGTGATCGTCCAGTTCCTCGTCGGGCTGATCGGGCTGGGGATCGCGATCGACTACGCGCTCCTCGTCGTCGTCCGCTGGCGGGAGGAGCGGCAGCAGCCGGGCGTCACGAACGAGCTGGCGGTGCGGAACGCGATGCAGCACGCCGGTACCGCGGTCGTCTTCAGCGGCACGACGGTGGCGATCTCGTTGCTCGCGCTGCTCGTTCTGCCGGTGCCGTTCATGCGCAGCATCGGCGTCGCCGGGCTCCTGATCGCGCTGGTCAGTGTCGCGGTGGCCGTCACGTTGCTTCCGGTCGTGCTTGGCGACGATCGGGCCGCGGTTCGACTGGCCACGCAATCGACGCGACGCGCAGGCCAGTCGTGGCTGGTCGGCCTGGGCGCGTCTGATCGTGCGCCACCGCTGGCCCGCGGCAGCCGCGTCGACCGCTGTGCTGGTTGCACTGGTGGTGGCGGCCGCGAACATCCAGCTCGGGAACCCGCTCGCCTCCTCGCTCTCGAAGGAGGGGCCTGCTCGCTCGGGCCTCGAGAACCTGGAGGGCTCCGGCATCGGCACCGGGCCGCTCTCGCCCTTCGATGCGCTCGTTCGTTCCGGCGAACCCGGCGATGTCGCGCAGGCGTTCGCGCAGGTCGACGGTGTCCGCAGCGCCGCAGCACCGGCCGAGTGGCGGCGAGACGGGACGGCGATCGTCGTTGTGTTCCCGACTTCGGATGGGAACTCGCCGGCGGGACGAGAGACGCTCGACCGCCTGCGCGCCGACGCGGAGGCGCTGCCGGCCGAGGTGACGATCGGTGGTGAGGCGGCGCAGGGTGCGGACTTCCTCGAGGCCGTCTACGGCAACTTCCCGCTGATGGTCGCGCTGATCTCGATCCTCACCTTCATCCTGCTCGCGCGCGCCTTCCGCTCGCTGATCCTGCCGCTCAAGGCCGTCCTCCTGAACCTGCTCTCCGTCGCCGCCGCCTGGGGACTGATCGTGCTCGTCTACCAGAAGGGCTTCGGCTCCGAGGCGATCTGGGGGATCGAGGCGACGCAGGCGATCAACGTCGAGCTGCCGGTCGTCATCTTCGCCTTCCTCTTCGGCATCTCGATGGACTACCAGGTCTTCATCATCAGCCGGATGCGGGAGGCGTACGACCGCACCGGCTCGACCGAGGAAGCCGTGGTCGAGGGGATCGGCCGCACCGGCCGGCTCGTCACAAGCGCGGCGCTGATCCTCTTCCTCGCCTTCGTCGCCTTCGCACTCCAGCCAGGCACCGAGGCCAAGATCTTCGCCACCGCGCTCGGCGCCGGCATCCTGATCGACGCCACCATCATCCGAGGCGTCCTTGCCCCGGCCGCCGTCGCCCTCTTCGGCCGCTGGAACTGGTGGCTCCCCGACTGGGCCGCACGGATCCTCCGCGTCGAGCCATCACCTCTCGAGCCCGAGGAGACCCCTTCCAAACCTGCCCCACAGGTGGGGTAGGCAGACAGCCGGTCGAGAGGAATTATCCGATGAAGGTGTGCATCGTTGGAGCCTCCGGGAAGCTGGGGCAGTACATGATCAAGCACTCGCTGGATCGCGGCTACGACGCCCCAGCAGGCCTGATGGCCGACCTGCGGGCGGCACCCCGAGCACTGTCGAACTCCACCAGCGGCACCGTCCCGTCGAACGGGGGCCGCGCCGGCCGAAGCAGACGAAGCCGCACTCATAGCAGCCCGCGTTCAGGCGCTCGATCGGAAGCTCGGTCAACGAGCGAGAGCCGCGCAAGCGGCTCTCGCCGGAGTGGCGCTCGCCTCAGGCGGCGGGCGTCTCCTGCTGGCGCTTGCGCGGCTTCGGCTTCGCCAGATGCTCGGTCACCGCATGCTCGGAACCGATGGCCGCCGAGTTAAGGGTAGGCAGGGAAACCTGCCCCTCTCTGAGTCCGGGGCTTCGCAGGGTCGCCGCAGGGTCTCAACCCAACCCACGGCTGCAAGAATCCCTCAATTAGCAGGCACAACTACAACCCGACTGGCGCTTTTGCAAGCCGAAGGTCACCGGTTCGATCCCGGTACGCTCCATTCCCGATCGAAGTCCGGCTCCGCTGGCGCGGAGCCATGACGACTTCGATCGGATCATCGGCTATCGGAGAGCCTTAGCGGCCGACGCCGGCAAAGCCGGCATCGGCGGCGGACCGAATCGCTCGTGCTCGAGTTGAAGCTCACCGTCCGACGGACCGTTCCCGCTCGGCGACATCAGGATCAACGCCTGCATCGCTTCGCGTCAGACCGTGTCGGCACCAGCGGCGTCGAGCGACTGGTCCATGACGTAGATCGTGTTCCCGGAGGGGTCCCTCGAACGTTGCGAGGTACCCGCCCGGTATTTCCTGCGGCTCGGAGGTCACACGGAGCCCGTCTGGGCGCTCGGCATGGAACCGCTTGACGTCGTCGAGCACGAACAGCGGACCGAAGGCGCCCTCGCCGTCTTCCTCGGTGGCGTCGAGCATGAGTTGGACGTCCGACCCGGGCAGCTTGAGGCTCACGGTGGAGTCGCCCTCCCGCCACGCCTCTTCCCAGCCGAGCTCGTCGCGGTAGAGGGCCAGGGACGCCTGCAGGTCACGAGTAGGCGTGTAGAGGAACTCGAGCTTCATGGCTTCCTCCGTAATTAGATTACGTCAGACCGTGTGTGCATTATACAGTTGTGCGCGAGTGGGTACCAGTCTCGACGTCGGCCAAGGGCAGGCTCGCGCTCCGTGCGCTCGAGGAGTTCGGGGAGCATGGATTCGACGCCGTCAACGTCGCCGCCGTGGCGACTGCGGCAGGCGTAACCACGGGCTCCCTGTACCACCACTTCGGCAGCAAGCTCGGTCTCTACGGCTTCGTCCGCGCCGAAGCGGAGGGGCGCCTTCTCGACCGCATGGAAGGCGCGGCGGCGGCTCGGGCCGGCGACGGCCCGACGGCGGCGATCCGTAGCGCGCTCCTGGTCGGCTTCGACTTCGCGACGAGCCAACGCTTCGCGCGACTTCTCGGGGAGCCCCACCCAGCCCGCGACCTGGATCCGGTTGCCGACCTGCTCGCCCAAATCGGCGACCGCAGCCGGACACCGATCGCGAGAATGCTCGCAGCAGCCTGGCGGGAGGCGCTCATTGCAGTCGCCGCCGGCGTTCCCGCGGCGCATGCCCGCGCCGGCGTTGCCGCGCTGACCGTGGACGAAGCGATATTAAGCTCGACGAGCTGAGGGTTCGAGCCGCCCGCCGGTCAGGCCGCCAGCTCCGGGTGGCGGACCTGGACTCGGGCCGTGCGGTAGCGGATCGCCTCGTACGCCACGATCAGCGAGCACGTGGCGCTCACGAGGGCGAGCGCAGCGAGTGCCGGAATCGCGACTGCAGCCGGGATGAGGGCGAGCAGCACGACAGCGCCGACCGTCCGCCGTCGAAAGACGTAGTGGGTCGTTCGGAAGAGGAACGCGATGTGGCCAAGCAGGTACAGCGCCGCACCGCCGCAGAGCGCGACGGCGGGCACCGTGTCGAGCTCCGCACCGACATGGTCGACCGTCGTCTTGAGGCCGAGGGCGAAGAGCACGATGCCGGCAATCATCGGCAGGTGGAGATAGCTGTAGGCGTGTAGCGCGAGCCGGTGGAGCTCCAGGCCCGTCGCCTCTATGAGCCGCCTCCGCGCGATGATCGCGGCCACGTCGAAGTAGAGCCACCAGAGCGCCGAGACGACGACGATTCCGAGCGCCGCCGCCACGAGCACCCCGGTATCCAGCTCGAAGCCCGCGCCGAGTCCGATAGCGATGATCGACTCGCCGAGCGCGATCAGGATGATCAGCCCGTGCCGCTCGGCGAAGTGCTCCGGCGCGACCCGCCAGCCGCCGCCGACTCCGATCACGACCGGGCCGAGATAGTCGATCGCAAGCGCGACCACCCACACCGCGATGCGCCAATCGCCATCGAGGAAGCCGGCGAGCACCAGCAGGGAGGCGCCGAAGAGCGCCGTCGGCGTGAACCGAAGAAGCGCGTCGCGCCGGGCGGCATCGTCGCGAACGACGGTGGCGGAGAGGACGAGATGAAGGACCCGGACGAGGAGGTAGGCGACACCGAACAGCACGGCGTCGTCCCCGAAGGCGCCCGGCACAGCCAAGGCGACGCCGAACATCGCGCCGATCGAGGCGAGCATCACCAGCCGGACGCCGCCCTCGTCGACATCCGTCGCGCTCGTCAACCACGCGTATGTGCTCCACGCCCACCAGAGCGCAGCGAGGACGAGCATCCCGCGGAGGACTCCACCCCATGTCGGGTCGTCGGCGAGCAGGACCGTGACCTGGGTCATCGCGAACACGAAGGTCAGGTCGAAGAAGAGCTCGAGCGGGGTGACCTGGTGCTCGTCGCCGTACTCGAGCTCGCGCTCGGCGTCGGACACGCTCATCGGACTATTTCAGGCTACGAGAACCTGCGCGGTCGACGACGCGCAGGTGACGAACGGCGACGGCGTCCGCGACGGCGCCGCGTTCGTCACCCAGCGTGTGGCGGGACGCTAGGCGTCGTCTCGTCATGTCGTCCCCCTGACCTTGCGGAACTGCGCGAGCCAGTACGGCGTCGTCGCCGTCGGCGGCGTCGTGAAGCGCGCGTTGACGGCGTAGAGCCGCTTGCCGAACTCGTCGATCGTCGTCGGGACGTCGAAGTCCGGATCGGTGATGTGCATCGACACCGTGCCCGACGTCAGGTCGCCGGTCGAGCTCGACGACAGCGACCTTGTTGTCCCGGTTCTGGACGACGTAGAGCGTCCGCCCGTCGAGCAGGAGCCCGTCGCCGTTCGTGACCGGCTGCGTTGAGCACGATCTCGTCCGTCCTGCCCGCTGCGCGGGTCGAC
The DNA here is from genome assembly GCA_963764595.1 of uncultured Actinomycetes bacterium. GTDB lineage: Bacteria > Actinomycetota > Thermoleophilia > Gaiellales > Gaiellaceae > JACDAN01. The sequence goes on along the minus strand of CAVXTG010000007.1, from coordinate 94,361 downwards.
GGTGAACAGCTTGCCGGTGCGGCGCTCTGAACGACGATCAGCGTCCGCCCGTCGCGCGTCGCGTCGATCCCGTTCAGGTTGAAGCCCGGCTGGTGGACGTAGTCGCCGCTCAGCGGGATCGCCGTGAACTGGGACGATCGCCCTTTGCTCTTGTGCTCGCAGCCGGGTCGAGAGGCGGTAGATGAACGGCCGCATCGAGTCCGTGAAGTACGCGCCGCCGCGGGCGACGACGACGTCGTTCACGAAGCTCGTCTCCGTCGTGAAGACCTGGGACGCGAGCAGCCTGCCGCTCCTCGCGCTGTAGACGAACCCGCTCCCGGTCGGGCCGCCGGCAACGAACAGGCGCCCGTCGTCGATACTCGACGCCGATCGCGGCGCGCCCGGTCGCGCCGGGCACGAGGATCGACCCCTCGCCGGTGCGCAGATCGCCGCGGTAGATCGCTCCGGTCGGGATCGAGCCGACGTAGAAGGTCGTACCCTTGCCGATCGCGATCCCCTCGGGCCTGAAGCCGTCGGGTAGCGCGATCCGCTCCGGAAACTCGTGCGGAGGCCCCGAGCGGCGCCGCCAGGACGGCGGCCGCAACGGCGATCCAGGCCGCGAAGAGCATGACGCGTCGCATGACTGCACATTCCCCCTTGTGAAGGTTCGGTCGTCTCGGGACCCTACGTGCCCCGGCCGCGGTCGGATGACACATCGCTGGCAGACTGGCCACATGCCAAAGATTCAGAAAACCGATTCAGAGTGGCGGGCCGAGCTCCAGCCCGACCAGTACCGCATCCTGCGCGAGAAAGGCACCGAGGCGCCGTTCACCGGGGAGTACGACCACGTCTTCGAGCCTGGACGCTACGTCTGCGCCGGCTGCGGCGCCGAGCTCTTCGACTCGGAGACGAAGTACGACTCAGGCTGCGGCTGGCCGGCGTTCTACGCGCCCGCCTCCGAGGAGGCGATCGACGAAGAGACCGACACGACCCACGGCATGGTTCGGACCGAAGTCATGTGCGCGAACTGCGGCGGCCACCTCGGCCACGTCTTCCCGGACGGGCCGCGGCCGACGGGCCAGCGCTACTGCATCAACTCGGCCGCGCTGAAGCTGGAAGAGGAGTAGCGGGGCCCCTAGGGGACCGGGTACTCGATCTCGCTGACGTCGAGGCCGAGCGACGCCGCGATCCGCACGCCCTCCTCGATCTCCCGCCGCACGCGCGCCAGGTCGCGCTCGCGCATCGCGCTGCCGATGAACTCCCGCTCCTTCGGTCGCCAGAGCACGTGGTTGGCGAAGATCGGCAGCATCTTCTTGGCGCCGCCGATCATCTTGTTCTTCGTCTTCTTGTCGGCATCGCGGAGCAGCACGCGCTCGTAGGCCATCCCGGCGCCGTGGTGGATGCCGTCGTCGATCGTCAGGCGGTTGCAGAGATCCTCGAGCAGGGTTCCGCGCGAGCCGCGAGCGATCAGCCGGAAGCGCGGGATGATCATCTTCTCGAAGAACACCTGCATCAGGAAGACCTTCTCCTCGAGCTGGTCGAGGCCGAGGAAGATCGTCGCGAGCTGGTCGAGGTACGGGTCGCGCTCGCTCGTGCCGCCGGCGGCCTCGGCAAGCAGGAGCCAGGCCTCGACGTGGCGCGCCTCGTCCTGCGCCATCGTCGAGTAGTAGAGCTTGGCCTCGTGGTGCCGGGCGAGCTCGAGCAGCTGCGCCGCCATCTCGACCGCGAGTGAGTCGGCCTGGAGCTGCTGGGTGATCACCGAGCGCCAAACCCCTTGCCGCCGCGCCTGCTTCTCCTTCGGGCCGGTGGTCTCGGGAATCGGCGGGAGCTCGCCCCAGGGCATGTCCCGGACCTGCCATTCCTGCTTCTTCGCCAGCTCGTAGAAGCGGAAGACTTCCTGCGTGCGCGAGCGCGTTCCCTCGTCCCCGAGGGGGGTCTCAACCTCGATACGTTGGGCCATGGCGGTCGCGCAACCTTAGCCGGTAGGCTGACCGCCGAGCGGGAAGGCTCTCAGCGAAAACTTATCTTCCGGTGCTCTCCTGGGAGGGAAGAGCCGAGCGAGAGGAGCCGCGCGTTGGCCGACCAGACCACCGACCTCCCCGTCCCCACTCCCGCCGAGGCGAAGGAGCGGCTCGAGCAGGCCCTGTTCGAGATCCGCCGCGTGATCGCCGGCCAGGAGGCGATGCTCGAGCGAGTGCTCGTCTGCCTGCTCGCGCAGGGACATCTGCTGATCGAGGGCGTCCCGGGCCTCGCCAAGACGCTGACGATCAAGACGACCGCCGGCGTGCTCGGCGGCAGCTTCGCGCGCGTGCAGTTCACGCCGGACCTCGTGCCGTCGGATCTCGTCGGGACGCGCATCTACCGGGCGGGCGAGGGCACGTTCGAGACCGAGCTGGGGCCGGTCTTCTGCAACTTCCTGCTCGCAGACGAGATCAACCGTGCGCCCGCCAAGGTTCAGTCGGCGCTGCTCGAGGTCATGCAGGAGCGCCAGGTGACGATCGGCCACGACACGTTCCCGGTCCCGGACCCCTTCCTCGCGATGGCGACGCAGAACCCGATCGAGTCGGAGGGCACGTATCCCCTTCCGGAGGCGCAGATCGATCGGTTCATGCTGAAGGTGGTCATCGGGTACCCCGAGCACGACGAGGAGCTGACGATCGTCGACCGTCAGCTCGTCCCTGCGCCCGAGCTCCGCGAGGCGCTCACGCTGGACGAGCTGCGCGCGCTCCAGCGCGCTGTGTTCGAGATCTACGTCGATCCGGCGCTCGTGAGCTACGCGGTCAACCTCGCGACGGCTACGAGGCAGGCCTCCGACTACGTCGCGTACGGCGCCAGTCCGCGCGGGCCGATCAGCCTCGTGCAGTCAGCGCGGGCGCTCGCCCTGCTGCGCGGCCGCGAGTACGCGATCGTCGAAGACCTCCAGGCGCTCACCAAGGATGCGCTCCGCCACCGGCTCGTGCTCACCTACCAGGCCTTGGCCGAGGAGGTGACACCCGACGCCATCCTCGATGACGTGATCGCCTCGGTCCCCGTTCCGCAGATCGACCTGAGCCGCGTGAGCGCCGCGTGAGCCTGCTCCACCGCGCAGCAACGCCCGACCGGCCCGGCCCCGGGCCGATGCCGGAGGCGCTCCTGCGGGCGCTGGAGATCAAGATCGGCCGTCGGATGGAGGGGCTGCTCGCGGGCGACTACCGCTCCTCACTGTTCGGCGACGGGACCGAGTTCGCGCAGGTGCGGCCCTACGTTCCCGGCGACGACGTCCGCCGAATCGACTGGAACGTCACCGCGCGGACCGCGGAGCCTCATGTCCGCGTGACCCTCGCTGAGCGCGTGCTCGTCACGTGGCTCGTCCTCGACACCTCGCCGTCGATGCAGTTCGGGACGGCGGAACGGCGTAAGGCCGACGTCGCCGAGGGTGCCGCGATCGCGATCGGGCACGTGGCGACCAGGCGCGGCAACCGGCTCGGGATCGTGACGTTCGGAGGCGCCGACCCGCGGGCGCTGCCGGCACGGCAGGGCCGAATGGGGCTCGTCGGCCTGCTGACGGCGCTCCGGGCCGAGCCCGACAGCGAGGCGCGGATCGGAGCGACCGACCTCGGGGAGGCGCTCAACCGCACGGGCGGCCTGGCCCGCCAGCGGAGCCTCGTCGTCCTGGTCTCCGATTTCCGCGGGCCACGGGACTGGCGGCGGGCCCTGCTCGAGCTGGCGGGCCGGCACGACGTCGTCGCTCTCGAGGTGCGCGACCCGCGCGAGCAGGAGCTCACGAACGTCGGCGCGCTCTGGCTCGTCGACCCCGAGACCGGACAGCTGCTGCGCGTCGACACGCGGAGCCGCAGGCTCCGAGAGCGGTTCGCGGCGGCGGCGGCCGACGAGCGGGCCGACGTCGCGCAGCTGCTGGCCTCGGCGGGCGTCCGCCACCACGTCCTCTGGACCTCACGGCGACTGGCTCCGCTCGCTGGCCGTCTTCCTCCGCCGGAAGCGCTGATGAGCTTCGACTGGCCGATCGCCCTGCTCGCCCTGCTGATCGTCCCGGCGCTCGTCGCCCTCTACGTCGTCCGCGAGCGACGGCGCACGGCCTTCGCCGCGGGGTTCGCCAACCCCGCGCTGCTGCCCAACGTCGTCGACAAGAAGCCGGGTCTCCGCCGCCACATTCCGCTCATCCTCTTGCTGCTCGGGTTCGCGGCGATCGTCCTCGGCGCCGCGCGCCCGCACGCGACCGTCAGCGTCAAGCGCGAGGAGGCGACGGTCGTGCTCGCCCTCGATGTCTCGCGCTCGATGAAGGCCGAGGACGTGGAGCCGACGCGGCTCGGGGCGGCGCAGGAAGCGGCGAAGGTCGTTCGCGGAGCAGGTCCCGGAGAAGTTCCGGATCGGCGTCGTCTCGTTCGCGACCCGCGCGGTCGTCGGCCTGCCGCCGACGGAGGACCGGAAGCTCGTCGAGGCCGCCCTCGATGCGCTCGCTCCCGGCGAAGGCACCGCGATCGGCGATGCCGTCGCGCTCTCGACCCAGGTCGGCCAGGGCCAGCGTGCGGGGGACGGGACGGCGCCGCCGCGATCCGTCCTGCTGATCTCGGACGGCCTGCGGGACGGCGGCGCGGTCGACCCGCAAGCGGCGGCACAACGAGCGAAGCAGTTGAAGGTGCCGGTCTACACCGTGCTCGTCGGGACGCCGAACGGCGTGGTCGAAGAGACGCTGACGGGCGGGTTCAGGCAGAGGATCCAGGTCCCGGCGAGGCCGGAGACCCTTCAGCAGGTCGCGCAGCTCTCCGGGGGCGAGTTCTTCACGGCCACTGACGCAGAGGGCCTGAAGCGCGTGTACGAGGACCTGGGCTCGCGGCTGGGGACGCGCGACCAGCTGCGTGAGGTCGGCGACTACTTCGCCGGCGGCGCGGCCGCTCTCCTGCTCGCCGGCGGCGCGCTCGGAGCGCTGTGGTTCAGGAGGGTCGTATGAGGAAGCTGCTCGTCCTCGCCGGCCTCTGCGCGGCGCTCACGGCCGGCTCGGGCCCGGCGCAGGCCGCGGACGAGTGTGACGGGCTGATGGTCTGCGTGCCCGTCGCGGGCCCGTGGGTCGCCGTTCCGACGGCGAGCTCGGTCCCGAGGCCACGGGTCGAGTACCAGCTCACGTGTCCGCGGGGCTACGTCGTCGGCGGGGTCGACGCCCGGCTCAGCGACCGCGGGATCGACGTCACATTCATCGGGAACCTCGGCAGCCCGATCAACCCCGGGATCACAACCTCCCGCTCGCTCGTCTTCGTCGCCAGGTACGTCGGCGCGACGGCGCGCGCGCCCAGCTTCCGTCCGTTCATCGGCTGCATGCCGAGAAGCGGCGGCGGCGGGATTCCGACGGCCTTCAGTGCGGCCGTCAGGCCGGGTGAGCCGACAATCCGCCGGGTGAACACGATTCGCGTCCGGCCGGGGACGAGGACGATCGCGAGCGCCTGCCGTGGGAGCGAGATCCTCGTCGACGCCTCTCATGCCTTCGGCTTCCGGACGGCGCAGCCCCCGAGGGCGAGCGTGATCGGGACGGTCACCGGGACGCGGAGCGTCCGCGGCCAGCGCGTGCTCGTCTCGGTCCGGGGCGACGCGGAGCTCGGCTCGGTCCGCGCGCGTTGCTCAGGTCCACGCCGTCTGCTCGAGGGTGCGATGAGGTTCGAGCGCCCGCTGCTGCTCCTGTCGCTGCTGGCGTTGGCCGCCGCCGTGGCGCTCGTCTGGTGGCTCCTGCGCCGGCGGCGGATGCGCTACGCGGTGCGGTTCACGAACATCGATGTGCTCGCCTCGGTCGCGGCCGGGAGCACATGGCGGCGCCTCGTGCCCCCGGCGATCTTCGTCGCGGCTCTGGCCTCGCTGTGCGTCGCGTTCGCGCGTCCGCACGTCGATCGGATGGTCGCCAAGGAGCGCGCGATGGTGATCCTGGTCGTCGACACCTCGCGGTCGATGCAGGCCGACGACGTCAAGCCGACGAGGCTCGCGGCCGCGCAGGAGGCAATGCGGCAGTTCATGGACGAGGTTCCGGACCGCCTCAAGGTCGGCTTCGTCATCTTCGCGGGCGAGGCGCAGGTGGCCACCCCGCCGACAACCGATCACGAGCTCGTCGAGCAGTCGATCGACGAGATCGGCCAGTTCCAGGTCTTCGGCGGGACGGCGATCGGTGACGCGCTCGAGGCCGCGGTCGACCTGGCCGAGCAGACACTCGCCGAGGGACGGGAGACGATCGCCCTGCGCACGGCACCGGCCGAGGAGCCGAAAAGCCTGGCGTCGATCCTCTTCCTGTCGGACGGCGCGCAAACGAGAGGGCTGCTGGCGCCGTTCGAAGGCGCGCAACTGGCGAAAGCCGCCGGCATCCCGGTCTACACGGTCGCGCTCGGTACGCCCGAGGGCACGATCAGGGGACGGTTCGGCTTCGGCGGCGGTGGCGGCGGCACCGGGCCAATTCCCCCGGGGGGCCCTGGGACGCCGCCCGGCTTCGACCCCGACGACGAGGTGATCCCCGTTCCCCCCGACCCGGAGACGCTGAGGGAGATCGCGGAGATGACGGGTGGCAAGTTCACCGAGGCCCGGACTGCCGACGTGCTCGAGGACACCTACAAGCAGCTGGGCTCGAGCCTGGGGCAGGAGCCAGGCGAGAGCGAGATCACCTTCCTGTTCCTGGCAGCCGCCGGCGGCCTGCTCCTTGCGGCCGGCGTGCTGTCGGCACTCTGGTCACCCCGCTTCCCGTAACGCGTCCCCATCCATGTGCACGTAGACCTTCTCGCCGCGGAAGAGGCGCTGGTCGCGATCCCACGGGAAGAAGATGACGACGTTGAACGCGACGCGCTCGCCGCTCGCCTTCCAGTCGAGCCAGTCACGTTCGTGCGTGGCAGTCACTCGTGCCTCCTCGCAGACTCCCTGCGGGCCGACGACGATGTCCGTCAGCTGGAAGTCGATGTCGGGGAAGGCCGTCAGCAGCCCGGTGTAGAAGCGGGTCGCGCCTTCGTGTCCTTCCCAGCGCTCCGGCGTCCCGACGATCCGATAGACGCAATCGTCAGTCAGCGTCGCGAGCAGTCCGGCGATGTCCCGGTTGTCCTCGGCGATCGAGTGCTGCTTCCAGAGCTCGTAGACCGCCTCGACCTCGGCCGGGTCGACCTCGAGCTTCATGCGTTCGCGAATGTCCATGCGCGGATTCTCGCCACTATTCTCCGCGCGTGGCGCAGCTGACTGCGGGATCGAGCCGGTGACCGACCGGGAAAGCAAGGACGAGCGTCTCAACCGTGAGCTGATCGAGTTCCTGAACGAGCTCCGCGTTGTGCTGCCCGGCGTGCAAGTCCTGTTCGCGTTCCTGTTGACCGTCCCGTTCACGAACCAGTTCTCGAGGATCACGAACGAGCAGCGTCAGGTCTTCTTCGCCACGTTCCTCTGCACGACTGCGGCGACGGCGTTCCTGATTGCCCCGTCTGCCTACCACCGGCTGCGCTGGCGGGAGTACGACAAGGAACAGATGCTCCGGACCTCGAACCGGCTGTCGATCGCAGGGCTGGTCTTCCTGAGCCTCGCGCTCGTCGGCGCCGTCTTCCTCGTCACCGACCTGCTGTACCAAACGACCGCGGCGGCTCTCGTGACCGCCGCGGTCGGACTGCTCTTCGCGTGGTTCTGGTGGGGGCTCCCGCTAACGCGGAAGCTCCGCGATCAACAGACCTAGCTCTTCGTCGGCGCTTCCGAGCCGGGGACACGGAGCAGGTTCTCCACGTCCTGGACGCCCTGCACGCTCCGAGTCCGCTCCTCGAGGTCCCGGATCAGCTCGGGCTGGCCGACCTCGCCGCGGAGGTAGACCTTGCCGTTCTCGGCGTTGACGTTGATCTGGCCCTTCGGGACCTCAGGGTCACTGAAGAGCTCGGTCTCGACCTTTCGGGCAAGCGTCACGTCGTCGGTCTGCGCCTTCGCCTTCTCGACGAGCTCTTCGGCCTGGGCCGAGACCGCTTGTCCGACCTGTTCGGCCTTGCGCGCGCGCTGCTGGAAGAAGGCGCTCACTCGCGCACGGCGTTGCCGGCCCTGCTGCGGGTCGAAGAAGTACTTGATTGCGGCCCCAAGCCCGATGAGGGCAAGCAGCTTTCTCATGGCGGCTCCCTTGTTCGTCTCGTGAACTTCGCGGGAGCCTACCCCGTCTGAGCTCGCCTAAACCGGCCCTAGTCGCCCCAGTCGAAGTCGCGTGAGCGACCCCAGAGCCCGTCCTCGGAATGAGCCTCGACGCTCGCTTCCGCCGGAACGACCTGCTCGACGGTGGCCACGCCCGGGTGGCCGTCGAGAGTGTCTTCGATTCGAGCCTGCTCCTCGGTCTTGAAGAGCGGGTGGTTTTGGAACGGATCCTCGATCCTGTAGCCGTCGATCGGCATGTCGCCTTCGAGCTCGGCGTTGCGCCGCTTGAGATCGAGGTGATCCTGGATCACGCTTGCAAAAAGAGAAGGTGTCTCTACCGTCATGGTCCTCCGTGTGTTTTTGCTGGGCCGGTGTTGGCGGCGGAGTCTAACGGCCTGAAAACCACATTGCAGACTAGGCGACGCCTCTGACGGCAGGCGTGGCCGTCCAACTAGGATGGCGCGGTGCTGTTCGCGAAACGCATGGGCTGGTGGGGGATCGCCCTCACCGCCTGGGACCTCTGGCGGCGCATTCCCAAGAAGCATCGCAAGCGGATGCTCGCGGAGCTGCGCGAGCACGCACCGCTCCTCGCTCGCGGCCTGACGAAGGAGGCGCGGCGCATCCGGGACACCGCACGCCGCGAGGCGGCGGCGCGAACCTCAGGCCGGCGCTAGCACCTCGGTGACGATGCGCTCCTGCTCCTGGAGGTGCGCGGTCGGATAGCCCTCGCTCGGGCTGGCCCGCCACGGGCGGCCGACGTAGCGCAACGGCACCCGGCCGCCGATCGCTTCCTCGAGGCGGTGCCGGATCGCTCGCCACGCGCCCATGTTCTGGGGCTCCTCCTGGGCCCACACGACCTCCTCGAGCGCCGGATACGACGCCACGAGTGATGCCGCCTCGGCGACAGGGAAGGGATACAGCTGCTCGAGCCGCGCGACGGCGATCTCGGGACGTTGCGCCCGCTGCTCGTGGCCGACGATGTCGTAGTAGACCTTGCCCGAGACGAGTACCAGCCGTCGCACACGCGAGTGGTCGGCGGTGTCGTCGACGAGCGGCTGAAAGCGGCCTTCGGCGAGCTCTTCCAGGGTCCCGGCTGACTCTTTGAGCCGAAGGAGGCCCTTCGGCGTCATCACTACGAGCGGGCGTGCGCTCGGATCGAGCGCCTGACGCCGCAGGAGGTGGAAGTACTGCGCCGAGGTGCTCGGGTTCACGATCCTGATGTTCTCCTGCGCCGCGAGCTGAAGGAACCGCTCGAGCCGGGCGCTCGAGTGCTCCGGGCCGTTGCCCTCATAGCCGTGCGGCAGCAGCAAGGTCAGACGTGAGGTCTGCGCCCATTTCGAGAGTCCCGAGACGAGGAACTGGTCGACGACGATCTGTGCGCCGTTCACGAAGTCACCGAACTGCGCTTCCCAGATCACGAGCGTCTCCGCCGCACCGACCGAGTAGCCGTACTCGAATCCGAGCGCGGCGTACTCGGACAGCGGCGAGTTGTAGGCCTCGAAGGCGGCCTGGGCCTCGGAGAGGTGCATCATCGGTGTGTACTGCTCGGCCGTCTCCGCATCGTGGAGGACGAGATGGCGGTGCGAGAACGTGCCTCGCTCGGTGTCCTGTCCGGTCAGCCGGATCGGGATCCCCTCGACGAGCAGGCTCGCGAATGCCAACGCCTCGGCCTGCCCCCAGTCGATCCCTCCCTGGTCGATCGCCTCGAGCCGCCGATCGAGCTGCCGCTTCAGTTTGGGGTGCACTGTGAAGCGCTCGGGAACGGTCAGCAGCTCCTGGTTGAGCTCGCGAAGGCGGGGGGCTGCGATCGCCGTGATGACGTCCGATCCGTTCGTCGGCGGCGTTCGTTCGCTCGGGGCCTGTCGCGGCGCGTCGAAGGACGCCTTCAGCCGCTCGTGGGCTTCTTGGAGTTGGCGCGAGACGGCAGCGGCCATCGCGTCCGCCTCTTCCTGAGTGACGACCCCCTCGTCGACGAGGCGAGCCACGTACTGCTCCCGCGCGCTCGGATGCTCCTCGATCTTCGCGACCATCAGCGGCTGCGTGTACGCCGGCTCGTCGCCCTCGTTGTGGCCCCAGCGCCGGTAGCCGACCAGGTCGACGACGACGTCGTGGCCGAACCTGCGTCGGAAGCCGAGCGCGAGCCGGATCGCGGAGACCGCCGCCTCGGGATCGTCCGCGTTGACGTGGATGATCGGGACGTCGAAGCCCTTCGCCAGGTCGCTCGAGTAGCGCGTCGAGCGGCCGTCGGCCGGGTCGGTGGTGAAGCCGACCTGGTTGTTCGCGATGACGTGGAGCGTGCCTCCGGTCGAGTAGCCGCCGAGGCCCTGGAGGTTGAGCGTCTCCGCGACGACGCCTTGTGCCGGGAACGACGCGTCGCCGTGGATCAGGATCGGGAGCGCGACACGCGAGTCGTGCGCACCGGCACGCGCCGAGCGATCCGTTTGCTCGGCCCGGGTCAGGCCCTCGACGACGGGGTCGACGGCCTCGAGATGGCTCGGGTTGGCGGCGAGCGAGACCGTGATGTGGCCCGACGGCGTATTCCTCCGTCCCTCAGCGCCGAGGTGGTACTTGACGTCGCCGCTCTGGCCGGCCGGCTGCGACTTCAGGGCGTCGAGCGTCCTCTCGCCCTCGAACTCACGCAGGATCGTGTCGTACGGACGGCCGATCACGTGGGCGAGGACGTTGAGCCGGCCGCGGTGGGCCATCCCGATCAGGACCTCGTGGGCCCCGTCCTCGGCCGCGAGCTCGATCGCGGTGTCGAGCATCGGGACGAGCGCGTCGAGCCCCTCGATCGAGAACTGCTTCTGGCCGAGGAACGTGCGATGGAGGTAGCGCTCCATGCCCTCGACCTCGGTCAGACGGGTCAGCAGACGGCGCTTGTCCTTCGGCTGACAGCGGCGTTCGGTAGGTCCCGGCCTCGATCGCCTGCCGCAGCCAGACGCGCTCCTGATGGTCGGAGATGTGCTCGATCTCGTACGCGCTCGTGCCGCTGTAGGTGTCCTGGAGCTTCGGCAGGACATCGGCGAGCGTCTCTCCGGGGAAGTACACGCGGAGCAGCCGCGCCGGGATCTGCTCCTGGAGCTCCGGCGTCAGCGGCGGAACGAGGCGCTCGGGCTCGAGGGCCGGATCGCCGACCGGTTCGGAGCCGAGGGGATCGAGGCGCGCTGCGAGGTTGCCGTGCGTCCGGTGCGCCTTGACGAGCGCCATCGCAGCGGCGACCGCGCTGAGAAGCGTCTCGTCGGCGACCGGTGTCGGCGCGGGCTCGGGCTCGGTCGGAACGGCCGGAGGAGCCTCGACTACCGGCGTGGCCTGGCCGTCCTCGGCGGCGCGCAAGAGCTCGACGAGCCGCGCGACGCCGGGATGCTGCGCGAGCAGGTCGCTGTCGCCGCTCTCGAACAGCGCGCGCCACTCGGAGGGCACGCCCTCTGGGTTCTCGAGGTATTCGTCGAGAAGTGCGCGCGCGTAACCAGCGTTGAGTCCGTCGACCTCAGCCACGATGCTCAGTTCTTTGTAGCAGGGGTCTTTCCCCTGTCGGAGGGTCTGTTACCAGAGCGGCCGGGACGTAATGACGGAGACGATCATGCCGACGAGCCAGCCCGTCGAGGCGACGGCGACGCCGATCGCGGCCAGGCGCTGATTCCGCTCGGCGAGTGCGGCGGCGAGGAAGCCGATGAAGATCGAGAACAGGCCGACCAGCACGGGACGCTCGACGACCGCGATCAGGCCGCCGACCATTGCGAGCGCGGCCAGGTACCCGGCCACGGTGTCTGCGGGCCGGTCTCGCCTCTCCGCGGGGAAGGTGCTCACCGGACCGCCTTCCTGGCGGCGGCTCTGCGCGGCGCGCTGCCGCGGTCATGCGGCCCACCGCGGCGCGGGCGGCGCGGGCCAGGGCGGTGCGCCGGAAGTCGGGTGGCGTCTCGGGAGCGGGGACGAGCAGCGGCGCCGGCTCAGGCCGGTCGCGGCTCGGCCCGAACGGCCCACCAGACGACGCCGATCAGGTACAGGATCGGCAACTTGAGGACGAGCATCAGGAAGACGATCTCGACCACGGCCCTATTCTAGGGACGCACCGTCGGGTGAGAGGATCTGGGAAGAGAGTGGAGCCAGCCGGGCTCGAACCGGCGACCTTCTGGATGCCATCCAGACGCTCTCCCAACTGAGCTATGGCCCCTCGGGTCGTTGCAGTTTAGCGACGAACGCGTGCGCCTCTCGTTCGGGGTCTGACCCCAGCGCCAAACGGTGACGTTCTGTCCACAGGGAGGACCTGTCGGTGCGGATGGTTGACCTGAACGGTGGACGGGGAGGCACACATTCGCGCGTAAGTCGCGCGCATGTCGTAGCGGGAACTGTCCCCGGTACGAAGCTCAGGCGGTCGCTGCGTCGAGCTCGACCGACGGCATGTCGCCCCAGAGCTCCTCGAGGCCGTAGTAGCCGCGCGTCTCAGGCGTGAAGACGTGCAGGACGACGTCGGTGTAGTCCGCGAGGATCCAGTTCCCCTGCGCACGCGCCCTCGACCGCACGAGGCCGCAGCCCATGCTCGCGCTTCAGGCGGCCTTGCACCTCGTCGGCGATGGCCTTCGTCTGTCGGGGATTTCGCCCCGAGCAGAGCACGAAGAAGTCGGTGTACGCGCAGATGGGCCGCAGATCGAGGATGACGACGTCCTCCGCCAGCTTTCCCTGGGCGAGGCCGGCGACGAGGCGAGCTTGTTCGAGCGAGGTCAGTCGGGAAGAGTCCTTTCGAGTCTGCTGAACCTCATTCTAGCCCGGCCTGACGTCGTACAACCCTCGCCGCTCGATCTCCCTTGCAACGGCCGCGGGAACGAGGTCGTCGATCGGCTCACCACGGGCGATCCGCTCACGAACCTGGCTCGAAGAGATCGGGCGCTGGTCGATCTCGAACACCTCCACGTCGCCCTCGGGTAAGCGCTCTCCCGGCCGCGCGGCGACGGCCAAGGGGATCAACCGGCGGATCTCCGACGGCTCCCGCCAGGTGTCGAAGGCCGCCCACTGGTCGGCGCCGATCACGAAGATCGCGTTCTCGGGCCGCTCGTCGCGCAGGAAGTCGACTGTGTAGGCGTGGTCGTCGAGCCTGACCTCGGTGTTCGGCAGGCCGGCGAACGCCAGCCGGGCGAGCTCGAGACGCGTCTCGGCGTCGAGCGCGGTCTCCCTGTGCCCCGGGCTCACGACGACCAGCACGAGCAGCCGGTCGGCGCCGAGCCCGCTCAGCGCCCCTTCGGCCAGCGCAACATGCCCGAGGTGCGGCGGGTCGAACGCGCCGCCGAGGATCGCCGTCCTCACAGCGTCACGGTCTCGTCCCCGACCTCGACCTCGACGCCGGGCTTCGCCCCCGCCGCTCGCAGCGCCTCCTCCAGCTCAGCGCGCTCCGGGATCGTTCCGACGACGCGATAGCCCCGGTCGGTGCGGTAGATCCGGTAGCCGGGAGCACCCTCCGATCGCGGCCGGTAATCGAGGAAGTCCACGACGCCGTCCTCGATCGCCGTCTCTGGCTCGGGCACGGCAGGAGACAGCTCGAAGAGCGCGTTCTTCAGGTCGTCGATGCCCTCGCCGGTGACCGCCGAGGTCCGCACCACGCGCAGCAGCCTGGGGTCATCGGACGAGAATGCCGCCTCGCGCGCGACGTCGACCTTGTTGAGGACGACGATCTGGGGAAGCCGGTCGAGCCCTGCTCCATACGCGCCGAGCTCGCGGTTGATCGTCGCGAACCGTTCGCCCGGATCGCCCTCGGATGCATCGATCACGTGGACGAGCAGCCGCGCGCGCTCGAGGTGCGCAAGGAACTCGTGTCCGAGGCCCACCCCTTCGCTTGCGCCCTCGATCAGGCCCGGAACGTCTGCGACGATCAGCTGCCTCCCGTCCGGCGCCTCCACCGTCCCGAGCACCGGAGCAAGCGTCGTGAAGGGATAGTCGGCGACCTTGGGCTTCGCGTTCGAGATCCGCCGCAGGAGCGAGGACTTGCCGGCGTTCGGCAACCCCACGAGCGCCGCGTCGGCAAGCAGCTTCAGACGAAGCTCGAGCTCGGCTTCCTCGCCTGGCAGTCCGACTTCCGCGAAGCGCGGCGCGCGGCGCGTCGGCGTCGCGAAGCGCCGGTTGCCGCGACCGCCTGAACCGCCGCGTGCGGCAACCATCCGCGAGGCCGGCGAAGCCAGATCCGCGATCATGCGCCCTTCGTCGTCGAGAACCTGAGTCCCAGCCGGAACGCGCAGCTCGATGTCAGCGCCGTCGGCGCCGTGCTTACGAGCTCCTTGTCCGTGACCCCCCTTCGGCGCTCTGTACGTGCGGCGCGCCTGGAAGTTCCCGAGATCCCGCAGGTCGGGGTCTGCGACGAGGACGACATCGCCGCCGCGCCCTCCGTCGCCGCCGTCCGGGCCTCCCTTCGGCACGTACTTCTCGCGCCGGAAGCTGAGCGCGCCGTGCCCACCTCGCCCGGCCTGCACGCGGATGCGGGCCCGGTCGTGGAACACGTAACTAGTAGCTAGGGCCCGTAGGGCTTACGAGCTCTCGGCCTCGCCGACGACGACGGTGCGGCGGTCGCCGCTGCGGCGGTACTCGACCTTCCCGTCGCGCGTCGCGAAGATGGTGTCGTCACGGCCCAGGCCGGCGCCCGGCCCCGGGCGGAACCGCGTGCCGCGCTGGCGCAGCAAGATCATGCCGGCACGGACGTCCTGGCCGTCGTAGATCTTCACGCCGAGACGCTTCGCCTGCGAGTCGCGCCCGTTCCGTGAGGAACCGAGTCCCTTTTTGTGTGCCATCTACGCCTTGTCCTTCGTGGTCGTGGTCGTGGTCGTGGTCTTGCGCCTAGTCCTCGCGGCCGGCTGCTCCTGCTTCGTTGCCGCGCTCGTGCGCCGCTTGGGGCCGATCGACTCGATCTGGATCTGTGTCAGCTTGCTGCGGAAGCCGGTGTGCCGGCGGTAGCCCGTGCGGCGACGGTACTTGCCGATCCGGATCTTCTCGCCCTGGACGTGTGCGAGGACCTTCGCGGTCACCGGCTGCCCCTTGGGCGAGAGGTTGGCCTTGCCGTCCCCGCCCTCGAAGATCACGTCCGGCTTGAACGTCTTGTTCTCGTCCAAGTCGAGGCGGTCCACGAGCAGCTTCTCGCCCTCGCGGACGACGTACTGCTTCCCACCGAGCTTGATGATCGCGTAACCGGCCATGAAAAGACGCGGGGTTCGCCACCCGCGGGGCGATCAGTCTACCAGCGGTTTTTCGGCTTCAGACGCGTCGGCCTTGGCGGACGCGGGCTTCCGGCGACGGCGCCCGCCGCGACTCCCACGCCGCGTCTTCTTTCGTTTCGGCTGCCCGTCGGCGGGTGCTTCCGCGGAAGCTTCGGCTTTCGCCTCGCCGGAACCGAGGTCGGGATCGGGCACGTGGATCAGCACCGGCGCCGGCACGGGCTCGCCGTTCACGGTCGCGTCGGCCTCTGGCTGGGCCTCTGCCTCGGCGGCCTCGCTCGCGGCCGCGGCGGGCTTCTTCTTCCGGCGGCGTCCTCCGCGCGAGCCGCGTCGCGTCTTCTTCTTCTTCGGCTGCTCGTCCGCAGCCGCCTCTTCCGTCGCCGCGGGCTCGGGCTTCTCGACGGCCGGCTCCTCCTCGACCGGCTCGGCCTCGACGACGGCGGCGACTGGCTCCGGCTTCGGCCTTCTTGGCCGTCACCCGCGAGCGCCGAGCGCGTGTGGGCTTCTCGGCGAGCATCTCGGCCGTGATCGGAGGCTCCACCTCGCCCTTCGCCCCTGCCACCAGCTCGGCGTAGGCGATTCCGTCCAGCACCCGCGTGATGCGAGCCTTGACCCGCTTTCCAACCAGGCCTGCGGCTCGGGCGACGGCGATCGTGAGCTCGCCCTGCTTCGCCACGCCGGCCGTTCGGTCGTGCAGGCCGACCTCGACGAGCTTCAGCTGGCGTTCCTGCCCCTCCTCGAGCGGGGCCTCGGGCTGAAGCTTGCCGACCGACCCGCGCTCGAGCACCTCGAAGTGCTCGGCCGGCACGCCATCCCGCCCGACGATGAAGAACCGGCGCCGCGTCCGCTCCTCGATCGCGCGGAGCCGCGCCGCGCCCGGCCCGATCAGGATCTCGGCCACATGGGCGTTGAGCTCGACTCGGAAGGCTCCCGTCCGGGAGCCGGCGGTGAGGGCGCGGAGCTTGCGCTCGGCTTCGACGGCAGCCGACGTCTCGGAGATGACAACGCCGTCGCCCTCGCAGCTCGGGCAGCGCTTGGTCAGGATCTCGCGCGGCCCGTGCGCCACGTTCTGGCGCGTCATCTCGACGAGCCCGAGCGGTGAGATCTCGACGACGTACGTCTTGGTGCGGTCGCGCTCGAGCTCGCTCTTCAGCGCCTCCTCGACCGTGGCGCGGTTCACCGGGTTCGCCATGTCGATGAAGTCGATGACGATGATCCCGCCGATGTCCCGCAGCCGGAGTTGGCGGACGACCTCCTTGACGGCCTCGAGGTTGTTCTTCGTGATCGTGTCCTCGAGGCGCTGGCCGGAGCTCTTCGACCGAGACCCGACGAAGCGGCCGGTGTTCACGTCGATGACGGTGAACGCCTCGGCGTAGTCGAAGATCAGGTAGCCGCCGGAGGGAAGATCGACGCGGCGCGAGAGCGTGGAGCGGATCTCGTCGTCGACGCCGAAGTCCTCGAACAACGACGTCTTGCCGGTGTGTTTCTGCACCCGCTCGGCCATCGACGGGGACGTCTTCTTCAGGTAGCCGACGATGCGCTTGTACGTCAGCTCGTGGTCGACGACCGCGCGCTCGAAGTCGCCGGTGAAGAGGTCCCGGATCACCCGCAAGCGGCAGCTCCGCTTCCTGGTAGACGAGCGCCGGGGCATCCACAGCCTTGGCGCGGTCCTGGATTGCCTTCCAGACGCGCTCGAGGAAGTCGATGTCGCGCTCGATGTCCTCGGCCGCAGCGCCTTCGGCGGCCGTCCGAACGATCACGCTGCCCTTCTTCGGACCGACCTCCTTGAGGATGTCGCGGAGGCGCGCGCGCTCTTCATCGGGCAGGCGCCGGGAGACGCCGAAGCCCTCGCCGCTCGGGACGTAGACCACGAAGCGGCCGGGCAGCGAGATCTCAGTCGTCAGACGGGCGCCCTTCGACTTCATCGGATCCTTGACGGCCTGGACGAGGATCTCCTCGCCGCGGCTCAGAAGATCCTGGATCTTGCGGCCGTGCCTGCGTCCCTCGAGCTCGGGAGTGACGATCTCGTCGACGTAGAGGAAGCCGTTCTTCTCCAGGCCGATCTCGACGAACGCGGCCTCCATACCAGGGAGGACGTTGTCGACGGTGCCCTTGTAGATGTTCCCCGCAATCGACCGGCTCTCGTCGCGCTCGAGGTAGACCTCGGCGACCTTGTCGTCCTCGAGCACGGCGACACGCTGTTCGCCGACGTCGACGGAGACGACGAGCTCACGCTTGGCCGGCGGCGGCAGCGTGCGGGGCGTGGCGGTGCGACGTCGGGTCGGGCGGGCGGAAGATCTGCCTCCGTCCCGGTCGGCGCGTCTCGGCTTGGCCTCCGCGCGCCGCGGGCGCTCGGTCTCCTTGGTCGCCTCAGCCCGCTCCGCGGGCTTGCGCCGGTTGCGGCCGCCGCGGCTCCCGCGGCGGCGGCGCTTGGTCGTCTGTGTCGGTTGGCCCGCTTCCGCGGGCTCGGTCGTTACTGGTTGATCGGGTTCGGTCCGCTCCTCGGCGGGCTCAGGCTCGGAAGGGCGCTTTTTGCGCCGAAACCACTGAAGCAAGAGAAATCCTTTCTGGTGTGCGTCGCAACGCCCGCGCGCGCCTCGTCACCGGAGTGCCGGTGGGTCGCGCGCTGCGTTGCCGACGAGAAAACAGTGTGCATAAGCATTGGTCGCAGGCTAGCAGGGCACCTGCCTACGCCGCCCTCAGCGGGCGGATCTTCGTCCGTCTGGTGCGAACCACCCGCAGGCGCTGAGCCAGGCGCGCCCACGCCCAGGGCTCGACCTCCGCAGTAGCGAACGGCCGTTTGGCCCCTCGTAGCGGCGAGGTACTCGAACCACGCATCGGCCTCTTCGATCAGCAGCAGCTCGTGCGGGTCACGTCTTCCTGGCCATTTGCCCGCCGATGCTAGGACCGGCGATCGGACAGACCGCTACCGCCTTCGGATCGCGATCGCCTGGAGCACGCCCACCGCGACGAGGTTCGTGACCATCGCCGACCCGCCGACGCTGACGAACGGCAGCGGAATCCCGGTGATCGGCGCGATCCCGATCGTCATCCCGACGTTCACGAACACCTGGAAGAGGAACGCGAACACGATCGCGCCCGCGACCGTCGCGCAGAAGGGGTCGCGCGCGGTCGCGATCACCCGCATCCCGCGCCAGATGAGCAGCAGGTAGAGCAGAAGGAGAATGGAGGTGCCGATGAACCCGCGCTGCTCGGCCAGCGAGGCGAAGGCGAAGTCCGTGTGGTGCTCGGGCAGGTAGTCGAGGTTCGTCTGGGTGGCACCTGCGACGCCGCGCCCCGTGGAGCCGCCCGCGCCCACTGCGGTGATCGACTGGTTGATGTTGTAGGCCGCCCCCTGCGGGCTCTCCGTCGGATCGAGGAACGCGGTGATTCGCGCCCGCTGATAGGGCTCGAGGATGTCGACGCCGAGCGTCGGCGCCAACCAGAGCACCGCCGTCGCGAGCAGCGCCGTCACCGCGGCCAGCACGCCGAGGTGCCGCCACGGGGCACCGGCGAAGAAGAGAGCGGCGGCGAGGACGGCGCCGTAGACGAGTGAAGTGCCGATGTCCGGCTGGCTGAACACGAGTAGCGTCGGGACCGCCGCAACACCGACGGCTGCGGCCGTCGTGCGCCAGGCGCCGATTCGCCTTCCGCGCGCCGCCAGGAGGCCGGCGACGACGAGGGCGAGAAGCAACTTGCCGAACTCGGACGGCTGGAAGCGGAAGGAGCCGAACTCGATCCACCGGGTCGATCCGCGAGCGTCCGCGCCGAGCAGCATCACCACGAGCAGCAAGGCGATCAGAACCGCGTACAGCAGCTTCCGGTACCGGCGGTACCAGTCGGGGTCGATCAGGAGCGCGCCCACGAGCCCCACGCGTGCCGACGAGCGCGAAGATCGCCTGGCGGAAGACGTAGTACTGGGGATCGCCGGCGACGTCGAGCTGCGTGATCCCGTCGATCGCCCACAGGCCGTAGGCGACGAGCGCGGCCGTGGCCGCGAACATGACCCAGTCGATGCGCCGCAGGAACGCGACGGCGCCGGTCGCCTCGGCCTTCCGGCGGCGGACGCGGGGAGAAAGTGGTGCGGCGTAGTCGGTCATCAGTCGGACGGGGCCTCGTACTGGAACGCGGCCTTCTTGCCGAAGTAGCTCTCGAACACCTTGAGCGCGGCCGGCGCAGCCGCCGCCCCGCCGTGGCCCCCGTTCTCGATCAGCGCGCAGACGACGAGCTCAGGCGTCTTGTCGGTCGGGCCGTAGCCGCACCACCAAGCCTGGTCCCTCAGCCCGGAGAAGCCCGGGAGCGTGACCTGCTTCTCGGCCGTCCCCGTCTTCCCGGCGATCGGCACGGGGAAGGCGCCGAAGACGCCGGTCGAGGTCCCGTAGCTCGCGTGCGTGGCCAGGTAGAGCCCTTCCCGGACCGCGGCTAGCTCGGCCGGGTGCACATTCACCGCCCGCGGCGGGGGCGAGAAGACGGCCTTGACCGCACCGCGGTTCCCCGGTTGCTCGACGCTCGAGACGAGGTGCGGCGTGACGAGTCTTGCCGCCGTTCGCGATCAGCGCGTAGAAGCGCGCCATCTGCAGCGGTGTGACGAGCAGGTCCTTCTGGCCGATCGCGAGCTGGACCGAATCGCCCGACTTCCAGAGACTGTCGATCTGCCACGTCTCCGGGTAGCGCTCCTTCGTGAAGGTCTTGCGGCGCCACTCGGCGTCGGCAGCAGGCCACGCTCCTCGCCGCCGAGATCGAGGCCGGTCGGCTTGCCGAATCCGAACGCCGAGGCCCATTTCTGCAGTGGGCTGCCGTACTGTGCCGGCAGCTCGTAGAAGTTGAGACCCAGTTGGTAGAAGTACGTGTCACAGGATGACGCCATCGCCTTGGAGAGCGTCATCGCCTCGTTGATGTACAGGTTCCAGTTGTTGAAGGTCGTGCCGTCGATCTCCATCGAGCCGGTGCACGAGAGCGGGGTGTTCGCGGAGACCAGGCGCTCGCGCATCGCCGCGAGCGCGGTCACGGGCTTCCAGGTCGAGCCTGCCGGATAGAGACCGGCGATCGCGCGGTTCAGGCCGGGGAAGTTGGCCGCCTCCGCCGCACGCTGGTCGAGCAGCGGCCTGAGGTCGCCCATCCTCGGCCTGCCGACGTAGTCGCGCGGATCGAAGGTCGGATTCGAGGCCAGCGCGCGGACGGCGCCGTTGCGCGGGTCGAGCGCGACGATCGCGCCGCCGTTCGCAGCCCAGCCCTCCTCGTTTTCGTGCGCGACGTTGATCCCGTGGCGCAGCGCCTGCTCGGCCGCACGCTGGAGCTTGGCGTCGAGCGTGAGGCGTAACGCCAGCCCCTGCTGGTAGTCCTCGCTGAAGAGCGGCCGCCCGCGCGGCCGGCCCACGGAATCGACGCGAAGCTGAGCGAGGCCCGCCTGGCCGCGCAGATACCGGTCGTACGCGGCCTCGAGCCCGGCCTGGCCGACGTGATCGCCGTGCCGGTAGCGGCGGCTCTTGACCTGCTCGGGCGTGACCGATCCCACATGTCCGAGGATGTGGGCGCCGATTGCGCGGAAGGGGTAGGAGCGCAGGTAGGTCTCCTCGGTCGTCACCCCGGGGAACTCACGCTGGCGCTCGGAGAGGTAGATCACGACTGCGGTCGAGACCCCCTCGGCGAGCGTCACGGGCTTGAGCGGGTCGGCGCGCCGCTGCTCGTTGAACGTCCGCCGGAGCTCGGCCAGCGGGATGCCGAGGACGGCGCTCAGCTTCAGAAACACCCGAGGTCGGCTGCGGCCCGGGAGGCTTGCGGGCCAGACGCGGACGACGTTCGCCAGCCGGTTGCCGACGATGGTGCGCCCGTGCTGGTCGAGGATCGGACCGCGGGGCGCTTCGATCCGAATCGATCGCAGCTGGTTGTTCTGCGCCGCGACCAGGAATCGCTCGCCGGAGAGCACCTGGAGCGCCCAGAGCCGGAAGAAGAGAACGGCGAACACGAAGATGACGACCGCGCCGAGGACGCCGATCCGAAGCGCCATCTGCGGCGTCATCCGGTAAGGACCGTCGACGCGCGGATCGCGCGGGAGGAAGCGCGTGCGAGGCGGCGGCGGGATGCGGGTGACGGTGGCCATCAGGAGGTGCCGAACTCGACGTCCATCGCCGCTCGTGCACCGGGCCGCGAGAAGAGTCGGCGGCAGACCGCGTAGACGGGAAGCGTCAGGAGCAGGTTGAGGACGATCTGAACCGGGAGTGCGTCGACCAAGCCGGCCCGGGCCGACACCGGATCCCCGAGCAGGTAGTGCATCCCCAGGCTGCCGAGCGCGTAGAGGACGGTCACGACGGCGATCGCGAGCAGCGGCGCATGGGCGCGGTCGCGGCCGGTCGTCTCGCCGTAGCGGCCGATCCAGTACCCGATCAGCGTCAGCAGCAGCGAGCTGAAGCCGAGTGTCCCGAGGTTGGCAGCGTCGAGCAGAAAGCCGGCGTAGAACCCGGCGAAGGCGCCGAAGAGCGCTCCGCGCAGCAGCGCAACGCCCGTCAGCGTGACGAGCACGAGATCTGCCGTTCCCCCACCCGGCTCGAAGGCCGAGACGATTGCCGTCTGCAGGACGACGGCGACGAAGAAGACGACCCCGGCCTTGAGAACGTCGAGAGGCACTACCGTTGGCGGCCCTTGCGCACGAGGACTCCAACCGAGCTCAGCGAGGAGAAGTTCGCGAGCGGATCGATCTGTACCGACTTGTGGATGTCGACGTCGGCCTGCCCCACGTTCGTCACCCGCCCGATCCGGAGGTCGGCCGGGAAGAGGGACGGCAGCTCGCCGGACCGCCTGCCGGCCGTGACGATGATGTCGCCCTTCCGCACGACCTTCTCCTTCGGCACGAGATCGAGGATCAGCGTCTCCCCGGAGCCCTGACCGTGCTTGACGAGGCCGTAGGTCCGCGTCTGCACGGCGTAGCCGGACACGGCGAAGTTGGCGTCGGTGAGGAGGGTCACGAGGGCCGTGGGCCCGCTCAGCTTCGCGATGTAGCCGACGAGGCGACCGCCGGAGTCCACGACCGGGTCGTAGACGCGTAGGCCGTCGTCGCGGCCGGCCGAGATGCCGATCTCCTGACGGAACTCGCTCGGCCTGTGGGAGATGACGCGGGCGCCGACCAGGTCGTAGCCGCGCGGAAACGCAGGTCCCGACTTGTACGCGAGGAGGCGCCGCAGGTCGAGGTTCTCCTGCGCCGCGGTGGCGTTCTGGACGGCCTGGATCTCGAGCAGGCGCAGCTGCGCCTTGAGCCGCTCGTTCTCCGACTTGGCGTGGAAGAAGCCTGCCACCCAGCCGTAGGCGTCCTGGAACGGCCGCGCGACGCGCTCGGCGCCGACCTGGAAGGGGTGCAGCACGCTGGCGGAGACGCTCTGGACGTCGTGCAGGGGTCCACTCTCCGACTCCCGGAAGTAGCCGGTGATCATTGCGAGCGAGAGCACGACGAGCACGCCGGCGATCACCCGGCGACGGAGCGCGTGCGCGGAGCGTGACGTCGAGTACGCCGGCGAGGCGGCCCGCTGCACGGTCGAGCCAAGTGCCGCCAGCCGCAGTGAGCGGTTACGAGGCACGGAGGGGAAGTCTAGGAAACACGTCGGGCAATAAGGGAGCGGCTGGGTCTAGCGCCGGTAGCCGTTGCGGCTCTTGGCGCTCTTCGAGGTCCGCTGCATGACCTCGAGTAGCTCGAGACTACGGCCGGAGCCGACCGCGACACAGGTCAGCGGCGACTCCGCGAGCTGCACGGGCATCTGGGTCTCGTGGCGGAACCGCTCGTCGAGGCCGTTGAGCAGCGCGCCGCCGCCGGCGAGGACGATCCCGCGATCCATGATGTCCGCAGCCAGCTCGGGAGGGGTCTTGTCGAGCGTCGACTTGATCGCGTCGACGATCTGGCTCACCGGCTCCTCGAGTGCGTGCCGGATCTCCTCCGAGCTGATGATCACTGTCTTCGGCAGCCCGGTGAGCATGTCGCGTCCGCGAACCTCGGCCTGGACCTCCTCCTTCATGCGGAAGGCGGAGCCGACCTCGAGCTTGATCTCCTCGGCGGTCTGGTTGCCGATCAGGAGCTTGTACTCGCGCTTCACGTGGCTGATGATCGCCTCGTCCATCTCGTCGCCTCCGACTCGCAGGCTGACCGAGACGACGATCCCGCCGAGCGAGATGACGGCGACCTCACTGGTGCCGCCGCCGACGTCGACGATCATGTTTCCCGGTCGGCTCCGAGACCGGCAGGCCGGCCCCGATCGCGGCCGCCATCGGCTCCTCGATCAGGAAGGCATCGCGGGCGCCCGCGTTTCGCGTCGCCTCCTCGACCGCGCGCTTCTCGACGCCGGTGACGCCGGAGGGCACGCACACGACGACCCTCGGGTGTGCGAACCGGTGCTGGTGGACCTTCTGGATGAAGTGCCGGAGCATCTGCTCCGTGACGTCGAAGTCGGCGATGACGCCGTCCTTCAGTGGACGGATCGCGGAGATCGTGCCGGGGGTCCGGCCGAGCATCCGCTTCGCCTCGACGCCGACTGCGTGGACCTCGCCGGACGCGTGGTCGATCGCGACGACGGACGGCTCCGAGAGCACGATGCCGCGGCCGCGGACGTAGACGAGCGTGTTCGCCGTCCCCAGGTCCACCGCCATGTCGCGGCCGCCGAAGCCGTTGAGGTACCCCAAGAAGCCCATCTCCCGAGGTCGGGAGTCTAGCTAGCTATATCCGTAAATTCCGCTAAACCGTGCGGCCAGGAGACGGACGAGGAGTGCGGCGGGAAGGCCGACCACGTTCAGGTAGTCCCCCTCGATCCGCTCGACGAGACCGGCGCCGACTCCCTGGATCGCATAGCCGCCCGCACGATTCGCCCACTCGTCTGTGGCGAGGTAGGTCGCAACGTCGCGCGGTGTCAGCGGGCGGAAGGTGACGGCCGTGGTTTCGGCGTGGAGCTCTTCCCACGCCGGAGTGAGGAGGCAGAGCCCGGAGACGACGTGGTGCGTGCGCCCCGAGAGCTCCTCCAGCATCCGCTCGGCCCCGCCCGCGCTTGCCGGCTTGCCGTAGACCCGGCCGTCGACGACGACGGCGGTGTCGACTCCGAGCACCGGGCGCTCGCGTGCGACGCCGGCGACCGAGTGCGCCTTTCCATGCGCATGTCGTTGCACAAGCGTTACGGGGTCTGACTCCGAGACGTCTTCGTCACGTTCCTCGTACGTAGGGCAGCACGACCTCGAAGGGGATGCGCAGCTGCTCGAGGATCGCTCGACGCTGAGGTGACTGCGAGGCGAGGACGAGCGGCGGCGCAGGCGGGACGCTCACGCCGCCTTACGCGCGCGCCAGATCTCTTCCCACGGCCATCGCCGTGCCCAGTCGGGGTTGAAGTCGTAGTACGCGTGCTTCTCCGCGCTCTCGTCCGCGTAGAGCTCCGCCAGGTCGAGCAGCTCGAACCCGTTCGCCCGAAGCACTCGCACCCATTCGCCGTGGCCCATCTCGAACATCGTCGAGCCGTCGTCCTCCCAGTCGAGCCGATGCAGGCCACGCTGAGGGCGCTGCAGAGTCTCGCTGATGTCGTCGTCCGTCCAGCAGAGAACTGCCAGCGTCGCGTTCCGCAGGAAGACGAGCTCGCCGCCGGGCCGCAGCAGACGAGCGGACTCCGGGATCCACTTGTACGGGTCGCACCAAATCGAGGCTCCGTACTCGGAGATCGCGAGGTCGAACGACTCGTCGGGGAGGCCGGTGGCCTCCGCGTTCGCTTCTACGAGCTCGAGGCCCAGGCCGGTCTGCTCGTTCAGGCGTGCCGCTGTCGCGAGCTGGGCCGGGGTGACGTCGACCCCGACAACCCGCCGCGCCCCCGCGCGTTTCAGCCAGGCGCCGAAGTACGCGGTCCCGCAACCGAGCTCGACCACGTCCTTGCCTTCGAGGTCCGGGAGCATCCTCACCTGAACCTCGGGCGTCTCGGTCACCCCCCACGTCATCTCCTCCTGGGCCCAGGCCGTTTCCGCCTGCGCGTCCGTGTACTCGGCGTTGGACTTCGTCCACACCCGGCGGTTCCTGGCGACGTAGTCGGTCAAAACCAGAGTGCGATCTCACGCTCGGCCGACTCGGGCGAGTCGGAGCCGTGCACGAGGTTGTCGGGCATCGAGAGCGCGAAGTCGCCGCGGATCGTGCCCGGAGCGGCGTCGGCCGGATTCGTCGCTCCCATCGTCGTCCGCACGGTCTTGATCGCGCCTTCGCCCTCGACCACCAGCGCGAGCGTCGGGCCCGACGTGATGAAGTCGACGAGCTCGCCGAAGAACGGCTTCTCGGCGTGTTCCGCGTAGTGCTCCTCGGCGAGCGACCGGTCGACCGTCACCAGCTTGGCCGCGACGAGCTCGAGGCCGCGACGCTCCAAGCGCGAGACGATCTCGCCCGCGAGCTTCCGCTGCATCGCATCGGGCTTGACGAGCACGAGTGTCCGTTCGACCGCCACGGCGGCGGCAGCCTACCGCCTACGGCTGGCTGGGCCGCTCGCGCCGTGGTGCGGGCGGGAACTCGATCGTGGTCGGCGTCTCGATCGGCGTCTCGCAGTACGGGCACACCTGCCAGAGCGTCTCGAGCGGGGCCTTGCAGTTGACGCACGCCTGCCGCAGCTTCGTCGTGCAGACCGGGCAGGTGAGAAACGTGTCCTCGATGTGCGCTCGACAGACGGGGCAGTGCAGCTCTCGGCGTGCGAGCCGCTCCTCCATCGCCTTGATCTCGAGCTCGCGCTCGCGGACGTCCTCGAGGTACTCCGGCGGGCGGAAGAGCATGTAGATCAGCGCGCCGAGGATCGGAATCAAGCCGAGGATCGTCGCGACCGCGATCAGCCAGGGATCCTCGATCCGCCGACGCGCATCCTTGAACACCCAGTAGGCGAGCGCGAGCCAGAAGACGACGAGGAAGAAGAAGCCGAGGTTCCGCACGACATCCCAGGCTCCGGAGCCGAAGAAATCGCGGAGCTGCTCGAAGAAATCGTTCACCCGTACCTCACAACAACAACTGCCCTACCACGTAGCCGGCAGCAAATGCAAGCCCGACGATCGTAAGCAAAACCACGGCGGCGAAGGCGAACACGCTGAGCCGCTCGACGAGCTTCGGCGCCGTGCGCCGTCTTCCTGCGCTACGTGAGGTCGGCAAGGAGGTAGAGCGAGCCGGTCACGAGGATGGGCCCATCGGTTGATTCTCTCGCTCGTGCGAGGGCGAGCTCGGGGCTCGGTTCGACATCGACTTGACGAAAGCGGCCGGCCGCGCGAGCCGCAAGCTCGGCGGCGGGCAGGGCGCGTGGATTCGTGGACTGGGTCGCGATCAGGGTCGGCGCGATGCTCGAGAGATCGGCGAGCATCGCATCAACGTCCTTGTCGGCCAGGATCGAGGCCACGACGACGTCATACGGATCCCGGACGTGCGCCCGGAGCCACGCAGTGCCCGCGGGGTTGTGGGCGCCGTCCCAGAGCTCCCGGCCTCGGCGGTCGAGTCTGCCTGGGAGGTCGATGCTCGGCTCGTGGTCGATCGGGCGACCTGCGAACGCCTCGGCCGCCTCGCGTGACCCTCCTGTGACAATTTCGGCGCTCTTCGGTACGAGCTTGCGGTACGTGTTGTCCGGTAGGACAACTACTCTGGCCGCATGCGCAACGGCAAGCTTCTCGCGGGCGATCTGCTCCGGCGTCTCGCCGAGTACCTCGGTGTGTTCAAGCGCGACGTTCGTCAGGAGGACGACCTCGGCCCCGACGACGTTCGTCGCGTCGAGACGCCCTCCGAGCCCCGCCTCGACGACGGCAACGTCGATGCCCTGCTCGGCGAACTCGACGAGCGCCGCGGCCGTCAGCGCCTCGAACTGCGTCGCGCCGACCGCTTCCGCCTTCGAGCGGATGCGGCCGACGGCGAGCTCGAAGTCGGCCTCGGCGCCGTCCACCCAGATGCGCTCGGACCAGCCGCTCACGTGGGGCGAGGTGTAGGCGCCCGCCCGCCTCCCGTCCGCCTGCAGCAGAGCGGCAATCGTCCGCGTCGCGGTCGACTTGCCGTTCGTCCCGACAACGTGAATCGCCGGATAGCTTCGCTCGGGATGCCCGAGGCGATCGAGTAGGCGCTGCATCCGGTCGAGCCCGAACTCCTCCGGCCAGGGGCTCAGCGAGGCGACCCACGCCGTCGCCGAGCCGGCCCTAGCCGGTGAGAGCCTCGAGCTCACGCCGGTAGCGAGCGAGCTTCTCCCGCTCGGCCTCGACGACGTCGTCCGGGGCACGGCCGACGAAGTTCGGGTTCGCGAGCATGCCCTCCGCGCGCTCGATCTCCTTGCGCAGTCGCTCACGCTCGACGTCGGGATCGCCATCGGCCTTGACCCGTTCCGGCCGAACAACGGCCTCGAAGATCCGCCGCTCATCGCCGTCGAGCTTCGGGCTGACGCCGCTCCGTCGAAAGACGGCGGCTGCCGCCTGAACGCGATCGAGGGCGTGGACGTCGTCGGCGAAGCGCTCGTCGGGCTCCGGCCACGGGGCGACGATCAGACGTGTCTCGCGGTCCGGAAGGTGCGACCAGAGCTCCTCGGTCGCATGGGGCATGACGGGATGCAGGAGCTTGAGCAGCCGCTCGAGCGCCGCCAGTCCGGTCGCCCGGACCTGCGGCTCCGACAGGCGCGGCTTGATCGCCTCGAGGTACCAGTCGCAGAAGTCGTCGAACGTCAGGTGATAGAGGCGATCGACGGCGTGGGCGAAGTCGAACTCGGCCAGGTCCCGTTCGACTTCGGCGCGAGTCTGGTCGAGGCGGGCGAAGATCCAGCGCTCCTCCACCGCGCCGGGCTGGGCCGCGACGCTCTCGATCGGCTCGCTCGTCAGCAGTAGTCTGCTCGCGTTCCAGAGCTTGTTCGCGAGCTTCCGCCCCTCCTCGATCGCGCCGGGGGAGAAGCGAACGTCTTGGCTCGACGAGAGCTTGAGGAGCCCATAGCGCGTCGCGTCGGCGCCGTGCTCTTCGATCAACTCGAGCGGATCAAGACCGGTTCCGAGGCTCTTCGACATCCGCCGGCCATCGGGCGCGAGCAAGGTGGTGTGAATGATCACGTGCCGGAACGGAATCTCGCCAATCAGCTCGAGGCCCGAGAAGATCATCCTGTTCTCCCAGAGCCGGATGATCTCCCGCGCGGTGGTATTCAACGTCCCCGGGTACCACGCGCGAAGCTCCGGGGTGTCCTCGGGCCAACCGAGAATGGCGAAGGGCCAGAGCGCGGACGAAAACCACGTGTCGAGGACGTCCTCGCTCCGCGTCAGCTCCGGCGACCCGCACTGCGCGCAGCGCTCGGGCTGGGTCTCTTCGACCGTCAAGTGGCGCTCCGGGCACTCCCAGACCGGGAGCTGATGCCCCCACCAGAGTTGGCGCGAGATGTTCCAGTCGGGTGCATTCTCGAGCGAGTCGATCGCGTACCGTTGCTGAGACTCGGGGTGGTAGCGGACCCGTCGCGACCGGAGTGCCTCGAGCGCCGGCCGCTTGAGCTCCTCCATCGAGCACCACCACTGCAGCGAGATCAACGGCTCGATTCGGCTCTTGCAGCGTTCGCAGAGCGCGACGGTGTGCCTGTACGGCTCCTGCCGCTCCAGCAAGCCGTGCTCCCGGATCCAGTCGAGGATCCGCGCCTCGGCCTCCTCCTGCGTCAGGCCTGCGAGCTCTCCGGCCTGGTCGTTCATGCGGCCGTCCGGCCCGATCACGGTCAGCTCCGGTAGGCCGTGGCCCCGCCCGATCTCGAAGTCGAGGAGGTCGTGCCCGGGGGTCACCTTCAGAGCGCCCGTTCCGAATTCCGGATCGACGCGCTCGTCGCCGATCACGGGCACGACTCGCTCGACGAACGGCACGATCACCTCACGTCCGACGGCCGACTGCCAGCGCTCGTCTTCCGGGTTCACCGCGACCGCCACGTCGGCGAGGATCGTCGCGGGGCGCGCCGTTGCGATCGTGACTCCGCTGTCGGGGTCGTCCGCGAACGGATAGCGGACATACGTCAGCGCATCGTCAGCTTCCTCGTGAACGAGCTCGAGGTCGGACAGCGCCGTTTCGTGAAACGGGCACCAGTTGATGATGCGATTGGCTCGGTAGATCCAGCCCTTCCGGTAGAGGTGGACGAAGAACCGCATCACCGCACGTACGTAGGCCTCGTCCATGGTGAAGCGCTCGCGGCGGTAATCCATCGATGCGCCCATGCGTCGGAACTGGGTCATGATCGTCCGCCCGTAGCGGCGCAGCCAGTCCCAGACGTACTCCTCGAAGGCCGCGCGTCCGAGGTCGTGCCGGGTCTTCCCCTCAGTCGCGAGGTGCTTCTCGACCGCGTTCTGGGTCGAGATGCCCGCGTGGTCGTAGCCGGTCAGGAAGGCGGTCTCGAATCCGCGCATACGGTGCCAGCGCACCAGAGCGTCCGCGAGTGAGATCTGGAGCGCGTGGCCGGTGTGGAGCGCGCCGGTGACGTTCGGCGGCGGATGGGCGACGACGAACGTTTCGCGCCCCGTCCCGGGCTCGGCGTTGTAGTGGCCCTCGGCCTCCCAGGTCTGCTGCCAGCGCTCCTCGACGCCCTCAGGGTTGTAGCGCGTGTCCATCTCCGGTCGGTGAGTCTTGCTGATTGCGCGCCAGACCGGCGCCGACCGTCAGGTCGGGCTCGAACGAACGGGTGTGGTCAGGCAGCGACTATGCGTTCAAGTATAGGCAGTCGCTACGCGGACTCGGCGGCGCGCTCTTCTTCGTCTTCGACCTCGGCGCCGGCGCTCGTGACGAGCGTCGGCTTGACGCCCTTCTCGATCGTCTCCTTTGTGATCGCGCACTTGGAGACGTCCTTGCGCGAGGGCAGCTCGAACATCACGTCGAGGAGCGCCGTCTCGATGATCGAGCGCAAACCACGAGCACCGGTCTCGCGCTCGAGCGCCCGGTCGGCGATCGACCAGAGCGCGTCGTCGGTGAAGACGAGCTCGATCGAGTCGTATCCGAAGAACCGCTGGTACTGCTTCACGAGCGCGTTCCGCGGCTCGGTCAGGATCTGGACGAGATCCTCGCGCTGGAGCTGGTGCACGGCCGAGACCACCGGGAGGCGGCCGATGAACTCGGGGATCAGCCCGTAGGCCAGGAGATCCTCCGGCATCACCTGCGCGAGCTGCTCGCTCGCGTCCGTGTCGTGGCGGGAGCGGATGTCGGCGCCGAAACCGACCGCGTTCTTGCCGATGCGACGGCCGATGATCTTCTCCAGGCCTGCGAACGCTCCGCCGCAGATGAAGAGGATGTTCGTCGTGTCGATCGAGAGAAACTCTTGGTGGGGGTGCTTGCGCCCGCCCTGGGGCGGCACCGAGGCAACGGTGCCTTCCAGGATCTTCAGCAGCGCCTGCTGAACGCCCTCACCGGAGACGTCGCGCGTGATCGACGGGTTGTCCGCCTTGCGCGCGATCTTGTCGACCTCGTCGATGTAGATGATCCCGGTCTCGGCCTTCTTGATGTCGAAGTCCGCGGCCTGGATCAGCTTGAGGAGGATGTTCTCGACGTCCTCGCCGACGTAGCCGGCCTCGGTCAGCGCGGTCGCGTCGGCGATCGCGAACGGGACGTTGAGGATGCGCGCCAGGGTCTGGGCGAGCAGCGTCTTCCCGCAGCCGGTCGGCCCGAGTAGGAGGATGTTCGACTTCTGGAGCTCGACCTCGTCCTCCTCGGTCCCCATCTGCACGCGCTTGTAGTGGTTGTAGACGGCGACGGCGAGGGTGCGCTTGGCCTCTTCCTGGCTGACGACGTAGTCGTTCAGGACGGCGTAGATGTCCTTCGGGCGAGGCAGGTTCTCGAGGTCGAGCTGCGAGGGTGAAGTCAGCTCTTCGTCGATGATCTCGTTGCAGAGATCGATGCACTCGTCGCAGATGTAGACGCCCGGCCCGGCGATCAGCTTCTTGACCTGCCGCTGGCTCTTGCCGCAAAAACTGCAGAGAAGCTGCTCGTTGCCCTCGCTCGCCCGTGCCACCTAGCTCTCCTTCTACTCCGAAATCGCCATCAGTACTAGGCCTTCGACGAATCCCGACTACTGATCACCGTGTCGATGATGCCGTATTCCTTCGCGTCCTGCGCCGACATGAAGTAGTCGCGGTCGGTGTCCTGCGAGACCTTCGCGATCTCCTGGCCGGTGTGCTCGGCGAGGATCTCCTCGAGGCGGCGCTTGAGGTTCAGGGTCTCCCGGGCGCGGATCTCGATGTCGGCTGCCTGCCCACCGGGCCCGGTCGGCGTCCAGACCTGGTGGATGAGGATCTTGGCGTTCGGCAGCGCCATCCGCTTGCCTTTGGCGCCGCCCGCGAGCAGGAGCGCACCCATGGACATCGCGATCCCGACGCAGATCGTCGAGACGTCGGGCTTGATGAACTGAATCGTGTCGTAGACGGCCAGGCCCGCGTAGACGTCCCCACCCGGCGAGTTGACGTAGATCGAGATGTCCTTGTCGGGATCCTCGGACTCGAGATGCAGGAGCTGGGCGATGATCAGGTTCGCGATCTGATCGTCGATCGGCGTGCCGAGGAAGATGATGCGTTCGTTCAGCAGGCGCGAGTAGATGTCGAACGCACGCTCTCCGCGCGACGTCTGCTCGATCACCATCGGGACTAACGGGCTCATGCAGGCTCCTTGCTACCGGGGGTCCACAATTTCGTACCGGCCTCGGGTTTCTCCTTCTCGGGTGTCCAGAGCTGGTCGCGCGCGCGGGCGAGCTCCATCGGAATCCGCGTTGCCTCGGCCGCCAGGCGGTCGAGCGCCCGGCGCAGCCGGAGGTCGGCGCGCAGTGCGTCGTAGCGGCCGGCGGCCCGGACCTGGGCGATCAACTCGTCGGCATCCTCATCCGCGTCCCCGGCCTCCTCGCGAATCAGCTCGTCGACCTCGGCGTCAGTCACCTCGATCCCAAGCTTGTCCGCGGCCGCCTCGAGCACGATCTCGCGGGCGAGCGACCGGCGGGCTTCCTCCTCGATGTCGGCCTGGATCTCCTCCGGGGAGCGGTTGCTCAGCTGGAGGTACGCCTCTGCGCTGATACCACGGCGCTCGAGCGAGCGGACGAGCCCGTTCCAGAGCTCGACCGCCCGGGACTGGACGAGGCCGTCGGCGACCTCGAAGTCGGTCGCCTCGACGAGCGCGTCCACGACCGCGGTCCGGAACTGGGCCTCGAGCTCCTGCTCGAGCTGGCCCCGAAGGCGGCCTTCGATCTCGGCGCGTAGCTCGGCGAGCGTGTCGAACTCACTCGCCGACTTGGCGAGCTCGTCGTCCACGGGCGGAAGGACCTTCTCGTGAAGCTCCTTGAGCTCGACTGTGACCGACGCCTCGGCGCCGTCCGGCAGCCGATAGGTGATCTCCTTCTCGGCGCCCGGCTCCAAGCCGGCGAGGGCCTCGTCGATCTCCGGCAGCAGGCGGCCTGCACCGAGCTCGACGACGTAGTCGCGCTGCGCCTCGCCGTCGGCCGAGACGAGGTCGACGATCAGCACGTCGCCCTCTCGCGCCGCGCGCCCCTCGACCGGAGCAAGATCGGCGACCGTCCCGCGCAGCACCTCGAGCTCGGCGTCGATCAGCTCCTCGGGAACCTCCGCTTCCGCCGCCGGAACTTCGAGCGTGCTCCAGTCAGCGAGCTCGGGCGTCGCCTGCACGGCGACGGTCGCCGTGAACTGGAAGCTGTCGGAGGGAGACGACGGGAGCTCGTAGTCGTACTCGGGAGCCTGCACCGGACGGACGTTGGTGTCGCGCAGCGCCGCCTGGAACCAGCCGCCGATGTGACTCTCGACCGCCTCCGCGTACAGGCGGTCCTTGCCGACGCGGGTCAGCAGCACCGGCATCGGCACCTTGCCCTTGCGGAAGCCGGGGATCTTCAGGCTGCCGGCGAGATCCGAAGCCGCGTGGTCGATTGCGTGCTCGACGTCGCCGCTCGGAACCTCGACGACCATCCGAACCTTGCTCTCGGGGAGCTCTTCGACCGTCGCCTTCACAGGACGGCCATTGTGCCAGCCACCCCTGGGGCGCCGGAGCGGGCTATCGGTCTCTCGACCGAACCGCCGTCGCGCCGGCAGCCCAAGGGGGCGTGTGACGAGATCCGCTCACCGGCTAGAAGATCCAGATGAGCAGGAGGATCACGAGGATCAAAGCCAGCAGGCCTCCACCGATGTACATCTTTCGCCTCCTTTCGTCTGTCGCCGGCAATGGACAGACGGGTGTACCCGGCTCCTGCCTCGCTGACACCTCGCTATGCGGGCGAGAGGACTCGAACCTCCAAGGACCTTCCGGCCCAACGGGACCTAAACCCGCCGCGTCTGCCAGTTCCGCCACGCCCGCGCGGCTGGATCAAGGATAGAGGCGGCCCGCCTTCCATTCGCGGTAGCGCTCCGGCAGACAGACTGCGCACGGGCGATAGCCCGCAGCGATCGCGGTTGCCTCGTCGGCGAAGAACACCCGATGGGCGGTGTAGTGGCCCTTCGCGATCCAGCGCAGCGCACTCGGACAGTCCAGCCGCCCGTACCCCTTCGAGCGCCGGTGGCCGCCGAGCGTGCCAGGCGTCGTCGACTCGTAGGGCTGCCCGTCCGCGCCGATGAGCGTGTAGGTCTTGAGGACGGGTGTCGTGCGACGCGCCTCGAGCTCGAGCAGGTACCGCTTGCGCTCGATGCCGCCTCCGTAGCCGGTCAGCGTTCCGTCGGAGCCGATGACACGGTGGCAGGGCACGACCACCGAGATCGGGTTGCTGCCGTTGGCCGCGCCCACCGCGCGCGAGGCCGAAGGTCGGCCGATGCGCCGCGCGAGCTCTCCGTAGCTCGTCGTCTCGCCGTACGGGATCTCCTGCAGGGCGCGCCAGACGAGGCGCTGAAACGACGTGCCCTCGAGCTCGAGCGGCAGCTCGAAGCTCGTGCGGGTGCCCGCGAAGTACTCGTCGAGCTGCTCGCGCACCGCGCGGAACGGCGCGTCGGCACGCGTCCATTCCGGGCGAACGGTGGCGCGGGTCCGTCCCTTCTGCAT
Organism: uncultured Actinomycetes bacterium; assembly: GCA_963764595.1. Lineage (GTDB taxonomy): Bacteria > Actinomycetota > Thermoleophilia > Gaiellales > Gaiellaceae > JACDAN01. Next base: position 60,125 of record CAVXTG010000007.1, on the reverse strand, counting down.
GTAGAGGCCGCGCAGAGCCCGCTCATCGCCGACGAGGAGCAGCTCACCGACCGGGCTCTCGATCGTCGTGTAGACCGCCACGCCTGGAGAAACGCGGCCGGCCGAGCGTTTGTGAGATCCGGCTACTGAGGGATCGAACCGCGCCGGTGATCCCAGAGCGTCGCGTTGAGGAAGGCGGCTACGGTCACGAGCCGGGCGATGACGTAGAGCCACACGAGCATCGTCGCCGAAGTGCCAAAGGCACCGTAGGTCTCGTCGGACCGGCCGAGTCTCGGCGCGAAGTAGAAGATCACGGCGATCTGGATGATCTGACTGCCGACGGCGACGAGGAGCGCACCGGGCAGGAGCTCCCGTGCCTGGGTCGCGCGGTGCGGGAGGAGCCACATCGCCCACAGCGCGATGACGGTCGTGACCACAAGCGAGAGCGCAGCGCCAAAGAGCGCGGGGCGGCCGAGCTGGGCTTCGAGCCAGCTCTCCCCCGCCGAGGCGATGATGCCCAGGAGAAAGAGCCCGTTGAAGGCCAGGAGGACCCGGTCCAGGCGGCCGATCCGCGGGGGTTTCAGCTGCCAGGCGAGCGCATGGGCGAGGACGAGCGCCCGGACGGCGCCGATCGTGAACCAGGCGAGGAGGACGAGCCCGAAGAGCAGGACGAGCAGCGCACTTCGTTCGCCGATCTGCAGTGCTTCCGAGGCGGCCCGGGCAGCGGCCGCGCCGACGCCGAAACTCCGTGCGGCATCCTCGAGCCCGTCGGGGTCCTGCTCGCTCCAGAAGGAAAGAAGTGCGGCGGCGACGAGGCCGAACGGCACGAGCCAGAGGAAGATGCGGAACGCGACTCCGCCCGCGATCAGGCCGCCGCCCAGGTCGCGCTCGTTCTCCAGCACCTCGCGGACCAGCGGCGCGCCCGGCAGCCGCTCGCTCCGAGCGCGCATCGCCTCCAGGCGTTCGGCCAGAGCCGCCGTTCGCGACGGGCGCTCGGCGCTCATCAGCGGTCCCCGTGCCAAGAGTCCCACAGCGACGCGTACGAACCGTCGCGCGCCACGAGCTCGTCGTGCGTCCCCACCTCCTGAAGGAGGCCTTCCTCGACGACGGCGACGCGGTCCGCGTCATGGGCAGTGTGCAGTCGGTGCGCGATGGCGACGACCGTCCTGCCTTCGAGGACCGAGGCGAGCGAGCGCTCGAGGTGGCGGGCCGCGCGTGGATCGAGGAGTGAGGTCGCCTCGTCGAGCACGAGCGTGTGCGGATCCGCGAGCACGAGCCGCGCCAGGGCCAGCTGCTGGGCCTGGGCGGGCGTGACCGGGTACTCCGCCGGCTCCGACGACGGTCTGAAGTCCGTCCGAGAGCGACTTCGCCCACACGAGCGCGTCGACGGCGCGCAGCGCGTCGACCAGCTCGTCGTCCGAGGCTCCCGGCCGGGCCAGCCGCAGGTTCTCGGCGACCGTCCCCACGAAGACGTGCTGCTCCTGCGTCACGAGCGCGACCTCCTTCCGGAGCGTGTCGAGCGGCAGGTCGACGAGGCGCACGCCGCCGACCTCAACTCGCCCCTCGCGCGGCGGGTGGATGCCGGCGAGCAGCCGTCCCAGCGTCGATTTGCCCGCGCCCGAGGGCCCGACGACCGCGACACGCTCCCCCGGCTCGAGGTCGAGATCGATCCCGTGCAGGACGTCGCGATCGGCGACGTACGCGTAGCGAAGGTCGTTCGCACGCAACCGGTCGCCGTCGGGCCGGTCACCGGTCGCCGACCGGTCGGGCGGCACGCGCACGATGCCCACGAGCCGCGCGAACGACGTCGCGCCGACCTGGATCTCGTCCAGCCAGGAGATCAGCCGGTCGACCGGGTCCGCGAGCTGTACGACGTAGAGGGCGATAGCTGTCACCTCGCCGATCGTTGCGTGGCCCGCGGAGACGAGCCAGCCGCCCCACGCCAGTGCGGCGGCGACGGGGAGCACGTACGAGAACTCGGCGGAGGGAAACCAAATCGTCCGCAGATGAAGCGTGCGCCGCTCCGCGCGGTAGGCCTCCTCGAGGTCGGCGTCGATCCGCTGCACGCGCTCCTCGCGCAAGCCGAGCGCATCGATCGTGCGGCCGCCTTCGACCGTTTCCCCGACCCGTGCCGGCCAGCGTGGCGTAGCTGGCGCGCTCCCAGAGGTACGCGGCCGGCGCGCGCTTCAGGTACCAGCGCGTGCCGATCCAGAGCACGGGCACGCCGGCAATGCAGGGCAGGGCCGCGATCGGATTCACCCAGACCGCCGCCGCCACGGTGAGGATGGTCGTCACCGCGGCGATCAGCGTCTCGGGCACGGCGAAGCGGACCGTGCGGGCGAGCGAGTCGACGTCCGCGGTCGTCCGCGAGACGAGGTCGCCGGTGCCTGCGCGCTCGACGGTCGAGAGCGGCAGTGCGAGCACGCGCCGCATGAAGTCCTCCCGTAGCTCGGCGAACATCTTCTCGGAGAGGACGAAGGACGCCCGCCGCGCCAGCCAGGTGAGCGCAGTCTGCGCGATCAGGAACCCGGCGAGGACGAGGACGATCGTGTCGACGTGGGCGCGCGTCGTCCCGTCTTCGACCGACTGGACCAACTCGCCGAGCAGCGGGGGCCCTGCCAGGCCGGCGGCGGCAGCAGCGGCGTGCAGGCCGACCATGCCGGCAAGTGCCAGCCGGTGGCGGCGCGCGAGGGTTCGAGCCTGGTCGCGCAGCTCGCTGCCCTCGGCGATCGGAAGCAGCTCGCTCACAGGTCTTCCCCTCGCGTCACCGTGTAGCGGTAATCCGCTCGCGTGTTCAGCAGCTCGCGATGGCTGCCCTCGGCAACGACTCGTCCTCCTTCGATCAGGACGACGCGGTCGGCCTGGTCGAGGACGAGCGGGCTCGTCGTCAGGATCACGGTCGTCCGGCCGGCGCGCGCCTCGCGCAGCCGCCGCGCGATTCTCGCCTCCGTGTGGGCGTCCACCGCACTCGTCGGCTCGACCAGCACGAGCACCTCGGCGCCGGCGAGCAGCGCGCGCGCGAGCACGAGCCGCTGCCGCTGTCCACCCGAGAACGAGCGTCCGCGCTCGTCGATGTTCGCATCCAGTCCGTCCGGAAGTGCCTCGAGGACGTCCTCGGCGTTGGCGACCGAGATCGCCGCGAGGATCGTGTCGTCGTCCGCCCGGCCCCAGGGATCGAGCTCCGAGCGCAAAGTGCCGGCGAAGAGCACGGGGTCGGCCTCGCTGACGACGATTCGCCGCCGCACGGCGTCCAGCGCCAGATCGGCAAGCCGCACGTCCCCGAGCGCGACCTCACCGTCGTCGCCGAAGCGGCCGAGCCGGTCCGCGATCCGCGCTGCCTCTTCCGGACGCGCGGAGACCAGACAGGTCACCAGACCGGGCTCGACGACGAGGCCCGATTGTGGGTCATGAAGCGGCACTCCGGCCGGAGGCTCGGCGGCCGGAGACTCCGGCTCGACAACGTGCGGCTCGACCGTGAGGACGTCGAGCATCCGCCGGGCGCCGACGAGCGCGCGCGTCACCTTGTCGACAGCCTCGGCGGCCGTCCGCAGCGGGATGACGAGAAACGCGGCGTACCCGTAGAACGCGACCAGCTCCCCGACACCGATCTCCCCCGAGATCGCGAACCGTGCGCCGATCCAGGTCACGAGCACGACGAAGAGCCCCGGAATGAACACCTGCGCCGCATCGAGCGTCGACTGAGGCAGCGCAACCCGGACGCCCGTGCGCCGCACCTCCTGCGACCGGTCTCGATACCGGTCGAAAAAGGCCTGCTCACCGCCGATTCCTCGCAGCACGCGCAGCCCGACGGCCGTGTCCGCGCCGAGGGCGGTCAGCTTTCCCACCTCCTCGCGCTGTTCCTGCTGGCGCGCCTGAAGCGGCTTGATCACGGTGCCGAGGAGGAGCACGAGCACCGGCACGCCGAGCAGGACGATGAGCCCGAGCACGACCGACGACGACAGGAGGATGAACGCGACGACGACGTAGGCGACGATCGCGCCGGACAACCGCGCGGTGATGTCGAACGCTCCGCCCGCGCGCATGGCGTCGTTCGCGACCGTGGCCACGACTTCGCCGGTCGAGTGCCGCGCGCGCACAGCCGGGCCGGAGCGCGCGGAATGGTGCGAGACGACCTGCGCGAGGCGGAACGAGGCCTGGAGCCAGTTGAAGACGGCGTACCGGTGTCGCATGATCCCGGCGATCGCCTGCGTCAGGCCCAAGCCGAGCAGGACGCCGGCCCAGAGCGCCAGCGCCTGATTGTCCTGGTCGACGATGCCGTCCTGGATCGCGCGGCCGATCGCAAACGGCATCAGCGCCTGAGCGAGCATCCAGAGGACGCCGAAGAGCACGCCGGCGAGCAGCGTCGCGACCTGGTGGCGCCCGACCCAGATGAGCAGCCGAGCAGGCGAGCGCGTGTCGGGCACGCCGGGATCGGCCGCGGGCAGCGGGACGCCGCCGGGGCCGACCCAGCGACGGGAGGGAGCGGTGGTTGAAGGAGCCTGGTCCATGCGTCTGGCGGGACGGCGTCCCGCGCTTTGATCGTAGTCAGACGCCGTTCAGCGAGGCACGGCGGGCCTAGTGACCGTGCCGCACTCGGGCGCGCTCGACGCTCATGGTCAGCCGGCGTTCAGCAGCTCTGGGAACCGGGCCTGGAGATCGTGCCACAGCTCGGCCGGGGCGGCGAAGCGGTCGAAGCGGTAGAGGTCGCCGATCGCTCCGACGGCGTCGAGCTGCTTCGCGACCGGCTCGATCCACACCTTCACCTCTTCGCGCGGGTGCCGGGCGAGCGGCAGGCGTGTGCGATCGAGGATCCCGGCGGCCTCGCCGCTCGCGATCTGCCGGCCGCAGCGACACGGGTTGGCAGGATCGACGAGGCCGCAGCGGTTGTCGATCACGAACCGGATCGTCCGCCGCGCCCGCGAGACGCGCTGCCGGAACGCCTCGCGGCTGCAGTCGAGGATCTCGGCGCCCTCGCCGTCGGTCAGCCCGAGCACGTCGGCGAGCAGGTACGCCGCCCGCTGCGCCCGCGGCAGGCAGAGCAGCATCCCGTAGGTGCAGCTGATCCGGACCTCCTCGGAGAGCAGACGGTACTCGGCCTCCTCGAGCGTCGGGTCGACGTCCCCCATGCCCGCGTCGAGAGCTGCCGCGTACTGCTCGGCCCCTCGCACCGCAGACTCGTACAGCCGCTTCCGCGTCCGCAGCAGCGACCGCACCGCGACCGTGTACGCCCAGGTCGAGAACTTCGAGCGGCCCTCGAAGGTGCCGAGGCGGGTGACGATCCGGATCAGGATCTCCTGGCAGGCGTCCTGGGCGTCGTCGGGATTGCCGAGGAAGCGCAGCGCCAGCCGGTACATCGGGTGCTGGATCTCGCGCACCAGCTCCGACAGCGCGCCGCGGTCGCCCTCGGCCGCGCGCCGAGCGAGGCGGTCGAGCTCCGCGCCGAGACCGTCGTCACTACTCCTCGACATAGCGCTCGGTGAGTGTGCCTCCAAAGCGTCGGATGAGGTTCTCGGCGATGTCGACGAGCGCCTCGTCGAGGTGGGCCTTCGCCGCGTCGAGATCCTCGGCGTCGAAGTGCATGTCGTTGGTGAGGCGCGTTCCTCGCGGGATCGGCTCGAGCGTCATGAAGGCGACCGTGTTGCCGCCGCCCCAGCTTCCCTCCACCTCGACCGACAGGTAGCCGCGATTGGGCTCGTACCACTTCATGACGTCGCGACTCACGGCACCCTCGCCGCCCTCCTCGAGCGGCTTGAAGTAGCAGGTGTACTCGAGGCACCTGCCATGGTCGTCCTGCACCGCCTCGACCCGCTCGAGGCCCGAGCTGTACTCGGGAAACCGGGAGAGATCGCCCATCAGCTCCCACACTTCCGAGACCGGTGCGTCGAGCTCGACCCGGATGCGGTTGCGCAGCGGGCTCGACGTGAACTCGCTTGCGGACGGCACGCCACTCGATTCCGATGACGTCTGCGTCGGGACGCGCTGGCTCATGATCCTCTCCTCTCGTCGGGCGGCGCCGATCGCCGCCGTTGTAGATGAGAGACACGCGCGCATCCGACTGTGACTCTGCGGATTCGGAGCCGGCGTGGCCGGAGTCGGCGGTCCCGGTAGAACTTCAAGCAGCCTGCAATCGATTCTCGACCTCGTTTGCAGCACCTAGGAGCACCAGATGCACGTTCCTCACGCGATGCGTGCCGTCGCGCCGCTCGCGACGGCTCATCCATCGTCGTCTCCTCGTCGCTAGTAGACCCATCCGCACGTCGCAGGTCCGACTTCCGCCGTCCCCGAACGCGATCGCGGCTGATGAAACGCGGCGATCGTGCTGGGGTGGCCGAGTCAATGGCCGACCGCGACTCGATCGTACGCGCGGCTTTCGACCGCGTCGATGGTGGTCCGTGCAACGCCCGCGGGTGGAGCTGCGCTGCATCCCGTTGCCAAGCGATCCCGACGACGCCACTGTCGTCCGTGTGAACTGGTGAAGCTCACGGCGCGAATGATCCATGCCACCAACGGCGTCGAATACGCCAACGTCCCCGATCGCGGTATCGAAGTCGAAGTCGAGCACATGCATCGCTAATCGCGCTTCACGTCCGCTTCGACCTGATCTTCGTCGAATACCTGCACCTGGTGCGTGACCTCCCTTGGTTGTCGATGGTCCCGACCTACTGAGCAGCGACCGCTTGGTCTGCACAGGGCGTCGCGCTCGGTCGTACGCTGCAGCGCAACCTTGGCTCGCGCTCGGTTCGATCGAGGCAGAGCACACGACCTGTCGACGCCGATGCAGGCCGAGTGCCGCCGATGACAACGATCTTCGATAGCGACCTTCCTGCGGCACCGGACGGCGTCGCGACGATGCATCCATCGCGGGCTCGCTCGGCGTCCGCAAAACGTCCGAACGTCCGCCAGCGCGAGCGCGGTGAAGGTCGCGCCTAGCCCTGGTCAGGCCACGGGCTAACAGGCGCAGGTTGGACGGAAGATCGAGGACAGCACCGGGGACAGCACGCGACCGCGATTCCCCGCCTACTTCGCACGATCTGGCACGAGTGCTTTGGCTCAACCAAGCCGCTCTCGCTTGCCGAGCCGAAGTCGAATGGCCCCGGGAGGAGTCGAACCTCCGCACACAGATTCGAAGTCTGCCGCTCTATCCACTGAGCTACGGGGCCGGTTCGGTCAGAGTAGCGCCGTGGAAACCGAGGCTGCCGCCCGGGCCTGGATCGCCGGTTGGTCTCGCGCCTGGCCGGCCGCCGACGCCGACGCCGTCGCGGAGCTCTATGCCGACGACGCCGTCTTCCGCTCGCAGCCGTTTCGCGACCTGCAGAACCCGCGCGCGTACGCCGAGTGGGCGTTCTCGGAGCAGGACGAGGCCGAGTGCTGGTTCGGCGAGCCGATCGTCGTCGGTGAGCGTGCGGTGGTCGAGTACTGGGCGGTCGTCCGGTACCAGGGGCGCGACGAGACGATCGCGGGTATCGCCGTGATCCGGTTCCGGCCCGACGGGCTCGTCGCCGAGCAGCACGACTACTGGAATGCCCAGGAGGGCCGCGTGGAGCCGCCGCGCGGGCTGGGGGCGCTAGACGGGATTCGGGAGCGGCCGGCCGGCCTCGGCCGCGAGCAAGTTGTCGACGAGCACGCGGGTCATCGCCTCACGAGTCGCCTGCGTGGCCGTCCCCAGGTGCGGCGTCATGACGACGTTCGGAAGGTCGAAGAGCTCCGGTGGGACGTTCGGCTCGTCCGCGAACACGTCCAGGCCCGCCTGGAGGCGACCGGAGACGAGCTCGGCGACGAGGGCCGGCTCGTCGACGATGGTGCCGCGCGCTGTGTTGATCAGACAGGTCCCGTCGCGCATGAGTGCCAGGCGCTCAGCGTCGATCAGCCCGCGGGTCTCTTCGGTCAGCGGCACATGAAGCGTGACGATGTCCGCTTCCGCGAGCAGGTCGGCCAAAGGCCGATACGCAGGATCTGGCACTGCGCGGCTCCGCGTGTAGAGCACGCGCATGTCGAAACCCTGCGCCCGCTGGGCGACGGCGCGGCCGATCCGCCCCAGGCCGACGATGCCGAGCGTCGATCCCGCGACCTCGTCGCCCTTGAGCGGCTCGTCGGCCCAGCCACTTCCCCAGCGGCCCGAGCGCACGAACGAGTCACCGGCGACGATCCGCCGCCGGACGGCCAGGATCAGGCCGAAAGCGAGGTCGGCGGTCGCGGCCGACGTGACGCCCGGCGTGTTCGTGACCGCGACGCCGCGCCGGCGGCACGCGTCGACGTCGATCAGGTCGTAGCCCGCGCCGTAGTTCGCGACGATCCGCAGGTTCGGAAGGAGCTCGAGCATGCGCTCGTCGACCGGCTCGGCGACGACCGCGAGCGCTTCCACGTCGGCCCGCTGCTCGTCACCGAGCGGACCGTCCAGATACTCGACGTCGCGGAGCTCGTCCCAGGCCGGGCCGGGGAACCGGCGTGCCGCGAGAACCTTCAGCGTGAGGGGTGGCGGAGGGGACTCGAACCCCCGACCACCGGGACCACAACCCGGGGCTCTACCAACTGAGCTACCGCCACCTCGCTGGACGAAGGATAGCGGCGCCCCGCCGAGCCTCTGAACGGCCCGGCGCTACCCTTCGTTGCGAGCGCCCGTAGCTCAGTGGAAGAGCAGCGGACTTCTAATCCGCGGGTCGCAGGTTCGAATCCTGCCGGGCGCGTGAGGCAATCTCCCTCCAAACGGCCACCTTCAGCGCACCGCATGCCGGCGCGTCCAGGGCCGCTGCGAGTGGCCGGTGACCACTATGTGACCCGAGCCGCCTGCTGCCGGCGCTGGGCAACTGGATGACCGCAACAACCGATGGTTCAGGTCGTCCTCTGCCTCGGCTTCGGCATCTGGCTGCTCGCAAAGGGCGTAACGGCGCTTTAGCTCGCGCGCGCCGGAGCCGCGATCGCACACGGTCCGCGACCCCGGACGGCCGTGTACGGCGAGGCGATGTCCTCCAGCGCCTTTCGCTCAGCGGGTACGGCGAGGAAGAAGGCGATGATGCCGGCAGCGATCATCAGACCGGCGCCGAGCAAGTAGCCGTAGTTCACGTTGGTCCGGCTTGCGGACTGGATCAGGGCGCCGAACAAGGTCGGTGAGAGCGCCGACAACCCGGTGCCGAGCGCATAGAACAGCGAGATCGCCATCGCCCGGGCCTCGAGGGGGAACAGCTCGCTGACGGACAGGTAGGCGGAGCTCGCCCCCGCCGAGGCGAAGAAGAAGATGACGCACCAGGCGACGGTCATTCCGTTTGCGCTCAGCACGTCGTGGACGAAGAGCTGGCCCGTGGCGATCAACAGCACGCCGGACACGGTGTAGGTCCCCGAGATCATCGCTCGGCGGCCGAGGGTGTCGAACAGAGGCCCGAGCAAGAGCGGGCCGAAGAAGTTGCCGACTGCGAACGGGATCAGGTACAGCGGCGCCGTCTTCTCGCTGACGCCGTAGAACTCGGTCAGGACGAGCGTGTACGTGAAGAAGATCGCGTTGTAGAGAAACGCCTGACCTGTCATCAGCGACAGCCCGAGCAACCCGCGCTGCGGGTAGTTCCTGATCACGTAGCGAGCGATGTCGAGGAAGTTGAGACGCTCTCGCTGCTCGATCACGATCGGCGCCCCTTCGGGCTCCGGCAGGGTCGGATGCTCACGCCGCACTCGCTCCTCGATCTCGGCCACGACCCGCTCGGCCTCGTCGGCCCGGCCGTGCGTGAGCAGCCAGCGCGGGCTTTCAGGGATGAAGCGGCGGATGACGATGATGCCGAGCGCGAGCGTCGCGCCGAGGAAGAACCCGATCCTCCACCCGATCGACTCGTCCAGGTTCTGGAGGAGCTCGTACGAGAAGAACGCCGCGAAGGCCGTTCCGACCCACCAGCTTCCGTTGATCGCAAGCGCGACGCGACCGCGGACACGCGCCGGAATCAACTCGTCGATCGCCGAATTAATCGCCGCGTACTCACCGCCGATTCCCGCGCCGGCCATGAACCGGAAGAGGGCGAAGCTCTCGTAGTTCCACGCGAGCCCCGAGGCCACCGTGAACAGGAGATAGATCCCGAGCGTGACCGTGAACAGCTTCTTGCGGCCGTACCGGTCGGTCAGGTAGCCGAAGACGAGCGCGCCGGAGATCGCGCCGACCAAGTAGAAGGTGCCGGCCGACGCCGACTGCTGGGTCGACAGCCCGAGCGCGTCGGGGTCGGTGAGCATGCTCGCGATCGCACCGACGAGCGTCACTTCGAAACCGTCGAGGATCCACGTGATCCCGAGCCCGATGACGACCAACCAGTGCCACCGGCTCCACGGCAGCCGGTCGAGGCGCCGCGGGATCATCGTCTCGACGATCGCCCCGGTCTCTCGACCGAGCGTGGTGCTCATGGCTCGAGCACGTCCAAGCGGGCCTTCTGCACACGCTTGAAGCCCGCCGCGGTGAGGGCGCTGCTGTCGACGAGCCGGCACATCCAGCCGTGCGGGCTATCGGGATCTGCCTCGTCGCCGGGTTCCCCACCGAGGCGAAGATGCGTCCGCCTCGGAAGGCCCATTCCTCGATCTCGTCGTGGTCGCCCTCGACGTCTGCGCGGAACTGCCGGAGGTCCTCGAGCAGGCGTTCCTTGACCGTCTCGAGCCAGGTCTCACGCGGGTCGCGGGCGGGATCGACGCCGCAGAGCTCGATCAGGTCGTCCTCGAGCTCGTCCAGGATCAGGGCGTCGATGTAGCGCTCGGCCTCCTCCCAGTCGGGTTCCTCGCCGGGCTCGAGTGCGACCAGCTCGAGCGAGAGGCCGGCAGCCTCGGCCCGAGCGAAGGCAGCGGCAGCTCCGTCCGGCAGCTCCTCCTCCTCGCGCCTGGCGAACGCGTGCTCGAGCTCGTGGTCGGGAACCTCCTCGAGCTCCGCGTAGTCGCGCTCGGCGACGAGCTCGAGGTAGGGCTCGCCTTCCTCTTCCCGCCCTAGACGCTGGTCGACGACCTGCCAGCTGACCGCCCGGCCGTCCTCGATCGTCGCGAGCGCGTGCCCGAGTCCCGGCGCGCCCGGGCGGAAGCGACGAAATGCCCCGGTCTCGACGCGGCCGTCCGGATGTCGCAGCTCGAGGCGATAACGCGCCGGCTTCGCTGTCGCGCGTGTGCCCTCGACGCTCTCGATCAGCCAGAAGCGTCCCGCGAGTCTCAGGACTGCGCCGATCTCGAGCGGCTCGTCGGTCGCGTACCGGTGGACGCGCTCCTTGCCCGCACGCGTTCTGGCGACGATCTCGTAGTGGTAGTCGCCGTGCTCGGTTCGCGGGGTAAGGGAGGAGGGGCCGGGAGAGCCCGGCCCCTCCTCAGACTGGCTCACTTGACCTCGATCTGGCGCCTCTGCGCCCGCTCCGCCTTCGGGACACGCACGGTCAGCACGCCGTCGGTGAGCTCGGCTTCGATCTTCTCCGGGTCGACCTGATTCGGGAGCGTGACACGGAACTCGAAGCGCCCCACGCGTCTCGTCCTTCGACGGAGGACGCCCTTGCGTTCCTTCTCCTTGATGTCGCCCGTGATCGCGAGCTCGTTCCCGACGAGCTCGATGTTCACGTCCTCACGCTTGACGCCGGGAACCTCCGCCTCGACGACGTACGCGTCGTCCTGCTCCTCGACGTCGACGGCCGGAACCCAGCCGGCCGTCTCGGTCAGGGCGGGCGGGAGGTCACCGAAGGTTTGCTCGAGCAGCCGCCGCATTCGCTCGCCGAGCGGGTCGAGATCGGCGAAGGGCGACCGCTCCTGTCTCGATGTCCAACGACGTTCGGGCACGAGCTGGGACATGGTTGTCCTCCTCTTCTCGTGTGTTCACACAGCAGTTCCGGCCGCCGGGACCGAGGCCTCGACGGTGAGCTCGTGGAGATCCACGACCGCGTACTCCCCCTGGTCGAGTCGGCCCGGCGAGACGATCAGGCTCTTGCCGATCCGTCCCTCCGCGACGCCTTCCCCCCCGACGAGCACGACCCGCGGGTTGTACGTCTTGATCAACTCCGCGAGCACCTCGCTGCCCTGGCCGTGCAGGCCCTTGTGCGCTGGTGGCGTCGTGAACAAGAACACCATCCGTCGATCCTTGAACTCGCGGATGATCTTGAGGCGGTACTCCACCTCCCAACCGGGGTAACGGAGCAGCGCCTCCTCGCCGCGCTTCGCAGCGGGGTCGTCGACGATCTCGCCACCCATCCCGGCGAAGAGCAACTGCCCGTCGGCCTGGACGGCAGTGCCATGTACGCCATGAAGCAATGGGAAGGCGATCTCCAGGTTGTGCGCCTCGCGGAGATGGTCGTCCAGCGGCGCATCTGTCGGACCGGGGACCCAGAACGTCGGTCGGCCCGCTTCGCCCAATGTCCGGAAGATCTCGCGGTAGGTGTCGGCCTTGCTCCAGGCAGCGCCGAGATCGCCGGTTGCCGCGACGGCGTCGGCGCCCGTCTCGGGCAGCCTCTCTAACACACGCTTGAGCGGCTCGACCTCCCCACGAATGTCTCCGATCGCTAGCAGCGTGCGAATGCGTCGGGCCATTTCAGAGCTCCTTTCTGCCGCCACGCGGCCACGAGCCGGCCTCGTGGAAGCTCGTTCGCGCATCGTCGACGTCGCCCGCGTAGGTCGCCCCCCAGTCGGCGAGCGCGATCAACGGCTCGGTCATCGTCCAGCCGAGCGCCGTGAGCGTGTAGTCGACTCGGGGCGGGGCCTCATCGACTGGAGTCCGCTCCACGAGGCCGTCACGCTCGAGTGCACGCAACGCTTCGGTCATCACTTTCTTCGAGACGTCCGGAAGGCACTCGAGTAGCTCCCGGTGCCGATGCACACCGCGGGCCATGAGGAACAGCAGGTGCACCGTCCACTTCCCGCGCAGGACGCCGAGTGCCCAGGTGACATTGGCGATCATCTCGTTGTCCTCGTTCGCTCTACTGGGTGGGTCAGACCACCGCACGACCGGATGTTCCGCACTGGTCGCGGCGGACAAGATCCCACCTCCTTTTTCTTCGCCCGGCGGCGGCCCCCGACCTGCGTCAGGGGATCCTCTATTCCGTACCCCCCGGCCCGGAGTTATGAACATCGCAAGAGGCGATCGTCACCGGTTCGGGTTACCTTGCGGTACCCACGCCGAGAAGAACATTGGTCGATGGGGGCATAACTTGACTCGTCACCGAGCGACAGAGAGGGATTGAAAATGGCCGAGCAGCCTCGTTGTCAGCGACACGGACGACCAGCCGTGGCATCGAGAGTCCGGCTCCGACCGGACGGGACCCAGGAGACCGAGTACCTCTGCGAGCTCGATCTCGCGGAGGAGCGGATGTCCGGCGGCTTCGGACGGAGGAGCCTCTTCGACGACTTCTTCTCCGACTTCTTCGGCGACGGCCCAACCGGCGGCCGCCCGGCGGCGCCGGCGCAGCAGCGACAGGTCGAGCGCGTCGACGTCACGCAGTTCTTCAGCGACGCCACGCGCGAGTTGCTGCAGCGCGCCGCGCAGACCGCCGTGGAGTGGGGGAGCCTCGACCTCGACAGCGACCACCTGCTCTATGCAGCGCTGCAAGACGACGTCGTGCGGCACGTTCTCGACCAGATCGACGCCGATCCCGTGGCGATCTCCGCCCAGCTCGAGGAGGAGGCCGACAAGGCGGGGCGCACCGACGTTTCCCCCTCGCTCTCGCCGGATGCCAAGGCCGCGCTGCTCGCCGCCTATGAGGAGTCGCGTGAGCTCGGAAGCTCCTACGTCGGGCCGGAGCACGTTCTGCTGGCGCTCGCGCGCGACACGGAGACGGTCGCCGGCGACGTGCTCGAACGCTTCGGCGTCTCCCACACCAAGCTTCGCGGCGCTGTGATTCGTGGCGTCGAGGGCGGCGCTCCGAAGGAGACCTCCACGACGCCGAAGTTGGACGAGTTCGGCCGCGATCTGACCGACGAGGCCCGCGAGGGCAAGCTCGACCCGGTCATCGGCCGCGCCGACGAGATCGACCAGACGATCGAGATTCTGTCCAGGCGCACGAAGAACAACCCGGCGCTGCTCGGGGAGCCGGGAGTCGGCAAGACGGCCATCGTGGAGGGGATTGCACAGAGGATCGTCAACGACGAAGTGCCCGAGACGCTGACCGACAAGCGGGTCGTCGCGCTTGACCTGGCCGGGATGATCGCGGGGACGAAGTACCGCGGCGAGTTCGAAGAACGGCTGAAGGACGTGATCGACGAGGTGCGGGCCGCCGAGGATTTGATCCTCTTCATCGACGAGATGCACACCGTCGTCGGCGCCGGCGCCGCCGAGGGGGCGATGGACGCTTCGAACATGCTCAAGCCCGCGCTCGCGCGGGGCGAGCTCCATGTCATCGGCGCGACCACTCTCGACGAGTACCGCAAGAACATCGAGAAGGATCCGGCGCTCGAGCGGCGGTTCCAGCCGGTGTTCGTCCGGGAGCCGACGGTGGACGAGACGATCGAGATCCTCCACGGGCTGAAGGACCGCTACGAAGCCTTCCACCGGGTCCGGATCTCCGACGAGGCGATCGTCGCCGCCGCGGAGCTGTCCGACCGCTACATCCGCGACCGCTTCCTACCCGACAAGGCGATCGACCTGATCGATCAGGCGAGCGCCCGTGTCCGCCTCCGGGCGAAGACGAAGAGTGATGACACGCGATCGCTTGAGGAGGATCTGCGCCGACTCGCACGCGAGCGCGACCAGGCGACCTCGGCCGAGGACTACGACCGAGCCGGCGAGATCAAGGAGCAGATCGAGTCGCGTCGAGGAGAGCTCGACAGACGCAAGGGCCGGGCACGAGCAGCCGAGGTGGTCGCCGAGGACATCGCGGAGATCGTTTCGCGGGCAACCGGTATCCCGGTCTCCCAGCTGACGACCGAGGAGCGCGAGCGGCTGATGCGGCTCGAGCAAGAGCTCCACGGCCGGATCGTCGGACAGGACGAGGCGGTCGCCGCCGTGGCCGAGGCCGTGCGGCGCGCGCGCGCCGGACTGGCGGATCCCCAGCGGCCCGACGGGAGCTTCCTCTTCCTCGGCCCGACGGGAGTCGGCAAGACCGAGCTCGCGCGGGCTCTTGCCGAGGCGCTGTTCGGCGACGAGAGCCTGATGGTGCGGTTCGACATGAGCGAGTTCCAAGAGCGACACACGGTGTCGCGGCTCGTCGGAGCGCCCCCGGGCTACGTCGGCTACGAGGAGGCAGGCCAGCTGAGCGAGGCGGTTCGGCGGCGGCCGTATGCCGTACTGCTCTTCGACGAGATCGAGAAAGCGCACCCGGACGTGTTCAACATCCTGCTCCAGATCCTCGACGACGGCCGCATGACCGACGCGCAGGGCCGAACAGTCGACTTCAAGAACACGATCGTGATCATGACCTCGAACATCGGCGCCGACCGGATTCAGCAATACGCACGGACCGGCGGCGACTTTGAGGAGCTCAAGGAAGAGCTCATGGAGCTCCTCCGCGGCAGCTTCCGCCCCGAGTTCATCAATCGGATCGACGAGATCATCGTCTTCCGTGCGCTAACGGACGAACAGCTCGCCCAGATCACGAAACTGCTGCTCGACCGGCTGTCGAGGCGGCTCCGTGCACAGCGGATCGAGGTCGAGTTCTCCGAGGAGGCGGTCCGGCTGCTCGCCCGCGAAGGCTTCGATCCCGAGTTCGGCGCCCGTCCGCTCAGGCGGACGATCCAGCGGCGCGTCGAGAACGAGCTCTCGAGGATGGTGCTCGGCGGCAGCGTTCAGCCGGGTGACAAGGTGATCGTTGGTGTCGCCGACGACAACCTCACCTTCGAGATCGAGTCGGGCGGAGCCCAGGAGCTGGTGGAGGCCGGCGATCGAGAGCAAGAGCCCGCGGGAACTCCCGCCTAGCCGACCGTCGATACCGTCCGCGACCCTCGGCGTCATCGTGGCGCCGGGGCTCGCGCATCGCGTGCTCCTTCGTCGTGCGGCCTAGGTTCCGTGGAAGCGCTCGGCGCCCGCGCTAGCGAAGGTCGCCGAGTTCGCGGCGTAGAGCCGGTTCGCCTCAAGAGGGCTGGCCCTGCAACGAAGTCCGTTCGCCTCAAAAGCTCTTCGCCTTGCGCGCATTCGCGCGTCGGTGTCTTGCGGGCTCGGGCCGGAACCTGACATGCAGGGCCAGTCCGGAACATCCTACGCCTTTCTGGTGCGTAGTCGTTTCGGCGGGCTCTCCTAGCTGCCGTACTGGCCGCTCAGCGGCGGGCCTTCCCGAAGCGTCTGGTGGACCTCGTTTTGGAGGCGCTCGAACGCAGGTAACTCCGGATGCCGCTCTTGAGCGAGCACGGCTTCCGTGACGACGACGGCGTCGAGGAGATCGAGCCGGTCTGGCGCGACATTTACGGCTCGAGCCCGTTCGAGTGGGGCGAGGGCGTCGTCTTCATGCGCATCGAGCCGAGCTCGATGTGGGCCTACGCCTTCCACCCCGAGAACTTCCCCGAGTAACGGCTAGGTCGGCGCCGGCTCTTCCGCGGCCGCGTCCTGCCTTCGTCGTGCCGCCAGCCAGGCCAGGAGCAGCACCTGGATGGCGCCGGCCACCGGGATCGCGGCGAGGGCGCCGAGAATCCCTGCCAGCTTCGCCCCCATCAGCACCGCGATCAGGATCACGAGCGGCGACAGCTGCACCGTCCTGCTGTAGACGAGCGGCTGGAGCAGGTGGTTCTCGATCTGCTGGTAGACGATGAAGAAGGTCAGCACGACGATGCCCGGCGGGGATCCAGTCGATGAAGGCGACGGTGCTGACGATGATCGCCGCGAGCGTGGCCCCGGCCAGCGGAATCAGGTCGAGGATGGCGACGAGGACCCCGAGAGCGACCGCGTAGGGAACGCCCATGATCAGCAAGACGATCGTGGTCGCCGTTCCCGCGATCACACTGATCAGGAGGTTTCCCGTCACGTAGCCGCCGACCGTCCGGTAGATGTCGCGACCGATCCCCCGCCACGTGTCTCGAGACCGTTCGGGCAGCAACCCGTAGAAGCGCTCGACCCACCTCGGGCCTTCCATCAGCATGAAGAACGTCATGAAGGCGATCGTTACTACCGCGACGATGAAGGTCAGTACGCCTTTCGTCACCGCAATCGCCGTGCCGGAGAGGCCGAGCAACCGCTCGGCGCCGCCTTCGCGCTCGATCGCCTCGCGGACCCTTTGCTCCAACTCGTAGCGTTCGGCGAAGCGCCCGAGCGGGCCCCGGCCCTCGGAAACGTCGCTGATGTAGCCGGGCAGCGCGTCGGCGAACCCGCGCCCCTCGTCGACAAGGGTCGGGATGAACAGCCATCCGAACCCGACGATCGCGCCGAGCGCGAGCAGGACCGTGACCGCAGTCGCCGCGCCCCGCCGACGTAGTCCCTGCCGCTGGAAGAACTCGACGGCCGGGTTCAGCGCGAGCGCGAGGAAGAGCGCCACCAGGATCCACGTCAAGACCTGGCGCGTCGCCCAGACGAGGGCCAGCAGCGCCGCGACCGCCAGGACGATCCCGATGACGGCAAGGATCGTGCGCGGCCGGAAGGTCACGATGCGCTCTTCGGGCACGGTCTGAGGATCGCGGCAGGATCGGACGGCCGGGCGCCGGGCATGATCAAATGCAGGCGGTGAGCCTTCGCGGCCGGCCCGTGCTGGAGGAGACGACGCTTCCCGACGGACGCCGACTGGTCGTCCGCGTCTGCGTGGCGGCCGACGCCTACATCCCTCGACGCGACCTGACCACGGTGGCGCTCGAGCTCGTCGCAGGCGAGCGTGTCGAGGCGACGGTGAACACGGTTCTCGGTCCCGACCACGTCAAGGAAGCGCGTAAGCTGGCCCACGACGTGGCGGTGAAACTCCAGTCCGGCCAGCTCGAACCGACGGCGGCGGCGATCGAGCCGCTCGCCGACAGCATCCTGTGACCTCGGCCACGCTGCAGACGAGCGAGGGGCCGATCGAGCTCGAGCTCTACCCGGACGACGCGCCGAAGACGGTCGAGAACTTCCTCAAGCTCTCGCGCGACGGCTTCTACGAGGGCGTCATCTTCCACCGGGTGATCCCGGATTTCATGATCCAGGGCGGCGATCCAACCGGCACCGGCACGGGCGGGCCCGGCTACGAGTTCGAGGACGAGTTCAACGAGCACCGCGTCACGCGTGGCGCGCTCGCGATGGCGAACGCCGGGCCGAACACGAACGGGAGTCAGTTCTTCATCGTCACCGCCGAGGCGACGCCCTGGCTCGACGGCAAGCACACCGTCTTCGGCCGCGTGACGGCGGGGATGGACGTCGTCGACCGCATCTGCGAGGCCGATCGCGACGCGAACGATCGTCCCCGCGAGCCGATCACGATCGACCGCGTCGAGCTCGGCGACTAGTCAAGCCATTCGGGCCGGTCGAAGCCGGCGTACTCCTGGATCGCGCCGTAGATCGACTGGACGGTGCGTGTGTCGTTGTAGACGACCTTGCAAGTCCCGTACGGAAGCTTGTTGCAGCGCTTCTTCTGGCTGTACTTCGAGTAGACGTTCACGATCGAGCGCGAAGGCACGCTCAGGCAAGCCGAGCGTTCGCAGCCAGAACTGCTCGATCTCACGCTGCCGCTCGAGATGATCGGCAAAGAGGTTGCACGTCACCGCGATCCGGTCGACGTCGGCGTCATAGCAGCGTCGGAGAAATGCAACGAACAGGCGAAGGAGCTCTGGATCGGAGTTGGCGAGCGGACCCGTTCCTCTGTTTATCGCCTTCAGCCCAGAACAGCATGCAGCCCGCGATGTGAGAGGATCGCCTTGCGAGCCCGCTCGCGACCGCCCTTTGTGCATCGCGGCGAACGCGCGTGCCGCTCAGCGGTGGCCCTGCCCCGACGACGCGCAGCACGCAAGTGAAGCGAGGCCTCCTGGTCATCCTCGAGCTCGATGTCGCGAACCCAAAGGCTTACTGACGAAACGGAGACGCCAACGACCCGGGCGATCTCCTTCATTGAAAGACCGTCTATCTGGCGAAGACGTCGCGCCTCGAGTCGCTCCACTGTTTTCACAGCAGACAACGTAGCGAAGGCGGCGGACGGCGAAGCGGGCGGCGGGGATCGAACCCGCGACAGCCTCGTTGGAAGCGAGGGGCTCTACCACTGAGCTACGCCCGCGCGTGAACTAGCGTAGCGCGGATCGGGCGCCCGGACCCATACGCCTGGACGCTTCACCTCGAGGCGACGCTTCCCGTCGTCGCGCTGCTCGTCGCGTACGGCGTCGCCGTGCGCGGCCACCAGTTCGAGAAGTGGCGAGAGCCCGCGTTCGCCGCGGGCTGCCTGCTGCTGATTGCGGCCGCGGTCACGCCGCTCGACGCGCTGACCTACCACCTGCTCTCGGCCCACCTGCTCCAGAACGTCGTCCTCGCCGAGTGGGCGCCCGCGCTCCTCGTACTCGGCATCCCGCCCTTCCTCGCTGCGCGGCTCGCTCGGCTGCCCGGCGCGCGGTTCCTCACCTGGGCGCCCGTCGCACTCGGCCTCTGGCTCGTCACCTACTTCGCCTGGCACCTCCCCGCCGCCTACGACGCCGCACTCGAGCACAGTGCGCTGCTGCACCTCGAGCACGCCTGCTACCTGGCCGCCGGCGTCCTGCTCTGGTGGCCGGTCTTCCAGGACGTCCCCCATCGGCTCTCGAACGCCGCGCGGGCGCTGTATCTCTTCGTGGCGTTCGTCCTCGCGAGCCCGATCGGGCTCCTGCTCGCGCTCCTGCCCGAGCCCGTCTACGACTGGTACGAGGAAGGAGATCGGCTCTGGGGCCTCTCGGCTCACGCGGATCAGCAGATCGCGGGCGTGACGATGTCGGTCGAGCAGGCGATCGTCTTCTTCGCGATCTTCGCGTTCTTCTTCTTCCGCTTCCTGGCCGAGGAGGAGAGGACCGCCGACGTCCGACACGGTGTCTAAAGTGACAACATGCCACGAAGCGGAGCTCTTGTGTGCAAACTGTGACGCTGCACGACGCCAATCGGCTACGGGGTGTAGCTCAGCCTGGTAGAGCGCCGCCTTTGGGAGGCGGAAGTCGTCGGTTCGAATCCGGCCGCCCCGACTCGTGAGGGTTCAAATGTAGGCTCGGCCCGTGGCCGAGTCAGCGCGGCACCCCAGGCTCGGCTATGCGATGGCGCTCACGGCCGCCGCCCTCTGGGCGGTGAACGGCGTCGTCTCGAAGGTGATCATCGAATCGGGCGGGCTGCCGCCCCAGCGCCTGACGGAAGTGCGAACGACCGGCGCGTTCCTGCTCCTCTTCGCCGTGCTCGTGATCTTCCGGCCGCAGAGCCTCCGCGTCCACAGGTCCGAGCTGCCGGTGCTCCTGACGTTCGGCGTCCTCGGCCTCGCGTTCGTCCAGTGGTTCTACTTCGAGGCGATCAGCCGGCTCGACATCGGCGTCGCCCTGCTGATCCAGTACGTGGCGCCGGTCCTCGTCGCCCTCTGGGCGCGCTTCGCCTACCACGAGCCGGTGCGCCGGAGGATCTGGGCGTCGCTCGCCCTCTCGGTGCTCGGGATCGCGCTCCTCGTCCAGCTCTGGGAGGGGCTCACGCTGGACGGCCTCGGCGTCGCCGCGGCTCTGGGCTCCGCGGTCACGTTCGCCGTCTACATCCTCGCGGCCGAGCGGGCCGTCACCCGGCGCGATCCCGTGTCGCTCGTCTGTTACGGCTTCCTGCTCGCGTCGGTCTTCTGGGCCGTCATCCAGCCGCTCTGGTCGTTCCCGATCGAGCTCGTGGACGAGAGCGTCTCGCTGCTCGGACGGCTCGAGGACATCTCTCTGCCCGTGTGGCTGCTGATGGCGTGGCTGGTCGTGCTCGGGACGATCGTCCCGTTCGCGCTGCTCGCCGCGTCCCTTCGTCACATTTCCGCCTCGCGGGCGGCGATCACGGCCATGTTCGAGCCCGTCGCGGCCACGGTCTTTGCCTACGCCTGGCTCGGGGAATCGCTCACGGCAGCCCAGCTGATCGGCGCGTTCGTGGTTCTCGCGGCGATCCTCTTGGCTCAGACGGCACGCTAGAAGGTCACCTTTGCAACACTCTCGGCGTCGTGGCGCGGGTGAGCCGCACTCTTCTCGCCGTGATCGTTTCAGGCATCGCGCTGCTCGGGCTCTCGCCGGAGGCGTCGCCGAGCGAGACCGTCGAGCAGCAGCGCATGACCGCCAAGGAGACCAGGCTGCTCCAAGCTCTCAACCAGGTCAGGTCGAGCCGCGGCCTGACGCCGCTCAGGATCGGCGCCCGGCTCCAGCGCGCGGCCCGGGCACATTCGCGTGCGATGGCGAGCAGCGGCTCGTTCGCCCATGGCGATTGGTACCGCCGGCTTCGGAGCTATGGCGTCCGCAACCGGATGCTCGGCGAGACGCTGGCCTGGGGCGTCGGCTCCAAGAGCACGGCGTCGGCGATGGTCACGGCCTGGCTGGCGAGCCCGCCCCACCGAGCGACGATCCTCACGAGGGGCTTCCGCTGGGTCGGCGTCGGCGTCGCCGTCGGCACGATGGACGGCTACTCCGGCGCCCACATCGCCACCGCCGACTTCGCGGGCTAGTGAGGGGCTACTACTCGACCAGGAGGTTCTTGAGCTCCGCGATCTTTTCGCGGCGAAGGTCGTCGCGCTCGCCGCGGTTGACACGATCGAGTAGGCGGGTGACGACCGCGGCCAGGTCGAGGGGGTTGAACGGCTTGGTGATGTACTCGACGCCGCCGAGCTCGAGGCCGCGGGCCCGGTCTCGCAGCTCGGCCCGAGCGGTGAGGAAGACGATGGGGATGTGGCTCGTCACCCCGTCTTCGATCAGCTGCTCGGCGACCTGCCAGCCGTCCATCGCCGGCATCATCACGTCCAGGAGGATGAGGTCGGGCCGTTCCGTTCGCGCCAGTTCGAGGCCGGCCTCTCCGTTGGAGGCCTCGAGCACGTCCATGCCCTCGGCTTCGAGATTGACGCGGCAGAGGAGCCGGATTGGCGCCTCGTCGTCGACGACCAGGACCTTCGTCACGTCATTCCTTCTACCACTTGTGTCCCCCGGTCAACCCCCGACGGCGCCGCTCCAGTCGGCAGCTCGAAGACAAAGCTCGCCCCGGACCCGGTCTCGGAGTCGATCCAGAGCCGACCGCCCATCGCCGCCGCCAGG
Organism: uncultured Actinomycetes bacterium; assembly: GCA_963764595.1. Lineage (GTDB taxonomy): Bacteria > Actinomycetota > Thermoleophilia > Gaiellales > Gaiellaceae > JACDAN01. The sequence goes on along the minus strand of CAVXTG010000007.1, from coordinate 38,093 downwards.
CCGCGCGCGATGAAGAGCCCCAGACCGGTCCCGCCCGCTTCGGGGTCGGCCGCGTCCGCCTTGTAGAACTTGCGGAAGATCCGCTCCTGCTCGCCGGCGGGCACACCCGCTCCCTCGTCGAGCACCCGCACCTGCACCGCGTCAGAGGTTCGGCACGCGGCGACCGTCACCGTGCCTCCTCGAGGCGAGTACTTCACGGCGTTGTCGACCAGGTTGGCCAGGATCTGTCGGACCTTGTCCCGATCGGCGGCCGCATCGAGGGGCTCCTCCGGAACGTCGACGACGAACCGGTGTCCGTTGACGACCTCACGCCGAGCGCTCGAGACCACGTCCGTGACGACGTCGCGCAGGTCGGTCTGAGCGATCTGCACGTGGAGGTCGCCGGCCTCGAGACGCGCGACGCTGAGGAGGGCATCCAAGATCCTCGTCAACCGTTCCGCCTCCGAGGCGATGTAGCCCAGGAACGTACGCCGCTCGTCGTCACTGAAGGCCACGTCCTCCCGGAGGAGCGTCTCGGCGAAGCCGTAGATCGACGTCAGCGGTGCACGCAGCTCGTGGGAGACCGTCGAGACGAACCCCGACTTGAGCTGCTCGACGCGGCGATCGGACGAGACGTCGCGGAACGCGTAGATGCGGCCTGCAACCGCGCCCGCCGGATCGCGCATGACTGCCTCGCTGACCGACAGCCAGACTTGCTCACCGCCACGCGGGATCTGGATCAGGCCTCGCCCTTCCTCGGACGTCTCATCGTGATCGAGGCTGCGCTGGAGCACGTCGGTCGGCGCCCGCCCGAGCGCTTCCGCCGCGGGAACGCCGGTGATCTCCTCGGCCGCGGCGTTCCAGAGGACGACGTTCCCGTCACGGTCGACCGCGACGATCCCTTCCGCGACGTTGCCGAGGATCGCAAGGCTCCGTTCGCGCTCGAGGACGACGCGCTGGTAGAGCTCGGCATTCGCCAGGAAGGCGGACGCGTTTCCAGCCAGGGCGACGATCGCCTCGACCTCCTCGTCCCGCCAGGCGCGTGGAGCTCGGCCGTAGACCGCGACCACGCCGTACACGACTCCCTCCGCGCCGATCAGCGGCGCGCCCAGAAACGCACGGTGGCCGGACTCGAGGATCGGGTCGGAGGCGGCAAGCACGTCCTTCACCTCGCCGATGGCGACCGGCTCGCGCGACTGCACGATCTCGCCTGCGAGCTCGCCGACTGCCGAGGTACTCGAGCCGAGCACGGTCTCGAGATCGACGCCGCTGACCGCGCTGACGACGAGCTCGTTGCCCTCGAGCAGGCTGACCGCAGCCGCGTCGCCGCCGACCAGGCCCGGGGCCTGCTTGACGATCTCGTCCAGGATCGCCTCAGGGTCGAGCTCGCTGGCGAGCAGCGTCCCGGTCTGGGCCAGCTGCTGTGCGATCGCACGAGACTTGCGCTCCGCTTCGTAGAGCTCCGCCCGCTCGAGCGCGCCACGGGCCGCGCCGGCCAGATTGTGGGCGAGCTCGATCTCATCGTCGCTGAAGGACTGCTCCTCGGCGAAAAAGACGAGGCCGAGCCCCGGGCCGTCGCCTCGGGGCGACTCGACGGGCACGGCGAGCAATGAAGCGAAGCCCTCGGCCACGGCCAGTTCACGCCACTCCGGCCCAAACCGGTCGTCTGACACGATTTCCGGCGCCGCGAGAACGCGCCGGCGGCGCGCGGCAGCGAGGAGCGGGGCGTCTTCGGGCAGTCCCCTCGCGAGGAAGCTCTCCACGCTCTCGCGGCACTTCGTGCGAGCCGGCGAGGTGGAGGTCACGCGGCTCGGGCATCAGGACCGCGGCGAAGGAGCCGCCGAGCGCCTCACACGCGGCCTGGGCGACTGCCTGAATCGTCTCGGCCAGCGAAAGCGGCTGGGCGAGCACCGACGCGATCCGGAAGAACCCGCGCTGGATCCGCACCTGGCGCGCGCTCTGTTCGATGCTTGCAACGTTCCGGAGTGCGACGGACCCGAGGCTGGCGAAGGCCTCCAGTACCTCGACGTCTTCACGGCTGAAGGCCCTCCCTTCGTCGCGCGTCGCGATACCGATCACGCCGCGGATCTCGCCCCACCACGTCATCGGCGCGACCATCGCGGCGGCGAAGTCCTCGTACGCCGGGTGTGGCGCCTCCACGTCCTCGTACTCGCTCGAGACCGTAACCCGGCCACGACGCATCGCCTCGCCGGCCAGCGCCTGATCGGCCGGAAACTCGAACTCGATCAGCTTCGCAGGCAGCCCGTAGACGGCCGCGCAGCGAAGCATGCCGCGGCGGCTGTCGTAGAGGTAACAGTCCGCAGCGTCCGCATCCAGGAGCTTCGTCACCTCGACCACGAGTCGCTGAAGGACCGTCTCGACGCGGAGCTCACTCGTCATCACCTGCGAGGCCTGGACGAGCGCCGCCTGCCGGTCGAGACGCTTTCGGTTCTCGTCGAGCAGCCGAGCCGTGTGCAGCGCGAGCCCGACTTCCCGGCTGACGGCCTCCGCCAGCGAGACATCGGCAGCCGACCACGGCCCCGCCTTGGCGCGGTGGAGCCCCAACGCGCCGATCGTCTGGTCGAAGACGACGATCGGTGTGGCGAGCACCGCTCGTGTCCCGATCTCGAGGAGCGTCTCGGCGCCACCGAGCGCCGGATCGGCCAGCTCCGGAGCCTGCCCGACATCGCCCACAGCGACGGTTCGGCGTGCCTTGATCGCGAGATTCGTCACGGGCAGCTTCGGCGCGGCGCTCCCGATCGGCTCGACTCCGGGCGCATCCCACTCGGCGCGGATCGGCGTCTCGCCTCCGGGCTCGCCGAGCCGGATGAAGCAACGGGCGAGGCCGAGCGCAGCGGCGGTCTCGGCCACGGCGACGCGGAGGACCGCCTCGATGTCGTGCTCGGAGCGGACCTTCGTACCGATCGCCGCGATCAATCGCTCGCGGGCGAGTGCCTCTTCGAGCTCGACGGCTGAGCGCGAGCGCTCGAGCGCGAGCGCCGCCTCGCCGGCCAATGCCTCGACCAAGGCGATCTCGTCCGCCGGGAACGATCGCCGCCGCCGCGTCGTAGCGACGATCAGGACGGCGATCACGCGCTCGCCGGAGATCAGAGGGATGAACGCCGCGCTCTTAGCTCCGACTCGCTCGGCAAGCCGCCGGCTGACCCGCGGCGAGGACTCGGCGTCGTAGATCGTCAAGGGCGCCGCCTCGAACGCCGCGCTCGCGATCCCCGAGGGCTCGTGCTCGAGATCCAGGCGCATCCCCGGCCACCAGTCCATGTCGATGTCGTCGCTCCGCGCATACAGGCCGGTCGCCTCGGTTCCGTCCTCGCTGATCAGCGCCAGTGCGGCGACATCGGTCTTCAACAACGCGACGACCTCGTCGAGAAGCACCCGCGCGACCGACTCAGCGTCTTGTGCGTGCGCGAGGCCGGACGAAAGCGACGTCACGGGGCCTAGCCGGTCGGTTGCGCGGGACGCACCGGGCGGCTCTTCATCAGATGTGGGCGGGGCGGCCGACCGAGCCTGGCGGCGGGCGAGCAGGAGCAGGACTGCCGCCCCGGCGAAGATCACCGCAGCGAGAGCCACGAGCAGGTAGCCGCTGGACGAGGCCACTAGGACGGACCGATGATACGGAGAGAAACCGCGCAGGTAAACGAGGGAGGCCCGCCGCTCGGGGGGGTCGGTGCGACGGGCGCTCCCTAGTGCTCACCGCGGATCGTGGCCAGGTACGCGCACCGCGGTTCGCGTCGCCCAGTGCCGATGACGCTACCCCCCTCGGCGCAGAATTCCAATAGGCCGACCGGCCCATCTTTGAAAACCGGAAACACAGGTGGGGCTACGATGCTCTGGATGGTGAAGCGCGTGCTTCTGGCCTCGCCGCGCGGCTACTGCGCCGGCGTCGAGCGGGCGGTCGAGACGGTCGAGCGGCTGCTCGACCTCCATGGGCCCCCGGTCTACGTCCGCAAGCAGATCGTCCACAACGCGCATGTCGTGCGGGAGCTCGAGCAGCGTGGCGCGATTTTCGTCGAAAGCGAGACCGAGGTTCCAGAGGGCGCGACGGTCGTCCTGTCCGCGCACGGGGTTGCGCCTTCGGTCTACGAGAACGCGGCCGCACGAAAGCTCAACACGATCGACGCAACGTGTCCGCTGGTGACGAAGGTGCACGTAGAAGCTCGGCGCTATGCAGCCGACGGCTACCAGATCGCGCTGATCGGCCACGAGGGGCACGAGGAGGTCGTGGGCACGACGGGTGAGGCTCCGGACGCGATCGTCCTGATTCAGACTGTCGAGGACGCGGAGCGGGTGGAGTTCGCCGATCCCGAGCGGGTGGCATACATCACGCAGACCACCCTCTCGGTCGACGAGACGACGCAGATCATCGCCGCGCTGCGACGGCGCTTCCCCTCCATCCGTGCGCCAAAGCGCGACGACATCTGCTACGCGACCTCGAACCGGCAGTGGGCGGTCAAGGACCTGCTCGGCACCGTCGACCTCCTGCTCGTGATCGGGTCGAGGAACTCGTCGAACTCGAATCGGCTCGTCGAGGTGTCGCGCGCGGGCGGGGTCGCCTCGTACCTGATCGACGACGAGACCGACATCGAGGAGGCGTGGCTCGAAGGGGTCGAGACGGTCGGGATCACGTCGGGTGCCTCCGCGCCCGAGAAGCTCGTCACCCGGGTCTGCGACTGGTTCCGAGCGCGAGGCGTCGACTCGATCGAGCCGTTCAAGTCCGTCCACGAGGACGTTGTCTTCCGCCTCCCCGTCGAGCTCCGCCGCGAGCTCGCGCTCGCCGAAGCTCAGCGCTAGCCCGCTGGGGTCAGACCCCGATACGAAAGCGTCACGAGTCCTCCACAAAGGCCCGCAGGCGCCGAACGCCGGCACCGCGCTTGGCTGAGAACCAGCGAACCAACTCATCCGCATCGAGGAATGCGGGAGCCGGCGCCTGCCCAATCGTTGCCGCGTAGCTGCTCCAGGGCCAGTCCTCAGGAGACCGACAAAGTCCAGCCCGGATGGGATTACGCGCGATGTAACGCACGACCCCCATCGCGTGCGACTCGCCCTCGATGAGACCCGAGTAGTAGCGATCGGCGACCAGGTGACCGGTGCGCTCGTCTTGCCGGTTGAACCACTGCGCGTACATGCCGTTGAGGCGCTGCATGCCGCGGTCGAGGTTTGCCTCCGGCGTCTCGACCATCAGGTGGTAGTGCGTTCCCAGCACGCAGTAGGCGCGGCACCGCCAATGGAAGCGCGTCACGACGTCCTCGGCGAGCCGTAGAAAGAATCCTCGCTCACGGTCGTTGCGGAAGAGGTGCTCTCTTCCCGTCGCACTGGTGGTTACGTGGTAGAGCCCTCCGGCGACGAGCGGTCTGAGCGGGCGAGCCATCTGGCGAACATGCCTGAAAGGCAGTGCCGGCGACTGCTGATGGCACAGTCTTGGCACGCTTTCGTGCGCAAGTCGTTTCGGGGTCTGACCCCAACCGGCCCGGCGCTACGCCTTGACGATCTGGGGCTCGGTCGTGTCGCCGTCGGCTTCGATGGAGACGGCTAGGACTTCTGCCTTGATCCAGTCGCCGTGCCGCTCGAGGAGGTCGGCGTCTCGCGACGGCAGGGTGACCACGATCCGGTCGGTCAGCTCGAGACCCTCCTCCCGCCGCTTCGTGTTCAGGTGGTGGATCAGGTCGAGGACGCGACCTTCGAGCAACAACTCGTCGTCGAGCTGGGTGTCGAGCGCGACGGTGATGCCCTCATCGGACGCCAGCGCCCAGCCTTCCTTGCCGCGGCGCTCGACGAGCACCTCGTCCGGGCCGAGCTCTCGACCCGCGACGCGGAAGCCGCCGTTGACCTGCTCGAACTCACCCGCCGCGAGCGCCGCGCGCACCGCGCTCAGCTCGCTGCCGAGCTTCGGGCCGAGCACCGGAAGGTTCGGCTTGACCACGAGCTCCTCGGCCTCGACGTCTCCCTGGTCGACCTCCTTCACGCGGAGCTCGTCGCGAACCTCGGCCGCGTGCTCGTCGGAGAGGCTGACGCCCTGCGACGACGAGCCGCCGAAGCGGCTGGCGGAGCTTCAGCCCGGACCCCGCGCGAGCCTGCCGCCCGAGCTCGACGACGCGCCGCACCTCGGCCACCTCCGCCAGCAACGACTCGTCCGCCTCCTTCGCTTCGGGCCAGCCGGCGAGAAACACCGACTCGGGTGCGCCTTTCGCGGGACTCACGAGCACCTGCCACAGATGCTCGGCGAGGAACGGCATCACCGGCGCGATCACGCGCACGCCCTGGACGAGCGCGTCCCACAGCGTCTGGAACGCCGGCTCGTCGAGCGAGTAGAACCGCCGCCGCGAGCGCCGGATGTACCAGTTCGAGACGTCGTTCACGAACGCCTCGAACGCTCGGACGACGCCGGGCGTCCAGTAGCGCTCGTACTCGGCCTGCGCCTCGGCGACGAGCTGCGACGTGCGCGACGCGAGCCACCGGTCGAGCGGATGTTCACCGCCCGGTGCCGCGCCCCACACCGGCCGAAAGCCCTCGATGTTCGCGTAGGTCACGAGGAACGAGACGGAGTTCCATAGCGTCAACAGTCGACGCTTGAGATCCTCGGCAGGCCCGTAGCCGAAGTTGATGTTCTGACTCGGCACCTGTTCGGAGAACAGCCACCGGACGATGTCGGCTCCCATCCGCTCCATCGCCTCGTTCGCCTCGATCGCGTTTCCCGTGGACTTGTGCATCTCGCGTCCGGTCTCGTCCCGCACCCGCTCGTAGGCGAGCACTCGCTGATACGGGGACCGGCCGTCGAGTGTCACCGACATGAACGACATCGAGTAGAACCAGAGCCGGATCTGTTCGCGGCTCTCGGAGACCCAGTCGGCGGGGAACCACTCCTCCCAGTAGGCGTGATCCGGAAGGTCGGCCCGGGTCACCTCTCGCGCCGCACCCGTCGCCTGGCCGCCCGGCTTCCACTCGCGGCTCTGCCAACCGAGCGTCGAGAAGGGGACGATGCCTGCGTCGAGCCAGGCGTCTCCGACCTCCGGGATGCGCCGGACCTCGCGGTCGCAGGCCTCGCAGCGGATCGGCACTTCGTCGATCCAGGGTCGATGCAGCTCACGGAGCTGGTCGAGGCCGCCCGTCGCGCGCTGCTCGAGCTCCTCCAGCGACCCGATCACGTTCAGGTGGCCGCACTCGCACGGATAGAACGGCAGCGGCAGCCCGAAGTAGCGCTTGCGCGAGATGTTCCAGTCGTCCATGTTCCGCAGCCAGTCGTCCATGCGCTTCGAGTAGAAGCCCGGCGTCCACTCGACGGTCGCGTTCGCGTCCAGCAGCGGCTGCCGGATCTCGTCGGCCGAGATGAACCAGTCGTCGACTACGCGGAAGAGAAGCGGCGTCTTGCAGCGCCAGCAGATCGGATAGCGGTGCGTGATCCGCCCCGCCTCGACCAGCAGCCCGCGCTCCCGCAAAGCCTGGATCACGGGCTCCTCGACCTCGTCCGTCGAGAGGCCCGCGAACGGGCCGTACTCCGGGAGCATCCGCCCTTCCTCGTCGATCGGCATCAGCACCGGGAGGTCGTGGACGCGCGAGAGCTCGAAGTCCTCGGTTCCGGCGCCCGGCGCGATGTGGACGACGCCGGTCCCTTCGGAGAGCGACACGTCGTCCCACGGAATCACGCGGTGAACGACGCCCTGCTGCGCGGGCAGGTCGTCGAAGGGGCCCTGGTACTCGAGACCGACGAGCTCCTCGCCGCGAACCACGCGCTTGAACTCACCGTCGCCGGCCCGGTCGCGGGCGATCCAGACGCCGTCATCGCGCAGGACGTACTCCGCGCCAGGCTTCACCGCCGCCGCGACGTTCGCCGGCAGCGTCCACGGCGTCGTCGTCCAGACGATCAGCGCCTCGTCGTCGCGATCCTTGAGCGGAAAGCGGACGAAGAGCGAGGGGTGCTCGAGCTCCTTGTAGTTCTCCTCGCCCGCCTGCTCGTGGTGCGAGAGCGACGTACCGCAGCGCGGGCACCACTGCGTCGAGCGATGGCCCTTGTACAGCCAGCCACGCTCGTGGACGGTCTTGAGGAACCGCCAGATGTACTCGATGTTCGTGTCGGAGAACGTGTAGTAGCTCGAGGGCCAGTCCATCCACATCCCGAGGCGGCGCGACTGGTCGGTGATCAGCGCGGAGAAGTTGGTGACGCGCTCGATGCAGCGGTCTGCGAACTCGGCCAGGCCGTACTGCTCGATGTCACGCTTCGAGTTCAAGCCCAGTGACCGCTCGACCTCCACCTCCACGTGGAGGCCCTGGCAGTCGAACCCGTTCTGATAGCGCTGGTCGAAGCCGCGGAGCGCCTTGTAGCGCTGGAACACGTCCTTCAGCGTCCGGCCCCACGCGTGGTGGACGCCCATCGGGTTGTTGGCCGTGATCGGCCCGTCGATGAAGCTCCACTTCGGACCCCCGGCGTTGAGCGCGCGGAGCCGATCGAAGGTCCCCTCGCGGTCCCACCGCTCGAGAATCTCCCGCTCGAGCGCCGGGTGATCCGGGACGGGCGGCAGCGCTTCGAACACCTGATCGGCCACGTGTTCGATTTTACGGAGGGGCGGGAACACAGCAGCCGTCTCCGTCGTTAGCCTGTCCGAACTTCTTTCTGGAAAGGACCTGAATTGTCAAAAGCAGATTCCGTCACCGAGGCGACCTTCGACCAGGAGGTCCTCTCGTCCGAAACGCCCGTGCTCGTCGACTTCTGGGCCGAGTGGTGCCAGCCGTGCTTCCTGGTCGAGCCTGCGCTCGAGCAGATCGCCGAGGAGCGCGCCGGCCAGCTCAAGCTCGTCAAGGTGAACGTCGACGAGGAACAGGGTCTCGCTCAGCGCTACGGCATCGCCTCGATTCCGGCGATGGTGCTCTTCAAGGACGGCGAGCCGGCCGCCGCGGCGATCGGCGCCCAGCCGAAGTCCGCGCTCGAGCGGGCGCTCGGCCTCGAGCCCGTAGAGGCGTAACCCACTCCTAGAGCCCCGGCTTGGCGCGGCGGGCGGACGCTACCCGCGCTCGTTCCCGCGCCAGGCCGCGAGCACAGCCGGGATGTGCTCGAACGCCAGCTCGTCGCCCGGCACCTCGTCGGGCGCGAACCAGCGGAGCTCGGCGACATCGTCGGCCGGCTCGAGCGTCCCGTCGCCGATCCCGGCGACGAAGTAGATGTTCAACGTCGCGACGACGCGCTGTTTGTACTCGTACCGATCCAGCCAGATTCCGAGCAGACGCTCGTCGACGAGACCGATCCCGGCTTCCTCACGCAGCTCTCGCCGGACGCAGTCCAACGGATGCTCGCCCTCCTCGAGGAAACCACCGGGGAGATCCCACTTGCCGGCGGCGGGATCCAGCGCGCGCCGGCTCAAGAGCACCCGGCCATCACCGTCCCCGACCACGGCGGAGGCGGTCGGCATGGAGTGCGCGTAGGTGACGAAACCACATACGGGACACTCGACCGTCCCGTCCTCGGGCTTGATCGGCGTCGCGCAGATGGGGCAATGCTTCCAGCCGTCGAGCTCGCCCACGGCGGAACAATAAGGTGAGCGAATGCCGCGGCATGTTCCCGCATCGGTAACCGAGCTCTCGCGCATCGGCCTGCTCGCCGAGCTCCCGGGGGAAGTGCTGATGAAGCTCGCCGGCAAGATGCACCGCGAGGAGCTCGGGCCCGGAGCGCCGATCGTCGCGGAAGGCGACGGCGGAGAGCGCTTCTACGTCGTCCTCTCCGGGATGCTCTCCGTCACCCAGGCGGAGCGCGGGCTGCGGCGGATCCTCAAGCCGGGCGACTACTTCGGGGAGGTCGCCCTGACCATGAACATCCCGCGCACCGCGAGTGTCTCGCCGATCACGCCGGTGACGATCGCAAGTTGTGACCAGGAGACGTTCGACGAGTTCATCCGTCCGCTGTTCGCCGACGAGCGCCCGGATCAGACGCCGAGCGACTCCTCGTAGACGGCGTCGGAGAGGCGCGGCCACGCTTCCTTGGCCCAGTCGCCGAAATCGCGGTCGGTGAGCACGCCGAGAGCCAACTCGACCTCTGGATCGACCCAGAGGAACGTCCCGCTTCCGCCCCAGTGCCCAAAGGTTCTCGGCGAGACCCTGGTCCCCGACCAGTGTCCCGGCTTCTCGTCACGGAGCTCGAAGCCGAGGCCCCAGTCGTTCGGATCGAAGCGACCCATGCCCGGGATCACGCCCGCGAGGCCCGGGAACTGCACCGTGGTCGCCTCGGCGAGCGTCTCGGGTGCGACGAGGGTCGGCGCGAGCAGCTCGCGGCCGACGCGGAGCAGGTCGTCGAGGCTGCCGTAGAGCGCGGAGCCGGCCGAGCCGCGGAGCTCCGCACCCAGTCCGAGTGGTTCGATGACGGCCTGCCGCAGGTAGTCGGCGAACGGCATCTCGGCACGCTCGGCGACCAGCTCGGCCAGCACCTCGAAGCCGGTGTTCGAGTAGGTCCGGCGGCGACCGGGCGGGCCGATCGGTTCGCGGCCGTCGAACGGCAGGCCGGACGCATGCGCGAGCAGGTGGCGGACGGTCGAGCCGGGTGGTCCGGCGGGCTCGTCGAGGTCGACCGTGCCCTCCTCCGCGGCGACCAGGGTCGCCAGCGCGGTCACCGGCTTCGTCAGGGAGGCCCAGCGGAACTCGCGGTCGCGCGGGCCGCGCGTGGCGACGACCTCGCCGCGGCGGACGACCCCGGCGGAGACATGCTCGGCTCGCCACGCGTTCACCTGTCCCAGCGCTTCCACGGCGGCGGATACTTGCAGGGCATGGACCGCCGTCGCATCTCATCAGCGATGCCGCTGGAGCAGACGTTCGGCTACTCGCGGGCCGTGGTCGCCGGCGACCGCGTCTTCGTCTCCGGAACGGCGCCGGTGATGCCAAACGACGCGGATCCCCCGGCGGATGCCTACGGCCAGGCGCGCCGCTGCCTCGAGATCATCTTTGCGGCGCTCGACGAGGCCGGCGCGGCGCCGGAGCACGTGGTGCGGACGCGGATCTACGTGACCCGCGCCGACGACATCGAGCCGGTCGGCCGCGCTCACGGCGAGGCGTTCGGCAAGGTCCGGCCCGCAACGACGGGCATCGTGGTCGCAGCGCTGTTCGATCCGCGTTGGCTCGTGGAAATCGAGGCCGAGGCGATAATCGGCCCATGAAGCAGGCGTGGCCGCCCTCGATCACCGGCGACGGCCTCGGTCCGGCCGGCAGCGTGCTCGAGCACAAGTTCGGCCAGGGGCCGCCGTACACGGTCGGCGTCGAGGAGGAGTACATGCTCCTTGACGGCGAGACCTTCGACCTCGTGCAGCGGATCGACACGGTGCTGGCCGCCTTCGTCGGCCACGAGGACGAGGCGAGAATGAAGCCGGAGCTGATGCAGTCCGTGCTCGAGGTTGCGACGCCGGTCTGCCGCACCGCCGGCGACGCCGACCGGGAGCTCAGGCGGCTGCGGCGGGCCGTTCGGAGCATCGCCGCCGACAACGGGCTGCGGATGGGCTCGGCCGGGACACATCCCTTCAGCCTCTTCGAGCGCCAGCAGATCACCGCGCGCGACCGCTATCGCGCGCTCGTCGATCAGATGCAGTACGTGGCGCGGCGAGAGCTCATCTTCGGGCTCCATGTCCACGTCGCCGTCGACGATCCCGACAAGGCGATCAACGTCGTCAACGGGATCCTCGTCGACCTTCCGCTGCTGCTCGGACTGTCCGCGAGCTCGCCGTTCTGGCGCGGAGAGCCGACCGGGCTCGCGTCGACCAGGCAGCCGATCTTCGCCGCCTTCCCGCGGTCGGGCCCGCCGCCGCGCTTCCGCGACTACGCGGAGTACGCCGAGGTGATCGGGTACCTCGAGCACACGGGCTGCATCGCGGACTACACGCACATCTGGTGGGACATCCGTCCGCACCCGAAGCTCGGCACCGTCGAGATCCGCGTCTGCGACAGCGTCACGCGGGTGGAGGACGCGGTCGCGATCGCAGCCTTCTGCCAGGCGCTCGTCAAGCTCTACAGCGAGCAGTACGAAGAGCAGGGCGAGTTGCCCGGCTATCACCGAATCCTGACGACCGAGAACAAGTGGCTCGCGGTGCGGTACGGCCTCCAGGCTCCGCTGATGGACCTCGCGGGCCGGCGGCGGAACCGCGTCACGGTCGCGGAGCTCGTCCGGCGGCGGCTGACCGAGCTCGAGCCGCACGCGCGGGAGCTCGGGTCGGAGCGCGAGCTCGAAGGCATCCGCGACATCCTCCGACGAGGAAACGGCTCCGACCGGCAGCTTCGCGTCTACAAGGCGAACGGGGACATCGTCGAGGTCGCGCGCGAGATCGCGGACGCGACCGAAGCGGCTTCCGAGCCCGGCTGAGCTCATGGCGCGCGAAGCCCCGGACCTCTCGGATCCGAGCGCCCGTACCTCAACCGATGGACCTCTGCAGCGCGGCAGTGCGTATACGAAGCGTGTCATGGCGGGCTTGCGACGCGACGAGCGCGCCTGGATCAAAGGTGCTCAGGCAGGGTCGCTATCGGATCTCGAGTCGCTGTTCCGCGAGCATTGGCCTCGCGCGTACCGCGCCGCCTATCTCGTCGTCCAGGACGGCGCGGCCGCGGAGGACATCGCCCAAGAGGCGTTCCTGGCGGCGATTCGGTCACTCGACCGGTTCGACCGGCGCCGGCCGTTCGGGCCCTGGCTTCACCGCATCGTCGTCAACCGCGCGATCGACTGGTCGCGGGCGCGCGCGCTGCGGGCAGAGGTGGGCGACGGGCCGCTGGCGGCGGTCGCCGAGGATGATCGAGCGGGAGCCGCCTTCTCGCCTCCCGTCGTGGCCGCGTTGGGGGAGCTCTCGCCCGAACATCGAGCCGTGATCGTGCTGCGCCACCTGCTCGACTACACGCCCGGCGAGATCGCGGAGCTGCTGGAGCTGCCGCGCGGGACCGTCAACTCCCGCCTGCGGCGCGGGCTCGACGAGCTCGGTGATCTTCTGGCAGGCCAGCCGTGAACGAACGCCGGCTGAAACGGCTGCTGGTCGCGGCGGCACCGCCGGACGAGATCGGGGCACAGCGGCGCAGCTGGCGCGTCGCGCGGACCGCGTTCGGCGAGCGCGAGCCGTCGCCGTGGCCGATCCGGCACCGGCGGCCGCTGACCGCCGCAGCGATCGGCGTCGGGATCCTCGCGGCCGCTCTGACCCCGCCGGGGCAGGCGGTGATCGGCGGCGTCCGCGATGCGGTCGGAACCGAGAAGGTCGTCGGGGTCCCCCAGGCGCGCCCGGCGCTCTTCTCCCTGCCGACCAGGGGCCGTGTGCTCGTGGCCGCGCCGAGCGGCGCCTGGGTCGTTTCCGCCGACGGCTCGAGACGCCGGCTTGGTGCATACGACGAGGCGACGTGGTCGCCGCAGGGGCGCTTCGTCGGCGTCTCGAAACGATCCGAGCTGGCGGCCGTGACACCGACGGGCCAGGTTCGCTGGGCGCTCTCACGGCGGGGCGTGAGGGCGCCGCGATGGTCGCCGAGCGGCTTCCGCGTCGCGTATCTCAGCGGAAACACACTGCGAGTCGTCGCCGGCGACGGCACCGGAGACAGGCGCGTCGATGCCGCGCAAGACGTCGCGCCGGCCTGGATGCCCGGCACCGAGCACGTCCTCGCGTACGCCGATCGCAACGGAACCGTGAACGTGATGTCGACGGACGACGGAGCGATCCGCTGGACTGCGGCCGGCAGCGCAGCGTCGCCCTCGAAGCTCGAGTGGTCGTCCGACGGCGAACGACTACTCGTCGTTCGGAGACTCGAAGGTGGGCGAACCGCGTTGGTCGTCTTCGACGGTGACGGCCGCCGGCGCCAGTACCTCGAGCTGGAGGGCATCCCCATCCGGGCCGCGTTCTCGCCGCGCGGCCATCGGTTCGCGCTCGTCCGCCGGATCGGCCCGCGAAGCGAGCTGCTCGTGGCCGAGGCCGACACGCTGCGACGCCAGACGCCCGTCTTCTCGGGTCGCGGACGGTTCAGCGACGTCGCCTGGTCTCCCGACGGACGCTGGATGCTCCTGGGCTGGCAGAGCGCCGACCAGTGGCTCTTCATCCGCTCGGCCGACGTCAGCAAGGTCACGGCGGTCGAGAGCCTGGCGTCGCAGTTCGACCCGGGCCGGACGAGCCGCGAGGGCTTCCCGCGGATCCAAGGGTGGTGCTGTCCCAGGTTAGGCTCCGCGGGTGCTCGAGCCTGGTGACCAGATTCCAGACGCTCAGGTGTGGCTCGCCCCGAGGGAGAGCATCTCGCTGCGCGACCTGGTCGAGGAGGGGCCCGTCCTCCTCGTCTTCTACCTCTTCGACTGGTCGGGCACCTGAACGAGCGAGATGGAGCTCCTGCGTGACAGGAGCGCGGAGCTCGAGCAGGCAGGGATCAGAGCGATGGCCGTGTCGCGCGATTCGCCCTGGTCTCATGTCGCGTGGATGCAGGCGCTCGACCTCAACTTTCCGCTCCTCTCCGACTGGAACGGCGAGGCGGTCAGGGGGTTCAGGATCGCTCGCGATTACCGTGGCATGAGCGACGTGGCCCGTCGCACGGCCTTCGTGGTCGACGCCGGCGGTACGGTCCGCGGCGCATGGGCGTACGAGGACGGCGAGCTCCCCGACTTCGACGAGCTCATCTCCGCGGCGCTGGCTTTGTCGGACTCGTCCTAGCGGTCTACGTCGCCGCCGGCCTCGTCTCGACCTGGCCGGCGCTGAAGCAGGCCGACGACGAGTTCATGGCCGAAGGGCTTCGCGGCCTGCCGGGAGCGGCCGCCCCAGGCGACCATCTCCAGGCGACCTGGCAGCTCTGGCTGCCCGGCCACCAGCTAGGACGCGGCGAGAGCCCGTTCCGCGACCCGTACAGCTTTCGCCCGGAGGTGGAGCCGCGGGTGAACTTCGCCGGCTGGCCGTTCGGGCTCCCGTTCTGGCCGCTGCACGCGTTGCTCGGATCGGTCGGCGCCTGGAACGTCTTCGTACTGCTCGGGTACGTCGGGGCAGGTGGCCTGACGTTCCTCTGGCTCCGTTCGCTCGGGCTCCCCACGGGCGCCGCCATCGTCGGCGGCGCGGCGTTCGCGCTCGCTCCCTACCGTGCCGTCCAGGGCGGTGCCGGCCACCTGCTCGCCTGGGTCGCGATGCTGCTGCCGCTCTCGCTCTGGGCGTGGGAACGACGGCGGTACCTCGTCGCCGCCGCGGCGCTCGCCTCGATTCCCCTCTCCGGTCAAGTGCACCTAGCGCTCGGTGCGATCCCGTTCGTCGCGGCGTACATGCTGCTGCGCGGAGGCGACCGCCGCTGGGCCGGCGGCGCGGTGGCGGGCTCCGTCGCGGCCGGCCTGCTCGTCTGGGCGCTCTCGATCCGCGGTTCGATCGGCGGAGGTCGCTCCTTCGCCCAGGTCGAGCGCTACTCGGCCGAGCTCACCGACTTCGTCGCGCGCGATCCTCGCCACGGGCTCGAGGCGTTCGTCCTGATCGGCTGGCTCACGCCGTTGCTCGCGATCGTGGGACTCGCGTTGACTCGCTCGCGGCTCGGGCTCGTCCTGGGTCTCGGCGCCGCAATCCCGTGCCTGCTCGCCCTCGGCGCGAACCTTCCCGGCTACGAAGCGCTCTGGGAAGCGGTGCCGGGGCTCGGATCGACGCGTGTGCCCGGCCGCCTGATGCCGATCGCGTGCCTGGCGATCGCGGCACTGGCCGCACTGGCGGTCGCCCGGCTTCGCTGGCGCGCCGCTCCATTCGTCGCGCTTGCGCTGATCGCGCTCGACCTCCGCCTCGGGGTGACCGCGGTCCGCCCAACGCCCGCCGACGAGGACAATCGCGCCTACGCCGCGATCTCCGATGCAGAGCTCGGACGGCTGCTCGAGCTGCCCGTGCGCGCGCCGGACCGGCAGGAGGCAAGCGTCTACCTCTACTACGCGATGCAGGGTCTGCGCGAGCGACCCGCCGGCTACTCCACGATCGCGCCGAAGGAGGCGGAGCGCGTGTTGCGCGAGCTGCGACCTTGCCCGGACGTCCGTCACCTCAGCGATCTCGGCGTTCGGCTGCTCGCAGTCCACGGCCGTGCGCCTTGTGGCGTCCCGGGCCGGCTGCTCGCGAGAGACGGACGGATCTCGCTCTACGAGGCCTACATCCCCGTAGCCTGGTAGCGACATGGAGCTCGAGACCTACACCTTCGTTCTCGGCGCGCTCGGATGAGCTCGGACAACGGGCTCGCACAGGGCGACGACGGCGTCGTCCGCTGCTTCTGGGGCGATTCCTCGCCCGAGTACCGCTCCTACCACGACACCGAGTGGGGCTTCCCGGTCGACGACGACCGCCGGCTCTTCGAGAAGCTCTGCCTGGAGGGGTTCCAGTCGGGGCTCTCCTGGCTGACGATCCTCCGGAAGCGGGAGGCGTTCCGGAAGGCCTTCGCCGGCTTCGACTTCGACCAGGTGGCCCGCTTCGGCGAGAAGGACGTCGAGCGGCTCCTCGGCGATGCCTCGATCGTCCGTCATCGCGGCAAGATCGAGGCGACGATCAACAACGCCCAGCGCGCCGTCGAGCTGGTCGACGAGGAGGGCTCGCTGGCGGCCTACGTCTGGCGCTTCGAGCCGGACCCGGACTCGCGGCCGGCGGAGCTGACCTGGGCGGCGTTGCTCGAGCTGGCACAGACCCCGGAGTCTCGCGCGCTCGCGAAGGACCTGAAGCGGCGCGGCTGGCGCTTCGTCGGCCCGACGACGGTCTACGCGTTCATGCAGGCGATGGGGCTCGTGAACGACCACGTCGACGGCTGCGACTCACGCGAGCCTGCCGCGCAGGCCCGGGCAGCGTTCAAACCGCCGAGCTAGGCGCTTCGTATCAGGAGCGCAAACGTCACACGGAAGGGAGAGGTTATGACGACGGTGACCAAGGGCCTGTGGGTGCCGCTTGAGGCGAAGCCCGGCAAGGAAGAAGACGTCGCGCGGTTCCTCGAAGGCGGCAAGTCGCTCGCCGAGGAAGAGCCGGACACGGTCGCGTGGTTCGCGGTCCGGCTCGGTAACTCACAGTTCGCCATCTTCGACGTCTTCCCAGACGATTCGGGCCGCCAGGCCCACCTCTCGGGCCGGGTCGCCGAAGCGCTGATGGCCCAAGCGGACGAGCTGCTTGCGCGGCCCCCGGACATCCAGCAGGTGGATGTGGTCGCGTCCAAGCTGCCGGGGTAGCGCGCTACCGCTCGGCTATTCGTCGCGCTGGGGATCGCCCGAGCGCGGCGGAGCCTGAACCTGCGTCGTCTCCGTTTCGCCGACAGGGACGGGCCGGCCGGCCGGCTCGCCGTCGCGGACTTCGGTCACGGGCTCGGCGACGGGCGCCGGAACCGGTTCCTTCTCCGCCCGGTCGTGTCGAGCGTGAGCCCGAGGACGAGTCCCACGCCGAATGCGAGCGCCGGCCAGACCTTCACCAGGTCGCCGACGAGGCTCTCCAAGCCGATGTCGTCGGACCAGTCGCGCACGTGGCGGCCGAGCCAATGCTCGCCCGGTTCGGCGGCGGCGACTGCCCACCCGCCGGCGATGAGCGCGGGCAGGAAGCCGAGTAGGAAGACGTTGCCCGAGATATGCGGCCACCCCCACTTCGTCCAGCCGCCGAGCAGCTGCGACAGCGCCATGACCAGGCCCGCCGCCGCGATCAGTGCGACGGCCCACCAGAACTCACCCCGGGTGGCATCGCCTTCGGCGGGCAACGCGCTCGCGCCCCACCAGATCAGGAAGCCCGCAACGGCGACTCCGAGCAACGTCGCCGCACCTCTCGTCAACCCTCGCATGCCATCACCTCCGCTCTACGTGTTCCCAACTGAGCCGAGATCTACTCCAGCACCTCTACATGCCCATGGCGTGGTAGCCGGAATCGACGTAGAGCGTCGTCCCGGTGACGTTGCGGGCGTCGTCCGAGAGCAGGTACCCCGCGGCGGCGCTGACGTCGTCGGCGTCGATCGGACGACGGAGCGGCGCGCGCTCCTCGACGATCGCCTCCATCGTCGGGAAGCCGGCGATCGAGCGGGCGGCCAGCGTCCGAACCGGTCCGGCCGAGATTGCGTTCACGCGGATGTTCTTCTGACCGAGGTCCCAGGCCAGGTATTGAACGGATGAGTCCAGCGCCGCCTTGGCCACGCCCATGACGTTGTAGTGCGGCACGACGCGCTCCCCGCCGAGGTACGTCATCGTCAGGATCGACCCGGCACCCGCCGCCTCCATCAGCGGCTCGGCGGCCCTGGCGCAGGCGACCAGGGAGTAGGTACTCACGTCCAGCGCGAGCCAGAAGCGGTCGCGCGGCGTGTCGGTGAAGCGCCCCTCGAGATCCTCAGCTGCAGCGAATGCGACCGAGTGGACGAGGATGTCGAGCCCGCCGTCGAAGGCCTCACCCACCTCGGAGAAGACGCGGGCCACGCCCTCGTCGGAGCGCACGTCGCACTCGGTGATGAGTGGGCTGTCCACCGACCCGGCGAGCTCCCGCACGTTCTTCTCGAGCCGCTCGCCCTGAAAGGTGAACGCAAGTTGCGCCCCCTCGTCGGCGAGGCGGCGCGCGATCGCCCAGGCGATCGAGCGCCGGTTGGCCACGCCCGTGATCAGCCCGCGCTTGCCTTCGAATCTCCCGGCCACGAAGCGATCCTAGTTTCGTGGGTACTCTTTGGTGGGTTGCGCCGCCATCCCGTGCTTATCGCCCTGATCGCGGCGCTTGCTCTCGCAGCGCCTGCTTCAGCCGGCCTGCAGCCGATCAACCGGACGTTCGGCGAGCTGACCGTCCCGCGTGTGCGGCCGGGAACGATCGCCGTCCCCCGAAACCACGACAGCGGGCGGGTTCGCGTGATCGTCGGCCTGGGCCTGCCGCCGCTCGCGGCTGAACGCGGCCCCGGGCTTTTCGGCGCGCTGGGCCCGAGCCGACTGAACGTTGAGAGCCGCTCCTCGCAGGCCTACCTCGCGCGGATCGAGACCGCTCAGCTCGCGGCGGCGCGGGCGATCCGCGACGGCGATTCCCTCGGCGCGGGTCGGCCGCCGCTTCCAGGTCGTCCTCAACGGGATCACGGTCGACCTGCCCTACCCGCGGCTGGCGCAGCTGAGCGCGATGCCGTTCGTCGCCCAGGTCTACCCGAGCCTGCGGTACACGATGGCGCTCAATCGCAGCCCGAGCGTGATCGCGGCGCCGGCGTTCACTGCGGCGACGGGGAGCACGGGCGCCGGCATCAAGATCGGAGTCGTCGACGACGGCGTCGACCACCTGAACGCGTTCTTCAACTCGAGCGGCCTCGCCTATCCAGCCGGTTTCCCCAAGGGCCAGCGCAGCTTCACGACGGCCAAGGTGATCGCCGCTCGGAGCTTCCCGGGCCCGGGCTCCGGCAGTCGCGGGCGGCTGCCGCTCGACCGGCTCGCCTCCTTCCACGGCACGCACGTCGCCGGCATCGCGGCGGGGCGCAGCGGCACGAGCTCGCCGGGCGGGCGCGACCATCCTCCGACGCCTGGGCTCTCGGGCGTCGCGCCGCAGGCCTGGATCGGCAACTACCGGGTCTTCAACGTGCCGACCGGCATCGGCCACATCGCCGACACGCCCGAGATCGTCGCCGCGTTCGAGGCGGCCGTGCGCGACGGCATGGACGTGATCAATTTCTCGGGCGGCGGCCCATCGACCGAGCCGCGAACGGACGCGCTCGTGCGGACGGTGGCCAACGCCGCCAACGCAGGAGTCGTCCCGGTGATCTCGGCCGGGAACGACCGTGACGACTTCGGCTTCGGCACGACCGGCTCGCCCGGAGTCGCTCCCGAGGCGATCACCGTCGCTGCGACGTCGAACACGCACGTGTTCGCACCCGCGCTGGGAGTTCGTGCTGCGGCAGCGCCTGCGAGCGTGCAGCAGATTCCGTTCCGGCCTGCAGGCGGCGGTGCGGCGCCGTCCGGATGGGGGACGTCCGACCGAACGCTCGTCGACGTCGCGTCGATCAGCGGCACGAACGGCCGGCCGGTCGACCCCCGGCTCTGCGGGATCGGGCGCGACCCGAACGTCGGGCGAAACCCTCTGCCTCGTGGTTCGCTTGCGGGTGGCCTCGCCTTGATCAGCCGCGGAGGCTGCACCTTCTTCTCGAAGGCGCTGCGCGCGGTTCAGGCGGGCGCCGGAGGGCTCGTCATCGCCGACAACCGGGAGGGCGAGCCCAACCCGATTCCCCTTGTGCTCCCGCTGCCGAGCGGGATGGTCACGAATCACGACGGCGCGAACCTGCGCGCGTACCTGGCCACGCGCGGCGGGCGCGCGCCGATCCGGGTCGGTCCAGGCGTGACGGAGGTCGTCACAGGACGCTCCGGGATCGTCACCAGCTTCTCGTCCGGCGGGCCGACGGCCTTTGGTCATGCGCTCAAGCCGGACGTGGCCGCGCCGGGTGGGGAGATCCTCTCCGCGACCCTGCGCAACGCCACCGGCGGCTCGCCCTTTGCCCCGTTCGACGGGACGAGCATGTCGGCGCCGCACGTCGCGGGCGCCGCGGCACTCCTCCGGCAGCGTCACCGGAGCTGGAGCTGTCCGGCAGCTGAAGTCCGCGCTGATGTCGACGGCGGGCGCCGCGTGGGGCAACACGGCCAGGACGCAAGAGGCCTCCGCGCTCGCGCAGGGCGCCGGGCTCGTCAACGTCCTCGCCGCCGACGATCCGAAGCTCTTCACCGAGCCCGCGTCGCTCTCGTTCGGCGATCTCCAGGCCGCCGGCACCCCGGTGTCGAAGCAGCTCCTGCTCAGCCTGCGTGACGCCGGCGGCGGCGCCGGCGCCTGGACCGTGGAGCTGCGGCCGCAGTCGGCCAGCACCGGCGTTGCCATCGACGTGCCGGCCACCGTCGCGATCGCGCCGGGCGGCGTAGCCAGCCTGCCCGTGACCGTTCGGGCCGACGCGAACGCCGCTGCCGGTGACAACGTCGGCTACCTCGTCCTGCGCAGCGGTGCGGTCACGAGGCGTGTTCCCTACGCCGTCTTCGTCACACGGCCTGCTCTGGCGTCGGCGCCCGCGAGGGCGATCCGCCAGGTCCAGTCGGGAACGACCCGTAGCGGCAGGTCGTTCACGCAGGCATATCGGTTCCCGACAGCACCGTTCGGGCATGCACCCGACTACGGGGTCGGGCCGACGATGCGCGAAGACGGCGCCGAGCGGCTGTTCGAGTTTCGGCTCCGGCGGCGCGTGATGAACTTCGGCGTCGCCGTCGTCACGGCGTCGCCCGGCTCCCTCATCCACCCGTTCGTCCTCGGAGCGAAGGATGAGAACGCGGTTCAGGGCTACGTCGGGACGCCGGTGAACATCAACGGGTTGACCTTCGGCTACCAGCTGCCGATCGGCGTCGCCGGCGCGCAGTTCGCCCTGCCGGGGCGGTACTACGTCTCCGTCGATTCCGGCCGGGACGAGTTCACCGGCCGTCGCCAGGCCGGGACGTGGCGGCTGCGGTCCTGGGTGAACGACCTGAGGCGCCCGACGATCCGGGTGCTCACGACTCGCGTCGCCGCCGGACGACCCACGATCGCGCTTCAGGTGTTGGATCGCGGCTCGGGTGTCGACCCCTTCTCGCTGGCGATCGCGTACAACCGGGTGCTGGTCGGCGCGGCCGCCTACGACCCGTTCACGGGCGTCGCGCTCTTCCCGCTCCCGCCCGAGGCACCGCGGATCGGCGCCGGCCGTCCACAGTTCGCCTTCGTCGCCTCCGACAACCAGGAGGCAAAGAACGCTTCGAGCTACGGCGGCGACGTGATGCCGAACACGAGGGTGACCACGAGGCGGCTGCGGGTGGTTCGGGGCGCGACGGTCACCTGGCTGACGCCGCTCCCGCGCCGCTGCGTCGAGCGCTCAGAGCAGCTGCTCGTGTCCGCCAGCGCGACGAGCCGCATCCGGTCCGTCCAGTTCTTCGACGGCGACCGGCGCCTCCGGGTCGTCAGGCGCGGTGTCGCCGGCCTCTTCGAAACCGTCTGGCGCACACGCCGAGCCCCTCGGGGCGTCCACCGGCTGCGTGCCGTCGTGCGAGCCGGGGGCCAGCAGGCCGAGGCCACGCTCCCCGTTCGCGTCTGCCGGTAGCAGTCCCGGGCCCGCGCAGGCCCCTACGGTTCTGCAGGGTAGGCGCACCCAGCCTCCTCCCCGCGGCGAGCGTAGCGAGCTCGGGCGCGCGGGTGTGTGACGGGTCCGTCAGGACTCTGTGACGCCGCTCTCCCGCCGCACGAGCTCGAGCGCTTCCTCTCGCGTTGCGATCGTGCCCGCTGCGCGCTCCTCTTCGACGAGCGCGAGCAGCCGGCCGATCTCCGGGCCCGGCGGCAGCCCAAGTTCGTCGCCGCGCAGCAGCGGCTCGGCCGGGTCGCGCTCGCGCGCCTCCTCGATCGCGCGCTCGAGCCGGTCCCCAGCCCGCGCGAACCGAGCGGCCTCGACCGCCCAGGGCTCCGTCGCGCGCCGGAAGCGGTACACCGAACGGGGCGTCAGCTCCGCGGGCGGCTCGGCGCGCAGCAGCGCCCTCGCGTAGCGCCGGAGCTCGTTCGAGACAGGCAGTTCCGCGAGACGCTCACCGAAGACCGCGACCAGCCGCATGTCGGCATCCGCCCCCTCGAGTCCCTCGAGGCGCTCCAGCGACCCCCCGAGCGGCTCGAGCAGACCGAGCTCGTCGAGCCGCTGAAATCCGCGCCCGCTCAGGCGGAGAAGCTCGGCCAGGATGCGCTCGCCCGCCGGGCGGGCAACGAGCGACGCGTGCTCGCGGATGAGGCGT
The DNA here is from genome assembly GCA_963764595.1 of uncultured Actinomycetes bacterium. Classification (GTDB taxonomy): domain Bacteria; phylum Actinomycetota; class Thermoleophilia; order Gaiellales; family Gaiellaceae; genus JACDAN01. Next base: position 15,436 of record CAVXTG010000007.1, on the reverse strand, counting down.
TCGGTCTCGTCGTCCAACCGCAGGTCGAGCTCGTCCTCCAGCCGCACGCCGCGCAGCAGGCGCAGCGGGTCATCCTCGAAGATCGTCGGGCCGACGGCGCGGAGCACGCGACGCTCGAGATCGGACACTCCCCCGAATGGGTCGACCGCCTCGCCGCCCACGAGCGGGCGTGCGACGGCGTTCAGCGTGAAGTCGCGCGTTGCGAGGTCCGCCTCGATCCCGTTCCGGAGCGGCGTGAAGTCAACGGTACGTCCGTCGGGGAACGCGACCCGCCAGGCGCCGTGCCGTTCGGAGAGCGGAAACGGCGCGCCGCCGGCGCTTCGTGCGAACCGGCGCGCTGCCGCCTCGGGCTCGCGGCAGGCGATGTCGATGTCGACCAGCGGCCGGCCCAGCAGCTCGTCGCGCACGGCGCCGCCGACTACCCACGCTTCCTCGCCGGACAGGACCTCCCGCGCCTGCTCAAGCATCGACCACCGTCCGCCGCGCTCGGCCGGGCCGCGAGTCGATCCTGCAGACGATCTCGTAGTTGATCGTGTCGGCCACGGCGGCATGATCCTCGGCGCGCACACCGTCTCCGATCAGGGTCACCGGCGTTCCGAGGGGGAGGCGGCCGGAAAGCTCGACGGCGAGAGCGTCCATCGAGATCGTGCCGACGACGCGCCTTCGCTCGCCGTCGACAACCACCATCGTGCCGGTCATGTCGCGGCGAAAGCCGTCGGCGTAGCCGACCGGGACGATGCCGATGTACGTCTCACGGTCGGCCGCGAACCGGCGGCCGTAGCCCGTCGACTCGCCTGGCGCGAGCCGCTTGACCTGCGCCAGGTGGGACTCCCAGCGCAGGACGGGCTCGAGGCCGTCCTCCGCCGGCTCCCCGCCGAACGGCGAGAGACCGTAGAGGGCGATGCCGCACCGGGCGGCGTCGAGGCGCGATTCGGGGAGCCGCAACGCCGCGGCGCTGTTCGCCGCATGACGGGTCAGGTGCGAGTAGGGTCGCGTCGCCTCGTCGAAGCGCCGCAGCTGCTCGCGGGCGAAGTTCGGATCGGAGTCAGCGGTCGCGAGGTGGGTCATCAGCCCGACGACGTTCGCCGGCACCTCCGGGAGCTCAGCGTGCCCCCACCGACCCATGCCCGTGTCGAGCTTCAGATGGACGCGGACGCCCGCCGGGATTTCGCCGTCGGAGACGGTCAACTCGAGTCGCGCCTCCCGCGCTGGTGCCACGTCCCGGTCGACCACCGGCCCCATGACGAGGATCCGCGCATCCTGAAACGGCTCGCGCAGCTCGAGCGCCTCCGCGACGGTTGCCACGCACAACGCGGCAACGCCTTCGTCCAGCGCCGCCCGGGCGACGTCGACTGCGCCGTGCCCGTAGCCGTCGGCCTTCACGACCGCCCACAGCTCCGAGTCGCCGAGGACCTCACGCAGCCGCCGGACGTTGCGGCGGAGCGCCCCGAGGTCGATGGTGATCTCCGACCTATGCATCGAGGACGCGGGGAAGCGCCGTCAGCAGGTCGCTCGCCTTGAGGCCGGACCTGTAGGGCGCCGCGATCGCGGCCTGCGTGTGTGCGACAGCGGCAGCGGCGGCGGCAAGCCGCGCGTCCATGCCCTTGGCCAGGAACGACGCAACGACGCCCGTGAGCACGTCTCCGGTTCCGGCGGTTGCGAGCGACGGAAAGCCGCCGCAGACGATCGCTCCCGTGCCGGGCGCGCCGACCAGCGTCCCCTCACCCTTCAGCAGCACGACGCAGCGAAACCGCTCGACCGCCCGCCTGAGCGCCTCGAGCCGGTGCGCGTCGACCCATTCGACCTCCACGCCGAGCAGTCGCGCGAGCTCGCCGGAGTGCGGGGTCAGGACCGTCGCCGCCTCCCGCTCGACGGGCTCGAGCTCGTACAGGGCATCCGCGTCAACGACGGCGGGCAGCTCGGTCTCGGAGAGCAACCGGCGAACCAGCTCCTGTCGGTCGCGGCCGAGGCCGGGGCCGAGCGCGAGCGCCCGCGCGCGCTCCGCCGCGCTCCAGACCTCGTCCAGCGGCCGCTTGACCGCTTCCAGCAGGCGGGTCTCGATCACGGGCAGCGACTCCTGCGGTGCGGCGACGGCGACGTATCCCGCATCCGCCCGAAACGCCGCCTCCGCGGCCAGGCAGATCGCTCCGGTCATTCCCGGCGACCCGCCGACGGCGAGCACCGATCCGGCGGTGTACTTCGTGTCACCCGGCTTTCGCCGCGGGACGAGCTCGAGGATCGCCGTCGTCGCGAGTGCGTGCTCCGTCTCCCTGTGCTCGAGGCCGATGTCGGCGACGACGACCTCGCCGCGATGAAAGCGCCCCGGCGCGACCTCCTGCCCGACCTTCCGGCCGTGGAAGGTCACCGTCAGGACCGCCCGGACCGCCTCGCCGGGAACCTCGCCGGTCGACGCGTCGACCCCTGAGGGAATGTCCACGGCGACGACGGGCGAGCCGGACTCGTTCATCGACCGGATCTGCTGAGCGGCGTCCTCGCGCGGCGCATCGTGGAAGCCGGTCCCGAAGAGAGCGTCGATGACGACGTCGGCGTCGCCGAGCGACCGCTCCTCCCAGCCGGCTGACCGAAGGAGCTCCGCGGCGATCCGCCCGTCACCACCATTCGCCCCTCGCTCCGCACACCGCCGCGAACGTGCGCGCCGATGGAAAGCGCGCGAGCACCTCGTCGGCGACCGCCCGCCCTGCGCGCTCCATCAGCTGCTCGACGTCGTGACCCGCCTCCGCCGCCTGCATCTCCGCGGCGGTGTAGAGCGGCTCAAACATTGGGGTCGGAGACGACGCAGACCGCGCTCGCCAGCTCGCGCGAGTGCGACATGGAGAGGTCGATCGTTCCGGCGCCGACCCTCCGCGACCATGCTTCGACCCGCCCGGACAGGCGCACGGACGGCTTCGGCCGGCCGGCGATCTCGATGTCCCGCCAGGCGAAGCGCTGCGCAACGCCGAACCCCAAGGCCTTGCCGACCGCCTCCTTGCCCGCGAAGCGGGCGGCGTAGTGCTGCGCGGGATTCGGCCGCGCGTCGCAGTACGCCTGCTCGGCCGCCGTGAAGCACCGGTCCCGGAACCCCGCGTAGCGCTCGAGCGCCTGGCGAATCCGGCCGATCTCGATCATGTCGGTCCCGACGCGGGTCAGAGCAGCTCCTCGAGCCAGCGCGGCAGGTCGGCGACGGACGAGAGCACGACGTCGGGCGAGATTGTCGACCGTTCGACCTCGTCCGGCCGGAACTTGCCGGTCCGCACGAGCGCGGTCCGCAGCCCGAACCGCTGGGCACCCAGGACGTCGGCGTCGATGTCGTCGCCGACCATCCACGTGAGCTCCGGCTCGGCGTCGAGCGCTTCCACGGCGGCGGCGAAGTACGCCGTGCTCGGCTTCCCGACGACAGTCGCTTCGAGCCCGGCGGCGTACTCCAGCCCGGCGACGAAGCAGCCCGAGTCGAGCAGCGGCCCGCGCGACGTCTGCCACCAGCGGTTGCGGTGCAGGCAATAGAGCTCTGCGCCGGCCTCGAGCTCCGCGAACGCCCGAGCGAGATTCATGTAGGAGAAGACCCGGTTCGTCTCCTCGGTCTCGTCGGCGCCGCCGAGCAGGACGGCCTCGGCGTCCTCACCGACGAGCTGGACGGAGCCGAGATCCTCGAGCACGGCGGCCATCGTCAGCGCGAGCACCCGCCGGCCGGCCAGCTCCCTGGCGGCCGCGAGAGCGGTGGTCTGAAGCTCGTCGTCGTCGAGCTCGAAGCCGAGCTCCCGCAGCTCGCCCGCGAGCGACCGCCGCGAGCGGGTGGTGTTGTTCGTGACGAACCGCAGCCGGTGGCCGTTCTCCCGCAGCTGCCGCACTGCCTGCGTGGCGCCCCGGATCGGCTCGCCGGAGACGTGAAGCACGCCGTCGACGTCCAGCAGAATGGCCGCCATGAGCGGCGAGTCTATTCAGGTGACCAGGACGGTGGCGATCCCCGTTTCGGAGATCGAACTGCGGTTCTCCAGGTCGAGCGGACCGGGCGGACAGCACGCCCAGAAGACCGAGACGCGGGTGGAGGCGATCTTCGACGTCGAGGCCTCAACGGCCCTGACGCCGGCCCAGAAAGCACGGGTGGAGCGCCGCGCCGGGACCGTGCTCCGAGCTGTCGCCCAGGACGAGCGAAGCCAGGCGCGGAACCGCGAGCTCGCGGTCGAGCGGCTGGTCGAGTCGCTCCGCGACGCGCTGAAGGTGCCACGCCGACGCCGCCCGACGAAGCCGACCGCCGCCGCACGCGAGCGCCGGCTCAAGGAAAAGCGCAAGCGCTCCGAGCTGAAGCAGCAGCGCCGCCCGCCGGAGTAGCGCTATTCGACGGTGACGGTTTTTGCCAGGTTGCGCGGCTGGTCGACGTTCAGGCCGCGGAGCCGGGCGATGCGGTAGGCCAGGAGCTGGAGCGGCACGATCGCAAGCACGGCCTGAAGGAACGCGGGCGTCCGCGGGACGTAGATGACGTCGTCCGCGTGATGCTGGATGTCCTCGTTCCCGTCCGTGGCGATCGCGATCACCTGGGCGCCGCGCGCGCGGGTCTCCTGGATGTTGGAGACGATCTTGTCGTAGACGTGAGAGTCGGTCGCAACGCAGACGACCGGCGTCTCCTCGTCGAGCAGCGCGATCGGCCCGTGCTTCATCTCGCCCGCCGAGTACGCCTCGGTCGGGATGTAGGAGATCTCCTTCAGCTTCAACGCGCCCTCGAGCGCGACCGGCAGCCCGATGTGGCGGCCGAGGTAGAGGAAGAAGGGCTTGTCGAAGTGCCGCTGGGCGATCTCGTCGATCGGGTGGTCGCCGTCGAGGAACTGCTCGATCCGCTCAGGCAGGCGGCGGACCTCGTCGAGGACGTAGTTGAGCTCCCCAGTCGGCAGCGTCCCCCGCACCTGAGCCAGCTTCAGCGCGACGAGATAGAGCGCGACGACCTGCGCGGTGAACGTCTTCGAGGCTGCGACGGCCATCTCCATCCCGGCGCGCGTGTAGAGGACGTGGTCGACCTCGCGCGTGATCTGCGTTCCCATCAGGTTCGTGATCGCCATCGTGATCGCGCCCTTCTCGCGCGCGAGCTTCATCGCGTGGATCGTGTCCCGGGTCTCGCCCGACTGGGACATGCCGATGACGAGCGTGTCGGGGCCGATCACCGGGTTCCGGTACCGCCACTCGCTGGCGATGTCCGGCTCGACCGGGATGCGGGCCCACTCCTCGATCACGTAACGGCCGACGACGCCGGCGTGGTAGGCCGTGCCGCAGGCGAGGATGACGACGCGGCGCAGGTTGCGCAGCTCCATGTCCGTCATCCCGAGGCCGTCGAGCTCGAGCCGGCCGCCGGGTCTGATCCGTTCGCCGATCGTCTCGCGAACGGCGTCCGGCTGCTCGTAGATCTCCTTGAGCATGAACGTCTCGTAGCCGCCCTTCTCAGCGGCCTCGTCGTCCCAGTCGACCTCGAGCTCGTCGCGCTCGGTCTCGCCCGTCTCGACGTCGAAGAAGGTCGCGCCCTCGGGGGTGATCGCGACGATCTCGCCCTCCTCGATCAGCTGCACGCGGCGCGTCTCGCGCAGGAAGGCTGCGATCGACGACGCGAAGAACATCTCGCCCTCGCCGACGCCGACGACGAGCGGGCACTGGAGGCGCGCGCCGACGAGCAGGTCTGGATGCTCGTGGTGGATCGCGACGAAGGCGAAGTGGCCCTCGAGCTCGCGATACGCCTTGGTGACCGCCTCGACCAGGTCGCCGTCGTAGTGGCGCTCGATCAGGTGGGCGACAACCTCGGCGTCGGTCTCGGACGCTGAACGTGTGTCCGTCGGCCCGAAGCGACTCCTTGAGCTCGCGGTAGTTCTCGACGATGCCGTTCAGGACGAGGGCGAGCTCGCCCTCCTTGCACCCGGTCAGCGGGTGGGCGTTCTCCTCGGAGACCCGGCCGTGTGTCGCCCAGCGAGTGTGGCCGAGACCGGTCGTCGCGTCCGAGCCGTTGAGCGAGGCTGCTTCCTTGAGCTGGGAGAGGTTGCCGACGGCGCGGACGTACTCGAGCTCGTCGTCCTCGCGGAGGACGAGGCCCGCTGAGTCATAGCCGCGGTACTCGAGCCGCTCGAGGCCGTGGAGCAACAGCGGCTTGCAGGCTCTGGGCCCGACGTAACCGATGATTCCGCACATCTGGACCTCCTTCGCCGACAGCCAGCCTGTTCCCGTGATTCTCCCCCGAAAACGACCAAGAGCCCGGCCGCGGACGACACCCCTGCATTGGAGGTCGACTAACCGAGCTCTCGACGAACGAGAGCTGCGATCTTAACACAGAGCTCGGCAGCCTCAGGCTGGTTTTCGGCCTCGGCGAGAACCCTAATCAGAGGTTCAGTACCCGACGGACGAACGAGAATCCGCGCCGTTCCATCGAGCTCCGCGTTGATGCGTTCGAGCTCCGACACTAGACCCGCGGGCAGGGTCCGGTCGCGGACGGGGATGTTCTCCTTCACCTGCGCGAACCTCGGCATGACGGCGGCGGCCTCGGCCAGGGAGCGACCCTCGAGGGCACGACAGAGGAGGAGGGCCGCGGCGAGGCCGTCACCGGTGACGTGGCCGTCGAGGCAGATGATGTGGCCGGACTGCTCGCCGCCGAGGATCCCGCCCTCGCGGCGGAGCGCTTCGAGGACGTAACGGTCGCCGACGTTGGTCGAGACGACCCGGATGCCGTGCTCGGCCATCAGGCGGTGGAAGCCGAGGTTCGTCATCGCGGTGACGACGACGACGTCGACGCCCAGGTGGAGCGCGAGGATCGCCAGGATCTGATCTCCGTCGACGGTGTTGCCATCCGCGTCCACTGCCAGCATCCGGTCGCCGTCGCCGTCGAACGCAACCCCTAGGTCGTAGGCGCCGGCATGCCCCTGGAGCAGCGTCAGGTCCGTCGCGCCGCAGCCGGCGTTGATGTTGGTGCCGTTCGGCTCGGTTGCCAGCGCCAAGACGTCCGCGCCGAGCCGCTCGAAGGCTTGCGGAGCAAGCTCGGAGTAGGCGCCGTTCGCACAGTCGACTGCGATGCGTAGGCCAGTCAGGTCCGAGCCGAACCGCTCGACGACGTGCTCGAGGTAACTGCGCGCAGAGCTGCCGACGGTCGCGATCTCGCCACGATCGGCTCGCGGCGGCTCGTCGAGGAGCGCCTCGATCTCCTCCTCCGAGGCATCCGTCAGCTTCTGGCCCTCGGCGTCGAAGAACTTGACGCCGTTGTACTCCGGCGGGTTGTGAGAGGCAGAGATGACCGCGCCGAGATCGAGAGCCAGGAGGGCGACCGCAGGCGTCGGCAGCACTCCGCCGAGCACGGCGCTTCCCCCGGCCGACGCCACCCCCTCCGCGAAGGCCTGCTCCAGCGCCGGGCCGGAGCCTCGTGTGTCCCGCCCGACGAAGACGCGACCGCCGTCCGACCAGAGCGCGGCCGCACGACCCAGGCGCTCGACGAGCTCGGGCGTCAGGTCGGCGCCGACAATGCCGCGGACGCCGTCGGTTCCGAAGTACCGCCTGGCCAAGAGGGGGACCCTAAGCGGGGAAGTCCGGTCGCTGCCGAATGGAGGCGAAATCCTCGTCCGCCTGGGCGTCCTTCGCGAACTCGGGCTTCAGCTCGACGGCACGACGGATGTGGTCGATCGCGGCCTCCGGCTCGCCGACGAGCGCTTCGAGGCAAGCCAGGTCGTAGAGCAGGCTGGGGTTGTCCGGGTACTCCCGCAGGCCCTGCTCGATCGTCTTTCGTGCAGATTCGTAGTCGCCGTTCCGCCAGGCGGGGATCGCCTCGGCGACCCATTCCCAGGCCGAGACCTCGTACGGACGACCCGGCTCACCCCCGACGACCAGCGCGGTCGTGTTGGCCTCGGTTGCCACGGCCCCCCGGCGTGCTGCGGGGTCTCGGACGAAGACGACGGTGCCCGGCGGCGCATCGAACTCGTCGCCGGCGACGGTGAAGCGGGCCGCTCCGGCGAGGACGACGTAGAGCTCCTCGTGCCCACCGGCAGCGGCTCCGAGCTCGTCGTGGTTCTCGATCAGCTCGTCCCCAGGCGACGCGGCCCAGTAGGCGTTGACCCCGAACGCGGAGACGCCGAGCGGTCGTCGCAGCGGCTTCCACTTCAGCTCGCCGAACGTCGGCACAGCCTCGACCTCGTCGAGGCGGATGACCGAGTACGGCTCGCTCAGCGCTTCGAGAACTGGGGAGCTTTGCGAGCCTTGTGGAGGCCGGCCTTCTTGCGCTCCACCTTGCGCGCGTCGCGGGTGAGGTAGCCCTCGCGCTTGAGCACCGTGCGGAGCTCTGGATCGGCCTCGACGAGCGCCCGTGCGATGCCGTGGCGGATCGCGCCGGCCTGACCGGTCGGGCCGCCGCCCTCGACGCGCACGCGCAGGTCGTAGGTTCCCTCGGCGCCGGCCGCCTTCAGCGGCGCCAGCACCGTCGTCCGGTGGGTCGAGCGCGGGAAGTAGTCCTCGATCGACCGCCCGTTGATCCAGGTCGCGCCGTCGCCGGGGCGCAGGACCACGCGCGCGATCGACGTCTTGCGCTTCCCGGTGCCCTGATACTGCGCAGCTGCGGCCACTACTTGTTCCTCCAGCTTGAGCGCTTGCGGAGCCTGCGCCTCGTGCGGATGGTCGGGGCCGGCGTAGACCTTGAGCTTCGTCAGCTGCGAGCGACCGAGGCGGTTGCGCGGCAGCATCCCCTTGACCGCCTTGCGGATGACCTCCGTCGGGCGGCGCTCGAGCTCCTCGCGCAAAGTGCGGCTGCGGATGCCGCCCGGATAGCCGGAGTGCCGGTAGTAGATCTTGTCGTCGAGCTTCTTGCCCGTGACGACGATCTTGTCGGCATTGACGACGACGACGAAGTCGCCGGTGTCGACGTGCGGCGTGTACTGGGCCTTGTCCTTGCCGCGGAGGGTGTCGGCGATGCGCGTGGCGAGACGCCCGAGGGTCTTGCCTTCGGCATCGACGAGGTACCAGCGGCGCTCGACCTCGCCCGGCTTTGCGTTCCAGGTCTTCATCTCAGACGGAAAAGCGGCGGACCATCCGGCCCGCCGGCGGCAAAGAGTAGCAGGGTGCGGCTCACTTCTTGTCGTCGCCGCGACTGCCGACCCAGACGGCGAGGGCGATTGCGACGATCAGAAGTGCAAAGGCGGTCTCGACGACGAGGCCGGCCGTGCCGCCGTGCGCGACAACTAGCTCGCCGAGAGCAGCCATAGCCCGGTGCAGGTGTAGAGGACCATCAGGCGCAAGCATCGCGTACTGCGTGCGGACGGCGGTTCGCGCGGATCCCCAGAGTGCGACGGCGCGATCGTGGGCGACCACGAGGCCGAGGACGTGGCCGACGACGAGGACGCCGACCTGGACGTACCAGATCCCGTTCGGCGAGTTGAAGAGCGACGGCTGGAAGTCGGACGTTCCGAACAGGTCCCAGCCCTTGCCGAACGGGTCCGAGGACAGCGGGAGTGCGTACTGGCCCTGGTTGACGAGCGACGTGAAGTAGTGCGCGATGTTGTAGGCGAGCGCGATCGGGATCAGACTGGCGACGAAGACGCCCGCGAGCCCCTCGCGCCCGCCCGAGATCACCTTCGCGATCCAGACCGCGAGCAGGAAGAGGGCCGTCACGGCGAGAACGGCACCGAGGAGCCCGAGGACGTTGAAGCCGGTCGCGACCAGGTCGGCCGTCCGCGGCGAGTCGACGATGTACTCGGATTCGAGGTTGTACAGCCGGTCCTGCCACCACTGCTGGCGGCTGAGGCCGTCGAAGGCGACCGAGCCAAGCATGACGAGGACGAAGACAACGGTTCCCGGATGGGTTTGGGGCGCCGTCAGACCCACCAGGGGAGGCCGAACGATGACCGCACGGCGTCCGTCGTGCTCCTGGACGGCAAACGGCGCGATCAGAGCCAGGAGCCCGAAATAGACGTGAAACGCCTCGCCGTTTTCGACCCAGGTGCGCCGGCCGAAGAGGAGCATCCCCGCCCACGTAATCCAGCTGTAGACGACGATCGCCAAGGCGAGCGTCCGCGGCTCCGCCGCGCGCGGGTAGGCGAGCTCGAGCGAAGCGAAAGCGAAGAGCAGCACGGCGGCCGGCCAGCGGCCGAGTCGCTCCGGATACGTTGCGGCGGGCTCCCATGATCGGCCGGTCTTGCTCCACAGCCAAGCCACGCCGTCGGCGATCGCCTTCCAGGGGCTCAGGACCGACCACAGGTTCCCGAAGACGATCACGAGCGGAACGAGCCCGAGCCAGAAGATGACCCAGACGAACGTCGGCGCCAGGTTGTCGCCCGCGTCCGGCCTGCCGACGAACGCGGCGAGCCAGACCACGACCAGGAGGCCGGCAGAGAGCGTGCCGAGGATCACGCGCCAACCCGGCCAGAGGATCCGCCGCTGCCAGCGATCGGAGAGCGGCCGGCCGGCGAAGCGCCCTTCGAGGATCGGCTTGCGCCAGAGGACGCCGAGCGCGACGAAGCTGAGGATCAAGACGAGTGAGCCCGCGTAGTACATGAGCCAGTCGGGCAGCACCGGGTCGCGAACGCCGCCGAGCCCGTGCGCGAGCGGGAGCAGCAGCGTCACGGCTGGGTCACGATCCGGGCCAGCGGTACGCGCCGGTCCTCGAGCTCCGCTTCCACGGTTCCGACGATCGTCGCCCGGAAGGCGATCCGCGCCGGTTGCCCCGGACCGACGTCGCGCATGATGTCGTAGCCGTGCAAGTGGACGTGGTCGACGACGTCCGAGGTGACGATCAGGACGACCCGGCGGCCCTCCGAAACGGTGACGCGGCGAACGCCGCCGACCGGCTGGCCCTCGCGCACGACGATGCGCACCCGAGCCGGTGGAGGCGGCTGGGGGGGCGGCGGTGGCGGCGCAGGGCCGGTTGTCGTCGTGGTGGTCGTCGTCTTGGGTCGTCGTCGTGCCGCTCGTAGCGGAATCGCCGTCATCATCAGGGCGGAGCACGAGGAAGAGGGCGCCTGCGGCGACGACCGCCGCGGCAACGATGAGCAGTCTGATCATCTCGGCACTATGGATAGCACCAGCCCAGCCCGAAAGGCAGCTGAGCCGCCGTGCGAGGGATGACGAACGTAGCGGCCGCCGAGGACCGAGTGGGCCAGCTTTCCGACCGCGATCGTCCGCCGGCCGGTCGCGAGCTCGAGCAGGAAGCGCATGGCCTCCCGTACTTCGGCCGCCGTCGGTCGGCGGTTTGAGCTCGGATTGCCCGGACGGTGAGGATGGGTCGGCACGACGTTCCACAGCAGAACGTCCTCGCCGACCTCGAGCTCGGCGAGCGTTCGGTGGACGATCGTCGCCGTCGCCTCCGCCGGACCGGTGCCGGAGAGCTGGCGCTCGGACGTGAACGGCAGGCCGCTCCAGCGTGCGCCCCGATAGCCGGCCGCCTCGCCGACGAGCAGGTAGCGCGCGTCCGCCCGGCTGTCGAGGTAGGCGGCGAGCCGGGCGCGCCGAAGCTCCGAGCCTGCGTACTGGTTGAACGTCCGGCCGATCCGCGCCGTCCGCCAGCGCCTCGACGAAACCGGTCAATGCAATACGGACGCTACTCCAAACGTTTTCAGGAGACAGCACCGACGAGACGGAGGTAAAGGTGCGATGACCACGATCAGTGCAGAGTCACGCCGCGAAGAGTCAGGAGCACTGAGGGCCGGCGCCGGACTGATGACGCTCGGCGCCGTCGCGTTCATCGGCTACGCCGTCATTTTCTTCGTGCGGAACTTCACCGACAGCTTCCTGGAGCTCGGGATCGGGCCGGGTCAGGTGGACAAGGGCAAGGACGAGATCCAGGCGTTCAGCCCGGATCTCTACCACTACATCAGCCATCTCCACCTCGCCGTCTCCGGCCTCCTCGCCGCCACGGGTCTCGCCGTCGCAGCGCTCTCCTGGTTCGGCGTCCGGCGCGGCCTGATGTGGGCCTGGGCCGCGGCCGTCGCGGCGCCGGTGCTCGGCCTCGCGGTCGCGCTACCGGCCCACTACCCCTGGGGCTTCGCCACCATCGGGCACTTGGGCCTGATCTACCTCGCGACGGCGATCTTCATCGTCGGCGCGCTGCTGGCCCTCAAGGGCCTGGGCGAGACGAGCGAGACCGAGGTCACGAATAGGAGATGAGCTCGAGCAGGCTGCCGTCCGGATCGCGGAAGTAGACGCTCGTTCCCTCGCCGCGCGCGCCGGGGCGCAGGACCGGGCCCTCCTCGACCTCGACTCCGTGCCGACCGAGGTGGTCGACGGCCTCGTCGATCGGCCCGTCCCACACGAAGCACAGGTCGCTGTTGCCGGGTCGCACGGGATCGGCTGCGATCGGGTGCGGCTCGACACCCGGCCCATGGACGTTCAGCTGCTGGTCGCCGAAGCGGTAGGCGTAGCCGGCGCCGCGCTGAATCAGCTCGGCGCCCAGGACGTCGCGGTAGAAGGCATTCGACCGCTCCCAGTCCGAGACTGCGATGACCACGTGGTCGAAAGTGACGCGCACGTTGCGGAATCTTCCACGAAGATGCGCCCGTGCTCGACGTATGGACGCAGACCGACGGCGGCCAGCAGACGCTCGACGTCGCCCGGCGGGTTGCCGACTTCATCTCCGCCGCCGAACGCTCGCTCGACTTCGCCCACTACGACTTCCATCTCACGCCAGAGCCCGCCGCGGTGGTCGGGACGGCGATTCGCGAGGCGGAGGCGCGCGGAGTGGCCGTCCGGTTCCTCTACAACCTCGATCACCGGAACCCGATCCCCGTTCCGCCGCCGCCCGAGCCTGACGGGATTCTGATCGACTCGCTCGGCGTTCCTGTTCGCCCGATCGCCGGCGTCCCCGACCTGATGCACCACAAGTTCGTCGTGCGCGACGGTGCGTCGGTCTGGACGGGCTCGATGAACTGGACCGACGACTCGTGGTCGGTCCAGGAGAACGTGAATGCCGTGGCGGACTCACCGGAGCTGGCCGCTCGTTTCACCGAAGACTTCGAGCAGCTTTGGCAGACGGGAATCGTCGAGAAAAGCGGCTTCGTCGACACGACACCCGTCCCGGTCGGCGAGCATCAGGTGCGCACCTGGTTCACGCCGGGCCACGGCGAGGGCCTCTCACACCGGATCGGGAAGACGATCGCGAAGGCGAAACACCGCGTTCGGATCGCGTCGCCCGTGATCACGGCCGGCCCGATCCTGGCGGCCCTCTCGCAGGTGATCTCCGAGGGCCGCGTCGACGTCGCCGGCTGCGTCGACCGGCCGCAGGTCGAGGGCGTGATCTACCAGTGGGGCGAGAACGGCAACATCACCTGGAAGCTGCCGCTGCTCGAGCGCGTGCTGACGGCGCCGTTCTCGGGCAAGCCGTCGACGCCGTGGCAGCCCACCGGCACCGTTCACGACTTCATGCACGCGAAGCTGACCGTCGCCGACGACACGGTGTTCCTGGGCAGCTTCAACCACTCGCGCTCAGGGGAGCTGAACGCCGAGAACGTGCTCGAGGTGACCGATCCCGAGCTGGCGGAGCGGCTCGCGGGCTTCGTCGACCAGGTGCGAGCGCGCTATCCGCGTTTCACTCCGCGCGGCGGGACGACCAGAATCTTTCCGGTCTCCTAGCACCTTTCTTTACAGCACTTGGTGTTTGGTATCAGCGCTGGTGCAGGCGAGGATCGGCGCAACCGTTCTCCTCACGAGCCTCTTCCTTCTGTCGGCGGGTACGGGAGGGGCGGTCGTCGCAGCGGCGCCCACGGCGATCACCGGGCCCGTGAGCGCAGTGGGCACGACCACCGCCACGGCGACCGGCACCGTCAACCCGAACGGGCGAGCCACGAGCTGGTTCTTCGAGTTCGGCACCAGCACGAGCTACGGAAGACAGACCGCGACGAGGAGCGCCGGGTCGGGGACGAGCAACGTCCAGGTTTCCGGGCCGCTTACCGGTCTCACGCCCGGGACGACGTACCACTACCGGCTCGTCGCCTCCAACGCCGACGGCACGACACGCGGCGCCGACGGGATCTTTACGACGTCATCCGCGCCGGCCGCGGTCACGGGTGCGGCGACGAGCGTCACGCCCACCTCGGCCACGCTCGCCGGGACGGTCGACCCGAACGGGCGCGCGACCACATGGTTCTTCGAGTACGGGACGAGCACGGGTTACGGGTCGAGGACGGCGGCGAGGAGCGCCGGCTCGGGCACCGCGGCGACGGCTGTGTCGGCGGCCGTGTCGGGCTTGACGGCGGGGCGGCTCTATCACTTCCGGCTGGTCGCGACGAGCGACGCGGGCACGAGTCGAGGGGCGGACCGCACCTTTGCGACGGCGGGCGCTCCCACGGCGGTCGACCGGGTCGGCCACGAGCGGCGACGACGAGATCTGTGAGGTTGGCCGGCTCCGTCAACCCGAACGGGCAGACGACGAGCTGGTACTTCGAGTACGGAACGAGCACGAGCTACGGCGCGAGGACCGCGGCCAGGAATGCAGGCTCGGGCGCGCGGCCGGTGAACGTTTCCTCCTCCCCGGGCGGTCTGAGGCGCGCGACGACCTACCACTACCGCCTCGTGGCGGTGAATGCGTCCGGGACCGGTCTCGGTAGCGATAGGACGTTCCGGACGGCCGGGCCGCCCATCGCGCGAACCGGCCCGACCCTCGAGATCGGCTCGAACGCGGCGAAGCCGACCGGAACGGTGAACCCGCAAGGCCGGCGGACGACGTGGTACTTCGAGTACGGCACGACGACCCGCTACGGCTCGAGAACGCCGGCCAGGGGTGCCGGTTCCAGCTTCCGCGACCAGGCGGTGAGCGCGCCGATCGCGCGCCTCCGCACGGCCGCGATCTACCACTACCGGCTCGTTGCGAGGAACGACGCCGGTACGACCCGCGGGGCCGATCTCACCTTCAGGACGAGCGGCGTGTCGCTCGCGGCACGCCTGCGCCGGATCGTCTTCGGGCGTGCCGTCATGCTCAGCGGCTTCGTGCCGACCGCGCGGGCGGGCGAGTCGGTGACGGTGTTCGCTCACCGCTTCGGTGCGGGCTCGCCGACGGCGGTTGCGACCGTCATCACGGGCAACGGCGGACTTTGGCGCTACCTCGCGAGGCCGACGATTCGGACCTCGTACGTGGCGCACTGGAACGACGCGACGAGCCGCGCGATCGTGATCGGCGTCCGTCCGAGGGTGGCGTTCCGTCGCGTCGCCAGGAACCGGTTCCGCACGCGCGTCCTTGCGGCTCGGTCCTTCCGAGGCCGGCTCGTCAAGCTCCAGCGGCGGACGTCGGCGGGCCGGTGGGTGACGGTGAAGCGCGTCCGGCTGAACCGCCGCTCGGCGAAGACGTTCCGCTTCCGGCCGCGGCGAAGCACCGCCCGGCTCCGGATCGTGATGAGCGTGAACCAGGCCGGCCCCGGCTACCTGGCCGGCTTCAGCCGCACGATCCGCTACCGCCGCGCCTAGATTCCGATCAGGACGGCGCCCGGCGGCTCACCTTCGAGCCGTCCGTTCT
>CAVXTG010000006.1:0-163193 GCA_963764595.1 uncultured Actinomycetes bacterium | reverse complement strand
ACCTACGCCGTCAGTCGGTCGCGGCAGCCGCCGCGCCGCCGAGTGGCTCGATGTTCTCTGACTGCGCTCGCAGGAAGGTGACCGCGGCCTCGGTTCTGTTCGATACGCCGAGTCGCCGGTAGATCGCCGCGAGATGGAACTTGACGGCATGCACGGTGACCTGAAGGCGCGCGGCGACTTCACCGTTCGTCAGACCGCTCGAGATCAGCCGCAGCACTTCAAGCTCTCGAGGCGAGAGCGCGTGAACGCGATCAGACCCATTCCCGTTGTAGCCGTCTTCGAGCACGAGCCCATCCTGGAGCGCCCCTCTGACTTGCCCACGGCCGATGGGTCAGCGTTGCGTTTTCTCGACCTAGCCGAACGGTTAGAGACTCGCCACTGCGCGAGCTGGAGCCGCGCCGGCGACGCCGACCATGCTCTCGATCTCGTCCGCCGCACGCCGGCCCGCCTGACCGTCCCAGAGCGGCGGCACCAGATGCGGCTGCGCGACGCTGAGACGCTCGGGGAGCTCTGCGAGCCGAGCAGGATCGAGCCCGAGCACGACGTTCGTCCCGTGGGTCACCGTCACGGGTCGCTCGGTGTTCTCGCGAAGCGTGAAGCAGGGGACGCCGAGAACCGTCGTCTCCTCCTGGACGCCGCCCGAGTCGGTTACGACCGCGGCGGCTTCGGCCTCGAGCGACAGGAAGCGGTTGTAAGGCTGAGGGTCGATCAGTTGCACTCGGCCCTGGTCGAGCCGGAGCGCAGCCAGGCGCGCTCGCGTCCTCGGGTGAACGGGGAAGAGGACGGGCAGCGTGCCGGCGATTCGCTCGAGCGCCAGCATCGTCGTGCGGAGAAGCTCAGGCGAGTCGACGAGCGCCGGCCGGTGGAGGGTGACGAGGAGGTAGCTCCGCGACTCGAGGCCGTAGTCGCTCCAAGCGGAGAGATCGCGAGCCGCGCCGACGCTGGCGAGCAAGGTGTCGATCATCGTGTTCCCGACGAGCGCCACGTGGTCGCCAACGATCCCTTCACGCGCAAGGTTCTCGTTCGCGTCCTCTGACGTCGTCAAGAGGAGGGTCGAGACGTGATCGGTGAGCCTGCGGTTGTGCTCCTCCGGCATCGTCCAGTCGAAGCTCCGCAGCCCCGCCTCGAGGTGGCAGACGGGGATGTTCAGCTTCACGGCCGCCAGTGCCCCAGCGAGCGTCGAGTTGATGTCGCCGGGGACGACGACCAGGTCCGGGCGAAGATCGACGAAGACGCGCTCCAGGGCGGCGAGAGCCTTCGCCGTCTGCTCGCCGTGCGACCCAGACCCGACCTCCAGCTCCACGTGCGGATGCGGCAGCGGCAGCTCGGCAAAGAAGACGTCCTTCACCGAGGCGTCGTAGTGCTGTCCGGTGTGGACGAGCCGCTGGTCGACGTTCCCCCGGCGCTCGAGCTCGGCGTACACCGGGGCCACCTTCATGTAGTTCGGCCTCGCACCGACGATGTGGACGACGAGCGTCCCAGTCGAAGCCGAGGCTCCGTTGGCCGAATACAGCACAGCGCCCACGTTTTCGCTAGTACGCGCCGCGCTTGCCGAGGACGACGGGGATCGTCTGGCAGAGGATCTTGAGGTCCCACCAGACCGACCAGTTCGTCACGTAGAGATAGTCGAGCTTGGTCATCTCCTCGAATGGAATGTCGTTCCGCCCGAGGACCTGCCAGAGGCCCGTGATTCCCGGGGTCATGTCCAGGCGCCGCTGTGCCCAGCCGGTGATCTTGTCGGCTTCGTAGACGACGAACGGTCGCGGGCCGACAAGGCTCATTTCACCCTTGACGACGTTCCAGAGCTGGGGCAACTCGTCGAGGCTCGTTCGACGGAGGAACGCGCCGACGCGGGTCACGCGGGGATCGCGGCCCTTGATCTTGAACAGCGGGCCATCGACCTCGTTCATGTGCAGGACCTCGCTTCGGTCCTGCTCCGCTCCGATGCGCATCGTCCTGAACTTCACGATTTGGAACGTCGAGCCGTAGCGCCCCCGCCGCGGCTGGCGGAAGAGGGCCGGGCCCGAGCTGTCGAGCTTGATTGCGAGCGCGACGAGCGCGATGACGGGCGAGAACACGATGAGCGCGAGCGACGCGACCACGACGTCGAACGTGCGCTTCAGGAGCCGGGAGCTCCGGCCGAGATTCATCGGCGGCAGGGTGACGACGGGCATTCCCTCGACTTCGTCGAGGATCGCCCGCGAGGTGAAGATCTCGAAGTAGTGCGGAACGATCGAGACCTGAACGTCGGGACGGCGAACGGTCCGGACCAGGTCCAACATCTCCTCGTGGCTCGCGATCGAGGAGCCGAGGAGCACTCGGTCGATGTCGTACTCGTCGACGACCTTGGCGATGTCGTCCTGTGAGCCGAGCACCGGGCTCACGACCTCGTCCTGATCACCGACGCTGCCGTCCAGGAAGCCCACTACGTCGAGCCCGTACTCGGGGTGCGCCATGAGCTTCCGGTGGACGAGACGGGCTTCGCGCCCGCTGCCGACGATCAGCGTCCGGCGCCGCTTCATCACGCGCGGGAGCACCCAGCTCCGCATCGAGCCGCGAACGATCGGCATGAGCACGAGGGCGGCCCCGAGGAAGACGACGGCCTCGACGGCGCTGTAGATCCACCAGCCGAAGAGGTACCGGAGGCCTTGCGAGAGGATCAGGAATCCGAGCGAGCCGGCCAGGATCGCGTGGAAGATGTCGCGGACCTCGTCGAAGCTCGCCACGGCGATTCGCTGGTTGTCGTTGTCGTACAGGTGGTACGCCGTGAAGATCGCAAGCCAGACGGGTGCCGCCGCCACTGCCACGAGCGCAAGGACCCACGACGGAGCCGACACTGCGGGCAGAGGGCCGATCTGCTCCGCCGTGACAAAGGTGATTGCATAGGCCAGTACCAGCGAGACGAGATCGCCGGCGGCGAGCATCGTCGTGCGACCGCGTCGCAGCGCCCGACCGGGCTCCGGCCGAGGGAGCTCGACGACATTCTCGGTCGTGACGGTTGCGCTCGACGCCATGGGCCGCATCTACGCCTCGACGGCCTGAGCGCGCTGCTGCGTGTGCCAGGCGATCGTGCGCCCCAGTCCCTCGTCGATCCCGACCTCGGCCTCGAAGCCGAGCAGCTCGCGTGCCTTGGTCGTGTCGGGGATGCGGTGGCGTACGTCCTGATACCGCCCCGGAAGCGCCTCGTACGGGACGAAGCGCGCCCGGAGCGGCTGCGGGATGCCGAGCATCGTTTGAACGAGCTCGGCGAGCTTGAGCATGGTCATCGTCTCGGTTCCGCCAACGTTGACCACCTCGCCTCGGGCTTCGGGCGTCCTGAGGGCGCGGACGAAGCCGTCGACGGTGTCGCTGACGTAGGTGAAGGATCGGGTCTGAAGGCCGTCGCCGTGGATCTCGAGCAGCTCGCCGTTCAGCAGGGCCTCGATGAACGTGACCGTCGGCCCGCCCCACCAGCTGAGATGGTTGCGGGGGCCGTACGCGTTGAAGAGCCGCAGGATCGTCGCGCGCAGGCCGTGCTCCTCGGCGAGCGCTAGCGCGAGGTGCTCGTCATAGAGCTTCGACACCGCGTAGGCCCAGCGCCGCGACGTCGAGGGCCCGAGCACGAGCTGCCCGTCCTCAGCGTAGGGCGGCGTGCCATCGCCGTAGACGTCGGAAGTCGAGGTGAGAATCAGGTCGGCATCGAGGGCGAGCGCGACGGTGCAGGCCGCATGCGAGCCCTGGACGTTCACCTCGAGCGTCGAGAGCGCGCTCTCATAGCGCGGAATCTTTTTGGCGGCGAGGTGCATGATCGCGTCGCAGCCGTCGAAGGCCGCGCGCAGAGGCCGCTGCTGCGTGCAGTCGAGCTGCTCGAACGTGAACCGTTCGTCGCCGACGCAGGGCGCGAGGTTCGCCATCGACCCGTACGAGAGGTCGTCGACACCGACGACTTCGTAGCCGTCATCGAGCAGGCGCTCGCAAAGATGGGAGCCGACGAATCCGGCAGCCCCCGTCACCCCAATTCTCTTCACGTGTCCCTTTCCGTCGCGTTGCATGGCGGTCTCAGCTCAGTCGCTGCGCTGCCAGCGTAGAAAGCCCGAGGGCGCGGTTGTAGACCAGAAAACGAAAACCCTCCACGAGGCCGGGAGCTAGCCGTTTGGTTAGGCAGAAGCCCTTTTGCCAAGCCGAAATCTGATCCTCCGGGGATACCGGTCGCGCACGCGTCCGACGATCATGGAGATCGCCGATGAGTAGCCAGGCCGCCGTTGCCAAGCGTGAGCTCATCAGGACACCGCGGCTGCCGGCTCTCGCAGGCGCGGGCCTGATGTCAGGAGCGATGCTCGCCACCGGCGTGCTCGCGTATGCGTTCCACGTGCTCGCGGCACGCTCGCTCGGGCCCGAGGGATACGGGCAGATCGCCGTCTTGTGGGCTGCGCTCTTCCTCGTCTCCGTGGTCGTCTTTCGCCCCCTCGAGCAGACGCTCGCGCGGTCCATTGCCGATCGGCTCGCCCGTGGCGAGGAGACGAGAACGGTGGTTCGCTCGGTGTTGCAGGTCTTCGTCGCCTCTCTGTTTGCGCTCGCCGTGCTCGCCGTGCCCGCGTGGGGCCCACTGACCGATCGGCTCTTCGTCGGCAGCGATGCGATGACGGCGCTGCTCCTCGGAGGGATCGCCGCCTACGGAGTCTCGTACGTCGTGCGCGGACTGCTCGGCGGTGCGTCATGGTTTCGCGGCTACGCGCTCCTGCTCGTGGCTGACGGCGTCGGGCGGATGGCGCTCGCGGCGCCGCTCGTGTTCGTCTCCTCGCGCGAAGTGGCCGCGATGGCTGTTCTCGGAGCGGGGCTGATCGGCGCGATCGCGCCGCTGGTCCGTGGCTCACGCCGTCTCGCCCGCCTCGCGGAGCACCGCTCGCACGAGCAGCCGTTCCACGTCGGAACTGCGCTGGCGTTCGCGGGACCCGCAGGTGTGATGGCGGCCGCCGACCAGATTCTCCTCAACGGTGGGCCGCTGCTCGTGATGGTCGAAGGCGGGCCCGATGCGACGAAGGCGGCGGGCATCGTCTTCGCTGCAACCATGCTCATTCGCATCCCCGGCTTCCTCTTCCAGGGCCTAGCCGCCTCGCTCCTGCCGAATCTGACCAAGCTGCATGCCGCCGACGAGCCAGCGGCGCTCGAGCGCGCGGTGCTGAAGGTGGCGGGAGCGATGATCGCAGCCGGCCTCGCCATGCTCGTCGGAGCCGCCGTCATCGGCCCCGAGCTGATGGAGTTCCTCTACGGAGCCGGCTTCGAGGTCGGTCGGGCCGAGCTTGCGCTACTCGCGCTCGGCGTCGGCTGCTACCTGGCTTCCACGACGTACTCGCAGGGCCTGCTCGCACTCGACAGCGGCCGCCGGGCGGCCGTGGCCTGGGCGGTGGCCGCGGTGCTCTTCGTGGTTCTCTATCTGCTGGTGCCTGGAGATGACATGAGCCGAATCAGCATTGCCTTCACCGCGGCGTCGATCGCCAACGTGCTCCTCCTCGCTCTCGCCCTGCGAACCAGGGTTGCGCGCGAGCGAGCCGCGCAGCGCTGACGGAGCGAGAGCCGCAAACTCGACTCTCGCCGGGCCCGGCGGGCGGCTGACGCTCGAGTCAGGCCGCGAGGGCGCTGTTGCCCGCGGTGCGGAGCCGCTCGAGGATCCCAGGGACGACCCGGTTGGTGACGCCCATCGTCGCCTGCCCGCTCGAAATCTCCGGATAGACGTGCGCGAGCGACGCCAGAGAAAGCCCCGGTGCCGGAAAGAGCTCCGGGATGTTCGCGGCGCCGCCGATGAGATGGACGGGCTCGGTCATCCGCGCCCGCTGCACCTTCCGCGAGAGGATCAGGTCGTCGGTCAGGTGGGGGAAGATCGTCCGCGTGTGGCGAAGGAACTCCGCTTCGACTTCCTCGGGAGCGCGGTCGTGCAGCTCGTGTCCCGGGTCGACGTAGCGCGTGATGTAGACGAGGTGGCCGCCGACGTGGTCGGGATCGACCACGTGCGTCGTCTCGACCACGGTCGTGAGCGGCACGCTCCGGTCGGTGATGTTCAGGTGGTAGTACGGGCTGATGCTGCGCTTCGTCCGCAGCAGCAGGCAGACCACGCCCAGGTAACGGAACTGCTCGTCATGCGCGTGCTCCGCCAGCTCCGGCGCGAGGACGCTCCTCGCCTGCGGCGGCGCCAGCGTACAGAGCACGTGGTCGAACGCCCGATAGCGGCCTTCAACGACGAGCCCGGTCGCGCCGGCGCGACTGCCCGCGATCTGGTCGACCTGCGTCCCCGCGTGAATCTCCCCGCCGAGCTCGCGGATCCGCTGCTCGAGGGCGTCGATGAGCGTCGTATAGCCGCCCTCGAGCCAGCCCATGATCTCGGCGCCGCTCTTGTCGCGCGTCTTCGACATCCGGCGCGTGCGCGCCCAGATGTACGTCGCGGGCAGGTCGTCGAAGCGACCGTCGAACTTCGAGTCCAGCAGGGGCTTCCAGAGACGCTCCGTCACCCGGCGGCCGCTCCAGCTCTGGAGCCACTCCACGAGGGGGATCGCGTCCAGCTCAACGTGTGTCTTGCGCAGCTGGCACCGGGCGACGAAGAGCGCGAGCCGGACTCGGTCCGGCATCGAGAGGAGCGGGAAGGTCAGAAACTCCTTGGGCGAAGTCATAGAGAAGAGGTGGCCGTCGCCGTAGAAGCCGACCTTCGTCGGGCGGAAGCGGAACTTGTCTTTCAGGCCAAGCTCCTCCGCGAGCCCCAGGATTCGATCGTCCGTCGGCAGGTTGACGTGGTAGAAGCGGTCGACCGGACGCCCGTCGAAGTCGAACGAGCCGACGAGCCCGCCGAGATCCGGCGCCCGCTCGTAGAGCGAGACCTTGACCCCGGCCTGCGCGAGCCGGAGCGCGGCGGTCATCCCGAGAATCCCGCCGCCGACAATGCCGACTGTCGGACGACTCATGAGACCGCTGTGTCGCCGGCGAAGCGCTGGCGAGCCATCAGCCGCCAGTAGGCGAAGATCGTACGGAAGATCGGCATCTTGCTCTTGCCGACCCGCCTCGACGAGTCGAGCCCGACGTCGACCTCTTCGATTGCGACGCCGAGGGAGGTGAGCTTCGACAGCAGCTCGGCCTTGCAGGCGAAGCCCGGCTCGCGGATGAGCCCCTCGCCGTAGCGATCCGAGGCAGCGCGCAGCGTGGACGCGCGATAGACCCGGAAGAACGACGACACGGTCTTGGCCTCGACGCCGAGGATCCGGTTGATGACCATCGCAGCGCTGCCGCTGAGGACGCGGCGGAAGCGGCTCACGTTGACCATCACCCACGACGCGAGTACGAGCTCCGCGCCGGCTCGCGCGCGCCCGAGCATTTCTGGGAGCGCATCGAGGTCGCTCGTCGTATCTGCCTCGAGCGTGACGACGAGGGCTTCGCCAGAGCAGCGCTCCAGAGCAGCTGCGAAGCCGGCGCGGAAGGCGGCGCCAGGCCCTTGGTTTCGGCCGAGCTTGATCACCTCGGCCGGCAGCGGGCCGGCATAGCTCTCGACGATCTTCACGGTGCCGTCCTGCGAGCCGTCGTCGACGAAGAGGAGCCGACTGCCGGGGGGAAACAGCGTCGGCCTCGCCTCGAGATCTTCCAGTAGGCGCGGGAGGTTGTCCTCTTCGTTGTATGCGGGGATCACGAAGAGGTGCGGAACGGGCTCGTGTAGGCGCGCAGCGTGAGTGGTGCGAAGCTTGTCGGCTTCGACCGGCTGTGCCTCTGCTACCGCCACTGGTGCGGCGAGCGAGCTCATAGTCCCAACTCCCCCTTCTCTTTTTCGGCAGCCCACCGCGGGCCACCCGAGACAGACTAGGAAGGCGCAAAGCCGCTTCCAAGGCCAGAAAACGAAGACCCCGCAGGGGTCGGGGCGCTAGCCGTCCGGGGAGGTCGAGCCGCTCCCGACTTCGGCGTAAGCGGACACCCCACGTGGTCTGCGGGGTGCCCGCTTACCCAGGGACGAAGGAGGCCTTAAGCCTTCAGCGCCCCACGTCGCGAGCCGCGGCCTGCTCGCGTGCAACCACCGTACCCACCCGCGGCTACGAAGCCCAGTGGGCGAAAGTCGAGTCTGCGGACAGTGTTCTTCTCCTGAGGGGAGCGCTAAACAGGTCCAGCGCGGGTCGCGCCGCCCGGTTTGCGTCTTTTCCACAGCGTTTTCCTCAGCAACCCGGCCGGCGACCGGCCTCGGAGACCCGCTGTTGCGCGAAAACTATACAAAATAGTAGGGGATAAACCCTTCCAAAACTACGCGAAGCGGCTATATTCCCCACCAGACAGGGGTTCATCCACAACTCGAAAGGCGGCCCTTTCGAATGGCCAATAGCGAGCAGACCGGAGTCATCTGCGACTCCCACCCGATGTGGCTCGATGCAGTCGAGCAGGTGTTACGGGGCACCGGGATCAACATCGTCGGCAAGACCACCTCGACCTCCGAGGCTCTCTCGATGGTCGAGGAGCACCGTCCTGACCTCCTGATCACCGAGCTCGAAGGGAATCCCGGCGATCTGACCGGCCTCGTCCTGATCGAGCGTGCGCGTGCCGCGGCACCCAACGTGCGCCCGATCGTCCTCTCGATGCATCACGACACGCAGGTCATCGACGCCGCACTCGTCGCGGGGGCTTCGGCCTACGTCGTGAAGACGGCCCGCGCTGAGGATCTGGCCTCTGCGGTCAGGCAAGCCTTCTCGCACTCCGTCTACCTGGCGGGCTGGAGGACAGCCGCACCGCAGCCGGTTGCAGAGACCGCAATGGCGGATGAGTCACCTGGACTCACGCGCCGCGAGCTCGAGATCCTGCGGCTTGTGTCCGAGGGACACTCCAACGGCCAACTCGCCCGGATGCTCTGGGTGACGGAGCAGACGGTCAAGTTCCACCTGTCGAACATCTATCGCAAGCTCGACGTCGCGAACCGCACCGAGGCGAGCCGCTGGGCACAGGTCAACGGCCTGCTCGACGCGCAACAGCAGACGACGCTCGTGCCGTCGCTCGCGTAGCCCTCGCTACTCGACCACGAGGACCGCGCCGCACGACGGGCACTCGAAGGTGGGCGGATCGTCCGTGATCCGCCTGCCTTCCGAGATCAGCACCGCGCCCGAGCACGCAGGGCACGGGACGTAGACGAGCCCGCTTCGTGCGTCGGGGCTCGCCGCTTCGACCTCGTTCTCATCGCGTTCCGGCATCGGACCGAATGGCCCGCAGTCAGCGAACCGTACCGGCCCGCCGGAGGCGGTGCAGCGCGTCCAACAGGTCCGATGCCGACAGGCACAATGGGCGCGTGTTCAGCCCTGCGATCGAGAACCTCGTCGCCCAGCTGACGCGCCTCCCAGGCGTCGGCACCCGTACGGCGCACCGGCTTGCGTTCCACCTGCTGCGCGCACCCGCCGACGAGGCGCTCGAGCTCGCCGGGGCGCTCCAGGACGCCAAGGAACGGGTCCGTTTCTGCAGCGACTGCGGCAACTGGACCGAGGAGGAGATCTGCGAGATCTGCCGTGACGCGCGGCGCGACCGCTCGGTGATCTGCGTCGTCGAGCAGCCGGCCGACGTGCTGTCGCTCGAGCGAACCCATGAGTACCGGGGCCTCTACCACGTGCTGGGTGGGGCCCTGTCCCCTCTCGACGGAGTCGATCCCCAGGACCTTCGGATCGACGAGCTGATGCGGCGGGTCGCCGGCGACGGCGTGGTCGAGGTCGTTCTCGCCACCAACCCGAACACCACCGGCGAGGCGACGGCGTCGTTCATCGCCGACCGGCTGCGTGGGCGTGTCCGCGTGACGCGCCTCGCGAGCGGGCTGCCGGTGGGCGGCGACCTCGAGTACGCCGACGAGGTCACCCTCGGCCGGGCACTCTCCGGCCGCCGAGAGGTGTAGAACGAGAACCGTGGCGACCACGCAGTACGAGGGCCTGCCCGAGCTTGCCGGCGACGCGCCGGCGTCCCCCGGAACCGTGGTGATGAAGTTCGGCGGGACCTCGGTCGCCGACACCGACCACATCAAGGCGGTCGCACGTCGGCTGGTCGCGGCGCGCGAAGAGGGAAATCGCGTCGTCGCCGTCCTCTCGGCGATGGGCGACACGACCGACGATCTCGTCCGCCTGGCCCACGAGATCTCGCCGAGCCCCGCTCCGCGGGAGCTGGACATGCTGATCTCGGTCGGCGAACGGGTCTCGTGCGCGCTCGCCGCGATGGCGATCCACGACCTCGGCCACCGGGCGATCTCGCTGACGGGCTCGCAGGCGGGGATCGTCACCGACACCGTGCACGGGAAGGCGAAGATCGTCGACGTCCGGGCCAAGCGGATTCACGATGCGCTGGACGACGACCGGATCGTGCTCGTCGCCGGGTTTCAGGGCGTTTCGACCGCCTACGACGTGACCACGCTCGGCCGCGGCGGCTCGAACCTGACCGCGGTCGCGCTCGCGGCCGCACTCGGCGCCGACGCGTGCGAGATGTACACGGACGTCGAAGGTGTCTTCACCGCCGACCCGCGGGTCGTCCCCAGCGCGCGCAAGCTTCACGCGGTCAGCTACGAGGAGATGCTCGAGATGGCGGCGAGCGGCGCGAAGGTGCTCCAGCTACGCTCGGTCGAGTTCGCGCGCAACCACGGCGTCCGGCTCCAGGTCCGCTCGAGCTTCTCCGAGTCGGACGGGACCTGGATCCGCGAGGAGGACGAACGAATGCTCGAGAAGGCGATCATCTCCGGCGTCACGCATACGGTGGAAGAGGCGATCTACCGGGTCGAGGGAGCGAAGCCCTCCGTGCTCTTCCAGGCGCTCGCTGACGGGGGTGCAAGCGTCGACACGATCATCCAGACGGGGCCCGAGATCGTTTTCTCTGCGCCTTTCTCGGACACCGAGGAGGTGACGCGGACGCTGGAGGGGCTCGGCGTCCAGTGGTCGTCGCGCAGCGACCTCGGCAAGGTCAGCCTCGTCGGCGCGGGCATGAGGACCCACCCGGGGATCGCGGGCAAGACCTTTTCGACGCTCGCCGAGATCGGAATCGAGCCCCAGATCGTGAACACCTCGCCGATCAAGATCGCCTGCTTCGTCGCCCGGGACGACGTCGAGCGCGCGGTCAAGGCGCTGCACGAGGCCTTCGAGCTCGACACGGAGCTGGCGGAGCGCGCCGCATGACTAGGTTCGGAGTCGTCGGCGCCACCGGCGCGGTCGGGACGGTCACGCTCGGGTTGCTGGCGGAGCGGGGCGCCACGGACGTCCGCGCGTTCGCCTCCGCCCGCTCGGCCGGCAAGGAGGTCGCTTTCGGCGACCGGAAGCTCGTCGTCGAGGAGGCGACGCCGGAGAACCTGGCCGCCGCCGGCCTCGATCTCTGCTTCTTCTCGGTCGGAACCGGCCCCAGCTCCGAGCTCGTCCCGCCGACGGCCGAGGCCGGAACGATCTGCATCGACAAGTCGGATGCCTTCCGACTGAGCGACGGGATCCCGCTCGTCGTCCCCGGCGTGAACGACGCGGCGCTCGACGGCGGCCGGATCATCGCGAACCCGAACTGCTCGGCGATCCAGCTCGCCTGCGTGCTCAAGCCGCTGCACGATGCTGCCGGGCTTCGGCGCGTGCGGCTCGCGACCTATCAGTCGATGTCCGGCGCCGGCGACGCGGGGATCGAGCGGCTGCGGGCCGTCAAGCCGCTGGAGGCGGATCTCGCGATGGACTGGAAGCTCGAGGACGATGAGTTCGACGAGGAGTCGAAGCTGCGCGACGAGACGAGGAAGATCCTCGACCTCGCCGACCTGCCGGTGCAGGCGACCTGCATGCGCATCCCCGTGCTCGTCGGCCACGGACAGGCGATCTGGGTCGAGACCGAGGAGCCGCTGGGCGCCGCCGACGCTCGGTCGCTCCTGTCAGCGGCTCCGCATGTTCGGATTCACGAGCTCGCGACCCCGGGCGACGCGGCCGGTGAGGATGAGGTGCTCGTCGGTCGCATCCGCGAGGATTCGACCCAGCCGGGTCTTGCGCTCTGGGCGGTCAACGACAACCTGCGCAAGGGCGCAGCCCTGAACGCCGTCCAGATCGCGGAGCTCGTGCTGGCCCGCGCTCCGGTCTCGACGACCTAGGGCCGGCGCGGCACCGGCGAGGCCTCGGGCTCGAGCAGCTCCTTCACCTGTCGCACGAGCTTCTCGCGCCGCTTCTCGGGCTCGAACTCCAGGCCGCCGAGCTCCAGGCGGGCGAGCTCGACCCGCCCGAGCCGCCTGATCGGCCGGAACCCGAAGTCGGCGAGGAAGTCGCTCGGGAACACGGTCCGGTGGACGAGGAAGCGCTCTTCGGCCGACTCGCCCTCGGCGTAGCGGTAGGCGAACGCCTCGAGCGCCCTCCCGTTCCGCTCCTTGGCATCGGCGATCGCCGAGAGGAAGAGCGACTGCATCACCCACTGCGCCGACCCCTCCACGAGGTACGCGCAGGTGATCAGCACGGCGTCATCCGACGGCGGGCCGGCGGGCAGGTCTTCGGCCCGCGGGAAGAGCTCGCTCGGGCCGTACTGCATCGAGCCGAGCACCCGCCCGTCGTCGTCGGCGTAGACCGTCCCCCACGCGCCCCAGTCGGCCTCGGCGCGCTCGATCCAGCGGGCCTTCGACGTCTGCTTGCCGGGCGCGTGTCTGCCACCAGATGCAGTCGTGGCAGACCGTCGGCACGCTCGGCAGCGTCGCGCCGGTCAAGCCCCTGAGCGCGGCTCGTCATGCCTTCGAGTGTAGGACTAGCTCGTACGCCGCGGGTCTCGCGAAGAAGCGGAACGGGACGAAGGTCGTCCCGAGGCCGGCGGACAGGTGCAGCGTGCCGCCGGGTCGCTCGTAGAGGCCTTCGACGTACGTCCAGCGAACGTGCGCGAGCCGCAGCCGCCCGCCCGGGTACGGGATGCAGATCTGGCCGGCGTGCAGATGGCCGGCGAGGACGAGGTCGAAGACACCGGGCTCCAGGCGGTCGATCACCTGCGGGAAGTGGCAGAGCAGGATCCGGAGGTCGGCGTCCGGATCAGCGAGCCGCTCGGGCCGCTCTCGGCCGGCGCGATAGGAGCGCGGATCCACGCCGACGACCTGCACCTTGCGGCCACGCAGCTCCAGCGTCTCGGCCTCGTCAGCGAGCAGCCGCGCAGGAGCGAGCTCGTCGAGCTCGACCCGCTGGGCGAACGGATCCTTCGTGATCGCGAAGTCGTGGTTGCCGAAGACCGCGTAGCAGCTCGGGAGCCGGGCGAGCAGATCGCGAAGGAGCGGCTCGCCGCTTCGACGCGAAAGCAGATCGCCGCTGATCAACGTCAGGTCCGGCTGCCGGCCCTCGACCCACTCGACCGCGCGCTCGACGGCGCGCACTCCGCGCGAAGGAACCCCCAGATGGAAATCCGAGAGATGCGCGACGCGCAAGCCGTCGAGCTCGGGTGGCAGGCGGCGAAGCGGGACGTCCGTCGTCTCGAGCCGCACCCACCCCGCCTCGAACCAGCCCCACGCCGCGAGACCGGCGCCGAGCGCGGAGGCGCCCGCGAAGGCCGGACCGATCAGACTTCGAGCTTCTCGAGCACCGGCGTCACCGGGACGACGTGGCGCTTGAACTTCAACTCCGAGTCCTCGAGGCCGGCGGCGACGCCGATCAGCTGCGAGAGGTGCAGGATCGGCATCCGGAACGCGCGGCCGGTCGAGGCCTCGAGCTTCTGCTGCCAGGCATCGAGAGAGAGATGGCAGAGCGGGCACGGAGTGACCATCGCGTCGGCTCCGGCCTCGATCGCCTGCTCGATCGGCTGGATCAGCTCACCGAGCGCTGTCTCCTCGCGGGCCTGGATGATCGGGAACCCGCAGCACTTGATCTTGGCCGGGTAGTCGACGGCCTCGCCCCCGCACGCCTCGATGATCGCCTCGAGCGACCACGGCCGGTCCGGGTCCTCGAACCCGAGCAGCTTCGACGGCCGCAGGATCTGGCAGCCGTAGAACGGCGCGATCTTCAGGCCGCGCAGGCCCTTGTGAGCGACCAGCTTGAGCTGCTCGTAGCCCTCGCCTTCGGCGATCAGCCAGAGCAGGTGCTTGACCTCGATGCCGCCGCTGTACGGCGGCACCCCGACGGTCTCCAGGTTGACGTTGACGCGCTCGCGCAGCTCCTCGTCCTTCTGGAGCTGGAAGTTCGCCTGGCGGAGGTTGAGCGTGCAGACGTTGCACACCGTCATCAGCGTCTCCGCGCCGGTCGCCTCGCCGTAGGCGAGGATCCGCGCGTTCAGGTGGAGGTAGTAGTCCGGCTCCGCCTCGTGGATGTCGCCGGCGCCGCAGCAGGTGACCGACTCCAGCTCGTCCAGCTCGAGCCCGAGCTTCGGCGCGAGCGCCTGCGTCGAGATGTCGAGCTCCTTCGCGGAGAGGGCGGCGAGGCAGCCCTTGTAGTACGCGACCTTCACGCCTCGCTCGCTTCCTGCTCGAGCCGCAGCAGGGCACGCTCACCCTGAACGATCCCGAGCGCGCCGTCGCGGCCCTGCTCCTTGACGAGCTCGTGCAGCCGCCGCGCCTCGTGGACGTTCTCGGCGACGTGCGGGGGAATCGGCGACGGCACCTTGCCGTGGCGGAGGAGCTTCAGCGCGAACTTGACTTCCTTGATCGCCGAGACGACACCCTGCGTCTTCGGGACGAGCTCAGTCTCCCGCAGCCAACCGGTCGTCTCCGCCGACTTCACGAACCACTTCGCGTGCTTCGCGCCCATGTCGTGGTCGATGCCCTCCTTGATCGACTCGGCGCCGAGCTTGGCGATCGCGTCGCGCGGATCGACTCCCTTCGGGCAGCGCTCGTTGCAGAAGTAGCAGCGGGTGCAGTCCCAGATCCCGTGCTCCTCGTTCAGCGTGTTCAGGCGCTCGACCTGCGTCCGCTCGCGCGGATCGCCGACGAACCGGAACCCCTTCGCGAGCGCCGCGGGACCGAGGAAGTCCGGGTCGGACTCCATCGAGTTGCACTCCGAGACGCAGCAGCCGCACATGATGCAGAGCGATTCCTTGTGGATCACGTTCATCTGCTGCTGCGAGACGATCCGCTCCTTCTCCGCGGGCTCGTCGTAGCCCGCGTCGAGCCAGGGCTTGACCGAGCGGACCTTGCCCCAGAACGGATCCATGTCGACGACGAGATCCTTGACGATCGGCAGGTTCCCCATCGCGGAGATCACCGGGACGTGGCCGCTCTCGACGATCGGCTTCATGCGCTCCTTGCAGGCGAGGATCGCGCGGCCGTCCATCCGCATCCCGCAGGAGCCGCAGATCATCATCCGGCAGCTCTTGCGGTAGGCGAGCGAACCGTCGACCTTGTCCTTGATCAGGTCGAGCACGTCGAGGAGGCACGCCCACTCGGGCGCTTCCACCTCGTACTCGCGGAGCTCCTTCTCGCCCGTCTGCGCGTCGTAGCGCCAGACCTTGAGCGCCACGTCCATCGTGGGCGCCTCGGCGGGCGGCGGTGCGTACGTTGTCTCGGTCACGTCAGTACGTCCTCTCCGTGGGCTGCCACTTCGTCATCGTGACGGGTTTCCAGTCGAGTCGAATGCGCCCGCTCGGGCTGAGCGACGTCAGCGTATGCCTGAGGAAGTTCGCATCGTCGCGGTCCGGGTAGTCGTACGGCCTGGCGTGGGCGCCGCGGCTCTCCCTCCGCGCGATCCCCGCGACGACCATGCACTCCGCGAGCTCGAGCAGGAACCCGAGCTCGAGCGCCTGGGTCAGGTCGTTGTTGAAGACGTCGCCCTTGTCCTCGACGACCACCCGCTTGTAGCGCTCCTTCAGCCGCTCGATGATCCGGCCCTGCTCCTGCATCTGCTCCTCGCGGCGGAAGACGCCGAAGTTCTCGTGCATGGTCGCGGCGAGCTCGTCGCGGATCGCCCACGGACGTTCGCCGTCGCTGCGGCCGAGGAGCGCTCCGAGCTCCCGCTCGGCGTCGGCCTCGATCGACGGCGGCACGGCGACGGTGGTGTGCGTCAGCGCCCACTCGGCGGCGGCGGCGCCCGACCGCTTGCCAAAGGTGATCGTCTCCATCAGCGCATTGCCGCCGAGGCGGTTGGCGCCGTGGACGGAGACACAGGCGCACTCGCCGGCTGCGTAGAGCCCGGTGACCGACGTCAGACCGTCGAGGTCGGTGTCGACGCCGCCCATGTGGTAGTGGGCGCCGGGCCGGACGGGGATCGGGTCGTGGATCGGGTCGATCCCGGCGAAGACCATCGAGAGCTCGCGAGTCCCGTGCAGGCGCTCGTGGATCTTCTCCGCGCCGAGGTGCCGCAGGTCGAGGAGCACGTTGCCGTCGACCCCGCGCCCCTCGTCGATCTCGGTCTGCTCGGCCCGCGAGATCACGTCGCGGCTCGCGAGCTCCATCGCGTTCGGCGCGTACCGCTCGAGAAAACGCTCGTTGTCGGCGTTGAGCAGGTAGGCGCCCTCGCCGCGGCAGCCCTCCGTGATCAGCACGCCGGTCGGCGAGAGCGTCGTCGGGTGGAACTGCATCATCTCCATGTCCTCGAGCGCGACCCCGACGCGGAGCGCCATCGCCATCCCGTCGCCGGTGCAGGCGTACGCATTCGTCGTGCCCGTGTAGAGCCGCCCGGCGCCGCCCGTTGCGAGGATCACGGTCTTCGCGCCGATCGTCTTCAGCCCGCCGTTCAGGAGGTCCCAGGCGATGACGCCCTGGCAGCGGTCGTCGTCGATCACGAGCTTCCAGGCGAAGAACTCCTCGTAGGTGAAGATGTCGCGCTTCATCACCTGCTCGTAGAGGACGTGCACGAGCACGTGTCCCGGTGATGTCGGCGGCATAGGCCGTGCGCGGCGCGCCGGCTGCGCCGAAAGGCCGCTGGGCGATCTTCCCGTCCTCCGTCCGCGAGAAGACGGCGCCCCAGTGCTCGAGCTGGTAGACGTCGTCGGGCGCCTCGTCGCAGAGCACCTCGATCGCGTCCTGGTCGCCGAGGTAGTCAGCGCCCTTGACGGTGTCGAACGCATGCTCCTCCGGGCTGTCCGGGGAGGCGTTCCCGAGCGCCGCGTTGATCCCGCCCTCGGCCGCCCCGGAGTGGCTGCGGACCGGGTGGATCTTGGAGAGGAGCGCGACGTCCGCGCCCTGGTCGAATGCCTCGATCGCGGCGCGCATCCCAGCGCAGCCGGCACCGACGACCAGGACGTCGTGCGTGGCCTCCACTACCCGTGGACGCTATCGGATGGCGCCGGGGCCAGGCCTCGTTACAGACGGTGCGAGTAGCGGGCTAGAGGATGCGTCCGAAGAACGGGTCGTACCTCGCGAAGACGACCCGCCCGAGCTTCACGTTCGAGATGCGGCCGCCCTTGAGCCCGAAGTACGTCATCACGGCGCCCTTGGCCCGCGATCCGAGGTAGCAGTACCGGTGCGGCGTCCGCTGCCAGGGGTAGGGCGACGGCGTTCGCCAGGTCAGGCAGCGCACGCCCCTGACGGCGGCCCGCAGCGCCCGTTCCTTGGAGCCGACCCCGACGGTCGTGCCGTCGACCTTGTAGCGGCCGCTGAGCACCTCGAAGCGCGACACACGGCCGCGCTGCGAAGAGGACGCGCAGCGCGCTGCCGTAGTACTCGTAGACCGGGGCAGCCCGGGTGCCGTCCAGACTCGGAGGCGGGCCCAGCACGCTCCGCACCTCGTCCGTCTTCATCCCAAGCCTGGCGTAGTCGACGCCCTTGCCGGCCACGATTCCCGGCGTCGGCGAAACCACGAAGCGGGTCGCCGGCGACCACTCCGTCGCGTCGTCCGGGCACTCGTCGGCGTCGGGCGGACACGGCGGCGCGGGCGTCACCGACGGCAACGTGGACGTACCACGTACCGGGCGCGAACCGATCGCCGGCCGTCCAGGACGTCTGGCGAGGGTTGAGCGGCGACTGCTCGTCGGCGCGCGGCCAGAATGCGTTCGGGTTCGCGGGGAGGGCGCGTGCGAACTGGATCAGGTTCGCGGTCGAGCCCGGCGTCAGCGTCCACGAGATCGCCGGCTTGCCGTACGTCACCCGGGCAGTTGGGGTCGAAGGCGGCGCCGCAGCGGCCGGCAGTGCGGCGAGCGCCGCGAGCGCAGCGATAGTCAGCGTTCGTGCGAGTAGTGCCATCAGACCCCTTCTTGACGCGCCTCGGACGCGGGACAGTAGTGAGGCACGCGGCCGGTTTCAAGGCCGCCCGCTTCGAGGCTTCGCCGGCTAGACCTGCGGGCCGGCTGAGACGACGGCCTCGCCGGCCTCGTCCGCGAACTGCTCGAAGTTGTCGCGGAACATGCGAGCGAGCTCGCGCGCCTTGCGGTCGTAGGCGTCCGGGTCGCTCCACGTCGAGCGCGGGTCGAGCAAACCCGATGCGACGCCGGCGATCTCCACCGGCACCTCGAAGCCGAAGATCGGGTCCTCGCGGTACTCGACGCCGTCGAGCTCGCCGGAGAGCGCGGCGCGGAGCATCGTCCGGGTCGCCTGGATCGGCATGCGCTCGCCCTCGCCGAACGGCCCTCCCGTCCAGCCGGTGTTCACGAGCCAGACGCTCGCATGCGGATGCTCGTCGAGCTTGCTCCCGAGCATGTGCGCGTAGACGGCCGGCGGCTGCGGCAGGAACGGCTCGCCGAAGCACGCCGAGAAGGTCGGCTGAGGTTCCTTGACGCCGATCTCGGTGCCGGCGAGCTTCGCCGTGAAGCCGGAGAGGAAGTAGAACATCGCCTCCTCGCGGTTCAAGCGAGCGATCGGCGGCAGGATTCCGAAGGCGTCGGCCGTCAGGAAGACGATCGAGCTCGGATGCCCGGCGCGCTTCTCGGCGAGCGCGTTGGCGATCTGCTCGAGCTTGTACGCGCCGCGCGTGTTCTCCGTCTTGGAGTCGTCGTCGAGGTCGAGCACGCCGTTCTCGTCCACGACCACGTTCTCGAGCACCGTCCCCCAGGAGCGCGTGGTCTTGAAGATCTCCGGCTCGGCCTCCGCCGAGAGCCGGATCACCTTGGCGTAGCAACCGCCCTCGATGTTGAAGACGCCGTCGTCGCTCCAGCCGTGCTCGTCGTCTCCGATCAGGTGGCGTTCGGGATCGGCGGAGAGCGTCGTCTTCCCCGTTCCGGAGAGGCCGAAGAAGATCGCGACCCGGCCGTCGTCGTCGACGTTCGCCGAGCAGTGCATCGGGAAGACGCCCTCCTGCGGCAGGCGGTCGTTCATGAGCGTGAAGATCGACTTCTTGATCTCGCCGGCGTAGAAGCGTGCCGCCGATCAGCACCTCGCTCTGGGTCGGGTGCAGGACGACGAACGTGCTGCTGCGCGTCTGGTCCTCCGACAGGGTCTGCTTCGACTGCCGGTGCGTGAAGCACGAGCGCCTGCGGCTCGTGGTCGCCGAGCTCCTCCTCGGTCGGCTCGATGAAGAGCGTCTTCGCGAACAGCGCATGCCAAGGGCTGTCGGTGACGACGCGAAGCGCGAGTCTGTGCGCGGGATCGGCCCCGGCAAAGGCGTCGACGACGTAGAGGTCGCGTCCTTCGAGAAACGAGACCACCTTGTCGCGGAGGCCCTCGAACTGCTCCTCCCCGAGCTCCTGATTCACGTTGCCCCACGCGATCCGGTCCTCGCAGCCGGGCTCGCGAACGACGTACTTGTCGTTCGGAGACCTGCCGGTGTGCGCTCCGGTGTCGACGACGAGCGGTCCGCCCTCGGCCAGCTGCCCGTCGCCGCGCCGCAGCGTGTGCATGTAGAGGAGCGCGGTGGTCGGATTGGCGAAGACGCGGCGCCTCGGCTCGAGGCCGTGCTCGCTCAGATCGATCGTTCCGCGTACGTCCTCGATGATTGCCATCCGCACTCCTTCGGCTCCAGGCGGGAGTCTCCCGCAGGGCCATCTGCCCGAAACGGCTGCATATCGTATGGCAATGGCGATTCGACCGCCCGATCCGCCCCTGACCGACGGCGTCGTCAAGCTGCGGCCCTGGGGCGAGCCCGGCGACGTCGAGGCGATCACGGCGGCCTGCAACGACCGCGCGATCGCGGAGTTCCTGGACATGATCCCCTCCCCGTACACCCAGAACGACGCGCGCGCGTACCTCGAGAGCTGCCGGATCGGTTGGCAGCAGGGAACGGCGACGAACTTCGCGATCGTCGAGGGAGGCGTGCCCGTCGGCTCCATCGGCGTGCGTTGGCTGGACGGCCTCGACGACGGCACCGCCGAGGTCGGCTACTGGATGGCGCCCGAAGCACGAGGTCGCGGCGTGTGCACCCGCGCGCTGCGACTCGTCTCCGGCTGGGTCCTCGGAGAGCCCGGCGCGAGCCGCCTTCAGCTCCGCGCCGACGAGCAGAACCTCCCGTCGAACAAGGTCGCGCAGAACGCCGGCTTCACGCGAGAAGGCGTGCTGCGCGCGAGCCGCTACAACGCGCGGCTCGGACGTCGGGTCGACTTCGTCATGTACTCGCTGCTCCCCGGCGAGCTCTAGTCGCCATACTCGCGCCCGTGCGGCAAGACGGCTCGCCCTCCCGGCTACGAGAGGCACTGGCCGCCGGTTGGCGTGAGCTCGCGCTCTACCTCGCGACGGGCCTCGCGTATGTCGCCATCGGCGTCGTCTTTCCGGAGTTCCTCTTCGCCTGGGCCGTCGCCGTGGGGTTTCTCCTCGTCTGCGTCGTCGTCCTGCCCGCGCTCGCGTCCCGCCTGTGAGCTGGGCAGCGCACGACCTCGAGCCCTACGTCATCCAGAAGGAGCTCGGGAAGCGTGTCGCCTTCGTGCCGCTGCTCATCGGCTCGTACGCGCCCGACATGGTCTCGAAATGGTTCGTCTACGGGGTCTCGCTCTTCGGCCTCGAGCTCAAGGCCGACAATCCCGGCCCAGTTCCACCGCGGTTGGCCTGGGGTGGGCTTCACGCACTCGCTCGTCTTCGGCGTCCTGGTCGGCCTGATCCTCTACGCCATCTGGCGCAACAGGGTGGTCGCCTACAGCTTCGTCATCGGGCAGTGGGCGCACGCCTTCACCGACGCCGGCGACACGGTCGGGACGATGCTGCTCTTCCCGTTCACCGACCACCTCTTCGCCGTCGGCGCGTGGGCCTATGCCGGCCAGACGGGACGGTACGTCGATGCCGGCGCGTACTTCAGCGGGCTCGGCTTCGTCTGGGACGGGGTGTTCGTCGTCTGGGGGATCCTCAGCTGGCGCGTGCTCACACGCGGCTACTTCCGCAAGACGGTCATGGCAGCAGACCCGTTCTGGCGCTGGGCCGGCCGGTACCTGTCCGAGACGACGCTCGTCGCGCTCTATCGCGCCTCGTTCTTCTACGGGGTCGCCCGCTGGACCGCCTGGCTCATCTGGGCGCACGTCGTCCGGTCGTTCGCTTTCGACCTCCGCTGGGGCGGTCCGAGGTGGGTGCCTCGGATCTACGCCGACGACCTGAACGCCGCAGCGCCCGCCTGCCGGTGTCCCGGCTGCTGCTCGATGCGGCCCCGGCTCGGCTTCTACGGCGCCGTTGCCGTCTGCGTGTGGGTCAAGGGTCTCACTTCACGACCCGCGAATGGTGATCGGTGAACACCGCCGACGCGATCGAGAGGTACCTGGCCAGCCCGGCGCTCGCTGAGTCGACCCGCCGCGCCTACCGCGTGGATGTCGAGGAGTTCGCGTCCTGGCTGGAGGCGCGCGGGACGCCCCTCGACGAGGTCGACGTCCGGACCCTCGCCGCGTATGTCGCCGACCTGGGCGCGGCGCGTCCGGGCCGCAACCCGCGCCGCCTCGCTCCGGCGACGATCGCGCGCAAGCTCGCCGCGGTTCGCGCCTTCCTCCGCTTCACGCTCGGCCCGGCACGCGTCCCCGACGCCCGTCTGGCCCCGCGGCGGCCACGGCGGCTGCCGGCCGCGCCGCGGCCTGATGAGGTCGACACGGAGTTCGAGCGGCTCGGCTCCAAAGGCCCGCTCGCAATCCGGAACCGCGCGCTCGCCGAGCTGATCTACTCGGCCGGACTGCGGAGCCGCGAGGCCGTCGACCTCGACCTCGCCGACGTGGACTTCGACGGCGAAGCCCTCCACGTGCTCGGCAAGGGCGGCAAGGAACGAGTCGTCCCGCTCGGCGAGGAGGCCGCCTACTGGCTGGGCCGCTGGCTCCAGGTCCGGCCGAGCCTGGCGGTCGGCGCCGAGAACGCGCTCTTCATCTCGGCCCGCGGACGGCGCCTCGACACGAGCACCGTGCGTCGGCTGCTGCCCCATCCGCACCGCTTCCGCCACGCGTTCGCGACCCACCTCCTCGAGGGCGGCGCCGACCTGCGGACGATCCAGGAGCTCCTCGGCCACAGCTCGCTTTCGACCACCCAGGTCTACAGCCACGTCGACGCTCGACGGCTCCGCCGCATCTATGACCGCTCCCACCCAAGATCCTGAACTTGACGCGTTCCTCGCGCTCGCCGCCGCGAGGCTCGCCCCGCGCACCGTCGAGGCCTATCGCCGGGACCTGAACGCCCTCGCCGACTGGCTAGGTCGTTCGCCCGCTACGGCGACGACAGAGGAGCTCGAGCGCTGGATCGCGGAGCTCAGAGCCGCCGGCCTCGCGCCCGCCACCATCGCCCGGCGAGTTGCATCGGTGCGTTCATTCCTGCGTCATCTTGTTCTCGTAGGATCGGCGCACGTGAACGCTGCTGCGGAGCTGGAGCTCCCTCGCCGGATCAGGCGGCTCCCGCGAACACTCTCCCCTGGCGAAGCCGAGCGTCTGATCGACGCCTCGGCCGGCACGACGCCGAGGGCGATGCGGGACTGCGCGCTCGTCGAGCTCCTTTACGGAGCCGGCCTACGAGTGAGCGAGGCCGTCTCGCTCGACCGGGCCGGCGTCGACCTCGAGCAGCGACTGGTCCGCATCGTCGGGAAAGGCGGCAAGGAGCGAGTCGTTCCCCTCGGTCGCCGGGCCGCGGAGGCGCTGCGCCGCTACCTCGCTCAGGGGCGGCCGCACCTCGACAGGAAGCACCGCCAGGAGCTCTTCCTCAACGCCCAAGGCGGAGCACTCACACGCGCCGGCGCGTTCCTGATCCTTCGGCGCCTGGCGGCGAAGGCGGGGCTGGAGCCGGAGCGGGTTCACCCGCACCTGCTTCGGCACTCGTTCGCAACCCATCTACTCGAAGGGGGGGCCGACTTGAGAAGTGTTCAGGAGATGCTCGGCCATGCTGATCTCGCCACGACCGAGCTCTATACCCACGTAACCGATCGGCGGCGCCGGGAGTTGTACTACCAGGCGCACCCACACGCGCGCCGACGACGGCGATGAAGACGCTCACACCGGAAACCACGCTGCTCCTGGCCACGACGGCGGGAATCGGCTACCTGATGCTGAAGGCCGGGCTCCAGAAGAGGGCGCTCGAGTGGAAGCAGCCCCGCCGCACGTGCGCGGGCTGCGGGAAGCCGCTCCACGGCCGCAGCGTCTGTAGCTGCGCGTCCTAGACGGCTAGCGCGCTCGGCTCTTCTTCGTCAGGATCGCCGCGACTCGCTTCGCGGCGTCCCTGAGCTGGCGGTCCTGCTCGTCGTCCTCGGCGATCCCCTCGAGCATGACGATCGTGTCGCGGCTCGCCGAGCCGTTCTTGAGGCTGAGGATGGCCAGCCGCCGGACTGCGGCATTCGGGTCGTGCGCGGCCAGCGTGTGCAGCAGCGGCCGGTCGGCGTTCACCGGCGCAGGCCCGTCCCGGGAGAGCAGCTCGAGCGACAGCAGCGCCGAGCCCCGAGCGGCCGGGCTCTCGTCCTCGAGCCCGCGGCGAAGGAGCTCGAGCTTCTGGCGGTAGCGGAACTGACCGATCGCGCGGTAGGCGACCGCCCGCTCGCGGAAGTCCGCGCTGCGAGCCGCGCCCTCGAGCTCGTCTTCCCACTTGGCACGCAGCGCCGCAAGCTCGGTCTGGGAGCCGGACGCAGCCAGCTCGTCGGCCTCGGCCGCGGCTGTCGCGAGCTCAGACAGTTGAGAAGCGACCGCGGGCCCGGACCGACGTACCGGTCCGCGGGGCGGAACAGCCGTCCCGTCTGCTTCTGCTCGAGGATGTGAGCCGACCACCCGGCCACGCGCGAGCAGGCGAACATCGCCGGCGTGAGGTCCGGAGGAACGTCGGCGGCGTCCAGAAGGACAGCCGAGTAGAACTCGACGTTCGTGGCGATCACGTAGTCCGGCTTCCGCTTGTGCAGCTCCGCCAGAGCGGCCTCCTCGAGCGCCTCGGCGACCTCCATGCGCGGCGAGCCGACTTCCTGGGCGACCCGCTTGAGGATGCGAGAACGCGGGTCCTCGGCTCGGTAGACCCGGTGGCCGAAGCCCATGATCTTGCCGCGGCTGTCGAGGATGCCCTTCACGTACCCCTCGGGATCTCCGGTTCGCGCGACCTCGTCCAGCATCGGCAGGACCCGTGCCGGTGCGCCGCCGTGCAGGGGCCCGCTCAGCGCGCCGACGGCCGCCGACATGGCGGCGCCGCAATCAGCGCCGGTCGAGGCGACGACGCGCGCCGTGAACGTCGAGGCGTTGAGGCCGTGCTCGGCCGTGCAGATCCAGTACGTGTCGATCGCCTTGACGTGGTCGGGATTCGCCTCTCCGCGCCACCGGAGCAGGAACTTCTCCGCCGCGGTCTCTCCCTGCTCGACGACGTCGTCCGGCGCCGCGCGCGCGTCCCTCGGCGACTGCCGCCGACCGCGCGACGATGCCCATCATCTGGGCCGAGAGCCGGCCGAGATCGTCGCGAGTCTGCTCGGCGTCGATGTCGACGAGCTTCTTGAGCTTCCACTCGCCGGCGAGGTGGGCGACCTGTGCCTGAAGGTCGGCCGGCGCGTTCCCGGTCAGGTTCTTCGGCTCGTAGGGCTCCGGGTCGGGCATCTTCGACTCGATGTCGTCGTCGACCAGCAGTCCCCAGACGTTCTCGTATGGATAGCGGCCGACGAGCTCTTCGATGTCGTAGCCGCGGTAACGGAGCGCGCCACCTTCGCGGTCGGGCGCGGCGATCGCGGTCTCGACCGCGACGATGCCCTCGAGACCCGGCTTGAACTCGTTCATCGCGGGGAATCTACCCGTCCGGGCCAAACCGAAGCTTCGCTAGAGTCGCCGCCGCATGGCCCATCGCGTCACCCTGATCCCCGGCGACGGCATCGGCCCCGAGCTGACCGAGGCGACCCGGAGGGTGCTCGAGGCGACCGGGGTCGAGTTCGACTGGGACGTGCAGCATGCCGGCGCCGATGTGATGGACGAGCACGGCGGCAATCCGCTGCCCGATCAGGTGCTCGACTCGATCCGGAAGAACGGCGTCGCGCTCAAAGGCCCGATCACGACGCCCGTCGGCGGCGGCTTCCGCTCGGTCAACGTCACGCTGCGGAAAGCCCTCGACCTCTACGGGCAGGTCCGGCCGTGCAAGAGCTACGCCGGGGTGCGCTCGCGCTTCGACGACGTCGACCTGATCGTCATCCGGGAGAACACGGAAGACCTCTACGCAGGGATCGAGTACGAGGAGGGCGCGGACGAGACCGCCGAGCTGATCCAGTGGATCGAGAACCACGGCGGCGCGCTCAGGCACCACGACTCGGGGATCTCGATCAAGCCGCTGTCGGTGACCGGCTCGCGGCGGATCGTCGAGTTCGCGTTCGAGTACGCGCGCCGCAACGGCCGTCGCAAGGTCACGGCCGTGCACAAGGCGAACATCATGAAGTTCACCGACGGCCTGTATTTGCGCGTGGCCCGCGAGGTCGCCGAGCAGAACGCCGACGTCGAGTTCGACGACCGGATCGTGGACAACATGTCCATGCAGCTCGTCCAGCGGCCCGAGGAGTACGACGTCCTCGTCTGCCCGAACCTCTACGGCGACATCGTTTCCGACCTCTGCGCGGGCATGATCGGCGGCCTCGGGATGGCGCCCGGCGCGAACTTCGGCGAGGGCATCGCGATCTTCGAGCCCACCCACGGCTCCGCGCCCAAGTACGCCGGGCAGAACAAGGCCAACCCGATGGCCCAGATGCTCTCCGGCGTGATGATGCTGCGCTACCTGGAGGAGACCGACGCGGCCGACCGGCTCGAAGACGCAATCGCCGAGGTGATCCGCGAAGGCAAGAGCGTCACGTACGACATGAAGCCGTCGCGGGACGATCCGACTGCCGTCGGGACGAGCGAGGTCGCTGACGCCATCATCGACAGGCTGGGAGTGCGGGTCTGATGGAGCTCGGACGCCACGAGTTCACGCCGGCCAAGGGACGGCGCAAGGTCACCGTCGTGGGCGCGGGCAACGTCGGCGCGACCTGCGCGCAGGAGCTCGCGCGCGGCGACTACTGCGACGTCGCGCTCGTGGACATCAAGGAAGGCCTCGCCGAGGGGAAGGCGCTCGACATCAACCAGGCCGGCGCCGTGCTTGGCTACGAGCCGCGGGTGGTGGGCTCGACCGGCTACGACATCACCGCGGGCTCCGACGTCGTCGTGATCACCGCCGGGGTCCCCCGCACCGGCGACATGAGCCGCGACGACCTCGTCTCGACGAACGAGAAGATCGTCGGATCCGTCACCGACGAGGTGGCCGCACAGTCGCCCGACGCGATCTTGGTCGTGGTCTCCAACCCGCTCGACGCGATGTGCCACGTGGCCAAGAGCGTCTCCGGGTGGCCGAAGGAGCGCGTCTTCGGCATGGCGGGCATCCTCGACACCGCCCGGTTCGCGACCTTCATCGCCTGGGAGACCGGGGCGTCCGTGAAGGACGTGACGGCGATGGTGCTGGGAGGTCACGGCGACCAGATGGTTCCGGTCGTCTCAGCGACGAC
Source organism: uncultured Actinomycetes bacterium (assembly GCA_963764595.1). GTDB lineage: Bacteria > Actinomycetota > Thermoleophilia > Gaiellales > Gaiellaceae > JACDAN01. The sequence goes on along the minus strand of CAVXTG010000006.1, from coordinate 136,545 downwards.
CGTCGGCGGCGTTCCGCTGCGGAAGCTCGTCCCCGACGACCGGATCGCGGAGCTCGTGGCGCGGACAGCGAAGGGCGGCGGCGAGCTCGTCGGGCTTCTCGGTACCTCCGCGTGGTATGCACCCGGCGCCGCGGCCGCGCAGATGGTCGACGCGATCATGCTCGACGAGAAGCGCGTCCTGCCGTGCACCGCGTACCTCGAGGGCGAGTACGGCATCGAAGACCTCTACATGGGCGTCCCGGTCAAGCTCGGCGCCGCCGGCATCGAGGACATCATCGAGCTCGATCTGACCGAAGACGAGCAGAGGCTCCTGCGCGAGTCGGCCGAGGCCGTTCGTGAGGTCGTCGGCGTCCTCTCGAGCTAGGGCACGCCGGGTAGCTGGGGACACCTCCCGGTTTCCCCAGACCCCTTCCACCGTCCGCTGCGCGGGCAGGCGCTCCGCGCCTGGCCCGCCGCGCACGACGCCGAGCGCGCTCCAGCTCCGGCTGGCGCGCCGTTCGCTGTGCCCGCACTGCGGGCGCGTAAGCCCGACGGTCCAGGGCGTCTGCGGCGCCTCGGCGCAAGGCGGGCACGTTCTGGATCGCCGACCAAGCGGCTTCGAGGCTCGCCGCGCTCTGGCGCCGCCGTGCGCATCGAGCGCGATCTCGCTGGGCACGGCGATGTCCGCGCCTCGGCCGATCGAGCGCCTCGTCGAAGCGCACGTCACGCGTTCGGCGGCGTCGACGGAGCCGCGTCGAGCGCTCCGCTGCGCTCGAGATCAACGACGAGCTGCTCGCACGGATGCCGTCGAGCTGCTGCCTCCACTCCGTCGTCCGCCTCACGGGTCTCTGTCTGCCGTATCTCGCGAGGAGCGGGCACGGGCGGGTGATCAACATCACCTCGAGCACCGTTCGCGAGCCGGTCGACAACCTCGCGCTCTCGAACACGGTCAGACCGGGCGTGATCGGCTGGGCCAAGACGCTCGCTCGGGAGATCGGACCGGACGGCATCACGGTCAACTCGATCGCACCCGGCCGAATCGAGACCGAGCGGCTGGCCGAGGTCTACCCCGACGGCCCGACCGAAGCGGACCTGCAGGCGATCCCGCTGCGGCGATTCGGCCGACCCGAGGAGGTCGCGGAGGTCGTGTGCTTCCTCGCCTCCGACCGCGCGTCGTACGTGACGGGCACGACGATCGCCGTCGACGGCGGCCTCATCCGGAGCATCCCGTGAGGCGCCGCCTCTCCTGGCTCCCGCTGGACGCATCGTGCTGCTCCTGGGCGCGGCGCTGCTGGCCGTCGTCGGCGTTCTCTACCTCGCGCCCTCCGACAAGTACATCTTCCTGCCGGACGAAGCGCGCCCACTCGCGCCGCTCGTCAAGGCCGAGGGCGAGAAGCCGGATCGAAACGGCGGCGGCATCTACTACGTCGCCGTCGACGTCCGGCAGGCGAGCATCCTCGAGGAGGCCTTCCCGGGACTCCACGACGGAGCGACGCTCGTTCCCCAGGATCAGGTCCGGCCGGAGGGCATCGACGAGCGAACCCGCCGCCAGGGCGAGCTGCGCGAGATGGCACGAAGCCAGGAGTATGCGGCCGCAGTCGCGCTTCGCGAGCTCGGCAAGGAGGTGGACGTCGTCACCAGGGGCGCGCTGATCGAGGCGGTGGGCGACGGCTATCCGGCTGCGGGCAAGCTCAGCGCCGGTGACGTGATCGTCGCGGTCGACGGGAAGCCCGTGAGGAGCGCGGCAGACCTCACCGACCGGATGAGCGCCAAGAAACCGGGCGACACCGTGAAGCTTCGCGTCCGCCGAGGGGCACGCAGGTTCGAGCTTTCGCTGCGAACGGTCGAGAACCCACGCGATTCGGAGCGCGCGTTTCTGGGCGTGGTGATCGCCGACGATGCCGACGTCAAGTTGCCGATCGACGTGGACTTCAATCTGCGGAACGTCGGCGGGCCGTCTGCCGGACTTGCCTTCGCGCTCGACCTCCACGAGGAGCTCGGTCGAGACGTCGACCGCGGCCGGCGCGTCGCGGCCACAGGCGAGATCACCCTCGACGGCCGAGTCCGGCCGGTCGGCGGCGTGAAGCAGAAAACCATCGCCGCCAGGCGATCCGGCATGGATGTCTTCCTCGTCCCTGGGGATAACGCAGCGGAGGCGCGGCGATATGCCGACGGCCTGCAGATCGTCCCTGTGGACAGCTTTCAACAGGCGTTGCGCGAGTTGGCAACACTGCCGCTAAACGCATAACAAACTGTCAATTTCCAGCAGATCTTTTCGGCGGAAATTCCGCAGTATTTGTGCTTGGACCCTCTTGCATCGAAGTGGCAAACATCGCAAGATGCCCGCCAAAGCACGGCCGCTCGAAGGGAGTGCAAGCTCGATCATGAGCAAACGAGCCGAGGCAAGCTGCAGCGATTGCTACTTCCGCAGGGCGGGGCTTTGCGCCCTCCCCCTGGACTCCCCCTGTCCAACGTTCAGGCCCGCAAAGCCTCGTAGCCTGCGGCCGCCGCAGCAGCCTCGGCTCGTTCCCCGAACGAGCGCGACCTAGACTCCTGCGGCGTGCGGCGCCGCGTCGACTCAGAGCAATGGCAACCCCGCCTGTGGGCGGTGGTCGTCGGTCTCACCATCCTCGCGCTCTACGTGATCGCATTCATTGTCTCGAACGACGACCAGATCCAGATCGACTTCGTCCTCTTCAGCGCGACGGTCTCGCTGATCTGGACGCTCGTCTTCATCCTCGCGCTCGGCGTGCTAGGCGGCGTGCTGCTGTCCCAGCTCTACACCCGGCGCCGCAGAAAGCAAGGTGGCGAGCCTGGCGGCGGCGTCGGCGAGCTGGGCGGGTGACGCGAAGCTGAACGCGAGCCGCGCGGCCGAGCGGCCTCCGCCTCCGCGCGGGAAGAAGTCCGGGCCGGGAACGAAGCTGACGCCGACGCGCTCCGCGGCCGCGAGCAGCTCGGTCGAGTCGAGGTCGTCAGGAAGCTCGAGCCAGAGGAAGTAGCCGCCCTCGGGCCGATTCCAGCGCGCGCCGGCTCCGCCGAGGTGCCGCTCGAGTGCCTGGAGGAGCGCGTCGCGGCGAGCGCGCAGGAGGGAGCGAACCAGCGCGAGGTTGCGCTCGAGAGCGCCACGCCGCAGGAACTCGTACACGGTGGCCTGCGAGAGCAGCGCCGGCGAGATGTACGTGGAGGTCGCGACCGCCTCGACCCGGGCCGCGAGCGGCTCGGGGAGCACGAGGTAGCCCACTCGCACGCCGGGCGCCACGATCTTCGAGAACGAGGAGGAATAGAGGACGCGTTCGCCGCCCTCGAGCTCGTAGAGCGTCGGCGGTGCGGTGCCTTCGAAGCGGACGAGACCGTACGGGTCGTCCTCGAGCACCAGGAGGTCGTGGTCGGCGGCAAGCTGGACGAGGCGCCGCCGACCCTCGTCGCCGAGCGTTCGCCCGCTCGGGTTCTGAAACGTCGGGATCACGTAGAGAAAGGCCGGGCGCGGCCCGTCGCGCAGTTCGTGCTCGAGCGCGTCGAGGTCGATTCCCTCATCGTTCTGGGGGATCGCTGCGACCTCCGCCCCGAGCGCGTCCAGGATCTTCAGCGGCCGGTCGTACGTCGGCGCCTCGACGAGGACGCGAGCGCCGTCCCCTGCCAGCAGCTGCGAGCAGAAGACGAACCCCTGGAGCGAGCCGTTCGTGACGACGACGCGGTCGGGTGCGACCCCGTGGCGCTCGGCGATCCACGAGCGCAGCGGCGCATACCCGGCCGCCGACCCGTAAGAAAGCGCCGTCGTACCGTCGTTCAGCAACGCGGCCCGCGCGCACTCTGCGAGCTCCTCCACCGGGATGCACTCCGGCGCCGGAACGCCGCGCGCGAGCGAGATCGTCTCCATGAGGCCGGAGTCTAGGACGCGAGGCGGCGGGCGCTCATCGGGCGACCGCGGTCGTCTCCGCGGCCAGCTGCGCGACCTCCGTCGGCGTCGTGCCGACGCGCACTCCGCACGCCTCGAGCGCTTCCTTCTTCGCCTGGGCCGTTCCCGAGGTGCCCGAGATGATCGCACCGGCGTGACCCATCGTCTTCCCGGGCGGCGCCGTGAAGCCCGCGATGTACGCGACGACCGGTTTGGTCATGCTGGCCTGGATGAAGTCGGCCGCCTTCTCCTCCTCGTTGCCGCCGATCTCTCCCACCATCACGACGATCTCGGTCTCGTCGTCCGCCTCGAAGCGTTCGAGGATGTCGATGAACCCGGAGCCGACGACCGGATCGCCGCCGATGCCCGACGATCGTCGAGTTCCCGAGCCCGAGCTGGGTCAGCTCGTGCCCGATCTGGTACGTGAGCGTCCCCGACCGGCTGACCAGCCCGATCGCGCCCTCGCTGAAGATCTCGGCCGGGATGATCCCGACGTTGGCCTTCCCGGGCGACAGCGCGCCGGGGCAGTTCGGGCCCAGCATCGTGATCCCCTTGGGCCGGATGTAGTTGTAGACGCGAAGCATCTCGTGCGCCGGCAGCCCCTCGGCGATGCAGATCACCGTCTCGACGCCGGCGTCGACCGCCTCGTAGATCGCGTCGGTCGCGAACCGCGCCGGTACGAAGACCATCGTCGTGTTCGCTCCGGTCTCGACGACCGCTTCGGCGACGGTGTCGAAGATCGGGATCCCCTCGACCTCGCTCCCGCCCTTGCCTGGAGTGACGCCCGCGACGACCTGGGTGCCGTAGTTGCGGTTCCGAACGCCGTGAAACGAGCCCTCGCGGCCCGTCAGGCCCTGGACGACAAGCTTCGTCTCGTTGTCGACGATGATCGCCATCAGGTCTTCCGTCCTCGCAGGGCAATCCGGGTCAGCGCGACCCGCTCGCCCTCGATCCGGTCGGCGAGCAGCTCGCGGACGCGGCGAGCATCCTCGCCCGTGCAGCCCGCTCGCTCGAGCCACGGCTCGAGCTCGATCCGCTTGTCGAAGCGCTGGATGTCGTCGACCTCGAGGCCGGCGCCCTCGAAGAAGCCGCGCCATTCGTTCTCGGAGTAACAGCGCACGTGTGTCGGGTCCCGCAGCTTCTCGGCCTCCTCGACGGTCTCGTCGAGGTAGAGGTTGTCGGCGACCAGCACGAAGGCGCGGCTGACGCGGGCCATCTCCTTGACCGCCTTCGCCACGTCGTCGAAGTGGTGCGCAGCGACCCGGCAGGCGACGACGTCGAAGCTGCCGTCTGCGAACGGAAGCTCCTCGGCGCTGCAGACGACGTCGGCCTTCATCCCCGGTGCCGGATCGCAGGTGACGACGTCATGCCCAGCGTCTCGCATCCGCCGGGCGACGTGGCCGCCGCCCGTGGCGACGTCGAGAACCTGACGGCCCTCGGCCCACTCGACGAAGAGGTCGAGATCCTCACCCTCGCGATGCGCTTCGCTCTCCCGGTACAGCTCCGCCCGCTCGCTCCAGACATCGGTCATGGCGCCAGCTCCACCGCGCGCTTGGCCGCGTCGAGCATCGTCGGCTCGACATGCAGGTTCGGCGGGGCCGCCTCCTCGAGCAGCCGCCTCCCTTCGTCGGCATTCGTTCCGTCGAGCCTGACCACGATCGGATCCTCGATGGAGATCGAACCGAGCGCCTGGAGGATCCCGCGAGCGACCTCGTCGCCGCGCGTTATCCCTCCGAAGATGTTGAAGAGGATCGACTTCACCTGCGGGTCGGCGCTGATGATCTCGAGCGCGTCGACGACCCCTTGCGCGTCACCGCCGCCGCCGAGATCGCAGAAGTTGGCGGGCCGGCCGCCGGCCAGCGCGACCACGTCGAGGGTGGACATGACGAGCCCGGCCCCGTTGCCGAGCACGCCGACCTCCCCGTCCAGCTTCACGTAGGTGACGCCCTTCTCGCGAGCCGCACGCTCCTCGGGTGGGTAGGCGTCGAGGTCGCGCATCTCGGCGATGTCGGGATGCTTGTAGAGCGCGTTGTCGTCGACCGTGAACTTCGAGTCGAGCGCCTTCACCTGCCCGTCCGGCGTCACGATCAGCGGGTTGATCTCGGTCAGCATCGCGTCGGTGCCGACGAACGCGGCGTAGAGCTGCTCGGCGATCTTCGCGATTTGCTTCTGCTCACTCTCGTCCTCGATCCCGGCGCCGTAGATCAAGCGGCGCGCCTGATAGGGCTGGAAGCCCTCGAGTGGATCGACGTGGAGGCGCGCGAGGGCCTCCGGGCGCTCGGCGGCGACCTCCTCGATGTCGATGCCGCCCTCCTTCGTGAACATGAAGAGCGCCTTCTTCTCACCGCGGTCGAAGGTCAGCGAGAGGTAGTACTCCCGGGCGATGTCGGAGGCGGACTCGATCCAGAGCTTGCGGACGACGTGGCCGTTGATGTCCAGCCCGAGAATCGCCCGCGCCTGCTCCTCGGCCTCGTCCGGCCCGTCCGCGAGCTTGATGCCGCCGGCCTTGCCGCGGCCGCCGGTCAGCACCTGCGCCTTGACGACGACCTGGCCGCCGAGCTCCTGGGCCGCCGTGCGTGCCTCCTCCGGGGAGCTTGCGAGCCGACCCTCGGAGACGGGGATCCCGAAGCGGCGAAACAGCTCCTTGCCCTGGTACTCGTAGAGGTCCATGACCGGCTGGCGAGTCTATCCATGCAGCGCCTCCGGTTGTCTCGCCGCGGTTGCGCTCGTCGGCTGCTCCGGGATCGAGCGCCCAGAGCTCGCCCCGCCCGCCGAGCCGCGAACCATCGAGCTCGGCTGGGTCGAGCGCGACACGGTGACGGGCTTCACCTACCGCGTCGAACGACTCACGGTCGGCGAAGACGGCTGGCGCGCCGAGGTTGGCGTCACGAACGGCTCGGACAGCGCCTACCGGCTGGGTCGAGGCAGCGTCGGGCTCGTCCTGCTCGACACGGACAGCGCCGCCGAGCTGAGCGACCTGACGGACGACCTCGCGCGCGCACCGCCGTCGCTGACCCCCGACCGGGTCGTCCCGGAGCCGCCACCCGTGCTCGGTCCGGGTGCGTCGTGGACCGGAACGATCGCGGGGAGCGAGGTTCTGCGCCAGGGATCCGTCGTGCGCGTGCTGTTCGGCCCCTACTCGCGCGTCGGCGTGCGCGACTTCACGGAGACTGGAACGGTGCTCTGGGTCACCGATCACGCGGTTCGGCTGTGAGGGCAGCGTGCCTGCTTGTCGCCGCCCTGCTCGCCGGCTGCGGCTCCGGTGGCGAGCCCCGTTGCCTCGCCCGCCGAGCCGCGCACGCTCGAGCTGAACTGGGTCGAGGAGTCGGCCGAGCTGGGCCTGGTTTTTCGCGTTTACCGGTTCGTCGTCCGTCGGGACGGCTGGCTCGTCACCGCGTCAGTCGCAAACCGTGGATCGGTTGACTACCTGATTGGACGGCCACACTATCCCGGCGGGTCGATGTTCGGGCTCGTCCTGCTCGAGACCGTGACGAGCAAGGAGCTCCGCGAGCTGACCGCGGACTTCAGGACGGCGCCGCCCTTTCACGAGCCTGACCGGATCGCGCCTCCGCCTCCCAAGCGTCCTGCGGGCAGGAACGAGCTGGCGAGGAACGATGTCGGGCTCGAGGAGCCTGCAGAAGGGCTCAATCGTCAGAATCCTCTTCGGCCGCTTCGTCCGCTTGCATCCCAATGCTGGATTTCTATGGGTCACCAATCATGCGGTTCGGCCCTAGCCGAAGAGGGCATAGACTCGGCACCTACTCCCACGGAAGGAGCCGTCATGAGCGAACGCACGAGTCTCACCGACGAAGAGATCCGCACCGACGTCGTTCAGGAGATCCGCGAGGAGACCGCCGACGCGGACATGGACGACACCGACGCCGACACGGAGACACCGACGCCGACACGGACGACACTGACAGCGACTCCGACGAGACAGACGCCTAGCGGGCTCGAGCGCTGCGTCGAGCCGCTCGGCGCGGCCGAGTTCCTCGAGGACTACTGGGAGCGCAGGCCGCTCGCGATCTCTCGGGACGAGGAGGGCTGGTACGACGACCTTCTCTCCCGCGCCGAGGTCGAGCAGATCGTCTGCTCCGGCGGCCTGCGCTATCCGGGCTTCCGGCTCGTCAAGGCCGGCGAGCAGCTCCGCGCGCGGGACTACACGACTGACGTCCCGTGGCGGCCGACGGCGTTCAGCGGAACGGCGCAGGTCGAGCGCGTGCTGGCCGAGTGGGAGCGCGGCGCCACCATCGTCCTCCAAGGGCTCCATCTGACGCGACCGTCAATTGGCGCGCTCTGCCGCTCTCTGGAGGCGACTCTCGGCCATCCGGCGCAGGCGAACGCCTACTACACGCCGCGAGCGGCACAGGGTCTACCGATCCACCACGATACGCACGACGTCTTCGTCCTCCAGGTCGCGGGCGAGAAGCGTTGGCGCGTGTACGAGCCGGCGCTCGAGCTGCCGCTGCGAAACCAGCGTTACTCGGCCGAGCTGGGCGAGCCCGCGGAGGTCGTCGAGGACCGGCTGCTGAAGCCGGGCGACATGCTCTATCTCCCCCGGGGCTGGCTCCACGAGGCGGTCACCTCGGAGACCGACTCCCTGCACCTGACGATCGGCATCAACGTCGTCACGTGGTTGGACGCGTTCAAGGCTGCCCTCGAGGAGGTCGGCGACGATGTCCGGTTCAGACGGTCGTGGCAGTCGGGCGACGGAGCGGACGACCTCGTCGAGGCACTTCGCAGCCGGCTCGGCCGGGACGACGTGCGAGCGGCGCGCGCGCGCGAAGCTCGTCCGGACCCGCCGTCCGATTCGCGAGGGGCAGATGCAACAGTTGCGGGCCCTTGACGAGCTGGAGCTGGACACCGTGCTCGAGCGGCGCCCGACGGTGATTGCAGACCTCGTCGACCGGGACGGCACGGTCTCACTCGTCTTCGAAGGTCGCGAGCTCACGTTTCCCGGAGCACGCGCGCGAGGAAGTGGCCGCAGCGGTGGGCTCCGACGAGCCGTTCACCGCTTCCGAGCTTCCGGGCTCCCTCGACGACGACGGCCGTCTCGTCCTCGTCCGGAGGCTCGTGCGCGAGGGCTTCCTCCAGATCAGCGAGACCTAGCGATGTAGCGAAGAGGCCGCTTGGCGGTCTCCGACTTGCACGTGAGCTTCGTCAGCTCTCCGAGCTCGGCCAGGACCTCGAGCTCGCGCCGGCCGGCGGGCGTTTCGAAGGCGACCACCCAGCGATCCTCCGTTCGCTCGACCGACGCCAGCGACACGTCGTCGAGGCCCGTCAGGCTTGCGTCAGTACGGACGCGCTGTTCGGCGGCCTGCACCGGGAACGGCCAGCAGGAGCGGCCTCGATAGTGGCCCAGCGAGATGCGCCCGTCGAGATAGTCGTCCACGACCGACGGCACGTCTTCTCGCTCGACCCGCCCGAAGTAGACGCCGTGGGGAAGGCAGAGCAGGTTGCCGGCAAAACGGTCGCCGCCGATATGAGTGCACTGCCAGACGGAGCTCGATTCGAGCTGCTCGCTCAGCGCCTCATAGAGCGGCCGTCCGCGACGCGCGCAGCAGGGATCGTGCTTGCCGTGCGTGCAGGCGAGGAACAACGGCTCGTCGGACGGGGTCGCCGCCTCCCAGGGATCGAGCTCGCGCAGGTCGTCGTGCTCGTCGATCTCGAGGCTCCCGAGCCGTTCTTCGCCCTCGCGCGAGGACGCCGCGTAGACGGCCAGGGACGGGTGATGCCGGCGGTCAGGACGGCGAATGAGCAACAGGCGGGTGCGAGGACGCTGCGCTTTCAGGTCTCTCAGTCTCGCCTTGACCTGGTCAGAGAGCCCGCTGCCGTCGAACGCGTTCGAGCTCCACAGGCCGCGGTACTCGATCAGCAGCCAGTGGTCGATCCGGCTCGCGGTGGCGCCGAGCGGCTCGTCGTTCTCGCGCGAGATGTCCGAGCAGAAAGGTTCTTGTCCCGGCACTAGCTCTGCACGACGCAGATGACCTGTCCGGTCTTGACGGACTGGCCCGCGGCGACCGAGAGCCCCGAGACCCGTCCGGCCCGATGGGCGGCGATCTCGTTTTCCATTTTCATCGCCTCGACGATGCAGAGCACCTGGCCGGCCTCGACCTCGTCACCCTCGGCGACCTCGACCGCGAGCACCGTGCCCTGCATCGGGCTGACGACCGCATCCTTGGCGGCGGAGTGCGACCCGCCGGTCCGGGAGCGCTGCTGCCGGCGTCGCGCGAGCTCCGCGTGCGGCGGTTCCGGAAGCAGCAGACTGAGGTCGTAGCGGCGTCCGTCCAGCTCGGCCTGGACCCGACGGGCTCGAAGTGATCCGGCGGCGTCCGACGAGATTGGTAGGCTTGTTGTCTCATGAGACAACTGCTTCGACTGTTCCGCCAGCTCCTCGGACTCCACCACCCCGTGGCACGCGCCGTCCTGGACGAAGCAGGGATGCCCGAGAAGCGCTCGATGGAAGCCGAGCAGCGTGGTCACTCCATCAATCCGATACTCGCCGAGCGCGCGCAGCATCCTGCGCCGCGCGTGCTCGCGGTCGACGCCGTGCACGCACAGCTTCGCGATCAGCGGGTCGTAGAGCGCGACGACCTCTCGCCCTGCGTCGACGCCGGAGTCGACCCGCACCCCGGGCCCACCCGGCTCCCGGTAGCCCGTGATCCTCCCGGGTGTGGGCAGAAAGCCGTTGGACGGATCCTCGGCGTTGATGCGGCACTCGATCGCGTGCCCGCTGAAGCGAACGTCCTCCTGGCGCAGCCATAGCGGCTCTCCCGCCGCGATCAGCACCTGCTCGCGGACGAGGTCGAGGCCGGTCACGAGCTCGGTGACGGTGTGCTCGACCTGGATCCGGGTGTTCATCTCCAGGAAGAAGTACTCGCCGTCCGCCGAGAGCAGCCCCTCGATCGTGCCGGCCGAGCGATAGCCGACCGCCTTCGCCGCGTCGACAGCGATCTGGCCGATCCGCTCGCGAAGCTCATCCGTGACCGCGGGCGAGGGCGTCTCCTCGACCAGCTTCTGGTGCCGCCGCTGGATCGTGCAGTCCCGCTCGCCGAGGTGGATGACGTTGCCGTGGGCGTCCGCGAGCACCTGCACCTCGACATGGCGCGGGTCTTCCAAGTAGCGCTCGACGTACACCGCCGGGTCGGAGAAGTAGGCCTCGCCTTCCCGCTGGGCTGACTCGAACGCTCGCTCGACCTCGTCGGCCGAGTCGACGACCTTGAGGCCCTTGCCGCCCCCGCCGGCTGAGGCCTTGATCGCGATCGGCCAGCCGATCTCGTCGCCGAGCGACCGGATCTCGTCCGCGGTCGACACCGGCTCGGTCGTGCCGGGGATGATCGGGACGCCGGCGGCCTGCATGCGCTGCCGGGCTGCGACCTTCGAGCCCATGATCTCGATCGCCTCGGGCGGCGGTCCGATCCAGACCAGGCCGGCCGCCTCGACGGCGCGCGCAAAGTCGGCGTTCTCGGCGAGGAAGCCGTACCCCGGATGGATGGCGTCCGCGCCGGAGCGGCGCGCGGCGTCGATCACGCGCTCCTGGGCGAGGTAGCTCTCGGCCGCAGGTCCTGGTCCCAGCAGGTAGGCCTCGTCTGCGAGCTCGACGTGGAGCGAGCCTCGGTCGGCTTCGGAGTAGACAGCGACCGGGGAGATCTCGAGCTCGCGCAGGGTCCGAAAGATGCGGACGGCGATCTCGCCGCGGTTGGCGACGAGCACCTTGGAGAACGGCGCCACGACCCGCATATTCTGCTGCCCGGGGGAGCTCAGGGCTCGACCGGCTCCGCCGGCGAACCTTCCGCGAGATCCTCGAGGCCGGAGCGCCACCAAGCGCTCTCCTCGTCCGAGGCGAGCGCCCGGTCGACGGCGGCGACCAGCGCGGCGCGCTCCTCGGCGTCGGTCGGCTCGGGATCCACCTCCCAGCTCACGCTAGAGCGGGATGTTGCCGTGCTTTCGGCGGGGCCGCGGCTCGCGCTTGGTCCGCGCCGTCTCGAGCGCGTCGATGAGCACGGGCCTCGTCCGCCGTGGCTCGATCACGTCGTCGACGTAGCCTCGCTCGGCCGCGACGTACGGGTTCGCGAACTGCTCGCGGTACTCGGCGATCAGCTCCTCTCGCCTGGCGTCGGGATCGTCCGCTTCCTCGAGCTCTTTCCGGAAGACGATGTTGACCGCGCTCTCGGGGCCCATGACCGCGACCTCGGCTGTCGGCCAGGCGAAGTTGAAGTCGGCGCGGATGTGCTTCGAGCTCATGACGTCGTAGGCCCCGCCGTAGGCCTTGCGCGTGATCACCGCGAGCTTGGGGACCGTCGCCTCGGAGTAGGCGTAGAGCAGCTTCGCGCCATGGCGGATGATTCCGCCCCACTCCTGCGCCGTCCCGGGCAGGAAGCCCGGCACGTCGACGAAGGTGACGAGCGGGATGTTGAATGCGTCGCACGTGCGGACGAAGCGGGCGCCCTTCACCGACGAGTCGATGTCGAGGACCCCGGCCAGCGTGTGTGGCTGGTTGCCGACGACGCCGACCGGCCGACCGCCGAGGCGCGCCAAGCCGCAGACGATGTTCTGGGCGTAACGCTCGTGCACCTCCAGGAAGTCGCCGTCGTCCACGACCCGGCGGATGACGTCCTTGATGTCGTAGGGCTTCGTCGGCTCGTCGGGGATAAGCGTGTCGAGCTCGGGATCCTCCCGGTCGACGGGATCGGTCGGCGGAAAGTACGGCGGTGGATCGAGGTTGTTCTGCGGCAGAAACGAGAGGAGGTAGCGCGCGTCCTCGAGGCAGGTCTCTTCGTCCGGGGCGATGAAGTGCGCGATCCCGGACTTGGAGGCGTGCGTCGCCGCGCCGCCCAGCTCCTCGAAGGTGACCTCCTCCCCGGTCACCGTCTTCACCACGTCGGGGCCGGTGATGAACATGTACGAGGTGTCCTCGACCATCAGGACGAAGTCGGTCATGACGGGCGAGTAGACCGCGCCGCCGGCCGTGGGGCCCATCACGAGGCTGATCTGGGGGATCACGCCCGAGGACTGGACGTTCCGCCAGAAGATCTCCGCGTAGCCCGCCAGCGACACGACGCCCTCTTGGATCCGCGCGCCGCCCGAGTCGTTGATCCCGATCACCGGACAGCCGAACTTGGCCGCCAGGTCCATGACCTTGCAGATCTTCTCTGCGAACGGCTCCGAGAGGCTGCCGCCGAAGATCGTGAAGTCCTGCGAGAAGACGAAGACCTTGCGGCCGAAGATCGTGCCGTAGCCGGTCACGACGGCGTCGCCGTACGGCCGCCGCTCCATCATCCCGAAGTAGGGGTTCCGGTGGCGGACGAAGCGGTCGAGCTCGACGAAGGAGCCGGGGTCGAGCAGCTTCTCGAGCCGTTCGTGCGCGAGGAGCTTCCCCTGCGCCCGCTGTCGCTCGACCGCCTGCTCGCTCGCCGGGTGGAGCGCCTCCTCGCGCAGGCGGTTCAGCTCGTCGAGCTTGTCCTTGGTCGAATCGGTGCGATCGTCCGTCGTCGCCACCTGCCGGAGCCTAACTAGCAGTCACGGGTGATGCTCGACCGCTCGACCATCTGGCCCTACGAGGACGGAGAGCCGGGCGAGTTCTACTACCAGCGCTACGCACACCCGGCCGGCGTCGAGGCCGAGCGGGCGCTCGGCGAGCTCGAAGGCGGGCAGGCGCTGCTCTTTCCCTCCGGTTCGGGCGCGATCACCGCGCTGCTGCTTGCCGCTGCTCGAGCCGGGCAAGACCGTCGCCTTGACGCAGGACGCGTACTTCGGAACTCCCGTGCTGATGCGCATGTTCGAGCGCTGGGGCCTGCGGGTCGTCGAGTTCGACCAGACCGGGCCGCCGCCGGAGGGCGCGGACCTCGTCTGGGTCGAGGCGCCCTCCAACCCGCTGCTGACGATGCCGGACTTCGAGTCGGCAGCAGCGCTATCCCGCGCCGCTGGTCGTCGACTCGACCGCGGCGACGCCCGTCTACCTCCGCCCGCTCGAGCGCGGCGCGGACTTCGTCCTGCACAGCGCCACCAAGTTCCTGGGCGGCCACCACGACGTGCTGCTCGGCGCCGTCGTCTGCAAGTCGCAGGAGGACTACGACCGCCTGCTCGAGTTCCGGACGCGGAGCGGGATCGTTGCCGCGCCGGACCCCGCCTGGCTCCTGCTTCGTAGCCTCAAGACGCTGCGCGTGCGCTTGGAGGGCATCACGGCAAACGCGCAGGAGATAGCCCGGCGCCTGGAGGCGCATCCCGCAGTCGAGCGGGTCCGCTATCCCGGCTTCGGCGGGCTGATGTCGTTCGACGTCGCCGGCGGAGCGGAAGCGGCGCGGCGCGTCGAGACCTCGACGAAGCTGATCAAGAACGCAACGAGCCTCGGCGGCGTCGACTCGGTGCTCGAGACGCGCGCCCGCTGGGAGGGAGATCGAGTCCCGGAGAACCTCGTACGGCTCAGCGTCGGTCTCGAGGATGTCGACGAGCTCTGGGCCGACCTCAACAGGGCGCTTCGAGCCTAAGAGCCGGAGGTCGGATTCGAACCCGCGACGCCCGGTTTACAAAACCGGTGCTCTGACCAACTGAGCTACTCCGGCGCTCCACACATCGTAGGCGGACCACGCGGGAGCGCCCCGGCCGCTGAGGATCCGGGACGCTCCCGCTACAGCAAGACCGGCTAGTTGATCGGCGGGATCAGGACCGCATCGATGACGTGGATCGTGCCGTTGGAGGCCTCCACATCGGTCGCCGTGACTCGAACCTTCCGGTTCAGGTAGACGCGGCTCCCCTTGACGCCGATCCGGACGCTGGCGCCGTTCAGGGTCTTCGCGCGACGGAGCTTCACGACCTGCGCCGCTTTCACGTTCCCCTTGACCACGTGGTAGAGCAGGACCGCCCGGAGTTGGGCGCGGTTCCGCTGCAGCTTCGCCAGCGTGGCCTTCGGGACCTTCGCGAACGCCTTGTCGGTCGGGGCGAACACCGTCAGCTTCGCCGGCCCAGTCAGAGCTCCGGCGAGGCCCGCCCGCTTCGCCAGCCGGACAAGTGTCTTGAACTGACCTGCCTCCGACGCGACCTGGACGATGTTCTTGTCGGTCGCCGCCTGCCGCTCGGCCGAGGCGCTTCCGCCGCCGGCGGCTGCTACAGAGATCGACGCGATGACGAGGGCGACTGCAGTGAGGCGGTGCGAAATCACGCTGCCACCGCCCTCGGGTTCGAGCGTTCGCGTGCAGCGAGTGCCGGCAGCCTGGTCGCTTGGTAGACCGCGGACAGCCCGACGAGCCCGTAGACGATCCGGCTGAGTACGTTCGTCGTGCCGAACTCCTCGCCGACCACTGCGGCAACGAGGTCGAACTCGGCGATCGCGACGAGACCCCAGTTGAGACCCCCGACGATGACGAGCACTGCCGTAACCAAGTCAAGTGCCTTCACGTGCTCCTCCCTTCCTCTGTACTGGTTCTGTTCAAGGAATGTACAGAGTTGCCCGATTGGTGTCAAGATTCTGTACAGATTCCGTACAATGAGGCCATGGAGACACCCGGTTACCTTCGAATTGGCGAACTGAGCCGCCGCACGGGTGTCACGCCCGAGCTGCTCCGCGCTTGGGAACGGCGCTACGGCCTCCTTCGGCCCGCGCGCTCATCCGGCGGCTTTCGTCTCTACTCGGATGCTGACGAACGGCGCGTGGAGCTCATGCGCGCCCATCTTCGGACAGGCCTGGCTGCCGCCGAGGCGGCACGTCGCGCTGCGGACGAGGCCGCGACGGCTCAGGGCGCCGCCCAGAACGGCTCCGCCGAGCTAGAAGATGCGGTCCGGTCGCTTCGGTCGGCGCTCGACTCCTTCGCCGAGACAGACAGTCAGGGGGCGCTCGATCGCCTCCTCGGAGGCTTCACGATCGAGACCGTCCTGCGAGACGTCGTGATGCCTTACCTCGCCGAGCTGGGAGAGCGCTGGGCCGACGGGGAAGCCAGCGTGGCACAGGAGCACTTCGCGTCCAACGTTCTCCGCGGACGCCTGCTCGGTCTCGCCCGCGGCTGGGACAGCGGCGAGGGACCGCGCGCCCTTCTCGCATGCGCGCCCGGCGAGCTGCACGATCTCGGTCTGATCGCGTTCGGCCTCGCTCTCCGGCGCCGTGGATGGCGAATCACGTTCCTCGGACCTGACACACCGGCGGACACCCTTGAGGACACTGCGCGGCAACTCGAGCCGGCGCTCGTGATCGTCTCGGCCACCGCGCGAAGGAGACTTGCCCCGCTCGTCGACACCCTTGCGCGACTTGCGCGCTACACGCGAGTGGCGATCGCTGGTGCGGGAGCATCGAGATCACTCGCAGACAAGGCTCAGGTCGAGCTGCTCGACGCAGACCCGGTCACCGCGGCCGCCGCGATCGCTTAGCGCTTACTGCAGCACCTGGCGGCCGGCCTGGTGCTGGAGGATCTTGCGCTTGACCCGCTGGAGCGCGTTGTCGATCGTCTTCGTGTCGACGCCGAGCTCCTGCGCCATCTCCTCGTAGGACGAGCCCTCGAGGTACAGGCGAAGCGCGTCCGCCTCGAGCTTCGACAGCCCCGTCCCGAGGCAGAAGACGAGGCTCTGCAGCTCCTCGGTCGAGATGACCATGATCGACGGTTCGTCGACCGACGGCCCCGGCAACGCGTCGCCGAGCGTGCAGTCGCCCTCCGACTCCTGGCCCGCCGGCGTCTGGCTGAACGAGACGTACGTGTTCAGCGGGCTGTGCTTGAAGCGCGTGGCGGTCTTGATCGCCGTGATGATCTGGCGGGTGATACAGAGCTCCGCGAAGCTCCGGAACGACGTCTCCTTGTCGGACCGGAAGTCCCGAACCGCCTTGTAGAGGCCGATCAGGCCCTCCTGGATCAGATCCTCCGAGTCGCCGCCGGCGAGGAAGTACGAGCTCGCCTTCAGCCGCACGAAGCCGGTGTAGCGGCGCATCAGGACATCCATCGACCGCGAGTCCCCATTTCGGGCCCGCAGAACGAGCTGGAGATCCTCGAGCTCTCGCTCGGCCCGCTGGGCCGGGGTCAATCGCGTGGCGGGTCTCGCGGCCATGGCGTCTTTGGCGGTGCGGCCCGGTGCTCGACCGGACGAGTCTCAGCCTCAACCTGATCGGGAAGGTAGCAAGGTTGAGCAGACATTACAAGCGTCTTGCACTGGACCCGTACGAATCAGCTGAATCTTGCGCTGGTCCTTATTCGATCGGACCACGGCGCAGCCGTTCGAGCCGTGCTCTGGTCTCTTCGTCCACTCGGTCGCCGATCCTGCTCGGCTGGTCCTCGCGATGCTCGACGGCTGTCAGGGCCGAGGCGAACTCCCGCGAGCTCATCTTCGCCACCTTCTGGCCGGACGTCCCGCGGACCGCCGCGTCCGAAGAGACGAGGCAGACGCGCTCGGTCTCGCGATGCTCCGCAGCGAGGCGCTCGAGCATCGCGTCGGCGTGGGACGCATGGCGCACCTCGAGCGTTCCGTAACGCTCGTCAGTGCCGGCGCCGTCGAAGACGACCACGCCTCGCGCTCCGCGCATGGCGACGAAGCTGGCAAGGGCGTCGATCAGCTCCCGCCGTTCCTTGATCCCGGCGGCATGCAGCACGTTGTAACCGTCGAAGAGGTACAGGGTCGGATCAGGCATTGCGCCGCCTCCTCCTCGCCTCGTACAGCAGCACCGCCGCGGCGACGCTGACGTTGAGCGAATCGACGTTCCCGGCCAGCGGAATCGAGACGAGCCCGTCGCACGCCCGGCGCACGAGCGGACGGAGGCCTCGGCCCTCTGCGCCGAGCACGAAGGCCGCACCGCCGTCGAGATCCGCTTCCCAGAGCGAGGTGCCGCCGTCCGACGCAGCTCCCCACACCCAGAGGTCCGGGCCCTTGACGTCGTTGAGGTACCGCGCGAGGTTCTGGACGACTGCGACGGGAAGATGCTCGACAGCGCCCGCTGACGCACGCGAGACGGCGGGCGTGACCCGGGCGGCTCCGTGCGACGGAACGACGACACCCGTAGCGCCCGCGCCCTCGGCGCTGCGAATCACGGCGCCGAGGTTGTGTGGATCGGTCACCTGGTCGAGGCAGACGAGCAGCGGCCGGTCGAGCGGCGGCGAGCTCGTAGGCGTCCGCGTACCGGTAGGGGCCAACCCGGGCGACGACGCCCTGGTGGTCGCGCGTCCCGGCCTCTTCTGTGAGTGCCCGCTCCGGCTTCACGTGGACGCGAAGGCCAGGCTCCTCGCGGAGCCACTCCTCGCCCGCAAGCGCTCGCTCTGTCGTCCAGACCTCTCGTACCTCACGCGGCCCGCGAACGGCCTCGCGGACCGCGTTGCGCCCATACACATGCTCGGTCATCTCGGCACGAGCTGGAAGCCGTCGCCCTCGTCGCGAACCTCCCAGCCGGCCTCCGCGATCTCGCCGCGCAACCGGTCGGCTTCCTCGAAGTCGCGGTTGGCCCGCGCCTCCCGACGCCGCTCCGCGAGCTCGATCACCACCGCCGGCGCGGCTTCGGTCTCGGCGAGCGATTCGAGCCCAAAGACTCCCAGCGCCCGCCGCAAGAGGTCGTGGTCGCGCCACTCGTGCATCAGCGCGAGCGCTTCGGGCGTGTTGAAGTCGTCGTCGAGCGCGGCGGCGAAGCGGTCCCACGCATCGGGCGGCGCGGGCTCGGACGGGTTGCGGAACACCTCCCGGAAGCGGTCGGCCCGCGCAGCAGCCGCCTGCAGCGTCTCGTCGGAATAGTCGATCGGCTTCCGCCAGTGGGCCGTCAGGAAGTACACGAGCAGCGTCTCACGGCCCCAATCGTCGAGCGCCTCGCGAATCGTCACGACGTTGCCGAGCGACTTCGACATCTTCTCGTCGGTGAAGCGGAGCATGCCGTTGTGCATCCAGATCCGCGCGAACTCGTGGCCGAGCGCACGCGACTGTGCGAGCTCGTTCTCGTGGTGAGGAAACACGAGGTCGAGGCCGCCGCCGTGAATCTCGAACACAGGGCCGAGCAGCTCCTCGGCCATCACGGAGCACTCGATGTGCCAGCCGGGTCGTCCTCGGCCCCACGGCGATTCCCACCACGTGTCCTCCCCCGGCTTGTTGGCCTTCCAGAGCGCGAAGTCCCGCGGATCCTCTTTCAGCGGGTTCGGCTCCTGGTCCTCGACCTGGTCGGGACGCTGGCCGGAAAGACGCCCGTACTCGGGGAAACGGGCAACGCGGAAGTAGACATCGCCCTCGACCGCGTATGCGTAGTCACGTTCGATCAAGGCTTCGATGAACTTGACGATCTCGGGGACGACCTCGCTCGCCCTCGGCAGATGGTCGGGCATTCCGAGCCCGAAAGCGGCCGTGTCCTCGAGGTACCAGGTCGTCACTTTGCTCGGCGAGCTCGGCGCTCGCCCCCGGGGCGGCGTCATAGATCTTGTCGTTGATGTCGGTGATGTTGTGAACGAAGATCGCCTGGTACCCACGCAGCTGGAGCCATGAGCGCAGCCACATCCCGAGCACGAACGGGCGCGCATTCCCGATGTGCGCCCGAGCGTTGACCGTCGGGCCGCAGATGTACATCCGCACGGGCCCCGGAGCGTCCGGGAGCTCTTCGGGCTTACGGCTGAGTGTGTTGTAGAGCCTGGTCGACACGGCGGAGCGCTTCCTCCTTCGGCAACGCGGCCAGTATCGCCGCTAGCTCCGGCCCTCGGTCGCG
Source organism: uncultured Actinomycetes bacterium (assembly GCA_963764595.1). Taxonomy (GTDB): domain Bacteria; phylum Actinomycetota; class Thermoleophilia; order Gaiellales; family Gaiellaceae; genus JACDAN01. Next base: position 117,028 of record CAVXTG010000006.1, on the reverse strand, counting down.
TCCCGTCAGCGCCAGCCGCAGCGCGCGCAGGTCGCCGCCGACCGCCTTGAGCTCGCGAAGGACCGCGCGTGGATCTCCGTCGGCGAGCTCCTTGAAGCGAAGCAGGGTTTCGGGCGCGTCGCTCGGCCGTGTCGGCGGCGACTCGAGCACCTGGGTCGCATAGTCCCGCGCCTCCTCGAGGTCGCGGGCACCGCGAGCGACAGCTACAGCTGCGGGCGGAATTCCGGCACGGCCGGCGAGCTCCGCGTCGCTCATCGCCTCGATCGCCTCGATCGAGAGCCGCCGGATCCGCGAGAGGTCGTAGTGGATGTCGTGTCTCGGGATTCCGAGCTCCTCGAGATAGCGGCGGACGGCCTCGGCCGGGATGCCGAGCTCGCGAAGGGAGGCGACCGTCGCTCCGGCCTCCCGCTTCGAGAGCTTCTTGCCGTCCTCGCCGAGGATCAAGCCGTGGTGGACGTACTCCGGCGGAGTCGTCCCCAGCGCCTCGTGGAGCTGCCGGTGAAGCTGCTCGTTCGGCCGATGGTCGTTCCCGCGGTAGACGTGTGTGATCCCGAAGTCGATGTCGTCGACGACGCTCGCGAGGTGGTACGTGGCCGTTCCGTCCTCGCGCAGCAGCGTCGTCCGCCCGAAGCGATCCCCGCCGAGCTGCTCGGCCGCCTCCCGGTAGCGCCCCTGGCGATCACTCTGACGCTCGGGCCCTTCGTCCCAGACGAGCCCGAGCCACTCGAGGTCGCTGAGAATCGCTTCCTCTCCGCCTGGAACGTTCCGCGCCGGATCCGTGTCGTCGATGCGAAGCAGCATCCAATCGCCCTCGCGCCGGTTGATCACGGCGCTGAGCGCGTTCCCGACGTGCAGGAGCCGGTCGGGCTGGGCGCGAAGCGAACCCTCTTCATCGCCCGAGTGAATCTAGCGGCCGCCCGGTCGGAGAACCGGGCGGCCGCTGCGAGTCAGACCTCAGTCGTCGTCGTCGTCGTGGTCGTGGTCGTGATCTTCCTGGAAGAAGTGCTTGTCGCGGTACTTCGCGATCTGCCGCGAGATCTGGACACTCGCCTCGTCGGCGTTCCGGAAGTGGATCCCCGACCAGACGCGGACGTCGACGATCTCCTCGATCGCGTCCGAGACCCGCGTGAAGCTGCGGGTGCGCCCCGCGACGTTCGTGTCCGTCCACGCGAGCCGGTCGGTGTGGAAGAACTGCTGCAGGGTCTTCCCGACCGCGCCGCTCAAGCCGAGGTGGCCGGAGGGATGGTCCGGGTACGGCGGGTTGGCCACGAGCGGCAGCCAGTTCTCATCCTTCTTCGTACGGTGGTTGCCGTCGGTGTCCGCCTCGCGGATCGCCGTGATCGGGCGCCAGAACGAGTAGTGCGCCTTTTCGTCCCAGACGGCGATGAATGCGTCGGCGACGGCCAGGTACACCTCTGCGAACAGGCGCGCGTTCTCGACGAGCGAGACGCCCCTCGAGGCGGAGAGCGAGTTCAGGATCCGGTTCCAGGTCCGCGGAGGGTTCTCCGCCCAGTAGAGGGCGGCGTCCGTTTGATCCAAGCTACGGTCGGTGATGGGGGCCGAGGCCGAACCGACCCTCTTGACCTCCTCGAACTCCCGCGCGTACTTGCGGCTCGTCAGCTCGTACGGGCCAGACGAACGGAATTGCGAAGCCTCCTTGATCAGGAACGGCTTCACGTCCTTGACCCATGCATTTGGATCGCTGCCGAACGCCGGCAGCACCGGCCGCCACGCTCCAGGCGTCGTCCCGTTCACGAACCGGAACAGGCCGAAGCGCCCATCGGCTGTTCGCGCCGCGATCATCGCCGCCGCCGCGGCGTTGCCAACGGCGATTCCGCGCGTCTTGGCCGCCCCGTCCGAAATCCCCGCGAGCGAGGCGTTGTAGAGCGCTGTCAGCGCGGGTTCCTGAACCGGGACGATGCTGACGAGCACCTTGTACGCCGCGGTCGCAGCTGCGGCGTCCTTCGAGTCCGTCGGCGTGGCAACACGTGACGTGAGCAGGTAGCCCTCATGGCCGCCGTCGATCGCATTGACGGCGTCGTAGACGGCGCCCTGCACCATCGCCATATGCAGGACGGACACGTTCGGCGGTTGCGCCGCGGTCACGTAGATCGCGTTCGCCGCATTCTGGTTCCACTGCGTGACCGTGTCCGCATGAGCGGTCGCAGGCGCCGCAAGCACCGCGACCGCGAGCACGGCCAGGATGAATCTTCGCATGAGCGTCACTCTCCTTTGGTTGTCTTTCGCCCGACCGTACGACCCGCCGTGGCGCGCGTCGTTCACGGCCGCCACAGACGCACTGTCAAGCGAGTGACACAGGCTCCCCCAGTCGGGGGGTGGAGTCCATTCGCCATTCGTCGTATCTTTGAGAGCCGTGCCTGCGCTGACGAGGAGCGACGCCGAGCGCCTGCTGCGGTTCGTCGCCGAGGCCGAGAGCCTCGGCGGCGATCGAGCCCTTCACCGGAGAGCTTCTCGTCGAGCTCGGACAGCTCGTGCACGCCGACTGGGTCACATACAACGAGCTCGACCGGGTGCGGAGGCGAGATCTGCTGAATGTCGCGCGGGTCGGTGACGAGGGTGACGACTTCGGCGACGACGACCTCGGCGTCGCTGTTCTGGGATTTCGTTATCGAGGCGCACCCGGTTTGTCTCCGCCACCAACAGGGGCACACTGCGGCGCTGAAGGTCTCGGACTTCCTCACGTACCGGCAGCTACGCCAGACGCGGCTTTACGACGTCTGGTTCCGGCCCCTTGGGGTTGAGCATGAGCTCAACGTTCCGATTCCCTCGCCGCTGTGGCATACGAAGACGTTCTTGTTCGACCGCGGACGCGAGAGCCGCGACTTCACCGAGCGCGACCGGCTCATTCTCGATCTGTTGCAGCCGCACCTCACGCGCCTCTGGCATGCGGCGAGGAGCCGGCGGCAGCTGAGGGCTGCGTTGGCCGAGCTCGACCGCGCGGACGAGCACGACACACGCGGCGTGGTTCTGCTCGGCGACGGGACTGAGGTCAGCTTCGCCTCGCCTCCGGCGCAACGGCTCTTGCATCAGTTCTTCCCGCCGGCAACCGGCGGCCGGCTACCGGCTGCACTCGCCGATTGGCTCGAGGCCGACGGCGGTCAGCCCTTCGTCCGTCAGCTCGACGGGCGCCGGCTGACGGTGAGGCGGGGCGAGGGTGCACTTCTACTGGAGGAGAAGCAGGACGGGATCGGTCTCACTGCCCGCGAGCGGGAGGTCCTTTCGTGGGTGGCGCGCGGCAAGACGAACGGCGAGATCGCCGAGCTGCTCTGGCTCGCACCGAGCACGGTGCGCAAGCACCTCGAGAACGTTTACGCCAAGCTAGGCGTCAGCACGCGGACTGCGGCGGTCGCGCGCTTCCTCGGCCTGGTCGACGCCGAAGCCTCCTAGTAGCCTCGTCGGCCATGCAGGGCGCGCTCCTCGCATGGTTCGGCGAGAACGGGCGCGACTTGCCCTGGCGCCGGACGCGCGATCCGTACCGGGTCCTCGTCTCCGAGGTCATGCTCCAGCAGACGCAGGTGCCGCGCGTGATCCCACGCTACCTCGCCTGGATCGAGCGCTGGCCTTCGGTCGAGTCGCTGGCGGCGGCGCGGCGCGGCGAGGTGATCCGAGCGTGGCAGGGACTCGGCTACAACCGTCGCTGCCGTCAACCTGCACCGGGCGGCGCAGCGCGTCGCCGCAGGACGGGTGGCCGAGCGATCTCACCGAGCTGCCCGGGGTCGGGCGCTACACCGCCGACGCCGTTCGGCGCTTCGCGCTCGGCGAGCAGGTGCTGCCCGTCGACACGAACGTCAAGCGAGTGCTGGAGCGCACAGGCGGCGAGTTCGGGCCGGAGTCGGCTGCGGCGCTGATGGACCTCGGCGCCATGGTCTGCCTGGCGCGCATCCCGCGCTGCGGTGTCTGTCCGCTGGCACGTGACTGTCCCTCCGCGGGCCGCCGCTTCGAGCCTCGACGCAAGCAATCGCACTTCGAAGGCTCGTTCCGACAACGCCGCGCCGAAACGCTACGCCTCGTAGCGGCCGGGCAGACAACCGGCCTCGACGCTGACGCAGTTGCATCGCTGGAGCGAGATGGACTGGTCGAGGTAAGCGCGGGTCTAGCTCGACTGCCGCAGTAGCGCGACTGCCTGAGCGGCGAGACCTTCTCCTCGGCCCGTGAAGCCGAGCCGATCGGTGGTCGTCGCCCGCACGGCGATGAGATCGACGTCGACGCCCATGGTCTCCGCGAGCCGAGCGCGCATGTCGTCCCGCCGGTCGGCGATCCGCGGCTGCTCGCCGATCAGGACGCAGTCGGCGTTGACGAGCTCGAAGCCGGCGTTCGTCAGCTTCCCGTAGGCGTTTCGAAGCAGAAGCAGCGAGGAGACCCCGCGCAGTGAGTCATCCTCCGCGGGAAAGAGCGAGCCGATGTCCCCGAGACCGGCAGCCCCCAGCAGCGCATCGATCAGCGCGTGCGTGACGACGTCGCCGTCCGAGTGGCCCGCCAGACCTCGGTCCTCGTCGAACTGGATCCCGGCGAGCACGAGCGGGATGCCGTCCGCGAAGGCGTGCGCGTCGATCCCGAGGCCAATGCGCAGTTCAGACACCTAGTGCTCCGGCGAGCTCGTCGAGAGAATGGATTCTCAGGGCTTCAGGCGGCGGGTCGTGGAGGTATCCCCACGGCCCGCGGCGCACATGGACGGCGACCATCCCGGCGGCGAGAGCGGGCTCGACATCGTTGTCGACGCGGTCGCCGACGTACGCGATCTCAGCGGGATCGGCACCGCGTCTCCTCGACGATCCGGGAGAAGAACTCGGGGGCCGGCTTCTCGACTCCCCAGCGCGCCGAGGAACCGATCAGGTCGACCTGGTCGCGGAGCAGGTCCTCGACCTCTCTCGGCGTGTTGCCGACCGCGCCGACGACCAGGTTGCGCGCGCGGAGCCGCGCGATGCATGGCAAGGCGTCCGCGTACAGGTCGGTCGGCTCGAACATCGAGGCCGGCCGGTCGACCCCGAGCAGCTCCCACGCCTTCGTGTGGCGCTCGCCGCGCGCGGCCAGACCACCAAGTATCCCCATGAGCGTGAAGCGCGGCACGCCCGCGGCGTCGGCCGCACGCTCCCAGATCCCGGTTTCGTCGAACAGGGTCTCGCCGACGTCGAAGACGACGGCCCTAATCAACCGAGCGGCTCCTGTCGGGCCGTTCGACCCTCGAAGACGGTCACTGTTTCGTAGCCCGCCGCCCTCGCGTGCTCGATCGCACGGTCGAGGTCTCGGCCAACGTTCTGAGGGACATGGGCGTCGGAGGCGAGCGTTATCTCGACGCCGCGCGCTTTTGCCTGACGAAGGAGCTCAGCGTTCGGATACAGCTTGCCGTGAGGCTTGTGAAGGCCCGCGCTCGAGACCTCGAGTCGAACGCCGTCGAGGTGCTCCGCCACGGCCGACCAGTCCCAGGGAATCTCGTGGCCGTGCATCTTCACGAGGTCGGGGTGGGCGAGCGTGTCGAAGAGACCGCTCCTTGCCGCCCGGCCGAGCGTCTCGTAGTACCGCCGCCACGCTTCATCCACCCCGGTCTCCGCGACCAGACTCGGCTCGCCGTCGATCCCCCGTCCGTCGACGAAGTGAACGGAGCCGATCAGGTAGTCCCACGGGTACGGCGCGAGGATCTCGCGGGTCTCGTCCTCCTTCTCCGGCTCGTAATCGACCTCGAGCCCGAGCTTGACCGGCAGTCCCCGCCGTTTGGCCTCGACGATCGCCGCCACGTACGGCTCGAGCCGGTACCGACAGCGCTCGAGGTGGTAGGGCGTAGACCACAGCGTCCGGGTCTCCTCGAAGTAGTAGACGTGCTCGGAGAGCCCGATCTCGTCGATCCCGCGCTCCGCCGCCGCGTCCACGAAGCGCTCGACCGCCTCGACCGTATGGTCGAGCGACTCATCGGGCGCCCGCAAGTGCATGTGGTAGTCGACGATCAATCGGCGGCAGCCGGGGTGAGCCACGTGGCGGCGAGCTCCAGATCGGCGGGCTCCGTGACCTTCAGCAGCCGCCTGTCGCCCGGAACGACCTTGATCCGTCCGCCGCGCGCCTCGACCAGCGCGGCGCAGTCGGTCGCCTCGTTTTCGCCGGAGGCGGCGGCGCGCAAGGCCGGCCAGACGAACGCCTGCGGCGTCTGGGCGCCGACGAGGCTCTCGCGGTCGACGGTCTCGACGACCTGATCGCCCTCGACCCGCTTGACGGTGTCGGCGACCGGCATCCCGGGCACGACGCCGTCCCAGCCTTCGTTCAGCGCCGTCATCAGCCGCTCGACCACCTCTTCGGGCAGCATGGGCCTCGCCGCGTCGTGTACGAGCACGACAGCGGCGTCCTCCGGCACCTCGGCCAGTCCGGCCCGAACCGAGGCGGCGCGGCTCTCACCGCCGGGCACGACCGAGACGACCTTCCCGCAGCCGAGCTCCTCGGCCAGCAGGATGACCGGCTCCTCCCAGTCGGGCGGTGCGGCAACGACGATCGAGTCGACCCACTCCGACCACTCCAGCCGCTCGAGGCTCTCGGCCAGCAGCGGCCGGCCGTTGAGGTTGGCGAATGCCTTCGGCCGGTCCAGTCCGAGCCGCTCGCCGCGGCCTGCCGCGACGATGACGGCCCAGACGGACATCAGGCGGCAGCCTGCGCTATGCGGCGGCGCCGGCCTTCGCGCGCTTCTTCTTCGCGCCGGCGTCGGAGACGAGGACGTCGTCCAGCCACTCGGCGGTCTCCTCCTCGTCGAGGCCCTTCGCGTACATCAGCTCGCTGATGAGGATCTTCTTCGCCTTGACGAACATCTGCTTCTCGCCGGTTGACAGACCCTTGTCGCGGTCGCGCAACGACAGGTTTCGAACGACTTCGGCGAGCTCGAAGATGTCGCCGGTCTTCATCTTGTCGCGGTTGTGCTTGAAACGGCGGTTCCAGTTCTTCGGCATCGTCGTCCCGTTGCCCGTGAGCGCCTTGACGACTTCCTTGACGGTCTCCTCGTTGATGACTTTCCGCAGCCCGACCTTCTCGCAGTTGTCGGCGGGCACGTTCACGGTCATGTCGTTGTGAAGGATCTGAATCGTGAGGTACTCACGCTTGTCACCCAGCACCTCGCGTGACTCCTTCTTCACGACAGTGCCTGCCCCGTGGTGCGGATACACCACCTTGTCGCCGACCTTATACAAGCCCAACCTCCCCATCCCAGACGTTTACACGACAAACCGCCGGCGGGTGACGAGACCGCCGGCGAACATCACCCAGTATAGCGAAAAGTTCACCAAAAAGCCACCGTTTCCAGGGATTTTCTGTGCTCGGAACGGAAAATCCCTGCTAGCGGCAAGGTTCGGCTTGCCCTGCGAGCGCAGCGCCGATCGCCTGGCGGACGGTGTCGACCGCCTTCGTCTCGAGGCCGCGCCGGCCCTTCGTCGCTGCCGGGACGATCGCCGTGCCGAGCCCGAGCTTGGCGCATTCCTCGAGCCGGCGCTCGGCCTGCGCCGCAGGGCGCAGCCGGCCGGTCAGTCCGATCTCTCCGAAGGCCGCCGTTCCCGCCGCGATCACCGCTCCCTTCGCCGCCGACGCGATCGCCAGTCCGATCGCCAGATCCGCGCCCGGCTCGTCGATTCTGACGCCACCGGCGACGTTGACGAACACGTCAGCCTGCCCGAGCGCGATCCCGCCGTGGCGCGAGAGGACGGCCACGATCATCGCCAGCCGCTTCGGATCGACTCCCGTCCCGACGCGTCTCGGCATGGCGAGATCCGTCGGCGCGACGAGTGCCTGGACCTCGAGCAGCAGCGGCCGTGTCCCCTCGAGCGTGCAGGCGACGGCCGAGCCGACCTCCTCTTCGCGTGCGGCGCCGAACAGCGCCGACGGGTCGGGCACGCCGACGAGACCCGCCCCGGTCATCTCGAAGACGCCGAGCTCGTTCGTCGAGCCGAATCGATTCTTGGCCGCGCGGAGCACCCGGTGAGCGTGGTAGCGGTCGCCCTCGAACTGGAGGACGCAGTCAACGAGGTGCTCGAGCACCCGGGGCCCGGCAACGGCGCCGTCCTTCGTGACATGGCCGACGAGGAAGAGCGCCACGCCCGCCTCCTTGGCCACCCTGAGCAGCCGGGCTGAGGCCTCCCGCACCTGGGCGACCGACCCCGGCGCAGAGCCGATCTCGGCCGAATAGAGCGTCTGCACGGAGTCGATCACGCAGACGGCGGGCCGTTCCTGCTCCAGCGTCGCGCAGATCGAGTCCAGGTCGGTCTCGGCCAGGATCTCGATGCCTTCTGCGCCGCCCAGCCGGGCGGCGCGAAGCTTCACCTGGGCGGAGGACTCCTCGCCGGTGACGAGCAGCGCGCGGCGCTCCTTCGAGATCGCCGCCAGCGCCATCAGGAGCAGCGTGGACTTCCCGACACCGGGCTCGCCGCCGACGAGCACGAGCGAAGCCGGGACCAGCCCACCGCCGAGCACCCGGTCGAGCTCGGCAACGCCGGTCGGGATTCGCTTCGCGTCCTCGGCCTCGACGTCGACAAGGCGGAGCAGTGGTCGCGGCGCCGCGCCCTTACCCCGCGACGGCGCCGAAGCCGCTTCCTCGACGAGCGTGCCGAAGCTGCCGCAGCCCGGGCAGCGACCGAGCCAGCGACCGGTCGCCTGGCCGCAGTCGGAGCAGGCGTACTTGAGGGCAGGTTGGGCCACGCTCCGACTCTAGGCGTGGGAACGGACGTGTTCGTGCCGAATCCGTAACAAGTCGCAGTGCACACGTCCCAATGACAATGGCACGTGATTCGTCACCTTGATCGCCGTCGGAGGAGTCGCAGTCGCTTCGGCGCTTTCGTTGCCGGCGGCAGTCGCGGGGTCCGGAGCGCCCAGAATCGTCTACCGCAGCGTTCATCTCTCCAGTCCTCGGAGGCCGCCGGAGTTGTACTCGGTGTTTCCGTCGGGACAGGGTCGGCGGCTCCTCGTCCGTGGTGGAGAGCAAGCCGCCTGGTCGCCCGCTCGCCGGCGAATCGCGTTCGCGGGCGGCGGCGTGCTCGGTCGGGAGGGAATCTGGGTGATGAATGCGGACGGGAGCGCTCGTCGCCGGCTCACGAGGCGCGCCGGCGACGGCGATCCGACGTGGTCGCCCGACGGCCGCCGGATCGTCTATCGAAGCTCGTCTCCGACCAGCTTCGACCTCTGGGTCGTGCCCTCGGGCGGCGGGACGCCACGGCCGCTCCTGCGCACGCCTCAGGCAAACGAGCTGGAGCCCGACTGGTCCCCCGGCGGCAGGCGAATCGCTTTCCAGAGCTCGAGAGGCGGCAGCATCCAGATCTGGTTCATCACCGTCGGCTCCACCGTCGCGCGCAGGCTGACGAACGGACCTGCAAGCTTCTCTCCCGACTGGTCGCCGGACGGACGGCGGATCGCGTACTCGACCCGTGGTCGGATCGCGACTGTCGAAGTCGCTCGACGGCGCGTGAGATTGCTTCCGAGCGGTACACCGATGAGCGCCGGCGATCCCGCGTGGTCGCCGGACGGCAGGCGGATCGCGTTCCAGCGCGGCGGGCAGGTGCTCTCGATGCGGACGGACGGCAGCGATCGCCGCTACGTCACCCGCGCCGCCTGGGGCACGAACGGCGAGCCTGACTGGTAGTCGCGGGCCCAGGCCGGGCAATACTCTCGCCCTGCATGGCGCCTGACGCAACTCCCCTCAACGTCTGGGATTACGAGCGCCTCGCCGAGGAGACCCTGGACGAAGCCTCCTTCGGCTACTTCGCCGGCGGCGCCGGCGACGAGCACACCGTGCGGGCAAACGTCGCAGCGTTCGACGGCTGGCGGCTGAGGCCGCGGGTTCTCGTCGACGTGAGCACCGTCACGACGGCGGTGACGGTGCTCGGCGAGGAGCTCTCCATGCCCGTGCTCGTCGCGCCGATGGCGTACCTGAAGATGGCGCACCCGGATGGGGAGCCGGGGATCGCGCGTGCGGCCGCCGCGGCCGGAACGCTCATGTGCCTCTCGACGCTCGCGACCGCGGGCCCGGCGGAGGTGGCCGCCGCCGCTCCCGAAGGTCGGCGCTGGTACCAGCTCTACTGGCACCGGGACCGAGCCGTCACGAAGACGCTCATCGACCAGGCACGCGAGGCAGGCTTCTCCGCGATCGTCTTCACGGTCGACCTGCCGGTCCTCGGGCGCCGGGAACGCGACCTGACGGACAGGTTTCGCGCTCGAGCCCGGGCTCCGGATGGAGGCCTATACCTCGGCCCTCGGCGATCTCGGTGCGCTCACGCCGGCAGTCGCCGCCGAGCTGATCGACCCGCGGCTGACGTGGCGCGACCTCGAGTGGCTCCACGAGCACGCCGGTATGCCGGTGATCGCCAAGGGCATCCTCACCGCGGAGGACGCCGTCCTGGCAGTCGAGCACGGCTGCGCGGCGATCGTCGTCTCCAACCATGGCGGGCGCCAGCTCGACCGGGCCGTGGCCTCGGTCGACGCGCTGCCCGAGGTGGTCGAGGCGGTCGCCGGCCGAGCCGAGGTGCTGCTGGACGGCGGGATCAGGCGAGGGACGGACGTGGCGATCGCGCTGGCGCTGGGCGCACGGGCGGTGCTCGTCGGGCGGCCGGTCGTGTGGGGGCTCGCTGCAGGCGGCTCCGAGGGCGTTCAGCACGTCCTCGAGCTGCTCCGCGACGAGCTGGTGCAAACGCTCGCGCTGCTCGGCTGCCCGTCACCCGACGCCGTCGGGCCGACGCACGTCAGACGCGCTTAGTCTTCCGCAGACTCGTCCGACTCGTCCCCGGCCTCGCCCTTCGGCTCGTCCGCGGGAACGGTGACCTTCTCGGGCTCCGGTGGGGCGCCCGGGATGACGTTGATGTCGACCTCGTCGTCTGAGTCCGGCTTCCGGCTGACGAGGATCGTCGAGCCGGGCTCGATCGTCCGGCCGAGGACGAAGTCCGCGAGCGGATCCTCGATGTAGCGCTGGATCGCGCGGCGCAGCGGCCGGGCGCCCATCGTCGGGTCGTAGCCCTTCTCGACGAGCAGCTCCTTGGCGTCGTCGGTCAGCTCGATCTCCGCCTGGTGCTCGCCCATCTGCTTCTCGAGCCGGTTCATCTGCAGATCGAGGATCGTCATGATCTCGTCGCGCGTGAGCTTGTGGAAGACGATGACCTCGTCGATCCGGTTGAGGAGCTCGGGCCGGAAGACCTTCTTGAGCTCGCCCATGATCCGGTCCTTCATCTCCTCGTAGGAGAGGCCGCTGTCGTCGCCGAGCGAGAAGCCGAGGGTCTGGTTCTTGGAGATCGTGGAGGCGCCGATGTTCGACGTCATGATCACGATCGTGTTCCGGAAGTCGACCTTGCGCCCCTGGGCGTCGGTCAGCTTCCCGTCCTCGAGGATCTGGAGCAGGATGTTGAACACGTCGGGGTGCGCCTTCTCGATCTCGTCGAGCAGCACGACGGAGTAGGGCTTGCGCCGGACGGCTTCGGTCAGCTGGCCGCCCTCGTCGTAGCCGATGTAGCCCGGGGGCGATCCGACGAGCCGGGACACGGAGTGCTTCTCCATGTACTCCGACATGTCGACCTGGATCATCGCCTCTTCGTCGCCGAACAGGAACTCGGCGAGCGTGCGGGCGAGCTCGGTCTTCCCCACTCCTGACGGGCCGAGGAAGATGAACGAGCCGGTCGGCCGCTTCGGATCCTTGATCCCGGCGCGGGCGCGTCGGATCGACTTGGAGACGGCGACGATCGCCTCCTCCTGGCCGATCACGCGCTTGTGCAGCTCGTCCTCCATCCGGATCAGCTTCTGCGTCTCGGCCTCGGTCAGCTTGAAGACGGGGATCCCGGTCCACATCGAGACGATGTCGGCAATCTCGTCCTCGCCGATGACGGGCTTGTCGCCGCCGCCCTCTTCGTTCTGCCAGCTCTCCTCGAGGTCGCGGCGCTTCTGCGTCAGCTTGCGCTCCTTGTCGCGGAGCGAGGCGGCCTTCTCGAACTCCTGCGCCTCGATCGCCGCCTCCTTCTCGGAGCGGACCTTCTCGATCTCCTCCTCGAGCTCCCGGTGCCGCGGCGGCGCGCTCATCGTCTTGATGCGCATGCGCGAGGCGGCCTCGTCGATCAGGTCGATCGCCTTGTCGGGCAGGTGACGGTCCTGGATGTAGCGGTCGGCGAGCAGCGCGGCGGCCTGGAGTGCTTCGTCGGAGATCGTGCAGCGGTGGTGCGCCTCGTAGCGGTCACGAAGGCCGCGCAGGATCTCCACGGAGTCCTCCACCGACGGCTCGTCGACGCGAATCTGCTGGAAGCGCCGCTCGAGCGCCGCGTCGCGCTCCAGATACTTGCGGTACTCGTCGAGCGTGGTCGCGCCGATCGTCTGGAGCTCGCCGCGGGCGAGCGCCGGCTTCAGGATCGACGCAGCGTCGATTGCACCCTCCGCGGCACCGGCGCCGACGAGGTTGTGGAGCTCGTCGATGAACAGGATGATGTCGCCGCGCTGGGTGATCTCCTTCATCACCTTCTTCAGGCGCTCCTCGAACTCGCCGCGATACTTCGAGCCCGCGACGAGCGCGGCGAGGTCGAGCGTGTAGATCTGCTTGCCCTTCAGGAGCTCGGGCACCTGGTTCGATGAGATCCGCGCGGCCAGGCCCTCGACGACGGCGGTCTTGCCGACGCCCGGCTCGCCGATCAGCACCGGGTTGTTCTTCGTGCGGCGCGACAGGATCTGCATCACGCGCTCGATTTCTGTCTGGCGCCCGACGACGGGGTCGAGCTTGGCCTCGGCGGCGAGCTTCGTCAGGTTGCGCCCGAACTGGTCGAGCAGCTTCGAGCTCTTCGCCTTCTCGCCGGCGGCGCCACCGCCCTGCTGGCGGCGTCCCGGACCGGAGAGCATGCGGATGATCTCGTTGCGAATCTTCTCGGCGTCGGCGTCGAAGTCGAGCAGGATGCGCGCCGCGACGCCCTCGTTCTCGCGGACGAGGCCGAGCAGGATGTGCTCGGTGCCGATGTAGTTGTGGCCGAGCGAGAGCGCCTCGCGCAGCGCGAGCTCCAGCACCTTCTTCGCGCGCGGCGTGAACGGGATCTGGCCGGTGGTGACCTCGTCGCCCTGGCCGACGATCCGGGCGACCTGCGCACGCACCTCCTCGACGGTGATGTCGAGCGACTCGAGCACCCGCGCGGCGAGACCTTCCTCCTCGCGGAGCAGCCCGAGCAGGATGTGCTCGGTGCCGATGTAGTTGTGCTTCAGCGCACGAGCTTCGTCCTGTGCAAGGACGACGACCTGGCGAGCCCGCTCAGTAAAGCGCTCAAACAACCTTCGAGTCTCCCTTCCGCGACGTTTCCCTTACGCGACCGGTCCTGCCGGCCGCAGGTCGAAGGTCGGCCCATGGTAGCTCAGCGGTCGGCGCCCCCGTCGTGCATTGCGAGAACGTCGAAAACTCTTTACGGGCTCGTGACCACACTGTTATGAAACGCTTCGGTCGAGACGCCGATGCGGTTTGGGCCGAGGCCTGCGGGGCACCCTGCAGTGACCTGGAGCATCTAGGCTCTCGCGCCGTGGCCGACAGGACGGCACTAGTAACCGGAGGGGCCGGATTCATCGGATCTCACCTCTGCGAGCTCCTGCTCGAGCGGGGTTTCGAGGTCTACGCATTGGATGACCTCTCGACGGGCTCGGAGGCGAATGTCTTCCACCTCGCGCAGAACCCTCGCTTCCACCTGACAGTCGAGTCCGTGCTGTCGCCCTCGGTGGTCAGCGAGCTCGTGCACCGAAGCGACGTGGTCTTCCACCTGGCCGCTGCGGTCGGCGTGAAGCTGATCGTGGAGCAGCCGGGTCACACGTTGCTGACGAACGTCCGCGGCACCGAGAACGTCCTCGAGTACGCGGAGCGGTTCGATAAGCCCGTTCTCGTCGCTTCGAGCTCCGAGGTCTATGGAGACCACGTGGCCGAGAACCTCCCTCTCGCCGAGGACGCGCGCCGCATCTACGGCCCGACGACGGCGAAGCGGTGGGCGTACGCCGACTCGAAGGCGATGGACGAGTTCCTGGCCCTTGCGCGACACGAGGAACACGGGCTGCAAGCGGTGATTGCCCGGCTCTTCAACACGGTCGGCCCACGGCAGAGCGGCCAGTACGGGAACGTGATCCCCCGCTTCGTCCAGGCCGCCCTCGCCGGTGCACCGCTCGAGATCCACGGCGACGGGACACAGACGCGCTGCTTCTGCCACGTCGCCGACACGACCCAGGCGCTCGTCGCCCTGCTCGATTCATCGTCGACGAGGGGCGAGATCTACAACGTCGGCTCGACGGAGTCGGTGACGATCCTGGAGCTGGCCGAGCGGGTGCTCCGCGCCACCAATAGCGCGTCAGAGCTCGTCTTCGTGCCGTACGAGGAGGTCTACGGGCATGGGATCGACGAGATGTTCCAGCGCATGCCGGCGATCGACAAGATCGCTACGGCCGTCGGCTGGGCGCCGACGGTCGACCTCGACCGCATCCTCGACGAGGTCGTCGAGCACATCCGCCAGGGAGCGTGGGCGAAGGCCTAGCCGCGGCAGGACGTCCGGGCAGGCCGTGACCCGGTTCAAAAGGTGTCAGACACCGGCCGTGTCCGCCGAGGACGGGATCTCACCGCGCATCGTCGCGCCGGACTCAGCGGGGACGCAGTGCGGAAACAGGATCACGTCTCGGATCGTGTCGCGCCCGGTCAGCACCATCGCCAGCCGGTCGATGCCGAGGCCGAGGCCGCCCGTCGGCGGCATCCCGTAGGCGAGCGCCTCCACGTAGTCCGGATCCCCCGGCTCGCCTCCTACCTCGGCCGCCTGCTGCGCGAAGCGCTCCGCCTGCTCGTCCGCGTCGTTGATCTCCGTGAACGCGTTGCCGAGCTCCATGCCGCCGACGAAATACTCGAATCGCTCCACGATCGAGGGGTCCTCATCCGTCGCGCGGGCAAACGGCGACAGCTCGACGGGGTAGTCGTGGAGGATCGTCGGCTCGACGAGCGACGGCTCGACGGCCGAGCTGAGGGCATGATCGACGAGCTGCGCCCAGCTCCGGTCGGCTGACGTATCGACCCCGCGCTCGCCCAGCCGGGCACGCAGCTCGGTCTCGTCGCGCGTCCAGAGCCCCTCCGCCTCCAGCGCCTCGACCAGCTTGACCCGCCTCCATGGGGCGGCGAGGTCGACGTCGTGCCCGCGGAACGTGACTTTCGTCGTGCCAATCACCTCCTCGGCGACGGCGGCGACTAGCTGCTCGATCCGCTCCATCGTGTCGCGGTAGTCGGCGTAGGCCTCGTACCACTCGACCATCGTGAACTCGGGCGCGTGCTTGTAGGAGGTGCTCTCGTTGCGGAAGTCACGGCCGAGCTCGTAGACCCGGTCGAGGCCGCCGACGATCAGGCGCTTCAGGTAGAGCTCGGTCGCGATGCGCAGGTAGAGATCGGTGTCGAGCTCGTTCGAGTGCGTGACGAACGGCTCGGCGAAGGCGCCGCCGTAGCGAGGCTGCAGGATCGGGGTCTCGACCTCCTGAAACCCCCAGGAGTCGAGCCGTCTGCGGATCGCCGTGACCATGCGGGTGCGAATGTCGAAATCCGCCCGCGTCTCCTCGTTCACCAGCAGGTCGAGGTAACGCTGGCGGTAGCGCGCCTCGACGTCTCGGAGGCCGTGGAACGTGTCCGGCAACGGACGCTTGGTCTTGCCGAGGAGGACGAGCTCGTCGACGGCCAGCGACGGCTCTCCGCGTTTGGTCCTTGAGGGTCGACCAGTGGCGCCGACGATGTCTCCGAGGTCGACGTCGACAGGGCCCGTGCGCTCCGCCGCGCATAGGAGCTGGATCCGCCCGGAGCGGTCGACGAGGTCGAGGAAGACGAGCTTCCCCATGTCCCGACGGGCCATCACCCGTCCGGCAACCCGCCGCGTCTCGCCGGCCTCTTCGCCGGGCTCGAGCGGCTCAGCCTCGGCGCGAACGGACGCGACCTCGACGCGATCAGGAAACCGCTTCGGCAAGCCGGCCATGGCGCGCGAGTCTATTGAGGTCGCCCGCACCGCGATCCAAGCGGGGGACACCTCCCGGTTTCCCCAGACCCCTTCCACGGCCCGCTTCGCGGGCAGCCCTGCGGGCTGGCGCGCGAGTCTAGTGCCGACCGGCGGCGCGAACCGCGCGTCGGCGAGAGGCTAAGCCGCTTTGATCTCGAGGATCTTGTACTTCAGGGCCTTGCCGCGGGGCGTCGTGACCGACACGGTCTCGCCCTTCTTCCGGCCCAGGATGGCGCGGCCGACCGGCGACTCGTTCGAGAGCTTCTGCTCCGCGGGATTCGCCTCGGCCGAACCGACGATGTGGTATTCGACAGTCTCCTTCGCGGCAACGTCGCGCAGGCGAACCTTCGAGCCGACGCTGACGACGTCCTTCGAGATCTCCTTCTTATCGATCACACGAGCAGCCATCAGGCGCTCCTGGAGGCGGGAGATCCGATGCTCCAGCATCGCCTGCTCGTTCTTCGCGTGGTCGTACTCGGCGTTCTCGGTGATGTCCCCGAACTCGCGCGCGATCCGGATCCGGTCCGCGATCTCACGGCGCTTCTCGGTCGAGAGGTGCTCGATCTCTTCCTTCAGATTTTTGTAACCCTCGGGGGTGAGGATCACTTCCTTCACTTTGAGGCCCTCCTCGATGCCTAAAGAAAAAGCGCGGGCCGAACTGGCCCGTCGCGGGGCGGCATGGTACCTGCGCGATCGGATGGCGTCAAACCCCGTGGGCTAGGATTTCGCGCTCTGTGCAGGTGAATCTCTTCTCGGAATGGCACATCGGGCCGGTCCGGGTGCCGACCCGCGTCGTGCTCGCGCCGATGGCAGGCGTGAGTGTGCAGGCGTTTCGACGCCAGGGGCGCCGTTTCGGCGCCGGGCTCGTCTGCTCGGAAATGGTCAGCTGCGCCGGGCTCGAGCATCGAAACGAGCGCACGCTCGGGTATCTGCGGATCGCCGCCGACGAGCATCCGCTCGCCGTGCAGATCTTCGGTTCCAACCCGGCGACGATGGCCGAGGCCGGCCGCATGGTCGAGGCCGCCGGTGCAGATCTTGTCGACATCAACTTCGGTTGTCCGGTCAAGAAAGTGACGAAGACGGGCGCCGGCGCGACGCTGCTCGAGGAGCCGGACCGCGCGACCGCAATTGTCGGCGCTGTCGCCGAAGCCGTCTCCGTCCCGGTGACCGTGAAGATGCGGCGCGGCCTCGAGAACGGCTCGCGCACCTGCCTCGACCTGGGCCCGCGCCTCGTCGAGGCGGGCGCGGCCTCGCTCACGCTCCACCCGCGCTCGGCGAAGCAGATGTACACCGGCCTGGCCGACCACTCGCTGACGGCCGAGCTCGTCGACCGCGTGGACGTCCCGGTGATCGCCTCCGGGGACATCACCTCCAAGGCCAGGGCGCAGACGGTGCTGGCGGCGACCGGCGCCGAGGCGGTCATGGTCGGCCGCGCAGCGCAGGGCAACCCGTGGGCGGTACGGGAGATCCTCGGCGTGTCGGATGCTGAGCCGTCCCGCGAGGAGATCGTCGCCGAGCTCGTGCTCTTCATCCGCGAAACCGCGCGCGAGCTGGGTGAGCAACGGGCGACGAGCTTCCTGAAGAAGTTCTACGGCTGGTATCTCGGCCGCGGGCGCTTCCCGAAACCGTTCAAGCAGGAGCTGACCCAGCTCGCGACGCTCGCGGAGGTCGAGGAGTCGTCTGCTCGCAGCGGCGCCGGGCGCTGCCTTCGTCCTTGCCCGCCTTGAGCGGGAACATCCCCGCCTCGACGAGGTCGAGCTCGATCTGCCGATCTCGATCTACGGCGGCGGCTAGACGCCCGCTTAGGCGTTCAGGCCCCAGATCAGGCGCAGGCCCTCGAGGGTCAGGAACGGGTCGACGGTTTCGATCACGCGCGAGTGCGGCGCGATCAGGTCGGCGAGCCCGCCGGTCGCCACTGCTCGCGCGTCGACACCGAGCTCCCCACGGATGCGCCCGACGATCTCGTCGACCTGGCCCGCGAAGCCGTAGACGAGGCCGGATTGCAGCGCAGCGGCGGTCGTCTTGCCGATCACCGTCGGCGGAGCGGTGAAGTCGACGCTGAAGAGGCGCGCGGCTCGGGCGAAGAGCGCCTCCATCGAGACCTCGACCCCGGGTGCCAGCACGCCGCCGACGAACTCTCCTTCCGGGGAGACGATGTCGAAGTTCGTCGAGGTCCCGAAGTCGACGACGATGCACGGCGGGCCGTATCGTTCCCGGGCGCCGACCGAGTTCGCGATCCGGTCTGGGCCGACCTCCCTCGGGTCGTCGTAGCGGATCTCGATGCCGGTCTTCACCCCAGGGCCGACGACGAGGATGCGAGCACCGACCCAGCGGGTGGCGAAGTCCTCGTAGGAGCGGACGAGCGACGGGACCGAACAGGAGAGACAGACCCCGTCGACCTTCTCGAGGTCGACGAGCCCGGTGACGAGGACGCCGAGCTCGTCGCCCGTCCGGCGTGGCTCGGTCGCGATTCGGTGTGTGTCTCCTAGTCGCTCGTCCTCGAACAGACCGAAGACGGTCTGGGTATTTCCTACGTCGATCGCGAGCAGCAGAGGAAGCTACTTATTCGTCGTCGCGGAGAGGCTCGCCGAGCTTGTCGGCAAGCGCCTCGGCCGTCAGCTTGGGCTCTTCGCCCTCGCCGCGCAGCTCCTCGACCGTCACGTCGCTCGAGGTGTAGACCTCGGCCCGAGGGATCATCCGCGTCGGGCGGTTCTTGTCCCAGACCCAGACGTCCTCCATCCGAAGGTGGAAGAAGGGGTAGCTGGGCTGCGGGACGTAGCGGAGGTCGAGCGTGTTGCACAGGTACGTGGCGTCCTGGGTCAGGACGCAGTACCGGAACAGGCCGAAGACGGCCGTGTATTCCTTCTTCAGCTGGAGCTCGAGCTCAGCCTCGAATTCGTCGAGCTCGTCGAGGTGGGACATTGCGATTCATTCTAGCCCCGCGAGTAGGGCTCGAACCGACCCCCGTCCGGGCACCTCCAGGCCGGGATCCAGCTCGGCCAGCGGCTCGAGGACGAATCGCCGCTCGGCCAGCCGCGGATGCGGGATCTGGAGGCCCGGCTCGTCGATCTCTTCAGACCCGTAGAGCAGCAGATCGAGGTCGATCGTACGGGGTCCGTAACGAGGCCCCTTTCGGTCGCGGCCGAGGCGGTTTTCGACCTCCTGAAGCCGTTCCAGCAACTCGCGGGGAGAGAGCTCGGTGTGAAGCACCGCCGCGCCGTTCAGAAACTTCGGCTGGTCCTCATAGCCGACCGGATCGGTCTCCCTGAGCGACGAAACCGCTGCGATCTCCATGTCGCCTCCCGCCTCGAGCAGCTCGAGCGCGGTGCGGATCGTCGCCTCGCGATCCCCGAGATTCGCCCCTAGCCCGATACAAACGCGCGGCATCGCGCCGCTAGTCTTGCGCGGTGCGCCGGCTCGGGGTCATCTTGGCGTTGCTCGTGTTCGCTGCGCCAAGCCCGGCGCAGGCGGCCCCGGTTGCGACGATCCCCAACGACCGAGCGCTCGCCGAGCTCGCCGACTACCGCTACTCGCTGCTCGGGCTCGAGGCCGACCCGGCCGCGGAGCGACTCGTCGCCGACCGGGGTGGGACGATCGTCTCGCCGGAGCTCCACATCTGGCGCCTGCCGAGCGCCGCAGCGATCCGCCTGATCCCGGAGCTTCGGCGATCCGGAGCTCTCCGCTTCGTGGAGGAGGACGGACCGGTGTTCCGGCACAGCCACCTGACCGACCCGCTCGCGGCACCGACGATCGGCTGGCACCACTACCGGGTCGGCGCCGACCGAGTCGAGCCGCCAGGCCCGGGCCTGCCGATCACGATCATCGACTCGGGGCTCGACATGGCGCACATGGAGTTCGCGGCTCGCCCGAACACCGTGCTCCTCAACCCGCAACACGTCGAGCCGACCGCCGACGGCTACCACGGGACGATCGTCACCTCGACGGCCGCGGCCCCGACGGATACCCGAGGCGCGGTCGGCATCTACCCCCAGGCGGTCTTGCGCTCGTACGACCTGGACTTCCTCTCCGAGTCGGCGATCGTCCAGGGCATCAGCCGCTCGCTCGCGGCCGGCCGCAGCGTGATCAACCTCAGCATCGGCGGCGACGAGCCGTCCCGCTCGATCTACGAGGCGACGGTCAACGCCTTCGGCAGGGGGTCGATCATCGTCGCGGCGGCGGGGAACGAGCGCCTGCTGGACAACCCGCGGATCTACCCGGCCGGCTTCCCGCACGTCCTGACCGTCGGCTCTACGAACCAGGTTGACCGGCCGTCCATCTTCTCGAGCACGAGCCCGGCAGTCGACCTCGCCGCCCCGGGAGAGCTGATCCCCTGGCAGCACCCGACGAATCCGGCCTTGTACAGCACGGGGAACGGGACGAGCTTCGCCGCTCCTCAGGTCGCCGCGGCCACCGCCTGGGTCTGGACTGCGCGGGGCACGCTCGAGAAGACGCAGATCTTCGACCTGATGCGGCTCTCGGCCCGGGACGTCGATGCGCGCGGGCCGGATGTGCGAACGGGCCACGGCGTCCTCGACATTCCTGCTGCGCTGACCCGCGCCGCGCCGCCGATCGACCCGCTGGAGCCGAACGACGACATCGACCACGTCAAGGCACGGGGGATCTTCCAGGCAGCAGCACGGCCGGTGACCACGCCCGGCCGCCGACGCGCGACCTATCAGGCCAGGCTCCACGCGAGCGAGGATCCGCACGACGTCTATCGCGTGTGGATCCCGAGCCGCCGCGAGGTCTCGATGACGATCCGGCCGACCGCGAATGTCGACGCCGCCGTCTGGTCTCCGGGGACGGCGAACGTCTTCGAACGAGGCGCCGCGCGCCGACGAGACCTGGAGACCTCGAGCGCTCGTCCGGGCAGGCAACCAGAGATCCTCCGGGTCGAGAACCGGACGGACCGTGGGTATTACGCATACCTCGACGCGTTCCCGGCGCGAAGTGTCCGCTCGGCGGCCTACTCGCTCGGCATCATCGCCCGCGCTCTGCCGTCGCAGCCGAATACTCGACGGTGAGCCCGGCCGGGCTGATGCCCGGCTTGCGGACTCGCACCCGAACCCGCTCGACCGGGAAGCGGCTCGCGAGCTCGTCCGCGACCGCCGCCGCCAGCGTCTCCAGCAGCCGGTACTCGCTGGCCTCGGAAACGTCGCGGACGCAGCCGGCGACCGCCCGATAGTCGACCGTTGCCTCGAGCCGGTCAGAGGCCGGCTGCGGCACCTCGAGGGCGATGTCGTAGAGGAAGACGCGCCCCTGCTCTCGCTCGTCGTCGTCGACGCCGTGCCGCCCGAAGACCTCCAGGCCGACGAGCTCGACGGTCAGCGTCACCCGACCACCGCCTGCGCGGCGGCGAGCGCCTCGACGTGCTCGCGAACGTCGTGGACCCGGAGGATCGTCGCGCCCCGCTCGTAGGCCGCGACTGCGGCGGCGATGCTCGCGGACAGTGGTCCGGTCGTCGCGTCGGGATCGCCGAGGATCCTGCCGAGCGAGCTCTTCCGCGAGAAGCCGACGACGAGCGGCCGTCCGAGCGCCGTCAGCTCGCCGAGCCGCCGGATCAGCTCGAAGTTGTGCTCGACCGTCTTCCCGAAGCCGATGCCTGGATCCAGGCAGACCCGCTCTTCTGGGATCCCCGCCGATACCGCGAACCGCAGCCGCTCCTCGAGGAACGCCGCCACCTCCGAGACGACGTCGTTGTACGTCGGGTTGGACTGCATCGTCCGGGGCTCGCCCTGCATGTGCATCAGGCAGACGTACGCGCCGGACTCTGCGACCGCCTCGGCCATCTCGGGATCGCCGCGCAGCGCCGTGACGTCGTTCACCAGCTCGGCCCCGAGAGCGACGGCACGGCGGGCGACCTCGGCCTTCGCCGTGTCGATCGAGACCGGAAGCTCGCCGGCGACCGCCTCCAGCACCGGCAGCACTCGCCGTAGCTCCTCGTCGGTGCTGACGGGCTCCGCGCCCGGCCGAGTCGATTCACCTCCCGACGTCGACGATCGCCGCCCCGTCGGCGACCATCCGTCGCACCGCCGCGATCGCATCGTCGGCGCCGAAGTTGACCCCGCCGTCGAAGAACGAGTCGGGCGTCGCGTTGACGACCCCCATCACCGAAGGACGCCGGAACCTTTCCTCGATCGCCGGCCGCTCGCTCACACTCAGACGATTGCAGACCTCCTCGCGCCGGCGGCATTTCTCCGCGTTAGGAGGGCGACCACGAGGACGATGAGTATCGTCAACGAGCCCGCAACGAGGAGGATGACCCAAGCGGTCGAGGCAGCGTCCGCCCGCTCCGGCAGACGATTGCCTGAGGCGGCCGAGGCGAACCGCGCAACACCAGGCACGGGGTCGTCTGTGATCGGAAAGAGCACATCCGACCGTCGAGTGCCAGTCTTGTCGCGGCGCCACCCCATGAGACCGACCACGACGTCCCCGATGCCGCCCTTCGGAACCACTACATCCGCCGAGTAGAGGCCTCGGTCCCCACTTGCGTATCCCGTTTCTGCGCTCGCGCCTGTTGCACTCAGAAGCCGCACGAAGATGCCGCCAGCACCAAACGGTCGCTGACGGCGATCCTCATCGATGGACGCGAGCGTCCAGGCGACCCTAAGCCGAGTGCCTTCCGGAGCATCAAGGGGAATGCTCGTCGTCAGGGTTGCCTCGGCCCCCTCTTTGCCGGCCGCGGGAAGCGCAGCGAATAGAGCCGTGGCAACAACGGCGAAAAGGGCAAGTGCCGAACGTCCCATATCGATGAAGCTATTACTCCGCCCGAGCCCAAGAGGTTCCGACGATCCGCCGCGGAACCGGGCTTTGCCGGTTCCGCCGGAACGGCTCCTAGAGACGACTTAGGGCTTCGCGGGATCGGGCGGGGTCTGCATCATCGAGCCCGGGACCGGGAACGGCTTCGGCTTCGGCACGGGGCGCCGCTCCTTCGGCGTCTCGGCCTCCGGGCCTTCCGCCGGGGTCTCGTCCGCGAAGACCTCCTCCTCGGCCGCACCTTCGAGCAGCCGCAGGAACTGGTCCTTGTCGATCGTCTCGCGCTCGATCAGGATCGCCGAGAGCCGGTGCAGCTCCTCCATGTGCTCGGTGAGCACGTCGCGGGCCCGCTGGTGCGCCTCCTCGATCACGCGGCGAATCTCCTCGTCGATCTCGCGCGCCACCTCTTCGGAGTAGTCCGGCTCGGCGCTCATCTCGCGGCCGAGGAACGGCATGTCGTGGTTCCGGCCGAGGACGCGCGGGCCGAGCTTCTCGCTCATGCCGAAGCGCATGATCATCTGCTTCGCCGTCGACGTGACCTTCTCGAGGTCGTTCGCCGCGCCCGTCGTGACCTCGTTGAAGACGAGCTCCTCCGCGGCGCGGCCGCCGAGCGTCGCCGCCAGCTGATCCATCAGCGTGGACTTCCGCGTCAGGTAGCGGTCCTCACGCGGGAGCGAGATCGTGTAGCCGAGCGCCTGGCCACGGCTGATGACGGAAATCTTGTGGACATCGGTGTCCTGGTCGAGATAGTGGCCGACCAGCGCATGGCCCATCTCGTGGTACGCGGTGACCTTCCGCTCCTCCTCCGAGAGCAGGCGGGTCTTCTTCTCGGGGCCGGCGATCACGCGCATGATCCCCTCCTCGAGCTCCTCCTGCTCGATCGTCTTCTTCCCACGGCGCGCCGCGAGCAGCGCAGCCTCGTTGACGAGGTTCGCGAGATCGGCTCCGGTGAATCCGGGCGTGCCGGCCGCCATCGTGTCGAGGTCGACCTCGGATGCGAGCGGCTTGCCCTTCACGTGCACCTCGAGGATCTTCTTGCGCCCGCTCCGGTCGGGACGGTCGACGACGATCTGCCGGTCGAAGCGCCCCGGGCGCAGCAGGGCCGGGTCGAGGATGTCCGGCCGGTTCGTGGCCGCGATCAGGATGATGTTGTCCTTCAGCTCGAACCCGTCCATCTCGACGAGGAGCTGGTTCAGCGTCTGCTCGCGCTCGTCATGGCCCCCGCCGAGGCCAGCACCACGGTGCCGGCCGACGGCGTCGATCTCGTCCATGAAGACGATGCAGGGAGACGCCTGCTTCGCTTGCTCGAACAGGTCGCGCACGCGGCTTGCGCCGACACCGACGAACATCTCGACGAAGTCCGAGCCCGAGATCGAGAAGAACGGCACGCCGGCCTCGCCGGCGACCGCCCGCGCGAGCAGCGTCTTCCCGGTGCCGGGCGGCCCGTAGAGCAGCACGCCCTTGGGGATCCGCGCGCCGAGCGCCTGGAACTTCTTCGGGTTCTCGAGGAACTCCTTGATCTCGTGGAGCTCCTCGACCGCCTCGTCGACGCCGGCCACGTCCTTGAAGCCGATCTTCGGCGAGTCGGGCGTCATCCGTTTCGCGCGGCTCTTGCCGAAGCTCATCACCTTCGAGCCGCCGCCCTGCACCTGGTTCATCAGGAAGATCCAGAACCCGAACAGGAGCACGAACGGCAGCAGCGACGTCAGCAGCGACCACCACGGCGACCCGCCGACGCTCTTCGAGTCGAAGCTGATGTCCGCCGCGAGGATCTTGGGCTCGAAGTCCCGCAGCGACTCGGGGCTCGGGTAGGCGACCTTGAACTTCTCGCCCTTCTCCTCGCCGCCCGTCGGCTTCATCTCGACCGTCAGCTCCTGCTTGTTCGGATTGGCGACGATCGACTGAATCCGATTGTCCGGCGCGTCGACCCGCTGCTGGAGCTGGGAGTAGGTGACCTTCTCCTTCTTCTCACTGCCCATCAGCGTCTGACTCGCCAGGTAGACGAGCAGCACGATGACGATCAGCGGAAAGAGCGCAGAGCGGAAGAATCGGTTCATGGCCGGTTGGCGCAGGGTAGCAGTGTCATTGTCGGTGGAACCCGCCCCAAATGGGGTGATTCAACGCGTCTCGGCCGTAGCGTCGTCGGCGAGAACGCCGACGTACGGCAGGTTGCGATAGCGCTCCGCGAAGTCGAGCCCGTAGCCGACGACGAAGCGGTTCGGAATGTCGAAACCGATGTACCGGACCGGCACGTCGATCTCGCGGCGATCCGGCTTCGTCAGCAGCGCGCAGACCTCGAGCGACGCCGGATTCCGGGCTTTCAGGTTGCGCATCAGGTACGAGAGCGTTAGGCCCGAGTCGATGATGTCCTCCACGACGAGGACGTTACGGCCCTCGATGCTGGTGTCGAGGTCCTTCAGGATCCGGACGACGCCGGATGAGTCGGTCGCGGCGCCGTAGCTCGAGATCGCCATGAAATCGACCTCGCAGTGGACGTCGATCGCGCGCATCAGATCGGCCATGAAGAAGACCGCTCCCTTGAGCACCCCGATCAGCAGCAGATCCCTCCCGGCGTAGTCGGCGGAGATCTCGGCTCCCAGCTCGGCGACGCGCTCGCGCAGCGCGTCCTCCTCGATCAGGATCTCGGCGACGCCCTGCTCCACCTGGGTCTCCGTCATTCCACCCTCTCCGCGCTCACTCCCGCCGCCTCGACGATCCCGGGAACCGCGACCACCTCGTCGCCTCGCACGACAAGGGGCCAGGCCTCACGCTCCGAACGCGGCACTTTCGCATCGACGAAGAGATCTTGAATCTTTTTCGTGCGGTTCGCGAGCCGATCGCCCGGCCGCCAGCCGCGGACGTGGAGTCCGGGAACGGTCGAGCTGATCCGCCAGCGCCCCCAGCGCACCTCTCCTCGCAGTTGGACCGGCCCGCGCTCGAGCCATACGCGATCGTATTCCCGCGCGGCCTGGAGGCCACCACCGAGATCCACGCGGGCCGACCCCTCGGTGCTCCCGAGCAGCGCGTCGAGCCGGCTCGGCCGGCCTTCCGCGAGTGCGAGCAGGTTCTTCTCGGCGCGCTCGTCGAGCTGCCGCAGGAGCGGCAAGATCTGCTCCCGGATCAGCCCGCGCTTCGTGTCGGGGTTCGAGGAGTCAACCCGGAAAGGCATGCCGACCGCCCGGCAGTAGGCCTCGGTCTCCCGGCGCCACACGGTCAGCAGGGGCCGCACGACACCATCCTCTCGCTTCGCCTTGATGCCACCGGGTTGGCCGCTCGAGACGAGGCGGTAGACGACGGTCTCCACCTGGTCCGAGGCGGTATGGCCTGTCGCCCGCAGACGGTCGGTCGCGAACGAGTAGCGCAGCTCGCGCAGCTCGGCCTCCGTCGTGCCGGGCGCCTCGACGACCTTCGCTCCCAGCACGTCGGCGCAGAATGTCGCATCGGCAGCTGATTCGGCCCCGCGAAGGCCGTGGTTCACGTGCAGGGCCGACACCGAGTAACCGAGCTCGCGCAGCACGTGCCAGAGGCACGTCGAGTCTGGCCCACCGGAGACGAGGCAGACGACCTCGCCTCCGGCCGGCAGCAGCTCGCGCGCACGAACGTGCTGCTCGACGCGCGCTCGGAGGTCATCGGGGTTCATCGCTCTATTGTCGCCTCCGTCGCTCGATCTCCGACGCGACGAGCAGGACCGCCCAGCGCACGGTCCAAACGATCGCGGCCAGGACGAGCAGCCGACGCATCACGCGTACACCGGATTCTGCGTCCAGGCCTCCAGCCGGCGGACGGCCGCCGCCAGCTGGTCGGCATAGAGGATGTGCGGCTCGGCGGGCGTGATCAGCGGCATCTTCGCCCGCGGGCCGCGGCCGTCGGCGGACGCGAGCGCGAACGCGATCGGCAGCGAGTGGCAGACCACGAGGATGGTCGACTCCGGGCGCTCGAGCACGATCCGGAAACCCGCGGACGTAGCGCGTGGCGATCGCCACCCGGGTCTCCCCGCCGCCGGGAGCGGCGTCCTCGGGCCCGTGTGTCGCCGCCCAGGCCCGGTACGCCGAGAGCGGCCCGCCCTCGAACATCCCGTAGAAGGGGTCGTTCAGCTCCGGAACGACGAGCCGGGGCACCTTGCGGTCGCCGAGGGCGAGGTCGGCCGTCTCGCGCGTTCGCTCGAACTCGGTGACGACGCAGAGGCCGATCGGCTCGCCCGACAGGCGCTCCCCGAGCTGCTCAGCCTGTTGGCGGCCGAGACTGGTGAGCCCGCACGAGACGGAGGGATCGCCGTTCACGAGCGACTTGGCGCTGTAGACGCTCTCACCGTGGCGGACGAACAGGGCGCGCTCCATCAGCCTAGAAAGAGCAGGCTCCGGTAGTAGCCGACGCGCTCCATCCCGACCGTCTCGTAGAGCCTGATCGCCGCTGGGTTGTCGGCCCGCACGAACAGACAGACGCGCGGTACCCGCTCGAGCAGCAACCTGATCAGGTCGCGCAGGCCTCGCTGCCCGTAGCCCTGGTTCCGCAGCTCGGGATCGACCCACACCTGCTGGAGCTGGACAGCGTGCGGCGTCCAGGCCGAGGCTTCCGCCTTGAACAGGATTCTCCCGTCCTCGAGCCACACCCAGGAGCGTCTCTCCTCGATCTGCTGGCGTGTCCGGCGGCGGAATCCTTTCGCATCCGCGAGCAGCGGATCGATCCCGATCTCGCCGACGTGAGTCGCCGCCGAGGCCGGGAGCAAGACCTCGAGGTCGTTCAGATTCGCCTCGCGCAGCGCCGAGCCGCCTGGTTCGGGCGGCCGCTCGATCGCGAACACCGGTTGACCAGGCCGATCCTCGCGCGCCGCCGGCATGTGGGGACGAGCCACCGCCCAGAGATCGCTCACGGCCTTCTCGTCGCCGATGATCATCCGCGCTCGCGAACGCGAGGCCGCGTCGGCAAACGCGGAGGCCGGCTCGCCCGAAGGGACGACGTTCGCGCCGAAATGGCACAGCGCCGTCACGCGCCCCTCGTCGATCGTCGCCAGCAGCCGGCCGAAACCTCGCCGCGCCGCCTCGTCTAGGAAGACCCGCTCGACCGGAGCGTCGGCGCAGAACTCGAGCGTCTGCTCCAAGGTCGGCTCTTCGACGCGTTGAATCGTTGACTCCCTGCCCAGTGGTATCGCCGTCTACGCTAGTTTCGCGGATCGGGATGGGGTCATTGCTCTCCTCTCCCCGCCGCCGGCGGCGGCTCGCCTGGGCCGCCGGTCTCTGCGCGCTGGCGCTTGCCGTCCTGGTGGCGGCAAGAGCGCTGCCGCGCGGCGAGGAGCTCCCGCCGGAGACGTTCTCGAGTCGCGAGGGCATCGACGTCCTCGCCAACGAGAAGCCTGTGAAGGTCACGCAGCGGGACCGGTCCGCGATCAACGCGGCTCTCGACCGCTTCGTGCCGGCGGCGATCGCCCGCCAGGACCCCGCAGCGGCCTACGACGTGTCGACCCCGAACTTACGACGCCAGGCGACGCCACAGCAGTGGCGCACCGGCGACATCCCGGTCCACCCGTTCCCTGTGCGTGGTCGCCGGTTCCACGGCTGGACGCTCAACTACGCGATCCGCAATCACGTCAACCTCGACCTGCTGGTGATGCCCAACCGGAAGAAGGAGCTCCGGCCGATCGCCTTCACGATCGACATGCAGAAGCTCCACGGGCGGTGGCTCGTCGACGCGGTGCTCCCCATCGCCGTCTTCGCGCCCTTGCCGCCGCAGGGGAACCGAGGGCCCGTGATCTCGACCAACGACCTCGTTCCGTCCGGTGTCCAGGGCGGCCCGGGCGCCAAGAGCCGCCTGAGCTATGCGTGGTTCCTCCTGCCGTTCGCCTTTGTGGGCGGAGGAATCCTCTTCGTCGTCGCCTTGGTCGTCCGCGGCATGCTGCGTGACCGCCGGATGCGGAAGCGGCCGCTGCCGCCCCTGCGGGCCGAATAGGGTTCGCTCATGCCGATCCACGTTCGCGCCGAGCCCGGCGACTACGCCGACGCCTGCCTGCTGCCGGGCGACCCGCTGCGCGCCAAGTACATCGCCGAGACGTTCTTCGACGACCCCGTCCAGCGGAATGCGGAGCGCGGGATGCTTGGGTACACCGGGACCTTCGAAGGGAAGCCGGTCTCGGTGCAATCGACCGGCATGGGCTGCCCATCGGCGGCGATCGTCTTCGAGGAGCTCGTGCAGCTCGGCGTCAAGCGGCTGCTGCGCGTCGGCACCTGTGGCGGGCTCCAGCCGGACCTGAGCCTCGGCGACCTGATCGTCGCGGTCTCGGCGGTGGCGTCCGACCGAACGGTCGAGAAGCTCGTCAACTTCGAGCCGCACGTTCCCACGGCCGACTTCGGGCTCGTGCACGGCGCCGTCCACATCGCCAAGGAGCTAGGCAAGCCCGTGCGCGTCGGGCCGATCGTCTCCAGCGACCTCTTCTACAACCCTGACGACGGCCAGTACGCCCGCTGGTCGGCGAGAGGGATCCTCGCCGTCGAGATGGAGGCATCCGTGATCTTCACGCTGGGCGCCCTGAGGCAAGTCCAGGCCGGCTGCCTGCTGACAGTCAGCGACGTCGTTGTCGAGGGCGAATTCGTGCGGATCTCCGACGAGGAGATGCGCGCCGCCGTCGACCAGATGACCGAGCTCGCGCTGCGAACGATCACCGGCAAGTAGTGGCCGACAAGACGGTTTTCCTCGTCAACCCGGCGTCGGCGAACGGGAAGACGGGGAAGCGATGGCCGGAGATCGCGCGCGCCGCACACGACGCCGGGGTTCGGGGCGAGGCTGTCTTCTCCGACGCGCCGGGTCAGCTCGGCGACCTGGCTCGCGAGGCCGCGGACGAGGGCGCGTCGCTGCTCGTCGTCGTCGGCGGCGACGGGACGGTCCACGAGGTCGTCCAGGGCATCGCGGGCAGAGACGGGATCGAGCTGGCGCTCATTCCCCGCGGCACAGGCTGGGACTTCGCGCGCACGCACGGGATCACGAAGCGCCTCGATGACGCGCTCCGGATTGCGAAGGACGGCACGGCGCGCGCGTTCGACCTCGGCCGGGCGTGGTACGCCGCGGACGGCGGCGAGGAGTCAGCGTGGTTCGCGAACATGGCGAGTGTCGGGATGAGCGGCGCCGTCGCCGCCAAGGCGAACGCCACGACGAAGGCGCTCGGCGCCAAGACCTCGTACCTGATCGCGCTCGGCGCCGTCTTCGCCCGCTGGAAGAACGTCCCGCTGCGTGTGCGTGTCGACGATGAGAAGCGGGAGGCGTTGATGGAGGATGCCGTCGTCGCGGTCGGCCGCTACCTCGCGGGCGGAATGATGATCACGCCCGACGCAGAGCCCGACGACGCGCTCTTCGACGTCCTGCTCATCGGAGACGTCACGAAGGCCGAGCTCGTGCGTGTGATGCCGAAGATCTACCGCGGAACCCATCTTCCGCACCCCAAAGGCGAGGTGCTGCGCGGCGCAGCGGTCGCGATCGAGGCGGACACGCCGATGCCGGTTCAGCTCGACGGCGAGCAACCGGGCACGACGCCCGTGCGCTTCGAGATCGTCCCGGCGGCGATCCGGCTGAGAGTGCCGGGTAGCGGTACTAGCTAGACGCCGGCTTCTTGCGGCTCGCGGTCGTGCGCTTCGCGGTCGTGGACGACCGCGCGCGGGAGGTCGTACGCCGCTTGGGCTTCGACAGCTCGTCGAGCTTCTTCTCGAGCTTCGCCACGCGCGCCTCCAACGCGTCCAGGCCGCGCAGCTTCTTCTGCATGTCGTCCAGCCGCTCGCGCATGCCGCCGACGGTCTCGATCACCCGGTTGGTGGCCTGAGAGCCGGCGACCCGGGTGAGCGCGTCCTCGCCGGCGTCGCTGAGCCTGGTGAGCAGATCCTTGCGTTCCTTCGCCATCCGGCAACCTTACCGTCCGATCCGGCCTCGAAGCTTTGTACAGATGCGGTAAAGGCAGCGCATGGACGCCAACAAACCGACAAGCGTCCGCGTCCGAATGAACAGGGTCAGTGAGTACGGAAGGTCTCATCGCCAAAGTGAACGTCTTTCGGAGAACACACGCGCACCGGCATCACGAGGTCACCACCCACGTGATTCGCCAGCGGAGCGGCGTGCCGTACGAGGTGGAGCAGCGGGTCTGCAGCGAGTGCCAGAGGGTCCTCGCCGAGCGCCAGCTCCGCCGCGCAGCCGCCTAGCTCAGCTCCCGGACGAGCGCCGTGAGCGTCTCCCCGGCGCCCCCATCGATTTTCACGGTCGCCCGGTCGTCGAACGAGGTCGGACCCTTGTTGACGATCGCCACCTGGCCTCCGGCCTGAACGGTCTCCTCCGGGAGCATCGACACGGGCCAGACCTCGAGCTGCGAGCCTACGACGAGCAGGACGCCCGTCGAGCGCGCCAGCTCGTACGCGCGGTCGATCGCCGCCTCTGGAAGTAGCTCGCCGAAGAAGACGACGTCGGGCTTGAGTGCCTCGCCGCACTCGCTGCACGTCGGCACGCCGTTCTCCTCGATCAGCGGCAGGAGCTCGACCAGCGTCCGCCGTGCGCCGCAACGCAGGCAGCTCGACGTGCGGATCGAGCCGTGTACCTCGACGACGTCGCGCGATCCGGCGCGCTCGTGCAGCAGGTCGATGTTCTGCGTCACGACGGCCCGTACGTGCCCGGCCCGCTCCAGTTCGGCGAGCGCGAGGTGCCCGGCGTTCGGCTCGGCCTCGGTGAGCGCCTTGAACCGGAGCGCATAGAAGCGCCAGACCTTGGCCGGGTCGGCGCGAAACGCCTCGATCGTTGCGTACTCCTGCGGGTCGTACTGCGCCCAGATTCCACTCGGCGACCGGAAGTCCGGGATGCCGCTCTCGGTCGAGATCCCGGCGCCGGTGAGCACGACGGCGGGCCCCTGCTCCTCGGATCAGCTCGGCCAGGCGAGCGACGGTCACCGCTCTAGAGTCTTGCCATCGACGGTTTCAACTTCCAGACCGAGATCCGCGTGCGCTTCGCAGAGACCGACGCTCAGGGCATCGTGAACAACGCCGAGTACCTGGTGTGGTTCGAGGTCGCCCGGGTCGACTATCTCGCCCGGTTCAGGGGCGGCTACTCGTCGCTCAGGGACGACGGAGTCGAGGCGCTGACCCTCGAGGCGCATGCGCGCTACCTGCGGCCGGCCTACTTCGACGATCGCCTGACGATCCACATCCGCTGTGTCGACCTGCGCGGAGCGCGCTTTCGCTTCGAGTACGTCGTCGAG
Organism: uncultured Actinomycetes bacterium; assembly: GCA_963764595.1. Taxonomy (GTDB): domain Bacteria; phylum Actinomycetota; class Thermoleophilia; order Gaiellales; family Gaiellaceae; genus JACDAN01. Next base: position 85,078 of record CAVXTG010000006.1, on the reverse strand, counting down.
CGGAACGGCGAGCGGATCGCGGAAGGCTCGACCGCTCACGCCTGCGTCGACGCCGGAAGCCTCCGTCCGACGCGGGTTCCGACTGACCGAAGCCATAGCTAAGACCGAAGCTTCTCCGTGGGTGAACCTCCCGGTTCCCCCACACCCCCTCCCCCGGACCGCTGACGCGGACAGGCGGCTTCGCCGCCGGCTAACCCAGGAGATCAGATCCGCGGAAGCGGCGGCTTAGGAGGGCTCGGCGGCGGAGGCGGAGGCGGCGCGGGCGGCTCGGCGGCGGCGGCGGGTCACTCGGCGGAGGCGGGGGCGGAGGCGGCTGCTTGTCCTTCGGCGGGGGCGGCGGCGGGTCGGGCTTCGGCACCGGCTTCGTCCCGTAACGGATCTCCTGCGGCTCAGACCGGTACCAGGACGACCACGTCGTCTCAGACAGCAGTTTCCCGTTCCTCGTGTACACGCGCCGCGTGACGCTCGTCTTGCGTGACGGTTGGCCGCTCTCGTCGGTGACCTCTTCGCCGACGAACATCTCAGGGTCGGCAGTGCGCTTGACGTCGGGAGGCCCTGTCTCCTCGAGCGGGGCGGTCACGCTCTCGACCCGCCGTCCTTGCGGCTTGCCGTAGAGCTTCACGGTCAAGTGCCGACGAGCCGACGAAGGTCCGCACCAGCAGCCACCTGCCGGTGTCGTTGCGGAACTTGAGGTCGATGTCCGGGTAGTTGACGGTCGCGTCGCGCCCCTGCGGGTAGTGGTCGATATAGAGCGCGTGGTTCGTGCGCGACTCGATCGGCAGCCCGGCCTCGTACGCAGCGTTGAAGACGGTCGTGGAGACCTGGCAGACGCCGCCGCCGATGCCGGTCTCGAGCTCGCCGTTGATGATCACGGGCGCCGCCAAGAAGCCCCTCTCGGGCGAGCGCTCGCCGGTCGTCGCGTTGAACGAGAACGTCGACGCCGGCGGGATCAGCGCGCCGTCGATCAGGCGCGCGACCAGCTGAACGTTGTGGATGCGGTTGGGCTCGCCGCCGTAGTAGGTCGTGTAGCCCGCGACGCGGCCCGTAATCCCCATCGCCCGCGCCTCGCGTGTCGACCGCTCCGGCTGGGCCGTCGCGACGACCAGCTTCGCAACCCGGTCGGTGGGCGTGAGCGCCGCGGCCAGGATCGCGCGGGCCGCCGCGCCGACGTCGAGCTCGAGGCCCGGCTTCGCGGGTCGAACCTGGACGCGGTCGCTGGGCAGGACGACGTGTACGGCATCGGCCGGCTTCCGGTCGACCTGGCGCCGGAAGCGCCGGAAGAACGTGTTCGCCTCGGTGCCGCCGATCCCGACCGTCGTCGAGCCGTTCCGAGGCAGGCGGAGCAGCTTCGAGATCCGCCAGCGCGGCAGACGCCAGCGCGTGTCGCCGAGCGTGAGCCGAACGGGGCCCGAGACGGCGGTCCGGACCTGGTCGAGCGCCGGCGAGAGGTCCGAGGCGGTCACCTGAGGCTGGCTGATGCGGACGGGCAGCGCCGCGGGCGAGCGGTCGAGTGACACGAGCGTGCTGACGACAAGCCGGCCCGCAGCCTCGCGTTCGAGCGTCCGACCCGTCGCCCCCGGGACGATCTCCGGCTGCAGCCCGCGGAACCTGATCGCCGCCTCGCGCTGAGGCCTGTTGATCTGCCGCTGCATCACGTTGAGCTCGTGCGCGAGAACGGCAGTCGAGACGTTCACCCGCGGCGTGACGTCGGCTCCGAAGAAGCGCGTGCTGATGCGCCGAAGGCCGCGCACAGGCGCGATGCCGTCACCCTGTCGATGCGCCGACTCGACGGCTCCGGCCCAGTCGACCTGGAGGATCATCGCGTTCGGACGAATCCGGAAGCTCCTGGGCCCCGCCGTGAGCTCGGCCGGCGTCGCCTTGAGCACGTCGTAGCGGGCCTTCACTTTCGCGAGCGCTTCGTCGGTCGTGAGCCCGCCGACGGAAAGGCCTGCGATCGTCGCGCCCGGTGGGAGCGTCTTCGCCGAGCCTGCGAAGCTGAAGCCGAGGATCAGCGCCGTAATCGCCAGCGCGACGAGAACGAGCAGGGACCACTGCCAAAGGAGCCGCAGACGCGCGGCCCGTCTGCGACGGAGGTACACCGCCCTTGACCCAGCTTCGGCGTACAAGCCGTTGAGTTTAGCGCCGGTTGTGGCCGTTTTAGGCCGCGGCCGCTAGGGCGTGGAGCTCGGCGAGCGAGTCGCCGCGAAACTCGAGCGGAGCCCAGCTCTCGCCGCCGTCGGCGCTCGAGAGGACGCGGCCGTTCGAGAGGGCTGCGAAAAGGCGTCCGTCGGAGTCGAACGCGAGCGCATACGGCATCGCGCCTTCCGGGTCGGCGACCTCTCGCCATGGCTCACCGCCGCGACGGCGATAGATTCGCGCCTGGCTGTCACGGCCGCCGTGCGCCGCGAACGGACCGGTGCTCGCGCTGACGAACCAGATGTCGGGGTCCGCAGGGTGGACGGCGACCGACCATGTGTAGTGGCGGTCGCGCCCGTCGTCGGCCGGTCGCCACGTTGCCCCAGCGTCCTCGCTGAAGGCGGCTCCCCCGCCCCCGGCTTCGTACGCGCGGCCTGCAATTGTGGGATGCCACGTCAGTGAGTGGACGTCGCGCTGGGCTCCCGGCCGGTGGTCCTCCCAGGACTTCCCGCCGTCCAAGCTTCGCATCAGCCCGCCCAGCTCGATCCCCACGAGCAGCAGGTCGGGCTCGTGCGGGCTGGGTGCGATCCAGCGGACATGGGAGGTCCAGGGCCTCGGTGGGAAGCTCCACGTCGGCTGCGAGGGCAGCTCGAGCAGTGCATCGAGCTCCCGCCACGTCTCCCCGCTGTCATCGCTGCGGTAGAGGGCACTGGGCTCGCAGCCGGCGTAGACGGCTCCGCCGGCAGGAGAGACGGCGACCGAGAACACCCCAGGAGCGGGCAGCCCGACGTCGTCCCACGTCGCTCCGCCGTCCCGCGTCCGGCGCAGACCCTGCTCGCGCAGCCCGGCCCAGGCCGTGTCCGGGTCTGACGGATCGACGGCGACGCACTGAGCGCCGCTGCCTTCGAGCGAGAGGGCGACCTCCCACGCTCCGTCGGTCTCGTCCAGACGCGCGATCGAGTCGCCTGTCGCCGCCCAGAGCCTCAAAACGTGAACAGCTCGATCCCGCCGGAGACGTTCAGGCCGACGCCCGTGACGTAGCCCGCCAGGTCCGAGCAGAGGAAGGCGATCGCGTTCGCGATGTCCTGCGGCTCGCCGGGCCGCCTGAGCGCCGTGCGCTTGATCATCCGCTCGTTCATCTCGGGATTGCCGAAGTGGAAGGCCTCGGTGCCGATGATGCCAGGGACGATCGCGTTGACCGTGATCCCGTGCCGGGCGCCTTCGAGCGCGAGTGATCTGGTGAGGCCGAGGAGCCCGGCCTTCGTCGTCGCGTAGCTCGCCTGGCCGAAGCCGCCGAGCGTTCCGGCGACGGACGCCATGTTCACGATGCGGCCCCAGCCTCGCTCCTTCATGTGCGGCCAGACCGCGCGGGAGCAGTTGAAGGCGCCGGTCAGATTCACGCGCAGGTCGCGCTCCCACAGCTCCGGCAGCTGGTTCTCGAGCTGCCCCACGTGGTCGAGTGTGCCCGCGTTGTTGACCAGGATGTCGACCGAGCCGAGCTCCTCGACAGTGCGGGCGACGGTCGCCTCCACCTGAGCCACGTCGGTGACGTCGCACTTGAGCGCGAGCGACCGGCGACCGAGCTCCTCGATCTCGCGCGCCGTCGCCTCGGTCTTCACGAGCCCGCCCGAGGCGGCGGCCTGGGCGAGCGGCCCGTACTCCTCCGCAGCCGAGTCGTCGGACTCGACGAGGATGTCGGCGATGACGACGTCGGCGCCTGCGCGCGCCAGCGTCAGCGCGTCGGCGCGGCCGAGGCCGCGCGATCCGCCCGTGACGAGGGCGACGCGGCCGCTGAGGTCGATCTCGAGGCTCAATCCCGAGGAAGGAAGATCTCGCGCGCGATCACCAACCGCTGGATCTGCGAGGTGCCCTCGTAGATCTGGAACAGCTTCGCGTCGCGCATGAGCTTCTCGACCGGGTATTCCTTGATGTAGCCGTAGCCGCCGAAGATCTGGACGGCGTCGGTGGTGACCTTCATCGCCGTGTCGGCGGCGAACCGCTTCGCGTAGGACGACTGCAGCGTCGCCCGCTTGTCCTGATCCGTGAGCCATGCCGCCTGCCACACGAGCAGGCGAGCCGCCTCGATCTCCGTCGCCATGTCCGCGACCATGAAGTTGACGCCCTGGTTCATCGCGATCGGCTGGCCGAACTGGACCCGCGTCTTGGCGTATTCGACGGCGTAGTCGAACGCCGCCTGCGCAACCCCGACGGCGGCCGCCGCAGTGCCGGGCCGCGTGAAGTCGAGGGTCTTCATCGCGATCTTGAAGCCCTCGCCCTCTTCGCCGAGCCGGTGGTCGAGTGGCACCCGCACGTCCTGGAACGCGAGCGCCGAGGTGTCCGTCGCGCGCTGTCCCATCTTGTCCAGGTGCTTCTCGACGGTCACGCCGTCGAGATCGGTCGGGACGATGAAGGCGCTCAGGCCGCGATGCCCCTCGTTCTTGTCGGTCGAGGCGAAGACCACGAGCCAATCGGCCTGGCCGGCGTTCGTGATGAACATCTTGGAGCCGTTGATGACGTACTCGTCGCCCTGCCGGACGGCGGTCGTCTGGATGCCGGAGACGTCGGAGCCGGCGTTCGGCTCGCTGAGACCGAACGCGCAGAGGATCGGCTCCTCGATGAGCGGCGAGAGCCACCGTCGCTTCTGCTCGTCGGTGCCCGCGATCATCACGGGCCCGGCGCCCAGCGTGTTCGCGACGATCGAGATGGCGATCCCGGAGCAGCCCCAGGCGAGCTCTTCACCGACCAGCATTCCGTCGAAGCCCGGCAGCCCCAGGCCCCCGTACTCCTCCGCGATATGCGGGTTCATCAGGCCGAGCTCGTGGGCCTTGGCGATGATGTCCGCCGGGTGCGTCGAGTTCTCGTCGTACTCGGCCGCCTTCGGCCGGATCTCCTTCTCCGCGAACTCCCGGGCCAGGCGCCTCAGCTCGCGCTGCTCGGCGCTGAGCTCGAACGAGATTCCCGTTGCCTGTGTTTCCTCGATGACCGCCATCTCGGCCGAAGTCTAGTGAGCGCCCTCTTTGGCCCCGAAGGGTTCGTCAGCTCGTAGTTGCGGAATATGCAAACAGGGACAACGAGCGTCTGGGGGGACGGAGGTTTCGATGACCAATCAGGTTCAGATCAGGTTCGCGATTCTTTGGCCTCTTGCGGCGCTCCTTGTGCTCTTCGCCACTGCCGTCGCCGCGGCATTGAGCGCAGATCACGCCAACGCGTCGCCGGCAGCCGTCGGCTCGACCGCGGAAGCCAGCAACTGCCGCCACCTGACACGCTTCGACGACGACGCCTTTCCCCGGCGGCCTCTGATCAACAACCGGTTCCTGCCAATGAAGCCCGGAACGCGGATGATCCTGGAGGGCAACGTCGAGGGCGTTCCCCATCGCGTCGAGTTCACGGTCACCGACCTGTCGAAGGAGATCGACGACGTCAACACCCTGGTCATCTGGGATACGGACACGAGCGAGGACGAGCTCGTGGAGTCGGAGCTTGCCTTCTTCGCCCAGGACGCTGCCGGGAATGTCTGGAACCTCGGCGAGTACCCCGAAGAGTTCGAGAACGGTGAGTTCATCGGCGCACCGAGCACGTGGATCACCGGGAAGGCAGGCGCGAAGGCGGGAATCCACATGCGCGCGCTCCGGGGAGTCAGCTCCCGCATGTACGTCCAGGGATTCGCGCCCGAGATCGACTTCCTCGACTGCGGGCGGATCGCGGACAAGTTCGAGCAGACCTGCGTTCCGGCGGGCTGCTTCGACCAAGTGCTGATCACGCACGAGACGAACCTGCTCGATCCCGAGGGCGGCATCCAGAGCAAGTACCACGCCCCTCGGCGGGGGATCGTTCGGGTCGGCAGCGTCGACCCGCCGGACGGCGAGACGCTGGAGCTCGTCGCGATCGAGCAGCTCAGCGGCAGCGACCTCGAGGAAGTACGCGAGGAAGCGCTGAGGCTCGATCGACGTGGCTACAGGTTCAGCAAGGTGTATCGCAGCACCAAGCCCGCGAAGCAACTCCGCTGACCGCGGTTTAACCGGACAGTGAGGCCGCACCGGCTTTGCCGGTGCGGCCGCCAATACACTGCGCGGCGGCATGGACTTCGAGCTCACCGATGAGCAGCGGCTGATCCAGGACACGGTTCGCGCCTTCGTCGACGAGCGCGTCCTCCCGAACGCCGTCGAGAACGACATCGCCCACCGCCTCGACCTGTCGGTGATCGAGGGGATGGCCGAGCTGGGCCTGCTCGGGATCGTCGTTCCGGAGGAGTACGGCGGTGCCGGGCTGGATTTCGTCTCCGAAGCTCTGACCTGCGAAGAAATCGAGCGCGGCGAGGCCGCGTTCAGGACGCTGATCTCCGTCCACGTCGGGCTCAACTCCCTCTCCCTGCTTCGGTACGCGACCGAGGAGCAGAAGCAGCGGTACCTGGTGCCGCAGGCGCGCGGCGAGAAGCTCGCCTGCTTCGGGCTGACCGAGCCCGCGGCGGGCTCGGACGTGGCGGCGATGCGGACGACGGCGACGCGCCAGGGAGACGTCTACGTCCTGAACGGCCAGAAGAACTGGATCTCGTACGCGACCGTCGCCGATCACCAGCTCGTCTTCGCCAAGACGGATCCGTCCGCGAGGCACAAGGGCATCTCGGCGTTCGTCGTCGAACGGGAGTGGCCCGGCGTCTCGACGCGCGAGACCGAGCACAAGCTGGGGATCTGGGCCGGCTCGACCGGCGAGTTGTTCTTCGAGAACGTCGAGGTGCCGGCCGAGAACCTCGTCGGCGAGGAGGGTCAGGGCTTCGAGATCGCCATGTACGGCCTCGACCAGGGCCGGTTCACCGTGGCCGCGGGCGCCTGCGGGGTCGTCCGCGCCTGTCTCGAGCGTTCAGTCGAGTACGCGCGCGAGCGCCAGACGTTCGGTCAGCCGATCGGCAAGTACCAGTTCGTCCAGGACATGATCGCGGAGATGGTGCTCGGCTACGAGACCTCGAAGCTCCTGGTCATGCAGGCCGCGTGGATGAAGGACGAGGGCAAGCGGAACACGCGGGAGACGTCCCTCGCGAAGTGGCACGCGACGGAATCGGCGTTCCGCGCGGCACACCTCGCGATCCAGGTGCACGGCGCCTACGGCTACTCGGCGGAGTACGGGATCGAGCGGTACTTCCGGAACGCGCGCGCGCCGATCATCTACGAGGGCACGACGCAGATCCACAAGATGATGCAGGCCGAGCATGCGCTCGGCCTCCGCCGGCTGAACGGCCGCGACGGGGAGATGTCGCCGATCGCGTCGTGGGGACCCGCCCTGGCGGTCGCCGCCGCCGAGCGGGCCCCAGTCACGAGCTGACGAATCCCTAAGAGCCTCGCTCGATCGGAACGTCGACCAGGTTCCCCCACTCCGTCCACGAGCCGTCGTAGTTCCGGACCTGCTCGTAGCCGAGTAGCTCGCGGAGGACGAACCACGTGTGCGCGCTGCGCTCGCCGATCCGGCAGTACGCGGTGACCTCCTTGTCCGGCGTCACGCCCTGCTGGGAGTAGATCGCCTTCAGGTCATCGGCGGTCTTGAACGTCCCGTCGTCCTGCACCGCCGTCGCCCAGGGGATCGACTGCGCGGTCGGGATATGGCCGCCGCGTCGCGCGCCCTCCTGCTCGTAGCCGGGCGGCGCCAGCAGCTCGCCTGAGAACTCGCCCGGGCTCCTAACGTCCACGAGAGCCCGGCCATCGGCGCCGAGCCACTCCCTCACCTGATCCCGGTATGCGCGAATCGACTGGTCGCGCTCGCTGGCCGTGTAGCTCGCAGGCGTCGGCGACGGAACCTCGGTCGTCTGCTCGCGGCCCTCGTCGATCCACTTCTGCCGGCCGCCGTCGACGATGCGGACGTCCGTGTGTCCGTAGATCTTCACGTACCAGTACGCGTACGCCGCGAACCAGTTGTTCTTGTCGCCGTAGAGGACGAGCGTCGTGTCGTTGCCGATCCCCAGCCGCCCCATCGAGCTGCTCGAACGGCCCTTTCTCGATCAGGTCGCGCTCGACTGGATCCTCGAGGTCTTCGCGCCAGTGGAGCTTCACGGCGCCCGGAATGTGTCCCTCCTCGTAGAGATCCGGCTCCTCGTCGACCTCCGCGACGACGACTCCATCGTCGTCCAGGTGCTCCGCGAGCCAGTCGGTCGTGACCAGCACTTCCTTCGCATATCCGTCCGCAGCCATGCCTCTCCTTTCGTATCCGAGGCTAGATCTTGTCATGAGCAGAAACGGCTGCCCCCATTGATACCTTCCGCCTCCCGGTGCGCGCGCTGGAGGGGATCCTCGTCGTCGACCTCACCCGCTACCTGCCGGGGCCGTTCGCAAGTCGCGAGCTGCTGCAGCTCGGTGCCCGCGTCGTCTGTGTCGAGCCGCCAGGCGGAGACCCGATGCGGCAGGTTGCGCCCGCGTGGCACGAGGCGCTCAACGAAGGCAAGGAATCGGTCACGATCGATCTCAAGAGCGACCCGGAGGCCGGCCGCGCGCTCTGCGCCGAGGCCGACGTCGTCATCGAAGGCTTCCGCCCCGGCGTCGCGAAGCGCCTAGGTGTGGGACCAGACGATCTCCCGGAGCGGGTCGTCTACTGCTCGATCACGGGCTTCGGCCTCGGCGGCAGGCATGAGCAGCGGGCCGGCCACGACCTCAACTACCTCGGCTGGGCGGGCGTGCTCGCCGACACGGCGCCGGCGCTGCCGCCGACGCAGATCGCCGACCTCGCAGCGGGCTCGCTGACCGCCGTCAACCGGATACTTGCGGCTCTGCTCGAGCGAGAGAGGTCCGGCCGAGGCGCGCACGTCGTCGTGTCGATGACGCACGGCGCGCACCACTTCGTTGCTCACCGCCTCGGCGGTGACCCCATTCCGCGCCTCCTGACGGGCGGTCTCGCCTCCTACGCGATCTACGAGACGGCCGACGGGCGGCACCTGACCGTTGCGGCGCTCGAGGAGAAGTTCTTTCGGCGGCTCTGCGAGCTGCTCGGTCGACCCGAGCTCGCGCAACGCCAGTTCGATCCGGCCGCGCAGGCCGAGCTCGCCGACGCGCTGGCGGAGACCTTCCGCACGCGGCCGCTCGCCGACTGGCTCGAGCTCTTCGACGGCGAGGATGTCGCCGTCGGCCCCGTTGCCACCCTGACCGAGGCCGCCGCGGAGTTCGGGTGAGGCGCACGGCGATCGGCCTCGGGGCGCTGACGCTCGTCGCGACGGGCTTGGTCGCCGCAACCCTCTCCAACGCGGGCACGGCCTCGGCGCCCAAGCCGGCGGCCTGGGCGACGCTCGCGTTCGCCCGCTCCGAGGCCGCGGGAGGCGGCATCTACCTGGCCGGCCGGCGACGAGTGCTCCGCTTCAAGCGGAGGGCGATCGACCCGGCCTGGTCGCCGGACGGACGCAGGCTGGCGTACGTCGCACCGGGCGCCGGCGGTGCCGGTGACGTCTTCGTCGCGGATGCCGACGGCACGCACCGCGGCCGGATCACGCGCTCGGACCGGATCGCCGAAGCGTCGCCGAGCTGGTCCCCGGACGGACGGCACCTGGTCGTCTCGCGCGGCGGACGGCTGGTCATCGTTCGCGCGGACGGCGGCGGGGGGCGTCGCCTTGGGGCCGGCTTGGATCCGGCCTGGTCGCCCGGAGGACGCCGGATCGCGTTCACGGACGGTGACAACCTCTATGTCATCTCGACGAGGGGAGGCCGCGCCAGACAACTGACGTCGGCCCCGGGTGCGCAGACAGCTCCCGCGTGGGCACCAGACGGGCGGCGACTGGCCTACGTCTCCGACGAGACGGGAGCGCTCGACATCTACGTTCTCGACCTCGGCTCGGGAGCGGTCACCCCGCTGACCGCCGACCCGGCGGTGGACGGAGCGCCGGCCTTCACCGCCAACGGGCGCGACGTTCTCTTCACGAGCAACCGGAGCGGCGTCGAGCTCCTCTGGCGGACGCCGGCCGCCGGGCCGGCAGCCGGGTCCGCGGTCGTGCGCGTCTCCACTCCGTTCGCAACCTCGGCAACGGCCCGCCCGGAGCCGCGGGTCGTCCAGCTCCTTCCCGACTTCGAGCAGCGCCCGCCGACCGACCTCTCGATCAGGACGGTTGTCCGTGGCGGTCGCCGCCACTTCCTGCTCGGCTTCGACTCGGCGACCGACAACATCGGGCTCGGCCCGGTGGTGATCACGGCGAGGCGCTCGAGCCGCAGGGTCCCGTTCATGCGCGCCTCGCAGGTGGTCAGGCTCGCGGCCGGCGGGCGTCGGCAGACCTTCCCGCGCGTCGGTCTCCTCCGCTACGTCTACTCACCGACGCACTCGCACTGGCACGTGATGGGCTTTCAACGGTACGAACTACGACGAGCGGCGAACCTGCGATCCCGCCTCCGCGACCGTAAGAGCGGCTTCTGCCTCGCCGACCACTACGCCGACGCCCCGGGAAGCTTCTTCAACGAGCCGCGCGGGCCGGTCTTCAACGGGTACTGCGAGCAGGGCAGGCCCGAGGCGATGTCGGTCCACCAGGGCACGTCCGTCGGCTACACCGACCGGTACCCGAGCCACTTTCACGGCCAGAACCTCGACCTGACCGGAGTCCGGGCCGGGACCTACGTCCTCATCCACCGCGCAAACCGACGATTCCTGTTCCGAGAGCTCCGCTACGAGAACAATGCGTCCTCGCTGCGGATCAGGATCCGCTGGCCGAACGGCCGCTCTCGGCCGCCGTCCGTCCGCGTGCTCAGGACGTGCCCGAACTCCGATCGCTGCTCGTAGCCAGGCCGAGGGCCGCCGGCAGCGCGAACAGGTCCGGCAGGCGGTCCTCCGCATCCGGATGGAGGCCCTCGCGGTCGACGAGGAACGCGCGCATGCCCAAGGCGCGGGCTCCCTCGAGGTCGTCCTCCGGCGAGTCGCCGACCATCGCCGCCGCCGCGGGCTCGACGCCGAGCCGCTCGAGCACCGCCAGGAAGATCGTCGGATGCGGCTTGACCTTCCCGTGCACGCGCGAGGAGAGCGCCGCATCCACCTCGAGGCTGTGGTGCGCGAGAAACTCGTCCACGTCGCGGCCGGTGTTCGAGACGAGCCCGAGCTTGAGACCCTGGCGGCGCAGCTCAGCGAGCACCGGCATCGCGTCGTCGAACAGGTCGAAGTTGTGCGCGTGCTCCCAGGCGCGCGTCATCTCGACCGCGGCCTCGTACGCTCGGTCCGAGTTCCCGCCCATCCCGCGAATGATCCGCTCGGTGAAAGCGATCCAGATCTCCTCGTCGTGGCGGAAGTCCGGATGGCGCCGGAGCCCCTCGACGGCCTTCGCTCGCGCCTCCTTGTAGCGCTTCGGATCGAGCTCGAGCCCGAAGCGCCGGCCGAGCCGCTGGTAGCCCTCCGGGCCCAGGTCGGGACCGGGCTTCGCCAGCGTGAAGTCGAGGTCGAAGAGGACTGCCTGGATGTCCATCGGTCCTACGAGGTAGGAGTTGGCCAGCGGTAGGCGTCTGCCTGCCTGCTGGCGAGTGAGGGAAGCTTCGCGCGCACCTCCTCGAGCCGCCGGCGGTCGAGCTCGGCGGCGATCACCGTCTCCTCGTCCGGTGCCGTCGCGACCACGATCCCCCACGGGTCCGCGATCAGCGAGCGGCCGTAGCTCAGCCGGCCGGGCAGCGTCTCGCCGATCTGCGCCGCCGCCGCGACGTAGTACTGGTTCTCGACCGCCCGCGCCCTGAGCAGCAGCTCCCAATGATCCTTCCCGGTGTAGAGCGTGAAGTGCGCCGGAACGGTCACGAGCTCCGCGCCCTGGAGCGCGAGGATCCGATAGAGCTCCGGGAAGCGGACGTCGTAACAGACGGTCAGGCCCGTGGTCCAGTCCTCGACCTCGACGACGACCGGCTCGTCCCCGGGCTCCTCGGCGTCCGACTCGCGATACACGTGGCCGCCGACCTCGACGTCGAACATGTGGATTTTCCGGTAGACGGCCGCGATCGAACCGTCGGAGTCGAAGACGACGCTCGTGTTGGAGAGCTTGTCGCGCCCGTCGCGGCGCTCGGTGATCGAGCCGCCTACGAGTGTGATCCCGTGGTCACGGGCCCACCGGGACATCGCCTCGACGGACTCGCCTCCCTCGAGCGCCTCCGCCGCGCCATGCAGCACCTCCGCGTCCCCGATCGCGTTCCACTTCTCCGGCAGGAGCACGACGTCGGCTCCCGTCGCCGCCGCTCTGGCGACGAGCCGCTCTGCCTTCTCGAGATTCGCCGCCTTGTCGGACCGGCTCGTGAGCTGGACGCAGGCGACGCGCAGCGTGCCGGACATCGGCTGGCAGGATAGCTCCGCCGATGGAGGCGGTCGCTCAGCCGACAGGGCGCGCTCGCGCCCTCCAAGCCCTGCGCAGCCGCGATTTCCGCCTGCTGTGGGCCGGCCAGACGATCTCGCTCGTCGGCGACGGCGCCTTCCTCGTCGCGTTGGGCTGGAAGTCGTTCTCGCTGACCGGGTCGCGCTCGACGCTCGCGCTCGTGTTGATGGCCCACGGCGCCGCGATGCTGACGACGCTGCTCATCGGCGGCGCGCTCGCCGACCGCTACCCCCGCCGGACGCTGATGATCATCTCCGACCTCGCGCGCCTCACCGTGATGGTCGTGCTCGCCGCGATCGACTTTGCCGGCGGCCTCAACATCGGGCTGCTGGTCGCGCTCGCGGTCTGCTACGGGCTCGGCGACGGCTTCTTCTATCCGGCCTTCGGCGGGATCGTCCCGCTCGTCGTCGACCAGCACCACATCGCCTCCGCCAATGCCCTGATCGGGCTCTCGCGACAGGCCGCGTTCGTCGCCGGCCCCGCGCTCGCCGCCGCGCTCTACGGCCTGGCCGGCTCGGCAACGGTGTTCGCCTTCAACGGCGTCAGCTTCGCGATCGCCGCCGCCCTGCTCCTCGCCGCCAGGCCGCGACCGATCGAGCCGGAACCGCCGAAGGGGACGTTCCGCGAGATCGCGGACGGCGTCCGCTACGTGATCGGCGTCCCCTGGCTCTGGATCAGCATCTTCCTCGCGGCGTTCATCCTGATGATCGCGATGGCCCCGTACACGGCGCTGCTGCCGGCGTTCGTCGAGGAGCAGTACGGCCTAGGCGTCGGCGCCTACGGCGCGCTGTTCACAGTTCAGTCACTCGGGATGGCGATCGGGAGTGTGGTCTTCGGGCACCTGAACCCAGACCGGCGCCGCGTCGTGATCATGTACTTGCTCTTCGGGCTCAACGATCTCTTCGTGGTCGCGATGGCACTCGTTCCGTCGTTCGAGGCCGGTCTCGCCTTCGTCATGCTCCGGGGCATGTGCATCGGCTTCGGGCTCGGCGTCTGGAACACGCTGATGATGCAGTTCGTTCCTGAGAACAAGTTGGCGCGCGTCAGCAGTCTCGACTTCTTCGGGTCGTTCGCGCTCGTCCCGGTGGGCTATGCACTGACGGCGCTGCTGGCCGGCATGTTCGCGCCCTCGAGCCTGCTGATCGCCGGGTTCAGCCTCTCGGCCGTGCTCTGGACGGCGCCGCTAGCGCTGCGACGCGTCCGCGAGGCCGCATGAGGAGCCCCGAGCAGATCCTCCGCGAGACGAAGACGATCGCTCTGGTCGGCGCCTCCCCGAGCCCCGACCGGCCGAGCCACGGCGTGATGCGCTACCTCCTGGGACAGGGTTTCCGTGTGATCCCCGTTCGGCCCGACGGCGAGGCAGTGCTCGGCATCACCAGCGTCAGCTCGCTTGCCGAGATCGACGAGCCGATCGACCTCGTCGACGTCTTCCGGCGTGAGGAGGCGGCGCCCGGCCACGCACGCGAGGCTGTCGAGGCGGGCGCCAAGGCGTTCTGGCTCCAGCTCGGTCTCCGCTCGCCGGAAGCCCGCCGGATCGCCACGCGACGCGGGCCTGGACTACGTCGAGGATGCCTGCACGGCGATCGTTCATCGCAGGCTGAGCTAACCTGTTCGGCCTCGGGGTGTGGCGCAGCCTGGTAGCGCGCTCCGTTCGGGTCGGAGAGGTCCCCAGTTCAAATCTGGGCACCCCGATTTAGTCTCTCCCTCATGGCTCGGCGCGACGACATCCTCGAGTACGCGCGCGAGCTGCTCGACCTCGATGCCTTCGAGGACTACGGCCCGATGGGCCTTCAGGTCGTGGGCGCCGACGAGGTGACGAAGGTCGCCGCCGCGGTCTCGAGCTCGCTGGAGCTCTTCGAACGCGCCGCGCAGGGAGGCGCACAGCTCGTCATCGTCCACCACGGGCTGCTCTGGAACGCGGACCCGAGGGTCATCGACCGCCAGCTGCGGCGGCGGCTCCAGGCGCTCTTCGACGGAGACATCACCCTCGCGGCCTACCACCTCGCCCTCGACGCGCATCCGGAGATCGGCAACAACATCCTGCTGGCTGGGAAGCTCGGGGTCCAGGAGCCCGAGCGCGTGCTCGAGCTCGGCTACGGCGGGCGTCTCGATCAACCACTCGGCCTCGAGCAGCTCACCGCTCGCCTCCGGGAGGCGACCGGCCGCGAGCCGCAGGTCTTCGAGGGCGGCCCGGAGCGGATCGAGCGAGTCGCCGTGATCACCGGCGGCGCCGCGAAGCTGTTTCCGCAGGTCGCTGCGCTCGGCTACGACGCGTTCGTGACCGGCGAGCCGTCGGAGCCGACGCTCCACGCCGCTCGCGAGCTCGAAACGCACTTCCTAGCCGGCGGGCACTACGCGACCGAGACGTTCGGCATCAGGGCGCTGGCAGAGAAGCTCGCGGGGCAGTTCGACGTGGAGTGGGCGTTTCTCGACCTCCCCACCCCCGTGTAAGATTGAAGGGTGTCGACGAGGAGGCTGAGCGAGTGATGAGCCGCCCAGCCGACACGCGAGCTTCGAGCCCGTCACGCCTTGCGGCGGCGGGCTTTTTCATTGGCCAAAGACCGAGAGGAGTAGCAGCATGCCGAACCACCTGACGCCCGAGGAGTTGTCCAAGGAGATGAACATCGAGCGAGAGCAGATCATCCGCCTCTGTCTCCAGGAGGGCGTCCCGATCTATCAGGGGAAGATCGACAAGACCCTGTTCGCCGCGCAGCTCCAAGTGACGGGCACACCCGCCGCGCAGCCTCAGAGCTAGCTCAGGCAGCTACTTCTTCGCGGCCGCAGCCCGCTTGCGCGTGCTTGCGGTCTTGCTCTTCGACTTTGCCTGAGGCTGCCGCTCCTTCTGCACCTCCGTGACGCTCTGGCGCAGCGCCTCCATCAGGTCGATGACCGGCGCCTCCTCCGGCTCCGGCTCCGGCCGCTTGATCTCCTCGCCGGCGAGCTTGGCCTCGAGCATCGCGCGCAGATCGCGCCGGTAATCGCTCTCGAGCTCCGTCGGATCGAAGTCGCCGGCCAGGCTGTCGATCACCTGGCGCGCGAGGTCCATCTCGGCTTCCTTGACCTCCGTGCCCTCGACGGCCTCTTCGATCTCGGCCTGCGACCTGACGTCCTCGGCCACGAACAGCGTCTCGAGCGCGAGCGCCTCGCCGCGCGGACGGATCAGCGCGAAGTGCTCCTGCCCACGGAGGACGAAGCGGCCGATCGCACCCATTCCCGTCTCCTCCATGGCGCGCAGAAGTAGGACGTAAGGACGGCGCTGCGCGGGTGTGGAGGAGGGAGCGAGGTAGTAGGTCCGGTCGAAGTAGATCGGATCGATCTGGTCGAGCGGTACGAAGCGGTTGATCTCGATCGCCCGCGAGTCGTCCTGCACCGTGATCGCCTCGAGGTCGGCGTCCTCGACGAACACGAACTCGCCCTTTGCGACCTCCCAGCCCTTGACCAGCTCGTCCGCGGAGACCTCCCGGTCGTGCACCGGACACCAACGCTTCTGCTTGATCGGCGTGCCGCACTCGCGGTGGAGCGTGCGGAAGCTGACGTCCGACTGCTTGGCGCTCGGCTGCGTCGCGAGCGCCAGCCCGACCGGGATATTGACCAGGCCGAAGTTGATCGAGCCGTTCCAGAGCGTACGAGGCATGGAGGTCTCCGAAGTGTAGAGGGACCGAGTCTCTTCGCCCTCTGTCAAGCCATCCCTTCCGCATAAGATCGACGCCGTGGCAGTAGAGGTCGAGCGGGCGACGGGGACACGGACGATCGCGGAGCTGTGGCGCCGCGCGCAGGATCGAACCGGAATCGCCTACATGGTCGAGGCCGACGGCGAGTGGCAGGACGTCTCCTGGGAAGACGCCAGGACGGCGGTCGACGAGCTGGCGAACGGGCTCCTCGCGCTCGGCGTCGGCAAGGGCGACGCGTTCGGGATCCTCGCGCGCACGAAGCTCGAGTGGGTGCTCTTCGACTACGCGTTGGGCTCGATCGGCGCGATCGGGGCCGGGATCTACCCGTCGCTGCCGCCGAAGGACTGCGCCTACGTCCTCGACCACTCGGACGCGGTCGGGGTCCTCGTCGAGGACGAGGAGCAGCTGGCGAAGATCGAGGTAGAGCGTGGGAACCTGCCGAAGCTCCGCCACGTGCTGACCTTCGCCGACCTCGACGACCTGCGCGCGAAAGGGCGCGTGTACGCGGCGGCCAACCCTGAGGCACTCGAGCAAGCCCGCGCCGCGATCGGCGAAGGCGATCTCTTCACCTACATCTACACCTCGGGCACGACCGGGCCGCCGAAGGCCTGCATGATCACGCACCGCAACTACTACGACATGGTCGGCGCGGTCGACGATGTCCCCGAGTTCATCGGCTCGGAGGATCTGATCCTCCTCTACCTGCCGCTCGCGCACAACTTCGGGCGCTGCCTGCATCTGCTCGCCGGCTACGTCGGCTGCACGATCGCGTTCTGCCCCGACCCGATGCGGGTCGCCGAGGTCGCCGTCCAGGTGAAGCCGACGGTCATGCCGAGCGTCCCCAGGGTCTACGAGAAGGTGCACACGGCCGTTCAGACCAGCTTCGACGAGGCGACGGGCGTCAAGCGCCGGCTGATCGACTGGGCGCTCCGCGTCGGACGGCGGGTCAGCGAGCTGAAGCAACAGGGCAAGCCCGTGCCCGCGACCCTCGCCTTCCAGCACCGGCTGGCCGACAGGCTCGTCTACTCCAAGGTGAAGGAGAAGCTCGGCGGGCGGCTGCGGCTGCCGATCTCCGGCGGCGCTCCCCTGGCCAGGGAGGTCGCCGAGTTCTTCCACGCGATCGACATCCTGATCATCGAGGGCTACGGCCAGACCGAGTGCACGACGGCCTCGAACGTCAACATGCCGACCAACTTCCGCTTCGGCACGGTCGGCCCGGCGATCCCGGGGATCGAGGTCCGCACCGCCGCCGACGGCGAGGTGCTGGTGCGCGGCCCGAACGTGTTCGCCGGCTACTACAAGGACGAAGCCGCGACACGCGAGATCGTCGACGACGAGGGCTGGCTCCACACCGGCGACGTCGGCTCGATCGAGGACGGCTTCCTGACGATCACCGACCGCAAGAAGGACATCATCGTCACCGCGGGCGGCAAGAACGTCGCGCCCCAGAACATCGAGAACGCGCTCAAGGCCTCGAAGTACGTCTCGCAGGCGCTCGTCATCGGTGACCGGCGGCCCTATCTGACTGCGCTGATCACGCTCGACGAGGCCGCGAAGGGATTGAGCGACCCGAGGAGCCTCGTCCAGGAGGTCGTCGACGAGTGGAACGCCGACAAGGCGTCGTTCGAACAGGTCAAGCGCTTCGCGATCCTCGACCGTGACTTCTCGGCCGAGGAGGACGAGGTCACGCCGACACTGAAGCTCAAGCGCAAGGTCGTCTGCCGAGCACTTCGCGAACGAGATCGAAGAGCTGTACGCCGGTGCATCACCAGCACGCTGAGGCGAGCCTGAACCGCCTCGCGGCGAGCGCGACCACCCACTGCCTGACGGGGTGCGCGATCGGCGAGGTGCTCGGTGTCGTGATCGGCACCGCCCTCGGCTGGGGCAACTTCGAGACGATCGTGCTCGCGATCGCGCTCGCGTTCTTCTTCGGCTACCTGTTCACGTCCTGGCCGCTGCTTCGCTCCGGCATGGCGCTCGCCGCCGTCGTCCCGATCGCCCTGGCGGCGGACACGCTGTCGATCACCGTGATGGAGATCGTCGACAACGCGATCCTGCTCGTGATTCCGGGCGCGATGGAGGCCGGGCTCGGCGACATCCTCTTCTGGGCGAGCCTCGCCTTCGCTCTCGCCGTCGCCTGGGTCTTCGCCTTCCCGGTCAACCGCTGGCTGATCGCCCGCGGCCGGGGCCACGCCGTGGTGCACGCGCACCACGCGCACCATTAGCGCCGTGTCGCGGCTAGATGCGCGAGCCCCGACGTAGGTCGAGGCGTACCAGCCGGACATGCTGGAGATCTTGACCACGTCGCCCGTGTGCGGTGAGTGGATGAACGAGCCGCCGCCGACGTAGATCCCGGCATGACCGAGGCCGTTGAAGAAGACGAGGTCGCCCGGCTGGAGCTGGCTGCGGTCGACCGGCGTCCCGTACGCCGTACTGGGCGGCGGCGTTGTGCGGAAGCGAGACGCCGACCTGGGCGAAGACGTACATGATGAAGCCGGAGCAGTCGAAGCCCGACGGCGAGGCCCCGCCGTAGACGTACGGAGTGCCGAGGTACTGCATCGCGATCCCGACCACGCCGCCGTGCGTTGCCGGGGGTGCGGCGGGCAATGCGGTTGGCGCCTCAGCCGCCTCGGGGGCCGCGGACGCCCCGGTCGACTCCGACGAGGCCGACAGGCTCGGGATCAACGGCTGCGGCGCCTGGAGGCGCGCGCGTGCCTGCCGGGCGAGCTCCGCCTGGCGGCGCTGCTCGGCTGCGCGGATCGCGGCGATCTCGGAGCGGATCGACGCAAGCATGCTGCGGCGCTCTGCGAGCTGCCGTTCGATCGACGCCTTGTGCGCCGCGCGCTCCGCAACGAGCTCCGCCTGACGCGCCTTGGCGTTCTTCAGGTAGGCACGGCGGCGCTGAACCTGCGTCCGGAAGGTCCTCACGTCACGCAAGACCGCCGTGTCCTGGTCCGACACGCGATCGACGGCTTCGAGCCCTTCGACGATCTCGGCCAGGCTTCTCGAGCCGACGAGCACGTCGAGGGTGGAGTCACTTTCCCCGGAGGTGTAGATCGCGAAGGCCCGCCTGGCGAGGGCACGCTGTGAGCGCTTCAGGTTGCCCTGAGCGATATCCAGGTCGACCCGGTTCTGCGCCAGGTCGCGCCGGATCGCCCTCAGCTTCTCGTTCGCGAGGTTGTACGCCTCGATCGCGTGCTCCATGGACGCGTCGAGGCCCTGAATCTGGGCGAGCACGCTTTGAGCCTGGGCCTGCTTCGCGGTGACGCTGGCCGGCTCGCCGGTGGCCGATCCGGCCGCTGCGAGAGAAACGGCGAAGACGGCGAGGATGCTGAGTGCGCGTGTGCTCAAAGGCAAATGACGGGCCGCGGCCGCAGGCATCACTCGAGCCGGAATCGCCCCCCGGGATTCACAAGTGCGGCACCCTAACAGCGGGACCGGACGGCTGCAAATCGGCTCGTTCGCGGGCACTGTGCTACCTTCCTGCCCTCGTGCGCGGGCCTGGGAGGGGGTTGCGGACACTTTGCCTGGCCGTCCTTGCTACGACGGCGCTCGGCGCGACCCTTGCGGGCGCCGGCTCGGCAGAGACGGCTGAGGAGCTCGAGCGTCAGGCCCGAGCCCTGAGGAGCCAGAACTCCACACTCGTCGCCGGCTCGCAGTCGGCGCAGGCCGGCCTTCAGGCGCTCGAGGCGCGTCTCGAGCGGACGCGCGCGGAGCTGGCGTCGTTCCGCGCTCGAGCCGCCGTCGTCCGCGACCGGCGGAGCGCCGTGAACGACGAGCTGGGGGTAGCTCGCTCCTCTGTGCGCTCGACTCGTGACGCGCTGGCCCGCAGGCTCCAGGCGCTGTACGAGCAGGGCGACACGGACATCCTGGAGGTGCTCCTCGGCACCAGCTCGCTCGACGCGGCACTGGACTCGCTCGAGGCGCTCGATTCGGCTGCGCGGCAGGACGAGGCCCTCTTGGCCAAAGCCCGATCGGCGTCAACACGGCTGGCACGCCTCAGTCGAGCCCTCGCGGCCCGGGAACGCGAGCTCGAGCAGCTCGCCGCCGTCCGTGAGGCCGCCGCGGCTGCGCTCGAGGAGGCTCGCGCCGAGCGTCTTCGCAGGATCGCCGCGATGCAGGCGGCGAGTAGGTCGAACAGCGCCCGGATCGCCAACCTCGAGGGCCGAGCCCGCGAGCTCGCATCCGTCCCGTCCGCCCCCACCGCCGCCCCCGTGCAGAGCACTGTCCCCGGCACCCCTCAGATCTCGCGGGGCATCGCTAGCGGCGTCAACACGCTCACGGTCGTGGCCACCGGCTATGCCCTGCCCGGACAGACGGCGAGCGGTCGGCCGGTCGGCTGGGGCGCCGTCGCCGTCGACCCCTCGGTGATCCCGATGGGCTCACGTCTGAGCATTCCCGGCTACGGGCTGGGCGTCGCGGCGGACACCGGCGGCGCGATTCAGGGTGCCAAGATCGACCTCTGGTTCCCGAGCGTCGAGGAGGCGCGGGCGTGGGGCGTCCGGGTCGTCACGATCACCGTCTACTCCTAGACCGGTGACAATACGCGCAATGGCGACCGATGCGGCCGGGTCGAGCGAAACCCTCGGCGGAGACGCCCTGCGCGTGATGCTCGTGGACGACCACGATCTCTTCCGCACGGGGCTCCGGAACCTGCTCGAGGAGCAAGGCGTCCAGATCGTCGCGGAAGCGTCCGAAGGAGCCACCGCGCTGAGCCTCGTCCAGGAGCTCGCACCGGACGTCGTCGTCATGGACCTGAACATGCCGGGCATGAACGGCATCGACGCGACGCGCGAGATTGCGCGCCTCGCTCCGCTGACCCGCGTCGTCGTGCTGACGATCTCGGACCAGGACGAGGACGTAATGGACGCGATCCTCTCCGGCGCCTGCGGCTACCTGCTGAAGGACTCGTCGATCGAGGATCTGATGCAGGGGATCCGCGCCGCCTCGGTCGGCGAGGCGCTGATTTCTCCACACATCGCGGCCAAAGTCCTCCAGCGCGTTCGGGCGACGGGGGTTCAGAAGGACGCTGCGGTGTCGCGGCCCGAGCTCACCGACCGTGAGAACCAGGTGCTACGGCTGATCGCGAACGGCAAGGACAACGCCGAGATCGCCAAGGAGCTGCACATCAGCCCGAAGACCGTCAAGAACCACATCTCCAACATCCTGATGAAGCTCCAGATCGAGAACCGCATCCAGGCCGCGGTCTACGCCGTCCGCCAGGGTCTGGTCTAGCGGCCGCTAGGCTGCGACGCGAGCCTCACGTACGCCGGTTCTGAGCCCGGCCAGGAGCGCGCGCAGGGAGTCCAGTTCGCGGCGGCGGCGCGTCAGCATGCGCGCGAGGCAGGAGAGCTCGCGGGCCCGTTCTTCGCTTGCCTCCTCGGCAAGCTGCTCGGCGTTCACTGAGATCCGACGCTCGAGGCGCCGGCACTCCGCGTCGAGGTTGAGCGCCCAGGCGTAGCCGTCGGTGAGCGTCTCCTCGAGCCGTGCGCGGTCCGGACTGTCCCCTTGCTCGATGCGGTCGAGCAGAGCCTTGACTCGGTCGGTAGTCGTAGCCAGATTCCCCATCCGCGCTCTCGGGTCCGATTATGTCGCCGTCGACACGGGTTGCCTATAGGCCGACCGGCCCATCTTTGTGACGTTGTAGGACCTACAATGCGCCGGTGCTGCGTCGGCTCCTCGTCGCGTTTGTCGCCTTCGCCGTTGCCTGCTCGGGCAGCGCCAGCGCCACTGCCGGTCAGGAGGCGTCGCCGGTCGCGACGCGCCTCGCCAAGGCGCTCGCGGTGCCGCACGTCCGCGCGGCGCGCTCGGCTGCCGTCGCGGTCGAGCTGGCCGACGGACGCCCGATCTTCGCCCGCCATCAGACGCTCGCACTCGTGCCGGCCTCCAATCAGAAGCTGGCGGTCGCGTACGCGGCCCTCGCGACGCTCGGCCCGACGCACCGGATCGAGACCATCGTCTACGGCGAAGGACAGCTCGTCGGCGCAACCTGGAAGGGCGACCTCGTCCTCAAGGGCTACGGCGATCCGACGTTGACGCGCCGCGATCTTCGGACGCTCGCGTCCCAGGTGCGGGCGGCGGGCGTCCGGCGGGTAGCCGGCGGGATCGAGGCGGACGAGTCCTACTTCGACTCGAAGCGCACCGGCCCGGCGTGGAAGAGTCACTTCTACCTGAGCCAGTCTCCCGCGCTTTCAGCGCTGACCGTCGACCGCGGCGCCTACCGAGGGTGGCTGACATCCGCGCCTGCACTCGCTGCTGGGAAGCAGTTTCGACTGGCGCTGCGCGCTGCCGGGATCAGTGTCAGCGGCCGGGCCGAGGTCGGAGTTGCCGACCCGACAGCGGAGGAGCTCGCGACGACGTCGTCGGCGCCGCTCGCCCAGATCGTGCGGTTCATGAACCGCGACAGCGACAACTTCACCGCCGAGATCCTGCTCAAGCAGCTCGGCGCGATCGACGAGGGCGCCGGCACCTCCGCGGCCGGCGCGAAAGTCGTCGGTCGAGTCCTGGCTGCGGCCGGGATCCCACTCGCGGGCGTGCGGATCGTGGACGGCTCGGGCCTGTCGCCGAAGAACCGGCTGACGGCCGCTGCGCTCATCGCACTGCTCGTCACGGCGTGGCAAGACCCCGTGATCCATCCGGCCTTCGTGCAGTCGCTGGCCGTGGCGGGCGTCAACGGCACGCTCGAACACCGAATGGAGCGACGTCCGACCCGGGGCGCGGTGCTGGCGAAAACCGGCACGACACGCGAGTCCTCCGCGCTCTCGGGCTACGTGCGCGGGCGCTTCGCGTTCGCCGTCCTCCAAAACGGCGGCCCGGTGTCGCACTTCTGGGCGCGTCACGCCCAGGACCGGTTCGCGGCGGTGCTAGCCGCTCAGTAGCTCGGCGAGCTCGTCCTCGGTGAGCAGCGACACTCCGGACTGCTGCGCCTTGGTGAGCTTCGAGGCTCCCGGCTCCTCCCCGACGACGAGCCCGTCGGTCTTCTTCGAGACTGAGCTCGTGACCTTGGCCCCACGCGCTTCGAGCTCGGCCTGCGCTTGCTCGCGCGACCAACGCTCGAGCGTGCCGGTGATGACGTAGGTTCGGCCGGTCAGCGGCCCCTCGGGCGGGCGGTCTTCCTCGCCGGACTCCAGCCGGAGACCAAGCTTTCCGAGGTCGGCGACGAGCGCGCGGTTGGCCTCGTCCGAGAACCACTCTGCGATCGCCTCCGCGCGCTCCGGGCCGATGCCCTCGACCTCCATGATCTCCTCCTGGCTCGCCTCGGTAAGCCGGTCGGCCGAGCCGAAGTGGCGCGCGAGGTTCTGCGCGGTCACCCACCCGACGTCGGGGATGTTCAGCCCGAAGAGCACGCGGCTGAAGGGGATCTGCTTCGAGGCTTCGATCGAGGTGATCACGTTCGTTGCGCTGCGCTCCTGGAAGCCGTCGAGCTCGAGCAGCTGCGCCTTCGACAGGCGGTAGAGGTCGGGCAGGGAGCGCACGAGGCCGAGGTCCCACAGCCGCCGCACCAGCTGCTCGCCGACGCCTTCGATGTCGGCCGCCGCCATGACCCAGTTGTTCAGCGTCTCGAGCCCGCGCGACGGGCAGGCCCGATTCGGGCAACGGTGCATGACCTCGCCCTCCGGCCTGACGATCTCGGCGCCGCAGAGCGGGCAGTGCGTCGGCATCTTGAACCGCTTCGTTCCTCGTCGATGCGCTCCGGCGGGCCCGACGATCTGCGGAATTACGTCGCCGGCGCGCTGGACGATGACGTCGTCGCCTTCGCGGATGTCCTTGCGGTTGATGTCCTCCTCGTTGTGGAGCGTCGCGCGTGAGATCGTCACGCCGCCGACCTCGACCGGCTCGAGCATCGCCCAGGGGTTGAGCGCGCCGGTGCGGCCGACCCGGATCGCGATCTTGTTCAGGCGTGTGGTCGCCGTCATCGGCGCCCACTTGAACGCCCGCGCCCAGCGCGGACGGTCGTGCAGTGCGCCCAGCGCGCGCTGGTGCTCGAAGGAGTCGACCTTGATCACGATGCCGTCGATCTCGTAGTCGAGCTCGATGCGCTTGCGCTCCCACTCGGCGCAGCGCTTCGCGACCGCCTCGATCGAATCGAGCCGCTCGGCATGAGGGTTCGTCCGAAAGCCATGCTCGCGGAGCCACTGGAGCAGTTCCCACTGCGTCTCCGCCTCGAGCCCTTCGCTGTGACCGACGCCGTAGACCCAGATCGAGAGCGGGCGCTCGGCGGTGATCTGTGAGTTCTTCTGGCGCAGCGACCCGGCGGCTGCATTTCGCGGGTTCGGCGCCGTCTTCTTCCCCTCGGCGATCAGGCGCTCGTTGAAGGCGTTGAAGCCGGAGAGGGGCATGTAGACCTCGCCGCGCACCTCCAGGACGGCGGGCGGGTCGTCGGCCATGATCCGGAGAGGAATCGAGGGGATCGTGCGGAGGTTCGTCGTCACGTCCTCGCCCTGCCGCCCATCGCCTCTGGTCGCTCCGCGCACGAGCGTGCCCTCCTCGTACACGAGCGAGATCGCAGAGCCGTCGATCTTCGGCTCGATCACGTAGTTCAGCTCCTCGGCCGGGACGTCGAGGCGCTTGGCCGCGTCCTGCGCCCACTTCTCGAGCGCCTCGTCGGTCGTCACCTTCTCGAGCGATCCCATCGGCGAGAGGTGCTCGGTCTTCACGAAGCGGTCGGAGGGCGGCGCGCCGACGCGGCGCGTGGGAGAGTCCGGGGTCGCGAGCTCCGGATGCTCCTCCTCGATCGCCTTCAGCTCGTCGAAGAGGCGGTCGTACTCGGCATCGGAGACCTCGGGATCGTCCAGGACGTGGTAGCGGTAGAGGTGATGCTCGATCAGCTTGCGTAGCTCCGCCGCGCGCGCCGCTACATCCGCCCCAGCCTTGGTCGGAGTTGCCATGATTCGATCGTAACGGCGGGATTCATCCCGGCCGTCGCGAAGATCAACGGTTGCGGGCGGAACGAGCCTCTCCCCCCGCCCGCAGGGGGCCCCGGCGGCTGGCTGCAGGCCGTCAGGGGCCCCACGCGTGGGGGAGCGCGTAGCGCTGCCCGCGAAGCGGGCGGTGGAAGGGGTCTGGGGAAACCGGGAGGTTTCCCCGGCTTCAATAGTGCACGCGCTCGAGGTAGAGGCCCCACGGCGGTGCTGTTGTGCCGGCGTCCGCCCGCACTCGCGGTGCCGTCGAGCAGCTCGGCGACCTGCTCCGGTGGAAACTCGAGCATGGTCCCGACGAGGGTTCGGACCATGTGGCGCAGGAAGCTCTCGGCCGTGATCTCGAGCTCCAGGACGTTCTCATGCTGGGTCCAGCGGGCCTCGTGCACCGTCCGCGAGAAGTCTCGGTGCCGGGTTTCGGTCGGCGTGAAGGCGCGGAAGTCGTGCCTACCGATGAGCAGCGCCGCAGATTCGTCCAGTGCCGACCGGTCGATCGGCCGCAGATACCACCACGCGCGCCTAGCCTCGAACGGCGAGGGAGTGCGGCGTCTGAAGATCCGGTAGCGGTAGCTGCGGGCGCGCGCGGAGTGGCGTGCGTGAAAGTCCGCTGCGGCCTCCTCCGCCGACACCACGGCGACGTCGTCCGGGAGGGCGGCGTTCAGCGCTTCAGTGACGCGATCGGCGGGCGGCCCGCCCTCGGCGTCAAGGCTCGCCACCTGGCCCAGCGCGTGAACGCCGGTGTCCGTGCGCCCGGCGGCCGCCAGCCCGCTCCAGGAGGGGTAGACCTCGTCGAGCGCCGACCGCACTACGCCCTCGACGGTCCGCAATCCCGGCTGCGCCGCCCAGCCGCGGAAGTCGGTGCCGTCGTACTCGAGCGTCAGCTTCAGCCGCACGCGGCGTATCATCCCGGCGCGTGAACGAGGGCGAGTGGCGGGTCGAGGTCGAGCTCGACGACGAGGCAGAGGGGTACGGGCTGAGCGAGCGGCTGCGCTCGCACGATCTCGATGATGAAGCGCGCCGGCGGCTCGGGGGCAGGGTGCTCGTTAGTCGCGACGGCTCACGCCTGTTCCTTTATGCCGCGAGCGAGGCCCATGTACGCGAGGCGGAGCGTGTCGTGCGCGAGCTCCTGTCCGCCGATCGCCTGTCGGCCGAGCTCTCGGTCACTCGGTGGCATCCGGTCGAAGAGGCGTGGAAAGACACGTCCATCCCGCTGCCACGTACAGAAGCCGAGGTCGCAGACGAGCATCGGCGCATGGAGGAGGCGGAGTCCCAGGAAGCGGACGAGGAGGGGTCGTTCGACTGGTTGGTGAAGATGCATCTTGCCGACCGTGCCGCAGCCGCGGACGTCGCAGCCAGGCTGATCGACGAGGGGCTCTCTGTACGACGGCGCTGGCGCTACGTGGAAGTCGGCGCGATCACCGACGAGCGCGCGAACGAGCTTGCAGATCGTCTTCGCGACGAGCTGCCGGCCGACGCGGAGATCTGGGTCGAGGCGAACCCGGACGACCTCCCTAGTCCCCTCTTCGTAGTGCTCGAGTCTCGGCTGAGAGGGGACTAGCCGGCTAGCCGGCGGCGGCCGGCGTCTCGGCCTCGTCAGGCACCCGCCGCACGGGGGTAGCCGGAGCGGGAGGCACGTAGTCGACGAACTCGAGGTAAGCCATCTCGGCGCCGTCGCCCGCCCGCGGGCCCAGCTTGACGATCCGCGAATAGCCGCCGTTGCGCTCGGCGAACCGCGGCCCGACCTCGGCGAAGAGCATGTGGACGATCTCCTGCGAGCGCAGGTAGGCGAGCGCCTGCCTGCGCGCCGCCAGGTCCCCGCGCCGCCCGAGCGTGATCATCTTCTCGGCGATCGGCCTGACCGCCTTGGCCTTGGCCTCCGTCGTCTTGATCCGGCCGTGCTCGATCAGCGACGACGCGAGGTTGGCGTAGAGCGCCTTCCTGTGCGCCGAGTCACGGCCGAGCTTCTTCCCCGAGCGTTGGTGGCGCACTGGATCGTCTAGTCCTCTCCGCGGAGGTTGAGGCCGTGGGTCGCGAGGGTCTCCTTGACCTCTTCGATCGACTTCTTGCCGAAGTTCGGAATCGCCGCCAGCTCGCCCTCGCTCTTCGTCACGAGGTCGCCGATCGTCTCGATGCCGACGCGCTTCAGGCAGTTGTACGAGCGAACGCCGAGCTCGAGCTCCTCGATCGGGAAGTTCTCCATCCCGTGCGCGAGCGGAGCCTCCGCTGCCGCCTCACGCGCGGCCGCCGCCTCGCCGAACCCTTCGATCTTCTCGATGTCCGTGAAGATCGCCAGCTGCCGAATGAGGATCTCGGCCGCCTCGCCGATCGCCTCGCGCGGGTCGATCGAGCCGTCGGTCGTGACGTCAAGGGTGAGCTTGTCGTAGTCCGTTCGCTGCCCGACGCGCGCCGCCTCGACGTCGTACGAGACGCGCCGGACTGGCGAGAAGAGCGAATCGATCGGAATCACGCCGATCGTGTGCTCCGGCCCGCGGTTCAGCTCCGCCGGGACGTAGCCGCGACCGCGTCCGATCGTCATCGTCATCTCGAGCCGTCCCTTGTCGGACAGGTGGGCGATCTCGAGCTCGGGGTTGAGGATCTCGAGCTCGGCCGGCGCTTCGATGTCCGCGCCCGTGACCGCTCCGGACCCGCGCTTCGTGAGCCGCACCTCGATCTCGGGCGACTCGCCGTGCAGACGGCCCACGAGGTTCTTGAGCGCGGAGATGATGTCGACGACGTCCTCGCGCACGCCGTCCAGCGTCGTGAACTCGTGCGCGACCCCCTCGATCTTGACCGAGGTGACGGCGGCGCCCTCGAGAGAGGAGAGCAGCACGCGCCGCAGCGAGTTGCCGAACGTGTGGCCGAAGCCGCGGTCGAGCGGCTCGATCACGAAGACCCCGCGCCGCTCGTCCACTTCCTCGTGGACGATCCGCGGGATCTGAAACTCCATCAGGCTGGTTCTCGTAGCCATAAAACCCTTTCTAGTTGTCGTGCCAAATCAACCTAGGACGCGTAGCGTTTTCGTGTAGCGGTTACTTCGAGTAGAGCTCGACGATCAACTGCTCCTGAACGGGCGTGTCGATCTCGTCCCGCTCGGGCCACTTGAGCACCTTCCCGGTGATGTTCTCGTGGTCGGTCTGCAGCCAAGGCGCGACCGAGGCGGTGAGGTCGGTCGCATCGCGGATCACTTGCTCCGCCGGGCTCCCGGGCGCCATCGTGACGACGTCGTCCGGCTTGACCTGGTAGCTCGGAATGTTCACGCGCCGGCCGTTCACGTGGAAGTGGCCGTGGCGCACGAGCTGCCGAGCCTGCGCGCGAGAGGCGGCGAACCCGAGCCGGTAGACAACGTTGTCGAGCCGCGTCTCCAGAAGCCGCAGCAGGTTCTCACCTGTGATCCCGGAGCCTCTTGCCGCCTTCGTGTAGTACGTGCGGAACTGCTTCTCCAGCAGCCCGTAGTAGCGCCGCGCCTTCTGCTTCTCGCGCAGCTGGAGCAGGTACTCGGACTGCTTGATGCGACCGCGGCCGTGCTCCCCCGGCGGGTAGCTGCGGCGCTCGACCGAGCACTTCTCGGTCAGGCAGCGCTCCCCCTTCAGGAAGAGCTTCATTCCCTCTCGGCGGCAGAAGCGGCACTTCGGCCCGATCGACCTCGCCATTAGACCACTCCGCCGTCTTCTTCTGCCGCACGCCGTTGTGCGCCTGCGGGGTCACGTCCTTGACACCGAGGATCTCGAGCCCGGCCGCCTGGAGCGAGCGGATCGCGGTCTCACGCCCGGAGCCGGGGCCCTTGACGAAGACCTCGACCTTCTGGAGGCCGTGCTCCATGCCCTTCCTGGCGCACGCGTCGGCGGTCACCTGCGCCGCGAACGGCGTCGACTTCCGCGAGCCCTTGAAGCCCGCCGAGCCGGCCGACTCCCAGACGATCACGGCGCCGTCCTTGTCGGTCAGCGTGATGATCGTGTTGTTGAACGACGTCTTGATGTGCGCCTGGCCGATGGCGATGTTCTTCTTGACGCGGCGGCGTGTCCGGCCGCGCGACGCTTGTTTGCGAGGGGGTGCCATCTAGGTTTTCTGTGGCGCCTTCTTGCCGCGGCCGACCGTCTTCTTCGGGCCCTTGCGCGTCCTCGCGTTCGTCTTCGTCCGCTGGCCGTTCACCGGCAGGCCGCGGCGATGCCTCACCCCGCGGTACGTGCCGATCTCGGAGAGCCGCTTGATCGCCTGCGACCGCTCGCGGCGCAGGTCACCCTCGACCTGCAGGTTGCCGTCGATGTACTCGCGCAGCTTCGTGATCTCGGGATCGGTCAGGTCGCGCACCTTCTCGGTGGGCGAAAGCCCGGTCGCCTCGCAGACCTTGAGCGCGGTCGAGCGGCCGATGCCGAAGATGTACGTGAGCCCGATCTCGAGGTTCTTCTCGCGCGGGAGGTTGACGCCGGCGATTCGTGCCATTAGCTAGTTACCCCTGCCTTTGCTTGTGGCGCGGATTGGTGCAGATGACCATGACGCGGCCGTGCCGCTTGATCACGCGGCACCGCTCACACATCGGCTTGACTGAAGGACGGACTTTCATCGGTGTCTGTAGGTGATGCGCCCACGAGAGAGGTCGTAGGGAGAGAGCTCGACCTTGACCCGGTCGCCCGGGAGGATGCGGATGTAGTTCTTACGCATCTTCCCTGAGATCTTCGCCAGCACCTCGTGACCGCCCTCCACATGGATGCGGAACATGGTGCTCGGCAGAGCCTCGACGACCTCGCCCTCCACCTCGATCTTCTCTTCCTTCTGGGCCATACCTCCTCACACGGAAACCGCGCTCTCGGCGCGGTCTTGGGACAAACTCGCACGGCGCAGTGCGGCCTGCGCCGAGTCGGAAAATGGTAGCAAAAGGCCCCTTTCCTACGAACGCGCCCGAACCGGCGCAGCGGTGAGGATTCTCGGGCCTTCTTCGGTCACGGCGACCGTGTGCTCGAAGTGGGCCGAGAGCGAGCCGTCGGCGGTCGAGATCGTCCACTGATCGGGCGCGACGACGACCTCCTGTCCGCCCGCGTTGATCATCGGCTCGATCGCGAGCGTCATCCCTTCAGCGAGCGTCGGACCGCGCCCCGGCTCGCCGTAGTTCGGGATCTGCGGGTCCTCGTGCATCGAACGTCCGACCCCGTGGCCGACCAGGCTCTTCACGACCGAGAATCCGGCCTCCTCGGTCACGCGCTGGACTGCGTGTGAGATGTCGGACAGCTTTCCGCCCGTCTGCGCCTGCTCGATCCCCGCATGGAGCGCCGCGTTGCAGACCTCCAGCAGCCGCTCGGCCTCCTCGTCGATGTCGCCGACCGGGAACGTGTACGCCGAGTCGGCGACGAACCCGTCGAGCGTCACCCCGACGTCCACCGAGAGCACGTCACCTTCCGCCAGCTCGTACGGGCCCGGGATGCCGTGCACGACGACGTCGTTCGGCGAGGTGCAGATCGAGGCTGGGTAGGGATAGGGGCCGCGGTAGCCCTTGAAGGTTGGAATGCCGCCTCGTGAGCGGATGTACTCGTCCGCGATCCGGTCGAGCTCGCCAGTCGTCTGCCCGGGACGGATCTGCTGACCGAGCAGCGACAAGGTGTCGGCGACGATCTCGCCGGCGCGGGCCATCTGCTCGACCTCGCTGGCGGACTTCCGGAGGATCATGAGCGCTGCGGCCACCTGGTCGAGCGCCTGCTGGATCTCCGAGAACACCTCGTTCACCGTGCGGTCTGCGTGGATGCCGACGAGATTGCCCTGAGCACGGTAGTGCTCGACGAGCGGCTCCGTCTGCTCGTGGTAGAGCGCGAGCCGGCGGGCGATCGCCTCGGGCGAGTCGTCCGTACGCCCTTCGAGCTCGGAGCGCCTCCCCAGCCGCTGCCTGGCGATGTCATCGGGAAGCTGGAACTCGAACACGATCGAGAGGTCACGTCCGATCTCCGACAGCATCGTGTCCAGCGCATCCGCCTGCGCCGAGGTCCGTGGAAACCCGTCGAGGATGAAGCCGTCCGCGGTGTCCTCTTGCTCGAGCCGCTCACGGATCAGGTCGATCATCAGATCGTCCGGCACGAGCCGGCCGCTGTCGACGATCGCCTTGACCTCACGCCCGAGGTCGGTCCCCTGCGCGATCGCGGCGCGCAGCATGTCGCCGGTCGCGATGTGCGGGATCTCGTACTCCTCCTCGATCCGCTTCGCCTGAGTTCCCTTTCCCGACCCCTGAGGACCGAGCAAGAGAATGTCCACTACTTCAAGAACCCTTCGTAGGAGCGCATCATCATCTGCGACTCCATCTGCCGCATCGTGTCGAGCGCGACGCCGACGGCGATCAGGACGGACGTGCCGCCGAGGGCTCCGGCGAGTGCCTGAGAGACGCCGGTGTACGCGATGAAGAGGCTCGGAAGCGTGGCCACGATCGCCAGATAGATCGCGCCGGGCAGCGTCAGGCGCGTCAGCACGCGGTCGAGGTACTGCGCGGTCGGCGGGCCGGGCCGGATGCCGGGGATGTAGCCGCCGTGCTTCCGGAGGTTGTCCGCCTGGTCGACCGGGTTGAACTGCACCGCCGTGTAGAAGAACGTGAAGATCACGATCATCACCGCCTGGAGCAGCAGGTACGGCCAGTCCGTGTACGAGAAGTACTTGTTGATGAAGCTCTGCGTCTGCGGGAAGTACTGCGCGATCGTCGGCGGGAAGGCCATCACGGCGGCGGCGAAGATCACCGGGATGACGCCGGCCATGTTCACGCGCAGCGGCATGTAGGTCGAGCCGCCCGTCGTCATCCGCCGGCCCACCATCCGCTTCGCGTACTGGATCGGGATCCGGCGCTGGCCCTCCTGGATGAAGACGACGGCAACGACGACGCCCACGGCCATCAGCGGGAAGAACAGCCGCTCGAAGATGCCGCCCTCGACCCAGGCCCGGATGCCGAGCGGCAGGCCGGTGAGGATCGAGGCGAAGATCAGCAGCGAGATCCCGTTGCCGATCCCACGCTTCGTGATCAGCTCGCCCATCCACATCAGGAGTGTGCATGCCGGCGGTGAGTGTCAGGACGATCAGCGCGCCGCGGCCGAAGTTGGCATCGAGTGCGCCCTGACGCTGGAAGAGGAACGCGAAGCCCATCGCCTGAGCGGCCGCGAGCGCGACGGTCAGGTAGCGCGTGTACTGGTTGATCTTGGCGTAGCCGGCCTCGCCTTCCTTCTGAAGCTGCTCGAGCCGCGGAATCACGACCGTCATCAGCTGCAGGATGATCGACGCCGTGACGTACGGCATGATCCCGAGCGCGAAGATCGCGAACTGGGACAGCGCGCCGCCCGAGAACAGATTCAGCAGCGCGAGGACGGTTCCGCCCGCCGACGAGTTGAAGTAGTTCTCGACCGTCTCCGAGTTGACCCCCGGCGCGGGGATCCATGAGCCGAGCCGGTAGAGGAGGAGGATCACCGCGGTAAAGAGGACGCGGCGCCGGAGCTCGGGCACGCGCCATGCGTTCGTCAGCCAGGAGAACATCTACTCGCTCCTCGGAGCTCTTCGGCTCGGCTCTTCGGTCTCGGGCTCTTCGGCCGCCGCCTCCTCGCCCTCGGCCTGCGCGGCCGCCGGAGCAGGCGCGGCGGACTTCTTGCGGCGTCGCTTGACCTTCGGCTCCTTCAGCGCGGTCACCGAGCCGCCTGCGCCCTCGATCTTCTCGCGGGCAGAGGCCGAGAAGGCGTGGGCGGTCACGGCGAGCTTCTTCGTGAGGTCGCCGTAGCCGAGGATCTTGACCTCGACCTTCGCGCTGCGGATCAGTCCGGCCTCTGCAAGCACCTGCGGCGTCACTTCCGCGCCTGCGTCGAAGCGCTCGAGGTCGCGAACGTTGACGCCGGCCATGAAGGTCCGGTGCGGACCGATCGGCATCGCGTCCTTTGAGTACGGCCCACGCTGCTTCCCGAGGCGCATGTAGATCGGCATCTGCCCGCCCTCGAAGCCCGCGCGCATCTTGTGGGAGCCGGAGCGGGCCTTCTGGCCCTTGACCCCGCGGCCTGAGTATCGGCCCTTGCCGGAGCCCATGCCGCGGCCGATGCGCTTTCGATCCTTGCGCGGGGACGCGGGCTTGAGGTTGGAGAGGTTGAGCTGATCGGCCATAGGTTTGCTCGCTACTCCTCGACCTCGACGCGGACGAGGTGGCGAACCTTGCGCAGCATACCGGCCGTCTCCGGGCTCTCAGAGCGCTCCACGGAGCGCCCGATCTTGCCCAGTCCGAGCGCGCGCAAGGTGCCTCGATGGCGCTCGCTCTGGCCGATCTGGCTGCGGACCTGGGTGATCTTCAACGTCTTAGTCACTGCTCTTTTCCTCCGCAGCGGCCGCGACTGGTTCCGGCGCTGGTTCTGCGGCGGCCGCCTCTTCCTCCGGCTGCTCCTCCGCCGGCCTGCTGCTTGGGCACCGGCAGCACGTGGCTGATCGTCTTGCCGCGTGCCTTGGCGACTTCCTCGGGCCGGCGCAGGCTCTGAAGCCCCTGCACCGTCGCCTTGAGCATGTTCACCGGGTTGGTCGTCCCGAGGCTCTTCGCGAGGATGTCACGGACGCCCGCCAGCTCGAGCACCGCGCGGACGCCGCCGCCGGCGATTACGCCCGTCCCCTCGCTGGCCGGCCGCAGCAGCACGCGCGCTGCGCCGAACCTGCCGAGGATCTCGTGGGTGATCGTCGTCCCGTGCTTCGGAACGGTGAAGAGATTCTTCTTGCCGTCCTCGACGGCCTTCGAGATCGCCAGCGGAACCTCGCGCGCCTTGCCATAGCCGACGCCGACGCGATCGACCTCGTCGCCGACCACGACCAGCGCCGTGAACGAGAACCGCCGGCCGCCCTTGACCACCTTGGCGACGCGGTTGATCTCGACGACGCGCTCCTTCAGCTCCCTCGTTTCGGCGAAATCGCTCAAAATTGAAGACCCCCTTCTCGTGCCGCTTCTGCCAGGGCCTTGACGCGCCCGTGGTAGAGATAGCCGCCCCGGTCGAAGACGGCCCTTTTGATGTCAGCCGCCTTCGCGTTCTCGGCGAGCAGCTTGCCCACCGCGACCGCCTGGTCCGACTTGCTTCCCGTCGCGTTCCGAACGTTCGAGCGAGCTGGCGGCGGCAACCGTCCGGCCGGCCGCGTCGTCGACCAGCTGCGCCGCGATGCCGCGGTTCGACCGGAAGACGACCAGGCGCGGCCGCTCGGCCGTCCCAAAGACCTGCTTGCGCACCCGCTTGTGGCGACGCACTCGCGCCTGTCTCGTCGTGAGCTTGCTCATGCGCGTCATGCTCGCTTTCCTCTTCTCTCCTCACGTACTCGCCGACGTAGCGGATCCCCTTGCCCTTGTAGGGCTCGGGCGGGCGCACGGCGCGGACCTCGGCGGCCGTCTGGCCGACCTGCTGCTTGTCGATGCCCTTGACGATCACCTCGGTCGCGCTCGGCACCTCGAACGTGATTCCCGCGGGCGGGTCGACCACGACCGGGTGCGAGAAGCCGACGTTGAGCTCGAGCGACTGGCCGCGCAGCGCGGCGCGGTAGCCCACGCCCTGGATCTCTAGCCGCTTGTCGAAGCCCTTGGTGACTCCTTCGATCATGTTCGCGACGAGCGTCCGCGTCAGCCCGTGCAGCGCGCGGTCGTCGCTCTGCTCGGTCGGGCGGGTGACGACGACCGTGCCGTCGGCCTGCTCGACCTTCATCCGCTGCGGCACCTGCTGGGTCAGCTCGCCGAGTGGCCCGTTGACCATCACGCGCCCAGGCGAAAGCGACACCGCGACGCCGGCAGGGATCTCGATTGGTTTCTTTCCGATTCTGCTCATGGGCGTTACCAGACGAAACAGATGACTTCGCCGCCGATCCCTTCCTGCTCGGCGGTCTTGCTCGTGACGAGTCCCTTCGACGTGGACATGATCGCCGTGCCCATCCCACCGAGGACGCGCGGCAGGCGATCCTTGCGAGCGTACACACGACGGCCCGGCTTGGAGACGCGCTTGAGGTCGGTGATGATGCGCTCGCGGCTCGACCCGTACTTGAGCTCGACGACGAGCGTGTCGAAGCTCTCGCCCGAGCGGACCGAGTAACCGCTGATGTAGCCCTCCTCCTGAAGCAGGCGGGCGATCTGCTCCTTCATGCGGGAGGTCGGCATCTCGGTCGTCTCGTGCAGCGCCTTGTTGGCGTTGCGGATGCGAGTGAGCATGTCTGCGATCGGATCGGTGTGCATCTAGGTTACCAGCTCGCTTTCGTCATGCCCGGGATCTCGCCGGCGTGTGCGAGCTCGCGCAGGCAGATCCGGCAGAGGCCGAACTTGCGGTAGACGGCGCGCGGGCGGCCGCAGCGCCGGCAGCGAGAGTAGCGCCGTGCCTTGAAGCGGGGCTCCTGCTGCTGCTTGTGAACGAGGGCTTTCTTGGCCACTACTGATCACTCCTGTCGGTCTCGGCGAACGGCATTCCGAGCCCTCGGAGCAGCGCGAGTGCGTGCTCGTCGGTCTCCGCCGTCGTCGTGATGGCGACGTCCAGCCCTCGGACCGCCGCGATGTCGTCGTAGTTGATCTCGGGGAAGATGATCTGCTCGCGGATGCCGATCGAGTAGTTCCCGCGGCCGTCGAACGATCTCGGGCTCAGGCCTCGGAAGTCGCGGATCCGCGGCAGCGCGATCGACACGAGCCGATCGAGGAACTCGTACATGCGGTCGCCGCGCAAGGTCACCTTCGCGCCGATCGGCATGCCCTCGCGCAGCTTGAAGCCGGCGATCGACTTGCGGGCGCGGCGCACCTGCGCGCGCTGACCCGCGATCGTCGTCAGCTCCTCGATCGCGCTGTCGAGCGCCTTGGCCTCGGTCTTGGCGTCGCCGACGCCCATGTTCAGCGTGATCTTCTCGATCCGCGGCACCTGCATGATCGTGCTCAGGCCGAGCTGCTCCTTGAGCTCCTCGCGGAGCTCCTCGAGGTAGCGCTGCTTGAGCCGCGGCATCTGCGTCGTTGCGGTCGCCATTACCTGTCCATCTCCTGGCGGCAGTCCTCGCGGCGGCAGACGCGGACGCGCTTCATGCCGCTCTTCGCGTCCTTGACGATCGTGCCGACGCGCGTCGGCCGGTTGCAGACCGGGCAGACGAGCATCACGTTCGAGATCGGAATCGGGCCCGCCTTCTCGATCACGCCGCCCGGCTGGATCTGCGGCGCGCCCATGCGGCTCGGGTTCGACATCGGCCGCGGGCGCGTGTGGCGCTTGATGATGTTCAGGTTCTCGACGAGGACGCGGCCCTCCTTTGGCCGCGCCTCGAGGACACGGCCCTGCTTGCCGCGGTCCTTGCCGCTCAGCACCTGGACGAGGTCGCCCTTCTGATCTTCATAGCGATTGGGCCATCGTAGCAGGGACCTCCGGTGCCAGCGAGACGATCTTCATGAAGTTCTTCTCGCGCAGCTCGCGCGCGACCGGCCCGAAGATGCGGGTGCCGCGCGGGTTGCTCTGAGCGTCGATGATCACGGCCGCGTTCTCGTCGAAGGCGATCGAGGTGCCGTCGTCGCGCCCGTAGGGCTTCTTCGTCCGCACGACGACCGCTCGCACGACCTCGCCCTTGCGAACCGCGCCTTGCGGCGTGGCGGTCTTGACGGTGCCGACGATGACGTCGCCGACCCCGGCGTAGCGCCGGTGAGACCCTCCGAGCACGCGGATGCAGAGCAGCTCGCGCGCTCCAGTGTTGTCGGCCACCCTGACTCTCGACTCCTGCTGGATCATTTGGCTGCTTCGACCACCTCGGCGAGGCGCCAGTTCTTCGTCTTCGACAGCGGACGCGTCTCCACGATGCGGACGACGTCCCCGGCCTTCGCCTGGTTCTGCTCGTCGTGCGCGTGGAAGCGCTGCGAGCGCCGGACGACCTTCTTGTAGCGCGGGTGGGCCTTCACGACGTCCACGCGGACGACGATCGTCTTGTCCATCGCCGCCGAGACGACGACGCCGCGGCGCTCCTGGCGTCTACCGCGCTCGCCCTCGGGCTTCGGAAGCCGCGTGATCGGCTTGCGCTCGCCCGTCTGCTCGCGCTTCGGCTTCGAGCGCTGCCGGCGCTCCGAGCGCGGCACGCGCTTGCGCTTCTTCTTCGCCGGGACCGCCACAACGGCTGCCGCACTCTCGGCGGCCGGTCTCCTCCGCCTCGGCGGCCGGCTCCTCGGCCTCTGCGACCGGCTCCTCCGCCTCGGCGGCCGGCTCCGGGGGCTGGGGAACAGGCTCCGGCGCAGGCGTCGGCTCCGGGGCCGGCGGCGCCGGCTCCGGTTCGGGCGAAGGCACCGGCGGCTGCTCGGCCGAGGCTTCGGCCTCGACCGGCGCCTCGGGCTCCGGAGTCTCTTCTACTTGTTCGTTGCGCTCTTCGTCTGCCATCTCTAACTCGCTGTCTCTCGCTCGACGCGGACGGTCAGGATCCGTGCGATCTCCCGCTTTGCCAGCTTCAGGCGCGCCGGGTTCTCAAGCGCGCCCGTCGCCGACTGGAAGCGCAGGTTGAACAGCTCCTGGCGCCGGTCGGCCAGAGCCCGCTCCAGCTCCTCGTCCGTCATGTCCCGAATCTGCTTAGCCTTCAAAGAGGTCAGCCTCCCGCTTTACGAACTTCGTTCTCACCGGCAGCTTGCTGCCGGCCAGCCGCAGTGCCTCCTTGGCGAGCGGCTCGGGCACGCCGGCGAGCTCGAACATCACCCGGCCGGGCTTGACGACGGCGACCCAGTGCTCGGGAGCGCCCTTCCCGGAGCCCATGCGGGTCTCGGCCGGCTTCTGCGACACGGCCTTGTCCGGAAAGACGTTGATCCAGACCTTGCCGCCACGCTTGATCTTGCGAGTCATCGCCACGCGGGCAGCCTCGATCTGGCGGTTCGTCACCCAGCCGTTCTCGAGCGCCTTGATCCCGAAGTCGCCGAACTGGACGTCGGTCTGCCCCTTGGAGACTCCCCGCCGCCGGCCCCGCTGGTACTTGCGGTACTTGGTCTTCTTCGGCAGCAGCATCTAGTCGCTCTCCGGAGTGGTGGGCTGCTCGGGCGGCGCCTCGGTGGGAGCCTCGGTTGGCGTCTCAGCCGTCTCGGGAACGGTTGGCGTCTCCAGCTCAGCCTCGGCCTGAGGCTGGCCCTCCGTTGCGGCGGGCTGCTCGTCGGAGCGCGGGCGCGACGGAGCACCCCGTCCGCGGCCGCCGCCGCGTCTCGGGCCGCCCTTGCGCTCGCGCACAGGCCCGAGGCCCTCGCGGTCGGCGCTGCGGCCTCGGCCGCCCTCACGTGAGGCGCTGAGGCCCTCGGTGCGGCCGCCCTTGCGGCGCGCCTGGTCCTGGTCGCCGAGCCGCGCGTCGCGGCGTCCTTCGACCGTCTCGTAGCCCTCGGGCATGATCTCGCCCTTGTTGATCCAAACCTTGACGCCGATGCGACCGAAGGTCGTCTTGGCCTCGACGAAGCCGTAGTCGATGTCCGCGCGGATCGTGTGCAGCGGAACGCGGCCCTCGGAGTAGGTCTCCGAGCGGCTCATCTCCCCGCCGCCGAGCCGGCCCGAGCACGTGATCTTGACGCCGTGCGCGCCGGAACGGATCGCGGAGGCGAGCGAGCGCTTCATCGCGCGGCGGAAGGCCACGCGGTTCGCCAGCTGCTCGGCGATCGACTGCGCGACGAGCTTCGCGTCGAGCTCGGGACGCTTGATCTCGTTGATGTTGATGTGGACGTTCTTCTGCGTGATCGCGTGGAGGTCTCGCCGCAGGGCGTCGACCTCGGCGCCGGACTTGCCGATCACGATCCCGGGTCGGGCCGTGTAGATGTCCACGGTGATCCGCTGCTTGTCCTTGCGGATCAAGATGTCCGAGAGACCGGCGTGCGAGAGCTTCCCGAGGATGTGCTCGCGGATCTTGACGTCCTCGAGGATGGCGTCCGAGAAGTCTTTGTCGTTCGTGTACCAGTTGGACTTCCAGTCGTGGATGACGCCGACGCGCATCCCGCCGGGATGGATTTTCTGGCCCATCAGTCCTCCTTGCTCTGCGACGAGGTCGCAGGCTTCTTCGCGGGAGCCTTGCGCGGTGCTCGCTTCGGCTTGGTCTCTTCGGCCTTCGGCTCCTCTGCCGGCGGCGCTTCTGCCGGCGGCGCTTCAGCCTTTGGCGCTTCCGCCTTCGGCTCTTCCACCGGCGCGGCCTCGGCGGCCTGCCGGCGCGCCGGACGCGCGGCGCCGCCGTCGGCCTCGAGCGGCTGGAGCCGCAGAGTCACGTGGCAGGTGCGCTTCTTGATCCGCGCGACGCGGCCACGGGCCCGGGCGCGCCAGCGCTTGATCGTCGGGCCTTCGTCGACGTAGGCCGCGGAGATCACGAGCTCGTCCCCGATCAGGCCGTGGTTGGCCTCGGCGTTGGCGACGGCCGATGCCAGCACCTTCTCGATCTCACGAGCCGCTGCGCGGGGCGTGAAGGCGAGCACGGTCCGCGCCTCCGGCACGGTGCGGCCGCGGATGTGGTCCACGACCAGCCGCGCCTTGCGCGGCGTGATGCGCAGGTACTGCGCCGACGCGCGCACCTCCTGGCGCTCCTCGACGGGCTCTGTCCGGGCCTTTGCCACTAGCGGCGAACCTCCGTCTTGCGATCGCCGGAGTGCGCGCGGAACGTCCGAGTCGGCGCGAACTCACCGAGCTTGTGACCGACCATCTGCTCCGTGATGAAGATCGGGACGTGCTTGCGGCCGTCGTGGACCGCGATCGTGTGCCCGACCATCTCGGGGAAGATCGTCGAGGCGCGCGACCAGGTCCGGATCATGGTCTTGGAACCGGAGTTGTTCATCGCCTCGATGCGGCTCATCAGCCGCTCCTCGACGTATGGGCCCTTGCGGGACGATCTGACTCAACGCTTCTCCTTGCCTCTCCGGCGCTGCCGGATGATCAGACGATCGGATTCCTTGTGCTTGCGGCGCGTGCGCTTGCCGAGGGTCGGGACGCCCCAGGGCGTGACCGGGTGGCGACCGCCCTTCGACTTCCCTTCGCCGCCGCCGTGCGGGTGGTCGACCGGGTTCATGGCCGAGCCGCGCACCGTCGGGCGCTTGCCGCGCCAGCGGCTTCGGCCCGCCTTGCCGCCGGTGATGTTCTCGTGGTCGACGTTGCCGACCTGACCCACCGTCGCCCGGCAGCCGAGCGGGACGCGCCGAAGCTCTCCGGAGGGTAGCCGAAGGACGGCGTAGCCCTCGTCCTTGCCGACGAGCTGGACGCCCGCGCCTGCGCTGCGCGCCATCTTCCCGCCCTGGCCCGGCTTCAGCTCGACGTTGTGGACGAGCGTGCCGGTCGGGATGTTCTGCAGCGGCAGGGCGTTGCCCGGCCTGATGTCGGCGGTCGGGCCCGACTCGACTGTCGCGCCGACCTTGAGCCGCGCCGGAGCGAGGATGTAGGCCTTGGCGCCGTCGGCGTAGTGGAGCAACGCGATGTTCGCCGACCGGTTGGGGTCGTACTCGATCGCGGCCACCTTCGCCGGGACGCCGTCTTTCGTCCGCTTGAAGTCGACGACGCGGTAGCGACGCTTGTGGCCGCCGCCCTGATGGCGCGTCGTGATGCGGCCGGCGTTGTTGCGGCCGCCCTTCCTCTTGACCGGCTCGACGAGGCTCTTCTCCGGCTCGGACTTCGTCACCTCGGCGAAGTCGGAGACGGTCATGAACCGCGTCCCGGGCTCGTTGGCTTGAACTTCTTCGGCATGCGACTAGACCTGAGCCCCCTCGAAGATCTCGATCGACTCGCCCTCGCGGAGCTGGACGATCGCCTTCTTCCAGCCCGGCCTGCGGCCCTTGATCAGCCCACGCCGCTTCGGCTTCGACCGAACCTGAATGATGTTGACCGCCTGAACCTTGACGCCGAAGAGCTCCTCGACCGCCTGGCGGACCTGGGTCTTGTGCGCGTCCTGGTGGACCCGGAAGGAGTACTTGCGGTCCTCGATCAGGCTGTAGCTCTTCTCGGAGACCACCGGCGCGAGCAGGACTTCGTTCGGATGCGAGACTCATGCGGCCCCTCTCTCTCTGCACGTCCTCGAGCGCCGACTCGCTGACGAGCAGCGAGCGCGCCCAGACGATCGCGGTGACCTCGAGCTCCGCCGGAGTGATCACGAGCACGCGGTTCAGGTTCCGGAACGACTTGATCATGTTCTCGTCGTCCTCCTGGACGACGAGCAGCGCCGGGAGCTCCTTGCCCCAGGCCTCCAGGAACGCAGCCGCGCTCTTCGTGGACGGCTCCGAGAACGCCGAGCCGTCGATCACGCCGAGCGTCCCTGCCTGGGCGTGGCTCGAGAGTGCGGCGCGGAAAGCGGCCTTACGGGCCTTCCGGTTCACCTTGACGTCGAAGTTCGTGCGCGGCATGAACGCCGAGCCGCCGCCGGTCCACTGCGGCGCGCGGGTCGTCCCGGCTCTGGCGCGGCCCGTGCCCTTCTGGCGCCACGGCTTGCCGCGGCCGCCGGCGACGAGCCCGCGGGTCTTGACCGAGCGGGTGCCGGCGCGCTGGGCGTTCTGCTCCGCCCGCACGGCCTCGTGGACGAGGTGCGGCTTCACCTCGGCGCCGAAGACGTCAGCCTCGAGCGTTGCGTCCTTGGACTTCTTGCCGGCCGCGTCGAGGATCGGTGCCTTCGGGCTAGCCACTGCGCACCTCCTCCCGGATCTCGACGATCGCGTTCTTCGGGCCCGGGACTGCGCCCTTGACGAGCAGCAGGTTCTCCTCGGGATCGACCGAGTGGACGCGCAGGCCGACCTGGGTCGAGCGCTTCGCGCCCATGTGCCCGGCCATGCGCATGCCCTTGCGGACGCGAGAAGGTGTGGCCGAGGCGCCGATCGAGCCCGGCTTGCGGACGTTGTGCGAGCCGTGGCTCACAGGCCCGCGGCTGAAGTTATGGCGCTTGATCGTGCCGGCAAAGCCCTTCCCGATCGAGATGCCCGAGACCTTGACGCGGTCGCCCGCCTCGAAGCTCTCGACCGTGACGGTCTCGCCCGGCGTCAGCTCGTGCGCGCCCCGGATCTCGACGAGGCGGCGGTGAGGCCCAACCCCGTGCTTGGCCAGGTAGCCGAGCTTCGGCTTCGTCAGCTTGCGCTCGGGAACCTCGTCGAACGCAAGCTGGACGGCGTCGTAGCCGTCGGTCTCTTCGGTCCGCACGGAGACGACCGGGCAGGGCCCGGCCTGGATCACCGTGACGGGCGTGACGGCCCCGGTCTCCTCGTCGAAGACCTGGGTCATGCCGAGCTTTCTGCCGACGATGCCTTTCATCGCGTCACAGCTTGATCTCGATG
This sequence comes from uncultured Actinomycetes bacterium, assembly GCA_963764595.1. GTDB lineage: Bacteria > Actinomycetota > Thermoleophilia > Gaiellales > Gaiellaceae > JACDAN01. The sequence continues at coordinate 42,856 of CAVXTG010000006.1, read as the reverse complement.
TCGACGCCGGCCGGCAGGTCGAGCCGCATCAGCGAGTCGACCGTCTTCGGCGTCGGGCTGTGGATGTCGATCAGCCGCTTGTGCGTCCGGATCTCGAAGTGCTCCCTCGAGTCCTTGTCCTTGAACGGGCTGCGGATCACCGTGTAGATGTTCCGCTCCGTCGGCAGGGGCACAGGACCGGTGATGGTCGCGCCGGTGCGTGTCGCCGTCTCGACGATCGACGCCGCCGAGCGGTCGAGCGCCTGATGGTCGTAACCCTTCAGGCGGATTCGGATCTTCGACTGCGGCACCGGCGCTCCCCTACTTCTCGATCTCGGTGACGACGCCCGCACCGACGGTGCGGCCGCCCTCGCGGATCGCGAAGCGAAGACCCTGGTCCATCGCGATCGGCTGTCCGAGATCGATCTCCATGTTCGTGTTGTCGCCCGGCATGACCATCTCCTGGCCCTCCGGGAGCTTGATCGCGCCCGTCACGTCGGTCGTGCGGAAGTAGAACTGGGGCCGATAGCCGTTGAAGAACGGCGTGTGGCGCCCGCCCTCGTCCTTCGAGAGGACGTAGACCTCCGCCTTGAACTGCGTGTGCGGCGTGATCGAGCCCGGCTTCGCGACGACCTGGCCGCGCTCGACCTCCTCGCGCTTGGTGCCGCGCAGGAGGACGCCCGCGTTGTCGCCGGCCTGGGCGAAGTCCAGCGTCTTGTTGAACATCTCGAGCCCGGTGACGACGGTCTTCTGCGTCTCCGTGCTGGATGCCGATGATCTCGACTTCCTCGCCCGAGTTGATCTGACCCTGCTCGATCCGGCCCGTGACGACGGTGCCGCGACCGGTGATCGTGAAGACGTCCTCGATCGGCATCAGGAAGGGCTTGTCCGTGTCGCGGACCGGCTCCGGAATGTAGGAGTCGACCGCTTCCATCAGCTCGAGGATCTTCTTCGAGTGCTCCTCGTCGCCCTCGAGCGCCTTCAGCGCCGAACCGGTGATCACCGGGATCTCGTCCCCGGGGAACTCGTAGGCGGAGAGCAGCTCGCGCACCTCCATCTCGACGAGCTCGAGCAGCTCGGGGTCGTCGACCATGTCGGACTTGTTCAGGAAGACGACGATCGACGGGACCTCGACCTGGCGGGCCAGCAGGATGTGCTCGCGGGTCTGCGGCATCGGCCCGTCGGCCGCGGACACGACCAGGATCGCGCCGTCCATCTGGGCGGCGCCCGTGATCATGTTCTTGATGTAGTCAGCGTGACCAGGGCAGTCGACGTGCGCGTAGTGACGGTTCGCCGTCTCGTACTCCACGTGCGACGTGTTGATCGTGATGCCGCGCTGCTTCTCCTCTGGGGCGTTGTCGATGGACGCGAAGTCGCGCATCTGCGTGTTCGTGCCCTGGTCCGCGAGCACCTTGGTGATCGCCGCGGTGAGGGTCGTCTTGCCGTGGTCGATGTGACCGATCGTGCCGACGTTGACGTGCGGCTTCGTGCGCTCGAACTTCTGCTTTGCCATTTCTCTCCTTCCTAAGCTTGCGAGTCGACGAGCTCGCTGGCGATCGACTGAGGGACTTCCTCATATCGGTCGAATTGCATGGTGAACGTCGCCCGGCCCTGCGTCGTCGAGCGCAGGTCGGTTGCATAGCCAAACATTGCGGCGAGCGGGACCCTGGCGGTGATGACCTGGGCATTCCCGCGCGGCTCGAGATGCTCGATCCGGCCTCGGCGTGAATTGAGGTCGCCCATGACGTCGCCGAGGTAGTCCTCGGGCGTCACGACCTCGACGGCCATGACGGGCTCGAGCAGCTTGGGCTTCGCCCGCTTCATCGCCTCCTTGAAGGCGATCGAGCCAGCGACCTTGAAGGCCATCTCGCTCGAGTCGACGTCGTGGTACGACCCGTCGACGAGCTCGACCCTGATGTCCACGACCGGATAGCCGGCCAGGATTCCGGACTCCATCGCCTCCTGGATCCCGAGGTCGACGGCGGGAATGAACTCCCGCGGAATCCGGCCCCCGACGATCTTGTCGAGGAACTCGTAGCCCTCGCCCGGCTCGGACGGCTCGAGGTTGATGATCGCGTGGCCGAACTGCCCGCGGCCGCCCGTCTGGCGGACGAACCGGCCCTCGATCTTCTCGACGCGCTTGTCGACCGTCTCGCGGTAGGCGACCTGCGGGCGGCCGACGCCCGCGTCGACGTTGAACTCGCGCGTCAGGCGGTCGACGATGATCTCCAGGTGCAGCTCGCCCATCCCGGCGATGAGCGTCTGCCCCGTCTCCTCGTCGGAGCGCACGCGGAAGGTCGGATCCTCTTCGGCGAGCCGCTGAAGCGCGGTCGCGAGCTTGTCCTGGTCGCCCTTCGTCTTCGGCTCGACGGCGACCGAGATCACCGGGTCCGGGAACGTCATCGACTCGAGCACGATCGGCGCCGTGTCCGTGGCGAGCGTCTCGCCGGTCGTCGTCTGCTTCAGCCCGACGATGGCGGCGATCTCGCCGGCCCCGATCGCGTCGCGCTCCTCCCGGTGGTTCGCGTGCATCTGGAGGATGCGGCCGATGCGCTCCGTCCGTCCGGAGGTCGTGTTCACGACGCGGCTCCCGGCCTCGACCTGGCCGGAGTAGACGCGGATGTAGGTCAGCTTGCCGACGTACGGGTCCGACATGACCTTGAACGCGAGCGCCGAGAACGGCTCGTCGAGCGCCGGCCGGCGCGAGAGCTCGTGCTCGGTCCTCGGGTCGAGGCCGTGGACCGGCGGGACGTCGAGCGGGCTCGGCAGGTAGTCGATCACCGCGTCGAGGAGCGGCTGCACGCCCTTGTTCTTGAAGGCGGAGCCGAGCAGCACGGGAGTGACGCTGATGTCGAGCGTCGCTGCGCGGAGCGCGCGCCGCAGCATCTCGGGCGTCACCGCGGACTCGTCCTCGAGGTAGGTCTCCGTCAGCTCGTCGTCGTGGTCGGCGACCGCGTCGATCAGCTGGTGGTGGTACTCGTTCGCCTGCTCCACGAGCTCGGCCGGGATCTCGCCGACTTCCATGCTCGTGCCGAGCTCATCCGACCAGGTCAGCGAGCGCATCTCGACGAGGTCGACGACTCCGCGGAAATTGTCCTCGCGGCCGATCGGCAGCTGCACGGGCACCGCCCGCGCGCCGAGGCGGTCGACCATCGACTGGACCGACGCGAAGAAATCGGCGCCGATGCGGTCCATCTTGTTGATGAACGCGATGCGCGGGACGCCGTAGCGGTCGGCCTGCCGCCAGACCGTCTCGGACTGCGGCTCGACGCCGGCGACGCCGTCGAAGACGGCGATGGCGCCGTCGAGCACGCGCAGGCTGCGCTCGACCTCGACCGTGAAGTCCACGTGCCCGGGCGTATCGATAATGTTCACGCGAAAATCGCGCCAGAACGCCGTCGTTGCAGCCGACGTGATCGTGATGCCGCGCTCCTGCTCCTGCGCCATCCAGTCCATCGTCGCGGCGCCCTCGTGGACCTCACCCATCTTGTGGGTGCGGCCGGTGTAGTAGAGGATCCGCTCCGTCGTCGTCGTCTTGCCGGCGTCGATGTGCGCCATGATCCCGATGTTCCGGACCTGCTCGAGGCCCGCGGGTGCCTTGGTTGCTTGGGTCGCCATCTGGGTTACCACCTGTAGTGGGCGAAGGCCTTGTTGGCCTGCGCCATTCGATAGAGGTCGTCCTTGCGCTTGAAGGCGCCGCCCTGCTGCTCGAGCGCGTCGAGGAGCTCGCCGGCGAGCTTCGCGGCCATCCCCTTCTCGCGCCGGTCGCGCGCGAAGGTCACGATCCAGCGGATCGCGAGCGTGCGCGCGCGGCGCGCAGGCACCTCGACAGGCACCTGGTAGTTGGCGCCGCCGACGCGGCGGGAGCGGGTCTCCATCACCGGGGTGACCGACTTGATCGCCTGCTCGAGCACCTCGACGGGAGGCTTCCCGGAGCGCTCGGACGCGATCGCGAGGGCGTCGTACACGATCTTCTCGGCCGTGCTCTTCTTCCCCTCCGTCATCACGCGGTTGATCACCTGGCTGACCAGGAGAGAGTTGTGCACGGGATCGGGCGCGAGCTCGCGCGGTTGAATCTCAGCTCTAGCGCGGCACTCCGACGCTACGAGCCCTGGCGCTTGGCCCCGTACTTCGAGCGCCCCTGACGCCGGTCGGAGACGCCGGCAGTGTCGAGCGCGGCGCGAATCACCTTGTAACGGATGCCCGGGAGGTCCCGGACGCGCCCGCCGCGCACCAGGACCACTGAGTGCTCCTGGAGGTTGTGCCCCTCGCCGGGGATGTAGGTCGTGATCTCCTCACCGTTCGTCAACCGCACGCGGGCGACCTTGCGCAGAGCCGAGTTCGGCTTCTTGGGCGTGGTCGTGTACACGCGCGTGCAGACGCCCCGCTTCTGCGGCGCGCCGTGGAGGTGCGGAGTCTTGGTCTTCGACTTGGGCTTGACCCGACCCTTGCGCACAAGCTGATTGACGGTGGGCATGTACTCCTTCGAGGGCGTTTCTGACAGGACAATAGTTGGCGGGGTGCTACGTCCCTGCCAACCGACCGCGGCATGGTAGCAAAGCGCCCCCTGAAATCGCGCTCAATTCCGGCCTCAGCCAAGTCGATAATGGGGACGTGTCGCATGACTGATTCGAGTGCGCTCCGATGAGTGATGGGCTTGTATTGGCGATCGCTTTTGCGATCGTCGTCGCGCTCGCCGTCTTTTTCCTGATCGTCGTGATTCGAGAGCGGCGCGCGGCCGACGACCGCCTCGAGTCGGCGATGCAGGCGCTGACCGGCCAGATTGCGGGCATCGTCGAGACCCTGCACGCGACCGCCGGCCGCGGCGACGGCGAGCGCATGCAGATTCTCGGTGAGCTCGCCGGGACGATCGATCTCGACGAGGTCTTGGCGCGCGTGATGGAAGCCGCCGGCGCGGTGAAGGGAGTCGATGCCGCGCTGATCACCGTCGCGGTCGCCGCCGGCGAGGAGCCGATCGTCGCCAGCGTCGGGCTGTCGGCCGAGGAGGCGGAACTGCAGGCTGCCGCCGCTCCCCCCGACGCGCCGGGAACCCGCGCCGTGACGATGGCCTACGAGTATCCCGAGAGCCTCGACTCGAGCGGCGCCGGGCTGATCCGGCACGCCGTCGCCTTCCCGATCGTGGGCGAGACGGAGACGCTCGGGTCGCTCGTCGTCTTCAATCGCTCCCCGGCACATGAGTTCGCGGACGGCGACAAGCGCTCGCTCGGGGAACTGGCGAGCCGCGCCGGCCCTGCGATCGAGAACGCGCGGCGGTTCCGCGAAGCGCGGCAGCAAGCCGACCTCGACGCTCTCACCGGCCTGCACAACCGCCGCTACTTCCACGAGACGCTCGAGCGCGAGGTGGCCCGCGCCCATCGCTACGGGCGGCAGCTCGCGCTCGTCATCTTCGACCTGGACGACTTCAAGGCGATCAACGACCGCATCGGCCACCTCGCCGGCGACGCCGTCCTCGCCGAGGTGGCGGAGCGAGTCCAGTCGGTCGTCCGCTCGGCGGACGTGGCGTGCCGGGTCGGCGGAGACGAGTTCGGAGTCATCCTCCCGGAGTCGACCGCCGCCGATGCGGGGCAACTCTCACAGCGGATGCAAGCGGCCGTCGCCGCGAAGCCGATTCGAGACGCAGGGACGCTTCAGCTCTCTGCCGGTGCCGCCGAGCTCGAGGCGGAGGACGACGCGACGGCGCTCTTCGAGCGGGCCGACAGTGCGCTGTACCAGGCGAAGGCGGCCGCGAAAGCCGAGCGGGCCGCGGGCCCGCCCGGCTAGTCAGCGGCGCTACTGCGTGTTAGGTGCTCTCCTCGTCGAGCGGAGACTTGATCTCCGGCGTCTCGGTGGCCTCAGTCGACTGGGACGGTTCGTTCTCTCCGTCGGTCGGGAAGCGGCCGCCGAAGTCGAGGCCCAGGTCGGAGAGCGAGGTGCCGTCGCCGCCGTCCGCGCCGATCTCCTCGAGCGCGGCAAGCAGCTGCTCCTCTGACTCCGGGCGCCGGTACGCGGAGGGCGGGATCTTCTCGGACGGCTTGACCTCGACCTGACGGTACTGCTTCAGGCCCGTCGCAGCCGGGATCAGTTTCCCGATGATCACGTTCTCCTTCAGACCGAGCAGGTGGTCGACCTTGCCCTCGATCGCGGCGTCGGTCAGCACCTTCGTCGTCTCCTGGAAGGACGCGGCCGAGAGGAAGGACTCCGTCGCGAGCGACGCCTTCGTGATCCCGAGGATCAGCGGCTCCCACGTCGCCTGCTCGCCCTTCTCCTTCTTGACCCGCGCGTTCTCCTTCTCGAGCACGACCTTGTCGACGAGCTGGCCGGGCAGGAGCTCGGTGTCGCCGGATGTCTCGACGCGCACCTTCTTGAGCATCTGCCGGACGATCAGCTCGATGTGCTTGTCGTGGATCTCGACGCCCTGTGACTTGTAGACGCGCTGGACCTCGGACACGAGGTACAGCTCCGTCGCGGTCGAGCCCTTGAGCCGCAGGAGGTCGGCCGGAGTGAGCGAGCCCTCGTGGAGAGCGTCGCCCGGCTCGACTTCCTGCCCGTTCTCGACCAGGAGGCGCGTGCGCCGTGGCAGCTGGTAGCTGACGGGCTCCTCGCCGTCGGGCGTGTGGATCAGGATCTTCGGGCCCCGCTCGGTCTGCTCGATCTCGACCTTGCCGCCGACCTCGGCGAGCTTCGCCCCGCCCTTCGGGCTTCGCGCCTCGAAGATCTCGACGACCCGCGGGAGGCCGTGCGTGATGTCCGCGCCGGCGACACCGCCGGTGTGGAACGTCCGCATCGTCAGCTGCGTGCCCGGCTCACCGATCGACTGCGCGGCGATGATCCCGACCGCGTCGCCAATCTCGGCCATCCCGCCGGTGGCGAGGAAGAGGCCGTAGCAGGCTCGGCACACGCCGAAGTCGCTGCGGCACTTGAGCACCGAGCGCACGGGCACCGTCGCCTCTTCCGCTGCCTCCTCGAGGCCCTCGGCGATCTCTTCGAGCATCGGCATCGTCACGAGCGCGCCCTTCTCGGCCAGGACGGTCTTGCCCGGCTTCCCGCTTGCGAGCGGCCGGTGGAGATCCTCCGCCATGAGCCGTCCGAGCAGGCCCTTGTTCAGCCCGCCCTCGCTGTAGAGCGGAAGCTCGACGAACTCCTTCGTCTTGCAGTCCTCCTCACGGATGATCACGTCCTGGGCGACATCGACGAGCCGCCGGGTCAGGTAGCCGGAGTCGGCCGTCCGCAGCGCGGTGTCGGCGAGGCCCTTGCGGGCGCCGTGGGTCGAGATGAAGTACTCGAGCACCGACAGGCCTTCCATGAAGTTGGCCTGGATCGGGCGCTCGATGATCTCGCCCTTCGGATTCGCCATCAGGCCGCGCATGCCGGCGAGCTGGCGGATCTGCTTGAACGATCCGCGGGCGCCGGAGTTGGCCATCATGTAGATCGGGTTCAGCTTGCGGAGGTTGGCCTCCATCGCATCGGCGACGGCGTCGGTCGCCTCCGTCCAGATCTGCACGATCGTGTCGCGCCGCTCCTCCTCGGTGATCAGGCCGCGCTCGTACTGCTGCTCGACCTTGGCGATGCGCTCCTCGTACTCGGCGAGGATCTCCTGCTTGTTCGGAGGAATGACGATGTCGTTCTTCGAGATCGTGATGCCGGCGTCGGTCGCGTAGCGGAACCCCAGCGTCTTGATCGTGTCGAGGACGCTTCCGATCAGGTGTGCGCCGTAAGAGCTCGCAAGCTCGGAGATGAAGTCGTCCATCTCCTTCTTGGAGAGCGTGCGGTTCACGTACGGGAACTCCACCTCGAGCTCCTCGTCGCCGGCGGCCTCCTGGAGCGAGCGCTCGACCTCGGTGTTGAAGATCACGCGCCCGGGAGTCGTCAGGAGTAGGTCACCGTTCCAGCGGTACTCGATCGGCTGCTGGATCCCGACCTGCCCCGACTCGACGGCGAGCTGCGACCTCGTCCTCGTTCGTGAAGCGCTTGGGACGGGGGTCGAGCTTCTCGGCCTCGGCCTGGGTCAGGTCCTCCTCCGCGTAGGTGAGGAAGTAGCCGCCGAGGACCATGTCCTGGGTCGGCGTGGCGAGCGGGCGGCCGCTCGAGGGCGAGAGCACGTTGTTCGACGACAGCATCAGGATCCGCGCCTCGGCCTGCGCCTCCGCGGAGAGCGGCAGGTGGACGGCCATCTGGTCGCCGTCGAAGTCGGCGTTGAATGCGTGGCAGACGAGCGGATGCACCTGGATCGCCTTGCCTTCGACCAACACCGGCTCGAAGGCCTGGATGCCCAGCCGGTGAAGCGTGGGCGCGCGGTTCAGGAGCACCGGATGCTCGGCGATGACCTCCTCGAGGACGTCCCAGACCTCCGGGACCATCGAGTCCACGTACTTCTTCGCCGCCTTGATGTTCTGGACGGCCTTCCGCTCGACGAGCCGGCTCATGATGAACGGCTTGAAGAGCTCGAGCGCCATCAGCTTGGGCAGTCCGCACTGGTAGAGCTTCAGGTTCGGCCCGGACACGATCACGGAGCGGCCCGAGTAGTCGACGCGCTTGCCGAGCAGGTTCTGCCGGAAGCGGCCCTGCTTGCCCTTGAGCATGTCGGACAGCGACTTCAGCGGCCGGTTCCCCGGGCCGGTGACGGCGCGCCCGCGACGGCCGTTGTCGAACAGCGCGTCGACGGCCTCCTGGAGCATCCGCTTCTCGTTGTTGACGATGATCTCGGGGGCACCGAGGTCGAGCAGACGCTTCAGCCGGTTGTTCCGGTTGATGACGCGGCGGTAAAGGTCGTTCAGATCGCTCGTGGCGAAGCGGCCGCCGTCGAGCTGCACCATCGGGCGCAGCTCCGGCGGGATCACCGGGATCGCCTCGAGGATCATCCAGTCGGGCTTGTTGTCCGACTTCACGAACGCGGACACGACCTTCAGCCGCTTGATCGCGCGCTGCTGCTTCTGCCCCTTCGAGGTCTTGATCGTCTCGCGCAGCGAGGCCGCCTCGGCGTCGAGGTCGAGGTCGCGGAGCAGGTCGCGGATCGCCTCGGCGCCCATGCCGCCCGTGAAGTACTCGCCGAACCCGTACGGCGACCCGAAGCGGTCCTTGAGCTCGCGGAAGATCTGCTCGTCGTTGACGATCAGCTTCGGCTCGAGGCTCTTGAACGTCTCCCAGGTCTCGGACAGCCGGCTCTTCGCGTCCTCGGCGGCGTCGCGGGCGTCCGAGCGCCGCGACTCGATGTCGAGGTACATCTCGCGCACCTTCAGCGCCCACTGGACGAGCGCGTCCAGGTCTTCCTTCTGGATCTTCCCGTCCGTCCGCAGGCAAAGGTCGTTCGTCAGCTCACGGATCTGCTCCGGAGACTCGAGCGGAGCGCTCTCCAGGACCTCGCGCAGGAGGTCGTTGCCCAGATCCTTCGCCTTGTCCAGGTTCTTGCGGTCGACACTTGCGACGAGCTCGGCGTCCTCGCCCTCGAGCTCGCCGCCGGTGAGCAGCGCCTCGAGGATCTTGTTGATGTGCTTCGTGACCGCGCCCTTCTTCGAGCCGGTCGCCTTCGCGGCCTGCTTGAAGAGCGGACGGAAAGCCTCGTCGATCTGGATCGCCGCAGTCGCCACCTGCTCCAGCTCGCGCGGGGTGAGCCGGCGGTCGTCGCGGATGGCCGAGTTGCGGACGAGCTCCCGGATCTTCTTGGAGTCCTCCGTGGTGATTTCCTTCGCCACCTCGACGAACATCCCGCCGACGAGCTCGCGCGCATCCTCGAGGCTCGGCAGCGCCTGCTCCTCGGCCCAGTTGGACAGGCCGCGGACCCAGAACTCGTCGTCCTCGTCGAAGTTGCGCTCCCGGCCCTTGGTGAAGTACTCGCGCCGCCGCTTGAGCCGATCCTCGAGCGCGCCCAGCGCCTCCTCGCGATCCACGTCGATCCGCTCGTACTCTGCGCTGACCTTGTCCTCGAGGTCGTTCAGGTCCTTCTTCCGCGCGTCGTTGTCGACCGTCGTGACGATCGAGGCGGCGAAGTACAGGACCTTCTCGAGCTCGCGGGGCGCGATGTCGAGCAGGTAGCCGATGCGGCTCGGGACGCCCTTGAAGAACCAGATGTGCGAGACCGGCGCCGCCAGGTCGATGTGGCCCATGCGCTCGCGCCGCACCTTCTGGCGCGTGACCTCCACGCCGCAGCGCTCGCAGATGATGCCCTTGTAGCGGACGCGCTTGTACTTGCCGCAGTAGCACTCCCAGTCCTTCGTCGGACCGAAGATGCGCTCGCAGAAGAGGCCGTCGCGCTCGGGCTTGAGCGTGCGGTAGTTGATCGTCTCGGGCTTGGTGACCTCGCCCGAGGACCAGTCGCGGATCTGCTTGCTCGAGGCGAGCCCGATCCGGATGGCGTCGAATTCGTTGATGTCGATCAATGTGACCTTCCTGTTCTTGGCTGGGGCATCCTCAGGGCCGTAGGCCCTACTCCTCTAGTTCCACTTCTTCGGCGAGCGGCCCAGCCTGCTCCTCCGCCTCTTCCTCTGCGGCCTCGTCCGGCGTGAGCGCCGGATCGCCGACCTCGGCGAGCACCTCGTCGGTGGGCACGATCAGCTCGCCGTTCTGGTCGACTCGCTCCTGGCCCTCCTCGGCCTCCTCGGCCGTCGGCTCGCGCGCGGCGCGAAGCGATCCAGGCGAGAGGTCGATGCCGAGCTCCTCCGCGGCGCGGAGCAGCTCGTCCTCCTCCTCGCGCACCTCGACCTCCGCGCCCTCCTCGGAGAGGACGTCAACGTCGAGTGCGAGCGACTGCATCTCCTTCAGCAGCACCTTGAAGGACTCGGGGATCGACGGCTCGGCGATGTTCTCGCCCTTGACGATCGCCTCGTAGGCCTTGACCCGCCCGACGGTGTCGTCGGACTTGATCGTCAGCATCTCCTGGAGCGTGTAGGCGGCGCCGTAGGCTTCGAGCGCCCAGACCTCCATCTCGCCGAAGCGCTGACCGCCGAACTGGGCCTTGCCGCCCAGCGGCTGCTGCGTGACGAGCGAGTACGGGCCTGTGCTCCGCGCGTGGATCTTGTCGTCCACGAGATGGAGCAGCTTCAGGATGTACATGTAGCCGACGGTGATCTTGTTGTCGTACGGCTTGCCGGTCTTCCCGTTGAAGAGCCGGACCTTGCCCGAGCACCGGCGGCCGGCCGGCCGCTTCTCGTCGACGACGAACTTGATCGGCGAGTCGGGATTCTGCTTCGCCCACTCGACGAGCGCCTCGTCGACGTCCTCCGGAGAGGCGCCCTCGAAGACTGCCGTCGCGACGGGCGTCGGGCCGTTGCGCTCTTCGTCCTCGGCGAAGACGCCGTGGTGTGCGGCCCAGCCGAGATGGGTCTCGAGCACCTGCCCGATGTTCATCCGGCTCGGGACGCCGAGCGGGTTCAGCACGACGTCGACGGGCGTGCCGTCCTCGAGGAACGGCATGTCCTCTTCGGCGACGATCTTCGCGATCACGCCCTTGTTCCCGTGCCGTCCGGCGAGCTTGTCGCCTTCAGCGATCTTGCGCTTCTTCGCCACGTAGACGCGGACGAGCTCGTTCACGCCCGGCGAGAGGTCGTCGCCCGCCTCGCGTGAGAACGTCTTGACGTCGATCACCTTGCCGCCCTCGCCGTGCGGGACCTTGAGCGAGGTGTCGCGGACCTCGCGCGCCTTCTCCTTGAAGATCGCGCGGATCAGCTTCTCCTCGGCGGTCAGCTCGGTCTCGCCCTTCGGCGTCACCTTGCCGACCAGCAGATCGCCGGAGCCGACCTCGGCGCCGATGCGGACGATCCCGCGCTCGTCGAGGTCCTTCAGCGACTCCTCGGAGCGGTTGGGGATGTCACGCGTGATCTCTTCGTCGCCGAGCTTCGTCGAGCGCGCGTCGATCTCGTACTCGTGGATGTGGATCGAGGAGAGGCCGTCTTCCTTGACCAGCCGCTCGGAGATGACGATCGCGTCCTCGAAGTTGTAGCCCTCGAACGGCATGAAGGCGACGAGCATGTTCTTGCCGAGCGCGAGCTCTCCCTGCGAGGTCGAGCTGCCGTCGGCCAGGACCTCGCCGGCCCTGACCTTGTCGCCGAGCCTGATGATCGGGCGCTGGTGGATCAGCGTCCCCTGGTTCGACCGCATGAACTTCGTCAGGTCGTACTCGTCGTTGCCGTCCTTGCCCTCGACGACGATCTTCTCGGCGTCGACGTCGACGACCGTGCCCGCGTTCTCGGCGATGACCACGTCGCCCGTGTCGACGGCCGCGCGGTACTCGAGGCCGGTGCCGACGAGCGGCGGCTCGGTGATCATCAGCGGAACTGCCTGTCGCTGCATGTTGGCGCCCATCAGGGCGCGGTTCGCGTCGTTGTGCTCGAGGAACGGGATCAGCGCCGTCCCGACCGAGACGATCTGCGCCGGCGAGACGTCCATGTACTCGACTTCCTTCGGCGCGGCCATCACGGCCTCGCCCTCCTTCGACCGACAGAGGACCTGGTCGTGGAGGAACCGGCCCGTCTTCTCGTCGACCGGCTCGGACGCCTGCGCGATCGTGTACTGCGCCTCCTCGGCAGCATCCAGGTACACGATCTCGTCGGTCACCCTGCCGTTCGTCACCTTCCGGTACGGGGTCTGGATGAAGCCGAACTCCGAGACCGTCGCGTAGGACGCGAGCGATCCCATCAGGCCGATGTTCGGGCCTTCCGGCGTCTCGATCGGGCACATGCGGCCGTAGTGCGTCGGGTGCACGTCGCGCACCTCGATCGGCGCGCGCTCGCGCGTCAGCCCGCCGGCGCCGAGCGCCGAGAGCCGGCGCCGATGCGTCAGCGCGGCGAGCGAGTTCGTCTGGTCCAAGAACTGCGAGAGCTGCGACGAGCCGAAGAACTCCTTCAGCGCCGCAACCACCGGACGGATGTTGATGATCGTCTGCGGCGTGATCGTGTCGACGTCCTCGGTCGTCATCCGCTCGCGGACGACGCGCTCCATCCGGTAGAGACCGACCCGGAACGCCTCCTGGATCAGCTCGCCGACGGTGCGCAGCCGCCGGTTTCCGAAGTCCTCGTACTCGTCCAGCTCGCCGCGGATCGGGTCACGCGGGAGCGTGGCCGCGTCGGCTGCGTAGTCCTTGGTGTCCTCGGGGACGCCGAGGTTGCGCGGCAGGTCGACGAGGCGCTGGACGAGCGCCAGAATGTCCTGGTTCGTGAGCACGCGCGTCGAGTCCGGCACGTCGACCTCGAGCCGCTGGTTGAGCTTGTAGCGGCCGACCTTCGTCAGGTCGTAACGCTTGGGGTCGAAGAAGAGCGAGTTGAGCAGGTTGCGGGCGTTGTCCACGGTCGGCGGCTCGCCCGGGCGCTGCTTCTTGAAGACCTCGATCAGCGCCTGCTCCTCGGTCACGGTCGTGTCCTTCTCCAGCGTCAGCTGGATGAAGATCGAGTCGCCGAAGAGCTTGAGGATCGCCTCGTTCGAGCTCGTGTCGAGCTTGAAGCCCGTCGTGGGGTCCTCCTCGGGCAGGGCCCGAAGCAGCGTCGTGATCGGGAGCTTCCGCTTCCGGTCGATCCGGGCGTAAACGATGCCCTTCTTGTCGATCTCGAGCTCGAGCCAGGAGCCGCGCGACGGCATCAGGTTCGCCGTGAAGACCTGCTTCGTCGCATCCTTGGGCTCCATCAGGTAGGCGCCCGGGCTGCGCACGAGCTGCGTGACGATCACGCGCTCGGTGCCGTTGATGATGAACGTGCCGACGTCGGTCATCATCGGGAAGTCGCCCATGAAGACCCGCTGCTCGCGGATCTCGCCGGTCTCCTTGTTGACGAACCGGACCGTCATCGAGAGCGGGACCTGGTAGGTCAGGTCCTTCTCGCGGCACTCCTGAATCGTGAACTGGGGCTCGCCGAACTCGTACTCGGCGAACTCCACCGCGAGCGTGCCGGTGTAGTCCTCGATCGGCGAGATGTCGTTGATCGTCTCGCGAAGACCCTCCTCCATGAACCACCGGAAGGAGGCCTTCTGGATGTCAATCAGGTTGGGGAGATCGAGAACGTGCTTCAGGTGCGAAAAACTCTTGCGCGCGCGAGGCGCGGCAACCCCTCTAGTCAAGTAGGAAGCCTCCCTTGGAAAACGGCGTGGGACTGGGGTGGGATCGAATGGGGAACTGCAGGCGGACGGACGTTGCTACGGCCGAACCGGCAAGCATACCGAAAGCAGGACAGGTCTGCGCAAGGGCGGCCGGCCGCCCTTGCGCACTGACACCACAATTATAGCAGGGCGTTTCTGGTGCCTCAGTTGCAGCTGAGCCTGCCCGGTAGCGGAGCGTGGAGGGAATCTCGCCGGTTTCCCGCAGACCCCTTCCAGCGGCCCGCTTCGCGGGCAGCTCTCGCGCCGCCTACTTGACCTCGACCTCTGCGCCTGCTTCCTCGAGCTGAGCCTTGATCTGGTCGGCCTCCTCCTGGGGGACGCCCTCCTTGACTGGATTGGGCGAACCGTCGACGAGATCCTTGGCCTCCTTGAGGCCGAGGCCGGTGACGGCCCGGACGACCTTGATCACCTGGATCTTCTGCCCGCCGGGGCTCGTGAGCACGACGTCGAAGGCCGTCTGCTCCTCCGCCGCTGCGCCATCGCCGGCCGCCGGTGCAGCACCGGCTGCAGCGACCGCAACGGGAGCGGCGGCCGTGACGCCCCACTCCTCCTCCAGCTTGTTCTTGAGCTCGACGAGCTCGAGCACGGTCATCGCGCCCAGTTGCTCGACGACCTTCTCCGTGTCTGCTTTAGCCATCGCTCTTCCTCCTCAGGTTTCTGTTCTGACGTTGTCTCTTCTTCAGGTTCGGGTGCTGCTTCGGCGGCGGGCGCTTCGGGACTTGTCTCCTCAGCGCTTCCCTGCTCTTCGAGCTGCGCAATGCGCGCGTCGAGCACGTTCACGAGATCGCGCATCGGCGCCGTGAACAGGCCGACGACGGTCATCAGCGGCCCGGTCACCGCGCTCACGAGCTGAGCTCGCAAGACGTCGGTCGGCGGCAGGGTCGCGAGGGTCTTGACTTCCGCCTCACCGATCTCCTCACCATTGAGGATGCCGCCGCGGACCTCCAAGACCTTCGTGTCACGGGCGGCGTTGCTCAACGCCTTCGCGACGGCCGCGGGGTCGCCGTCCGCCTCGAGGAACGCGATCGCCGTCGGGCCGTCGAGAAGCGCCAGGAGCCCGTCGGCCCCCGCCTCCTCCGCAGCGCGGCGGGTGAGCGTGTTCTTGACGACCGTGAACCGGGCCCCGTGCTCGCGCAGCTGCCCGCGCAGGTCGTTGATCTCGGTCACGGACAGGCCGCGGTAGTCCGCGACGATCAGCGTCTCGGTCGAGCGAAGCCGCTCGACGAGATCCGCCACGACCTTCTCTTTCTCAGATCTCTGCATCGAATCACCTCCTCAAAACGAATCAGGCCCGCCGGCAGGCGGGCCCGAGCAGAGGCAGGTGACTGACTCACTCGGCCGCGCCTCGGCTGGATTTACGGCTCCGGAGAACCACCAACGGTCTTTGGCGACGGGCGTCGTTACGCGGTTACAGGCTCGGCCTGCTCCTCCAGTTCCTCGACAATGCCTTTCGTTCGGGCCGGGTCGACATGGATGCCGGGGCCCATCGTGGTCGTCAGGGTAATACGACGAATGTAGCGGCCCTTGGCCGCGGCCGGCTTCGCGCGCATGAGCTCATCGATCAGCGCGGCGTAGTTCTCGACGAGGGCGCGCTCCTCGAAGCTGCGCTTGCCGATCGCGACATGGACGTTCGCGCCGCGGTCGGTGCGGTACTCGAGCTTGCCGGCCTTGGCGTCGGTGACGGCCTTGCCGACGTCCATCGTGACCGTCCCGGTCTTCGGGTTCGGCATCTTGCCGCGCGGTCCGAGAATGCGGCCGAGCTTGCCGACGTTCCCCATCTGGTCGGGCGTCGCGATCGCCACGTCGAAGTCGTCGAAGCCCTCCTCGATCTGCTTCGCGAGGTCGGCACTGCCGACGACATCGGCTCCGGCGTCCTGCGCCTCCTTCGCCTTCTCGCCCTCGGCGAAGACGGCGATTCTGACCTCGCGTCCGGTGCCGTGAGGGAGCATCAGCGTTCCGCGGAGCTGCTGGTCGGCGTGGCGGACGTTGAGGCCCAGGTTGAAGTGCACCTCGACCGTCTCGTCGAACTTCCGCTCCGGCCATGCCTTCATGAGCCGGACCGCCGCCGCCGGGCTGTAGAGCTGCTCGCGGTCCACCTCGGCCAGCTCCTGCCGGTACACCTTCCCGTGCCGGGTCATCGGTCCACGTCCACGCCCATGCTTCGGGCAGTGCCGGCGATGATCAGCATCGCCGCGTCGATGTCACGCGCGTTCAGGTCGGGCATCTTGGTCTCGGCGATCTGCCGGACCTGGTCGCGGGTCAGGCGCCCGACCTTCTCACGGTTGGGCTCTCCCGACCCCTTCTCGAGCCGCAGCGCCTCCTTGATCAGGACGGCAGCCGGCGGCGTCTTGGTGATGAAGTCGAACGAGCGGTCCTCGTAGACCGTGATCTCGACCGGGATGATGCGGCCGTTCTCCTGCTGGGTCTGCGCGTTGAACGCCTTGCAGAACTCCATGATGTTGACCCCGTGCTGGCCCAGCGCGGGACCGACCGGCGGCGCCGGGTTGGCCTGCCCGCCGGGGATCTGGAGCTTGATGAGTGTCAGAACCTTCTTGGCCATCAGTCGATCTTCTTCACCTGGTCGAAGCCCAGTTCCACAGGGACTTGCCGCTCGAAGATGTCAACGAGCACCTTGAGTTTCTGCGAGTCGGGCTGGACGTCCACGATCTCCCCGTCGAAGTCGGAGAGCGGCCCGGAGGTTACCTTCACCGACTCGCCGAGCGAGTACTCGACCTGGGCGCGGGCGCGCTCGGCGGTGGCGGCGCCCGTGCGGAGGATGCGGTCGACCTCGGGCTGCGAAAGCGGGATCGGCTTCCCGGCCGCGCCGACGAAGCCCGTCACGCCGGGCGTGTTCTTCACGACCGTCCAGGCGTCGTCGTCGAGGTCCATGTTGACGAGCACGTAGCCCGGGAGCACGCGCTTCTCGGCCTGGACCTTTTGCCCGTCCTTCGTCTCGATCACCTGCTCGGTCGGGACGACCACACGGCGGAACCGCGGCTGCTGGTTCATCGAGACGATCCGGTGCTCGAGGTTCGTCTTGACCTTGTTCTCGTGCCCCGAATAGGTGTTGATCACGTACCAGCGAAACATCTTCGGCCGACTCTCCGCGTTACTGCCCGAGCAGGAGCCGCTGCACGAACGGCTGGAGCGCGAGATCGGCCAGCCAGAGATAGGTGCCCACGATCGCGCAGGCGATGATGACGACGACGGTGCCCGTCAGGACCTGGCGCTGGCTCGGCCATTCGACCTTCTTCAGCTCGGCGGCGGACTCGGAGATGAAGCGCCGGCCCCCGCCACCGCCGCCCTTACGGCCGGTCTGTGTCTTCGGAGGCTGCTGGGCCGGGCGGACCTGCGCCTGCCGAGTGCGGGCGCGCTGCGAGACGCTCTGCTCGCCCGTGGCGGCGACTGCCTGCTGCTTCTTACGCCGTTTTTGCTGTCGAGTGTTCTTGGCCATTGGTTTCCTAGCGCGTCTCCCGGTGGATGGTGTGGCGTCCGCACCAGCGGCAGTACTTCTTCGCCTCGAAGCGATCGGGCGTGTTCCGCTTGGACTTCTCAGTCTGGTAGTTGCGGCGCCTGCACTCCGTGCAAGCGAGCGTGATTCCGACTCTGACTCCTGTAGCCATTCTTTGCTCTTCCCTCGGGAGGTAGCGGCGGGTGGATTCGAACCACCGACCTGCGGGTTATGAGTCCGCCGCTCTAACCAACTGAGCTACGCCGCCGGGGCCCGCGCATAGTAGCGACTGTCTGCCCGCGATCGTACCTCGCTCCGCGACCTCCTCCTACGCCGACGTAATCAGCACGGGCGTCCCGACGCTGACCTGATCGAAGAGCGCCTCGGCCTCCGGAACGTGCATGCGGATACAGCCGTGGGAGGCCGAGTAGCCGATCGAGGCCGCGTCCGGCGTCCCGTGGATGCCGACGAGCGGCGCGGTCAGCCCCATCCACCTCGTCCCGAGTGGGTTGCCAGGGCCCGGCGGGATCGGCTCCGCGTCCTTCGCCCAATCGGAGTCGGGCGGCGGGATCCACCACGGGTCCCTCTGCATGGTCGCGATGCTGTAGTTGCCCAGCGGCGTCGGGTATTGGGCGCTGCCGGTTGCGATCCCGAACGACCGAACCGCGCTCGTGCCGTTGAAGAGCGTCAGTCGCTTCGACTCCCGGAAGATGATCACCACCGGCCCGTAGTTCTCCGGCGTCACGTCCGGCGGGACCGGCTTGGTCAGCAATCGGATCGGCTGCCGCTGGTTCGTCTTCAGCATGTACGCGAGCGCGTTGGCCATCTCGTCGCGCCGGACGGCGAGACCATCCTCGGCCGGGCTGAACGCCGGCTGGCCGCCGGCGACGCCGACGACTGTGGCGTTGACCGGCTCCCGCGAGAAGAGTCGGTCGAGGCGACGGACGTAGCGACGGATCCGCGGCTTGGTCTGCGACACCGTCAGCTCCACCTTGGCGCGCGGCCGCGAGCGAAGCGCCTGCGCCACGGCCTCGTCGACCGCCGCGTTCGCCCCGAGATATCGCGGGCTGATCCGCCAGCGTTTCTCGCCGAACTGGAGCCGCAGCGGACGACCGAACGCCTTCCGAATTCGCGTCCTCGCGGGCTCCGACATCAGCCCACCGACCTTGACGCCGGCGACGGTGACTCCCGGCGCGATGACAACTGGCTTACGCGCAGCGTCCGGCGCGGCGACGCCGAGCGTCACGGCCAGAAGGAAAACGGCGGCGAGCAGGCGTTTCACCACCCCCGGAACGATACGGCACCGGGCGGGCAACCGCGCCGTTTCTTGCTGACTTTTCTAGGCGTCCACCCAGTCCCGCGTGAGAAAGAGCCAGAACGCGAGACCTGCATACGGGCCGTAGCGTCCGAAGCGCCGCTCGATCTGGCGGTCGGTCGCCTTGCGGCCGTTCAGACTGGCGTACTTCGGGCGTGTCCAGGAGTCGAGGATGAGGCGCGAGTGGCGGCCGAGCAGCATCATCACGTGGGCGGCCGCGTACGGACCGACGCCGGGCAGGGCGAGGAGGCGCGCCGCCACCTCGTCGTCGGGAAGCTCGTCCGCCGACGCGTCACGTAGCTGCTCCAGGTCGAGCGACCCGGCCGCGACGTCGGTTGCGAGCGTGCGGAGGTACGCGCCGCGATAGCCGGCGCGAACGACGTCGCCGTAGAAGTCTTCAGGCGCCGCGGCCATGGCCGAGGGCGTCGGAAAGGCCCGGCCGTGCCTGCCTGCCGACTCTTCGCCGAGGTGCTCGACCAGCGCAGTGACCATGCGAACGGTCGCCGACCAGACGGTGTTCGTCGTGCAGATCGTCTTGACCACGTCCTCGAAGACGGTGGGGCTGCGGAACATGCGTCCGGCACCGCCGGCGACCCACGAGAGCTCCGGATCATCGGCCGCGACGGCGTAGAGCGGAGCGAGGTTCTCCTCGAGGTTGAGCATCCGCGCGACGACCTCGCGAAGCCGGTCGTTCGTTCGCGGTCCTGGAGCAGGACCGAGGACATCGATCAAGGCCTTGCCGCGCGGGCCCTCGCGAATCACGATCGTCCGCGGCCTGCCGCCCTGGATCGGCACGGTCACCCTGAGCATCTGCGCGTCCTCATCGATCACGGACGGCGGCAGTGCGGCGACGCCGTGCGAGACGAGCGTGCGCCAGAGATCGACCGGCTCGCCGCCGGGCCCGCGAAGTGTCAACCGGAGCGTGGCTGCCACGTCCGTGAGCGTAGTTGCCGCCTGTCGTCCTAGAGTCGCCGAATGGCTGTTCTCGGCGTCGATGTCGGCGGCACGTTCACCGACGCGGTCCTGATCGACGACGGGCGTTTGAGGACGGCGAAGGTTCGGACCGCCGCTCGGCAGGAAGAATCGGCTCTGGCGGCGGCGCGGGCGGTCGGAGTGACGGGTGTGCGGCGCTTCACCCATGGGACGACCGTCGCGACGAACGCCCTGCTCGAACGCAAGGGAGCGACCACGGCCTTCGTCGCAACGGCGGGGTTCGAGCACATGCTTCACCTCCGCCGCCAGAACCGAGCGCACCTCTATCGCCTCTGCGCCGCGCATCCGGAGCCGCTCGTGCCGCTCGACCGCTGCGTCGGAGTCAGGGAGCGCATGGGGCCGAGCGGCGTCGTCGCGCCGCTCGACCTCGGCTCGCTGCCCGAGCTCGACGCCGAGGCCGTCGCCGTCTGCCTGCTGTTCTCCTTCCGCGACGCCCGCCATGAGCTCGCCGTGGCCGACGAGTTGCGACGGCGCCTTCCCGATGCGCACGTCGTCGCCTCTCACGAGGTCGCGCCCGAGTTCAGGGAGTACGAGCGAGCCTCGACGACGGCGGCCGACGCCTACCTGGGACCGAGGCTGGCCGGCTACCTGCGGGCGCTCGGCCGGATGTGCGACGAGCAGGGTCTGCCCGAGCCGCTTGTGATGCGCTCGTCGGGCGGCGTCGCCTCGCTGGCCGAGGCGGCGGAACACGCGTCTTGGGCCCTGCTGTCGGGGCCGGCCGGCGGAGTCACCGGGGCTGCCCGGATCGCCGAGCTCGCCGGTTTCCCCGACGCAATCGCGTTCGACATGGGCGGAACCTCGACAGACGTCTGCCTGATCGCGGACGGCGAGGCGGAGCGCTCGCTCGAGCGCACGATCGCCGGGTTCCCGATCCGCCTGCCGAGCGTCGACGTCCACACGGTCGGCGCGGGCGGCGGCTCCGTCGCGTGGATCGACGCGGGCGGCGCGCTACGGGTCGGCCCCGAGAGCGCGGGAGCCGACCCCGGGCCGGCCTGCTACGGGCGCGGTGGGCGCCGTCCGACAGTCACCGACGCGAACCTGATGCTCGGGCGGCTGCCGGCGCGCCTGGCCGACGGGCTCGAGCTCGAGCTCGCGGCGGCCGAGCGCGCCCTCGACGGGCTCGACCCCGCCGACGTCGTCGAGGTCGTGAACGCCGAGATGCTCCGCGCGCTGCGGGTCGTCTCGGTCGAGCGAGGACGGGATCCGCGCGGGATGGCGCTGGTCGCCTTCGGCGGAGCGGGGCCGCTCCACGCCTGCGCTCTTGCCGACGAGCTCGGGATGACGACCGTGCTCGTCCCGGAGGCGGCCGGCGTCCTCTCGGCGCTCGGCCTTGCCGTCGGCGATGAGCGGCGCGACCTGGTTCGGAGCGAAGTCGGGCCGCTCGCGGAGGTCGGCGAGCTCCCGCCTGTGGGCGCTGCCGACCTTCGCTACCGAGGCCAGTCATTCGAGCTGACGGTTCCGCTGGGGCCGGACCTGGCGGAGAGATTCCACCGGCGGCACGAGGAGCGGTACGGCTACGCCGACCCGTCACGGGAGCTCGAGCTCGTCGCCGTGCGAACCGCGGAGATCCGCCCCGGCCCGGCCCTCGCGCTGCCGCCAGGCGAGCGCCGGACCGCGAAGGGCCCCGCGGTGCTCGAGCTGGACGGCGCCACCTGCTGGCTTCCCCCTGGGTGGGTGGGGGTTAGGGATGGTGGCGTTTGGACCCTCACGAAGGCGTGACGAGACCGTGAACATTCAGCTTCAAGTTCTCGGCCACGCGCTCCGCGCCGTCGCGGAGGAGATGGGCGCGGCCCTCATCCGCTCGGCGTTCTCGGCCAACATCAAGGAGCGGCGCGACTGCTCCACCGCCCTCTTCGACGAGCGCGGCCGCATGGTCGCCCAGGCGGAGCACATCCCCGTCCACCTCGGCGCGATGCCGGACGCAGTCGCCGCCGTGATGGCACACCAGCCGTCGCGAACCGACGTGTTCATGCTCAACGATCCGTTCGCGGGCGGGACGCATCTCCCCGACATCACGCTCGTCTCCCGCACGGACCTCGGCTTCGCGGTCACCCGGGCGCATCACGCCGACGTCGGCGGCACGGAGCCCGGCTCGATGCCGGCCGGATCGCGCACGCTCGCAGAGGAAGGCGTCGTCATCCCGCCGACGAGGGTCGACGACGAGTCGCTCGCTGCCGTGATCGCGCGCATGCGCAACCCGGACGAGCGGCGCGGCGACTTCCGGGCGCAGCTCGCGGCACACCGGCTCGCCGACGAGCGGATCGCCGACCTCGCCGCCCGCCATGGCGACGACCGGCTTCGCGCGGCGATGGACGAGCTGCTCGCCTATTCGGAGCGCGTCGTCCGAGCCGGCATCGAGCGCCTTCCTGACGGCCGTTACGAGGCGCGCGACGTCCTCGAGGCGACCGAAGGCGAGCTCGAGCTTCGCGCCGTCGTCACCGTGGCTGGAGACGAGCTGGAGGTCGACTTCGCCGGCACCGCCCCTCAGCACCCCGGCAACCTCAACTGCCCCCTGTCGGTCACCCGCTCGGCGACCTACTTCGTCGTCCGCTGCTTGACCGATCCCGATGTGCCCGCGTCGGCCGGTGCGTTCGCGCCGGTACGGATCTCTGCACCGCTGGGGTCGCTCGTGAACGCGCGCCCGGGCGCGGCCGTCGCCGGCGGCAACGTCGAGACTTCGTGCCGCATCGTCGACGTGCTCTTCCGCGCCATCGGCCAGGCGATCCCGGTCCCCGCCCAAGGGCAGGGGACGATGAACAACCTCACGCTCGGCAACGAGCGGTTCACCTACTACGAGACGATGGGCGGCGGACAGGGAGCGTGTCCCGACGGCGAAGGGCCGTCAGGCGTCCACGTGACGATGTCGAACACGCTGACGACGCCGGTCGAGGCGCTCGAGCTCGCGTACCCGCTGCGCGTCCGCCGCCACGAGCTCCGGCTTGGCTCCGGAGGCGGCGGCCGACACCGAGGCGGCGACGGCGTCATCCGGGAGGTGGAGGCGCTCGAGGCGTGCCGCGCGTCGATCCTCAGTGACCGCCGCGCCCATGCCCCGGCAGGCGCGAACGGCGGTGAGCCCGGCGCTCCGGGCCGCAATCTCCTGAACGGCGAGGAGCTGCCGGCGAAGGTGACGGTGGACCTAATGAAGGGCGACGTGATTCGAATCGAAACGCCGGGCGGAGGCGGTTGGGGCGTCGGTAGGCGTCGGTTGCAGTCGCGGCAGCCAGGAATGCAGTAGCGGTCATGGACGAGCGCGCCCGCCCAGGGCGCAGACCTGACTAGGGTCGGCGTATGACCCTGGAGCCGCCCGAACCGCCGCTCGCCGACGACGCGATCCGGCTCGTCCCCGTCGAGCCGCGCCACGAGGCAGGGTTCGACGCGCTGCTCGAGGACGAGGGCACGCGCAGGCACACTCGCGTGCCGACCGAGCCGCCGGACGGCTTCGCTGCGACGTGGCTCGGCCGCTACCTCGACGGCTGGCGGGACGGCTCGCGGGCGGGATTCGCGATCGAGGCGCACGACGGGGAGTTCCTGGGGCTCGGGATGTTCGTCGCGCTCGACCACGAGGGGCGTCAGGGTGAGATCGGCTACATCGTCGGGCCCGCCGCGCGCGGCCGGGGTGTGGCGACGCGGACGCTCCGGCTGCTGACCGACTGGGGCTTCTCGGGGCTCGGACTGGAGCGGATCGAGCTCTGGATCGACGTCGCCAACACGGCCTCGGAGCGCGTCGCGGAGCGAGTCGGCTACACCCGCGACGGCGTGCTGCGCTCGTACTGGTTCAAGGAGGACATCCGCGGCGACTTCGGCATCTGGTCGCGGCTGCGCAGCGACCCCTAGGCCGGGTCGATCGGGGAGCAACGGCGTCGAGAAACCTGCCCTCGCGATGGACGGTCAATGACACGCGCTTCGTAGCACTGCGTGACGCGAAAGGGAGCACCGGGCCGTAGCTAGGCTGGCGGTATGGCCGTCGTCGAGGCGCTGGACCTCTATCGCACCTACCGAACGTCCACCGGCACCTTCCGCCGGAAGTGGAAGAACGTCGAGGCGGTCCGCGGCGTCAGCTTCGAGATCGCGAAGGGCGAGCTCTTCGGACTCCTTGGTCCCAACGGGGCCGGCAAGACAACGACGATCAAGATGCTGATCACGCTGCTGATCCCGACCTCGGGGACGGCACGGGTGCTCGGCTACGACGTCGTCAAGGACGCGCGCGATGTCCGGAAGCGGATCGGCTACGTCTTCGGCGGCGAGCGCGGCGTCTACGAGCGCTTGTCCGGCTGGGACAACTTGCGCTACTTCGCCGAGCTCTACGGCGTGCCGCCCCACGAGCAGAAGAAACGCATCGAGAGCCTGCTCGAGCTGGTCGGCCTCAAGGGCCGCGAGCACGAGCGCACCGAGGGTTACTCCCGCGGCATGAAGCAGCGGCTCCACGTCGCCCGCGGGCTCCTGCACGACCCGCCGGTCGTCTTCCTCGACGAGCCGACGATCGGGCTCGACCCGGTCGGCGCCCGGGAACTGCGCGCGACGATCGCCCAGCTCGTCGAGGGCGGAAAGACCGTGCTCCTGACGACGCACTACATGTTCGAGGCCGACGCGCTCTGCGACCGGATCGCCGTGATCAACGAGGGCGAGATCGTCGCCCACGGGACGCCGGCGGATCTGAAGGCCGGCGTGACCGAGGGAGCGATCGTCGAGGTCGAGGTCTTCGGGCTCCCGGACGGGACCGTCGAGCTGGTGCGCGAGCTCGACGGCGTCCGCTCCGTCTCCGTCGAGGAGCGGGAGCAGGCCCAGGTGCTGATCGTGCAGACCGGCGCCGACGTCGAGCTCACCCACGCAATCCTCGGGCGGCTGAACGGCGCGAACGTCGGCCGCGTCTCCCGACGCGAGCCCACGCTCGAGGACGCGTACGTCGCCCTCGTCAGCGAGGAATGAAGGCCCTCCGCCTCATGGCGGTCGGGTGGTGGTTCCAGTTCAAGGCGATCGCCCGCTCGCCGTTCGAAGGTCTGTTCCAGGTGATCTATCCCCTCTTCTTCGCGACGGTTGCCTTCTTGATGTTCAGGGTCGGCGACAACCAGAAGACGCTCCTGTACGCGTCGCTCGGCTCCGCCGTCATGGGGATGTGGTCGGCAACGAGCACGACTGGGGCCGGGGCGATGCAGCGCGAGCGCTGGCATGGAACGCTCGAGGCCCTCGTCGCCTCGCCCCCGCACTTCGCGCTGATCCTTCTGCCGATCACCTTGGCGATGGCGACGATCGGCGTCTACTGCCTCGTTGCGACACTTCTCCTCGGGCGTTTTCTGTTCGGGATCGAGCTGACGCTCGAGCATCCGCTCCTGTTCTGCCTCTCGATCGTCGGGACCGTGCTCTCGTTCGGTGCGCTGGGATTCCTGTTCGCGGTCACGTTCGTGCGCTTCCGCGCGGCGTGGGCACTCGGCAACCTGTTCGAGTACCCGGTCTGGCTGATCGGCGGCTTTCTCGTCCCGCTCGTCCTCCTTCCCGACTGGGTCCGCCCGATCTCCTGGGCGCTCGCGCCGACCTGGGGGATGAACGCCATCCGCGAGTCGTCGCTCGGGGGCTCGCCGCTCCCTGACCTCGGAATCTGTCTCGCCCTCGGGGCCGCCTACCTCACGTTCGGAATTCTCGTGCTCGAGCGCGTCCTGAACGCGGCCCGCAGGCGAGCCGCCCTCTCGCTGACGTGACGTCGCTTCGGATCTTCGCGGTCGGCGGCCTGATCAGCTTCCGGGCGCTCTTCCACTGGCTCGCGCCGTCGATCTACATCCCGAGCCTGATCGTCGCGCCGATCTTCCAGATTCTCCTCTTCGCGTACATCGGGCGTTCGGCCGGCCTCGCGTCCGACGAGTTCTACGTCGTCGGCAACGCGATCCAGTACGCGGCGATCCCCTGCCTGTTCGCCATGACGAACATCGTCGGAGGCGAGAAGTTCCAGCAGACCTTGGGCGCGATCCTCGTCAGTCCCGCTCCGCGGCTGCCGCTGTTCTTCGGGCGGGCGGTTCCCGTGGTCGTGAACGGGGCGTTCGTCGCCGCGTTCGCGCTGCTCACCGGGTCGCTGGTGCTCGGCGTCGACATCCCGGCCTCGGCGATCCCGTCGCTCGCGCTCGTCATCCTCGTAGCGGCCTTCTCCTGCACGGGTCTGGGCCTGATCACCGCAGCACTCGCGTTGCGCATCCGCGAGACGGCGGTCCTCTCCAATGTCCTCTTCGGCTTCCTACTCATCTTCACCGGGGCGAACATCCCGCTAGCTGACCTGCCCGGCTGGATGCAGAACGTCTCCGACGTCCTCCCGTTCACGCACGCGATCGCGGCGGCGCGCGAGCTCGCGGACGGCGCGTCGCTCGCCTCGGTGCTCGATTTGATCGGGGAGGAGCTCCTGATCGGCCTCGTCTACGCGATCCTCGGGTACTTGCTCCTGCGCTTCTTCGAGATCCAGGGACGGCGCCACGCGACGTTGGACCGCTCGTGACCATCCTGCGCTTGATCTGGGTCGGCTGGGCCTTCCATGTCAAGAGCCTGACGCTGTCGGGCTTCTTCATCCTCACCTCGGTGATCCAGCCGATCATCTTCGCGTCGGTCGCGTACTTCATGTTCCAGGCGGGCGCGCGGCCGGGGACGCTCCTCTACGTCGCCCTCGGGGCGGGGATGATGGGTATCTGGTCGTCGACCCTGTTCGGCTCGGGCGGGGCGATCCAGTGGCAGCGGTGGCAGGGGACGCTCGAGTACTGCATCGCCGTCCCGCCGCCGTTCCTGCTCGTCATCGTCCCACTGACTCTGGCAACGGCGACGATCGGGCTCTACTCCCTGTCGGCGACGCTGTTCTGGGGCTGGCTCTTCTTCGACGTCCCGATGGAGATCGCGAGCCCGTTCGCGTTCGCCGTCGCGCTGCCCGTGACCGTGCTCGGCCTCGGCCTGCTGGGGCTCGTTCTCGCGTCGACATTCATCCTCTACCGCAACGCGAACGCCCTCTCGAACCTGCTCGAGTTCCCGGTCTGGCTCGTGACCGGCCTGCTCGTGTCGCTGTCCCTGCTGCCGGGCTGGGTCGGCCCGATCTCCTGGATGCTGGCGCCGACCTGGGGGATCAACGCGCTCCGGGACGCGGCGATCGAGGGCAATCCGTGGCCCGAGATCGGCATGTGCCTCGTCCTCGGCGCCGTCTACCTCGTCATCGGGCACTTCGCCCTCCAGCACTTCGAACGGCTTGCGCGTGAGCGCGCAACGCTCGCGATCGCATGACGGAGAACCTCCGTGTCTTCTTCGTCGGCGGCTACATCTCGTACCGCGCGCTCTTCAACTGGATGCACTGGTCGCACTACATCCCGACCATGCTCGGCGCCCCGCTGTTCCAGGTGCTCTTCTTCGCCTACGTCGGCCGGTTCGCGCAGCTCCGCGACGACGAGTTCTTCGTCACCGGCAACGCCGTGCAGCTCTCGGCGATGGCGGGCGTCTACGGCATGGCGATGACGATCGGGGGCGAGCGGTGGACCCAGACGCTCTCGCCGCTCCTCGCGACGCCGGCGAACCGGCTGCCGCTCTTCCTCGGGCGGGCGCTGCCGCTGATCGCGAACGGGATCATCACCTCCGCGTTCGCGTTCGTCGTCGGCGCGGTGCTGCTCGACTTCGACCTGCCGGCTGGGCAGATCCCGGCGCTCGCCGTCGTCGTGATCGCGAGCGCCTTCGCCTGCACGGCGCTCGGGCTCGTGGTCGGCGCGCTCGGCCTGCGCGGCCGCGACGTCTTCTTCCTGGCGAACGTCGTCGTCTTCTCGCTGCTGCTCTTCTGCGGGGTCAACATCCCGCTCGAGTCGCTCCCGGCTGGATGCAGGCCGTCGGCCGGTCGCTGCCGCTGACGCACGGGATCGAGGCGGCGCGGGCGATCGCGGACGGCGCGACCCTCTCCGAGGTCGACCACCTCGTCTGGACGGAGCTCGGGATCGGAGTCTGCTACGCGGTTGCCGGGTTCGGGCTCTTCAAGTTGTTCGAGTTCGAGGGCCGGCGGCGGGCGAGCCTGGAGACGATCTAGTTCTCTGGGAGCTCCCCGAGGGTGACGTCGAGCGTGCGTTCATCGCCCTCGCGAAGCACGGTGAGCGTGACCTCCTCCCCCGGGTCGTGCTCTCGCAGCTCCGCGAAGAGGTCCTCGATCGTCTGCAGCGGTCGATCGTCGAGGCGGACGATGACGTCGCCGCGGGCGACTCCGGCCCGGTCCGCCGGCCCGCCCTCGACCACCTCGTCGACGAGAACGCCGGTGTCGCTGCCGAGGTCGAAAGCCTCGTTCAGCTGCGGCGTCACGGGCGCGGGACGGATCCCGAGGTACGCGAAGTCGACTTCGCCTGTCGCGATCAGCTGATCGGCGACCTCGATGGCGATCGGTGCCGGAATCGCGAACCCGAGTGAGACGGCGCCCGCCTGCGGGGGCAGGTACGCGACGTTGATCCCGACCACGCGCCCCCGTTCATCTACGAGTGCACCGCCCGAGTTGCCGGGTGAGATCGCCGCGTCGGTCTGGATGAGGTCGACGAGCGCCGGGGTGCTGCCGCCGGCGGGGATGTCGCGGTGGAGGCCGGAGATGATTCCGGCGGTGACGCTGTTCTCGAAGCCGAGCGGGTTGCCCATCGCGATCGCCAGCGCTCCCACCCTGGGGAGCTCGCGGGCGAAGGTCGCCACCGGAAGGCCCTCCTGATCCACTTTGAGCACCGCCAGGTCGTATTGCTCGGTGCCGGCGCGGACCTGCGCCGGCAGCCGCCGGCCGCTCGCGAGCACGACCTCCACTTGCGTCGACTCTCCGACGACGTGCCGGTTCGTGATCACGAACCCGTCGGCGCGGTAGATCACGCCGCTCCCCTGACCGGCGTCCGTGACGACGGAGACCACCTTCGGCTGCATGCGATCGACGATGGCGGGGATCCGGTCGAACGAGTTCGAGCCCAGCGCCGGCGGCAGCACCGAGGACGAGGCCTGCGTCGTTGTCGTCGTTTCCGTCTCGGCGGCGCTCGAGCCGTCGTCCCCCTGGCAGCCGGCGAGGAACAAAGTCGCAAGCAGCAGCGCGAAGACGCGTCGCATGGCGAGAGACTAAGTGCGTACGATCAGGCCATGTGCCGAAATATCCAGACGCTCTACAACTTCGAGCCGCCCGCCACCGACGAAGAGGTGCGCGACGCGTCGCTCCAGTACGTCCGCAAGATCAGCGGCTTCGCGAAGCCGTCGCAGGCCAACGAGGAGGCGTTCGCACGCGCGGTCGACGAGGTGGC
Source organism: uncultured Actinomycetes bacterium (assembly GCA_963764595.1). Lineage (GTDB taxonomy): Bacteria > Actinomycetota > Thermoleophilia > Gaiellales > Gaiellaceae > JACDAN01. The sequence goes on along the minus strand of CAVXTG010000006.1, from coordinate 13,791 downwards.
CGACGCCACCAGGCGGCTGATCGACGGGCTCGTGACCGCGGCAGCGCCGAAGGATCGCGAGGTCGAAGCCGAGCGCCGGCGGGCCCGCGGGGCCAAGCGCTTCGCCGCGGCCTGAGGCAGACTGGGCTCGACGGCCCGCGCGAGCGCGCGGGAGACGACCTCGAAGGAGGAGCTTGAGCCATGTGTCTCCCCGGAACCGTCGAGAAAGTTCGCGAGCAGCAGAAAGAAAGCGTCCGGCGCATCGACCGCCGCACGGCGCTCCTGAGCGGCGTCGGCGCCGCGGTCGCCGTCGCCCTTCCCGGACATGCCGCCGCCGAGCGGCCGGCGTCTCACCGGCATCGTTCCAAGCACCTTCAGGATCTCACCCACGTCTTCGCCGCAGGCTTCCCGGTCTTCACATTCGCCTCGCCGACGAGGAGGACGCTCGTCACGATCGAGGACGGAGGGTTCTACTCGCAGGAGTGGACCTTCGGCGAGCACTCGGGCACCCACATGGACGCGCCCGGGCACTTCACGATCGGCGGGCGGCTTTCACCCGAGATCACGCCGGAGGAGCTGATCGTTCCGATCGCCGTCGTGGACATCTCGAGGCGCGCGGAGCGCGACCCGGACGCGATGGTGACCGTCGACGACCTGCGGCGCTACGAGCGGCGTCACGGACGCATCCCCGAAGGCGCTCTCGTCTGCATGGACTCCGGCTGGGCGGCCAAGGTGGACGACCCGCTGGAGTTCAAGGGCGGCGACGCCTTCCCGAACTACCACTTCCCGGGCTTCAGCCTCGACGCCGCGATGTGGCTCGCGGAGCGCCGAGACGTCACCGGGATTGGAGTCGACACGATCAGTCTCGATCCCGGGAATTCCGCGACCTTCCCGGTCCACGTGAACTTCCTGGCAACTGACCGGTACGGGCTCGAGGGCATGAACAACCTCGGCAGGATCCCGCCGAAGGGCGCGGTCGCCTACGTCGGCCTGATTCCGTGGGAGGAGGGCTCGGGCGGCCCCTGCCGCGTGATCGCGAGCTGGTAGCGGCTCACGCCGTCAGCGAGATCTCCGCCGGCAGCTCGTCCGGCTCGTCCGCGGGCTCGAGCTCGTGCCGTGTCCGCGCGTCGAAGTACACGTAGGACGTCGTCAGGCCCACGAACGGCATCGCCAGCGCGTACACGACGCCGGCGACGACGTTGAGCAGCGGCAAGGGGAAGTTCGTGAGGAAGATCAGCACGGCGCCGAGGAGCGGGCCGGCGGCGAGCGCGAGCACGGCGCCGATACCGACGAGCGAGCCGACACGGATCCACCGCCGACGGACGAGCTCGGCGCTTCGCCGCAGCGCCGCGAGCCCCTGGCGCTCTTCCAGCTCCACCACCTGCGCCAAGAGCGCCCAGCGGACCGCCAGCCAGACGGCGACGGGGATCAGGATGGCGGTCGTGGTCAGCACGACCCACACGGCGACGGCGATCGCCAGCGTCCGCAGGAGGGGTCGAAACCGCTTCAACACGAGCCGGTAGGCGTGGAGCGGGCCGATCGGGTCGCCTTGGTCCATGCGGACCAGGGCGCGCGCGGTTGCCGCTTGGACAAGTACGAGCCCCAGAAGTGTGAGGGTCGTGCCGATCGCGAGCAGCAACAAGGCGAGCGCTCCGGCGGCCTCTCCGGTCGTGTCGACACCGAACAGCCCGAGCCCTCCGAGCAGGAGAGCATGAAGGAGCGCGATGACGATGCTGAGCGGAATCAGCAGCAGGCCGATGCCGAGGAAGAGCGGGGCGCGCCTGACGTACATTCGACCCGCCGCCGACAGGATCTGGCCCCAGGTCCGTCGCCGCGCGAGACGGAGCGGGGCGACGGGGGTCCAGGTCGCCCGAACGGCGGCGAAGATGAAGAGCGCGAGCAGCGACCCGAGGACGAGTAGGGTGAGCAGCCGGGTCGCGGAGGAGCTGGACGAGGCTGCGCGAGCCCTTCGCGACCGCCGTGCAGAAGAAGTCCGTCGCACTCGTCCCGAACAGACCGCCGGTCGGCACCGCGTAGCTCCGGTCTCTCCACTCCTCCGACCATTCGATCGGCGCCGTCCACTGCCGCTTCAGATTGGGCCCGGTCGGGCCGTTGAAGAACGCCTCCTGCAGCTCGCCCCAGCGCCCTTCGAAGGCGATCCAGGGGAACGCCGCCTGAGCCGCGCCGGGCTCGCTCGAGATCGTCTTCACGGTCGGGCGCACTTCGACATGCGGCCCCCGCGTGTCGTCGCAGCCGACGCCCTGCTCGGCCGAGCTCCCGAGGTAGAGCGCCTCCGTGAACTTGTTCGCGTGCGACCCGGCCGCGGGATAGACGACCGGATGCGTCCCGTCGACGAGCTCGAGCTTGTCGTCGCCCCAGTCCGCGCGCTCGGCGCCCTCGTGCGAGCTGTAGCCGATCGACTCGGGCTCCATGCCGAGCGCCTCGCGCGGGTCGCTCGCGTCGAAGACGAGCTGGACCATCTCCCAGTCGCCCTCGTGCAGGTTGTTCCAGTCGTTGAAGACGTAGAAGAACCAGTACTGGAGCGAGAGCTTTCCCGGCTCGCCAGGCTCGGTGGCGACGTGGGCGTAGACGGTCGGGGCATCTCCCTCCGTGATCCGGCGTCCCCAGCGCTCGTAGTCGCAGCCGGGGTCGAGAGCGTTGCCGGGGAAGTCGAGGTGGTACTCGTAGCGACCCACCAGATCGTCGGCCGTCGGCCCGATCTTGACGAGATCGAACGCGTTCCACGGCCCACGGAACGCGACCGTCGGCTCGTCGAAGAGCACGTCGACGTCGATCGGCTCGTACGGCTCCCCCGGTCCGCATTCCTCGGGCTGCTCGACGAGCCGTACGACCGGCGCGTAGCGCTCGGCGAGCGCGGACTCGTCGGCGAGCTCGGCCGAGGCGATCGGGCACGCGAGCAGCGCTGCCACCGCACTCACCGCCATCCAGAGGAGCGTCTTCACCCTCTGCTTTTCGCTGCGAACCGATCGAAGCCTAGGTCGAGGACATCGCTAGACGAGCAGCCAGATAATCACGGGCACTGCGAGCCAAGCCCCGATCAGGAGCAGGATCGCAGTCACCGCGAAGCCAAGCGAATGATCCCGTGGCGCGTCACCCGCCGCGCCGACAGTCGCCCACAGCGCGCGAACGGGCCCGTCGGTCGACAGCCGGATGCGGCGCCGGGCCACGGACGCCCCGTAGAGGCATGCCCAGGAGAGCGCCACGACAATCCCGCCGAGGATGAGCGGGACGATGACCGACCAGAGCGTCGATTCGAAGAGCGAGCCGAGCGCATTCCGCAGCACCGCGAAGGTGGTGGACAGAGCGGCGCCGGTGAGGAGAAACCCGGGTAGTGCCAACCGTGAGCTGCCGTAGCCATGCTCGACGTTCGCCATCTGGAGCCGCGCTCGACGGAGCATCCGATGCTCGGGGGTCAAGGGCACCGAATTCCCCTCGCGCGCTTCGTAGAGCCCTCGGATCTCGTCGACGAGGGAATGGCGATGCTGCTTCGTGATCCAGCCGGCGACGAGCGACACGATCGCGCTGGCCGGTCGATTGAGCGGACCGAATCGCGTCACGGCCGCAGTGCGACCGCCGTTGCGCTCGAGCACCTCGAGTGCGCGCATCACGCTTCGATGCGCTTCCTCGAACCGGTCAGGCTGGGCCAGCGGCTTGACCGCCAGGAGCTCCCTAGCGATGTCTCGTTCGGGCTCACCGAGCTCCGCGATCTCCTCCAGTAGAGCTTCCTTCTCGCCCTCGTCCTCGGCGCTGAGGACGCGAAACGCGTCGAGCCGGTCGAAGAGCGAGTCGTACCACTCGCCATCGTCTTCCCGCACGAGCTTGGGACGTGTCTCGCGCACCTCGTCTGAAGGATGACGGATGTTACGCCCGCGGTTCGAAGGTCAGGGCGGTGACGACCCGGCGTGACGCGGGCGCCGGCTGATCCTGAGTCGAGTACGGCCGGTTGAGCAGGTGCCCGCGGTGGACGAGAGTGGTGGAACCGCCGCCGTCCAGATTGATCGCACTCTCGGCGCCGAGCTCGAGCATCAGCTCTGCAAGCTCCGGCATCGAGAGCCCGCCGTCGACGTTCGAGCGCCGGCCGTCGCAGGCGACAGCATGGAGCCACTCGTCAGAGATGCCGAGCGCTGCCCGCGGGTAGCGGCCCTCCGTGATGTCCGAGTCGAACTGGCCCGCTCCCGCGGAGAAGCCCTCGCGATCGGCACTGGCATCGAAGACGACTGTCCCATCGGCGACGAGCATCGGCCCGGCCTGCACCAGATCGCCCTCGGGCATGGCGGGAGCAGCCTCGCGCTCGCTCACACGCACCGCACCGTCGCGATCGGTGACGACGGTGCCTCGCCGGCGACCGTAGGGCGCGGACACGAGCTCATGGTCGACCGGCTGCCCGTCGATCCACAGCTCGCCGAGCGGCCGGTATGGATCACGCAGGAAGAAGCCGGCGACGACCGCCTCGCCGATGCCGTTCGCCGCGCACCAGACGTCCAGGTGCTCCGTCCGAGGGAAGTGCACGACCCGCACGCGAGTAGCCCCGCGCGGATGCCTGACGGCGTACATCGTCGTGACCTCTCCGTCCGGGAGCGTGTGTCGCCAGAGGTGGTACTCGATCCCGTCGTCTCGAGTCACTACGCCGCGAAGGCTTTGCCGGGATCGCCGGCGACGCGGGCGAGGAGCTCGGCGGCGCGAAGGGCGGCGCCGCCCGGGCCGCCGATGGCACCCGGATGCGTGGCGTCGGCGCGCAGCAGCTGCTCGAGCGCGCGCCAGGCCTGCGGCGCCCGCAGCAGCGAGAAGGCGAGGTTCGGGAACCGTTCGAGCGCGAGCTTCGCGCGCCACGACGCGGCGGCGGGCAGCGCAAGCGTGCGGCGGAGCTCCACGCCGTAGCCCGAGAGATCGGCGGTCCGGCCGGCGATCAGATCCAGCGACGCCTCGGCGACCAGCTTCGCGCTCAGGAGCGCCTCGTAGATGCCGTCGCCCGAGACCGGATCGACGAGACCTGCAGCGTCGCCGACGAGGGCGGTGCCGCGATGCGCGACGACCGCACCGGGCCGGCGGAGCGGCAGGCGGTAGCCGCGGAGGTCGGTGAGCGCGTCCTCGGGGATCCGGTGCTCGCGGCAGAGACGGCTCAGGTGCTCGCGGAGCTTGGGCCCCTGATGCACCCAGCCGCCGACGCCGACATTCACGTGGTCGCCCTTCGGGAAGACCCAGCCGTAGCCGCCCGGGACGATCCCGAACTCGACCACCGCGCGCCGGGCGTAGCGCTCCCTCGAGACCGGGCCATATCGGACATTGCCCTCGAGCGCGACCTCGTGCTCGTGGCCGCCGAGCCCCAACGCCTTCCCCGTGACGCCGTTGACGCCGTCGGCGCCGATCAGCACCTTCGTCTCGAGGGGCTCACCGTCGACCCGGAGCGGCGAGAGCTCGACCTTGGCCCCTTCACGAACCTCGGCGCCGGCCTCGCGGGCCTGCTCGACCAGGAACGCGTCCAGGCGCCGGCGCTGCGTCATCACGACGAGCGGTTCCTTCGTCCGCCGCTCGAAGCGGCGCCGATAGCCGAGCCCGAGCTCGAAGACGTCCACCTCCTCCTCGATCACCGGCGCGACCGAGAACGGCAGCAGCCGCAGCGCGCGAACGGTCAGGCCGCCGCCGCAGGGCTTGTCGCGCGGGAAGCGCGCCTTGTCGGCGAGCAGCACCCGCACGCCGGCGCGCGCCAGCCGAAAGGCCGCGGTCGAGCCGGCCGGTCCGGCGCCGACGACGAGGGCATCGAATCGCTCCGGCGCTACTATGGGCGCTCCCCAGGGGGTGTTCCCGAGTGGCCAAAGGGGACGGGCTGTAAACCCGTTGGCTCAGCCTTCGGAGGTTCGAATCCTCCCGCCCCCATTCCCTTCTGCCGCCAGAGCCAGACGACCGGCAGGAGGACGAGCACGGCGGAGCCGAGCACGAGCGCCGCGACGCCCAGCACCTCCAGCACGACCCCGCCGAGCAGCGCCAGGCTTGCGCCCAGCAGCGCCGAGCCGAGGTCGTTGAAGCCGAGCAGCTTCCCGCGTTCTGCCGGGCTCGACCGGTCGGCGAGCTGCGCCGTCGAGGCGACGAACGAGATGTTCCAGCCGAGGCCCAGTAGGAAGAGGAGGACGGCGGTCGCCGCCACACCCTCGAACCACTGGATCCCCGCGCAGGAGACGGCCATGACCACGAGCCCGCCGGCGAGCGCGCGGATGCGGCCGATCTGATCGATCAGCGTCCCGACGAAGAGGACAAGCGCGTACATGCCCAGCACGTGCGCGCCGATGATCGGGAAGATCAGGTGCTGCGCGTGCTGGCGGTGGTCGACGACGACGTAGCCGGTGAGGTTCATCACCGACACCATCACGCCCATGCTGGCGAAGCCGGCGATGAGCGCCGGGATCACCCCGGGACGGCCGATGATCTCCCGCAGCGGCGCCGCCGGCCCGGTCGCCTGCCCGGCATCGGAGGAGATCTGCTCCCCGATCCGCTTCGGATCGGGGCGCACGGCGAGTGCGAGCCCCAGCGCGATGAGGCTGATGAACCCGGCCGCAATCCAGGGGATCGTCAGGACGTCGGCGTCGAGCTCATCCCGGCCCGCGAAGAGCGGGCTGAAGACCGCCGGCCCGAGGATCGCGCCGAAGACGGCGCCGAAGAGCACGTACGAGATCCCGCGGGCGCGCCGGTCCGGCGGGTACATGTCGCCCGCGGCAGTGCGCACGAGCAAGGAGATACCTCCCGATGCGCCCACCAGTGCGAAGCCGGCGATGACCGCCGGTGCCGAGTCGATCGCGGTGCCGAGGGCAGTCAGCCAGCAGCCGCCGGCGCCGAGCACGAACCCGCCGGCGATGACCGGGATGCGGCCGAGGCTGTCCATCAGCCGCCCGGCCGGGACGGCCGTCAGCGCCGAGGAGACGAGGAAAATCGCCGGCCCGAGCCCCAGCAGCGACTCGAAGCCGGTGACGAGCACGAAGGTCAGGCTCGAGACGGCGGCGACGAGCTGAAGCACGGCCGAATTGACGGCCATCACGCCGGCGAGCAGCGCAGTGTTGCGGCGGATCGGCAGCTCGGCGGCAGTCACGGCCACGCGGCAATGATCGCAGTACGAGGCGCGGCTAAGGCCGAGGCAGCTCGACCACGAAGGTCGTGCCTTCGCCGGCCGCGGACGTAAGCGTGAGGCGGCCGCCCATGCGCTCGGCGAGCTCGCGCGAGATGTACAGACCGAGGCCGGTCCCTCTCGCGGCTCGCGTCAGTGGCGGGTGAGCCCGATAGAACTTCTCGAAGATCCGGTCTCGATCAGCAGCGCCGATTCCGGGCCCGGCGTCGGAGACCGCGATTCGAACGACCCCGTTTGTGCTCTCGGCCGAGACCTTGACCGGCGTGCGCCCGTACTTCGCCGCGTTGTCGAGCAGGTTGACGAGTACCTGCTGGATCCGATCGGAATCGCCGGAAGCGACGCCGACCTGGTCGTCTACCTCGACGTCGATCGTCATCGAATCCGGCAGCTGCGGCAGCATCGTGTGGACCGCCGAGCGAACGATCTCGGCCACGTCCACCGGCGTGCGCTGAACGCTCAACTCGCCGCGGTCGAGCTGGCTCGTCAGGAGGACCTCCTCGGTGATCTGGCTCAGGCGCGCAGCCTGCTCCGCGATCATCGAGAGCAGGCTCTGCCGCTGGTCGGGCGCGAGCTCGTTCTCGCGGCGAAGCAGCGTCTGTGCGGCGCCGTAGACCCCGGTCATCGGCGTCCGCAGCTCATGCGAGATCGTGGCGACGAAGTCATTCCTCTCCTCCTCCAGCAGCCGCTCGCCGGTGACGTCGCGGAAGGCGTAGACGACGCCGTCGGCGTTACGAACGGCGACGAACGAAAGCCAGAGATCGCGTCCGGCGAGCTCGATCGGAAGCGTGACGGCTCTCGCCGCTGCACCTTCGTCGGCAACGGGAATTCGGCCCGCCAGAGCGTCCCAGCCGGGAACGATCTCGACGAGCGTCCTGCCAACGATCTCCTCGGCGCCGACGCCCAGCGCGAGCGCGGCGGCCCGATTCCAGAGTCGAACCACCCCGTCGCCGTCAAGCAGGAAGATCCCGTCACCGACCGCCTCGAGCACCTGCGCCGCCTGCTCCCGCTCGGCCGCGACGGCGCGGGCTGCCGCCTCCGCAACCTCGAGCCGCCGGCGTTCCTGCTGCAGGCGAGCGTTCCGAACCGCGGCTCCCATCTGCATGACGAGGCCGTCGAACAGCTCGAGGTCGTTCTCGCTGTACTGGCCGCGGTCGGTCATCAACTGCACGACACCGACGACGCGGCCTTCATCCTTGACCGGCACCATCATCGCGGCCGTCGTCTCGGACGGACCGGTGTCCGGGATCTTCTGAGGCTGCCCTTCCGCACCGACGTTGTAGTAGACGCCGGGCGTAGTGACGCGCTCCGGAACATCGTTGAAGAGCAACGGCTCACCGCTGACGATCACCCGACTCTGCATGCCGCCCCCTTGGCGATTCAGACGGAGCGCCGGCAGCGTCGTCGCGTCGAGCACCGCTCCGTCCGTCCACGCGTACTCGCAGCGGATCAACCCGTCGCGCTCGTCGTACGACGAGATGATCAGGCCGTCATGCTGGATCACATTCGCGACGAGCTGATGGAACCGCTCGTAGACCCGTTCGGGCTCGATGCTCTCGCCGAGCTGCCGAGCGGCGTTGAGCAGGAGCTCGGCGACCTCGGCCTTCCGCCGCAGTTCTTGGTTCTTCACCCTTGACCCTAGATTCCGTTGACCATGGCTTTCGTTGCATTCGGACGATGGCACGACGATGAATGCGTCGCCACAGTCGAACCGCTAGGAATGGTATGGGACGAGCCGCCAGAAGCGGCTAACCTGAGGCGTTCCGCCCTCTTAGCTCAGTTGGTAGAGCACCTCCATGGTAAGGAGGGGGTCGACGGTTCGAGTCCGTCAGAGGGCTCTAAGGAGAGGAAAACCCCCGCAAATCGGGGGTTTTTGTTGTCTGACGGAGCACCGCAGAGCACCTCCGCCTTACCGTCGCGACCGCTCTCGAACTCGCCACGATATTCACAAATGCCTGCAAATTGGACTCTGGCCCCGGTACGACGGAGCACCTCTCTGAGAGGGAGGGACTCGACGGTGATCGCCGCGGCCGACGCACGAAAGTCGCTGGAAAGAAGACATTTTCCGATCGGGCCGCTCGCGCCTATGAATCTTGGGGACAGGTCTTGGGGACAGGCGGGTGGTTCGCTCGGAGCGGCAGCTTTCAGGAAGTGGGTTGCTTCACCCGGCTCCGCAGCGAGTCGATGAACTCGAGCAGAACGGTTCGAGGGTAAGCCCGCGACGTCAACCTGCTGACCGGCCGAGTCGCCGGCGCATGACCCTGTCAGTACCCGTCTCAACAGGGTCGGTCACGCGGCTCACTCCGTCCTTCGACCCACCGTTGGGACACGAGTACGTCGGCGGCACGTCTACCCGCGCGAGACAGTTACGCGGGAAGACGGGCCAAGATCCTTCTCCTTGAGGTAGTCGAGGAAGAAGGCCTCGAATCGATCGAACGGGATGAGGTCCTTGCGGTCGTAGAGGTCGACGTGATCCGCACCGGGCACGATGATGAGCTCGGTGTTCTTCGGTGCCTCGCTGTGAACGTCCTCGGAGTAATAGCGCGAGTGGGCCTCGGCGCCGGCGGCCAGCAGCACCGGCGCGGTGATCTCGTCCAGGCGCGCCAGGAGCGGGAACGCGAAGAACGACGCCGGCGTCGTCGCTGTCCACGCGGTGTTGGAGTTGACCGATCGCGGGTGGTAGCCGCGGTCGGTGCGGTAGTAGTCGAAGAAGCTCGACGTGACCGGGTCAGCGCCCTCGGGGAGCGCCTCCGGGAGGATCCGGTCGCCGGTGACGATGTTGCCGTCATCATCGAAAGGGACCTCGTGGTAGCCGCGAGCGTAGGTGCCGTTTTCCGCGTCGACCCAGCGCTGGCGGCTGTAGTGGTCGATGACCTCGCGTCGCTGCCCGGGGGTGTAGCTGTCCTGGTGGCCGCAGGAGATGCTGCGGGACATGTCGTACATCGACGCGGTCGCGACGGCCTTGATCCGGCTGTCGGCGGTGGCAGCGGTGATCGCCATGCCGCTGAGACCGCAGATGGCCTGCAGCCCGATCCGCTCGCGGTCGACGATCTCCTGCAGGCCCAGGAAGTCCACTGTGGCGCTGAAGTCCTCGGTGTAGATCTCCGGCGATGCGACATCACGCACCTCGCCGCCGCTCTCACCGCTGAACGACGGGTCGAACGCGAGGGCAACGAACCCCCGGCGGGCGAATTCATTTGCGTACAGGCCTGAGGCCTGCTCCTTGACCGCACCGAACGGACCGCTCACCGCGAGCGCGGGAAGCTTGCCGGATGCGTTCGTCGGAACGTACAGGTCCCCGGCGATCTCGATGCCGAACCGGTTCCCATAACGCACGGGAGTGCGCGTGACTCCGTCATTGAGGTCGAACGTGTAACCGTCAGAGGCAGGCATGACTTCTCCTTGCTCGTAGTGCTATCGATTGGTCCGGGCTTTCGACAGTCCGACGCTCACGCCGGCCAGAACCGCGACTTCCTCGCGGGGCAGGCCCGGGGCGCGCCGAGTGCCGTAGTCGGGCAGGCCGATGTCGGCGCCCTTCAGCCGGGCTCGGCCGGAGGAACTCGCGGATCGCGCTGCGTGCGTCCACCGCCTCAGGAGGATAGATCGATGCCGCACGCGCAAAAGGACCCTGCCAGGGTCACCTTCGCGGGGACTCTCAGAAGCCGCCGTGCCGTGCTTTGTGGTCGTACCGACACCAGGGATGTCTTTACCGCCGAGCTCATTGGCGTGGTCGACGAGATCGGGTCGCGAGCGAGACCGCGTTGAACTTGCTGGAGGAGAGTCCCACCACCCCGCGGCTCGCCCGCCGCGGCCTCTTGGCGCCGTAGACCGGTGGCCCTCCGCCGCGACCGGGCGCCAGGAGCTCGCCTCGAGGTCGTGCCCGTCGAAGGTCGCAGTCTCGACTCGTCCCGGGCAGAGTTGGCGTAAAACGCAATCACGTTGGCGTCTTCTGCGAATGACAGATGGCCTATCGCGGCCTACGCTCGAACCGAGATCGATGACCACACCAGCGAAAGGAGATCACGAACATGTCCAATAAGGTCGCCCTCGTCACAGGCGGCTCCTCCGGTATCGGCGAAGCCACCGCCTTGAGGCTGCAAGAACTCGGCTACACCACATACGCCGCAGCTCGGCGAGTTGAACGGATGGAGCACCTCACCACGTCGGGCATCCGCCCGTTGGCGATGGACGTCACCGACGACGAGTCCATGCAGTCCGGGGTCGAGCAGATTCTCGCCGAGGAAGGCCGCATCGACGTCCTGGTCAACGCCGCCGGCTACGGCTCCTACGGCGCGCTGGAAGACGTGCCCCTCTCCGAGGCCCGCAACCAGGTCGAGGTCAACCTCTTCGGCGCCGCCCGGCTTACCCAGCTCGTCCTGCCCCGGATGCGCGACCAGCGCTCGGGCACGATCGTCAACATCACCTCGATGGGCGGAAAGATCTACACGCCGCTCGGCGCCTGGTACCACGCCACCAAGCACGCGCTCGAAGCCCTCAGCGACTGCCTGCGCATGGAGCTCAAGTCTTTCGGCATCGACGTCGTCGTGATCGAGCCCGGCGGCATCAGGACCGAGTGGCCCGGCATCGCCGCGGAGAAGGTCCGCGCCGTCTCCGGCACCGGACCGTATGCCCCTCAGGGGAACGCCGTCGCCGACTCGCTCGCCTCCGAATCCACCCGGCGCCGCTCATCGCCGCCCGAGCTGATCGCCAAGACCATCGGCAAGGCCGTCACCGCACGTCGGCCGAAGACACGCTACGCCGCGGGGTACGGCGCGAAGCCGATGATCTTCCTCCACGACGTCTTGCCCGACCGCGCATTCGACGCCTTCATCCGCCGAGCCGTTCGAATGCCGTCATGATCGTCGCGCACCATGCTTCCGACCGGGGGAGTCAAGTGAGGACTTCCGCGGAAAGCAGGGACCCCAGCGCCGAGCGGTACTTGCTCGATCCGGGTCTACGCCTGCTGCTTGCCGATCTCGGCATCTCCGCCACGAACGTTCTGCGCCGCGCCGGCTTGCCGGCGGACCTCCTCACTCGCGATCAGCCAAGGCTGCCGGCGGCGGACTACTACGCGCTCTGGCAGGCGCTCGGCGAGGAGAGCGGCGACCCGAATCTCCCGATCCGGATCGGGCAGGCGATCTCGGTCGAGTCCTTCAGCCCGCCGATCTTCGCCGCGCTCTGCAGCCCCAACCTCGCGGTCGCCGCCCGACGCATCGCCACCTACAAGAAGCTGATCGGCCCGATGCGGCTCTCGGTCTCCTCTGCGGAGACGGAGATCGCGCTGCGCTTCGACTGGCGCTCGCAAGCGACTCCACCCGAAGTGCTGGCGAGTTCCGAGTTGGTCTTCTGGGTCGCGCTCGCCCGCATCGGGACCCGCGCGCTCGTGCGGCCACTTCGCGTCACCAGCCCCTGGCCGCCGTCCGACGCCGCCAGCTTCCGCGAGTACCTCGGCTGCGGAATCGAAGCAGCCGCGAAGCAGACGATCGTCTTCGCTGCTGCCGACGGTTCCCGCCCCTTCCTCACCGCCAACGAGCGGATGTGGGACTTCTTCGAGCCCGAGCTCCGCCGCCGGCTCAGCGAACTCGACCGCGACTCCTCGACCTCCGATCGCGTCCGCGCAGCACTCGTGGAGCTACTTCCCACTGGTTCCTCGGAGATGAGCGACGTCGCGCGCTCGCTGGCAATCAGCACGCGTACCCTGCAGCGGCGCCTCCAAGAAGAGGGAACGAACTACCAGGCGGCGCTGAACGCCACGCGAGAGTCACTCGCCCGGCACTACCTGCGCAACGAAGGGATGAGCGTCGGGCAAATCTCCTTCCTGCTCGGCTACGAGAGCCCGAGCTCGTTCTATCGCGCCTTCCACTCCTGGACCGGGCAAACACCGGAGACCGCGCGGACGAGCGGCTGACCGGCCGCCAACGAGCGGTCACGGCGCGACATTCTGAGCCACCGTTGTGACCGCTGCGAGCTGCATGCGCTTGCGAGCACGAGCAGCGGCCCGCCTCGACCCGCGCGCCCCTCCCCAGAACTCGGCCGCGTCTACAGCTTCGCGTCGTTGGTGATCGGTTGTGGCGATGCGACGAGGACGAGGTGCTGGTCGGCCGTCTCGCTCGAGCCGACGACCCAATCTCGCCATGACTTGTCGCACTCGCCTTCCCCGCCGGGTCCGATGAGGTCGAGCTGACAGCCGGGCCGACCGGGCGAAGGCGTCAATCCGGGAGGCACCCGTGTCGGGCATGGGACCGGGTAGCCGACGCTCTTGGCCGTGGCGCGGCACTTCGCACGCAGAGACGGCTCTGCCGAGACGAGTTCGGATCCGGTGGAGGCCCTCGGCCTCCCACGGCCTGACGACGCGCGATCCGCGCTGGAGCAGCCGACGCTCAGAAGAGCGAGGGAGGCGAGCGCAACCCGGCTGAACCGGGCGACCAAGTGGGGGATCAACGGCTGGTCGGAGGCCCTGCGCGTCGAGCTGCAACCCGACGTCCGGGTCATCGTCATCGAGCCCGGCGCCACCGCCACGGAGCTCCCCGACCACATCACCCACGCCGACAGCAAGCGGGTCTCCAAGGAGGCGCTCGACTGGTCCATCCCGCCGCACGACATCGCCGACGTCATCGCCTTCGCCGTCAGCCGCCCGCAGCGCATGACGCTCAACGAGATCCTCGTGCGTCCCACAGTGC
>CAVXTG010000005.1:0-88715 GCA_963764595.1 uncultured Actinomycetes bacterium | reverse complement strand
CCGACCGAGTACTGCTCGACCATGAAGTCGACGGTGACCGCGGTCGAGCCGGTCGGCGCTCGGTAGACGAGCGTCCCCATGGCGTCGTCGTCGTCTCCGCCGAGGAAGTCGAAGCCGTCCGTCGTGTCGAGGTCGTCGTCCTCGTCGTAGGCCACCGTGTCCGGCGTCCCGGTCGCGCCGGCTGCGACCACCGACGCGCGCGCACGTGCGTTGTTCGCGGTCGAGGCCGCCTCGAGCGAGAGATCGCCGGTCGCGCTGCAGGCGCCCTTGAGCACCAAGACCGCCGAAGCTCAGAATCTGCGTCTCGGCCGGTCCCGGCAGGGACGTCGAACGAGATCCGCTCGGCACCGGGCCCGGGCGACCCGGCCGGTCCCGGCGGCCCGGTGGGACCGGCCGGCCCGGGAGGGCCGGGTGCGCCGGCGGGGCCCTGCGCACCCGCCGGTCCCTGCGGCCCTGGCGGGCCCGGAAGGCCGCGCGGCCCGATTGGCCCGCGCTTCCCGCGCGGCCCGCGGACGAGTTTCGGCTTCGGTTTCTTCTTCGCCGACGGTGCGTCCACGGCTCCCCCGGTGGCGGCGATCCCGCCGGAGACAGCGACCGCGGCGGCGGCGACCAGTAGCGCAATGAACGCTGAGCGTCTGTACACGGGTCCTCCTCACATCGATTTGCGTTCGTCGTCCCCGGTCTAGCCGCCGCCGCGCCGAGGCACGACCGTTTTCGCTCCTTTGGCGCAGATCTGGTGCACTTTCGACTCAGAGGGCCGGAGCTACGATGCTCCGGTGAGCCAACTGAAACCCGAGCACGAAAGCGGGGACCGCGGCGCCGAGCTCGAATACGAGCCGGACCCGCGCTACCAGCCGTACGAGCCAACCGACTGGGGCCCGGTCAAGCACGAGCCCCGCTTCCGGATCCTCCGGAAGCTGGCCGCGCCGTTCATCTTCATCGGCCTCTTGCTCTGGAAGTTCAAGTTCGTCTTCGCGGCGATCTTCAAGTTCAAGATCTTCACGACGTCGGCCTCGATCCTCGTTTCGCTCGCCGCGTACGCGTGGATCTGGGGGTGGAGATTCGCGGTCGGCTTCATCGCGCTGCTCTTCGTGCACGAGCTCGGCCACTACCTCGAGGCCAAGCGGCAAGGGCTGAACGTCGGCGCGCCGATCTTCATCCCGTTCCTCGGCGCCGCGATCATCCTGAAGGAGAACCCGCTGAACGCTTGGCGGGAGGCGCAGATCGCGATCGCCGGTCCGATCGTCGGTTCGCTCGGCGCAGCCGCCGTCTGGGTCGTTGCCGAGCAGCAGAACAGCGAGCTGCTGATGGCGCTCGCATTCACCGGTTTCTTCCTCAACCTGTTCAACCTGCTGCCGGTCGTGCCGCTCGACGGCGGACGCATCGCGGCGGCGATCCACCCGTACCTGTGGATCGCCGGGTTCGCCGGCCTCGTGGCGCTCGTCTTCGTCTTCCCCAACCCGCTGCTGCTCGTGATCGTCCTGATCGTCGCGCTCGAGCTCTGGCGGCGCTGGCAGGAGCGCGGCACGTCCGAGGCGGCCGGCTACTACCAGATCGCGCGGTGGCAGCGGGTCGCAGCCGCCGTCGGCTACTTCGGCCTCGCGGCGCTGCTCGTGGTCGGGATGGGCGCGAGCTACATCGAGCGCGAGTTTTAGTGCCCCGCCCAGCAATACATGCCGGCTTCTGGCCCGCGATCACGCGGCGCCAGAGCCCACCCTCCTCCTCACCAAGGCTGCCCAGCCTTGGCTCGTCGGAGTGCGGCCTCTGGCTTGGTGCTCGCGACCCAGAAACTCGGCGGCATCACTGGACGAGGCACTAACGTTGGAAGACGAGCGGATTCTCCGGGCGCACGACGGCAACCTCCCGCGCAACGTCTTCCTGATCGCAGAAGAGTTCAGGACGGGCTTCGAGGCCGTCGACAAGATCGACCGACCGGGCGTGACGGTCTTCGGCTCGGCACGGATCAAGCCCGACGACCCGATCTACAAGGCGGCCGAGGAGGTCGGCCGGCGCTTCGCGGATGCCGGCTTCGCCGTCGTGACCGGCGGCGGGCCAGGCGTGATGGAGGCCGCGAACAAGGGCGCGCAGGAGGCGGGCGGGCTCTCCATCGGCTTCAACATCGACCTCCCGTTCGAGCAGCACCACAACCCCTACCTGGACATCGCCGTCACGTTCAGGCACTTCTACGCGCGGAAGACGATGCTCGTGAAAGCGGCGGAGGGGTTCGTCATGTTCCCGGGCGGCTTCGGAACGCTCGACGAGCTCTTCGAGTCGATGACGCTGATCCAGACGGACAAGGTGTCCAACTTCCCCGTCGTCCTCTTCGACCACGAGTACTGGCGCGGGCTGCTGGAGTGGATCCGCGAGCGGCTGCTCGAGCGCGGGATGATCGACGCCGGCGACCTCGAGCTGCTGTTTCGCACCGACGATCCGGCCGAGGCCGCGGAGATCGTCGTCCGGTCGTACGAGGAGCGCATCGCGGCGACCCCGGCCGAGCCGCGCAGGGCCGACGCGCAGTAGCGGCATGCGCCTCCGCGACCTTCCTTCCGTCGACGAGCTGGCGACGGCGGTCGGCGACCCACTGGCAGTGGATGCCGCGCGCGCAGTACTGGCGCAAGCGCGTGAAGAGATCAGAGCCGGGTTCGAGCCCGGAGATCTGCGCGCGCGGGTGGAGGCGGAGATCGCGGCCGCGCGCGGGCCCCGGCTACGGCGGGCGCTGAACGCAACGGGCGTCGTCGTCCATACGAATCTGGGGCGCGCGCCGTTGGCGGAGGCGGCGCTGGAGCGGGTCCGTGAGGTCGGTCGCGGCTACTCGAACCTCGAGTACGACGTGACGGCGGGCTCACGCGGATCGCGCCAAGACCATGTCGCCGGCGTGCTCCGGCGGCTGACCGGCGCCGAAGCCGCGCTCGTCGTCAACAACAACGCCGCCGCGGTCCTGCTCGCCCTAGCCGCGTTGGCCGAGGGTCGCGAGGTCGTCGTCTCGCGCGGGGAGCTGATCGAGATCGGTGATGGGTTCCGGATCCCCGACGTGCTCTCGCGCTCCGGTGCCCGGCTCGTGGAGGTCGGGACGACGAACCGGACGCGGGCCGCCGACTACGAAGCGGCTGTCGGGCCCGAGACAGCGTTGCTGCTCCGCGTGCACCAGTCCAACTTCCGGCTCGTCGGGTTCACCGAGCTGCCGACGGTCGGGGAGCTGTCACGGGTCGCGAGTCGCCACGGAATCCCGCTCGTCGACGACCTCGGGTCTGGCGTGCTGGTCTCCGTACCGGACGAGCCCTCGGTTCGGGAGAGCCTCGACGCCGGCGCCGACCTCGTCTGCTTCTCCGGCGACAAGCTGCTCGGCGGGCCGCAGGCTGGGATCGTCGTCGGGCGGGCGGAGCTGGTCGAGCGGCTGAGGCGTCACCCGCTCCAGCGCGCGCTGCGCGCCGACAAGCTGACGCTGGCCGCGTTGGAAGGCACCCTCGGGCTCTACCTCGAGCCGGAGCGGGCACTGCGGGAGGTGCCGGTGCTCCGGATGCTCCTCGAGCCCGCTGCCGCCGTCCGTGCGCGGGCCGAGCGACTGGCCGGGCTGGTGGACGGAGCGGTGGAGGAGACCGTGGGCCGCGTCGGCGGCGGCGCGCTTCCGCTCACGGAGCTCCCGAGCTTCGCGTGTGCGGTCGAGGAATCGTTGGCCGGCCCGCTCCGGTCAGGCGAGCCTCCGGTCGTCGGAATTGTCCGCGACGGCCGACTGCTGCTCGACTGCCGAACGCTGACCGACTCCGAGGTGGACGAGGTCGCGGAGGCTGTCCGCTCGTGCCGCTCACGGTAGGAACCGCCGGCCACGTCGATCACGGCAAGACCTGGCTCGTCCGCGCGCTGACGGGCAAGGACACCGACCGGCTGCCCGAGGAGCAGGCGCGTGGGCTGTCGATCGATCTCGGCTACGCGCCCTTGGAGCTGCCCGACGGCCGGCGGCTCTCGCTGATCGACGTGCCCGGCCACGAGCGGTTCGTCCGGCAGATGGTCGCGGGCGCGAGCGGGATCGATCTCTTCCTGCTCGTGATCGACGCGGGTGAGGGCGCGCGGCCGCAGACGCTCGAGCACCTCGAGATCCTGCGCCTGCTCGGGATCGAGCAGCGGCGTGGTGGCGGTGACGAAGGCGGATGCCGTCGGGGAGGAGCGGTTGGCGGCTGCCGTGCGCGGCCGCGCAGGAGCTTGTGCCCGGCTCGGAAGTCGTGGCGGTCAGCGCGAAGACAGGTCTCGGGCTGGAGGAGCTGCTGGCGGCGATCGGACGGGCGGCGGACGGGGTCACGCGACCGCGCGGCGAGCTGCCGACGCGGCTCTGGGTCGACCGCGCGTTCACGATCTCCGGCGCGGGGACGGTCGCGACCGGGACGCTGTGGTCGGGCTCGATCGGCAGCGGGGACGTGCTTCGCGTCGAGCCCGGCGGTCGCGAGGTTCGGGTGCGGACGGTCGAGGTTCACGATGCACGGGTCGAGCGCGCCGAGTCGGGCCAGCGCGTCGCCGTCGCGCTGCCCGGCGTCGATCGCGACGAGCTCTTGCGCGGCGACGCGCTCGTCGAGCCCGGTGCGTACCCCGTCAGCTACCGCCTGGACGTCGCCCTGGCCGGCGAGGAGATTCCGAGTGATGTCGAGGTACTGATCGGTACGGCTGCCGTCCCCGCACGTGTTGTCCGACGAGGCAACTATGCTCAGTTGCGGTTGAGCAAGGCCGTGGTCGCGGCCCGCGGAGACCGAGTCGTCCTCCGGGCGGGGAGGACGGTCGGCGGCGGACGCGTCCTCGACCCGGCTCCACCGCGAGGGCTCGATCCGGAACGGCTCGAGCTGCTGGAAGGAGGTGATCCGGTATCGATCGTGAGAGCACTGACGCGCGAGCCGCAGACGGCCGGACTCGCTGCGAGCCCGCGGCGTCCTGGCGCCCGCGGAGCTCGCGACGGGTCTCGAAGGGCTCGCGCACTCGGACAACTGGTATTTCCGGCCTGAGTGGCTCGACGAGCTGCAGGCGACGGTTCGGGAGCGACTCCAGGCGCGACTCGAAGCGGAGCCGCTCGATCCTGGGCTCTCGGTCGGCGAGCTGCTGCCGCGGCAGCCGTGGGCGGCGGCGGTGGTGCCGCTGCTCGGGCTCGAGCGTCGTGACGGGAAGGCGTATCTCCCGGGCAGCGCGCCGGAGCTCGGCGCGCGGGCCGAGGAGGCAACCCGCCTCGAGGCCGAGCTCGACCGGGCGGGAGTCGCGGGCGCGAAACTCGCCGACGCCGAGCTCGCGCGCTTCCTGGAGCGCGAGGGCCGCCTCGTTCGGCTCGGCGACGGCCTCGCGGTCTCGCGGACCGCGTACGACGAGGCGCGGAGCGCGCTCGTCGAGGAATGCGAGCGGTCCGGGTCGATCACGCTCGCGCGCTTCCGCGACCTGCTCGGCAGCTCGCGCCGGCCGGCGCAGCTGCTGCTCGAGCGCTTCGACGCCGACGGCGTGACGCGCCGTGTCGGCGACGAGCGCGTGCTCAGGCGAAGCGCCCGAAGCTAGCATCGGCGCGGAGCGGCACGGGCCCGGTGGCCCAGTCGGTCTTCAAAACCGATGAGGTCTGGCAACCCCAGGCTGGGTAGGTTCGACTCCTGCGCCGCTCCGTTCCGCCTCGACGCCGGCTCAGAGGCCGACGAGTTCCGGGGGCACCCGCACGACGCGGTCGAACTCGGCACCGCCCCAGACGTCGGGCGCATCGGCTCCGCGCTTCTTGCCGGTCACGCGAAAGACAGTGATCGCCGGCGGAGTCATGTCGCCGTTCGAGTCGAACCGGAAGCTGCCGAGGATGCCGTTCTCGACCTCGAGCCGGCGGAGCTCTCGGTTGACGGAGGCGCGCGTCCCGTCCGAGCGCTCGATCGCCTCGAGTAGCGCCTCGGCCGCCTGCGCCGCCTCCGGAATGTAGAACGCGGACGGAATCACGCCGGCGGGCTGCGTCGCCGCGAACTCGCGCATGAAGGTCCGGCCCGCCGGGCTCAGGCTCTCGTTTGCTCGCGCGGTCGTAGTCAGGTACATCCCAGGCTCCGCATAGCCCGCCGAATCGTTGGTGATCAGCACGATGTCTGGCCCGAGACGGTCGCGCAGCGCCGCGAGAACGGCGTCCGGATTCTCAAAATAGAGGTCAGGGAAGAAGACTCCGTCGGGACGAGCACGCGCGACTCGGGCGGCCGGGGCGCTGTAGCTTCTTGCTTGGGGCTCCCACTCGGCCGAGCCCACGATCGTGAGGTCGAGCTCGCGAGCTACTCGCTTGAACTGCGCTGCGAAGCCATCGGCGTACTCTTCAGCCGTGCTCCTCAGCACGTAGAGCCGCCGCAGACCGAGCTCCTTGGCGAGAACGGCCGCGGAGGCCACGTGGTAGTCCTCCGGAGCGACGACCCGGACGTAGTTCCGGGCGCCGGTCGGGTAGTAGACGTCCGGCTCGTTTTCGTTCGAGTCAGGAGCGGCATGCGTCAGGCCCTCGTGGGTGTTCGAGTGGCTGATCATGGCGAGCGGGCCCTCGGCGCGATTCGCGATCGGTATCTGCGCCCACGCGCAGGGCGAGTTGACCGGGCCGATCACGCCGACCACACGAGCCGTCGCGGCGTATGTCTTCGCGTTCAAGGCGCATTTGATGAAGTCGGGACCTCCCGACTGTGCGGTCGAGTCGTCGCAGGACTGGTAGCCGACCGAGTGCGCCCCGGCGCGGTAATCACGCCCGCGCAGGACGAAACGGATGGCGTCGTCCATGACGCGCATGACCTTCCCGTTCGGACCCTGGAGGGGCAGATCGGAGGCGATGAGGACGTCCGGCCGCCCCGCGCCGCCGACAACAGGGCCGCAGGTCGAGGCCGGGAGGGTCTCGCCCCTCGGCGCGCCGGCGATGCTCACCCAGGCCGTATCGTCGGCAGCAGCCACCGAGGGTGGCGTTCCGGCGAGCGGAGTTCTCGCCGTGATCCTGTTTGTCCGCACATCGACGCGAACGATCTCGTCGCGGACGAAGTTCGTGACCCAGACGGCGCCTGCGCCGTAGGTCACCGCAGTCACCCCGAACCCGACGTCGATGGTGCGGGTGATCGGTTCTTCGCCAGGCTCGATGCGCCAGAGCAGGCCCGCCTCGAGGTCGGTCGCCCACACCGAGCCGCCACCGACCGCGAGCCCCGTCAGGCCAAACGCAGCCAGTTCAATCCTCTGGCCTACCTTGTTGGTGCGTGGATCGATTCTCAGTAGGTGTGGAGCCTCGGCTGCGATCGTCCAGACGCCCTCTTTTCCGGCCGCGATCGCGGTACCTACCGTCACCGGGATAGTCGCCTCCCGTGCGCCGGTCCCGGGGTTGAGCCGCGAGACGGTCAGGTCGGGGTTGATCGCCCACACTGCGCCGGCGCCTACGGCGAGCTGGCTGACCCCCAGCACTCGGTATTCGCCGGAGCTCTCGCGGCCCGGGTAAGGGCGAAGCTTGGGAAGAACCTCCGTCCCCCTGCCGGACGTGGTGACTGGATCGAAACGCGTGATGCTGGCCGTATAGACGCTGCCGCCCGGCCCCTCAGTCTCGGCCCCGTTGCCGACCCAGACGGCGCCTTCCCCAACTGCGAGGTCAGTCGTGATTCCGCCGGTTCCGAACGTCTTGACGATCTGCCTGGTCTCCGGATCGATCTTCGAGATCGTTCGGTCGTCGGCGTTCAGCACCCAGACCGCTCCCTCGCCGACGGCGATCGTGCTCGGTGTGTTGCCCACTTGCGTGTAGGAGACGGCGTTCCCATCGACTGCGGCGATGGCGTTTCCTACCGTTGCGACCGTCTCGTCTGAGTCGCGCGTGAGTGCGAGGGCGGCTGCTGTGACGGCGGCGGCGAGCGCGACTGCTCCTACAGCCGTCAGGACCACGCACGGCGGCGCGCACTCGGCCGAGCCGCCGTCCGGCACGGGCGGGAGCTCGACCTCGGGGACGACTTCGATCACCCGTACCGGCTTCTGAGTCCCTTCATCCGCGCGCCGCGGCGCTCGACGAAGCGGAGTCCGTCGACCGCCCCTGCCAGGCTCGTCACCGTCTCGCTGGCGAGGATCTGACCAGGGCCGGCAACGCTGCAGAGGCGTGCGGCGAGGTTCAGCGCACCGCCGCGGTAGCCGCCCTCGATGGGAACCGCCTCGCCGGCTGCCAGACCAACGCCAATCCCGAGTGGGAAAAGCGGCTGACCGTCCAGGCGCGCGCGAAAACGGCGCTGCAGCTCGACGGCGGCTCGAAGCGCCTGCCGCGCCGAGGGGAAGACGCACAGCGCCTCGTCCCCACGAAGCTCGAGCACCTCACCGCCGGTCGCCGTGACCGCCTCGCGGGCAAGCTCGGCGAACCTGGCGGCAAGCCTTCCAGCCTCTTCGTCGCCGTGGGCCTGCGTAAACGACGTGTACCCGCGAACGTCTGCGATCAAAAAGGTGCGGACGACCGCACCGGTTTCGAGTCCTTCAGGCCTGTCGAGGCCGCCGCCGCGCAGGCCGGCTTGCGTGTCCATCGTCGGCTGAGCTTACGACGGAAGTACCGCTACTTTTAGCCAGGTTACGGCGAGCGTTCGTCTTGTCCTGACGCTCGGACGGTCACCGTGACGCGCTGCACAGCGTTGTTCGCGTAGCCGCCGAGGTTCCACGGCGGCTCGACGGGCTGCTCGTTCCCGGCCGTGTCGCGGGCCCGACAGGCGAGCTCGTAGCGGCCGGGCGACTGCGGCTCCCAGACGTACCTCCACCCGGTCCAGGCCCACGGCTCCGGCTGGTCGTCGACCTCGGCCTCGTCCCACGTCGCACCGCCGTCCGAGCTCACGCTCACCCCGGCGATCGGACCATGCCCCGACCAGGCGCGGCCCTCGAGCACGCACGGCCCCTGATCGACGAGCCGCTCGCGGGTCAGGAACTCCGGGATTCCCGGCGGGATCATGAGCGCGCGAGGGAGCATGCGGCTGAGCGGCTCGCCCGCCTCCTCCTCTCCCTGCCGGAGCCGGTAGCCGACGCGCTGCTGGTAGCCGTCGAACGCCCGGTCGAGCACGGTGATGCGCTCGAGCCACTTCACGCTCGCCATCCCGTACCAGCCCGGAACGACGAGCCGAAGCGGCGCGCCGTGCTGCGGAGGCAGCGGCTGACCGTTGAGCTCGTAGGCCAGCAAGACCTCGTCGCGGACAGCCTCGGCGAGAGGAAGGCTTCGCTCGTAGGTCTGTTCGATTTCACCTTCGACACCGCGGTCGAGGCCGCTGAAGAGCACTTCGACGGCGGCATCGCCGACGCCGGCCTCCTCGAGCAGAGGCTTGAGCGGCGTGCCACCCCACTCCCCCGTGCCGACGGCCTCGACGAGCCACGGCTGGCTCAGCGCGCGCGGCGCGGTGAGCGCTCGGCCGTTGCCGGCGCATTCCAGCGTCACCGGACGACGAACGACCGGTCGAGCTCGAACCTCGTCGAGCGTCAGCTCGAGCTCGCGCTGAACGAGCCCCGTCACCGTCAGCCGCCACTCGGCCGGATCGACCGCCGGGATGTCGTAGTGGGTGAGGACGTAGTGCAGACCCGACAGGCGTGACCGGATAGCGCAGCGCTTCGAGGGGCAGGGCGTGGTTCCGAGCCGCCAACTGCAGCTCCTCCAGTGTCAGCTCCGGCGTCGTCACCAGAGCCGAGCCTAATCCCTCAGCGCCGTAACTCAAGCTCCTCGTCGGCCTGCTCGATCAACAGCGGGTCATGGGTCGCGCAGACGATCGTGACGCCGCGCTCCGCGACGAGGCGGGAGAGCAGGGCTCCGATCTCCAGCGCGTTCGCTGCGTCGAGACGCGCCGTCGGTTCGTCGGCCAGCAGGAGCGTCGGGCGGGCTGCCACAGCGCGCGCGATCGCGACTCGCTGCCGCTCCCCCATCGACAGCTGCGCCACGGGCTGACCGTCGAGCTCCGCGAGACCAACGGCGCTCAGCGCCTGATCGGCCGCGGCTTCCGCCTCGGCTGTCGGCAAGCCGCGGGTGGCGAGCGCCAGCCCGACGTTCTCCGGCGCGGTCAGGAACGGAACGAGGCGGGCGTCCTGCCCGATCACCCCGAGCCGCGTCCTGCGAAGTTCCGCTCGCGCTGAGCGACCGAGGCTCGAGACGACCTCCCCGAGCACGACCACCTCGCCCTCGGACGGCAGGTCGAGGCCTGCCAGCAGATTGAGGAGAGTGCTCTTGCCGGATCCCGACGGCCCGGTGACGACCGTGAATTGCCCCTCGCGGAGGCGCGCCGAGAAGCCGTCGAATACCTCCGTCCTCCCCCGACCCGAGCCGAACAGCTTGCCGACCCCGCGGAGCTCGGCAACCGCGGCTCCGTCGGCAGGCAAGCGACGCGGCCGGGCCGGAGCATCGGCGCGGGCCTCGGGAACCGTCTCGTCACCGCTGACGACGATCTCGCTCCCTTCGACGCGGGCACGGGCGCGGGTGACGATGCGGCTGCGGTGCAGGAAGTCCTCGGGCAGCCGAATCCACCCGCCGCGCCCGACCACGATCTCCTCACCCTCTTGGCCGTCCCGTCCGGTCTCCGCGCTCACACGCCCGTCGCGTACATGGACGATCCGGTCGGCGATGGCGGTCGACGCGGGGTCGTGGCTCACGACGATCGCGCTGGCCGATTCCGTGCGGACGACCTGCTCGATCAGCCGGTACACGCTCGCGGCGTTCTTCGAGTCGAGCTCGGCCGTCGGCTCGTCCGCAAGCAGCAGCCGGGGCCGCCGGCTCACGGCTGCGGCGACGGCGATCCGCTGCTGCTCGCCGCCCGACAGCTCGAACGGATGTGCTTGACCGCGATCGGCGAGACCGACGACGTCGAGCAGCGCGTCGGCGCGCTCCAGCTGCCGGTCACGAGTCGCTCCGGCGAGACCGAGCGGGAACGCGACCAGCTCGCGAGCGGTGAGCTCGGGTGCGAGCGCGGCCGAGTAGTGCTGGTCGGCGTAGCCGACGAAGCGGCCGCGGAAGTCGTCCAGCTTCCTCTTCCCGAGGCGGCGGAGATCGACGCCGAGCACGTCGACTCTCCCCGCGGACGGGCGATCGAAGCCGGCGAGGATGCGCAGCATCGTCGTCTTCCCGGAGCCGCTCGGCCCGAAGACGACGACGATCTCGCCCTCGTGCACCGTGAAGGTGAGGCCCTGCAAGGCGGCTGAGCCTCCCTCCTCCGTCGGATACACGCGGAAGACGTGATCGAGCTCGACGACGTGCGTCACCGGCCCTCACCGCTCCGGGCGGGCAGCGGCCCGGCGAAAGCGCGGCGGGTCGCCAGGCTCAACGTCACTCCGAGCGCCACGGCGAAGCAGAGCAGGCCGAGCGCGACCTCCGGCCACGCAACGTGCAGCCGCAACGGCGGCATCGGGGCGGCTGTGCCGGCGCCGACCGCCACCAGCTCGGTGATGACCGCCGTGAGCAGTGCGCCCACAACCAGGCCGCAGAGAACGCCGAAGGCGGCGAGGCTGCCGATTCGCAGCATTACCTGGCGGCGCAACGATGCCGGCGCCATGCCCTGCGACTCCAGGTCGAAGAAGTCGCCGGACTCGTCTCTCAGCTCGACCGAGACGACGAGCAGCACCGCGAGCGCCGCGAGCACGAGCGCGACGAGGCTTCCTGCCGCCAGCACCGCCACCGTGCCGCGGGCGAGCGGATCATCCTGCAGCTCGGCCTCGACCGCTCGCCGCGACGTGACGGCGACAGCCGCCCCGCCGGCCGCGCGCTCCAGGCTGGTCGAGAGTCCCGGCGGCCCGGCGATCCACGCCTCGTCGGCAACGGCGGCACCGGGAGCTGAGGCGTTGACGGCCGTTTCGAGCACGCTCTGGTCCGCGACGAGGAAGGGACAACGGAGCGTCGGAAAGAGCGAGGCCCGAGCCACGACCTGCGCGTTGACGACGGCCTGGCCGAGCGAGATCGGCACGACTCCGTCCGTGCCCACGCGGTCGGCGAGCGAGTCGCACGCGATCACCGGGACCGGGCTCCCGTCCGTCGGCTGGCGGGGCCGAAGGCGGAACGCTCGCTCTTGCGTCAGCAGGTAGCGGAGACGAAGCGTCTCCCGCACACGCGACGCGCCGGGCGAGGACTCGGTCGCTGCAACCCACTGCCGGTAGTCGACGGGCACCGGCCTCGACCCGCTGGGCGTCGAGACGCTCGGCTGCTCGAACGCGAGCGTTCCGACGCTGAAGACGTCCGGCGCGGCCCCCTCACCGGCCGCGTGGGCCGCGCCGACCGCCTCCTCGGGCGGCATCTGGAGGGTCAGGCCGACCAGGGCTCCCTTCTGCGCGGACCGTGGCAGACGGCGCGCGCAGGAGGCTTCGGCCGCGCTGAGCTTCGCCGAGATCGAGCGCGAGGTACGCGCCGCCCTCGGTGCGGACGTTCGCCGTGACCGTGAGCGAATCGCCCCGGACGGTCACGGGCAGGCTGAGCGCCAGCGCGTCAGGCGGCAGCAGCGGCCCGACCGGTTGCAGCGGCTGCTCGGGAGCGATGCGGCGGCCAAGCTCCTCCGGTCCGGTCTCGGCGAAGTCGCTGCGCCACCTCAGCCGCTCCAGGGCATCGCCGGGGACACCGAGGAGGTCGATCGTCGTCGTGAGATTGAGTGACGGCGCCTGGGCCGATCGCCGGATCACCGGAACCGCGTTCGAGCCGGCGTAGGACGCCCCGACGGACGGCCGACCTTGCCCCCCGCCCGGTGAGGCCTCGCGGACCGTGTAGTCCAGCGGTACCGCGAAGGCCGCTTCGGCTCGCTCACCCTCGAGCAGCGTCGAACGGTAGGTGGCCGCGAACACAGCGAGCCCGACGCTGACCACGAGGAAGCCGACCGTGACGAGTTGCGCGCCGGGGTTGCGGGCAGCCGAGAGGAGCGCGAGGCGGAGCGACGGGCGAGTCCGCGGCGCCAGCCGCTCGGCGAGCCGGAACGCGGGCCCGGTCAAGCGCGCCGCGAGAATCGCACCGGCCACGATCACGAGGCCGGGAACGAGCAACAGGACGATCCCCGTGCCGCGGTCGCGCGCGAGGCTCTCGGCGTCGGTCTCCCCCACGGCGAGCGCGACTGCGACGGCGAGGAGGGCCGCACCGGCGGCGACGTCGACGACCGATAGCCCTCGGCCGCGGATCGACACCGGCTGCGCCCGCGTCGTGACGAACAGGATCAGCACCGCGAGCACGGCCAGCGCAGCTGCGAGCGCCAGGCCGGCCGGCGAGAGGATCGTGCGCTCGAGCAGCGGCCTCAGCGGCGTGTCGGTTGCGGCGGCGAGCAGCGCCGTGACGAGTGCCCCCACTGCCCAGCCGACTGCGGTCGCGGGCACCACGATCGCGGCCGCCTCGGCGGCGGCGAGGAGATCCGTCTGCCAGCGCCTGGCACCGAAGCGTCGCAGGCGTCGCGAGGCCGAGCGGGCGCTCGAGCGGAGGCTCGACGCGGCAACGACCGCGAAGACGAGGAACAGCACCGCGCACTCGCCGCCGACGAGCAGCAGGCGGCGGTAGGCGACGCGCGCGTCGAGCGCGACCTCGCGGAGCGAGTCGACCGGCGCGCTCACGCCGAAGCGGGGCGAGGCCGCCTGCAACCGCGTCTCTGCACGCGTGACGCCTTGCTCGAAGTCGCTCAGCGTCCAGGCAGTGGGCCGGGCCGACGCGAGCGGCGCCGACCACGTGTAGCTGTGGAACGTCGATTCGAGTGTCGGCAGCCGAGCCGCGCCCGCAACGCCTTCGGCGACGAGCGGCCGCACACCGCCGGTCGCAGTCCCGAGCAATCGACGCACCGGTGTGCCGGGACGCGGCTCGGCGACGCCGACGACCGGCAGACCGGGGATCCTCGGCACCGGCCCGTTGCCGATGACCAGGGTCTCGCACCGCGCCGGCCCGCAGGCTCGGGGAAACCGCCCGCTGCGGATCACGAACCAGTTCGCGAGGCCGTCGGCGGCCCCGAACCGGACCACCTGGCCCGCCCTGCGGGTGTCGCGGTAGACGAGCGTCCTCGCGCTCGGAGCCAGCCCGAGCGAGCCCAACGCCTCGCGCGCCTGCCGGTCGAGCGCCTCCAGCCGCTCCGAGGGCGAGCTGCTGAGCCCGACCCAGGTGACGTCGACGTCGCGCTCGCGCGGAGCCAGCTCGTCGATTGCGTCGGCGACGGCACGGTTCTCGACGATGGCGCTCGCCGCGAAGGCGACTGCAAGCGCGCAGGCGGCAACGCCGACACCGAGAGCCGCGACCACGAGCGGCCGGCGGGCGGCGGTTACCCGCCGAGCGGCGAAGCGCAGCGGGAACGAGATCCGTCTGGTGCGGGCGGCCATTCTCAGGCCATTTCAGCGGAAAGCCTCAGGTCGCCGTTCGAGGACCCGCCTCCGGCCAGGTGGCCACCTCGGCGAGGGCCCAGTCGACCCAACCGATGCGCGCGCGCAGGCTGCGCAGCCCGTGCTCGAGCGCGAGCGCAGCCGCCTTCTCGGGCGGCGTCTGAGGGTCGTCCTCCGCGGCGATCGCTTCCAGCTCGTCGAGCTCGAGCTCGAGGAGCTCCCTCTCGCGCTGCAGATAGGCAGCGGCCTCCTCCGGCTCGAGGAGCCAGAGAAGGAAGATGCGGAGGAGCAGCTCGTTGCGGCCGCCGCGGTCCGGCTCCGTCTCGCGCAGCCAGTGACGGAGCTCGCTCAGGCCCTTCGGCGTCGTCTCGTACACCTTGCTCCCGCGCGGGCCGCTCGCCGTCTGCCGGATCAAGCCCGACTCGAGCAGGCGGGCGAGCTCGGGATAGATCTGGCTGCGGCTGGCCGACCAGGCGTAGTTGAGCGAGGTTGCGAACGACTTCGCCAGGCCGTAACCGGTCTCGGGCCGGCGGGCGAGCTGGGCGAGAAGAGCGTACTTCAGTGACATGTCAAGTTTGACAGGTCAAAGCCGACATGCTGGAATCATCCCACATGCTCCGACTGGCGACGATGATCGCACTCGCGCTGGCGGTCGCCGGCGCCGCCGGAAGCGCGTCAGCCGACGTCGCGCGCCACCCCTGCGTGCCGAAGGCGGCGGAGATCCGCTTCAAGGCGGCCGACGGGACGAGGCTCGCCGGCTATCGCCTCGGACGAGGGAGAACAGCCGTCGTGCTCGCGCACCAGAGTCGAGGCGACGCCTGCCAGTGGGCCGGGTACGCGAAGCGCCTGGCCAAGCTCGGCTTCCTCGTCATCGCGATCGACTTCCGCGGCTACGGTGACTCGCAGTATCGGATCGGCAGAGCGGCCGGCCGCCTGCCGGCCGACGTCGCCGCGGCGGCGAAGGTGGCGCGTGCTCGCGGCGCGCGGAAGGTCTTCGCGATCGGAGCCTCGATGGGCGGCACGGCGGTGCTCGTGGCCGGCGCGAACATCCGGCCGCAGCTGAGCGGCGTCGTCAGCCTGTCGGGACCCGCGGACTTCGGCGCGTTCAGCGCACTCGGGACCGCCGCGCGGCTGACGGTGCCGGTCCTGTACGTCGCCGGGCAGCTCGATACGGACTTCGCGCTCGACGCGCAGAGGCTCTACGACGCCACCGCCTCGAGCGACAAGGCGATCCAGATCTACCCCGTCGGACGGCACGGCGTGGACTTCGTCCGCTCCGACGCGCAGGCGCGCGCGCTCATCGAGAGCTTCATCCGCTCTCACTGACCTCGCCTGTTGCTGCCTAGCCCGTGAGCCGGAAGAGGAGGATGTTCCTCCGAGGCTTTCGGGTCGTCCGGAGCACCGTCAGCGTGCCGCGCGCGTTGTCGTACAGCCTCGTCCCCCCGAGGATGGCGAGCTCGTGGAGGGCCGCATACCGGATCGAGCCGCCGGCGACGAGCCTGCCCTTGGGCAGGAAGAACGTCGCCGTGCAGTGGCGCGTCCCCGAGGTGACGAACGTGCACACGTAATCCGCATGCCCGAGCGGCCTCCGAAAGAACCGCTTGTTGAAGAGGTTGTAGCGGACGATCTGGGTGTCGCCGGCGCCGCGCCCCGGCCGCCCGGCATCGACCCGCATGCGGCTGACCTCCCGGCTCGTGATCCGAATCTCCCCCGGACCGGTGCCGGCGCTCGACGACATGCTCCACCCGTTCAGTAACGCCGTCGTACCGATCACGACGGCGATGATGACCGCGTACAACAAACGAGGCATCCCCCCACTCCTTTCCCTAGGCCGCACCCGCAGTCCTTCCTTGGGCCGCTACATCATCCACGTTCGTCGCGGCCGCCGGAAGTTCGAGCCAAAAGACCGAGCCCTTGCCACTGACGCTCGAGAAGCTGAGCCGTCCACCATGGGCTTCGACGACGGAGCGCGCAATCGTCAGCCCGAGACCGCTGCCGGTGATGCCGCTCGAGCCGGCGTTCCCGCGGAAGAACTTGGTGAAGACCCGCTGCTGGAGCTCGTCCGGAATGCCGACCCCCTCATCCCGCACGCTGACGCGGACGACGCCGTCCTGGCGTTCTCCCACGACCTCGACGGTTCCCCCCTCCGGCGAATACTTGATCGCGTTCGACAGCAGGTTGGCGACGACCTGTGCGAGGCGGTTTGGGTCTCCCCGCACCGGCAGGGGCTCCGGCGGCAGCACGACGTCGAGCCTGTGCTTCGAGCTCTGGCCGGCGAAGAGCCGCGCCTGCTCGTCGACGAGGGTCTTGATGTCGATCAGCTCGCGGGCGAGCTCGAGCTGACCTTCTTCCAGCCGTTCCACGTCGAGGAAGTCATTGAGCAGCGCTGATAGACGGCGGCCCTGCGAATCGATGATCTCGAGGTAGCGCCGCTGGTCCGCTGCGGCGATGTCGCGGGTCAGCAGCAGCGAGGTGAAGCCGAGCACGCTCGCGAGCGGCGTCCGCAGCTCGTGCGACACGATGCTGACGAGCTCCGACTTCAGCCGCTCGCTCTCCCGAAGCTTCGCGTTTTGCTCCTGGAGCACGTCGCGACTGTGTTCCAGCTGACCGGCCATGCGGTTGAACGAGGCGGTCAGCGCACCAACCTCGCCGGGCCCCTTCTCCTCGAGCCTCGTCGACAGATCTCCTCCGGCGAGGTTCTCGGCCGCGGTTGCGACTGCGCGGACCGGCCGCGCCGTCGAGCGGGCGAGGTAGAAGCCGAACAGGGTGATCAGCGCCGCCGAGGAGATGAGCCCCGCGATCGCGAGCCGGATCGCCCGATCCGATTGTCTCTCCGCGGAGCGCGCGGCAGCGGCCACGCGCAGGTTCTCGGCGGCGAGGAAGCGATCGAAGCGCTCGCGGATGACGTCGGTCTGGCGCTTGCCTTCCGCGGACGCCTCCGTCGTCCGTGCGATCTCCGGGCTCGCCCGCGCGATGTCGATCAGGTACCGCGACCAACCGTCCACGTAGTCGCGGATCCCGGTGGCGATGTCGCCGGCGCGGCGCTCCTGCTCTTCATTCGTCGCGGCAAGGCGCTGGAACTCTTCGAGGCTCTGCGGCAACTCCTCTCGAGCTGCGCGCCACGGCTGGAGAAACCGGTCCTCGTTGGTCAGGACGAAGCCGCGGAGCCCCGTCTCCAGATCGACGACGAGTTTCTCCAGCTCGAACGTCGCCGCCCGCAGGTCCCTGGCCTGCGCTTCTCGCTGCGTCGCTTCGTTCAGGTCCGAGACGGCCTGAATCAGGACGGCGAAGACGCCGGCGACGAGGAGCGCGAGCACGGCACTGGCGACGAGCATCCGCGTCGCGAGCGATACGGACCTGATCTTCTCCTGGATGTCGCCCAGGGCACTCACGGCACCCGGAGGACGTCTTCGACGGCCGCCGTCAGCTCGTCGGCGTCGAACGGCTTCGGGACGAAGCGGTCGGCGCCGGCGTCGAGCGCCGCCTCGTCGGCGTCCCACGCGCTCATGACGATCACGCGCGTGTCGCCGTTCGGGAGCTCCTGGCGGAGCTGGGTCAAGACCTCGATTCCGCTCTTGCCCGGCATCATCAAATCGAGGATGATCAGGTCGGGTCGAGTCCGCAAGGCGAGCTCGATCGCCTCGTCACCGTCGTTCGCCTCGAGAAAGCGGTAGCCGTCGCCGAGGACAGCCCGCACGAGCTGTCGCAGATTCTTGTCGTCCTCGCAGATGAGGATCGTCTTAGGCCCGCCGGTCGCCACCGTAACTCGTTGAGACTAGCGAGGCCCCATCAACGTTGACCGAGCTTTACATAGGTTCGAACTGAGTTGGCGTGGCGGCGGCCGGAGCCGCCGCCACGCCGGTCAGGAGCTAGTCGTCGTCGTCGTCCTCGTCGTCATCGTCGTCGTCGTTCCCCGGGCGGAAGACCTCGTAGACGTTCCCGTGTGAGAGGGAGACGACGTAGAGGTTCCCGTTCGGCCCGGTCTGGACGTCCGTCCCGACGCCGAAGTCGCGGCCGAAGCGGAGGCTCTCGCTCTCGGTGATCTCCCACTTGTGGATGTTGTCGGCGACGCGGTCCGCGAGCCGCGGGTCGTCGACATCGATCGCCTTCCGGTTCTTGGTCAGGTCGAAGCGGAAGAGCGAGCCGCCTTCCAGGAAGTCTCGCGCCGCACCGATGAAGAGGTCGTTGCGGTACTCGCGGCCGAGCGCACGACTGTCGAGGAAGCCAATGCCGCCGGGAGCGACCTCGAACTTCCAGCTGAACTCTGGAGCGCTGTAGCGGGCGCCGCGGAGCATGAACAGGCGCGAGAGCGCCTCCGTCGGACTGTCCGCGATCAAGGTCGGCAGCCAGCGGATCTGCTGGAGGCCGAAGTACGTCGCCGCGAACGGGTCGGGAGGCGACGGCGTCACCGTCGTCTCGATCGTCTTGAACTGGGTGATCCGCTCGGGCGGCCCCATGATCTGCACCCAGCCGGAGTTGAAGCCGGGCTCGGCACGGTTGATCTCCGTGAAGCTGTCGTCGCCGTTCTCCTGCTCCCAGAGGTCGCCCGAGACCGGATCGAAGTCCATCCCGAAGCTGTTGCGCAGGCCGTAGGCGAAGACTTGCTGGACGTTTGCCCCGACCTCGCCGCCCAGGTCTCGCCCCGCACGGAAGAACGGGTTGCTCCTCGGCGTGGTGCCGTCGTCGTTGAGCCGCAGGATGACGCCCGTGAGGTGCGCGTCGTCCGGCTCGGGCCCGCCGAACTGATCGTCCGGGATCCCCGGACCGAACGGGCCGTCGGCGAGGTTCTGGAGTTGCCCTCGTCGGCCGGTGTCCCCGACGACGATGTACAGCTTCTTGTCCGGTCCGAAGCGAAGGACGCCGCCGTCGTGGTTGCCGCGCAGCGGCTGCCCGGCGTCAGCCTGGAACGAGCGGAACCTGATGATGTTCCGGTCGAAGCTCAGCGTCGAGCCGTTCCAGTAGAACCGGTCGACGCGGTTGCCGAGCAACGGCACGTCCGCGAGGTCCGTGCTGTCCTGGCCCGAGATCGTCTCCGACCAGAACAGGTACACGCGGCCGGTGACGTAGAAGTGCGGGTGAAGGGCGATGCCGAGCAGGCCTCGCTCGGACGCGCTGTTGACCGGAAGGTCGAGCACGGTCGACTGCACCGTGCCGTTGACCACGCGTTGCACCCTGCCCGTGGCCTTCTCGAGCACGAGCATGTCGTTGCGCCCGAGGAAGGCGACACTCACCGGCTGGTCGAGCCCGGACACGGCCGTTCGGACGGCCAGATCCGGATCCACCACGCTCGGTGCGGCTGCGGCGCGGGCCGGCAAGAAGAACGCCGTCGCGAGCGCGGCGCCAAGCGTGATGGCGAGCAGTCGAAGCGGTCGACTCATCATTCCCACCTCCGTCTCGATTACGAGCCGGGGCGAGGCCGCAGCCCCTTGTTGGAAAGGCTCCCCCCGGTGTGGCTACGGGCTCGGTCGACGACCGGATTGGCGTCCGTACCATCCCGTTTGTGCTCGCCGAAACGATCGCCGCCGCCGCGCTTATCTGCCTCGACCCGGGACACGGGACGCCTCCAGGGATCGGCCGTGAGCGCGAGCCGATCGGGCCCGGGTCACCGGTGACGAAGATCAAGGACGGCGGGGGCGCCGCCGGGGAGGCCGAGGTCGTGCTGGCGATCGCCCGCCGAACGCGGTCATTGCTGCTCCGGCGCGGCTACCGGGTCGCGATGACGCGGACCGGGTCGACCTTCCGCGGCGGGAACATCGAGCGCGCGCAGTTCTGCAACCGGCGGCGCGCCGCGCTGATGCTCCGGATCCACGCGGACGGTTCCGCGACCCCGTCGCAACGAGGCGTCTCGACGCTCACGCCGGCGAGACGCCGTGGCTGGACCGACGATGTCTACGGCAGCAGCCGCCGCGCCGCGCGCGCCGTTCAGCGGGCGGTCGTGCGGGCGACGGGCGCCCGCGACCTCGGCGTGGTCGAGCGCTCGGACCTGACGGGGTTCAACTGGGCGAACGTTCCCGTCGTCCTCGCGGAGACCGGCTTCCTCTCGAACCCGACCGAACGTCGGCTGCTGCGCTCGAGTGCGTATCAGTGGCGGGTCGCCCGAGGGCTGGCCGCCGGTGTCGCCGCCTTCACTCCTCCGGCGTAGAGTCGCGCATCCGGTCGACGGCGCTTCGCCCCTCGGCGTGCACCTCGCGCCTGCGCTCGGCGGGATCGGCGGGAACGTCCTCGATCGTGTCGACGGTCGTCTCGGCGCCCTCGAACTCCTCGCGATCCTCGACGACGGCGCGAGACTCGTCCAGCCGTCTCCGCAGCTCCTCGGCGCGGGTGTCGACCGGCTCGATCTCGACCCAGCCGGGCGGCCTCCGCCTGATCGTGCGCCAGAGCGCGGCGGCCGCCACGGCGATCCCTCCGGTCAGGAGCGCGAGGCGGCGGCTCACCCGGCTCGATGCTACACTGCCGCCCGCTTCCTGCCCTGCCCTCCGGCGCGACCCGAACGCGTCGGGCCCGGGCGTGGCCGCCAGAGACCGAAGGAGGAGATCGGGAACCGTGCCGCCCTATGAAATCCTGCTCATGCTCGACCCGGAGCTTCCGGACGAGCGGCAGTCCGAGATCGTCACCCGTACGCGCGAGCTGATCGAGCGCAGCGGGGGGACGTGGGAGGCGCACGACGTCTGGGGTCGCCGGAAGCTGGCCTACGAGATCCAGCACAAGACCGACGGCGCCTACCACCTGCTGACGTTCTCGGCCGAGCCCGAGACCCTCGACGAGGTCTCGCGCGTGCTCAAGATCACCGACGGAGTCATGCGCCATCTGGCCGTCCGTCGAAGCGAGCGACGTCCAGTCGGGACGGTAGCGTCGCCACCCGCGGACCGGCAGGATGCATCCGAGCCCGCACCCGTCGCTGCCGAAGAGGAGGAATAAGGACATGGCCAACATCAATCGCGTCGTTCTCGTCGGAAACCTGACCAAGGATCCGGAGCTCCGGCATACGCCCAGCGGCACCGCCGTCTGCAAGCTCCGGCTGGCCGTCAACACGCGCCAGAAGGACTCGTCGACCGGCGAGTGGGGCGACAAGCCGAACTACTTCGACGTCACCGTCTGGGGCAACCAGGGCGAAAGCTGCGCCCAGTACCTCTCCAAGGGCCGCGCCATCGCCGTCGACGGTCGCCTCGACTGGCGCGAGTGGGAAGCGCAGGACGGCACCAAGCGCCAGGCCGTCGAGATCATCGCCGACTCCGTCCAGTTCATCGGCGGCCGCGGCGAGGGTGAGGGCGGCGAGCGCCAGTTCGTCCCCGCCGGCGCCGGCAAGGAGAACGCCGACTTCGCGCCGTCTGCCGCCGACGACGACATCCCGTTCTAGAGCCTGATGGCCAAGGCGAGAAGAGGCGAGCAGCAGCGCACAGGCCGGCGGGGCCCGCAGACCGGCCCGATCAAGCGGCGCTCCTGCCCGTTCTGCCGTGACCACGTCGACGAGGTCGACTACAAGAACGCGAACCAGCTGCGCCGCTTCGTCTCCGAGAAGGGGAAGATCCGCTCCCGGCGGATCACCGGGGCGTGCCGGCGGCACCAGCGCCAGGTCGCGCTGGCCGTCAAGCGCGCGCGGGAGATGGCCCTGCTGCCCTACGCCACTACGTAGAGCCCCATGCAGGTCATCCTCCTGACGGACGTCGAGAAGGTCGGGCTGCGCGGCGAGGTCGTCGACGTCGCCCGCGGCTACGCGCGCAACTACCTGCTGCCGCGGAAGCTCGCGCAGACCGCGACGCCGGGGGCGCTCGAGGAGCTGCGGCGACGCGATGAGCAGCGCGCCCGCCAGGAGGCGCGGACCCACGAGGAGGCGGGTGAGATCGCGGCCAGGCTCGAGCAGGCGGTGATCCGCTTCGACGTCAAGGCCGGCCCGACGGGCTCGCTGTTCGGCTCCGTGACCGCCACCGACATCGCCGACCGGCTCTGGGGCGACCAGAAGATCAGAATCGATCGACGCAAGGTCGACCTCGCCGAATCGATCAAGCGCGTCGGCCGCTACGAGGTGCCGGTCGAGGTCTTCACGGACGTCGACGCCACACTCCGGCTCGAGGTCGTCCCCGAGGGCGGCGATCTTGCTCAGATGGAGGAGCTGGAGGCGGCGGCGAAGGCGGCGGAGGAGGCCGAGGCCGCTGCTGCGGCCGAGGCGGCCGCAGCTGCAGCTGCGGCCGAGCCCGAGAGCGCCGAGGTCGAGGACGTCATCGAGGAACCGGTCGAGGAGCCCGCCGAGGCGGCTCCCGACGGAGAACCGGCCTCAGACGAAGAGCCGGCGCCCGCCGAGCAGTAACGAACCAGGAACGACTCGTCCACAGGCTTATCCAGAGCCTGGGGATGAGTGCGCGAAAAAGCCGCTCGGAGCGGGAAGTCTGTGGCCCTGGAATCCCGTCGACATGGGGAGAACGTCCGCCCGCTCGTGGAGAATCTGGGGGAACGTGTGTTCTTCCACCTGCATATCAGCCGCTTTTTGCCCCTAGTAATAGGGGACAACTGGGTTGCAGCCGGCCTGGTGCCCCGCAATGAATGCGCAGGTGAGCGCCCAGATCGCGGAGGTCGGCGAGCCGTCGCAGACCGCCCCCGTCCCGCCGCAGAATCTCGACGCCGAGGAGTCGGTCCTCGGCTCGATGATGCTCTCGCCCGGCGCCATCGGGGCCGTCAGCGAGATCCTCGACGCCGGTGACTTCTACCGCGAGAGCCACGCGAAGGTCTACCGCGCCGCCCTGGCGCTGTACGCGAAAGGCGAGCCTGTCGATGCGATCACGCTCGTCGACGCGTTGGATGAGCGCGGCGAGCTCGAGGACGCCGGCGGCCGCGCCCGAGTCGGCGAGCTCGCCGCGCTCGTGCCCGCGACGGCGAACGCCGCCCACTACGCGCGCATCGTCCACGAGACGGCGACGCTCCGTGGGCTGATCCGGGCGGGCCAGGAGATCGCCCGGCTCGGCTGGGACCGCCCGGGCGAGACGATCGACCTGGTCGATCGCGCCGAGCAGCTGATCTTCGAGCTCTCGCAGAGCCGGGTGACGAGCGAGTTCGCCCACATCGAGGCGCTGCTCAAGGAAAGCTTCGAGCGGATCACGGCGCTGTACGAGGCCGGCGACGAGGTGACCGGCGTCCCCTCGGGCTTCCGCGACATCGACCGGCTGACCTCCGGCTTCCAACCCGGCAACCTGGTCATCGTCGCCGCCCGCCCGAGCATGGGGAAGTCTGGCCTCGTGCTCTGCATGGCGGCGAACATCGGCGTCCGCAAGGAGCTGCCGGTCGCACTGTTCACGCTCGAGATGTCGAAGTCCGAGGTGACGCAGCGGCTGATGTGCAGCGAGGCCAAGGTCGAGTCGCAGCGGCTGCGCACCGGGAAGCTCGCGGCGGACGACTGGCCGCGGCTGACCGCCGCCTGCGACAAGCTCGCGAAGGCGCCGATCTACGTCGACGACACGGGCTCGATCACGATGATGGAGATCCGCTCGAAGGCGCGGCGGCTGAAGTCGAAGCAGCCGGATCTCGCGCTCGTCATCGTCGACTACCTCCAGTTGATGACGTCGGGGGCGAACCCGGAGAACCGCGTGCAGGAGGTGTCGCAGATCTCGCGGAACCTGAAGGTGCTGGCGCGCGACCTCGAGGTGCCGGTGATTGCGCTCTCGCAGCTGTCCCGCGCCGTGGAGCAGCGCCACGACAAGCGCCCGATCCTGTCGGATCTCCGCGAATCGGGCAGCCTCGAGCAAGACTCGGATCTCGTCTTCTTCATCTACCGCGACGAGTACTACAACGACGAGACCGAGGCGCAGGGGATCGCGGAGATCCATCTCGCCAAGCACCGAAACGGGCCGACAGGGACCGAGAAGCTCGCCTGGCTGAACAGGTACGCGAAGTTCGCCGACCTGGCGGCGACCGCCTGATTCGCGATGTTGGCAACCGAGCAGACGGTTGAACTGCTCGGGCGGATGACGTCGTTCACGGCCGTCTGTGAGGCGTGTCGAGACGAACAGCTCGCAGAGCTGCTGGAGGACTCCTGGATCGGGGCGACCGTGTCCGGCTCGCTCAGGCTCGAGGACGACCACGGCTGGGCGACCTGCGCTCGCGGCCACCGCGTGCGGCTGGTCCGGGCGGGCCGAGCTTCGGAGCGGCTGCACTAGCCCGTACCGTTGGCGTGCCGGCTGTTCCGCCGCGGCGCCCGCGACGAGTAGCCGACGGATCGGGCAGACTCAGCGGCGTGCCAGCGACAGTGATCGTCGGCGCGCAGTGGGGCGACGAGGGCAAGGGCAAGATCGTCGACCTGCTGGCGCAGCACTCGGACGTCGTGTGCCGCTACCAGGGCGGGCCGAACGCCGGCCACACCATCGTCGCGGACGGCCAGACCTACAAGTTCCGGCACATGCCGTCGGGGATCCTCTGGGGGAAGCAGTGCGTCCTCGGCGCCGGCTGCGTGATCGACCCGCAGGTGTTCATCGAGGAGCTCGACGACCTCGAGGAACGCGGGCTCTCGACCGAGACGGTGCGAGTCTCGGGGAACGCGCACCTGATCATGCCCTGGCACGTCGCGCTCGACCGGGCGAGCGAGCGGCGGCTCGGCAAGCTCCAGATCGGGACGACGCGGCGCGGCATCGGCCCGGCCTACGGAGACAAAGCGGCCCGGCTCGGGATCCGCGTCCAGGACCTCTTCGACCACAAGATCCTGCTCCAGAAGATCGAGGTCGCATTGGCGGAGAAGAACCACTGGCTCGAGCGCGTCTACGGCGCCGAGCCGCTCGAGCTCGAGGACGTCTCCAGCCGGTACGAGAGCTACGCGCAGCGGCTTCGCCCGTACATCGCCGACACGTCGCTGCTCGTCGACCAGGCGCTGCGCGACGGTCACTTCGTGCTCTTCGAGGGCGCGCAGGGCACGCTCCTCGACCTCGACCACGGCACCTACCCGTTCGTCACGTCGTCGAGCCCGATTGCCGCCGCCGCGGCGGTGGGCGTCGGCATCGGCCCGAGGCGGATCGACGCGGTGCTCGGCGTCGCCAAGGCGTACGTGACGCGGGTCGGCGAGGGGCCGTTCCCGACCGAGATCCAAGGTGCCGACCAGGCCCGGGTGCGGGAGCTCGGCGGCGAGTACGGGACAGTGACCGGTCGCGAGCGGCGGTGCGGCTGGCTCGACCTCGTCGGTCTCCGCTATGCCTGCCGCCTCAACGGCATCACCTCGCTCGCCTTGACGAAGCTGGACGTCCTCTCGACGTTCACGGAGCTGCCGGTCTGCACCGCGTACCGGCTGCCCGACGGCAAGGAGAGCAGCGAGTTCCCGGCCCACCAGAGCGACTTTCATCACGCTGAGCCGGTCTACGAAGTGCTCTCCGGCTGGGAGGAGCCACTGGCCGCGATCGACGACGTCTCGTCGCTCCCCGCGGCGGCCCGTCGCTACATCGAGTACATCGAGCGAGCGCTCGAGGTCGAGGTCTCGCTGATCGGGACCGGCCGGGCGCGGGAAGACGTGCTCGCCCAACGCGGCCTCGAGGCCATCGCCCGGCCGTGAAGGTGCTCGTGGTCGGCTCGGGCGGCCGCGAGCACGCGCTTGCCTGGAAGCTGAGCCAGAGCGACCGGCTCGACGAGCTGCACGCGGCGCCCGGGAATCCGGGAATCGCCGCCCTGGGGGAGTGTCACCCGGTTCGCGCCGAAGACGGCGAGGGATTGCTGGATCTCGCGCGGACGCTCGGAGTCGACCTCGCCGTCGTCGGGCCCGAGGCGCCGCTCGTCGCGGGTGTCGCCGACGAGCTGCGCCATGCCGGTGTCGCCGTCTTCGGGCCGGGACGCGACGCAGCGCGAATCGAGGGCTCGAAGAGCTTCGCGAAAGAGGTGATGCGCGCGGCCGGGGTTCCGACGGCGGAGACGATGTCCGTGGCTCGACCGCCGTGCGTCTTGAAGGTCGACGGGCTCGCGGCCGGCAAGGGCGTCTTCGTCTGCCCCGACCGGGAGTCGCTCGACGCGGCGCTCGTCCAGGTCGCCCGGCTCGACCAACCGGTCGTGATCGAGGAGCTGCTCCTAGGCGAAGAACTGTCGGTGTTCGCCCTGGCCGATGGGCGC
This sequence comes from uncultured Actinomycetes bacterium, assembly GCA_963764595.1. GTDB lineage: Bacteria > Actinomycetota > Thermoleophilia > Gaiellales > Gaiellaceae > JACDAN01. The sequence continues at coordinate 62,393 of CAVXTG010000005.1, read as the reverse complement.
AACGCTCTCGCGCTAGCGCCGGCACGAGACTACAAGCGGGTCGGCGACGACGACACGGGGCCGAATACGGGCGGCATGGGGTCGTTCTCGCCGGTGCCGGGATTCGGGCCGGCCAAGGTCGAGGAGCTCGTCGAGGCCGTGCACACGCCGGTGCTCGCCGAGCTCGACCGCCGCGGCTCGCCGTTCGTCGGGCTGCTCTACGCTGGCCTGATGCTGACCGAGGCAGGCCCCAAGGTGCTCGAGTTCAACTGCCGCTTCGGCGATCCCGAGGCGCAAGCGATTCTGCCTCGCCTGCGCGGCGACCTGCTCGAGGCACTCGCCGCTGCCGCCGCGGGCGACGTCTCTTCGCACCCGATCGAGCAGGACGACCAGGCAGCGGTGACGGTCGTCCTGGCCGGACGGGACTACCCGGCGCAGTCGGACTCCGGGACGCCGATCGAGGGCGTCGCGGATGCCGAGGCGACGGGAGCGATCGTCTTCCATGCCGGGACGGCGATGCGAAACGGCCGAGCTCGTGACGAACGGTGGGCGCGTCCTCGGTGTCACTGCGCTGGGCGCCTCGATCGACGAGGCGAGGCAGCGTGCCTACGACGCCTGCGACCGGATCTCGTTCGACGGCATGCGCTTCCGGCATGACATCGCCGGCAGCGCGGTCAACGTTGGAACCTGAGACCCAGACGGAGCCCTTCGCGTTCCTCGAGGCGTTCGGCGAGGGGGGCCCGCTCGTCGGCATCCTCGTCGGTTCGGAATCCGACCGCGAAGCGATGGAGCCTGCGATGCGCGAGCTCGACGAGCGCGGGATCTCGCACGAGTTCCATGTCATGTCTGCGCACCGGGACCCTCGAGCCGTGGCGGAGTACGCGTCGACGGCGGCGCTGCGCGGGGTTCGCGTCATCATCTGCGGCGCCGGCATGGCGGCCGCGCTCCCCGGCGTCGTGGCTTCGTACTCCGAGCTGCCGGTGATCGGCGTCCCGCTGCGTTCGAGCAAGAGCGTTGCCGACGGGCTCGACGCGCTGCTCTCGATCGTGCAGATGCCGCCCGGCGTGCCGGTAGCGTGCGTCTCGATTGACGGCGCGAAGAATGCCGCGGTCCTCGCCGCCCGGATCCTCGCGCAGGCGCCGCGGGCGCCTTCATGATCTGTCTCTAGGATTGGATCGGTGATCGCCCGCTACTCCCGCCCGGCCATGGCCAGGATCTGGTCGGACGAGGAGAAGCTCGCGCGCTGGCTCGACGTCGAGCTCGCCGCGCTCGACGGGTGGGCGACGACTGGCGTCGTGCCGGCCGAGGCGGCCGCAGAGATCCGCGAGCGAGCGGTCCCCCCTTCGCCGACGCGCGTGGCGGAGATCGAGGAGCGCACGCAGCACGACGTCGCCGCCTTCGTCGATGCTGTCGGCGAGCAGCTCGGCCCCGTCGGCAGGTGGTTCCACTACGGGCTGACCTCGTCCGACGTGCTCGACACCGCTCTCTCGCTGCAGATCCAGGAGGCCGGCCGGCTCGTACTCGAGGGGATCGACGCCTCACTCGCCGCGGTGGTGGCGCAGGCGGAGCGTCATCGGGACACGCTCATGATCGGACGGACGCACGGCGTGCACGCGGAGCCGACGACGTTCGGCCTCAAGCTCGCGGTCTGGGCCTTCGAGCTCGATCGCACGAGGGCCCGCGTGCGAGCGGCGCTCGACCGGCTGCGCGTCGGGAAGCTCTCCGGCGCCGTCGGAACGTACTCGGCGACCGATCCGGAGGTCGAGCGGGTCGCGTGCGAGCGCCTCGGGCTCGAGCCCGCCGAGGCGTCCACCCAGATCCTCCAGCGCGACCGCCACGCAGAGCTGCTGGCTGCGCTCGCCGTGGCGGCGGCGTCGCTGGAACGCTTCGCGCTCGAGATCCGGCATCTCGCACGGACAGAGGTCCGCGAGGTCGAGGAGCCGTTCGGCCGCGGCCAGAAGGGGTCGTCGGCGATGCCGCACAAGCGCAACCCCGTCGTCGCCGAGCGGATCTGCGGGCTGGCGCGCGTCGTGCGGGCGACGGCCGTCGTCGGTCTCGAGAACGTCGCGCTCTGGCACGAACGCGACATCTCGCACTCGTCGGCGGAACGTGTGGCGATCCCGGATGCCTTCCTGGCGCTCGACTACATGCTCGACCGGTTCGCGTGGCTCGTCGAGGGGCTCGTCGTCCGGCCAGAGCGGATGCGCCGCAACCTGGAGGCAAGCCACGGCCTCTTCTTCAGCCAGCGGCTGCTGCTCGCGCTCGTCGAGAGTGGGCTCGAGCGCTCGCGCGCATACGAGCTCGTCCAGCGCGCGGCGATGCGCGCCTGGGAAGAGGAACAGGACTTCGCCGCGCTCGTCCGTGCCGACTCGGAGATCACCGCCGCCCTCGACCCTGCCGCCCTCGACGAGGTCTTCGACCTCGGCGCGTACACGCGACACGTCGACGTCGTGTTCGATCGTCTCCAGGCGCTAACCCGAAGAGAGGAGCCCGTCCATGCCTGAAACCGCCACCCACGTCGGCAGTGGGAAGGTGCGCGAGCTGTACGCACTCGACGACGATCGTCTGCTGCTCGTCGCGAGCGACCGAATCTCGACCTTCGACGTCGTGCTGCCGACGGAGATTCCCGACAAGGGCCGGGTGCTCAGCGGCCTGTCGGCGTTCTGGTTCGCCCGAACGAAGAGCATCTGCGCGAACCACCTGCTCGCCGTGCGCCCGGACGGCCGGTCGCAGGAGTGCCGGCGCCTGGAGATGCTCCCGATCGAGTGCGTCGCGCGCGGCTACCTCACCGGGTCCGGCTGGAAGGATTACCAGGCGACCGGCACGGTGTGCGGGCATGCCCTCCCTCCCGGCCTGCGCGACTCCGACCGCCTGGCCGAGCCGATCTTCACGCCGGCGACGAAGGCGCAGACCGGCCACGACGAGAACATCACGCGTGAGCAGGCCGCTGAGCTCGTCGGCGCCGATCGCCTCGCGGAGGTCGAGGAGACCTCCCTCGCCCTCTACCGCTTCGCATCTGACTACGCGGCCGAGCGGGGCATCATCATCGCCGATACGAAGTTCGAGTTCGGGCTAGACGGCAACGGCCGGCTCGTCCTCGCCGACGAGGCGTTCACGCCGGACTCGTCTCGCTTCTGGCCCGCCGACGCCTACGAGCCCGGACGCCCACAACCGTCGTTCGACAAGCAGTTCGTCCGGGACTTCTGCGAGTCGCTCGGGTGGGACAAGACCGATCCCGGTCCGGAGCTGCCCGAGGACGTCGTCGCCGGCACCCGCAAGCGGTACGTGGAGGCGTTCGAGCGGCTGACGGAGTGCCCGTTCGACCGGTACATCGAGGATCCCGAGGCGGTCCTGCGGTGAGGGCCACGGTGCTCGTCCGGCCGAAGCCCGGCATCCTCGACCCACAGGGGCAGGCCGTCGAGAGCTCGCTGCGGCAGCTCGGGTTCTCCGTTGCCGACGCGCGCGTCGGTCGGGTCGTCGACCTCGAGGTGGAGGCGAGCGACCCCGTCACGGCGAGGGCAGAGGTCGAGCGGATGTGCGAGCAGCTGCTCACCAACCCGTTGATCGAGAGCTACGAGATCGAGCTGCCGGCGTGAGCGAGTCCCGCCCGCGCATCGCGGTCATCACGTTTCCGGGCTCCAACGACGACCGCGACGCACTGCTTGCGCTCGAGGGCCTCGGTGCTGTCGGCGTCCCGGTCTGGCACGCTGACGAACGATTGCCCGAGGTGGCGGCCGTCGTGCTACCCGGGGGCTTCTCGTACGGCGACTACCTGCGCAGTGGCGCGATCGCCCGCTTCTCACCCGCGATGAAAGCGGTGACCGAGTTCGCCGCCGCCGGCGGCCTGGTACTCGGGATCTGCAACGGCTTCCAGATCCTCTGCGAGGCCGGCCTGCTTCCGGGGGCCCTGAGGCCGAACGCGTCACTCTCGTTTCTCTCTCGAGATGTCGTTCTGAGGGTCGAGCGCACCGACACGCCGTTCACCGCGCGCTGCGAGGCGGGACAGCGCCTGACGATCCCGATCAAGCACGGTGAGGGCTGCTGGTTCGCCGATGCGAAGCTCCTCGCCGAGCTCGAGGCGAAGCGGCAGATCGTCCTCCGCTACGAGCAGAACCCGAACGGCTCGATCGACGACGTCGCGGCTGTCTGCAACGAGCGGGGCAACGTCATGGGCCTGATGCCCCATCCCGAGCATGCGGTGGATTCGCTGCTCGGCTCGACGGACGGGACGCTGATCCTCGGGGGGCTCGTCGAGGCGGCGCGCGCGGCCGCTTCCGGGCTCGTGCCCGCCGCGGTCTAGCCACCGTCGAGTCCGAGTGCGGCGCCGAGCGCCTCGTGCTCGGTGAGCGCCTTGCGAAGCCGCTCCAGGTCGGCTTTGCGCAACGTCACTGGGCCGCGCCGGACGACGCCGTCGGTCGTGTAGGCGAAGCGGACGAGCCGCTGGCCCTTCTCGTCTTCGAGCAGTTGGACGAGCGAGGCGAAGCGCTTGTCTCCGGCCCGCTGTTGGAGCCTGACCTCGTCGAGCACCTTCGCCTTGCCCCAGATTGTCGTGATTTCAACCATGGCAACGACGCTAGCGGCGCCGGCGTCACGCGTCTGTGCCGAGTTCGTCTCGAATCTGTGCCGGACTATCCCCAGCGAAAGCCGGTGTCAGACGGGGCCGGCTCGAGCGGGCTCGTCGGCAGTCCTGGCTCCGGCGGCGGGAAGTTGTACCCGGCCGGCGCGATGTCGTTGGGAGTGTCCGGATGGAACAGGGATGCGAGGTACTGGATCTGCCCGCGGCCCACGCCGAGCTCGAACTGCCCCCCGCCGTAGATCCCCATCTCCCGTTCGAGGCAGAAGTCGTAGGCCTCGCCGAGGCGGCGCAGCGAGCCGAACCGCGAAGGTTTGATGTTGATCGTCCGCGGCGGAAACGGCAGTGACTCGATGTCGGCAACGGAGTGAATCGGCGCGTCCCACGTGATCCTGTCGCGGTGTGGGCGCAGAACGGGCTCCGTCTCCTCGGTCAGGGCGGGATCCTCGATCCACGCCTCCGGGAAGCCCTCTGCGACGAGCGTGTAGAGCTCCGGGTTCGGAGGGTTGTCGACGACGGTGCCCTGGTAGGCGCCCTTGAGGTCGATCGAGTCGACGACATCCAGCGAAGCCAGCTCGGCGACGAGCTCGGGCGTCCAATCGGCCACCGCGTCGAGCTTGAACATCGTCTCCGGGTACAGCGCGAGGATCCGCTGAACCGGCTCGAGCGACGACGGCTCGCCTAGCCGCATCGAGACGACGAAGCGAACCGGGCGCGACTCGCGGCCGACGGCGGCGGCCAGCGACGTCCCCGCCTGCCGCAGGGCGAGATCGAGCGCCGCGCTTTCGAAGGCCCAGCGCCGATACTCGCGGAACGCCTCCATGCCGGGCGGCTCGGGGAACAGCTCCAGCCCGTCCAGGTGGGTCGAGAACGAGTCGATCGTCCACTCGCCGGCCAGCGGCAGAGCGGCGCCGGGCTCCGCGAACCGGTCGTGGTCCTCGCCGCTGTAGGTGACGTCCTCGCCCAACCCCTCCTCGCCCCCGCCTCGGAGCCGAACGATCGTCGTGACCCGCGTGAACGCGCTGGACACCGGACGTTCGAGCCGCTCGAGCTCGTGGCCCTCGATCGTCAGCGGAAGATCGGCGAGTCGCGCGTAGGTCGACACAATGCCGCTGAGTATGGCCGTCCGCTTCCTCCTCGCGTCGATCCTGCTGCTCGCGCTCGGCGCGTGCGGCGGCGACTCCGCGGACAGTCGTGAGGTGCGACTCCTCGCTCCGGCCGACCTCGTCGAGGACGTGGCGCCCTTCGAGCGCCGGACCGGCTGCCGCGTCGACCTCCGCGTCTACGACGAGGACGAAGACATCGACGCGATCGCGCGGCGTCGGAACGTGGATGTCGTCGCCGGTCCGGTCCCACCGGGAGACGTCGCCCACGACTCAGTCGAGCTCGTCCGCATCGAGCTCGACGACGGCCTCGAGGTCACGATCCCGAAATCGCTCGCGGCGGCCTTCGAGGGCACCGCACGGCCGGCCGGCGAGCGACGGACGCGGTGGGTCATCCGCGAGGACGGCGAGAACGAGGACTGCGCGGAACGCTGGTTCGACTACGCGACGTCCCAGTAGACCTCGGTATCCAGCAGCGCGAGGAACGCCTCCGGATCCGAGACCGCGGCTTCCGGAGCCTTGACCCCGACAAGCGGCAGCCGCCCTTCATGCAGCTCGACGGCGGCGCGCGCCGCCGGCTCCGAGGTCGAGCGCGCCGACCCGCCACGCGTCAGCGTCCACCCCACGACCCGGCGGCCCGACGCGCCCGAGACATCGACCAGATGCACGGCGACGGACGCTTCGGACTGCTCGTACGGCTCGGGCTCCTCGTCGTCCCCCAGCGCGAGCAGCTTCTCGAGCAGACCGGGCGACAGGCAGAGCCGGAACGACGCCTCCTCCAGCGTCGGAAACGCCGACGGGAGCGTCGCGAGCTCGGAGTGCAGCGTGTAGATCCCGGTTGCCGGCCCGACCGGATCCGCCAGCCGACGCACCGCCTGGCCCGAAAGCGGCTCGACCTCCTTGAGCTCGCCGTTCTCGACGACGACCGGCGACATGCTCAACTCGTCGAGCAGCGTCCGGACCGAGTACGGCGCCGGGAACGGATGCCCTTCGGCGGCGGGATCGCGCGTCGCCGCCCAGATCTCCATCGCCTTCGGCTCCTCGCCGAGCCGCGCCACCGCCGCGCCGGCAAGCAGGTTCGTCTTCCCGGGTGCCGAGCCCATGCCGAGCAGCGCGCCCCGTCCACGCTCGCGAAACTCCGCGTCCAGCTCCAGCTGGAGCTTGGTCACGTGGTAGAGGCCCCCGAGGTCGAGATAGTGCGCGCCCGCGTCGAGCGCGCCGCGCATGACGGGCAGGTTGAGCCGGTAGTCGACGCAGTTGACGCAGACCGTGCAGCCGGCGAGCGCTGCGGCCACGGCGCCCGAGTCCGAAGCGTCGACCCGCTCCTCCCCGTCCAGGCGAGCGTCCCGCCGAACGAACGGAGTGCCCCAGCCCTCGAGGAAGCGGGCGACGTTCCGTCCGATCGTGCCGGCTGCGCCGATGACCGCGACCAAGGTTGAGGAAGATTAAAGGGAGTTTCAGTAGGGTCTCATTGGCAGATGTCGATCCGCGAGCAGACCGGTTCTGAAGCGGTCATTGCTGCGCGCGAGCGCTACGTCGCACGGGGGATCTCGACGCCGCCGCTCGTCGTCGCCCGTGCCGAGGGCGCCCGGATCGAAGACGTTGACGGACGCAGCTACATCGACTTCGCCGGCGGGCTCGGCTGCCAGAACACCGGGCACGGCTTCGCGGCGGCCGCGATTCACGAGCAGACCGACCGGTATCTCCACCAGTGCTTCATGGTCGGGATCTACGAGCCGTACGTCGAGGTCTGCCGCCTGCTCGCCGAGCTCTCGCCCTGCCGCGGCCCCGAGCAGCGAAGCCTGCTCGTCTCGACCGGCGCCGAAGCGGTCGAGAACGCGGTCAAGATCGCCCGCGCGGCGACGGGTCGGCCAGGCGTGCTCGTCTTCGAGCACGCCTTCCACGGCCGGACGCTGCTGACGATGACGATGACGAGCAAGGTCGTCCCGTACAAGCGCGGCTTCGGTCCCTTCGCGCCCGAGGTCTACCGAGCACCGGCGCCGTACCCCTACCGCGGCGTCTCCTCGGACGACGCCCTGGCGGCGATCGAGCGCCTGTTCAAAGAAGACGCCGACCCGCAGACGCTCGCCTGCGCGGTGATCGAGCCCGTGCAGGGCGAGGGCGGCTTCATCCCGCTCCCACCGGACTTCCCGAAGCGGCTCCAGGAGCTGCTACAGCGCCACGGGATCCTCTTGGTCGCCGACGAGATCCAGAGCGGGATCGGGCGGACCGGGACCGTGTGGGCCATCGAGCAGTACGGCGTCGAGCCGGACCTGCTCGTCTCGGCGAAGTCGCTCGGCGGTGGGCTGCCGCTCGGCGCCGTCACGGGGCCGGCCGAGTTCATGGACGCCGTCGAGCCGGGCGGGCTCGGCGGGACGTTCGGCGGCAACCCCCTGGCCTGTGCGGCGGCGATTGCCGTCCTCGAGGAGGTCCGGCGGCCGGAGTTCCTGGCGCGCGCACGCGAGCTAGGCGAGACGATCCGCGCCCGGCTCGAGCAGCTGGCGGCACGGGTCGCCGCGGTCGGCGAGGTCCGCGGCCTCGGGCCGATGCTCGCCCTCGAGCTGAAGGAGCAGACGCCGGAGCTGGCCTCGGCCGTGACCGCGACCGCCCGCGAGAAGGGGCTCGTGCTCCTGTCGTGCGGGCTCTACGGCAACGTGATCCGGATCCTCGTCCCGCTCGTCATCTCCGACGCCGATCTGGCCCAGGGGCTCGAGCTGCTGGAGGAGTCGCTTGTCGACGCAAGCTCGCGCGCGGCCTAGCGGCCGCGAGACGACCGAGTCGGCCGTCCCAGACGTCGAAGCGGTCGCCCTCCACCGCAGCTACGGCGAGGTTGCTGCGGTCGACGGCGTCGATCTGGCGGTCGCTCCGGGCGAGTTCTTCACGCTGCTGGGTCCGAGCGGATCGGGAAAGACGACGACGCTGCGCCTGATCGCGGGGTTCGAACGGCCCGACTCCGGCCGGATCCTGCTCAAGGGCCGCGACGTGACGCGACTACCGCCCTATGCGCGCGACGTCAACACGGTCTTCCAGGACTACGCGCTCTTCCCGCACATGAGCGTCGAGCAGAACGTCGCCTACGGCCTGATGGTCAGGGGCGTCGACAAGACGGAGCGCCGTGGGCGGACGGCCGAGGCCCTGGAGATGGTTCAGCTGGCCGGTCTCGGCGAGCGCCGGCCGGCACAGCTCTCCGGAGGACAGCGCCAGCGGGTCGCCCTTGCACGAGCGATCGTCAACCGGCCGCAGGTGCTGCTGCTCGATGAGCCGCTCGGGGCGCTCGACCTGAAGCTCCGCCAGGAGATGCAGATCGAGCTGAAGCGCATCCAGCAGGAGGTCGGGATCACGTTCATCTACGTGACGCACGACCAGGAGGAGGCGTTGACGATGAGCGATCGGCTCGCGGTCTTCCGTGCCGGTCGGATCGAGCAGGTCGGCAGCCCCGCAGAGGTCTACGAGTACCCGGAGAGCGAGTTCGTCGCCGGCTTCGTCGGCGTCTCCAACGTCCTCGAGCGCGACGGGCGCCGCTTCACCGTTCGTCCAGAGAAGATTCGGATCCTCGGCGAAAACGAGGAGCCGGCGGCCGGCTCGGTCTCCGAGCGCGGCCGGATCCGCGAGGTCGTCTACGTCGGGATGGTCACCCGCTACGTGGTCGACCTCGAGGGCGGCGGTGCGCTCACCGTCGTCCGGCAAAACCTCGAGACCACCTCGGCGGACGTCGTCGAGGCGCGGGGTCGTCCAGTCCGCCTCGAGTGGCGTCCAGAGCACACGTTCGAAATCGATCCGGGGGGAGAGATGGAGGAGGCATGAACAAAGCACTGTGGCGCTGGCTCAAATCGATCGGGCTGGCAGCGTTCCTCGTCGTCGGCACTGTTGTCCGCCGCGAGCTGCGGCGGCGACGAGGACGGAGGCGAGGCAGGAGGCACGACGACACGACGGCCGAGGCGGACCTGCCGACCTCGATCGGTGCCCCGGAGGGTCAGGTGAACCTGATCAACTGGGCCGGCTACGTCGAGAAGGACTGGGTCGCCCCGTTCGAGCAGGAAACGGGGTGCAAGGTCAACTCCAAGGTCGGAGCGACCTCGGACGAGATGGTCACGCTGATGCGGACCGGAAACTACGACGGCGTCTCGGCCTCAGGTGACGCAACGCTGCGCCTGATCGCCGGCGGCGACGTGGCTCCAGTCAACACCGACCTGATCGAGAATTACGCGAAGGTCTTCGAGGGGCTGAAGGACCAGCCTCACAACACCGTCGACGGCCAGAGCTACGGCGTCCCGCATGGGCGTGGCGCAAATCTCCTGATGTGGCGCACCGACGTCGTCGAGCCCGAGCCCACCAGCTGGAGCGTGGTCTTCGACGAGAACTCGCCGTACCAGCGGCAAGGTGACGGCGTACGACAGCCCGATCTACATCGCCGACGCAGCGCTCTACCTGAAGGCGACGCAGCCGGACCTGGGCATCGAGGATCCGTACGAGCTCGACCAGGAGCAGTTCGACGCGGCGGTCGAGCTGCTGAAGAAGCAGCGCGGGCTCATCGGTGAGTACTGGAGCGACGCCGCGAAGCAGATCCAGTCGTTCACGAACCAGAACAGCGTCGTCGGAACGACCTGGCAGTACCAGGTGAATCAGCTCACCGGCGCGAAGGATCCGGTGCCGGTCAAGGCGATCCTCCCGGAGGAGGGCTCAACGGGTTGGTCGGACACCTGGATGATTTCGTCCGAGGCCAAGAACCCGAACTGCATGTACCTGTGGATGAACTACATCATCTCGCCGAAGGCGAACGCCATGGCGACCGAGTACTTCGGTGAGGCACCGGTCAACGCCGAGGCGTGCGCCCTGACCGCGGCGAAGAACCATTGCGAGCTCTTCCACGCGCAGGACGAGGAGTACTTCTCCAAGGTCGCCTACTGGAAGACGCCCGTAAAGGACTGCGGGGACGACCGCGGCGAAGTCTGCAAGGACTACTCCGAGTGGACGCAAGCCTGGACCGAGATCAAGGGATAGCTTGACCTCGGTTGCGCACGGAGAGCCGCCGGCCCGGGAAGGCCCGGGGCGGCGGCTCTCGACCTTTCTCTTCCGCCATCCACGAGTGCGCCTCGGCGCCCTGCTCGCCTCGCCGATCGCCTGGCTGGGAATCGCCTATCTCGGCTCGCTCGTGGTGCTCTTCTCGACGGCGCTCTGGCGACTCGACCCGTTCACCTCGGAGGTCGTCCGCGACATCAGCCTCGACAACTTCAGGACACTCTGGGAAGAGGACGTATACCGCCGCATCACGCTGCGAACGGTCGGGCTCGCGGCGGCCGTCACCGTCACCGACGCGATCCTCGCCTTCCCGATCGCCTACTACATGGCCCGGGTCGCGTCTCCGCGGGTGCGGGGCCTCTTGATCGTCGCGATCCTGACGCCGCTCTGGGCGAGCTACCTGGTCAAGGTGTACGCCTGGCGGACGATCCTCGCCGAGGAAGGGATCCTCAACTGGGCGCTCGAGCCGTTCGGTCTTCAAGGCCCGGGCTACACGACGACCGGGACGTGGCTCGTGTTCTCGTACCTCTGGCTTCCGTTCATGATCCTGCCGATCTACGCCGGGCTCGAGCGCATCCCCAACTCGATGCTCGAAGCGTCGGCCGACCTGGGCGCGAAGGGCTTCCGCACCTTCCGGAAGGTCGTGCTCCCCCTTTCACTGCCGGCGGTTGTCGCCGGTTCGATCTTCACGTTCTCCCTCACGCTCGGCGACTACATCACGCCGCAGGTCGTCGGCAACACGAACTTCATCGGCAACGTCGTTTACACGAACGTCGGCGTAGCGAACAACCTGCCGTTCGCAGCCGCCTTCGCCACGGTCCCCGTGGTGATCATGATCGTCTATCTCGCGCTCGCGAAGCGGGCGGGCGCGTTCGAGAACCTGTGAGCAGGATTTTCCTTCGCGTCGCAATGGCCTTGACGTTGGCGTTCATCTACCTGCCTCTGCTCGTGATTGGGCTCTACGCCTTCAACGAGAGCATTACTCAGGGGTGGCCGATCTCTGGCTACACGCTGGCCTGGTTCGGTGAGGCGTGGGCCGACGAAGGTGTCCGCGACGCGCTCGTGCTGTCGGTCAAGGCTGCTCTGGCTGCGACCGCTGTCGCGCTCGTGCTCGGAACGCTGGCCTCCCTTGCGGTGTCGCGCTACCGGTTCTTCGGCCGAGAGACCATCTCGTTCCTCGTCATCCTCCCGATCGCCCTGCCTGGGATCGTGACCGGCATGGCGCTCAATTCGACGTTCGTGCGCTTCGGCTTCGACTTCGGCCTCTTCACGATCGTCGTCGGGCACGCCACCTTCTGCATGGTCGTCGTCTACAACAACGTGATCGCACGCCTGCGGAGAACGAGCAGCTCGCTCGAGGAGGCATCGTCCGACCTCGGCGCCGATGCCTGGCAGACCTTCCGCTACGTCACGTTCCCGCAGCTGCGAACCGCGCTGCTTGCGGGCTCGCTCCTCGCCTTCGCGCTTTCCTTCGACGAGGTGATCGTGACGACGTTCACGTCGGGGGCCGACCAGACGCTGCCGATCTGGATCTTCACCAACCTCGCGCGCCCACAGCAGCTTCCGATCATCAACGTCGTCGCCGTCGTCGTGATCCTGCTCTCGGTGATCCCGGTCTGGATCGCGCAGCGGCTGACCCACGAGCCGACCGGTATTGGCGGCACCGCCCCGGCGGCGGCCAGTGCGCGCCAATGAGATAGTTATCGGACGAATCCAGGAGGTTTACCCATGAGCGTGACCGTTCAGCAGTTCAAGAACTTCGTCGGCGGCGAGTGGGTGGACGCCGCCGAGGGCGGGACGGCCGAGATCCTCAACCCGGCGACCGGCGAGACGATCGCCGAGGTCCCGGAGGGAACCCAGGCCGACGTCGACCGCGCCGTCGAGGCGGCGACGAAAGCCTGGCCGGAGTGGCGCGAGGCCATCCCGGCAGAGCGCGCCGAGGTCCTGCTCAAGCTCGCCGACCTGATCGACGAGCACACCGAGGAGCTCGCCGAGCTCGAGTCCCAGAACGTCGGCAAGCCGCTCGCAGCCGCCCGGGACGAGATGCCGGTCTGCGCGGACAACATCCGCTTCTTCGCCGGCGCGGCCCGGATTCTCGAGGGCCGCTCGACCGGCGAGTACATGGAGGGCTACACCTCCTGGATCCGGCGCGAGCCGATCGGCGTCGTCGGGCAGATCGCGCCGTGGAACTACCCGCTGATGATGGCGGTCTGGAAGTTCGCGCCGGCGCTTGCGGCCGGAAACACCTCAGTCCTCAAGCCTTCCGAGCAGACGCCGCTCTCGACGCTCCGGTTCGCGCAGCTCGCCACAGAGGTGATCCCGCCCGGCGTCCTCAACGTCATCACCGGCGACGGCGAGCCGGTGGGCGCGGGCATCGTCCGGCACCCCGACGTCCGCATGGTCTCCCTGACCGGCGACGTCGCGACCGGCAAGGAGGTCGCGAAGGCCGCGGCCGAGACGCTCAAGCGCGTCCACCTCGAGCTCGGCGGCAAGGCGCCCGTGATCGTCTTCGACGACGCCGACCCGGCCCAGGTGGCGGAGGCGATCAAGATCGCCGGCTACTGGAACTCGGGACAGGACTGCACGGCCGCCTCCCGCGTCGTCGCCGGCCCGAAGATCTACGACCGGCTGCTCGAGGAGCTCGTCCCGGCCGTCGAGTCGATCGGCGTCGGCGATCCCGCCGAGGGCGACGAGATCGAGATGGGCCCGGTGATCTCGAAGGCGCAGCAGGACCGCGTGCTCGGCTTCCTCGACCGAGCCAAGGGCGCGACGGTGCTGACCGGCGGCGGGACAAACGGAGACCGCGGCTTCTTCGTCAAGCCCACGGTCGTCGTCGACGTCGACCAGACCGACGAGATCGTGCAGCGGGAGGTCTTCGGCCCGGTCGTCACCGTCCAGCGCTACGCCGACGACGACCAGGCGATCGCGTGGGCGAACGACGTCCCCTACGGGCTCGCCGCCTCGGTCTTCACGCGCGACATCGGACGGGCGCTGAACGCGTCACGGAAGCTCGAGTTCGGGACGGTCTGGATCAACGACCACATCCCGCTCGTCTCCGAGATGCCCCACGGCGGCTTCAAGCAGTCGGGCTACGGCAAGGACCTCTCGGCCTACTCGCTGGAGGACTACACCCAGATCAAGCATGTGATGGCGAAGCTCGACTGACTTGACCGACGCGACGTTTACTGCGGACCGAGCTGCGGCTCCCGACGAGGCGGAGAAGGCCTCAAGCCGGACGCGATCGGGTTCCTCGACGCGACCGCGATCGGGCTGGCGTCGACGGCGCCGGCCTACTCGCTCGCCGCGGTGATCGGGACGGTCGTGGTCATCGTCGGCGTCCAGGCACCGGCGGCGCTCCTCGCCTCGTTCATCCCGATGTTCTTCATCGCGACGGCCTTCTACTACATGAACAAGGCCGATCCGGATGCGGGCACGACCTTCTCGTGGGTGACGCGGGCACTGGGCCCCTGGCCCGGATGGATCGGGGGTTGGGCGGTCTGCACGACGGGCATCCTCGTCGTGGGCTCGCTGGCCGACGTGGGTGCCCGCTACACGTACCTGCTCTTCGGCGCGGACGGCGCGGCCGGCTCGAAGGTCGCCGTCACGGCGCTCGCCGTCGCCTACATCATCGTCCTGACCGCGATCTGCGTCATCGGCACCGAGCTCTCGGCGCGGCTCCAGAACGTCATGATCCTGGCCCAGGTCGGGGCACTGCTCCTGTTCGCCGGTGTCGCGCTGGCGAAGGTCTGGGGCGGCGACGCGGGCCCCGACTCGATCGATCCCTCGTGGTCGTGGCTCAACCCCTTCGAGATCGACAGCCGGGCGACGCTCGTCTCGGCGCTCCTGATCGGCGTCTTCATCTACTGGGGCTGGGAGTCGGCGGTGAACCTGACCGAAGAGACCGAGGACTCACGCTCGGCGCCCGGGCTGGCAGCGGTGCTCAGCACGGTGATCCTGCTCGTGACCTACGTCTCGGTCGCCGACGGCGGTCGTCGCCTTCGCCGGCCTCGAGACGCTCGCCGAGTTCGACGACGACGAGGGCATCTTCGGGACGCTCGCCGGCGACGTGCTCGGGTCGCCCTGGGACAAGCTCGTGATCCTGGCCATCGTGACGTCGGCCGTCGCCTCGACGCAGACGACGATCATCCCCTCGTCTCGGACCTCGTTCTCGATGGCCCGCGCGGGGGCGCTGCCGCGGGCGCTCGCCGCGATCCATCCACGGTTCCGGACGCCGCACATCTCCACGATCGTCGTCGCGGCGCTCGCGATCGCCTGGTATGTGCCGGCGAACTTCATCAGCGAGAACTTCCTCTTCGACACGGTGACGGCGCTCGCGCTGATGATCGCGTTCTACTACGCGCTCTCGGGGCTCGCCTGCGTCGTCTACTACCGGCGCGAGCTCACGCGGTCGGTCAAGAACTTCCTCTTCATCGGCGTGGCGCCGCTCCTCGGTGCGGCGATGCTCGGCTACCTGTTCGTCGAGTCGATCCGCGTCTTCGCCGACCCAGAGGAGTCGTACACCGGCCAGGAGCTCCTCGGCCTCGGCGTTCCGCTCGTGATCGGGCTTGGCTTCCTGCTCCTCGGCGTCGTCATCCTGATCCTCTGGCGCCTGGCCGGTCACGAGCGCTTCTTCTCCCGCAAGCCGCTGGAGGCGGCCGACCCGGAGGTGGTCTCGTAATGGCCACGATCGTCCTCGGCTACGACGGCTCCGGCTGCGCGAAGCTGCGCCCTCCGCGAAGCGATCGATCTCAGCAAGCGCCTCGGGGACAAGCTGGTGATCGCCTACGCCTACGAACCGCCGGGCCGTGTCGTCGGCGAAGAGTTCGCCGAGCACCGGAAGGCCCTGCAGGAGATCGGCGAGCGGATGACCGGCGAGGCTCTCGAGCGGGCGAAAGCCGAGGGAGTCGAGGCAGAGGTCGCGCTCGTGCCGGAACGCCCGGCTGAAGGCCTGAGTGACCTCGCCCGCGCACTCGACGCGCGAATGATCGTCGTCGGCACTCAGGGCGAGGGCCCGCTCAAGGGCGCGATCCTCGGCTCGATTCCGCACAAGCTGCTCCAGATCTCCGAGCGGCCCGTGCTCGCCGTCCCGCCGACCGAAAACGGCAATGACTGAGACTCGGCTCCTGATCAACGGCGAGCAGGTGCCGGGCGACGGCGAGCAACTCTCCGTCGAGAACCCGTACACGGAGTCGGAGCTCGCGTCCGTCGGGCTCCCCTCGCAGGAGCAGGTCGATGCGGCGATCGCGGCCGCGCGGGAGGCGGCACGGGGCTGGGCGGCGACGCCGGCGATCGAGCGCTGCGAGCTCCTGCACGAGGTCGCCGCCCGACTGCGCGCCCGCACCGACGAGCTCGCGGAGCTGATGACGAGGGAGGGCGGGAAGCCGCCGAGTCGAGAACTCGGACGAGGTCGGCTGGACGGCGGCGGCGTTCGACTACTACGCCGAGCTCGGCCGCAACTTCGCGGGCCGCGTGATCCCGGCGATCGAGGCGACCCAGCTCTCGCTCGTCCTCAAGGAGCCAATGGGCGTCGTCGCCTGCATCGTCCCGTGGAACTACCCGCTGCTGCTCCTCTCCTGGAAGGTCGCGCCCGCGCTGGCCGCCGGCAACACGATCGTCGCCAAGCCGTCCGAGCTGACGCCGCTCTCGACGCTCGCGCTCGCCGGGTGCTTCGAGCACCTTCCGCCGGGCGTCGTCAACATCCTCGCCGGCGCCGGCGAGGTCGGCGAAGCGATCGTCGCGGACGAACGGGTCGACTGCGTGGCCTTCACGGGCTCGGTCGAGACCGGCAAGAAGATCGCCCACGTCTGCGCCGACCGGGTCGCGCGGGTCAACCTGGAGCTCGGCGGCAAGGATCCGTTCATCGTCTGCCCGGACGTGGCGCCCGCGATCGAGGTCGCCGCGAAAGGCGGCGCCTGGGCCGCCTTCCTGAACGCCGGCCAGGTCTGCACCTCGGCGGAGCGCTTCTACGTGCTCGAGCCGGTCTACGACGACTACCTCCAGGCCTTCGTGGACTACACGGACTCGCTCGTGCTCGGCGACCCGCTCGACCCGACCACGGACATCGGGCCGCTCGTCTCTGCCCGGCAGCGGGAGCGCGTGGCCGCCCAGGTCGACGCCGCCGTCGCCGCCGGCGCGGAGGTCGTCACCGGCGGAGGGAACGGCGGCAACGGGACGGGCTACTTCTATGCGCCGACCGTGGTCACGGGCGCTCCGGCGGAGACCGATCTCCTCCGCGAGGAGACCTTCGGGCCGGTCGCGCCGCTCGTCCGGGTGAAAACGCTCGACGAGGCGATCGAGCTCGCGAACTCCACCCGGTTCGGGCTCGGCTGCAACGTCTACACGAAGGACCTCGACACGATCCTCCGCTGCATGCGCGAGATCAAGGCGGGCACGGTCTGGTTCAACGACCCGCTGACGGACAACGACGCCGGGCCCTTCGGCGGGATGAAGCAGTCAGGCCTGGGCCGCGAGCTCGGCCAGGAGGGGCTCGAGGCCTTCCAGGAGACGAAGCACGTACATCTCGAAACGTCGCTCGAGCCGAAGGATTGGTGGTACCCGTACGGCGGTCAGCAGTGACCGTCGCGCCTGACGTGACGATCGACCGGGTCACGAAGCGATTCGACGACGTGGTCGCGGTCGACGGGCTCACACTCGAGGTCCCCCGGGGCTCGTTCTTCGCCCTGCTCGGGCCCTCGGGGTGCGGCAAGACGACAACGCTGCGCATGATCGGCGGCTTCGAGGAGCCGGACGAGGGCGCGATCTACCTCGGCGACCAGCCGGTCACCGGTCTCCCGCCGCACAAGCGGGACGTGAACACGGTCTTCCAGAGCTACGCCCTCTTCCCCCACCTCTCGATCTTCGAGAACGTCGCGTTCGGGCTACGGCGCAAGGGCATCAAGGGCGAGACCCTCAAGGGACGGGTCCGCGAGATCCTGGGGATGGTCGACCTGACCGGGATGGGCGACCGGAAGCCGCGCCAGCTCTCCGGCGGCCAGCAACAACGGGTCGCGCTGGCCCGCGCGCTCGTCAACAGCCCGCAGGTGCTCTTGTTGGACGAGCCGCTCGGCGCGCTCGACCTGAAGCTGCGCAAGCAGATGCAGCTGACGCTGAAGCAGATCCAGCACGAGATCGGGATCACGTTCGTCCACGTCACGCACGACCAGGAGGAGGCGATGACGATGGCCGACCAGATCGCGGTCATGAACCGCGGCCGCATCGAGCAGCTCGGCGCTCCGGAGGAGCTCTACGAGCGTCCGCGGACGAGCTTCGTCGCCCGCTTCCTCGGCGCCTCGAACCTCCTGCGCGGGACCGTGGCCGGCCACGGCGAGGTGCGGCTCGAGAGCGGCGCGCTCGTCCGCGTCGACCAGGAGCTGCCGGCGAGCGGGAGCAAGGTCGCGGTCGGCATCCGGCCGGAGAAGCTCCGGCTCGAGCCGGCCCGCGACGGCGAGAACCGCCTCACCGGCACGATCGCCGACCGCTCCTACGTCGGCGTCGCAACCCAGTACAACCTGAAGACGCCCGACGGGCCGATCAGCGTCTTCGCGCAGAACACCCAATCGGGCGCCGGAACGCTGGAGCGCGACCTGCCCGTCGAGCTCTCCTTCGAACCGAACGCAACCTTCGTCGTCGATCTGACAGAGGAGGAGAACGAATGATGAACGCTCTGACCCGTGCCGAGCTTCTGCGGCGCGCAGCACTGGGCGGAGTTGCAGTCTCGATCCCCGGCTTCCTCGCCGCTTGCGGCGGGGACGGCGGCGGCGATGCCGCCGGAACCACGACGGCCGGTGCCCAGGAGCTCGCCGACACGCTTCGCTTCTCGAACTGGCAGCTCTACATCGACATGGACCCCGCGACCAAGCAGAGCCCGTCGCTCCAGCAGTTCACGGCGAAGACGGGCGTGAAGGTCGAGTACTTCGAGGACATCAACGACAACGCCACGTACTTCGGGAAGATCCAGGGGCCGCTCAGCCAGGGCCGCGGGATCGACCGGGACATCATCGTGCTGACCGACAACTCCCGCTTCCCCGGGCTCCTGATCTCGAAGGAGTGGGTGCAGCGCCTCGACAAGGCGCGGATTCCGAACATCGCCAACCTGATCGAGGCGCAGGCGAGCCCGCCGTTCGACCCGGACCGCAGCTACAGCCTGCCCTGGGCCTCTGGCATCACCGGTATCGCCACCAACCTCAAGGCGAGCGGCGGCGGCGAGGTCACGACGGTCGACCAGCTGTTCGACGACCCGAAGCTCAAGGGCAAGGTCACGATGCTCAGTGAGATGGCCGACTCGCTGGGCCTCGCCATGCTCGCGAACGGCGACGACCCGAAGCAGGTCACCGAGGCGAGCTTCAACAAGGCCTACGACCGGATCAAGCAGGCGCTCGACTCGGGCCAGATCCGCCGCTTCACGGGCAACGACTACGTGGCCGACCTCGAGCGGGGCAACATCGCCGCCGCGGTCTCCTGGTCGGGCGACGTCGCCACGGGGCTCGCGGCCAACAAGGACCTCCGTTGGACCGTTGCCGAGACCGGAGGGATGATCTGGACCGACAACATGTTCATCCCGCTCGAGGGCGACGTGGCCACCGCCTCCGAGTACATGAACTTCATCTACGACCCGAAGATCGCCGCGATGATCTCGGTCGGAAACGGCTACATCTCGTCGGTCAAGGGCGTGATCGACGAGGCGAGGAAGCTCGACCCCGAGTCGGCCTCGAACCCGCTGATCTTCCCCGACGACGAGATCCTCTCGAACGTCGTCCAGTTCGACTCGGAGGCGCTGAACAACCAGACCTACATCGAGAAGTGGCAGACGCTGCTGGGCGCCTAGTCGACGTCAGCGTGACCCTGATCCACCGCCACCGCTGGCTGGCCCCGCTGCTGCTCCTCGCGCCGGGGCTGGCCTGGCTGGCCGTGTTCTTCCTCGTTCCCCTCGGCTTCCTCGGCTACCAGTCCTTGCAGTCGGGGTCGTTCGAGCAGGGCTACAGCTTCACCTGGGAGTTCTCCAACTTCTGGGACGCGATCACGGGCTACGACCAGCAGCTCATCCGCTCGTTCCTCTACGCGGGCATCGCCACCGTCGCGACGCTCGCGATCAGCTATCCGCTCGTGTACTGGATCGCCTTCCACGGCGGGCGCTGGAAGAACCTGCTCCTGCTGGCGATCATCGCGCCGTTCTTCGTCACCTACCTGATCCGGACGCTCGCCTGGCAGAACATCCTCGCCGACGAGGGCCCGGTCGTCGGCTTCCTGCGCGACGTGCACCTGCTCTCTGCCGACGGGCGGCTCCTCGCCACGACGCTCGCCGTCGTCGCGGGCATCACCTACAACTTCCTGCCGTTCATGGCGCTGCCGCTCTACGTCTCGCTCGAGCAGATCGACGCGCGGATGCTCGAAGCGGCGCAGGATCTCTACGCGAGCAAGACGAAGGCGTTCCTGCGGGTAACGCTGCCGCTGTCGGCACCGGGCATCGTGGCAGGGACGCTGCTGACGTTCATTCCGGCGGCCGGCGACTTCATCAACGCCCAGCTGCTCGGAACGCCGAACCAGTACATGATCGGCAACGTCATCCAGTCGAAGTACCTGGAGTTGATCGACTACCCGGCCGCAGCCGCGCTCTCGTTCGTCCTGATGGCGCTGATCATGGTCTCGCTGCTCGTCTACGCCCGCGTCGTCGGAACCGAGAAGCTGACGGGATGACGACCGCCGCCGAGACGCTCCCTGCGCGCCCGCGGCCCAATGCCGCCTCGCGGGCCTGGGCCTTCGTGCGGCGGCATGCGCTGGGCGCCTACGTCGTACTGGCGCTCATCTACCTGATGCTGCCGATCGCGGTCGTGATTCTCTTCTCGCTCAACCAGCCGGCAGGGCGCTTCAACTACACCTGGGAGCAGTTCACGCTCGACAACTGGACGAACTGGGACGCGGTGCCGGGAATCCGCGATTCGGTGATCCTCTCGCTCGAGCTCGCCCTCGTCTCCACGATCGTCGCGACCGTCCTCGGCACGCTGATCGCGCTCGCGCTGGTTCGCCATCGCTTCCGCGCCCGCGGCTCGACGAACCTGCTCGTCTTCTTGCCGATGGCGACCCCCGAGATCGTCCTCGGCGCCTCGCTCCTCACCCTCTTTCTACAGATGCGCTTCGCGACGGGCTTCGCGACCATCTTCATCGCGCACGTGATGTTCATCATCAGCTACGTGGTCGTGACCGTGAAGGCGCGCCTCGTCGGCTTCGACCGGCACCTCGAAGAGGCGGCGATGGACCTGGGCGCGAACGAGTGGGTCACGTTCGTCAAGGTGACGCTGCCCTTGATCGCGCCGGCGATCCTGAGCGCCGCGCTGCTCGGCTTCGCAATCTCGATCGACGACTTCGTGATCACGTACTTCAACGCCGGTTCTGAGACGACGTTTCCGCTCTTCGTGTGGGGCGCCGCCCGCGTCGCGGTGCCCCCGCAGGTGAACGTCGTCGCCAGCGCGATCTTCATCCTCGCCCTCGCGGCGATGGCGGCGAACATCATCATTCAGTCCAGGCGAGGCAGGCAGTCGAAAGGAATCGCATGACGACGCACGAGACAGTCGAGACCACGATCGACCGCGGGCGGATCAAGGAGCTAACCGATCGCGAGGAGCGGACGATGAACGAGCGGACGCCGCGCTCGCGCGAGCTCTTCGAGCGCGCCCGCCGAACGATGCCCAAGGGCGTTCCCTCCTCGTACCAGGCGCGCGACCCCTGGCCGATGTTCCTCACACGTGGTCAGGCTCAGTACGTCTGGGACGCGGACGGGCACCGGATGATCGACTACCACAACGGTTTCGGCTCGATGGTCGTCGGCCACGCGAACCCGGCGATCGTGAAGGCCGTCGAGGAGCGCGTCCGGCTCGGTTCCCACTTCTCGGCGCCCACTGAGGATGCGGCGTTCGTCGCGGAGGAGCTCGCCCGCCGTTTCGGCCTGCCGAAGTGGCGGTTCACGAACTCCGGGACCGAGGCAACGATGGACGCGATCCGCATCGCGCGCGGGGTGACGGGCCGCGACACGATCGTGAAGATCCTCGGCTCGTACCACGGCCACCACGATGGGGTCATGGTCGCGGTCGGCGCCGGGATCGACGTGGAGAAGATCGACCCGGACGACATCCCGTCGGCGCCCTACGGCGAAGGGCTGCCGCAGGCGGTCGCGGACTTGACCGTCGCCGTGCCGTACAACGACGCCGGCGCCCTCTCGCGGCGGCTCGACCGGCTGGAGGAAGAGGGCCGCGTGCCCGCCTGTCTGATCATGGAGGCGGCGATGATGAACATCGGCGTCGTCCTCCCCGAGCCCGGCTACCTCGAGGCCGTGCGGGAGGAGACGCGCCGCCGGGGCATCTTGCTGATCTTCGACGAGGTCAAGACCGGCTTGACCGTGGCGCCCGGTGGGGCAACGGAGCGCTACGGCGTCCAGCCGGACCTTGTCACCCTGGCGAAGACGCTCGGCGGCGGGCTGCCGTCGGGCGCCGTCGGCGGCACCGAGGCGGCGATGGAGGTCGTCGAGGAGGGTCGAGTGAACCAGGTCGGCACCTTCAACGGCAATCCGCTGTCGATGGCGGCCGCCCGGGCAACGCTCGACGAGGTGCTGACGCCGGAGGCCTATCCGCACCTGGAGTCGATCGACGACCGGCTGCTCACCGGCTGCCAGGCGGTGATCGACCGCTACGGCCTGCCGGGCTACACGGTCGGAATCGGGTCGAAGGGCTGCGTCACCTTCGCGCCCGCGCGGATCACCGACTACGTGACGTATCGCCGGTACCAGGACGCGGAGCTGACCGATCTGGCCTGGCTCTACAACGTGAACCGCGACATCTTCATGACGCCGGGGCGAGAGGAGGAGTGGACGCTCTCGGTCGCGCACCAGCCGGAGGACGCGGACGCCTTCATCGCCGTCTTCGAGGAGCTTGCTTCCGATCTGAGCGCGTGAACCCCAAGTAACACTGTGTTACAAGCTCGGAACGCCCTGGTACCTCGGGCGTTTCAGGCCCAAGTAACACTGTGTTACAAGGCGAGCTCGAAGTACGTGGTGCCGTGGACCGGGTTGAAGCGGTACGCGTCGATCTCGACGAAGCCGAGTGACCGATAGAGCGCCCGGGCCCGTTCCATGGTCGGCATCGTGTCGAGACGCATGCGCTCATAGCCGGCGTCCCGGCCGGCGGCGATGATCGCCTCCGTCAGCGTCCGGCCCAGGCCGCCGCCACGGTGCGCCGGTCTGACGTAGAGCCGCTTCATCTCGCACACGCCGGGCTCGTACGGCCTGAGCGCGACGCAGCCGGCCGGCTCCGGATCGAGCGCGAGCAGCAAACGGCCTGCGGGCGGCGCGTATTCGCCCGGCAGCTCCGCGAGCTCCCGCTGGAAGTCCTGGAACCCGAGGTCGACGTCGAGGCCCGCCGCGTACTCCTCGAACAGGACTCGGACGGCAGGCAGGTGTTCCTCGCCGTGCCCGGCGACGATCCGCAGGCCGCCCACCTAGGCCTTGACGGTCGAGAGGCCCAGCCCGACGAAGACCGTCCCGGTCACCCAGCGCTTCGCGCCCAGGTACCACCGGCTTCGCCGCAGCCAGGAGCCGACCGTGCCGGCCGCCAGCGCCCACAACGAGTCCGACGAGAGCGCGATGACCGTGAAGATCAGGCCGAGCACGAGAATTTGAACC
Source organism: uncultured Actinomycetes bacterium (assembly GCA_963764595.1). Taxonomy (GTDB): domain Bacteria; phylum Actinomycetota; class Thermoleophilia; order Gaiellales; family Gaiellaceae; genus JACDAN01. The sequence goes on along the minus strand of CAVXTG010000005.1, from coordinate 39,052 downwards.
GGCGCGGCACCTTGCCCGGGCTCGACGAACTGAGGCAGGAAGGCGACGAAGAACAGCGCGGTCTTCGGGTTCAGCACGTTGACGACGACGCCGTCGCGAAAGATCCGGCGCAGAGCTCGCGGAGACTCGGCAACCACGTCCGCGCTCTCCTCACGCGTCAGCAGGCGCGCGATCCCGAGGAGGATCAGATAGGCGGCGCCCGCATACTTGACGATCGTGAACGCCGTCGCAGAAGACGCCAGCAGCGACGAGAGGCCGATCGTCGCCGCCGTGACGTGGACGAGGCTCCCGACGCCGATCCCGAACGCCGACACGAGGCCTGCAACCCGGCCCTGGTCGACGCTCCGCGCGACGATGTAGAGCACCGCGGGCCCGGGAACCACGGCGAGCGCAAGTGACGCTGCTGCAAACAGGGCCAGGGTGTTGAGCTCCGGCACGGCCCTAAGCTTGCCCGACGCAGACGCAGCCGAGGACCACTAAGAAAGGCGGGCACGAGGCCCGCCCTCCTTAGGGTCGCCGGGATCCTCCTAAGCCGGCGAGAGCTTGGTTCTGCGGTTGCTCCAGATCGCTGCGGCCATGCCGCCTGCCAGCAGTCCGAGCAGCAGCGCGAGGCCATAGAAGGTGGGGCTACCGAAGTCGACGCTCGTGCCGCTGTCCCTGACAACGATCGGCGTCGGTTCGGGGGTCGACCTCGGGAGCACGCGATCGTCGACGTAGATCCCGTTCGGCTCGGCCGTCGGGCTGAGGACGCCGTGGCTGAGATAGGGGATCTCAACCTGCTGCTGGGTCGACCTCGGGAGCGCGCGATCATCGGCCGCAACGCCGTTCCCCTGCTCGGTACCTACGATGAAGTTCTCAGGGTTGACGCCCCTGCCCTGACTCAGGTACGGGATCTCGCTGACGACCGTCGGCGGTTTCGCCAGAGCGAGGGTCGGCACGATCGCCGCGAACACGGCGGTCAGTGCGAGGACGCTGATGAGCTGCCTGCTGCGCTTCATTGCTCCTGCTCCTTCTCTGTGGATTCCCGGCATGGCCCCACGCTACGAAGGCGGCAGATGCGTGTCGTTCGCGCCCGCGACACAAGAAGTGTCAAATTCGTGACAGAACCTGGACTTGGTACTCCCGCGAAAAAACCGCACACTCCTAGCGGACGTACGAGGTTCGGGGGGAGAAGGAGGTTCGAAATGTCTACCGGCCCCCCGGTGCCGCTTCGGTTCTGGCGCCCGGTTGCGGTCCTACTGCTGCTGACGATCGGCGCGGCGGCGGCGCTCGTCACGGGTCAAGCGTCGGCCACCTCGGCCAACAATGGTCCCGGCTTCACGCCGGAGTGCAATCACCTCGAGGAGTTCGAGCGTGATGACTTTCCACGTCGGCCCGAGATCGACAACCGGTTCCTGCCGATGATCCCGGGCACGCGGACGATTCTCGAAGGCGAGGTCGACGGCGTTCCTCACCGTGTGGAGTTCACCGTCACCGACCTGACGAAGAAGGTCAACCGCGTCAGGGTGCTCGTGATCTGGGATACGGACACGAGCGAAGACGAGTTGGTCGAGTCCGAGCTCTCCTTCTTCGCACAGGACGAGGACGGGAATGTCTGGAACCTGGGCGAATATCCGGAGGAGTACGAGGACGGCGAGTTCGTCGGCGCAGAGAGCACGTGGATCGCCGGTGAGGCCGATGCCGAAGCGGGCATCCACATGCAGCGGCGTCCGCGGGTACGGCCCCGCCAGTACATCCAGGGGTTTGCACCCGAGATCGACTTCTTCGACTGCGCGAAGGTGGTCGAGAAGGGCGGCGAGGTCTGTGTCGAGGCCGGCTGCTTCGACGACGTCCTCGTGACCCACGAGACGAATCTGGCCGTTCCCGAGGACGGCATCCAGAGCAAGACCCACGCGCCCGGTGTCGGCATCGTCCACATCGGTGCGGTCGATCCTCCGTCGGGAGAGGTGTTGGAGCTCGTCGCGAGGGAGCGGCTCAGTCGGGAGGAAATGAAGGAGGCCCGAGAGGCCGCGCTCGAGCTCGATGCCCGCGGCTACGAGTTCGGCGAGGGGTATGACGCCACGTCACCCGCCAAGCGGCTCAAGCCAGACCGCGATCACGACGACGACGACGACTGACGGGGTGCTAGGCGCTCGCCCTCACCGCTTCTTCCCGCGGCGGTGAGGGCGGGCCCGGCACGCCGCCGTCGGCGCGAAGCCGGTAGCCCGCGCCGCGCACGGTCTCGATCGAACGAACCCCGAACGGGCGGTCGATCTTCTCGCGCAGATAGCGGACGTAGACGTCGATGATGTTCGAGCGATTCTCGTAGCTTTCGTTCCAGGCGTGCTCGAGCAGCTCGAATCGCGAGACCACGTGGCCGGGGCGCCGCATCAGCGTTTCGAGCAACGCGAATCCCTTGACCGAGAGCTCGATCTCGGTCTCCCCGCGCCAGGCCCGGTGGGATCGCGGCTCGATCCGCAGAGTTCCGACCTCGAGAACGGGCGCCCGCTCGATCGGGCCTCTGCGCGCGAGCGCCCGCAGGCGCGCGAGCAGCTCGCCGAACGAGAACGGCTTGACGAGGTAGTCGTCAGCCCCGGAATCCAGGCCCGCAATTCGGTCCGAGACAGCGTCGCGCGCGGTCAGCATCAGCGCCGGCGACCAGACGCCAGATTCACGCAGCCGGCGGCTGACCTCGAACCCGTCGATCCCCGGCAACATGACGTCGAGGACGATGACGTCGTAGTCGGTCGCGCGCGCCATGATCAGCGCCCGCTCACCGTCCAGGGCGACGTCTGCCGCGTAGCCCTCTTCGCTGAGGCCCCGCCGCAGCAGGTTCGCCATCTTCATTTCGTCCTCGACGATTAGAACACGCATTTCGTCGTGCTCGTGAGTCGACCACAGTCAGATGAGAAAGACGTGAAGCCCACATTTACGAATCGAATTCTCGACCGCTGCGCCGCAGCTAACTCGGCCTCGAGATGAGGTGATGATGAAATGAAACTTGTAACTTTTCGAACTCCGCAGTACCTTTTTTCTCAGTCGCCCTAATGCGGCCACGTCGAGGGAGTGGAGCATGAGAGGTAGGTCCAGGCGAAGCACCACCGGCCGGAGGATGTCGATTCCGGTCGTCCGTCCGACCATGCGTGCGGCCGCCGGACGGTCCTCCATCGGCTCCAATCCCTCGTGGCCGTACCGCCGTAAGGACTGACAGGAAGGAAAAAGGGGCCGGGTTGCAGCCCGGCCCCAAAAGCCAAACACGCCCCGGAGGTTCACCAGGTCATGAGTGGCAATCACAAGGGTAACGCGCTTCGCCCCGGCTCGCTAGGCGTTGACGCCCAGGCCTCGACCCAGCCTTCATTCCATGCGGAAGGAGGCGAGCTCCGATGATGCGGGCCATCATCGACTCGAGCATCCGGTTCCGGCTGCTCGTCGTCGCTCTGGCCGCCGGTGCAATCGCGGTCGGCGTGACTCAGCTTCCGAAGACGTCGGTGGAGGTCCTGCCGGACTTCACGCCGCCGACCGTCGAGGTCCAGACGGAAGCCCTCGGGCTCTCCGCCGAGGAGGTCGAGGAGCTGATCACGGTGCCGCTCGAGCAGGACCTGTTGAACGGCGTCGCCTTCCTCGACGACATCCGATCCGAGTCGGTTCCGGGGCTGTCTCGGATCCTGATGGTCTTCGAGGAAGACACGGACCTCTACACGGCGCGGCAGGTGGTCGCCGAGCGCCTGACACAGGCGCACGCGCTGCCGAACGTGTCGAAGCCGCCGCAGATGCTTCAGCCGCTCTCCTCGACGAACCGCGCCATGATGGTCAGCGTCTCGTCGAAGCAGCCACACGCCGCTGGAGCTGGGCGTGCTCGCGCGGTGGACGATCGGGCCACGCCTCGTCGGAGTACCGGGCGTCGCCAACGTCGCGATCTGGGGCCTGCAGGACCGTCAGCTTCAGGTCCAGGTCGATCCGGAGAAACTCCGCCAGAACGACGTGACCCTGCTTCAGGTCGTCGAGTCGGCCGGCAACTCGCTCTGGGTCTCGCCGCTGACGTTCATCGAGGCCTCGACACCCGGGTACCGGCGGGTTCATCGATACGCCCAACCAGCGCCTTGGCGTCATGCATCGATCGCCGGTGACGAGCGCCGAAGACCTGGCCAAGATCACGTTGGAAGACGTCGGCAACCGACAGCTGCGTCTCGGTGACGTCGCCAACGTCGTCGAAGACCATCAGCCGCTGATCGGTGACGCCGTCGTCAATGACGGGCGCGGCCTCATGCTCGTGGTGGAGAAATTCCCCGAGGCCAACGCGCTCGAGGTGACGAACGGCATCGAATCCGCGATCGCCGCAATGGGGCCGGGGATGGCCGGAGTCGAATTCAACTCCGAGGTGTACCGGCCGGCCTCGTACATCGAGAGCTCGATCGACAACCTCCAGATCGCGCTGATCGCCGGCTTCCTCCTGCTCGCACTCGTACTGCTCGCGTTCTTCCGCTGGCGCACGGCGCTCGTCGCACTGATCGTCGTCCCGCTGTCTCTGCTCGTGGGAGCACTCGCGCTCTTCGCGCTCGGCGCGACGATGAACGCGATCGTCCTCGTCGGCCTCGCCGCGGCCGTGCTCCTGCTCATCGACGACGCGGTCGTGGACGTCGAGAACATCGGCCGCCGCCTGCGAGAACAGCGGACCGCCGGGGACGACGAGTCGAATACGGCCGTCGTCATCCGGGCGTTGCTCGAAACGCGCAGGGCTGCGCTCTACGCCCTCTTGATCCTCGGAGCCGCGATCGCGCCTGTGTTCTTCCTCGAGCGGCTGGCGGGGGCGTTCTTCCCCGACATGGCTGCTGCGTACCTCGTCGCCCTCGTCGCGTCGATGGTGGTCGCGCTGACGCTCACGCCGGCGCTAAGTGTCCTGCTCTTCGCGAGAGGACGACCCGACCAGGACGACCTCCCCGCCGCGCGGTGGGCGCAGCGGATCTACGGCGCCGGGCTCTCGAGGGTCGTCGGCAGCCCGCGCATCGCGTACGCCGCCGTCGGGCTCGTTCTCGTCGGAACGGCGATTGCCGCGCCGGCGGCCATGAACAACTCGCTGCTCCCCACGTTCAAGGAGAGCGAGTTGCTGATCCGCTGGGACGCCGCGCCCGGAACCTCGCTGCCGGAGATGAACCGGATCACGGGCTTGGTCAGCCGTGAGCTGCGCTCGATCGACGGCGTGCGAGAGGTCGGTGCCCATGTCGGACGAGCAGTGACGGGCGACAAGTCGCTCAACGTCAACTCCGCCGATCTGTGGGTCGGAATCGACGAGGACGCCAACTACGACGCAACGGTCGGCGCGATCAATCGCACGGTCGCTGCCTATCCCGGGCTGGCCGGTGAGGTCAAGACCTACTCGAACGAGAAAGTGAGCCAGGCGTTGGCGGCACGCGGCGCCGAGAACGACCTCGTCGTCCGCGTCTACGGCGAGGACCTCGGCGTGCTCGGCACGGAAGCCGAGAAGGTGAGGCGATCGATCTCCTCGATCGACGGGATCGCAGGCGCGCGGATCGATACGCCCGTCAGCGAGCCGACGCTGGAGATCGAGGTCGACCTCGCCAGGGCGCGCGAGCACGCGATCAAGCCGGGCGACGTCCGGCGGGCCGCCTCGACGCTGCTGTCCGGGATCAACGTCGGCAGCCTGTTCGAGGAGCAGAAGGTCTTCGACATCGTCGTGTGGGGCACGCCCGATACGCGGTCGAGCCTGACGAGTGTGCAGAACCTCCTGATCGACACGCCCTCGGGAGACCACGTGCGGCTCGGACAGGTAGCCGACGTTCGGATCAAGCCGAACTCGACGGTGGTCAACCGTGAATCGGTCTCGCGCTACCTCGACGTCATCGCCGACGTGAGTGGGCGCGGCCGCGACGACGTGGTTGCCGACGTCAACCGAAGCCTGGCGGCGAGTTCCTTCCCGCTCGAGTACCACGCCGAGGTGCTGTCGGCGGACCGGCAGCCCGTCGGCAAGCTGATCGCAATCGGCCTCACCGCCGCGATCGTGGCGTTCCTGCTGCTGCAGGCGTACTTCGGGAGCTGGCGCCTTGCGACGCTCGCATTCCTGACCTTCCTGCTGCCCGTAGCGGGAGGCCTCTTGGCCACGCTGCCGGGAGGCGGCGACCTGTCGTTCGGCTCCTACATCGCCCTGTTCACGATCTTCGGCCTAGCGGTCAGGAGCGGCGTCCTGCTCTTCGATCGCATGCGGGAGCTCGAGCGGGTCGAGCGGATGCCGTTCGGCGCCGAGCTCGTCGTGCGCGCAGCCCGGGAGCGGCTCATGCCTGTGCTGGCAACGATGCTGGCGGGCGGGCTGCTCTACGGCCTCGTGTTGATCTTGGGCGGCAGAGCCGGTTACGAGCTCCTCCGTCCGATGGCGGCCGTGCTCGTCGGCGGAGTCGTGGCGACAGCACTGCTCGTGCTCTACGTCCTGCCCGTCTTCTACCTGCGCTTCGCCTCCAGCCCCGCAGCAGAGGCTGTGGAGGAAGAGGAGGCGCCCCCCGAGACTCCGGCGATTCCGGTCGGGTGAACGAGATGAGAGGAAGAAGCCACATCCAACTGCTGGGAGGAAGCACGATGAGAAAGCGGCACAGCTTGATCCAGGTGCTCGTCGGCCTGCTCGTCGTCCCGCTGCTCCTGGCCGCGTGCGGAGGCGAAGCCGAGCATGAGGCCGTGCCAGCCGCGGTCGTCGAGGAGGTCAAGGGGACGGACCTGAGCAAGGTCACCCTGACTCCGGAGGCAGCGGAACGGCTCGACATCAAGACGGCAGCGGTCACCGCGAACGGCGCCGGGCGAGTCATCCCGTACGCCGCGGTCCTCTACTCACCGACCGGTGAGACGTGGGCCTACACCAATCCGGACGGCCTCACGTTCGTGCGCGAGCAGATCGTCATCGACCGCGTCGAGGGCGACGAAGCAATGCTCTCGAAGGGCCCCGCACCAGGCTCGAAGGTCGCCACGGCCGGCGTCGCCGAGCTCTATGGGGCCGAATCCGGCATCGACGACACCGGCCACTGAGCGGGAGGAGCACGCGACCATGATGCGCTGGATCGTCGGAACGAGTCTGAAGTTCCGCTACCTCGTCGTCGTTGGCGCGGCGGCACTGATGGTCTTCGGTCTCGGAATGCTGCGCGACACGCCCGTGGACGTCTTTCCGGAGTTCGCGCAGCCGAAGGTCGAGATCCAGACCATGACCTTCGGGCTGAGCGCGGAGGAGACGGAAGAGCTCGTCACGGTGCCGATGGAGCAGCAGCTCCAGGGCATCCCCAAGCTGGACATTGTTCGCTCGAAGTCCGTCCCGGGCCTCTCGCAGATCGTCTTGCTATTCGATCGCGGGACCGACCTCATGCACGCTCGGCAGGTCGTGGACGAGCGCGTCGGGACGATCACCCCGACGCTCCCGACCTGGGCTGCTCCTCCCGTCATGATCCAGCCGCTCTCGTCCACGAGCCGGGTGATGAAGATCGGGTTGACGTCCGACAGCCTCTCGCTGATGGACATGTCGATCATCGCCTACTGGAAAATCCGGGCCCGGCTCCTGCGCGTGCCGGGCGTGGCGAACACGCCGATCTGGGGCGAGCGGCTGAAGATGCAGCAGCTCCAGATGGACCCCGCGAAGCTGAAAGCCCACGGGGTCTCCCTCACGCGTGTCATGGACGACGCCGCGAACGCGCTCGACGCCGGCCTGCTCCAGTTCTCGGAGGGCTCGTTCATCGGGACGGGGGGCTTCATCGACACGCCGAACCAGCGAATCAACATTCGCCACGTCGCACCGATCGTCGAGGCCAACGACCTGTCGAGCGTGCCGATCGAGAAGGTGAACGGCAAACGGGTGACCCTCGGCGACGTCGGCAACCTCGTCATCGACCACCAGCCGCTCTTCGGCGAGGCCGTGATCAACGACGGGCCCGGGCTGATGATGATCGTCGAGAAGCTGCCCTGGGCGAACACGCTCGAGGTGACGCGCGGAGTCGAGGAAGCGATGAAGGAGATGGAACCCGGTCTGCCCGGGATGCAGATCGATACGACCATCTTCCGGCCCGCGACGTTCATCGAGGATTCGATCGACAACCTGACGCGGGCACTGCTGATCGGCGCCCTGCTCGTGATCTTGATTCTCGGCGCCTTCCTGTTCGAGTGGCGTAGCGCCGTCATCTGTCTCACCGCCATCCCCCTGTCCCTGATCGCCGCAGGGCTGGTGCTGCACTGGCGCGGCACGACGATCAACGTGATGGTGCTGGCCGGGCTGGTGATCGCCCTCGGCGTCGTCGTCGACGACGCGATCGTCGGGATCGAGAACACCGTGCGCCGGCTACGGCAGCATCGCCGCGAGCCGGACGGTCGCTCGACCGCACGGGTGATCCTGGAAGCCTCCCTCGAAGTCCGTGGCCCGATCGTCTACGCGACGCTGATCATCGTCGCAGCCATGGTGCCGATCTTCTTCCTCACCGGCCTGACCGGCGCCTTCTTCTCGCCACTCGCAACCTCATACGTGCTGGCAGTCGCAGTCTCCCTTGTGGTCGCGCTGACGGTGACGCCCGCGCTGAGCCTGATCCTGCTCGCGAACGCGCCGCTCGAGAAGCGCGAGTCTCCGTTCACGAAATGGCTCCAGCGCGGCTACGAGCGGACACTGGCGCCGATCGTCGAGAAGCCGCGTCGCGCCTACGCCGTGGTCGCGCTCACAGTGGCGATGGGCGTCGCTGTCGTTCCGTTTCTCGGGCAGGACCTCTTGCCCAGCTTCAAGGAGCGGGACTTCCTCATGCATTGGCTGACCGCGCCCGACACCTCGGGCCCTGAGGAGACGCGAGTCTCCGTCCGCGCCTGCAAGGAGCTGCGGACGATCCCGGGCGTGCGCAACTGCGGATCGCACATCGGCCAGGCCTTCATGTCCGACGAGCCGTACGGGATCTACTTCGGCGAGAACTGGATCAGTGTCGACCCGAACGTCGACTACGACAAGACGCTCGCCCACGTCCAAGAGGTTGTCGACGGGTACCCCGGCATCCGCCGGGACGTCCAGACGTATCTGAAGGAGCGCATCAGGGAGGTCTTGACGGGCTCGAGCGACGCGCTCGTCGTCCGTGTGTTCGGAGACGACCTGCACACCCTCCAGGCCCAGGCCGAGAAGGTTCTGAAGTCGATGGAGGGCATCGACGGGCTCGTCGAACCGAAAATCGAGCTCCACTCCGACATCCCGCAGGTGGAGGTCAAGGTCAACCTTGCAGCGGCGCAACGCGTTGGCGTCAAGCCGGGGGACGTGCGGCGCCAGTCGGGCGTCTGGCTGGCCGGCGAGGAGGTCGGAGACCTCTTCCACGGCGGCCGGGCCTACGACGTGCAGCTGTGGAGCATCCCCGCGGCGCGGGACAGCCTGACGGACATCAAGGCCGTGCCGATCGACACGCCCGCCGGCGGGAGCGTGCGAGCTCCAGGAGATCGCCGACGTGCGAATCGCGCCGACGCCGAACACGATCGAGCGTGAGAACCTCTCACGCCGGCTCGAGGTCAGCGCGAACGTCCAGGGTCGCGATCTCGGCTCGGTCGCCGAAGAGCTCGACGACAGGGTCGAGGACATCGCGTTCCCGATCGGATACCGCGCGGAGCTGCTCGGCGAGTGGAAGGAACGCGAGGACGCCCAGCGGCGCATGCTCCTCTTCGGAATCGGCGCCGCGGCGATGATCTTCCTGCTCCTCCAGGCGTCGTTCGGGAGCTGGCGCCTTGCGATCCTGTCGTTCCTGACCCTGCCGATGGCGCTTGGTCGGCGGCGCGCTCGCGGCTTACATCGGCGGCGGCATCCTGTCGCTCGGCTCGCTGGTCGGCTTCTTCACGGTGTTCGGGATCGCCGCGCGCAACGGGATCTTGATGATCAACCACTTCCAGCACCTCGAGGAGCACGAGGGCGAGCCGTTCGGTCCGAAGCTCGTCCTGCGGGGAGCTCGAGAGCGGTTGGCGCCGATCCTGATGACGACGCTGGCCTGCGGCCTGGCTCTCGTCCCACTGGTGGTCGCCGGCAGCATTCCCGGCAACGAGATCGAGCACCCGCTGGCAGTCGTCGTCGTGGGCGGGCTCTTCACCTCGACGCTGCTGAACCTGTTCGTCGTCCCTGCCCTCTACCTTCGCTTCGCCCGCAGCCGTAACGGGCCTGCCGTGGCCGTTGCGAACCCGGCGAAGTAGCCGCGGCGAGGACGAGATGGGGGGCGATGAGGCGAATGGCGCTCGGCTCATCCTCTTCTCATCTCCCCTGCTCACCATTGGGTGCAGGCCTGCGGGCAGGAGGAGAGGAGTAAGCCGGTGTTCGACGAGACCGTGAAACGGCTGCGGGCAGGACGGCTGACACGAAGGCAGCGGGCGGTCATGCTCGCGATGATCCCCATCGCCTTGGCGTTCGGGGTGTGGGGCCTTCAGGGCGGCACCGCCGCCGAGGAGGATCCGCTGTCGGCCGAGGCCGAACGGGCCGACATTCTCGTCTCCGTCGGCGGGGTCGGACGAATCGTGCAGGCGAAGGGCTCGACGCCGATCGCCAGGCCAGGAGCGAGTGGAAGCGGAACCTCATCTGGGTCGGCGACACCTGGAGAGGCCGCCCCGCCGGATGCCGTCTTCCCCGGCACGACCGGCCAGATCAGCAAGTACCTCGTCGAGCGGGGCGCGCGTGTGACCGCGGATGAGCCGTTGGCGGTCCTCGACGACGGCGGCACGGCCGAAGCAGCGGTCAGGCAGGCGAGGAACGATCTCGCCACGGCTCGACTCGAGCGGCAGCAGAAACGAACGAGTGATCCGCTCAAGGGCATTCCCGCGACGCCCGACGAGGTCGCCGCCTCCCAGAGCGCGATCACCTCGGCGCAGGCGAAGCTCGACAACCTGCTCGGCGGCGCACGTCGTGCCGACGTGAACGCCGCATGGCTCGAGGTGCGCCGCGCGGAGGCGGACCTGGAAACGCTTCGGGGCGGGACGCCTGAGGATCGCGCCGAGGCGATTCGCGTCGCCCAGCGGTCCCTCGAGGCCGCTCAGGACCGGCTGGCGCGCGCGCTCACGCCCGATCCGGCCGACGTGAGCGCCGCCACGGCAGAGCTCAGGAAGGCCGAAGCCGACCTCGCGACGCTGCTTCGAGCTCCGGACGGCCCGCTCCCGGAGGAGATCAACGCCGTCCGGCATGCCGTGGCCGTCGCAGAGGCGAATCTGGCGGAGCTGAAGGCTGCGGTTCCTCCGGACCCGGCGCTGATCAGGGCGGCCGAGCTGGAGCTCGAGCGCGCCAGGGCCGAGCTCGCGCGACTGCTCCAGGCGCCGAAGGGGCCGCTGCCGGAGGAGATCGCCTCCGCCCGCCAGGCGGTCGAGGCCGCGCGGGCCAAGCTCGCGAAGCTCACCCAGCCGGGCGGCTCGGCCGAGGCGAAGGCTGCCCGGGCCGAGGTCGAGCGGGCGCGCGCCGACCTGAGGAAGCTCCAGGCCGGCCCGAGCAAGGCGGCGGTCGCGAGCGCCCAGGCGGCGGTCGATGCCGCCCAGGCGAAGCTGAATCAGCTGCTCGGACCACCGCTCCGCGCCGACGTTGCGGCAACTAGGCTCGAGATCCGCCGAGCGGAGGCCGAGCTGGCCTTGCTCAAGACCCGCGGGGCACCCGCTTCCGCAGACGACCTCGAGCTGGCCCAGCTCAGGGTCGACGCTGCCCGGATCCGCCTCCAGGCCGCCCAGGTCGCGCGCCGCGCGCTGACGGTTCGGTCCCCCGCGCCCGGCACCGTCACGGCTCTGCTCAGCGTTCCCGGAGCGCCCGTGGACACGACGACGCCGATCGCGACGGTCTCCGATCTCGACCGGCTCGCGGTGACCGTCAACCTGAGCGAGTTCGACGTCGCGCAGGTGCGGCCCGGCCTCGAGGCGGTCGTCAGCGTCGACGCCCTCGGCGGCGAGGAGTTCGAGGGCGAGGTGCTGTACGCGGCACCGACCGGAGTCGAGACGAACGGCGTCGTGACGTTCCCGGTTCAGGTCCGGCTCACGGACATGGAGGGACTGCGGCCGGGCATGAACGTCAGCGTCCAGATCGACGTGGCCCAGAAGGACGACGCTCTCCTCGTGCCGCTCGAGGCCGTCTCCGAGGAAGAGGACGAGCCGACCGTCACCGTCCTCAACGAGGCCGGCGAGACCTCGACTCGCACCGTGCAGCTCGGTCTTCGCAACAACGAGAGCGCCGAGATCCTCGAGGGTCTCCGCGAAGGGGAGCGTGTGGAGCTCCCGGAGGTCGCTCCCGCGGAGGAGGAATAGTGGCCGAGAACGGCGCCGGCGCCAAGGTTCTCGACGTCGCCGAGGTCACGAAGGTCTATCGCGGGGGAGGCGAGGTTCCGGTTCAGGCGCTACGGGGCGTCAGCTTCGGCGTCCGGGAGGGCGAGTTCCTCGCGATCATGGGCCCGTCGGGGTCGGGGAAGACGACGCTGCTCGGGATTCTCGGCCTGCTCGACCGGCCGACGTCGGGCTCCTACCGGTTGGACGGGGAGGAGATGGCGACGCTCAGCGAGACCCGGCGCGCGCACGTCCGCGGCCGGCGGATCGGCTTCGTCTTCCAGGCCTACAACCTGCTCCCGCGCTCGACCGCCCTCAAGAACGTCGAGCTGCCGCTCGTGTACGCAGGCGTCGGGCGGGGGGAGCGTCGCGAGCGCTCCCTCGAGGCGCTCGCAGAAGTCGGCCTCGCGGAGCGGGCCCAGCACCGTCCGAGCCAGCTCTCGGGCGGCGAGCAGCAGCGTGTTGCGGTCGCGCGAGCGCTCGTAGTCGACCCGAGCGTCGTGCTCCTCGACGAGCCGACCGGCAATCTCGATTCCAAGAGCGCCGAGGAGGTGCTCGCGATCCTCGAGCGGGTGCATCGGCGCGGCGCGACGATCGTGCTGGTCACGCACTCGAACGAGGTCGCCGAGCGGGCGTCGCGGATCCTCCGGTTCGCGGACGGCGAGATCGTCAGTGACGAGTCCGTCGAGCGCTCGCTGACGCTCGGCGCGGCGCGATGACCGCCGCCGTCGAGAACTGGCGGATCGCGCTCGGCGCGCTGCGCGCGAACTGGTTCCGCGCCCTCCTGACCGCGCTGGGCGTGGTCATCGGCGTCGCCTCGCTGGTCGCCGTGGCCGCGGTCAGCGCCGGTGCGCAGAAGGAGGTTCAGGACAGCATCCGGCGCCTCGGCGCGAACGTCATCCTCGTCGACGGAGAGTTCATCAACATCGGAACGGGACAATCGGCAAGCGAGCGCACGATCACTCCTGCCGACGTCGAGGCGATCTCCGGGCTCCCGATGGTCACTGCGGTGGCGCCGCATCAGGACATCGAGGGCCTGACGGTGTCCGCCGGCCGCTACCAGACGACGACGCGGCTCTTCGGAATCACGCCGACCTACTCGGACATCTACAACCAGACGGTCCAGCAAGGTCGCCTGATCTCCCCCACCGACGTCGACTTCGGCCGGAGCGTCATGGTCCTCGGTCTGGACGCCCAGGCGCAGCTCTTCCCCGGCCAGGACGCGATTGGCCAGACCGTCCGAGTCGCGAATCAGGAGTTCGAGGTGATCGGCATCCAGTCGCGCAAGGGCCAGCTGGCCGACGAGAACCTCGACAATCGGATCTTCGTGCCGCTGCCGCTCGTGCTCAGGGTGCTGCTCGGCGGCACCACCTATAAGAGCGTCGGCGTCCGCGTTCGCACCGAGGCCGACATCGAGCCGGGGCAAGCCGCGATCGAGGAGCTCCTCGCCAACCAGCACAACCTCCCGGACAACTACGCGGACGACTTCTCGACGGAGGACCAGGCCGCGCTCGTCAAGGAGGCGCAGCGGGCGACGACGACCTTCCGGGTGCTGACCTACGCGCTCGGTGCGATCGCGCTGCTCGTCGGGGGAATCGGGATCATGAACATGATGCTGGTCTCCGTCCGCGAGCGGACGCGCGAGATCGGCATTCGCAAGTCGGTCGGCGCCGACCCCTGGAAGGTCCAGGCCCAGTTCCTGATCGAAGCGCTCGTCCTCGGCATCCTCGGCGGCATCGTCGGCGTGATCGCAGGGATCGCCGCCACCCGGATGATCAGCGTCATCGCCGGCTGGGAGACGCTCATCAGCCTCCCCTCACTCATCATCGCCCTCTCGGTCGCGCTGGCCGTCGGCCTCTTCTTCGGCTTCTATCCGGCCAGGCGCGCCTCGCGCCTCGATCCGGTCGCAGCCCTGCGCTACGAGTAGCCGACCTGCAGAGGCCGGAAAAGCGCACAATGGAGTGCCGATGGTGCAACAACAGGAATTGCTCGAGACCGCCCGAAGTGCCGCCGACAGGCACGCCTGGCGCGCTGCGTACGAGGCGTACTCCAGCCTCGACAAGCAGGAACTGACCGCCGAGGACCTCGAGCGGTTCGCGGAGGGCGCCTGGTGCCGAGGCCAGCTCGACGAATCGATCCACCTGCGCGAGCAGGCGTACGCCCGCTTCTCGGCAGACGGGGTGAAGCTCAGTGCCGCCCGACTCGCGCTGACGCTCTCGTGGGACCACGCCGGGCGCGGTGCGTTCGCCGTCTCGCAGGGCTGGTTTGCAACCGCCGAGCGGCTGCTCGACGGCGAGGCCGAGTCGGCCGAGCACGGGCACATGGCGCTGACGCGAGCGGTCAACATCCTGTTCGGAGGGGGCAATCCCGCCGAGGCACTCGGCGACTTCGATCTCGCGCTCGAGCTCAGCAGGCGCTTCGGGGACCGGGACACAGAGATGCTGGCGCTGGTCGGAAAGGGACGCGCCCTCGTCAAGACGGGTGAGATCGAGGACGGGCTGGCGCTCCTGGACGAGGCGACTGCTGCGGCTGTCGGCGGCGAGTTGCGACCCTTGTCGACCGGGTACGTCTACTGCGTCACGATCAGCTCGTGCCAGGACCTCGGCGACTACCGGCGCGCCGCCGAGTGGACCGACGCGGCGAACCGCTGGTGCGACCGGGTCGACGTCACCGGGTTCCCGGGAGCGTGCCGCATCCACCGCGCCGAGGTGATGCGCCTGCGCGGCGATCTCGTCGAAGCAGAAAAGCTGGCGCAGGCGGCCTGCGGGGAGCTCCACGACTTCGACCGGTTCATCACCGCCAGCGGCTACTACGAGATCGGGGAGATCCGTCGTCGCCTCGGCGACTTCGCCGCCGCCGAGGAGGCGTACCGGAAGGCACACGAGCTTGGTCGCGAGCCGCAACCGGGTCTCGCGCTCCTTCGCCTCGGCGAAGGCAAGGTCGAAGCGGCCATGGCGGGGGTCACCCGCAAGCTGGCAGGAGACCACTGACCCGCTCTCGCGTCTACGAGCCCTGCCGGCGCAGGTCGAGATCGCGCTCGCAGCCTCGGATCCGAAGACAGCGCGTGCGGCGGCGAGCGAGCTCGAGGAGCTCGTCGACGCCTACACGATCGGCGGGCGGCGGGCGCCGGCCTTCGACGCCATCGTCCACTTGGCCTCGGGTCGGATCCATCTCGCGGAGCACGACGCCGCGGGAGCCGTCGCGGGCCTCAAGAAGGCACGCGAGGGGTGGCATGCAGTCGGCGCGCCGTACGAGACGGCGCAGGCTCGGATGCTGCTCGGGATCGCCTTCCGGCGCCAGGGCGACGAGGACGCTGCGACGATCGAGCTCGAGGCCGCACTGGCGGCGTTCGAGCAGCTGGGCACGAAGCTCGACGCCGAGCGCGCCAAGGAGCTGCTCGGCCGCCTTCAGACCCGCCGCACGTTCCTCTTCACCGACATCGTCGAGTCGACCAAGCTCCTCGAGACGCTCGGCAACGACAAGTGGAAGCGGCTCCTCGCGCGCCACGACGAGCTGCTGCGGGAGCGGATCGTCGACGCCGGCGGCGAAGTGATCAAGCAGACCGGCGACGGCTTCTTCGCGGCCTTCGACAGCCCGAAGGCGGCGATCGAAGCGGCGGTGGCGATCCAGCGGGCGCTCGCAGCCGAGATCGTCGCGCCCGACGTCAGGATCGGGGCTCACACCGGCGGTGCCTTCCACACGGACGGCGAGGCCTCCGACTACGCCGGGGAGGGCGTGCACATCGCTGCCCGCGTCGGCGCGGCAGCGGGCCCCGCCGAGATTCTCGTCAGCAGCGAGACGCTCGACGGGGTCGGAGCAGCCTTCCGGCTCTCCGAGCCGCGCTCGGAGCTACTCAAGGGCTTCGAGCAGCCGATCGACGTGGTCTCGGTCGACTGGCGCTAGTCGTTAGTCGTCGTCGTCGTCGTCGTTGAACTTCTTCGGCCGGCCCACGTCCGGCTTCGAGTAGTCGCAGACGCCCGTCGGGAAGATCTGCTGGAGCCGCGCGACGTCCTCGGCACCCGGCAGCCACGGCGCGTACAGCCCCTTCGAGATCGCCTTCGTGACCGGCTGGACGGCGCACTTGAAGATGCTGCCCTCGATCGGACCGCCGGAGACGATCCGCGACGTCTTGAAGAGCGGGAACAGCTGCGTGCACGGACCGGCTGGACGCGAATCGAGGATCCCGTTCCAGGCATCGCTCCCCGCATGGATGAGCGTGCCGACCGTCGCGAAGCACGAGTCGACAGCACGGTCCGGCTTGTTGCGGACGACGCCGCGCCACGGCTTGGCCCGAATGTTCGCCTCCCACTCGTCGATCACCTCGAGCGCGAGCGGCGTCTGGTCGAACGCTACGGCCGGTCGCGCGTCCGTGAACCAGATCGACCTGGTTCGAGGCCCGGCCGTCCCAGTTCAGCATCCGCTGCCGAGTCGCGAACGATTGGTGCGAGTGGTGCATGTCGAGCTGGTCCTCGAGGTAGTGGCGCCAGTCGATGATCGGGATGTCGATCGCGCCGCGGAAGACGAGGCCCGACTCGTACGCAGCCCGCGCGGCTTCCATGTTCCCTTCGCGCCGCGGTGCCGGCGTGACGCCGCCGTCCGGGCTCAGCCGCATGTTGCGGCGGCTCCAGGGATCGAACTGCGCCGGGTCCGCGCAGGCGGCGGGGATGAACGGGCAGCCCTCCTGCACCATGTCGCTCGTTTCCTTCCAGGTGCCGACGGTCGCGTTCAACTTCAGGAACTCAGCGGGCGTGATGTTCCCGTCCTTGAGCGCCTGAAGCCCGTACTGGACGCCGACGTTGTCCGACGGGACCCGGGCGTAGCCGTTCGCGCCCACGCCGTAGACGTTCCTGAGGTCGTCCCAGTGCGTCCACTTGACGGCCGCGAGCACGGCCGGGTCGTAGAACTGCGATCCCGCGCCGGCGGTTCCGAAGTGCGGGTTCAGCGCCAGCGGTGTCAGACCGCGCCAGCCGTTCACGCACTCGCTCGAGCCGGGCGCGCCGCCGCGGTACGGGTTCGGGATCGTCGCGCTTGCGTTCAGGCCCTCGAGCCAGGTGCGGTTCGGCCAGACGGCCCACTTCGGGTTCGCGCCGTCCGTGACGTCCATGTAGTGCTCGAGTAGCTCGCAGTCGCCGACGTGGATCGTCTGCGTGACCATGTCGGAGTACGAGTACTGCGGAATCGCTGCGTCGATGATCACGCCCGGGTGGCGCTGCGCGTAGACGTACTGCTGGATCGCGCCGCCGGAGCCGCCGACGCCGACGGTGTAGGTCGGCACGCCGTAGCCCTCGATCAAGCGCTCCTTGGTCATGATCGCCGTCTCGGCGCCGAGGACGAGGTTGTAGTGGGTCGACGTCCGCGTCCCGCTCGAGTGGATGATCGCGTAGCCCTTCGAGAGACCGGGGTCGTAGAGATGGCTGCCGCCGACCGTTCCCTGGTTGTGTCCGATCGCGACGCCGCCGTCGAAGGCGTAGATCACGCGGCCGTTCCAGAGCGAGGTGTCGGGCGCCACGGCGGGGTCGCCTGGCGGTGAGAGGATCGAGATCGCGTAGATGAAGCGGTTGATCGTGCCGCGCTCGCGCCGGACGACGTAGGGCACGGTCTGCCCGTCGAGCGTGGTCGTCATCGCGACGTCCGGGGGCAGCGGGCCAGGCGGAAGCGGCCGGAACTGGCCGGCCGTGTTCCGGTACTGGAAATCGACGACCGTGTTGACGGTGCAGTCCTTGCTCCAGCCGATCGGCGGCGAGGTCGGGTCGCCGGGCGTCTGGAAGAGCCGCATGCCGATGCCGTCCTGGTTGTCGACCTGGGGGAAGCCGAGGCCCGCCTGCGTCTGGGTCTTGCAGACGAACGGCTGCTGCTGCGGGCCGGAGAAGATCGGGCCGGTGACGGCGTGGTTCACGAGGGTCAGTCGGTCCGAGTCGCGCTTCGACCGTGCCGACAGCGTGTTTCGGCCGAGGCGCAGGCCGGAGATGAGACCGGTCAGCGTCCGTTTCGACGCGTTCGGCTCGAGGGCATCGGTGACGTCGTCCCCGTTGAGGAGGACCTTCACCTGGTCGAGCCGCGTGCGACGCGGAATCGTCACGCGGACGAGCGCGTCCCCGCCGGTCACCATCTTGGCGGGGCTCGAGAGCACCCTCAGGCTGAGATCGTCATCGTCGTCGTGTGCGAATGCGGCCGGCGCGGTTGCGAGCGCGAAAGCGAGCACGAGCGCCGTCCAGACCAGTCTCTTCAGCATCTCTCCCCCTTCGTTCGACCCTGCGGAGGCGACTATCTCACTTCCTCGGGGCTTGCAGCTCGACTTCGGCCGGCTCTCCACGGCGAAGCTCGCGGCTCCGCTCGGCTTCGGCGTTGATCTCCGCGCCGAAGAGGAGCGAGACGGCGCTCAGCCACAGCCAGGTGAGCATGATGATCACGGCGGCGAGCGACCCCCACGTCTTGTCGAACGAGCCGAACCGGCTCACGAAGAAGGAGAAGGCTGCGGAGGCGACCAGCCAGATGACGACGCTGATCACAGTCCCGAACGTGAGGAACCGCCAGCGCGGGTGGTCGATGTTCGGCCCGAGGTAGAGGATCGCGGCGAATGCAAACAGCAGCCCGAGGAGGAGGATCGGCCATTGGGCCGTCCACCACAGCCAGTCGACAAGCGTCTCTTGGCCCAGGGTCGAGCCGATTGCGTCGGACAACAAGGGTCCGAGGACGAGCAGGCCGAACGCGAGCACGAACGCGAACAACAGCAGCAGGACGATGAAGAGGGCCGTCAGCCGCCGCTCGAAGAAGCCGCGCGTTTCTTCTCGGTCGTAGGCCGCGTTCAGTGCCCACATCAACGTGTCCATCGCGCCGGTCAGCGTCCAGAGCGCAAGCACCGAGCCGACGACGATCAACGTGATCCCGGAGCTCGAGCTGGTTGCCGTAACCCGATCGAGGCTCTCCTGGACGAGCGTCAGCGTCTCCTGCGGGACGACTCCTTCCAGCTTGTCGACGATCGTCGAGATCGTGCCCTCGTCGCCAACGAGGCTGAAGACGCCGACTGCGATGAGCAGTGCCGACGGAATCGACAGGAACGCGTAGTAGGCAAGCGCCGCCGCGAGGTTCGAGATGCGGTCGTTGAGCGACTCCTTACCCGCGCGGATCAGGATCGCCGTGTAGTCGCGCCTCGAGAGATCGCGCGGTCTCGGATCTGCCAGCCTCGGCTCGTCGTGCTCCGGCTGCGGTTCAACTCTTTCCGTCATGGCCTACTTGTTGCCGGTCGAGCGCTCCCGAACACATAGGGCGCCGACGTGATCGTCAGCCAGGACGACGAGTGGAACCCGCGGTCGAGCTCGACGATCTGGAAGCCGGCAGCACGGATCGCCGCCTCCGTGTCGCGCGTCGTCTGGCAGCCGCCGAGCGCGCGCGTCCAGAAGAGCGCGTCCGCGGCGCGTTGGATCATGCGGAAGGCAACGTGCCCGGACCTGACGTGCTCCCAGAAGTGGAGCTCCCCGTCGGGTGACAGCACGCGGCGCACCTCGCGGAGCGATCGAGCGGGGTCGGGCACGGTGCAGAGGACGCCGGTGACGACCGCCGCGTCGAAGGCTCCATCCTCCGCCGGCAGCTCCTCGGCGACTCCCGCGACGACGTCGATCTGTGTCGCCGCGCTGCGCGCCCGCTCCGCCGCCACCGCCCGCGCCGTCGGGTCGGGCTCGACTGCGAGGACGTACTCGACCTCGGGCGGGTAGTGCTCGAACGTGTGGCCGTCGCCGCAACCGGGCTCGATCACGCGGCCGCGCAGCCCGGCCCGCAGCCGGCGGTGGAGCTCGCGGAACACGACATCGGGCTTGCGCAGCTGTTGCTGCTCGAGATAGCGCGCGAAGCGCGACTGCTGCGGGCCGTAGAGGGGCGGTCTCTCAGTCATCGAGAACGCATTGAACCCTGAGCGCATCCCCTGCGAACAGCCTCCTGACACGTTTCTCGACCTTGGAGGCTTCAAATGCACCTCTCTCGGTTCTTCCGCCGTGGCATCGTGCTCGTTGCGCTTCTCGCGTTGGCGATGCCTCTGGCTGCACTTGCCGACGGCGGCAAGCGTGGCAACGATCGTCGTGACGACGGTCGCGTCTTCTACGCCACCAACACCGCCGGCAAGCTGCTCAAGTTCAACTCGGACAATCCGAACAAGCTGCGCTCGAGGCAGATCACCGGGCTCCCGATGGGGGTCTCGATCAAGGGCATCGACTTCCGCCCTGCCTCGGGTGACCTGTACGCGCTCGGCAGCGACCGGGTCGTCTACAGGCTGAACCCGAACACGGCAATTGCCGTCCCCGAGGGCCCGAGCTTCGACCTGATGCCCTCGGTCCTCAACAGCTTGAACAACGGGTTCGACTTCAACCCGACCGTGGACAAGATCCGCGTCACGAGCGATGCCGCCGACAACCTGCGGCTGAACCCGGACGACGGCACCCTGCTCATGGTCGACACGAAGCTGACGCCGGCCGGCGTGCAGGTGGTCGGATCGGCCTACACGAACTCGTCCTTCACCGCCTTCGCCACCCGCCCCACGGCGACCGTGCTCTACGCCTATGACGTCGGCGCGAGCCCGGACAAGCTGTGGATCCAGCAGCCGGCCAACGCGGGCACGCTGATCATGCCCCAGTCCACCGGGCTGAATCTCGGAGTCAACCTCGGCTTCGACATTGCGGGCAAGGAGAACCAGGGCTGGCTCGCAGGCGCCCGTGACGGACGCCGCTCCTCCAGCCTCTACAAGCTCGACATCAGCACGGGCAAGACGAAGCAGGTCGGACGGATCGGTGACGGATCACACACGATCACCGGTCTCGCAGCAGTCCAGGACCAGTAGGCGCAGCACACCGGGGCGGGCCGGCTCCCCCACGGCCCGCCCCGGAGCGCCGCTGAACCGCGGACGCGCAGCTCACGAATCCGAGACGTCGTCGCATGGATTCGATCTCAGCAGTCGCCGCCGAGAGAACCGCACTCGAAGAGGCACAGCTCCTCGCGCTGGTGGCGGGTGGAGACCGGGCCGAGCCGCTCGAGGAGCTCTACGACCGCTACGCGCGACGCGTGTATGGGCTCGGCCTGAGGCTTCTCGACGACCCCGGCCTTGCGGAGGATCTCGTTCAGGAGACATTCGTGCGGCTCTGGCGGTCGGCACCGCGGTTCGACCCCGCCAGAGGCTCAGTGCGGACGTTCCTCTTCACCCTCGCCCGACGGGCGGCTGTGGATCTCTGGCGTCGTGGCCGGGGGAACTCGAGCGCATACGGGCCCGGGCCCGAGGGGGCCACGAGCGAGGACGCCTTCGAGGAGCTGCTTCTCGGTCTCGACGTTCGGGCTGCACTCGACGAGCTTTCGCCGAAGCACCGCGAAGTGCTGGAGCTTCACTACGACTGCGGGCTCACTCAGCGGCAGATCAGCGACCTCCTCGCGATTCCCGCTTGGCACCGTCAAGACGCGCACCTACCATGCGCTGCGCGCGCTCAGGGACGAGCTCGCGGATCGGGGTCTCGTTGACTGAGTCCACCACACCCCATCACGACCTCGGTGCGTACTTGCTCGACGCGCTCACGGCCGATGAACGCGCAGAGCTTCGAGCAGCACCTCGAGTCGTGTGATCGTCTGCGCCCGCGAGATCGCCGGGCTGGAGGACGCGGCGAGGCTGGCCGACGAGGCGGCACCTCCGTACGCCTTGCCCGACGGCCTGAAAGCGCGCACGTTCGCGGCGATCGAACGAGAAGCGGCCGCGAGGACGGTTCGCCCGCTGATCCGCCGGCGAAGGTGGCCGCGGGCCGTCGCAGTCGCCGCCGCGGCGGCCGCGGCGGTCCTGGCCTTCGTCGTCGGCACCCAGCTCGACCGCCGCGGACGGGCACGGTCGAGCTGGCGGCGGTGCTCGCAGCGCCGCGCGGCGGCCCCGCGCAGGCCGACGTCGAGGTGCGGAAGACCGGTATCGGCCGGGTCATTCGCTTCGAGAGCGACGACCTGCCGATCCTGCCCAAGGGCGAGTACTACGAGCTCTGGTTCGTCGGTCCGGGCGACACCCGCTCGCGGCCGAACCGAATCTCGGCCGGCACGTTCCATCCAGACGAACAGGGCCGGTCCGAGGTTCGCTTCGCCGCCGCCGTCGATCCGGCCGAGTACCCGGTGCTCAGCGTCACGGCGGAGCCGGGCGACGGGAACCCGGAGCGCACCGGGCCCGAGGTGCTGCGCTCGGACCGCTAGTCGGCCGCGATAAGGTCGCTCCGGTGTTCTCGTTCGACGGCAAGGTCGTCCTGATCACCGGGACGGCCCGCGGTTGCGGTGCCGTGCTCGCCGAGGCCTTCGCGCAGGCCGGCGCGACCGTTGTCGGCTGCGACGTGGACAGGGACGCAGGTTCGAAGGCCGCGGAGAAGATCCGCAAGACCGGCGGGAAGATCGACTTCACGCCGGCAGACGTCTCCCGCGAGGAGGACGTCACGGCGCTCATTTCACGCGCGCTCGAAACGCACGGCCGCCTGGACTGCGCGATCAACAACGCCGGCACCGAACAGCTCAGCGAGATCGCGGACGGAACCGAGAGCGCGTTCGACGAGCTGATCGCAACGGATCTCAAGGGTCTGTTCTTCTGCCTCAAGCACGAGATCAAGGCGATGCGCAAGGGCGGCGGCGGCGCGATCCTCAACATGTCATCCGTCACGAGCAGCATCACGGCCGCTCCGGCGAACGGCCTCTACGCCGCCACCAAGGGCGGCGTCAACGGCCTCACCAAAGCGGCTGCGATCGAGGTAGGGAAAGACAACATCAGCGTCAATGCGCTCGCCTTCGCCGCGATCGACATTCCCGGCAGCATGATCTGGCGCTACCTGGACGAGCAGAAGGTGCCGAAAGAGGCGCTCATGCAGGCGTTTCCCGTTGGACGGATGGGCCGCCCGGAAGAGCTGGTCGCGGCGGTGATGTACCTGTGCTCGGACGAGGCCCGCTTCTGCACCGGCACCACACTCGTCCTCGACGGGGGCTTCACGGCCCAGTAGCCGCCTAGGCGCCTCGCTCGATCAGTTCGATGCGGTACTGGTCGGGATCCTGGACGAAGCAGAGCCTCGATCCGCCCTCACGGACTCGGTAGGGCTCACGCTCGGGCTGGATCCCCTGCTCGGCCAGCCGCGCCAGGGTCCCGTCGAGGTCGTCGATGCCGATCGCGATATGCCCGTAGGCGGTGCCCAGCTCGTAGGTGCGTCCATCGTGGTTGAACGTCAGCTCCAGCTCCTCCTCCTGGCCGGGGAAGCCGAAGAAGTAGTTCGTCGCCTCGAGCTCACCGTCGCGCACGATCGGCAGCTCGCGACGGAACTCGAACCCGAGCGCCTCGTAGAAGGCTCGGCTCCGCTCGGGATCGGTGATCCGGCACATCGTGTGTAGGTAGCGCGTCACGGGGCCATCGTAATCGGGTCGGTGCGGCCGTGCCCTAGCAAAGCATCTGGGCGGCGTGCTTCACTCTGGATGCCGCCATGGTGCAGCTCAGGCAGCTTCGCCAGCCCAACCTACGGCCGCGAACTCGTCTCGCTGTCGTCGGCCTGGCCGCCGTCGCGGCGCAGGTCGTCCTCAACCTGCCTCTCTGGGACTGGGACAATCGCGCGCCGGTCGCGGCCACCGCCGCGGGGGTGGCGATCGCCATCGTCGCGGGGCTCGCCGGAGGTGTGATTCCCGGGCTCGTCGCGGCCGTTGTCGGCTGGCTGCTGAACTTCTTCTTCGTCGCCGACAGCTCGCTCGAGGCAGCGCTCGCTCTGCCGGCCTGGCTCGTGGCCGGTGGAACGGCCGGCTGGCTGGCATCCCGGCTTCGTGAGAAGACGCGTGGCGAGCGACTCGCGGAAAACCGGCTGGCAGTCGTCGAGGACGCCGCCTCGGACGCGATCCTGCGAGTCGACGCCGACGGTGCGATCGCGGCCTGGAGCCCCGGTGCGGAACGGTTGTACGGCTTCTCGAGCGACGAGGCCCTCGGGCGCCCGCTCGCAGACCTGCAGGCCGGGGATCGGCTAGTCGAGTCCTTGGCCAAGGGAGAACGGCTTACCGACGAGGCCATGGATCAGCGACGCCGCGACGGAGACGCGTTCGCCGCCTCCGTCACGGTGATTCCGAGCGCGGCCGAGCCTGGCGAGGCACTCGTCGTCGCCCGGGACACCGGCGAGCTGCGCCGGGTCACGGACCGCCTTCGCAGTACCGAGGGGAGGTACCGCTCGCTCACGGAGCACCTGCCGCTGGTGACCTACGTCAGCTCGCTGAACGGGGAAACGACGTTCGTCAGCCCGCAGATCGACCGGCTGGTCGGTTACACGGCCGACGAGTGGCTCGCCGACCCGGGCCTCTTTCTCCGCCTCGTTCACGCGGAGGACCGCGATCGCGTCGCCGCCGAGCGGGCCGAGCTCGACGCGGCGAAGGGCCTGCGGTCGAGCTATCGCCTGATCGCGCGCGACGGACGAGTCGTCTCGGTACTGGAGGAGGCGGTCGCTGTGCTGGACGAGGCCGGCCGGCCGTACTGCGTCCAGGGCTACATGCTCGACGTCAGCGAGCGGAAGGCGGCTGAGCACGAGCGCCGCGAGCTTCGAGCGGAGGAAGCGGTGACCGCGGCGAAGGCGAGAGATCGCCAGCGCAAGGTCGACTTCGTCGCCGAGTCCGCTTCGGTACTCGCGTCCTCGCTGGACGTCGGGTCGACGATCAAGCAGGTCGCCGCGCTGGCCGCTCGCGATCTCGCCGACTTCTGCGTCGTCGACGTCCTCGAGGAGGACGGGCGCCTGATTCGCCTCGCTGCCGAGCGAGCCGAGCCGACGGCGTCATCCGCCGAGCCCGAGGCCCGACCCGAACAAGCCGTCCTCGATGTCATCCGGAGCCGCCGGCCCCAGGTTTCGGAGCTGGAGCTGCGCGTCCCGCTCAGCTCCCGCGGCGGCCGTGTCGTCGGAGCGCTGACGTTCGTGACCGGCGAGCACGCGCATCGTTACGTGCCGGACGATCTCGCCTGGGCACGGGCTGTCGCGGGCATGATCGCGCTCGCCATCGACGCTTCGCGCCTCCACCAGGAGGTCGAGGAGCGTTCAGACCTGGACAAGGTCTTCACCCACGTCGGTGAGGGGTTGTTCCTCCTCGACCGCGCTGGGCTCGTCCGCCTCTGGAACCCGGCCACGGCAGCGATCACCGGTGTCCCCGCCGAAGCGGCGGTGGGCAAGACGGCTACGGAGGCGATTCCCGGCTGGCAGGAAGTGTCCAAGCGCGTGCCCGTCGGGACGACGCGCGAGCCCGTGCACGCCTCGACCCTGCCGCTGGACACGGAGCGCGGCGAGCGCTGGCTCTCGATCTCGGGCGTGGAGTTCTTCGCGGGCACGGTCTACGCGTTCCGCGACGTCACCGAGGAGCACCGTCTCGAGGAGCTCAAGGCCGAGTTCATCGCGACGGCTTCGCACGAACTTCGGACGCCCCTGGCGGCCGTGTACGGCGCGGCCCAGACCCTGCGCCGTCACGACTTCGCGCTCGACGACGCCGGCCGCGGGCGGTTCATCTCGCTGATCGTCGAGGAATCCGAGACCCTGGCTCGCATCGTCAACCAGATCCTGCTCGCGAACCAGCTCGAGGTCGGCCGGCTCGATCTCGTCACCGAGCCGTTCGAGGCGCCGGACCTGCTCGAGCGAGTCGTCGAGGCCGCGCGGACATACGCGCCGCCGGGGATCACCTTCGACATCGAAGCCGCCGACGGCGTTCCGCCGGTCGCCGCGGACAAGGACCGAGCGCGGCAGATCCTCGTCAACCTCGTGGAGAACGCGATCAAGTACTCCCCCGGCGGCGGACGGATCGAGCTCGGCGTGCGCTCGGCGGACGGGGCGGTGCGGTTTCGCGTCGCCGACGAAGGCATGGGGATCCCCGGCGACGAGCAGGACCGGATCTTCGAGAAGTTCTACCGGCTGGATCCGGACATGACTCAGGGCATCGGCGGGACCGGCCTCGGGCTCTACATCTGCAAAGAGCTCGTCGAGCGAATGAGCGGTCGCATCTGGCTCGAATCGGAAGAGGGCAAAGGCTCCGCCTTCTTCTTCGAGCTGCCGAGCGCGCACCGCGAGCTGTCGCTCAGCTGACACGCTTCGTGACGCTGACTTCATCGACCCGCACCGCTCTGCTCGCGCTTGCCGTCGGCGTCGTCCTCGCTGACTCGTCGGTCGTCACCATCGCGCTGCCCGAGATCCTCGGCGAGTACAACGTCGAGATCGCGACGCTCGCGTGGGCGCTGACCTCGTTCAACCTGGCCCTCGCGCTCGCGGCGCTTCCGGCAGCGTTTGCGGCCCGGCGGCGCCCTGTTGCAGTCTTCCTCGTCGGAGCCATCGTGTTCGCGGCCGCGTCGCTGACGTGCGCCTTCGCGCCCTCGTTCGGCCTGCTCGTTGCGGGGCGAACCGTGCAGGGCGTCGCGGGCGCCGCCGTCGTGTGCGCCGCGCTCGGTCTGCTCGCCGAGACGACGGGAGCGGACGCTCGGGCCGCGCGTATCTGGGCGCTCGCGGGGATCATCGGCGCAGCCTGCGGCCCCGCCGCCGGCGGGATCCTGACGCAGCTGCTCGGCTGGGAATCGATCTTCATCGTCCAGGCTCCCTTGATCCTCGTCGCCGTCCTCGCCCTCGTCGGGTTGCGCGCCGCCCCCGCCCCTGAGCCGGTGGAGCGACCGCACCTGGCCGCGAACGCTGCGCTCTTGCTCGTTTCGGGAGCGCTAGTCGCCGCGCTCTTCCTGCTCGTGATCCTGCTGATCAACGGCTGGCGGATCGAACCGCTGGCGGCGGGCCTGGTCGTGACCGTGATGCCGCTGGCGGCGATTGTGGCGGCGCGCTTCGCACACCGGATCGAACCGCCCTGGGCCCGCGCCGCGTCGGGGGTGATCCTGATCTCGGGGGGTCTGGCGGCGCTCGGCTGGCTGCCTCATGCGGGCGCCGCGTGGACGGTGCCGCCGCAGCTGGCAGTCGGAGCCGGGCTCGGGCTCGCCCTCTCGGCGCTGACCGAGCGGGCGCTCGCCGGCCGCTCGTCGCAGGCGGTGCACGGCGGCTGGACGATCGCGGCGCGTCACGCAGGCGTCGTGCTCGGTCTGCTGCTGCTCACGCCGATCTTCACCACCGACCTGGAGCGGAACGAGCAAGAGGTGCTCGCGGCCGGAACCTCGGTCGTGCTCGACAGCCGCATCCCCGCCGCTCGACAAGATCGGAGTCGCTCGAGACATCCTCGTCGCCGTCGACGACGCCAAGGCGGAAGCGCGCATCCCGGATGTCGGAGAGGTGGTGGGCGAGCGCGACGATCCCGAGTACAGCGACCTCGTCTCCGCGCTTCAAGATCAGCTCGACCGGGCGGCCACCAATACCTTCTCGCGTTCGTTTCTCGCCGCGGCGGTGCTCGGATTGGCCGCCCTCATCCCGATCCTGGTGAGCCGCCGGGACGTGAGCGTCTGATGCGAGCGATCGCGGCGGCGGCGGCAGTTGCGGCGGCGCTCGTCGTCGCCTACCTGGCACTCGGCGGAGCGTCCTACGCGCCGGCGCAGGTCGCCGACCCGTGCGCGCCTCGTGACTGGCGCGATCCGGGGGGCCTGGAGGAGGTGGCCGAGCAGATCGTCCTGTCGGGGCTCGACGGCGCCGCGTGCGAGCTGGACGTCTCGCGAGAGGACATCGTGCTCGCGTTCGGAAGCCGGGAGTCCCTTCAGCGCTTCGCACGCGAACAAGGGATCTCGGATGCGGAGCTCGAGGAGCTCGTTCGCACGGGTCTCGCGCGTGCCATTGACGATGCCGAGCAGGCGGACGCGCTCAACTCCACCATCGCCGACCTGCTGCGGGACGTCGTCAGCCGCGTCCCCGTCGACGAGGTGCTCGATCTGCTCGACCGGCTACCCGGCCTGTGACTCGAGGCCGAAGCGCCTGCGCGCGTCGGCGAGCGCCGCGCTGACCCCGTCCGGGCCGGGAGCCGGGCGGGGAGCGGGAGCGGCCGGCTCGAACGTCCCGTCACGGACCGAGCCGGCGACCTCCTCGTGGGCATCGCGGAACGGCGTGCCGCCTCGCACGAGCGCTCTCCGCGGCGTCGGTTGCGTATAGCAGCGGGTCGCCGGAGGCGGCCGCGAGGCGCCCGCGGTCGAACTGGAGCTCGCCGACGAGCACGGTCAGTGCGCGCCAACGCTGAGCGGACGTCTCGCCGGGACGCGAAGAGCGGCGCCTTGTCCTCCTGCAGATCGCGCGTCGTAGGCGAGCGGTAGGCCCTTGACGACCGCCAGCAGCCCAGCGAGCCGGCCGAGCGCCGTTCCCGCCTTCCCGCGGACCAGCTCGGCGACGTCCGGGTTGAGCTTCTGCGGCATCATCGACGAGCCCGGTCGCCGCGCTCTCGGGCAGCCGCACGAACCCGAACTCGCTCGTCGCCCAGAGGACGAGCTCCTCGCCGATCCGCGAGAGGTGCGAGAAGAGCATCGCGCAGGCGTAGACGTAGTCGAGGACGAAGTCGCGATCGGCGACGGCATCGAGCGAGTTCCGCATCGTCTCGCCGGGAGGCGGCGGCAGCGGCAGCGTCGAGCCGGCCAGCGCGCCGGCGCCGAGCGGCGAGGGTCGCGCCTGCTCCGCCGCGAAGCGGAAGCGCGCGCGATCGCGGTCGAGCATCTCGACCCACGCGAGCAGGTGGTGGCCGAGCGTGACCGGCTGCGCTCGCTGAAGATGCGTGTAGCCGGGCATCTGCGTGTCCGCTTCCTCCGTCGCCGCGCTCGAGCACGACCCGGGCAAAGCCCTCGATCGACTCGATCGCCTCCGCACAGGCGTCCTGGACGTAGAGCCTCGACGCCGCGGCCACCTGATCGTTGCGCGAGCGGCCGGCGTGGATCTTTCTCCCGACCTCGCCGAGCCGGCGCTCGATCGCCGTGTGGACGTCCTCGTCCCCGTCGTCGCCGCCCCCTCGGTGCGATCCGCTCGAGCGCCTCCTCGGCCTCGGCGAGCTCGTCGTCGGAGAGGATCCCGGCAGCGTGGAGCCGCCTGGCGTGCACGGCGGTCGCGTCGCAGTCGTACGGGAGGAGCTCGGCATCGTCGCGCCCGCAGGAACTCCCGAGTCCTCGGCGAGCGGCGTGCCGACGCGACCGGCCCAGAGCGTCATGCCGGCACGCTCGCGCCCGCTCCGGCGCGCGGCCAGCAGCTCCGTCTCCAGCGCCGCGACCTGCACGAACCCCTCCGCCGCCTCCGCGGGAACGTCTCACCGGTGCCGTAGGAGGCCAGCGCCTCGGCGTAGAGCGCGTGCTGGGACCGGCGGCCGGTGACGACCGGCGCGCCGGCCTGGAGCGTGAGCCGCACCTCGCCGGTGACGAGCTCCTGCGTCTCGGCGAAGAACGCGTCGTAGCGCCGCGCGCAGCGGCGTGAACCAGAGCCCTCGTAGACGAGCTTCGCCCACTTCGGCTCCAGCTCGCGCTTCGCGTGCAGCTCGCCCTTGGTCAGCACGAGTCCTCGAGCGCCCGGTGCGCGGTGATCAGCGTGACCGCGGCGGGAGCCTCGTAGAGCTCGCGGCTCTTGATCCCGACGGCGCGGTTCTCGATCATGTCGATCCGCCCGATGCCGAACGCGCCGGCCTGCTCGTTCAGCGCCGGCGACGAGCTCGGCAGCGCGAGCTCCTCGCCGTCGAGCGACACCGGGCAGCCCGCCTCGAAGCCGACGACGACCTCGACCGGCGGCGCCTGCACGGCGACGCCGTCAGCACGAACGCCTCCTCGGGCGGCGCGACCCACGGATCCTCGAGCATCCCGGCCTCGATCGCGCGGCCGAACAGGTTGTCGTCGATCGAGTACGGCGACTCCGGCTTCGCCTCCACCGGGATGCCGCGCTCGGCCGCGTACGCGATCTCCTCGTCGCGCGTCCAGACTCGGTCGCGCAGCGGCGCGATGACGTGCACGCCGGGGTAGCGCGCCTTGAAGGCGAGCTCGAAGCGGAGCTGGTCGTTGCCCTTGCCGGTGCAGCCGTGCACGACCGCCTCGGCGCCGAGCTCGAGCGCGATCTCCGCGACCGCGTCGGCGATCACCGGCCGCGAGAGCGCCGAGATGAGCGGGTACTTGCCCTCGTAGAGCGCGTTCGCGAGCAGCGCCTTCGCCACCTGCTCCTCGGCGAAGGTCGTCCTGCCGGTCGAGCAGCACGACGTCGTCGGCGCCGGCGGCCCGGCCGCGGACGATCGCCGGCGCGAAGTCCGTGTCCTGCCCGACGTCGACCAGCACGGCGACGACCTCGTCGAAGCCGTAGTCCTCCTTCAGCCACGCGATCGCGCAGCTCGTGTCCAGCCCGCCCGAGTAGGCGAGCACGGCGGTTCGCGTCATGTGTCTCCTTCCAGGTGGTGGCGGAGCTCGCTCGGCGAGCTCGGCTCCGGCTAGACGCCGTCGCGCGCGGCGACGAAGATCGTGTTGTCGCCGGCGACCGTTCCGGCGACGTCGGCCAGCCGCGCCGCGTCGATCGCGCGCGCGAGCGCGTTCGCGTGGCCCGGCGGCGTCTCGATGACGACGAGGTTGCCGGCCGGCGTCGAGGCTGAGCGCCCAGCGGCGCAGCGCCGTCGTCAGCTCGACAGCCGGTCGAGGTCGTCCGCGCCCGGGAGGGCGTAGACGAGCCTGCCCTCGGCGTTCCGCACCTTGACGAGCCCGAGCTGGGCGATGTCGCGCGAGACCGTCGTCTGGACGGTCTCGATGCCCTGTCGCGCAGCGCCTCGGCGAGCTCGGCCTGGGTGAGAGCTCGCGGTCCTGGACGAGCGCGGAGGATCGCGCCCTGCCGCTCGAACTTGTTCACGCGAGCACCTCCTCGAGGATCGTCGAGCGCCGTGGTCGAGCTCGTCGCCGCTCGACCGTCAGCGGCGGGCGTGAGGCGAAGCGTCTGCTCGCCGGCGGTGCCGACGAGCAGCCCGCGCTCGAGGCAGGCCGTCGACGACGTCGCGCCGCGGGGCGGTCGAGCTCGGCGCCGAGCAGCAGCCCGCGCCCGCGCACCGTCGACGACGCCGCGGCAGCGCCGCGAGCGCCGCGGCGAGCACGGCGCCGTTGCGCCCGCACGCCCGCCGAGCAGCTCGTCGTCGATCGTCGTCGCAGACGGCGCAAGCGGCCGCGCAGGCGACCGGGTTGCCGCCGAAGGTGCTAGCGTGGTCGCCGGGCTCGAAGCCGCGGCGGCGCCTCGTCGGCGACGAGGAGGCAGCCGATCGGCAGGCCGTTGGCGAGCCCCTTGGCGAGCGTGACCGCGTCGGGCCGGACGCCGAGCTGCTCCCAGGCGAAGAACGTGCCCGGTGCGGCCGACGCCGGTCTGCACCTCGTCGAAGACGAGCAGCGCGCCGTGCTCGTCGGCCAGCTCGCGCGCGGCGACGAGGAACTCGTCGTCGACGCGGTGGACGCCGCCCTCGCCCTGGATCGGCTCGAGCAGGATGCAGCCGGTCTCGGGCCCGGCCGCGGCCGCGAGCGACGCCGGCGTCGTTCGGCCGCGCGAACGCGAACGCCGGGGACGAGCGGCGCGAACGCGGCGCGCTTGGCGGGCTGCCCGGTGACGGAGAGCGCGCCGAGCGTGCGGCCGTGGAACGAGCCCTCGAGCGCGACGATGCCCGGCCTGCCGGTCGCCTTGCGCGCGTACTTGAGCGCCGCCTCGACCGCCTCCGCGCCGGAGTTGCAGAAGAAGGCCTGCGCGCCGCCGAAGCGGTCCGAGAGCCGTTCGGCGAGCGCGGCCATCGGCTCCGTCCAGTAGAGGTTGGAGACGTGCCAGAGCCGGTCGAGCTGCGCCGGCGCGGCCGCGAGCGGCGCGTCGTGGCCGTGGCCGAGCCCGACGACGGCGATCCCGGCGACGAGGTCGAGGTAGCGGCGGCCGTCGGCGTCGACGAGCCACGAGCCCTCGCCGCGGACGAAGGTCACGTCCTGGCGGGCGTAGGTGGGCAAGAGCGGAGCGGCCGAGCGCGTCGTCGCTCACGCGACCACCGCCGTCTCGCCGATCTCGGCGCGGACGCCGAGCCGCGCCGCCGTCGACGGCCGCGCGCAGCTTGGGCACGATCCCGCCCTCGAGCTCGCCCGCGTCGAGCAGCCGCGTCGGCCTCGTCCGCGGCGATCCGCGTCCACGACCGCGCCCTCGAGCAGCACGCCCGGGCACGTCGGTGAGGAAGAGGATCCGCTCGGCGCCCGAGGCCGACCGCGAGCGCCGCGGCGGCCTCGTCGGCGTTGACGTTCAGCGGGCCGGCGGCGAGCGGCGCGACGACCGGGATCCGGCCCGCCGCGAGCGCCGCTTCGACCGCGGGCGGGCCGGCAGGGAAGCGGGTCGCCGACGAGGCCGAGCTCGGGAACCGGCTCGGCCTGCAGGCCGATCTCGTCGCCGAGCAGGCCGACCGCGCGCGGGCCGAGCGCGGCGCAGAGCGCTGCGTTGACCTCGGCGAGCGAGCGCCGCACGAGCATCGAGCGCCGCCGGGCTCGTCACGCGGCGGCCGCCGACGAACTCGACCGTCGAGGCCGAAGCGCTCCATCTCGGCGGAGATCTGCGGCCCCGCGCCGTGGACGACGCAGACCTCGTGCCCGCGTCGGCGAGCTCGAGGATCGCTGCCGGCGCGCCTCCGCCGCGACCGCTCCGCCGCACTTGACGACGACCCGGCGTCACGAGCGGTAGTCCGCGTTGATGCGGACGTAGTCGTAGGAGAGGTCGCTCGTCAGGTAGCTCGCCGCGCCGTCGCCGAGCCCGAGGTCGAGGTCGATCCGGCACGTGGCGCCGTCGAGCTCCGGCTCGACGCCGCTGCGGCGCGCCCGCCGCGAGCACGCGCACGCCGTTGTAGCCGAGCGTGACGCGGTCCGGGTCGAGGTTGGGCGAAGCCGCCGTTGTACGGCGCCGAGCCCGGCGGCGGCGAGCACGCGGCCCCAGTTCGCGTCGCGGCCGAAGAGCGCCGTCTTGACGAGCGGCGAGGTGGCGATCCGGCGCGCGATCGCCTTCGCCTCGGCGTCGCTGGCGGCGCCGGAGACCGCGATCTCGGCGAGCACCGTCGCGCCCTCGCCGTCGGCGACGATCTGAGCGGCGAGGTCGGCGCAGACCGTGCGCAGCGCGGCCGCGAAGGCCGTGTCGGTCGCGCGGCGCCGCTCGTCGCCGCGCCGTTCGCGAGCAGGACGACCGTGTCGTTCGTCGAGCACTCGCCGTCGACGGAGATCGAGTTGAAGCTCTCCTCCACCGCGGGCCGCAGGAACTCGATCGCCTCGCCCGGCTCGAGCGGATAGTCGGTCGTGACGACCGCGAGCATCGTGGCGAGGTTGGGATGGATCATCCCGGAGCCCTTCGCCATGCCGCCGACGGTGAAGCCGGGCCCGCGCGCGACCGCCAGCTTGGCGCGCGGTGTCGGTGGTCAGGATCGCCTCGGCCGCGCGCCTCGCCGCCGTCGGCGAGAGCGCGGCGGCCGCCTCGGGCAGGCCGGCCAGCACGCTGTCCAGCGGCAGCGGCGCGCCGATCACGCCGGTCGAGAGGACGAGCACCTCCTCGGCGTCGAGGTCGAGCAGCCGCGCGGCCTCGGCGGCGGTCGCGCGCGCGTCGAGCTCGCCGCGCTGGCCCGTGGCGGCGTTGGCGATGCCCGAGTTGACGACGACGGCCTGCGGCTCCGCGAGCTCGAGGTGCTCGCGCGAGACCTTGACCGGGCGCCGCCTGCACCCGGTTCGCCGTGAACATCGCCGCGCCCGTGGCGCTGGCCAGCGAGCGGACGAGCGGCGAGGTCCGGCCGGTCGCCGGCGGATGCCGCAGTGCACGCCGCTGGCGACGAAGGACCGCGCGCCGCGGTGACGCTCATACGAGCACTCCCGTGCAGCCGCAGCCCGGCGGTCTCGCTCGAGGCCGAGCGCGAGGTTCGCGTTCTGGACCGCCTGCCCGGCCGCGCCCTTGCCGAGGTTGTCGAGCGCGCACAGCACGATCGCGCGCCCGGTCGCGCGGTCCTCGAAGAGCGCCGATCTCGGCCGCGTCCGTCCCCTGGACGCGCGCGAGCTCGGGGCGCGACACCCTCCGGCAGCAGCCGCACGGCCGCGCTCGCCGCATAGGCGGCCTCGAGGCGGTCCCGCAGCTCGCCGCCGGCCGCCTGCGCGTAGCAGGTCACGAGCAGCCCGCGCCGGACCGGCAGCAGGTGCGGCACGAAGCAGACGGGAAAGCCGAGCGCCTGCCCGATCTCGGGCGCGTGCTGGTGCGCCCCGACGCGATACGGCGAGACGTTCTCGAGCACGAAGCCGGCGTGCGAGGACGCCTTCGAGCGCGCGCCCGGCGCCGGAGACGCCGGACTTCGCGTCGACGACGACGCTCGCCGGCTCGAGCGACCTCGGCGAGCGGGGCGAGCGCGAGCAGCGCCGCCGTCGCGTAGCAGCCCGGGTTCGCGATCAGCGGGCCGTCCGGCGGGCAGAGCTCGGGAAGCGCGTAGCTCCAGTCGCCGAGGCTCTCCGGCCGTGGATGCTCGAAGCCGTACCACTGCGGGATAGAGCGCCGGCGTCCGCGAGCCGGTGGGCGCCCGAGAGATCGACGACGACCGCGCCGCTCGGCGGCTCGAGCGCCGCCGCCTCCTCGTGCCCGAGGCAGAGGAAGACGACGTCGGCGCCGGCGCGCCAGCGCCTCGCCGTTCGACGTGAACGGAGGCAGGTCGCCGTTCGAGCCGCACGTCGAGCGCCGAGGCGGGCTCGCCCGGCGAGCGAGTCCGACCCGAGCGCGACGGGCTCCAGGCTCGGGGTGCGCGAGGATGCGATCGAGCGTCTCCTGGCCGGAGTAGCCGGAGCAGCCGAGGATCGCAGCCGTGGCCATTTGCTTATTATGCAGATCTTGGCGTATCATGCGAAAGCGACCGCACACCTCGTGCTCGAGGACGGAACGACCTTCCCGGCGTCGCCGTCGGCGCGCCCGGCGTCGCGGCGGGCGAGGCCTGCTTCACGACGGCCATGGCCGGCTACGAGGAGGCCGCGACCGATCCGAGTTATGTCGCGCCAGGTCCTCTCCTTCGGCTATCCGCTCGTCGGCAACTACGGCGTCGATCCGGAGCCGGATCGAGTCCGAACGGGTCCAGGCCGAGGGAGTCGTCATGCGCAGCGCGCGGCCGGCCTTCGCGGCGTGGCTCCGCGAGCAGGGCGTCGTCGCGCTCGACGAGGTCGACACGCGCGCCCTCGTGCGCAAGATCCGCGACCAGCGGCGTGCTGCGCTGCGCTCTCGGGGAGGCCACCGTCGACGAGCTCCACGCCCTCGCGCTCGCCGAGCCGCCGATCGACGGCAGCCCGCTGACCGGCAGCCGGGCACGCGCGAGCCGTACAGCCTCGGCGCCGGGCCGCGGCTGACGCTGATCGACCTCGGCTGCAAGCGCTCGATCCCGCGACGGCTCGCCGCGGCCGGGCTCGAGGTCGTCGTCGTCCCCGGCGACTGGGACGCGGACGCCGTCCTCGAGACGCGGCCGCGCGCGGTGCTCGTCGGGAACGGGCCCGGCGACCCGGCCGTGCTGTCGAGCCCGGTCCAGACGGTGCGTCGAGCTCCTCGGCCGCGTGCCGCTCTTCGGAATCTGCCTCGGCCACCAACTCGTCGGGCTCGCGCTCGGCATCGCGCACGTTCAAGCTGCCGTTCGGGCATCGGGGCGCCAACCACCCCGTGCGCGACCTCGGCTCCGGCCGCATGCTCGTCACCGTCCAGAACCACGGCTACGCCGTCGACGCCCGGCGACGACGAGCTCGTCACGCACGTCTCGCTCAACGACGGCACGGTCGAGGGTCTCGCGGGCGAAGACTTCACCACCGTCCAGTTCCATCCCGAGGCCGCGCCGGGGCCGCTCGACGCCCTGCCCTTCTTCGACCGGATCGCCGAGACGTGCCGAAGCGCACCGATCTTCGCTCAATCCTGATCGTCGGCTCCGGCCCGATCAGGATCGGGCAGGCCTGCGAATTCGACTACTCGGGAGCCCAGGCCTGCCGCGTGCTCCGGCAGGAGGGCTATCGCGTCGTGCTCGTGAACTCGAACCCGGCCACGATCATGACCGACCCCGCATGGGCCGACGCGACGTACCTCGAGCCGCTCGACGCGGAGACCGTCGCCGAGGTGGTCGAGGCCGAGCGGCCCGACGCGCTCCTGCCCGACGCTCGGCGGCCAGACGGCGCTGAACGTCGCGGTCGAGCTCGACGACGCGGGCGTGCTCGACCGCTTCGGCGTCGAGCTGATCGGCGCCGACCTCGCCGTCATCCGCCGCGCCGAGGACCGGCTCCTCTTCCGCGAGACGATGACGGCCGCCGGCCTGCCGGTGCCCGAGAGCGTCGTCGTGTCCTCCCTCGCCGAGCTCCGCCGGCGACTGGCCGCTGCCGGCGATCGTGCGGCCCGCGTTCACGCTCGGCGGCACCGGCGGCGGGATCGCGCGCGAGCCGCGCCGAGCTCGAGGCTCGAGTCGAGGCCGGCCTGCGCGCGAGCCCGGCCGGACAGGTGCTCGTCGAGCGCTTCCTCGACGGCTGGCTGGAGTACGAGCTCGAGGTGATGTGCGACGCGGCCGGCAACTGCGTCGTCGTCTGCTCGATCGAGAACATCGACCCGATGGGCGTCCACACGGGCGACTCGTGGACGGTCGCCCCGCAGCAGACGCTGTCCGACCCGGAGTACCAGCGCCTGCGCGAGGCCGCCTTCGCCTGCGCCCGCGCGGTCGGCGTCGCGACCGGCGGCGCGAACGTCCAGTTCGCCTACGAGCCGGAGTCGCGTGACCTGGCGCTGATCGAGATGAACCCGCGCGTCTCGCGCTCCTCGGCGCTCGCGTCCAAGGCGACGGGCTTTCCGATCGCGAAGCTCGCCGCGCTGCTCGCGGTCGGCTACACGCTCGACGAGCTCCCGAACGACATCACGGGCAAGACGACGGCTGCGTTCGAGCCCGCGCTCGACTACGTCGCGGTCAAGGCTCCGCGCTTCGACTGGGACAAGTTCCCGCGGCGTCGAGCGCCGCTCGGCAGCGAGATGCGAGCGGTCGGCGAGTCGCTCGGCCTCGGGCGAACCTTCCCGGAGGCGTTTCTGAAGGCGCTCGAGGGCCGGGACGGCGGACGACTTCAGTACTTGGCACTACAAACCGTATCGCCGCTCGATCCGCCGGGCGCTGCCCATCCCCTACTTCGCCGCAGGAGCTCGAGTCGATCGCGCGAGGCAGAACGGCGGCTCGGCCGAGCGGCGACGTGCTCGCCGCCAAGCGTTTCGGGCTCCCCGACGCCCGCATCGCCCGCGTCCTGGACATCACGGAGCCCGAGGTGCGCCGGCGCCGGCCGCTCCCCGGCCGGCTCGCCGTCGACTCCTGCGCCGCCGAGTTCGAGGCGCGGACGCCGTACTTCTACCTCTCCTACGAGACGGCCGACGACGGCCGCTCCCGACCGGCCGGTCGGTGCTCATCCTCGGCAGCGGCCCGAACCGGATCGGCCAGGGGATCGAGTTCGACTACTGCTGCGTCCGCGCGGCCGAGGCCTTCCGCCGGCTCGGCTACGAGGCAGTGCTCATCAACTCGAACCCAGAGACGGTCTCGACGGATTACGACACGAGCGACCGCCTCTACCTCGAGCCGGTCACTCTCGAGCGCGTACTCGACGTCTACGCGCTGGAGGGCCGCTCGGCGTCGTGGTCTCCCTCGGCGGCCAGACGCCGCTCGGCTCGCCGGGCACTGGCGGAGGCAGGCGTGCCGCTGCTCGGCGATCCGCTGCCGGCGATCGAGGACGCCGAGGACCGGGCGCTTCGCCGCGCATCCTCGACGACCTCGGCCTGCGCGCGCCGCGTGGGGAGCCGCGCACGACGCGAGCCGAGGCTCGCGCCGTCGCCGACCGCATCGGCTACCCGGTGCTCGTCCGCCCGCACTATGTGCTCGGCGGACGCGGCATGCGGATCGCGCGCGGCCCCGATGACCTCTCGCCGACGGCCCCGCGCTCGTGGACGCGTACCTCGAGGGCGCGCTCGAGCTCGACGTCGACGCGCTCTGCGACGGCGAAGACGCCTGGGTCGCGGCGATCCTCGAGCACGTCGAGCCGGCAGGCGTCCACTCCGGCGACAGCGCCTGCGTGCTGCCGGCGCCCTCGGTCACCCAGGCGCTGGAAGAGGAAGATCCGGGCGCCGCCTCGGCGCTCGCCGGCCGCCTCGGCGCCCGCGGCCTGCTCAACCTCCAGCTCGCGCTCCACGACGGCGCGCTTTACGTGCTCGAGGCGAACCCGCGCGCGTCCCGCACCGTGCCCTTCGTCGCGAAGGCGACCGGCATCACGCTCGTCGAGCACGCCTGCCGGCTCCTGCTCGGCGCAGTCGCTCGGCGACGCTCGGCCTGCCGAGCCCGCGCCGAGCCGACGCGCGCCTGGGCGAAGGAGGCCGTCTTCCCGAGCGAGCGCTTCGCCGGGCGCGGCCGACCGCGGGCCCGGAGATGCGCTCGACGGGGGAGGTCATGGCAGCGGGCGACGTCTCGGCGTACGCCCGAGCGCTGCGCGCCGCCGGCCGCGCGCGCCGAGGCGGCCGTCTCGGCGCGCCACTCCAGGCGGCTGACACTATCCCGACACTTCGATGGCCGAGATCATCCGGACGATCAGTGGCGACATCGCGCCCGCCGAGCTCGGGCCCTGCGACGCCCATGAGCATCTCTTCCTCGTCACCCCCGCCCAGCCGGGTGACGAGTACTCGGACGTGGCGAAGGCGATCGAGAGAGGCGCGAGTTTCTGCGAGCGGCGGGCGGGCGTCTCGTCGACTGGACCCCGATCGGCCTCGGCCGTGACCTGGACGGTTTGCAGGCCGTGTCGGAAGCCACCGGGCTCCACATGGTCGCTGCGACGGGCCTGCACCGCGACCCTCACTACGCGTCCGGCGATCCCGTGCGAGGCCGAGAGCGAGGAGGCGCTCGCCGCGCGCTT
>CAVXTG010000004.1:0-44125 GCA_963764595.1 uncultured Actinomycetes bacterium | reverse complement strand
GAACTAGAGCGACTCCCGGACGCGCCGGGCGCCCGCGACCAGGTTCGCGAGCTTCTGCTGCGCCGCCCACCGCGCCGTCTGGGAGAGGCCGCAGTCGGGGCTGACGCTCAAGCGCTCGGGCGCGACGTAGCGCAGGCAGGCTCGAATGCGCTCCTCGACGTCGGCCGGGGTCTCGACGTAGTAGTTCTTGACGTCGATCACGCCGACGCCGACGTCGTGCCGCTCGCCGATCTCCGCGATCAGCTCGAGCTCGGCGAACTCGCGGCTCGCCATCTCCAGATGGAGCTCGTCGGCGGCGAGCCCGAGAAACGCGGGGAACATCGGCGCGTAGCGGCGCTTTCCCACCGCGCGGCCCTTGTAGTTGCCGAAGCACAGATGAGTGCCGAGGTATGCGCGGCCGACGACGGGCTCTACGGTTCGGTTGAACGCGTCGACGAGCCGCTCGGGATCCTCGCGGTCGGCGTAGCAGCTCATGGACGGCTCGTCGACCGTCACCGTGCCGCAGCCGGCGGCGACGAGCGCTTCGAGCTCGGCGCGCACGATCGGCAGTAGCGCCTCCGTGACCGCCCAGCGGTCGGGATAGTCGGCGTTCGGCTCGATCCGGCCCGCGAGCGTGTACGGGCCCGGGACGCTCGCCTTCAGCTCGGTGCCCGCGGGCGCCAGGCTGCGAAGCCGTTCCCATTCGGCGACGACGCCGAGCCCACCAGGTGCGGCGAGCTCGCCGACGATCCGGTGCCGCCCGCGTTGGTCGTGGCCCGGCGGGCCGAAGCGGCGACGCGACTCGCGGTCGAGCTCGAGCCCGTCCAGAAAGGCGTAGAACGAAAGGTTGAAGTCGAAGCGGGTCTGCTCGCCGTCCGTGATCACGTCGAGACCCGCCCGCAGCTGATCGCCGACGGCCGCCCAGACGGCGTCGCGGGTCGCCTCCTCGCGGTCGTCGGGGCCGAGCTCGTCCAGGTGCGCTCCGGCGAGCTCGAGCCAGCCGGGGAACGGATAGCTGCCGACGACGGTCGTGCGAACGGGCTCGTGAGGCACGCGGGCGCAGCATATTGCTCTCCCGTCTAGACAGCTATACAGTCCCGCCGTGTCTGTCGCGTTCGACGTGAGCGACCGGCGTGTGGTCGTCACCGGCGCCTCGAGCGGCATCGGCGAGGCGGTCGCGACGGCGTTCGGGCGAGCCGGAGCGCGCGTGGCGGGCATCTCGCTGGAAGGCGACGCGCCCGTCGACGGCATCTTCGTCCACGGCGACACTGGTGATCGCGACGCGGTCGAGGCTTTCCTCGGCCGCGTCGTCGAGGCGTGGGGCGGAATCGACGTCTGGGTGAACAACGCCGCCCGCCTCTTCCTGCGGCCGATGGTGGAGACCAGTGACGACGACTGGCACGGGCTCCTGCGCGGGAACCTCCACGGGTACTTCTACGGGTGCCGCGCCGCCGCGCAGCAGATGCTCACGCAGGCGGGCGGTGGACGGATCGTCAACATGACCTCCGCGGCGAATGTGCTCGCCGTGCCCGGCCTGGGCGCCTACACGGCCGCGAAGGGTGCGATCGTCGGCCTGACGAAGGTGCTCGCGCTGGAGCTCGCCCCGGCCGGCATCACCGTCAACGCCGTCGCCCCCGGCGCGGTGGACACGCCGTTG
This sequence comes from uncultured Actinomycetes bacterium, assembly GCA_963764595.1. Lineage (GTDB taxonomy): Bacteria > Actinomycetota > Thermoleophilia > Gaiellales > Gaiellaceae > JACDAN01. Next base: position 42,489 of record CAVXTG010000004.1, on the reverse strand, counting down.
AACGTCAAGGCGTACACGCCCGAAGTGCGGCGGACCTACGAGGAGAGGATCGCCCTCGGCCGGATCGCCAGCGCCGAGGAGATCGCCGACGTCGTCCTCTTCCTCGCCTCCGACGCGGCGAGGTACGTGACCGGCCAGGAGCTCATCGTCGACGGCGGCCTGACGATCAACGGCGCCGTCGGACACGCGCAGGCGTGAGTCAGTTCGTCCCACGGTACTTCGAGATCGAGCAGTCGTTGCGAGAGCGGGCGGCCGGGCTGCAGCCGCACTCGCCGCTGCCTTCGGAGGCGCAGCTGTGCGAGGAGTTCGGCGTCTCGCGGATGACCGCCCGGGCCGCCGTGCAGCGTCTCGTTCAGGATGGGCTCGTCTACCGCGTTCCGGGCCGAGGGACGTTCGTCGCGGCGTCGCGCGCGAACCGGACCGCCGGCCACATCCTCTCCTTTTCCGACGAGATGCGCCGTAAGGGCCGGGTCCCGACCTCTCGCGTGATCGAACGGCGGCGGCGGCGCGCCACCGAGGAGGAGCAGCGCCGGCTCGGGGTCCGGAACGTGACCGTCCTGCGGCGAGTGCGGCTTGCGGACGGCAAGCCCGTGGCCCTCGAACGAGCTGTCTTCCCGGCGGACCGCGTCGGCGACGTGCTCGATGCCGACCTCGAGCGGGAGTCGCTCTTCCAGGCTCTCGTGACGGCCGGGCTCGTTCCCACGAGCGGCAGCGCAGCACTCGGCGCGGAAGGGGCGACTGCCGAGGACGCGCGGCTGCTCCGGGTTCGCAAGGGCGCTCCGCTGCTCGTGGAGCGGCGGCTGATCCACGATCAGGACGGACGGCCGCTCGAGTGGACCGAGAGCCGCTACGTCGGCTCGCGGTACGGGATCGACGTGGACTTCGACGTGGAGCTGCCACGGTGCATCACGATCGTCGGGCGACCGGCTCGGCCATCTCGATCAGGTCGCCATGGCCGCGGAGCGGCCGGCGATCGACGCGCATGTGCTGGCGGGGATCGAGCTCCGCATCCACCCGAGCCGCGGGCTGGATCTGGGAGCGGCATGGTTTCGCGGCGTGCCGATCGCCTGGATCGCTGCGGCGGGCGAGGGCGGCGCCGACTCGACGGATTGGCGGGCTGCGTGGGGCGGCGGCCTCATGACCACCTGCGGGCTGGACAACGTCGGCGCGCCGTCCGAGGGGATCGGCCTGCACGGCACCTACACGTTCCTGCGAGCGAGCGAGGTGGCGAGCGAGCGCTCGCGGTCGCAGGTGGTCGTGCGCGGGACGATCGAGGATCCCCGAGGGCTGCGGGTCAAGCGGACGATCCGCACCGCGGTCGGGTCGGGGCGGGTCGAGGTGGCCGACCGCACGACGAACGTCTCCGATCGTTCCCTCGAGGCGCCGCTGCTCTACCACGTCAACCTCGGCTGGCCGCTTTGGGACGACGGCACCCGCGTCGAGACCGACGCGACCGAGGTTCGACCACGCGACGAGGACGCCGCTCCGCACGACTGGAGCAGCGCGCCGGCGGCGCCGGTCCGGCAGCCGGAACGTGTCTGGGAGCATGTCGGCGCGACCCGCGCCGAGGTCGTCAACGAGCGGCTCGGGCTGCGCGTCGCCGTCGAGTCCGATCTCCCGCGGCTCTGGCAGTGGGTCGATCCAACGCCGGGCGTCTACGCGCTCGGGCTCGAGCCCGCGAACTGCTCGGTGCTCGGACGCGCCCACGACCGCGCCGAGGGCACACTCCCGTTCCTCGAGCCCCGCCAGGAGCGAAGCACTAGCGTCACCGTCACAGCTGAGGAGATGGAGTGAGCACGGACATCCGCGATCTACGCGCCGCCGTCGTCGGCACCGGTTTCATCGGCGCCGTCCACGTCGAAGCGCTCCGGCGACTGGGAGTGGAGGTCGTGGGCGTCGTCGGCTCGTCGCCCGAGCGCGCCCGAGCCAAGCTGCTCGCGCCGGTGATCGCGAGCTACGAGGAGCTGCTCGGCGACGACCGCATCGACGTCGTTCACCTGACGACGCCGAACCACCTTCACCATTCGCAGGTCAAGCAGGCGCTCGAAGCGGGCAAGCACGTCGTCTGCGAGAAGCCGCTCGCGATGACCTCCGAGGAGTCGGCCGAGCTCCTGGAGCTGGCCGAGCGGAGCGGTCTTGTGCACTGCACGAACTTCAACATCCGCTTCTATCCCCAGGTGCAGCAGGCTCGGGCAGTCGTCGCGGACGGTGCGGTCGGGGCGGTCTGGAATGTGCACGGCGGCTATCTGCAGGACTGGCTGTTGCTGCCGACCGACTGGAACTGGCGCCTGGAGCCGGCGAAGGGTGGCGCCCTGCGGGCGGTGGCCGACATCGGCTCGCACTGGCTCGATCTCGTGCAGTTCGTGATCGGTGCGCGGGTGGGGTCCCTGCTCGCCGACCTGGCGACCACGATTCCGGTCCGGCGGCGACCCTTGCGCGAGATCGAGACGTTTGCGTCGGCCGAGGACGTCGAGCGCGAGGACGCCGAGATGACGACCGAGGACCTGGCGCACATCCTGCTCCGGTTCGAGGACGGAACGCGCGGCTCGGTCGTGGTCTCCCAGGTGAGCGCGGGTCGCAGGAACTCGCTGCGGTTCGAGGTCGACGGTTCTCGAGGCGCGCTCGCCTGGGACTCCGAGCGACACGAGGAGCTCTGGCTCGGTCACCGGGGGAAGCCGAACGAGCTCCTCCTGCGCGATCCCGCGCTCTTCGCCCCAGAGGCTCGCGCGCGTACCGGCCTTCCGGCTGGGCATGCGGAGGGGTTCGCCGAGACGTTCAAGGAGCTGTACCGGGCGGTGTACTCGGCGGTCGCTGCGGGTGGGCCGCCGGCGCAGCCCGATTACCCGACGTTCGCCGACGGGCACTGGGAGAACGTGCTCGGTGAGGCCGTCGCGCTCAGCAACCGTGAACGACGATGGGTGGAGGTGAGGTGAAGCTCGGACTTCTGACCGCGGCCTTTCCCGACCTGACGCTCGAGGAGGTGGCTGCGTGGGCGGCCCAGGAGGGTTTCGAGGCGCTCGAGATCGCCTGCTGGCCTGCCGGCGGAGGCGAGCGGCGGCGCTACGCCGGCGTGACGCACATCGACGTCGAGTCCTTCGATCCGGACGACGTCCACGAGCTGCTCGACCGGCACGGGCTCGTGATCTCGTCACTCGCCTACTACCCGAACAACCTCCACCCCGACGACGCGCACCGCGAGGAGGTGAACGGGCATCTCAAGAAGGTGATCGACGCCGCGCAGCGGCTCGGCGTCGGGATCGTCGGGACGTTCGTCGGCAATGACAAGGATCGCCCCTTGCCCGAGAATCTCGAGCGCTTCCGGCAGATCTGGCCGCCGCTCGTGGAGTACGCCGGGGAACGGAGCGTGAAGATCGCGATCGAGAACTGCCCGATGATCTTCAGCTACGACGAATGGCCCGGCGGCACGAACCTCGCCTATGCGCCGGCGATCTGGGACGAGATGTTCTCAGCCGTCCCCGCGGACAACTTCGGGTTGAACCTCGATCCGTCGCACCTCGTGTGGCTGATGATCGACTACGAGCGGGCGGTCTACGACTACGCGGACCGGATCTTCCACGCGCACGCCAAGGATCTCGAGGTGCGCCGCGACGGCCTCTATCGCCATGGAACGTTCTCGAGCGGAATCGGCTGGCAAGTGCCGCGGCTGCCCGGGCTCGGCGAGGTCCGCTGGGATCGCTTCCTGGCGGCGCTCTACGCCGTCGGCTACGACCACGTCGTCTCGATCGAGCACGAGGACCGGCGGTTCGAGGGCGACGAGGAGCTCGTCAAGCGCGGCTTCCTCCTCGCACGGGACGTCCTCCGCCCCTACATCGTCTAGCCGGGCCGGGTCCAGGGGCCTGGCCCCTGGACGTGTCCGCTGCGGACGGAAGGCGAGACAATTCCGTCGCTGAACTGCGTCGGATTCCTCCCAACGGCCCATTTCGGCTCCCGAGCTGGCTAGCGTCGACTCATGCCTCGCCGTCATCGCTTTCAAGCGCCAGGAGCGATCTACCACCTGACATCCCGCGGCACGGAAGGACGGGACATTTTTCTCGACGATCTCGACCGACGAGTGATCCTCGCCGAACTGGAAGTAGTGGTGCTCGACCTCGACTGGGTGTGCCCCGCCTACTGCCTGATGACGAATCACTTCCATCTACTGATCCAAACGCCAGAGGCCAACCTCGCTGTCGGGATGCACCGACTCAATAGCGCCTACGCGAACTACTTCAACCGGCGGCACGACCATGTCGGGCATCTGTTCCAAAGCCGGTACTCGGCGGAGGTGATCGAGCGTGAGTCCCACCTCCTCGAGTCGTGCCGCTACGTCGTGCTCAATCCGGTCCGCGCCGGGATTTGCCGGCAGCCGGGTCGCTGGCAGTGGAGCAGTTACCGAGCGACCGCGGGCTACGTTCCGCCGCCGCCGTTTCTCGCGGCCGACTGGGTCCTGGGACAGTTCGGTCACGCACCTCGCCGAGCGGCGCTGCGCTTTGTCGAGTTCGTCGCCGACGGGCTCAGGGCCGACGCGGCGGCTTTGGCCACGTCTAGGGGCCTGGCCCCTGGACCTGGCCGTTAGCGCGGGTCGAGGACGAACTTGATCCCTTCGGCTGCGCGCGTGGCCGCGAACGCTCGCTCCCACTCGGCGAGCGGCACGACCTCCGTGACGAGCGGCTCGAGCTCGACTCGCCGGTCGCCCGACCAGCTCCAATGCCCTTCGCCAAGAGGTAGGCGTGCTGGCGAAGCCGGAGGTGAGCGTGAGCTCGTGGAAGCAGACGAGGTCGAAAGGAAGCGCGACCGGCTTCCCCGCCAGGCCGATCTGGACATAGCGCCCGCCCCGCCGCGCGGCGCCGAGGCTCTGGGCGATCCCCGCTTCACTGCCCGAGCACTCGATCACGACGTCGGCGTCGACCGGCGTGTCCTCGGTCGTGCTCGTCGCGAAGCCGAGGCTCGCGCGCAGCAGCGAGGCGCCGGTCGTCGCGAGGCGTGCCTCGCACGTGCACGTTGCCACCCGCCGCGCGCGCGACCTGCGCGGCGAGCAGCCCCACCGGCCCGGGCCCCGTCACGAGCACGTCGTCGCCGTTCTGCACCGCAGGCTCGGGCTCGAGGACCGAGTGGCACACGCAGGCGAGTGGCTCGATGAGCGCCGCCGCGTGAGCGTCCAGCCAATCCGGGAGACGATGCAGGTTCGTGCTCGGAACGACCACGCGGGGCGCGAACGCGCCGTCCACGTGGGTGCCGATCGAACGCCGTTCAGGGCAGAGGTTCGTGCGCCCGGCACGGCAGTACTCACACCCGCCGCACGTCGAGAAGTACGTCTCGCTCGCCACGCGCGCGCCGAGCCAGGAGTCCTCCACCCCATCGCCGAGCCCGACGACGACGCCCGACACCTCGTGACCAATCGTCACCGGCGTGACCGTCTCGTACTCGCCGTCGACGATGTGGAGATCGGTCCCGCAGATCCCGGCGCCGACCACCTCGAGCACGACGTGGCCCGGAGGCGCGGCGGGCTCCGGCCGCTCGGCCAGCGCAACGTTCCCGGCACCCGGCGCAAGCTTGGTCAGGCCGCGCAGAGGAGCTCCTCCACCTCGGCCGCCGTCGGCATGTCGTCGGCGCAGCCGAGCCGTGAGGCCACGAGCGCTCCGGCCGCGTTGGCGAAGGCGAGCGTCCGCTCCAGGGACCACCCGGCGAGCAGTCCGTGGCACAGCGCGCCCCCGAACGCGTCCCCCGCGCCGAGCCCGTTCACGACCTCGATCTCGACCGGCGGCACAACCACCGCCTCCTCCCGCGTCGCAGCCAGCGCACCGCTCTCGCCGCGCTTGACGACGGCGAGGTCGGGACCGAGCTCGAGCAGCGCCCGCGCCGCCAGACCCGCGTCGAGCTCCTCACCGAGGATCACCGCCACCTCCTCGGTGTTGCCGACGACCACGGTCGCGTCCGCCAAAGCCTCCCGGTTCCACCGCCGCCGCTTCCTCCGGCGACGGCCAGAAGACGGCTCGATAGTCGAGGTCGTGGACGGCGAACGGCCGACGACCACGCCCCCGGAGCGCCGCGAGCGTCGTCGACCGGCTCGGCTCCGCCGAGAGCCCCGTGCCGGTGGTCCACAGCAGCGACGCGCTCGACGCCGCCTCCCCGAGATCGCCTGCTTCGAGCTCGAGATCCGGCGCCTTCGGCTCTCGGTAGAAGAGCAGCGGAAAGCGATCGGGCGGAAAGACCTCGCAGAAGGCGAGCGGCGTCCGCAGGGTCGGATGCGTGCCGACGAACGACGCGTCGACGCCGAACCCGGTGAGCGCGCGCCGCACGTAGTCGCCGAATGGATCGTCGCCGACCTTCGTCACGACGGCGGCCCGCCGGCCGAGCCGCGCCGACGCAACCGCAACGTTCGTCGGGCTGCCGCCGAGCATCTTGCGAAAGGTCCGGACCTCGGCCAAAGGGACGCCGATCTGCTCGGGGTAGAGGTCGACCGAGACGCGGCCGACCGTCAGCACCTCGAGGGTCACTCCGCGCCGGAAACGCGGGCGTAGATCGCAGTCAGCACGATGATGATCCCGCCGTAGATCACCTGGCGCTGCCACTCCTCGGCGTTGAGCAGCGTCAGCAGCGACCCGAGCACGGTCAGGATCAGCACGCCGACGATCGTGCCGCTGTAGCTCCCCCAGCCGCCGAAGATCGACGTGCCGCCGATCACGACGGCTGCGACCGACTGGAGCAGGTATGGGCTCGCCAGCCCGAGGTCGGGATTGTTCGTAAAGCCGACGAGCAGCAAGCCGCCGAAGGCGCTGAAGAGGCCGCAGAGCGCGTAGGCGACGACGAGCACCTGCCAGACGCGCACGCCGGCGAGCCTCGCCGCGACCTCGTTGTCACCGACCGCGTACAGCATCCGGCCGTACCCCGTGTAGCGCAGCCCGAGGATCAGGACTGCAGCGATCACGATCCAGAAGATCAGGTTGGCCGGCAGGTAGTCGAAGAACCGGTCCGAGCCGAGGGTCGCCACGAAGTCGGGCACGACTTTCTCGAACGCACGCCCGGCGTAGATCGACAGCAGCCCGAAAACAACCGAGGAAGTGCCGAGGGTCATGATCAGCGGGTTGACCTTGAAGATGCCGACGCCGATGCCGTTGGCGAGGCCGATCCCGAGACCCACAACGAGCCGCGGCGAGGATTCCCTCGACGGTCCCGTTGTTCGCTTGCCAGGACATCGCGAAGGCGGCTGCGGTTGCCGTGAACGAGACGGAGAGGTCGACGCCGCCGGTGAGCATCACGAGCGTCTGGCCGGCGGCGATCATGCCGAGCGGGGCGGCGACGAGGAACGTCGTCGAGAGCTGGTTCCAGGTGATGAACGGCTCTCCGGTCTCGTTGCGGTTGACGAGGTCCGTGAGCACGAACAGGAGCACGAGGACGCCGACGAGGACGATGACGGGGTTGTCCACGAGAAACCGCTGGACGGTTCGCAGCCGGTTCTCGCGATCGAGTGCCTCGGGGACGGCGGTCACGACCGCGTCTTCCTCGTCAGCAACCCGCCGATGATGACGACGAGGATGATCAACACGCCCTGGTAGACGTTCGCGTAGTTGGGATCCGTGCCGCGCAGCAAGAGGATGATCTTCGAGAGCGTGAGCACGTAGGCGGCGGCGATCACGCCGACGAGGCCGCCGACGCCGCCCAGCAGCGAGACCCCACCGAGCACGACGGCGGCGACGCTGTTCAGCGTGTAGGTCGTGCCTGAGTTCGGGTCGCCGATCCCGGAGGACGCCGAGAGCGCGAGGCCGCCCAGGCCCGTGAAGATGCCGGCGAGCATGTAGGCGCCGATGCGTGTCCGGGTGACGCCGATGCCGCTCAGGTAAGCGGAGTTGCGGTTCGAGCCGACCGCGTAGATGGCGAGGCCCGGGCGAAGCCAGCGCAGCGGCACCCACACGAGCAGGAGCGCGGCGAAGACGGCTATCGCCCCGTTCGGAATCCCGGTCGAGCCGAGGTCGCCGATCGCCAGGTCCGAGTAGGAAAGCGGGACGCCTCCGCCGGGGATCTCCATGATCCAGAGCGCGACGCCCTGCCAGACGAAGAGCATCCCGAGCGTCACGACGATGTCGGGGATGCGGGTCAGGGTGATGATCGCGCCGGTGAACCCGCTCGCGAGCGCCGTCAGCACGATCAGGAGGACGGAGAACGCGAGTGCCTGACGGAAGCTCATGTCGACCATCTCGCGCGCCGAGAGCACGTTGACGACAGCCATCAGCGAGCCGATCGAGAGGTCGATGCCTCCGGAGATGACGACGACGGCCTGCGCCATCGCAGCGAAGCAGAGCGGCAGCGCGTCGATGGCGAGCGCCTGGACGTCGAACTTGAAGTCCTGCTGGGACAGGGAGCGCCAGTACGGAACCATGGCGAGGAGCACGAGCCAGACCGCGATCGTCCAGCCGTGCAGGCGAAGGGCACGGCGCCACGGGGCGGCGCCGCGAAATTCCAGCTCCGTGACGGTGGCGGGCGCCGTGGTCACGCGGCGGTCTCGTCGAGCTCGAGTCCGTGCATCGCCTGGAGGAGCGTGGCCTCGTCCGCCGCGGCGCCCGCCAGCTCGGCCGTGACGCGGCCGCCGTAGATCGTCAGCACCCGGTCGCAGACGAGCGGAAACTCGGCGAGCTCGGAGCTGAAGAAGAGGATCGCGGCACCGTCCGCTGCCAGCTCGCGCAGCAGGGCGTACACCTGGCGCTTCGTGCCCACGTCGATTCCTCGTGTCGGGTCGTTGCAGAGCAGCGCGGCGAAGCCCGAGGCGAGCCAGCGGGCGATCGTCACCTTCTGCTGGTTGCCGCCGGACAGGCGCCTGACCTGCCGGGCGGCGCGCATGTCGATCTGAAGCGCGTCGACGGCTTTCTGCACGCGCCTGCCTTCGCCACGCATGTTGATGGGGCCCCAACGGAGCGGTGAGTTGTAGAGCGGCGCAGCGACGTTCTCGCGGACTGATCGCTGCGGCAGGAGCGCGAGCAGCCGGTCCGGCGGCACGAGCACGACCTTCCGGCGGATGGCGTCGTACGGGTGGCGCGGGCGAAAGGCCTTTCCACCCACTCGGAGCTCGCCGCCCTCGAGCTTTCGCTGACCCGCGAGTGCTTCGAAGAGCTCGTCCTGCCCCTGGCCCTCGAGCGCGGCCAGGCCGAGCACCTCTCCGGCCCGGAGCGTGAGCGAGATCCCCTGCACGCCGCCGACGCGGAGGTCGTCCACCTCGAGCACCGCAGCCGCCTCGGGTGCCTCCTCTCCAGCCGCGGGCGGCAGGCAGCTCGGCCTCGTCGACCTCGGCGGCCTTCGCTTCGGCGCGGGCCGCCTCCGGCCCGAGCATGATCTCGACGATCCGCGCCTCTCCGCCTTCCTGCGGAACCATCGTGCCCACGTCGCTGCCCGTCGCGCAGGATCGTCGCTCGATCGCATGTCGCGATCACCTCGGCGAGGCGGTGCGTGATGAAGAGCACGGATCGACCGCTCTCGCGCGCTCGCGCATGACGTCGAAGACGCGCCCGCAAGATCTGACGGCAGGGCCGCCGTGATCTCGTCCAGGATCAGCAGCTGCGGGTCGTGCGTCAGCGCGCGCGCCAGGTCGAGCATGCGAAGGATCGGCAGGGGCAGGTCTCCGACGAGCTCGCGGAAACTGACCTTGAGGTCCATCGCGGCGAGCTGGGAGCCGACCGCGTCGGCGGACGACCCGGTCAGGCGAAGGTTCTGAGCGACCGTGAGGTCGGGCACGAACGCCGGATCCTGGAAGACCGGCGAGAGCCCAAGCCGTGCGGCGTGCATCGGCGAGCGGGCGCGCGTCGTCCCGGCCCGCCACCGAGATCGTGCCGGCGTCCGGCCGGGTCACGCCGGTGAGGCACTTCACGAGCGTGCTCTTGCCGGCGCCGTTCGCTCCCAGGAGCGCGTGCACCTCGCCCGCGGAGACGGACAGATCGGCGGAGCGAAGCGCGACCACCGGCCCGAAGTGCTTCGCGACTCCGCGTGCTTCGAGGAGCGGCGTCGCCTGGTCGCTCACGGCATCAGAACGAGACGGAGGGGGCGGCACGCCGCCCCCTCCGTGAGTTGCGAGCGCGGGCTAGGGCCCCTTGCACGCCTGGTACTGCGCCAGGCTGTAGGTCGTCCACGGCGCGATCTGGAGCTGTGCGCTCGCATCCGCCGCGGCGCCCGGCGCGGCGAACTTGTTGATCTTGGCCCTGTCGGCAGGCCACGTCCAAATGTCCGGCTTCAGCTTGACCCACCTCGGCACGGACTGCTTGTTGAGCGCCCGCAGCGCCACCGTCACACCGACGCCGCCGATCGACGACGGGTTCGTGACGGCCGCGCCACGCAGGCCCGGATAGCGGCCCTTGACCTGGCGGATGAAGCCGAAGTTGTCCGCCCCGACGATCGGGACGTACGGCTTCCGCGCGGTCCTGAAGGCGTTGACCACCGTGTAGTCGATACCGGAGGTCCAGACGCCGTTGACCCGCGTGCCCGAGTTCAGGATGTCGAGCATCTGCTTCCCACCGGGGGCGAACTGCCAGCCGGTGAAGACCGACCTCACGACCCTGATGTTCGGGTACTTGCGCTTCGCCTGCAGGAAGCCCTTGTGCCGATCGGTGTCGGCCGGCACGCCGGCGATGCCCCGCATCTCGACCACGTTGCCGCGGCCACCGATCCTCCTGAACAGCCACTCGGCGCCGACCCGTCCGTAGGCGACCTGGTCGTTCGTGGCGTTGTACACGCCCGGGGCGTTCACGTACTGATCGATGAACACGACCGTGATGCCGCGAGCCCGTGCCTGAGCTGCGATCGGCTTCAGCGCGTTCGCATTGGACGGGTTGATGATGATTGCGTTGACACCGGCCGAGATCATCGTGCGGATGTCCGCGATCTGGCCGGCGGTGTCCGTCTGCCGGTGGGCAATCCGCAGCGACGACACCTGACCGCTCTTCAACGCCTGCGCCTTGATCGAGCAGATCATCCCCTCGCGCCAGCCGTTGCCGACCAACGTATTGGAGACACCGATCGTGTAACTCGCAGGTGCGGTCGTCTTTGCCTGACCCGTCGCGGCGAACGCCGTAACGATCAAGCCCAACACAACGAGCGCCGTGAAGGCACCCGCTATTCGACCCCTTGGCCCGCCAAAAACGCGAGCTCTCATGCTTCTCCTCCTTCTCGATTTGCGCAGATTGCGCAGAACATCGAACTAGCTAACACCCATTTGCCGCCCGGATGCAAGCTTTTCGTACGACGCGGCATTAGTGTGGCGCCGCCACGACGTGGCCGCCGTTCGGCGTCCCGACTCCGAGCCACTGCGTCAGGTGGCTCGGACTGAACAGCTCGTCGGTCACGATCGCCGCCGCACCGACGACACCCGCTCGGTCACCGAGCGCAGAGCTCTTGACCATGAGCTCACGCGTCGCCAGCGGCAGCGAGCGACGGTAGACCGTCTCGCGGATCGTTGCGAGTAGTTGATCGCCTGCCCCTGCCACACCGCCCCCGATTACGACGAGCGAGGGGTTGAAGAAGTTAACGACGCTCGCGAGCATGTGCCCGACGAGCCTCCCGGCGTTCGTGAGCAGCTCGACGCACGCCGGGTCACCGTGGGTCGCCCCGCGCGCGACGTCGCTGGCCTCGACCGATCCTTTCTCGTCGACGACCGCGGCGAGAAAGCGGCTCCGCCCCTCGCGTGCGGCCGCCTCGCCGTCCCGTCCGAGCGCTCCTCCCCCGGCCAGCGCCTCGAGACAGCCGACGTTCCCGCAGCGGCAAACGACCGTCGGGTCGTCGGTCACCTGCATGTGCCCGACGTCGCCCGCACAGCCCTGAGCCCCGCGATGCAGCCTCCCGTTCACGATGATCCCGGCTCCGATGCCCGTCCCGATCTTGATGAAGACGACGTTGTCGTGGCCTTTGGCGATTCCGGCGCGACGCTCGCCCAGCGCCATGACGTTCACGTCGTTGTCGACCCACACCGGGACGTGGTAGCGCGCGAACCGCTCCCGCACCGCGTAGCGATCCCACCCCGGCATGATCGGCGGAGCGACGGGCCGGCCCGAGTCGAACTCGACCGGCCCCGGAACGCCGATTCCGATACCCCAAAGAGAGCCCGGCCGCGGCTCGCCGCTCATGAGACTGCGGACGAACAGCTCCTCGACGCGGGTGAGGACGGCCTCAGGCCCGGCCGCGATGTCACACGGCTCCTGGACGTGGGCAAGAATCGAGCCGGAGAGGTCGGCAAGCGCCACATCGACGCTCGTCGCCCCGAGATCCGCGACGAGCAGGTGACCGGCGTCCGCCCGGAAGCGGAGGAGCCGGGGCGCGCGGCCCCCTGTTGACGGGCCGAGCTCACCACCCTCGACGAGCAGACCGTAGTTCAGCAGCTCGGCGACCCGCTGCGTCACAACCGCCCGGCTCAGGCCGGTCGCGCGAACGAGCGTCGGTCGCGTCGTCGAGCCGTGCGTCCGGACGAAGTCGAGCACGGTCACGAGCCCGGCGAGGCGATCTTCAGCCGCCGCAGACAGCTTCCTCGCCACCAACCCAGTCGAGGCCGGAGCCCGATCCGCAGTCACTTCTGCTCAAACATACACCAACTTAGGTTCGTCTCACACGGACTTCGCTTGCATGACGACAGAAGATGGCCTAGGGTCGCCGCACCCATGCTGCGACGCCCTCCCCGTCGTGCCGTGCGGACTAAACCCGCTGATCTCGAGGGAGGGAGAGATGGAGAACAAACGCAAGCTCAACAGAAGGCGCTTCATCGGTGCCGGGGCCGGAGCGGCCGCCGGCGCCGCGTTGACGCCCTGGACGCCGGGTGCGCTCGCGCACAACCGGCGACCGGGACGGCCCGCCGACGCCGGGATCGCCTGCTCCCGAGGAGCCGCCTCGGCGTTCAGCTCTTCACGCTTCGAGACCAGATCGCCGCTCGGGCTTCGACCTGCCAGGTCTTCGAGATGCTGTCGGACGATCGGCTACAACGAGGTCGAGTTCGGCGGGCGTACTCGGGCCCGATACGAACGTCCCGAGCCCCGATGCCCTCGCCGGCAACCATACGAGCGTCGAGCACGTAGGGCCCTGCTCCGGCGCTACCGGCTGAAGGGCATCGGGAGCCATATCGGCGCGACGCAGTTCCGCGACAACCTCGAGCAGGTGCTGGCCGACGCCGAGGCGCTCGGCCTCCGCTACATGGGACGGCGAGCGAGCCGATCAGCTCTTCCCGGCGGGAACGCCGCGACCGTCGACGGCTACCAGGCGCTGCGGAGTAGTCTACAACACGTTCGGTGCCGCGGCAAGCCCGCTCGCACGGCTTCAAGTTCTACCACCACAACCACTCCGCCGGACTTCACGGTCGAAACGGAACGCGGTTTACGACGTGCTGCTGGAGGAGACCGATCCGACGCTTGTCTGCTTCCAGCTCGACATCGCCTGGGTAGTCGGGGCACCGGCGGCCCGAGGTGCGACCCCGAGTACGTCAGGAAGAGCTGTTCGCACTTGACCCGGCTCTTCCACGTGAAGGAGCAGCAGGTGGCGCTTCCGGCTGTTCCACGCGAAGGACGCGTGCGGACCGACGTCGGCCAGCCGAGCGAGGTTCTGGTTGGTCAGATCGTCGACCCGGGCGACGTTAACGTGCCGCTCGGAGCTCTTCAACGGGCTCGAGACCTGACGAGCATCACTACTTCGTCGAGCGCGACAACGCAACCTCCCCGATGCCGCCACCGCCGGCCGCGGACGAGCGCAACGCGGCCAGCTTGCAACCCGGCAGGCGCGGCTTGAATACCTCGTCGACCAGCGCAAGTAACTGGCCGACGACTCGACTCCCTCAGCGTCGCGCGCACGGTAGGAGGCCGCGCTACCCTCCACTCCGCCCCCTTTGGTCGGGGCCGGATGGTGAGACCGGTCGTCCTGCTCGTACTCGCGCTTTGCCTGCCGGCAGCGGCCGCCGGGGCGGCGGCCGAGGCGCGAGCTCGAGGCAATCCACCCCGGACTGGGTCGTGCTCTTCGACGGCCGCTCGAAGGCCGGCTGGGCGATGACCGGGCCGGGTCGGTTCCGCGTCCAGCGCGGAGCGCTCGTCTCGTCCGGCGGACTAGGACTCCTCTGGTACACGAAGCGTCGCTTCCGCGACTTCGAGCTCCAAGTCGATTGGCGCGTCGCCGAGCTGTGCGACAACTCGGGCGTCTTTGTCCGGTTTCCGACCAGACCGCGCTCGCCGGCCGATGCGATCAGCGGCGGACTACGAGGTTCAGATCGACGACTGCGACCCGCGCGGCCTGACCCACCAGACCGGGTCGATCTACGACCACGCGCCGGCAACCCGGCTCACCTCCCGGCCGGCGGGGCGGTGGAATCGCTTCCACATCCGCGTCGTCGGCCAGCAGTACACCGTGTTCCTGAACGGTGCGCGTGTGACGCAGCTCCGCGGCATGCGCGCAGGGGTCGGCTACGTGGGGCTCCAGAATCACGACCCCGGTTCCCGCGTCTCGTTCCGGCGCGTCCGGGCGCGAGTGATTCGCTAGCGGCCGGCCAGCACGGCTGCGAGCCGACGCGCGTGCTCGGCGTAGGCCTCGTCGAACAGTTCTCGCGAGCGCACTGGCCCGACGAGCGCTGCGCTCGTCAGGACCGGCGGCAGCGCGCCGCGCTCGGCGAGCAGCGCTGCGGTCTGCGACTTGATCTCGTTCGCGATCGCCACCGCCGCGATCGTGGAGCCGGGCGCGACGGGCGTCTCGAGGCCCTCGACATCGACCAGGGCATCGCCCGGCGGCGTGCACAGATCGACGACCACATCGGCGTGATCGAGCAGGCGTGTCCCCGAGGAGTGGCTCGGCGACGCCCGCAGCGAATGCTCCACCGAGGTGACGGCGACCACGGGGAGACCGCGGCGACGCGCCCCCTGCGCCATCTCGATCGGGACGGCGGTGAGGCCGCCGACGCTGAAGACGATCATCACGTCCGGCGGCTCGAGCTCGAAGTTGGCGAGGATCGTCTCGGCCAGCCCCTCGACGCGCTCGATGAACATCGCCTGTCGCTGGCCGTTGGCGCCGACGACCTGCGTGTGGAACGTCATCGAGAGCTCCACGATCGGGTTGAAGCCCGGGTAGGACCCGTAGCGCGGAAACATCTCCTCGACGGGGATGCGCGAGTGGCCCGAGCCGAAGAGATGGACGAGCCGTCCGGCTCCGATCGCCTCCGCGCACAGCCGGCTCGCCTCCGCGAGCGCGTCGGCCTGCGTCTCCTCGATCCGGCGCAGTAGCGCGCTCGCCGCGTCGAGGAAACGGCCGCCCGGTCCGCGAGGCGTGATCGGAGTAGAGTGCGCCGGCATCAACCTGTATAGACGTTTAGACAAGCGCGGACGCTACTGAGCGTCCGGAACGCCGTCAAGCCGGAGGAGGCGAGGCCGTGAGCGCTCATCGTGTGACGATGCTCGGTACCGGGCTGATCGGGCTCTTCTACGTCCAGACCCTTCACGGCAAGCGGAATCGAGACCGCGTCGAAGTCGTCTATTCGCGCTCCCGGGAACGCGCTGAGGAGTTCGCCCGGCAGCTCGACATTCCCCGCTTCACGACCGAGCTCGAGGAGGCCGTCGCCGACCCGGACACGGACACGGTCGTGATCGGGCTCCCGAACCACCTGCACGAGCAGGCGGTCGAGCTCTGCGCGCGGCACAAGAAGGCCGTCCTCTGCACCAAGCCGCTGGCCCGCAACGCCGAGGAGGCGAAGCGGATCCTCGACACGGTCGAGCGCGCCGAGATCTTCGCCGGCTACCTCGAGGATCTCGTCTACACGCCGAAGACGCTGAAGGCCGTGAAGGCGGTTCAGGCGGGGCAGATCGGAGACGTCACCTGGGCGCGGTCACGCGAGACGCACCCCGGCCCCCACAGCGCCTGGTTCTGGGACGCGGAGCAGGCCGGGGGCGGAGCGATCGTCGACCTCGGCTGCCACTGCACGGAGATCATCCGCAACTTCGTCGGCAAGGAGAACCGACCCGTCGAGGTGATGTGCTGGCTCGACACGCTCGTCCACCCGATCGAGGCCGAGGACAACGCCATCGCGCTGATCCGGTTCGAGAGCGGGGCGATCGGGCAGTTCGAAGTCTCCTGGACGTTCCGCGGCGGCATGGACCTCCGCGACGAGGTGGCGGGCACCGAGGGGACGATCTGGACGAACCACTTCCTGCGCACCGGGTTCGAGATGTTCTCCTCGGGCGAGGGCGGCGGCTACGTGGCGGAGAAGGCGGAGGCGACGAGCGGCTGGATCTTCCCCGTCGGGGACGAGGTGGCCGAGCTCGGCTACGTCGACATGTTCGCGGACATGTTCGACGCGATGGACGACGAGCGAGAGCCGATGGAGACGTTCTACGACGGCTACGTGGTGAACGCGGTGATGGACGCCTGTTACCGCTCCGCCGAGTCGCGGCGTTGGGAGCCCGTGCAGCTCGATGACTGGCGCGGCGGCGAGGTCAAGCGCATCGCACCCGCGCGGCGGGAGTGGGACGGCAAGACGCTGATCAAGCAGGAGCAGATGCCCGACGGCCGGCTCAAGCTGATCGTCAAGGATGAGGCGACCGGCGAGTTCAGCGACGTCGTCACCGAGGGCGAGCCGGCCTCGACTCGCTGAGGTCGTGCGATGAGGCTTGCCGCCTGCTTCGTCGCGGCCCTTCTGGCCGTGCCGCTCGCGAGCTCGGCGACGACGCGCACCTTCTCCGTCCCGCAGGCGAAGACCGCGTTCTTCGCGCAGACCGGCGTTCGACTCGCCACGTTCCACGCGGCCTCGACGCCGGATGCGCTGGCCCTGCGGACGACGCCGTATCGCACGCGGCGGTTCGGCACCTTCCAGCTCTTCGTCCTGAACGCCCGCAAGCTCGAGCGGATGCGCCGCGTCTTCACGCACGGAGTCGCCCCCGACCGCCGTGGGATCCACTGGGTGTCCGACCGCGCCGGCGGCTGGATCGCCGTGACGGTCTACCAGCGAAACCTCCTGGTCGCGTGGTTCCCGCCCAATCGGTCGCGTGGCATCGATCCGAGCTGGGCCCGGCTCGACCGCGCTGTCCTTCGGTTCGCTCCTCGTGCGTGACTAACCAAGACGCTGGAACGTCAGCGTCCAGCGAACCGTCGTTTGCCGAGTGACCTTCAGCGTGGGGTTGCTCGCCAAGGCGACCTCGCGCGTTCCCCCGGCGCGCCCGAACACGCGCCGTGACCTGCCGCCCAGGAGCGCGTTCTGGTCGATCCGGCCGCGGACGAGGTGGAGCCAGCCGCCGGGCAGCGTCCGGTCGAGCCCGCAGGCCGTCAGGTCGCTCTGAGTCGTCGCCGGACGGCGGAACAGGATCGCGTTCCGCCCGCTCCGGAAGACGGCGCGCAGGCGCCGAACCGACCCCGGCGCTCGTTGACACGTCCCGCTCAGCCTCTCCGGCGGCAGGAAGCGGCAGCGCCGAAGCTCGGAGTACGCGCCGGGAAGTCTCGTCGCCGCGACTCGCAGCGCAACGAGCCGAGACGGACGGTAGACGATGCTCGACGCGCCGTCAGCCGCTACGCGGCTGACCTCGATCGTCGTCGGCCTGAGGCTCCGGACCACGAGCTGACGCCCACCGCTCCCGGTGCGGCTCGACGTGCAGTCCTCAGCCGTAGCGACCGCTGTGTGGTCGTAGGTCACGTCGTCGAGGACCGTCCCCTGGAGCGTGACCGCGAACCTGGCCGGCGCCTGAGCGGCTTGCGCGGCGAGCGGGGCCGCAATGAACGCGGCCAGCAAACTCGCGACTGCGAGCTTCATGGCTCGAGATCTTCCCTGACCAGGCCAAACAAAACACCGTCGACCCACTCCCCGCGGCGCCGGTAGGCCCTGCGCTTCACCCCCTCTCGGACGAAGCCCGAGCGCTCCGCGTGGCGGATCGCGCGCTCGTTGAAGCCGTAGATCTCGAGCTGCAGGCGATGGAAGTCGAGCTCGAAGATCAGATGGCGCTGGAAGAGCCGGGCCGCGTCGTCGGCGAGGCGCCGCCCGCGGAAGTCCGGATGGACCGCGAGCCCAGCCAGCTGCGCGATCCGGCTGCGGCGGTTCGAGAGCCAGAACTGCATCACCCCGGCACGCGCCCAGCCGCCGTCACCGGGGACCTCGATCACGAAGACGCCGGAATCCTGCGGCTCGGCCTGCGACGCGCGGATCTCCTCGAGGACGCCCTCGCGATCTCGCGGACGGGAGGCGGCAAGGAACGGCTCGACGTCGTCGTCCGTCAGGAGGCCGACGATGAAGTCGGCGTCCGGGTCGTCCGCACGGCGAAGCCGAAGCCCGTCGCCGTCGACGACGTTCACGGCGTCGGTGCGGGAACCGGCTGGCGCCGCCTGATCGGGCGCACCAGACCGGAGGCGAGCGCGACCCCGGCGAGGATGAGAGCGAGCCCCGCGATGGCGGTCACGCGGATCGGCTCATCGAGGAAGACGGCGCCGTAGACGAGTGCTGTCGGCGGGAGCAGGTAGACGACGAGGCTTCCCTTCGAGGAGCCGTGGCGCTCGATCAAGCTCAGGTACAGGAGCAGGCCGACGGCCGTGCCGAGCAGGCCGAGCGTCGCCACCGCGGCCACGGCCTCCCAACCGGGCAGCTGTGACGGGCCCTGCGCGATCCCGAACGGGAGGATGACCACGAGCCCCCAGAAGGCCGAGGCGGTGGAGACGAGGAGACCGGACGAGTCGCCGAGCTTGTGCTGGCTGTAGAGCGACCCGGCCGCGTACGAGATCGAGGCGAGGACGACGGCCAGCGTGCCGACGACGCCGGCCCAGCCACCCTGGGGGTCGACGCCGACGAGGACGCCCACTCCGACGAGGCCGACGATCATCCCGAAGGCGCGCAGCCCGGTGACGCGCTCGTGTCGTGCGAACCGGATCGCGATCAGGGCGACGAAGATCGGCATCGACGCGTTGGCGATCGCCGCGATGCCGGAGTCGATCCGCGTCTGGCCCCAGGCGATCAGCCAGAACGGCAGCGCGGTGCTGATGACGCCGAGGACGAAGCCCGCCTTCCCGAAGTCGCGGACGCAGCTGAACGGCCTGGGCGAAACCGCGACGCGCGATCAGAATCCCGCCGAGCGCGGCCGACGCGAAGAGGAGCCTCCCGGTCATCGTGGCCGCCGGCGACAGGTCGTCGATGGCGATCTCGATGAACATGAACGAGGATCCCCAGATCGCTGCGAGCAGCAGCAGAGGCGTGACGTAGCCGCGCGGCATCTCTTCAAAGTAACGCGTCCGCGTCGGCGGCTATTCTCAGTTACCTGACGCGGGTCGTCGAACAGCCGCTCCATCGTGCACTCGGCCTCACGGACGAGGAGTTCGACCGTATCTGCGAATTGCTCGACCGCGACCCGAACCACTTCGAGCTCGCGGTCTTCTCGCTGCTCTGGTCGGAGCACTGCGGCTACAAGCACTCGGCGCTGCTGCTGCGACGACTGCCGACGCGCGGCGAGCGGGTGCTCCAGGGCCCTGGCGAGAACGCCGGCGTGCTCGACCTCGGCGACGGCCAGGCGGTCGCGTTCAAGGTCGAGAGCCACAACCACCCGTCGGCGGTCGAGCCGTTCCAAGGCGCCGCGACCGGCGTCGGCGGGATCCTCCGCGACGTGATCGCGATGGGCGCCCGTCCGATCGCGCTGCTCGACGGGCTCCGCTTCGCGGAACCGGACATCTCGTTCGAGCGCGCGGTCGCAGGTATTTCCCACTACGGGAACTCGGTCGGCGTGCCGACCGTCGGCGGCGAGGCGGTCTTCGACGAGGCGTACCGCGGCAACTGCCTCGTGAACGCGATGTGCGTCGGGCTGCTGCCGACCGAGCGGGTCGTGCGCGCGAAGGCGACTGTGCCGGGCCACGCCATCGTCCTCTACGGCGCGACGACGGGCCGCGACGGGATCGGCGGCGCCAGCGTGCTCGCGAGCCAGGAGCTCGGTGAGGAGGATCCCGACAAGCGGCCGACGGTGCAGATCGGCGACCCGTTCACCGGCAAGAAGCTGATCGAGGCCAGCCAGGAGCTCGTCGAGCTCGGCCTCGTCGACTCGCTCCAGGACTGCGGCGCTGCGGGCCTCGCTTCAGCGCTCGCCGAGCTGGCGCGCGACGGCGCGGGTGTCGACGTGGAGCTCGACCGGTGCCGCTCCGCGAGGACGACCTCGAGCCCTGGGAGATCATGATCTCCGAGAGCCAGGAGCGCATGGTCGCGATCACGGCCCGCCCCGAGGACGTCGGAGCGATCTGCGACAAGTGGGAGCTGGCCTGGTCGGTGATCGGCGAGGTCACGGACACCGGCGAGCTGCGCGCCTTCCACGACGGTGAGCTCGTCGGCGAGATTCCCGCCGCGGCTGCTGACCGACGAGTGTCCGCGCTACGCCGTGCCGACGCGGCCGAAGGAGACCAGGCCTGCGTCGCCCCCGCTCGAGCCCAACCTCCGCAGCCGCGAGTGGATCTACGAGCGCTACGACCAGCTGGTCGGGTCCCGCACGGTCCGCCGCCCCGGCCTCGACGCGGCGGTGCTCCGGCTGCGGCCGTCGTACCGCGGCCTGGCCGTCTCGCTCGACGGGCCGCCGGTCGGCGAGCGCGATCCATTTCGCGCGGGCGCGCTCGCCGTGCTCGACGCGGCGCGGAATGTCGCCTGCGTCGGCGGCGAGCCGATCGGGCTCACCGATTGCCTCAACTTCGGCAACCCGGAGAAGCCGGAGATCGCCTGGGAGCTCGAGCAGGCGATCGAGGGGATCTCGCAGGCGGCCGAGGCGCTCGGCATCCCGGTCGTCTCAGGAAACGTCTCGCTCTACAACGACACCGACGGCCGCTCGATCCCGCCGACCCCGGTCGTCGGCTGCGTCGGCCTCGTCGAGGACGTGCGCTCCGTGCCTCGAGGTTGGCGTTCCGGCGACATCGTCTCGGTCGTTCGAGGGCCAAGTAACACTGTGTTACTTGGGAAAACTGAGCTCGACCACGAGGCGGAGCTGATCGAGCTCGTTTGGCGGGCGGCTCCAGGGCTTTCGCTCGTTCACGACGTCTCCGACGGCGGGCTCGAGACGGCTCTTCGGGAGATGGCCGAATGGAGCGGAGTCGCGGCCGACCTGGACGTGCCCGATGCGGACACCGTACGCTTCGTCCTTGCCGGGGACCACGTGCCCAACGTTCGCCCAGGAGGTAGGAACGCATCTAGATGTGCGGTGTCTTCGGCATCCGTGCCCCGGAGCGCGACGTCGCGCGCGTCGCCTACTTCGGCCTGTTCGCGCTCCAGCATCGCGGGCAGGAGTCTGCTGGGATCGCCGTCTCCGACAGCGGCCGCCTGACCGTCCTGCGGGACATGGGCCTCGTCGCTCAGGTGTTCAACGAGCAGACGTTGCGCGGGCTTCAGGGCGACATCGCGATCGGGCACACGCGCTACTCGACGACGGGCTCGACGCAGTGGGCGAACGCGCAGCCGCTCGTCCACCACGGGCGCGCGAGGGTCGTCGCCCTCGGGCACAACGGCAACCTGACCAACGCCGAGGAGCTGCGCGAGCAGCTCGTTGAGGAGGGCGTCCGCCCCACGTCGACGTCCGACACCGAGCTGATCGCGGCGCTGATCGCGAACGACTCCTCGCCGCTGCCCGAGGCGATCGGCAACACGCTCGCGCGGCTCGAAGGCGCATCGACCGTCGTCGCGCTGGCCGAGGGCAAGCTGCTCGGGTTCCGCGACCCGCACGGCTTCCGGCCGCTCGTCCTCGGACGGCTCGACGACGACTGGGTGCTCGCCTCGGAGTCCTGCGCGCTCGACCTCGTCGGCGCCGAGTACGAGCGAGAAGTCGAGCCCGGCGAGCTCGTGGCGATCGACGGCGGGCTCGAGTCGTACCAGGTCGTCGAGCCGGCCCGCCGCGCCCTCTGCCTGTTCGAGTTCATCTACCTCGCGCGACCCGACTCGCGCCTGGCCTCGGTGGAGGTTCACACGGCGCGGGTCCGGATGGGCGAGGCACTCGCGCGCGAGGCACCGGTCGAAGCCGACCTCGTGATGCCGGTGCCCGATTCCGGGACGCCGGCGGCGATCGGGTTCGCACGCGCGTCGGGCATCCCGTTCACCGAGGGGTTGATCAAGAACCGCTACGTCGGACGCACGTTCATCCAGCCCGACCAGGGCCTTCGCGAGCAGGGGATCCGGCTGAAGTTCAACCCGTTGGACGAGGTCGCCGGCCGGCGCGTCGTGGTCGTCGACGACTCGATCGTCCGCGGAACGACGATGCGCCAGCTCGTCACCGTCCTCCGCGAGGCGGGCGCGACCGAGGTGCACGTCCGAGTGTCCTCGCCGCCGATCGTCTCGCCCTGCTTCTACGGGATCGACTTCGGGGACGACCGCCAGCTGGTCGCCGCCGGGCAGACGGTCGAGGAGACGCGCCGCCAGATCGGCGCGACCTCGCTCGCCCACCTCTCCCTCGAGGCGCGTGCAGCAGGCGACCGCGCGACCGGAGTCGGAGTTCTGCCGCGCCTGCTTCACGAAGGAGTATCCGACCCGCGTTCCCGCGGGCCGGACACTCGCGAAGCTCAGGTTCGAGAAAGCCGCCGTCTAGCGCTACTGCTCGAGCACGCGGCTCGCCTTGGCGACGCCGCGCGACAGGAGGTAGGCGACGGTCGTGAACATGAAGAACTGGAACCACGACGCGGCATCCAGCACGTTGGACGCCCACGCCACGATCCAGGCGACGATCAGCGCGAGCAAGTAGAGCGCGAACTCGGCGTTGCCGGGGATCGGCAGGCGCGCGACGTCCACCGTGACGCCGGCACCGCCGTACCGGCGAGCGCCCGTCGTCGTCGTCGGCTGATCAGGAGGTGGAAGTGTGGACATGCGGGCTCCTTTCGGTGGGTTCGCTCAGGCTGCTTGTCCCGGGATGTGGAGGATCTCCAGCTTGAATCCGTCCGGGTCGTAGAAGAACACTGCGTAATACCCCGGCTGGTAGGTGTATTCCTCCGGCCCGCTTTCGATCTCGGCGCTCTGGTTTCGGAGCCACGCGGCGCAGTCGTCGACCATTCCGCGCGAGTACGCCTCGAACGCCACGTGGTGGAGGCCTAGCCGGTAGCGGTCGAAGCCGTCGGGCGTCTCGGACTGGGCGGCGCGCAAGCCGACCGAGCTCCCCGGCCCCCAGAGGTACCAGATCGTCTCGCCGCGCTCGCCCTCGACTTCGGACAGTCCATGCCAGCCCAGCGGGCCGAGCAAGTCACGGTAGAACGGCAGGCTGCGCTCGATCGACGAGACGACCAGGTCGACGTGGTGGACGCCACTCGAGCGCATGTCAGGGTGAGCCAGGAGTTCAGCCTGTCCCCTCCAGCTCCTTCCCCCGCCCGTACCGCACGGCGCGCCGAACCGCACGGGGGTCGAGGCCTTCTTCGAGCAGGCGCTGGCGCAGTTCACCCTCGGCCGCGAGCTTCAGGAACAGCCAGGCGAGCGCGCCGATCGTCACCAGCGACCCCTCGATCAACATGATCGTCCCCGCGTACCCCTGGTCCTCGAGCGGGCCGATGCCCCAGCGCGGCGTGCCGTCGTCGTAGGCCGGGTAGATGACCGTCCCGGACCAGAGGAAGACGTTGGCGAGCACCGACCCGATCAGACGAACCGCGAGCACGTAGCCGAACTTCGCGGCCGTGCCGAACCACTCGGGTCCGGGCACGACCTCGACGACCGCGGCCCAGATCAACACGCCGGTGGTGAAGAAGAGGATGTGCTCGAGCGCGTGGAGGGCGTCGTGGTGCAGCGCCGCCTCGTACAGGCGCGGCAGGTGCCACACGTAGAGGTTGATCGTCCAGAGCGGCAGCGCGACGAGCGGGTGGGCGAGCACCCGGAGGCGCGAGATCGTCTTGACGGCGAGGAGCGGCCGGAGCAGCGGGCCGGTGAGCCCGATGACGAAGAGGAGCGCCGCCAGGTCGCCGATGACGACGTGCTGAAGCATGTGGACGAGGAAGAGCTCCTCCTCGAACGGCATCAGAGTCGCGGCGCCGAGGAGCACGAGGGAGAGCGCGAAGCAGGAGACGCGCCACCAGGGGACGGGCGTCCCGCGCCGCGCGAGCGTCCGCGCGCGAACGGCGTACATGACGCCGAAAACGGCGAACGGCAGCAGCTGCGGCAGGCTCGTCACTCGTCCGGTTTAGAGTCCGTCACGAAGTGGAGGGTAGGACGTACGAGGCCGCCGGGGTCTCGCTCGCGACGGCGGAGTCCGTCGTCGAGCGGCTGCGCGCGGCAGTCGAGTCCACCGGCGCACGTGGCTTCGGCGCCTTTGCCGGCCTTCATCCGCTGGACGACGCCCGGCTCCTGGCGGCGTCGACAGACAGCGTCGGCACGAAGCTGATCCTCGCCCGTGACCGGGGGCGGCTCCGCTCCTGCGGCTCCGACCTCGCCGCGCATTGCATCAACGACGTGATCACAACGGGTGCTCAGCCGCTCTTCCTCCTCGATTACGTCGCCGCCAACGCGATCGACCTCGAGCAGGTAGCCGAGCTCGTCGAGGGCGCTGCCGACGTCTGCCGCACCGCCGGCGTTGCGCTCGTCGGCGGGGAGACGGCCGAATTGCCCGGGATCTACCGCGACGGCGAGCTCGACTTCGCCGGCACGTGCGTGGGGATCGTCGAGCGGGACCGGCTGGTCGACGGTTCGCAGATCCAGGAAGGCGACGTCGTCATCGGTTTCCCGTCGGCCGGCGTGCATGCGAACGGCTTTACGCTCGTCCGGCGCGTCCTCGAGCTCGAGGACTACGGCGGTGAGGACCTCCTCGCCCCCACGCGGCTGTATCTCGAAGATGTGCGTCGGCTGCCGGGCGCCCACGGCTTCGCGCACGTCACGGGCGGCGGCATCGGCGGCAACCTCGAGCGGATCGTGCCCCAAGGCCTGCGCGTGGAGATCGACTGGGAGTCCTGGGAGCGACCGCAGGTCTTCGAGTGGCTGGCCCGCCATGTCGCCGAGGACGAGCTGCGGCGCGTGTTCAACCTCGGGATCGGGTTTTGTGCCGTCGTCTCCGAGCCGGGAGACGGCCTCGTGATCGGCCGGATCGTGCGCGCGTGATCGGCGTCCTCGTCAGTGGTGAGGGGACGAACCTCCAGGCGCTGATCGATGCGGGGCTGCCGATCGCCTGCGTCGCGTCCAGCAAGCCCGGCGTGCGGGCGCTGGAGCGCGCTGCCGCGGCCGGGATCGCAACCGGTGTCTTCGCCGCCGAGGACTACGAGAGCCGCGAGGCGCGGGACGAGGCGCTCGCGCTCTGGCTGGAGGAGCACGGCGTCGACCTGGTCGTCTGCGCCGGCTTCATGCAGCTCCTTCGGAAGCCGTTCTTCGATCACTACGCGGGGCGGATCGTGAACACGCACTCCGCCCCGCTCCCGGAGTTCCCGGGCGCGCATCCGATCGAAGACGTTCTCGCCGCCGGTGTCTCGGAGTCGGCGGCGACCGTCCACTACGTCGACGAGGGCATCGACACCGGGGCGGTGATCGTTGCCGAGCGCGTGCCGGTGCTCGAAGGGGACACGGTCGAGACGCTGCGCAAGCGCGTCCAGGCCGTGGAGCATCGGCTGCTGCCCGGCGTGGTCAGGGAGCTCATCAGCTGATCCAGCGGGCGCTGCTGTCGGTCTGGGACAAGGAGGGGCTGGCGGAGTTCGCGCGGGGCCTCCAGGAGCTGGGCGT
Source organism: uncultured Actinomycetes bacterium (assembly GCA_963764595.1). Taxonomy (GTDB): domain Bacteria; phylum Actinomycetota; class Thermoleophilia; order Gaiellales; family Gaiellaceae; genus JACDAN01. The sequence continues at coordinate 16,895 of CAVXTG010000004.1, read as the reverse complement.
CGAACTGGTGGCGAGCGGCGGGACGGCCGATCACCTGGCGGAGCACGGCATCGAGGCGACTCGGGTGGAGGAGCTGACCGAGGTCCCCGAGCTGCTGGGCGGGCGTGTGAAGACGCTCCACCCTCGAATCCACGCCGCGATCCTTGCCCGCCGTGACGATCCGGACGACCTGGCGGCGCTGGACGAGCAGCGGATCGAGCCGTTCGATCTCGTCTGCGTCAACCTCTATCCCTTCTCCCAGATCGTCGGTCAGGAGGGCGTGGCCGAGGAGGACGCGGTCGAGATGATCGACATCGGCGGCCCGTCGATGCTGCGCGGCGCGGCGAAGAACTTCGCCCACGTCGTGCCCGTGTGCCGGCCGGAGCGCTACGGCCAGATCCTCGAGGAGCTGCGGGGAAGTGGCGAGGTTTCGGCCGCCACACGCCGCGAGCTGGCGGCGGAGGCGTTCGCGACGACAGCCGCGTACGAGGCGGCGATCGCCGCCTGGTTCCTCGGCAGCGAGGCCTTCCCCGAGCGGTTCACGCCGAGCTTCCGCAAGGTGACCGACCTCGCCTACGGCGAGAACCCGCATCAGCGGGCTGCGTACTACGCCGAGGAGGGCATGCGGCGCCACGTGCTCTCGCGTGTCGAGCAGGTGCATGGGCGGCAGCTCTCGTACAACAACCTGGGCGACCTCTCGGCTGCGCGGCGGCTACTCGGTGAGTTCGAGCTACCGGCCTGCGTGATCGTCAAGCACGCGAACCCGTGCGGGGTCGGCGTCGCCGCGTCGATCGAGGAGGCGTTCACGAAGGCTCACGACGCGGATCCGGTGTCGGCGTACGGGATGGTGCTCGCGCTCAACGGGCCGGTGAGCGAGGAGCTCGGCCGGGAGCTCGCCGGGAAGTTCATCGACGTCGTGATCGCGCCCGAGTACGCGGAGGCCGGGCTGGCGGCGATGCAGGAAAAGCCGGCGACGAGGATCCTGGTCGATCGCGAGCGGGGGCCGGGCGACCTCGGTGAGCGTGAGTACAAGCGCGTGATCGGCGGGCTGCTCGTCCAGGACGGTGACCACGATGTCGATGACCGCGGTGAGATGGAGCTGGTCTGCGGCGAGGCGAGCGAGGAGGTCTGGGACGACCTGCTGTTCGCCTGGCGTGTCTGCAAGCACGTCAGCTCCAACGCGATCGTGATCGCCAAGGGCCTGCAGACGATCGGGATCGGCGGCGGCCAGACGAGCCGGGTCGACTCGGTGCGGATCGCGATCGAGAAGGCGCGGGCGCACGGTCACGACCTGGCCGGGTCGGTGCTCGCCTCGGACGCGCTGATCCCGTTCGCCGACGGGCCGGAGCTGGCGCTCGAGGCAGGCGTGACGGCGTTGATCCAGCCGGGCGGCGCGAAGCGCGACGAGGAGGTCGTCGAAGCCGTGAGGCGCGCCGGCGCGGCGATGGTCTTCACCCACCGTCGCCACTTCCGTCACTGATGCGCGCGCGTTTCGTGCTGGGGTCAGACCCCGCTACGAAACCGTCACATTCGTTCCACAGATCGGACATGACCGCCGGGATGGACAAGCCAGATCGCCGCGCAGAAGCGCCCCGCGGCGACTCCTTCGGCACACACTTGGCACAGATTCGTCATGGGGTCTGACCCCAATCGGGAGCGGCTGATGCGCGAGGCGCTCGCCGAGGCCGAAGCGGCCGGCGAAGCCGGCCAGCTGCCGATCGGCGCGGTTGTCGTCCTCGACGGGAAAATCGTCTCGCGCGGCCGAAATCGCTACCTGGAACGCGGATCGCAGCTCGCCCACGCCGAGCTGGAAGCGCTCACGGCCGGCGGCGACGCCGTCTGGTCACGCCACCAGGAGTGCACCCTCTACTCGAGCGTCGAGCCGTGTCTGATGTGCCTGGGAGCTGCAGTCATGGCCGACGTCCCTCACATCGTCTTCGCGGTGCACGACGAGGGAGCCGGAGTCGGGCAGGCAGTCATCGAGGCGATCCCCCATGTCCAGCGCCACATCAAGACCTTCGAGGGCGGCGTGCTCGAGCAGGAGTCGCTCGACCTGATCGCCCGCTACGACCAGGAGCTGCTCGCGTTCCTCACGGGAGCTCCTCGAGGAACTCCAGGACGACCGGGCTCGCCGGGTTGACCAGGTGGCCCCCGCCGACGATCTCGTGTCGGGCGCCGAACATCTCCGCCAGCGTGTTGTCGACGGCGCGGAACGCCGCCGGTGAGGAGTCGCCGGAGACGATCAGCACGGGCTGCGTCACGCGAGCCAGCGCAGCGGCGTCCGGAGTCGACCACTCGCCGTTCAGCTCGGCGAGCAGCGCAGGTGCGTTGTCGACGAACATGTTCCGTACGGCCTCGGGTAGGCCCTCCCAGGTCTGATCGCCGAGCACGGCCCGGTAGAAGCCGTCCGCGGCCGCGGCCGGTCCATCGGCCGCTGCCGTCTCGCGAACCTGGGAGATCAGCTTGTCGGCCCAGTCGAGGGTCTCCGCGGACAGCGTGAAGATCGCCGGCTCGAGGAGGACCAGAGCCCGGACGAGGTCGGGGTATCGCTGCACGACGTCGACGGCGATCTCGCCGCCGTAGCTGCGCCCGATCAGGACGGCGGGCTTCGCGTCCAGCGCCTCGAGCAACGCCGCCGCGTCGTCGGCCTGTTCGGTGACGCTCGTCTTCTCGTAGGGCTCGGGTCGCTCGCTGCGGGTGCAGCCCCGCCGGTCGTAGACGATCACCCGGCCGCGCCGGGCGAGCTCGGGGACGGCATCGCCCCAGGCGAGCGCCGAGCTGCCGGCGCCGTGGATGCACAGGATCGGGGTCCCGGTGCCGTGTTCCTCGTAGTAGAGCGACACGCCGTTGACGCGGATCTCGCTCATTCAGAACCTGTCCCGATCGGTCTCGAAGCCGGGGAGCTCGAACCCTCGACGGTGGCCGCGCTCGCCCGAGAGCGACGCCGCGATCGACGCGCCGAGGTCGATGAACCAGACGAGCACGATCGAGAGGAAGATCAGGCCCACGGGGATCGCAGCGATCGGCAGGCCAACGAGCGCTGTCGGCCAGAGCCGCCAACGAAGAGTCTCGTCGACGGCAAGTCCCCAGACGTGGCCGAGGAGGACGAGCGCCAAGCAGCCGAGCAAGAGCCAGAACGCGCGTCCGGATCCGGCGATCGCGAGCAGGATCACCACCGGCGCTGCCATCAGCGCCGTCGGGAGCCAGCCGGCGGTGAGGTTGGCGCCGGCCCGCCATGAGCTCCCGATCACGACCAGGAAGACCGGGAGGATGGCGAGCGCGATCGCGACCTTCCTCCAGGTGTCCGGCCAGAGCTCCGGCCACATCCAGAGCAGCGCGGCGACCAGCAGGCCCCAGGTCGCGTAGACGTGTGCCACCAGGCCGGCCGGGCGAAGCCACAGCGGGGCGCGCATCGTCCCGAACACGCTCGCGGCCGCCCACATCAGCCAGTGGCGGAAGGCCCCTCCCTTTTGCTGGCCCGGCTCGCGCAGCGCCGAGAGCAAGAGCCGGTCGGCGGCTGTCCGCGGGATCGGAGGCTCGACGCCGTCCTGGTCGACGACGAGCGCATCGTGAAGCAGCGCCGCCCGCGTGTGGTTGCCATAACTGGCAACGAGCCACCACATGAACGACGGCACGGAGGCGAGGTCGGTCCGACCGCCCTCGTTCGGCGGAACGACGATCGTGCGACCGTCCGACCGCAGCTCGACCGTCTCCGTGCTCGAGGGCGCATCGGCTCCGGGGACGACGAAGATCGTCCCGGCCGCGGGATCGTCCTTCGGCACCAGGTAGAAAAAACTCCGGAGGAGCACGAACCACTTCGCCTCTTCGTGCCGCAGCTCAGGGCTCGGCACCACGCTGAAGTCGATCTGCGGCTGCCCGTTGACCCAACGGCAGGTTCCGAACGGCACACCACGATTGTCCGCCTTGAGCACGTGGTCTGCAGCAATAAGCTTCCTTCCGCATGTCCCGCGAGTACCCAACGGCGCTCGACCTCGTCGGCGAGACGCCGATTGTCCGGCTCCCCAAGATCAGCGCCGAGGTCGAGCCCGACATCCTCGTCAAGCTCGAGTACCTGAACCCCGGCGGCTCCCTCAAAGACCGCATCGGCCTGCCGCTGATCGAGGCCGCCGAGCGCGACGGGACGCTCAAGCCGGGCGGGACGATCGTCGAGCCGACCTCGGGCAACACCGGCGTCGGCCTCGCGATCGCGGCCGCGATCAAGGGGTACCGCTGCATCTTCGTGATGCCCGACAAGATGAGCCAGGAGAAGATCGCGCTGCTACGCGCGTACGGCGCCGAGGTCGTGATCTGCCCGACGGCGGTCGATGCCGACTCGCCGGAGAGCTACTACTCGGTCTCCGACCGCCTCGCCGAGGAGATCCCCGGCGCCTTCAAGCCCGACCAGTACTCGAACATGGCGAACCCGGACGCGCACTACGAGCAGACCGGCCCCGAGATCTGGGCGCAAACGGGCGGCGAGCTCGACGCCTTCGTCGTCTCGGTCGGGACGGGCGGGACGATCTCCGGCGCCGGCCGCTACCTGAAGGAGCGCAACCCTGAAATCCTGATCGTCGGCGCAGACCCGGAAGGCTCCGTCTTCACGGCCGCGGACGAGAGTGACGTGCACCCGTACCTCGTCGAAGGCATCGGGAAGGACACCTGGCCGAAGACGATGGCGCGCGAGGTCGTGGACGAGTGGGTCCGCGTGTCGGATCGCGACTCGTTCCTGACGGCCCGCCGCCTCGCGCGCGAGGAGGGAATCCTCGCCGGCGGCTCCGGCGGCACTTCCGTCTACGCCGCGCTCGAGATCGCGAAGCGCTTCGGCCCCGGAGCGCGGATCCTGACGATGATCCCCGACAGCGGCCGCAACTACCTCTCGAAGTTCTACGACGACAACTGGATGCTCGACCACGGCTTCCTCGAGCGCCGCGTGCCCGCGCCGACGGTCGAGCAGGTGCTGCGCTCGAAGATCGCGGAGGAGCCGGACATCCCCGCTCTGGTGACGATCAGCTCACGCCAGAAGGTCGGCGAGGCGATCGACCTGATGCAGCGCTACTCGATCTCGCAGCTGCCGGTCATCCGGGACGGCGAGGTCGAGTCGCTCGCCGACGTGATCGGATCGCTCCAGGACCGCGACCTGCTCGACCGTGTCTTCAAGAACCCCGATGCGCTCCACGAGGACGTCATCGCCGCGATGCAGCCGCCGCTGGCCGCCATCGACGTCGCCGACCCGCTCGACGACGTGTTTTCGACGCTGACCGGCCGCACGAACGCCGTCGTCGTCGCCGAGGGCGGCAAGCCGGTCGGCGTGCTGACCCGAACCGACCTGCTCGAGTTCCTGGCGCACAATCGCTAGCGGCGTGGAGGTGACGCGCGAGGAAGCGCGCAGGATCGCAGTTCGCGCGCAGCTCGCTCGACGGCTCCGCGACGGACGTCCTCGACACAGTCCGCAGGCTCGGCTTCCTCCAGATGGACCCGATCTCGACCGTCGCGCCGCCGCAGTACCTCGTCCTCTGGAGCCGACTCGGGCCGTACGACCGCGCGGCGCTCGACCGGCTCCTGTGGGAAGAGAAGAAGCTCTTCGAGTGGAACGCGTTCATCTGGCCGATCGAGGACCTGCCCTTGCATCCGGGCGCGGATGCGCGAGCGCTGGGGCCACTACAAATGGGAGCGCTGGGCGAAGGAGTTCCTGAAGGAGCAAGCGCGGCCTTCGGAGATACGTGCTCCGCGAGCTCGAACGCCGGGGGCCGATGCTCTCGCGGGACCTCGAGCATCCGGACGCGCGCTGCCACGAGCGGACCGTCTGGTGGGGCACCCGCGCGCAGCTGACGTGGATGCTGGAGCTCCTCCATCGGCGCGGGCACATCGCGGTCGCCGGCCGGCAAGGCGGGCAGCGCCTGTGGGATCTCGCGGAGCGCTGGTACCCGGAAACGGAGACCGTGCCGCTGCGCGAGGCGCGCCGCGCCCTCGACGCGAAGCGCTTTCGCGCGCTCGGGGTGAAGCTCGACAAGGGCCGCTTCCTCGCGCACCCCGAGGCTGACGGCACGCCGGTCGATAGTCGGGTCACGTTTCTGTCCCCGTTCGACCGCCTCGTCCACGACCGCGACCGCGCGGAGGCGCTCTGGGGCTTTCGTTACCGCCTCGAGATGTACGTGCCGAAGGCGAAGCGAGAGTACGGCTACTACGTCCTGCCGATCCTGCGCGGCGACCGCCTTGTCGGTCGCATCGAGCCGGTCTTCGACCGGAAGGCAGGAGTGCTCCGCGTCGAAAACGTCTGGTGGGAGCCGGGCGAGACGGAGGTTTCACTCGACCGGCCCCTGCGCTCCCTCGCCGCCTTCGTCGGCGCCACCGAGATCCGGTGACGCAGTTCCACTTCGACCCGAGCACGTATCTCGAGAACATGCGGGCGGACATCCCGGTCTTCGACGAGCTCCAGGACGAGGCGGCGAAGGCGACCGAGGACGTCGTCGCCAGCGAGATCCTCGAGCTCGGCGTCGGGACCGGCGAGACCGCGAGACGCGTCCTCGCCGTCCATCGCGACGCGCGCCTCGTCGGGATCGACGAGAACGAGGCGATGCTCGCCGCCGCGGCGCTCGATGCGGACCTGCGCGTCTCGCGGCTCGAGGATCCGCTCCCCGAAGGGCCGTTCGACCTCGTCGTCTCCTGTCTTGCCGTCCACCATCTGGACGCCGCGGGCAAGCGTGACCTGTTCCGGCGGGTCGCGGCCGTGTTGCGGCCCGGCGGCCGCTTCGTGCTCGCCGATGTCGTCGTCCCGGAGCGGGAAGAGGATGTCGTCACGCCGACGACCCCGGACTACGACCGGCCCGATCCACTCCCGGATCAGCTGCGCTGGCTCGCCGAGGCCGGCTTCGAGCCCGAAACGACGTGGTCGTGGAAGGATCTCGCGGTCGTCCGGGCCGACTTGCGCGGCTAGGATCGAGGCATGGATTTCGAGACCCGGGCGATCCACGACGGGCAGGAGCCTGATCCCGCAACGGGCTCGTTGACGGTGCCGATCTACCAGACGTCGACCTTCGTCCAGGAGGCCGTCGGAGTCCACAAGGGCTACGAGTACGCGCGCGTCTCCAACCCCACCCGGACGGCGCTCCAGCTCTGCCTCGCTTCGCTCGAGGGCGCCGAGCACGGCGTCGCCTTCAGCTCCGGCATGGGCGCGGTGACGACGGTCATGCACCTCGTGAGCCCGAGCGAGCGGGTCGTCTGCGTGAACGACGTCTACGGCGGCGTCTACCGCCTGTTCTCGCAGGTGTACGAGCCGAAGGGCTACGAGTTCGAGTTCCTCGGCGTCGACACGATCAACCGCTCGCTGCGCGACCACATCGACGAGCGAACGCGAATCGTCTGGCTGGAGACGCCGACGAACCCGATGCTGAACATCGTCGACATCCGCGCCGCGGCCGAGGCAGCGCACGAGGTCGGCGCGATGGTCGTCGTCGACAACACGTTCGCGACCCCGTACCTGCAGCGGCCGCTCGAGCTCGGCGCGGACGTCGTCGTCCATTCGACGACCAAGTACCTCGGGGGTCACTCCGACGTGATCGGCGGCTTCGTCGCGACGAACGATCCGACCGTGGCCGAGCGGCTCTACTTCCTCCAGAAGTCCCTCGGAGCGGTGCCCGGCCCGTTCGACTCCTGGCTCGTGCTGCGCGGGCTGAAGACGCTCGCGGTCCGGATGCAGAGGCACACGGAGAACGCGAAGCAGGTGGCCGCGTGGCTCGCGGGCAGCGAGGCGGTCGAGTCTGTGCTCTACCCCGGCCTGCCCGACCATCCCGGACACGAGATCGCGAAGCGGCAGATGGACGACTTCGGCGGGATGATCTCGTTCCTCGCCGAATCGGAAGAAGCCGCGGTCGAGCTCGTTGCCCGGACGAAGATCTGGAAGCTGGCCGAGAGCCTCGGCGGGGTAGAGAGCATGATCGAGCACCCGGCGCGAATGACGCACGCCTCGACCGCGGAGTCGTCCTTTGCGGCGCCGAGGACCCTCGTGCGCCTCTCGGTCGGCATCGAGTCGGCCGACGACCTGATCGGGGACCTCGAGCAGGCGCTCGTCCGCTCCACCAGTGCCTCGGTTTCGGGCTGAGCTCCGGCTCGAGGGGAAGACCGCGACCTACGTCGTGGTTCCGCTGGATGTTCCCGCCGTGTTCGGGCGGGCGCGGCCGCCGGTGCGCGGGACGGTCAACGGCGCGCCCTTTCGCAGCACGATCACCAAGTACGGCGGTGACGACTACTACCTCGTGGTCAATCGGCAGGTGCGCGAGGCCGCGGGCGCCGCGGCCGGCGACACGGTCGAGGTCGAGGTCGAGCTGGACACGAAGCCGCGAACGGTCAGGGTGCCCAAGGATCTCGCCGCAGCACTCGACGACGAGGCACGCGCGGCGTTCGACCGGATGTCGTACACGCATCGCAAGGAGTACGTCGACCTGGATCACGGAGGCGAAGCGTGAGGAGACGCGGCGGCGGCGGATCGCCAAGGCAGTGGGGATGATCCGCGCCGGCAAGCCGCGGCGCTAGCGGGGACTGTCTTTCTCAACTGACCGGTGGTACGGTGGACGTGTCCACCACTGCTTCCCCGAGTCGACCCGCCAGTTGTTAGGCGGCCCGAGGGGGTGGGGAAAGGGGTTCTTGCCCCGTCAGATCCTCCGAAACGGTCGCGAGCTAGTCGCTCAGGGCTGGGCCCAGAGCGCGCATGCCCGCGATCGAGATGGACGAGCTGTGCATCCCTGGAGCGCGGACGCCCGCTCCTGGTCAGTGCTGGGCGCAATCGTCTGCGGAGACGAGACGCATCAGGGACGTGTCACCATTGGCCGCCTCGCGGAAGCCGTGATCCTGTTTGCGTCAGCCGTGGACACATCGTCACTGAACGACTGGAATGACAGATCGGAGCGAACTCGCGCGGACGTACTAGCCGCCTTCGATACCGCGATTGCCTCAAGCATGCAGCGCGGTGAAGGCGTGGTGCGTCATGACAGCGCGTGAGCCCTCAGGCCGCCGCGAGCTCTTCCGCATCGAGACCCTGTTCCGGGAGGTAAACGAAGCCGTCCAGGTCTACTACCGCACCAACGGGCACTCTCAAGGCGACTTCGTCTGCGAATGCTCTGACTCGAGCTGCGTCGACCGCGATCAGCCTCACTCCCACTGAATACAAGGACGTTCGAGGGCATCCGACGCGGTTCTTCGTGATCCCCGGCCACGAGCTCGAGGAGATCGAGCGCGTCGTCGAGAAGAACGACCGCTTCTTCGTCGTCGAGAAGCCGCTCGTTCCCTAGCGGCACACCTGGGAACAGCCTGGAACGCCTCGCCCTCACGCGGTGTAGAGGTGTAAATGAAGCGCACCCTCCTCGCACTGGCGATTGCCTCGCTCGTCCTCCCCGCCTCGGCGCTCGGCAAAGGTCCGTCGGCCGCCACGATCGAGGGGCCGGGCAGCGGCGGCGTCATCACGTTCTCGAACACCGGGGAGCCCGGTGCATACCCACTCGGCGACCTCATCGAGCAGGCCGGGTTCTTCCCGGCCTGGTTCAGCGCTGAGCCCGATCCGATGCTCGCGGAACGCCCGAAAGGTGACCTCGGCGCGAAATACACGATCACCTACACCGTTCCAGGCCCGAACGCCGAAGACTCGATGGTCCGTCAGGACCTCTACCCGTACGCCAACCCGGCTCCGGTGACCTACACAGAGCCCGGCCAGGCGATCTTCGACACGCAGACACGCGGCGGCTGGTTCCAGGCCGATCCCGCCCTGAAGCGGACACTCGTCGACGCCGGCCTCCCGGAGCGCGCCCCGGAGACTTCCTCCGGACCCTCGACGTTCCCGACCATGCTCGTGAGCCTGCTGGCCGTCGCGCTGCTGCTGGTGACGGCAACCGCCGTCGTCTGCGGCGCCGCGCGCGCCCCGCCGCCGCCTGACGGCCGCATAGGATCGGGCCGAGTGGAGACGCTCGGCCCGATCGACCTTCACCACCTCGGCGCGGAGCGCGTGATCGGCTGCTATCTGCTCGAGACCGACGACGGGCCTGCGCTCTTCGACTGCGGCCCGACCACCGGCATCCCGGCGCTGAAGGAAGGCCTCGCCGAGCGCGGGCTCGAGCTCGCCGACATCCGCCACCTGCTCCTCAGCCACATCCATCTCGACCACGCCGGCGCGACCGGGGCGCTCGTCCGGGAGCAGCCGGCTCTTCAGGTCCACGTCTCGGAGGTCGGCGCTCCGCACCTGATCGACCCGAGCCGGCTCGAGCGCAGCGCCCGCCGGCTCTACGGCGGGGCGTTCGACGACCTCTGGGGCGAGCTGGCGCCGGTCCCGGAGGAGAACGTCCATGCCGTCGGCGACGACACCGTCGGCCTCGAGACGTTTCCGACGACCGGCCACGCGAGCCACCACGTCTCCTACCTCGGCAAGGACGGCACGCTCTATGCGGGTGACGCCGCCGGCGTCCGCATCCAGCCCGACGAGTACGTCGCGCCGCCGACACCGCCGCCGGAGTTCGACCTCACCGCCTGGGACCGCACGATCGACGAGCTCGAGCGCCGCCGGCCCGACCGCCTCGCGCTGATCCACTTCGGGGTCGTGGACGATCCCGAGCCGCACCTCGAGCAGCTACGGCGCCGGCTCCACATGTGGGCGTCCGAACAGCTGCCGGAGGATGTGTGGACAGAGAAGCGCGAGGCCGAGCTCCGAGACCAGAGCCGGACTCCGGACGCCTACGAGCGGGCGATGCCGCTCTGGCAGTCCTACGCCGGCCTGCGCCGCTACTGGGACAAGCTCGCCGAGACGGGAGCAGCGGTGCCGACGATCGCCTCGCGGTAGGCCCGCACGTAGTCGTCGACCATCCGTTCGGGCGAGAACCGCTCCTCGACGTACCGTCGGCACTCGAGCGGGTCGAGCGCGTCGGCCTGCTCGAGCGCCTCGCCCATCTCGCGGTAGCTCTCGACGATGATCCCTGAGCGGCCGTGCTCGATCACCTCCGGGACGGCGCCGCGATTCGTCGCGATCACCGGCGTCCCACAGGCCATCGACTCGATCATCACGAGGCCGAACGGCTCCTCCCAATCGATCGGGAACAGCGTCGCGCGGGCGTCCTGGAGCAGCTCCACCTTCTTCCCATGTGACACCTCGCCGAGGTACTCGATCCCGTGGATGCCGAGGTGCGGCTCGACGAACTCCGCGAAGTACTCCCTCTCCTTCGGCTCCTGGCGTTTCCCGGCGATTTTCAGCGGAAGCTCGAGCTCCATGGCGACGGCGATCGCACGATGGCAGCCCTTGTCGGGGCTCATCCGCCCGAGGAAGAGCAGGTAGTCGCCCGGGTGCGGCTTGACCGGATAGATGGAGAAGTCGAGCGCGTTCGGGCAGTTCGCGAGCCAGGGCAGGTCGGGCTTGGGCCGCCGCTGGTTCATCGAGAGCGAGATCAGGTGGAGGTTGGGCACGAGACCCGCCAGCCGCTCGTACATCTCGCCGGGCTCGCCGTCCAGCGGCCCGTGAACCGTGTGGACGACCGGCGTCTCGACCAGACCGGAGACGACGATGCCGGTCATCCCGGTGTGGTCGTTGATGACGTCGAACTCGCCCGCATTCGTGTAGCAGGCGAGGTTGTGATTCAGCTCCCAGTGAGAGCGCCCGATCCACTGGCTCGGCGCCTCCTCGTAGACGTACTCGAGCTTGGCCTTGGTCTTCGAGTCCCCCGAGGCATAGAGCGTGACCTCGTGGCCGGCGTCCACGAGCCCGTCGGCCAGGAGCGACACGATCCACTCGATCCCGCCGTAGCCCGACGGCGGCACCGGGAACCACACCGGGCTGACGACGGCGATGCGCAAGCGCTCGTCGTTCATGCGGCGGTCACCTGAACCGCGCCCTCCTCGAGCCTGATGTCCCACTGACGGTCGAACGCGCGCACTCCCGACAGTCTGAGCGATCCTGCCCACGCCGGCAGCTCTCCAGGTGCGTTCGTCTCCAACGTGCTCTGGCGGCGGTCGGGCTCGAGGCCGAGCAGGAGCTGGAGCAGCAGCACCGGCGTGCCGGCCGCCCATGCCTGCGGTCGCGCGGCAGTCGGGTACGCGATCGGGAAGCGCGTCTCGGTCCGCGGCATCCCGGCGAAGACCTCCGGCAGCTGATGGTCGAAGTGTCGCCCGGCGGTCAGCATCTGGCGAATGATGCGGTGCGCCTCCGGCCAGCGGGCGCTGCGCGCGAGGCCCCAGGCGATCAGCGAGTTGTCGTGGGGCCAGACCGTCCCGTTGTGGTACGCGAGCGGGCTGTACCCGCGGTCGGCGGTCGACATCGTTCTCACCCCCCACCCCGACCACAGCGAGTCGCCCATGAGCTGGTCGACGATCGCGTCGACGCGCTCGGGTGGGACGATCCCGCTCCAGAGCAGGTGGCCGACGTTGGAGCAGAGCGAGTCGACCGGATTCTTCTCGGCATCGAGGGCGAGCGCGTAGTAGCCGTTGCGCTCGCCGATCCAGAAGGCCTCGTTGAAGCGCCGGTGGAGCTCGTCGGCATCCCTGTCGAGACGATCGGCGAGCTCGCGGTCGCGCCAGACCTCGCGGGCGAGCTCAGCCGTGCGCCGCTTGGCGTCGAAGACGTAGCCCTGCACCTCGCACGGCGCGATCGGCGGCTCCGCGAGGCGCCCGTCGGCGAAGCGTTGCGAGTCGTAGGAGTCCTTCCAGGACTGATTGTCGAGCCCCCTAGGGCTCCGCTTCAGGTACTCCACGAAACCGTCGCCGTCGAGGTCGCCGCGCTTCGCGATCCAGTCGAGTGCCTGGACCGCGCTGTCCCTGAACTCGTGGACGAGCGCGGCGTCGTCCGTCCAGCGCCAGATCTCCGAGAGCAGGATCAGGTAGAGCGGCGTCGCGTCGACGGTGCCGTAGTAGGAGGAATGCCAGGTGCGCGCGGCCTTACCGCTCCGGACCTCGTGAACGATCTTCCCCGGCTCGGCGTCGCGCATGGGGTCGTCGACCGTCGCCTGAAGGTCACGGAGCGCATGGAGGGCCGTCGTCGCGAGCTCCGGCCCGAAGAGCAGCGTCTGGAGGCACGTGATGATCGTGTCCCGGCCGAAGACGGTCATGAACCACGGCATGCCCGGCGGCCGGCAGCTTGCCGACGCCGCCGTCCGTCCCCCGCATGCGGAGCGCGGCCAGGTCCGAGACTGAACGTCCGAACGACTGCGCGAGGTCGTCCCAGCTCGCACGCAGTTGCGGGACCCGGAGCTGCCAGGCGGCGAGCGACTCCCGAACCCGCGCGATCTCGTCGCCGAAGCGGCGCTCGGCCACCTTCGGGACGATCTGCTCCCCTTCCGGAGCCGGGACGATGTCGATCCGAAGGTCCCAGCGCTCGCGGGGCTCGAGCTCGATCTGGTACGTGATCTGCCCGTCCGCGACGATCTCCCCCGGCCGGGACAGGATCACCTGGGTCTGCGCGGGAAACTCGCTTGCGTCTACAAGCACGAACTGGTTGTGCTCCTCCTCGAAGCTGATCGTGGCCGGCGGTGGCAGCGGGGGAGCGTTCTGTGGGTCGCCGAGCGCGAAGTCGTAGTCCTTGACGGCGAAGATGTCGGCGAAGTCCGACGCAACCTCGAATGACAGCTCGAAGGCGATCGTCCGCATGCCCTGGTTCTGAACGAGCACGCGGTCCTGCATCGCCTCCCCGACGAACCGCTCACGGATGATCGAGACCTCGTCCTGCTCGAGCCCTTCGACCGGCTGGTTGCGAAGGTAGAACGCGGCCGAGAAGTAGTCGACCTTGCCGGACGAGAGCAGCAGCGGCCGCTGGCCGTTCACGGTCAGCTTGAGCGTGGAGAGGAATCGCGTGTCGTGAGTGAAGAGGCCGCTCGTCGCCGAGCCGCCGAGGTCGCCCAGCTCGTCGCAGATACAGAACGTCGAGCCTTCCAGGATCGTGATCGTCACTGGTCGCGGAGGATGCGGGCGCCGCTCGACTGCGCCAGCGCCTTCACGACGATCTCGTCGACGTTGACGTTCGGAGGACGCGTGACGGCGAAGACGACGCAGTCGGCGACGTCCTCCGGCCGCACCGCCTCGATGCCCTCGTAGACCTTGGCCGCAGTCTCCTCGTCGCCGCGAAAGCGCACGCGCGAGAAGTTCGTCTCGACGAGGCCCGGGTCGACGGTCGTCAGGTGGATCGGCCGGCCGAGTAGGTCCTCTCGGAGCGCATAGGTGAAGCCGCGGACGGCGAATTTCGACGCGACGTACAGCGCACCGCGATCGTAGGCCTGGCGCCCGGCGATCGAGCCGATGTTGACGATGTGGCCGCCGTCCGCCAGGTGCGGGAGGCACAGGCGCGTCATCCGGATGAGGCCGTGGACGTTCGTCTCGAGCACGATCTGCTCATCGTCCTCGGTGCTCTCGTCGAAGAGGTCCCGCCCGAGGGCGAGGCCGGCGTTGTTGACGAGGATGTCCAGACCACCGAGGCGCTCGACCGCGCTCGTGACGAAGCCGGCGGAGCTCTCCGGGTCGGTGACGTCGAGCTCGAGGGCGATGAAGCCCTCACCCAGCTCCTCGAGACGCTCGACTCGCCGCGCTCCGACGGCCACGACGGCGCCTTCGCGCTCGAGCGCCCGCGCAGTGGCGGCGCCGATCCCGCTCGAAGCACCGGTGACGATGGCCCGCTTGCCGTCGAGCGCCCCCACGGGCTGGGACTTTACGCACCCCGTCGCGGCGATTTGAGACGATGCGCCTTCGGGAGTCGACGAAGGAGGCCGATCGATGTTCGCGAGAGTCGCCCGCTATCGCTTCCCGGAGGAGCGCTACGACGAAGCGGTCGAGGCGTTTCGAACGGCCTCGGCGCAGCTGCGTGATCTCGAGGGCAACGCCGGCGGCTACTTCCTGGTCGATCGCGACAACAGCACGGCCCTGACGGTCACCTTCTGGGAGAGCCGTGGGGCGATGGAGGCCAGTGAAGTGGGCGCGAGCCGCCTGCGCAACGAGGCGATCAATGCGGTGGAGGGCGAGGTACAGGCTGTCGACCGCTGCGAGGTCGCGCTCGACTTCAGCGAGATGGGCGCCTGAGGCAACCCAAGCTCACATCCACCTCTCCGGCTTCCGCGAAGCGAGCTGCTTCCACGCCTTCCGCCAGCCGGCGCGTGCCGCGTCGCCTTCGGCGCGCTCGAGACCTGCGAGCTCACCGGCAGCGAAGACCGTCTCACTAGATCGGGCGCGAGTCGAGTAGTCGCGGAGCCAACTCTCCGCTACGACGGCGTCGTTGTAGTCGCCGAGAACTTCCTGGAGCTCGGCTGCGTCGGCTGCGAACGAACGCGCCTTCTTGCCCACCGCAGGCGCGACGGCCTCCGCTGCGTAGCGAACGCGCTTCGTCCTGATTCGAACCGCATGCAGATCTTCGTCCGCGGCCGAGTCGCCGACTGCTTTGGCCGCCTTGGCGAGCGAGCGCCACGGCCGCCGGACAAGCCTGGGCAGCACTTCCTTCGCCGAGACCGTGGCATCGCCGACGAAAACGGGCTCCCGCGCGGCCTCGACGAGCGCGTCGAGCAGACTCAGATAGCGCTCGCTTCGCATCACTTCCCGGAGCTCCCCGTAGGCCGCGGTTCGCTCACGCTCGAGCGCCGCCAGCACGCGCGTCGCACTGGGCGCGCCGGCCTCCGGCAGCGACTCAGCCCGTGCTCGGAGCCGCTCGAGCATGACGTCGGCGTCACGCACGCGACCGAGCGCATCAGCCAGCCAGCCGAGCTCGTCTCGAAGGCCGCGAGCCCAGTCCGGTGAGAGGAGCGGCGCGAACGTGCGGAGGTGGGAGCGGAGCCTCCTCGTCCCCACGCGCGCCTGGTGGACGCCCTCCGGGTCGGTGTCGAGGCGCACGACGACGTCGTGCTTGATCACCCGGCTCACCGAAGCGGCGATCGCGCTCCGCACGAGCTCGCCTGCTGTGGGATCGTCGCCGAGATCGGCTACGTCGACCTCCGGCGGGTCCAGTGCGCGGGCCCCGAGCGCGCGAACGACCTTAGGCGTCGGGTCGGGCTCCCCCGCGCCGTCCTCGCGGAGCTGCTCGACGATGCGATCCAGCAGCCCGTCAGGCGTCGACGCGGTGGCCTCGGCCTCCAGCTCGCGGAAGCGCGCGGCGATTCGGCGCCCCTCGAGCACGCTG
This sequence comes from uncultured Actinomycetes bacterium, assembly GCA_963764595.1. GTDB lineage: Bacteria > Actinomycetota > Thermoleophilia > Gaiellales > Gaiellaceae > JACDAN01. Next base: position 802 of record CAVXTG010000004.1, on the reverse strand, counting down.
ACCTCGTCGTCGAAGAGTCGCAGCACGACGCGGCCGTCGGCGTCCTGGAGGTCGACGCGGCGTCTCAGGGTGCGCAGGCGCACCTGCGGCCCGAGCTCGGCCGTCCTCACGTAGGCGCGAACGAGCTCGATGGCCTTGTCCGGCGGACGCCGGGCGCTGCCCTCGAACGTCAGCTCGGTTCGGACGAGGACGTCGCCGTTGCCCTCGGAGGGAAGCTTCAGCGTCCAGCCTTCGCCCTGGCGGTGTCGCAGGCTGATCCCCCACCGCGTGAGCGCGAGCTCGTCCGTGTCCAGGTAAAGCGTCTGCAGCCGCTGAGGCTCACGACTGACCGCAACGACTCCGTCAAGACCGTCGAAGCTAGGGAGGTGGAACGTCGGCGGTGCGCCGAGCTTGAGCTCGCGCTCCTCAGTGCGGTTCATTGCCACCGACGAACTCTACGCCGCGAAGCGGTCCGACCGATATAAGGAGCCTGACGTGCACGTCAGTGTCACGAGAACGAGGGATCTCTCCGAACAGCCGGCCGAGGTCGCGGTGATCGCCGGGGAAGAGATGCTGCGTTGGCTCCGCGGGATCCAGGGGTTCGAAGGGCTCTTGATGCTGACGAACGAGGAGGGCGCAGCGCTCGTGCTCACCTTCTGGGAAAGCCGGGAGGTGGCTGAGGAGCACCGCGCGGCCCGAATGCAGCTGCGCGACAACGTGACGTCGGCGGTCGACGCACGGGTCGAGGAGACCGTTGACTACGAGGTCTCCTTCGCCAACCTCGAGTCCCCGTTGATCGAGCCCAAGGATTAGGCGCCGCCGT
>CAVXTG010000003.1:0-85608 GCA_963764595.1 uncultured Actinomycetes bacterium | reverse complement strand
GAGCGTGACGCGGCCCTCCTCGGGATCGAGAAAACGAAGGAGCAGGTTCGTGACCGTCGTCTTGCCCGCTCCGCTCGAGCCGACGAGCGCGATGCGCCGGCCCGGGTCGACGCGGAGGTCGAAGCCGTTGAGCGCGGGTGGCTCTCCAGGCGCATAGCGAGCGGTCACGTGCTCGAGAGCCACGGTCGCCGGACGCGAAGGCGGCGGGAGCGGCTCGGCGGGGTCCTGGACCGCCGGCTCGCGGTCCATCGAGCTCGAGCACACGCCGGCCGGCGGTGAGTGTCGACGAGAGCTCCCTCGCGACTTCCTGCAGCGGTGTGACGCACTCGAACGACGCCAGCGCAAGCAGTGCAAGCGTGGCCACGAGCACGCGGTCGAGCGTGTCCGTGGCGTGGGCCGAGACCGCGACCGCGAGGACACCTGCAACGGTCAGGCCGGCGATCAGGATCGAGAGCGCGTTCGCGAGCCCGGCGGCGAGCGCGTCGCGGCGGCCCAGGCGGGCGAGCTCGCGGTTCCGTGAGCGGATCCGGGCCAGAGTCTCCTCCTCGCGGCCGTACACGACGAGCTCGGGAGCGCCGCGGAGCAGTTCAACGAGCTCAGCGGTGAGCTCGGCGCGCGCCGGTGCTTGCCGACGACCGGCGGCGCGATTCACGGCGGCCGCGAGGACGCGGGACGACGAGGCCGGCCAGGACGAGGCCCGCAGCGAGAATCGCCGCCGCAGCCGGGAGGACGGCGGCCGTGACCCCGACGCATGCCGCTCCGACTGTGAGCGCGACGAGGGGCGGCACGAGCCCGCGCAGATAGAGGCCCTGGAGTGAGTCGACATCGCCGACCATCCGCCCGAGCAGCTCTCCTCGGCGAAACCCCTCCAGCTGCGCCGGCGCCAGGGGCTCGATGCGCTCGTAGAAGCGGGCGCGGATCCGTCCCAGCGCGCGGAGAGCGTCGTCGTGCGAAACGAGACGCTCGAGGTAGCGGGCGAGCGGTCTCGCGAGAGCGAAGAACCGGACGGCGACGATCGTCATGGTCAGGGACAGGATCGGCGGCTGCTCCGCGGCGCGCGAGATCAGGTAGCCGGCCGTCGTGATCAGAGCGACGGCGAAGCCGATCGCAAGCGCGCTCAGCCCTGCCGAGAGCGCGACGCGGCGTCCGCGAATACCTGCGAAGGCGAGGAGACGGCGAAGCGTCAGGATCATGCTGCCACCGCTGCGGGCTCGACGATCCGTCCTCCTCGGAGCTCCAGGACTCGGTCAGCCAACGCAGCAAGCTCGGGGCGGTGGACGATCAGGAGGACGGTGCGGCCGCGGCGAAGCCGCTCGACGGCGTCGCCGACGAGCGCCGCGCTCGCCGGATCGAGATTCGCAGTGGGCTCGTCGAGGATCACGAGCGCGGCATCTCGAAGGAACGCGCGCGCCAGCGCGATCCGCTGGAGCTCTCCGGCCGAGAGGGGTCGTCCGCCCTCACCGACCACGGTCTCGTAGCCGTTCGGGAGCCTGTCGACGACCGCGTCCGCGCCGGCGAGCTCCGCCGCGGCCCGCACCCGGTCGTCGTCGGCGGACGCGTCCCCGAGCCGGATGTTGTCCGCCACCGTCCCGCGGAAGATCGTCGGGTGCTGCGGCACCCAGGCGATCTGAGCCCGCCAGGACTCGGCCTTGCACGCGGCCAGATCGACCGTTCCGACCGTCAACCGCCCCTTGGTCGGCTCGGCGAGACGGAGGAGGAGCGACGCGATCGTGCTCTTGCCCCCGCCGCTCGGGCCGACGAGTGCCACCGTCTCGCCGGGGCGGAGCTCGAGATCGACCTGATCGAGCACCGTCTCTGGTCGCGCGGGATACGCGAACGAGACCCCCTCGAGTCGTACAGGCAGGTCCCGGGCGCTCGGCGGCGAGGCGCTGCCCGAGCTTGCCGCCCCCTCCCCGTCGACGAGGTCGAGGAGCCGCTCGGCAACGGCGAGGCCGTCCGCGCTGGCGTGAAACTGCGCAGCGAGGTTTCGCAGCGGGACGTAGAGCTCGGGCGCGAGGACGAGCACGGTTAGTCCCGCCTCCAGGCCGAGGCCGCCCTCGACGAGACGGACTCCGACGATCACCGCCACGAGCGCCACGCCGAGCGTCGCCGCGAGCTCGAGCACGGTTCCCGAGAGAAACGCGACCCTCAGCGTCCCCATCGTCGCGCTGCGGTAGCGGTCGCTCGCCTGCCGCGATCCGCTCCGCCTGAGTCTCGCCGCGGTTGAACGCCCGGAGCGTGGGCAGCCCACGCACGGAGTCGAGGAAGTGTGTCGAGAGCAGCGCGAGCGCCTGCCACCGTTCGCGGGCGCGCCGCTCCGTGTAACGCCCGACCAGCCACATGAACACGGGCAGGAGTGAGCAGCGTGAGCAGCATCACCGCGGCCGAAATCAGGTCGATCGAGGCGACGAGGACGAGCACGGCGACCGGCACGGTCACGGCCAGGACGACCTGCGGGAGATACCGGGCAAACGTCGTCTCGAGGGCGTCGAGGCCACCTACCGCAGCGGTCGAAACCTCCGCGCTCTCGGCGCCGTCGAGCGCCGCCGGCTGGTCCCGCAGCCTGCGCTCGACGAGCTCGAGCCGGAGCTCGGAAAGCACGTTCACCGCAGCGCGCCTCCCCACGACCTCGAAGCCGTAGGCTGCGGCGGCCCGCGCCCCGACGACCGCCACGAGCAGCCCGAGCGGCAGAGCCACGTCGGCCAGCGAGGCGCCGCCGAAGCCGCGGGCCGCGACACGAGCGAGCAGGACTGCCTGGGCGAGAACGAGGAGCGCTGCGAGGACGCCGAGGGCTGCGTCCGCGGCGAGGAGGGCCCGCACGCCTCGCGCGCGGCGAACGAGGCGCGGATCGATCCCTCGCACGGTTGGCCTACGAGCCGGTCTTCCGCGCGACCAGCTCGACCGGATCGGCCACGTGCCCGTCCCCGCCCAGCCGGTGTCGGAAGACGTAGTACGTCCAGCCCTGGTAGAGCAAGACGATGGGAGTCACGATCAACGCAACGACCGTCATGACGGCGAGTGCGTAGTGGGAGGAGGAGGCGCCGTCGATCGTGAGGCTGTTCGCGAAGTCGGTGCTCGAGACCATGACGCGCGGATACAGGCTCGTGAAGAGCGTCGCGACGAACAACACCGTCCCCAGGGCGGTCATCGTGAAGGTGGCTCCGCTCCGCCGCGCGAAGGCGAAGTAGGCGGCAAGCGCGAGCGCGGCGATCCCGAGCGCGGCGGGCAGAATCGGCGGGAAGAGGTCCTTGTCGTTTCGGTCGACCGCGACCGCAACCGTCCAGGCGAGCGCCAGCGCGCCGACCACCGCGGCCGGGAGCGCAAGCCGTCGTGCGGCGGCAGCGGCCCGCTCGGACAAGTCGCCCGTCGTGCGCAGGGTGAGGAAGGTCGCGCCGTGGAAGGCAAACAGCAGCACGACCGCCACCCCGGCGGCGACGGTGTACGGCCTGAACAGATCGAGCAGATTGCCGGTGAAGTCGCCGTCGGAGTCGATCGGGAGGCCGTAGAGAAGGCTCGACAGGCCGATGCCCCAGATCAGCGCCGCGCCGAAGCTCCCAACGGTGTTCGCCCACATCCACGTCGCCCGCCAGCGGGGGCTCTCGCTCTTCTCCCGCCACTCGAAGGAGACGACGCGGATGATGAGGAAGAAGAGTACGAGCAAGAGGGCGAGGTAGAACCCCGAGAACATCGTCCCGTACCAGGCTGGGAAAGCGGCGAAGGTCGCCGCGCCGGCGATGACCAGCCACACCTCGTTCCCGTCCCAGATGGGGCCGAGTGTCTCGAACATCACCCCGCGCTCGCGCTCGTCCCGCGGCAGGAACGGGAGCAGCATTCCGACGCCGAAGTCGAACCCCTCGAGCAGGAAGTACCCGGCCCAGAAGAAGGCGATCAGGCAGAACCAGAAGATCTGGAGATCCATCAGTAGCCAGCCGCCGGCAGCGCTTCTTCGCCGCCCTCGCCGAAGGACTCAGGCGGGTCGGTCGTCGCGTAGCGCCGCATGAGCACGAAGTCCACGACCGCGAGCACGACGTAGAGCGTGGCCAGGACGCCGATGCTGAGGCCGATCGACCACGGGCTGACGCTCGGCGAGTTCGCGTCGGCCGTCTTGAGCAGCCCGAACACGATCCAGGGCTGGCGCCCGACCTCCGTGAGCACCCAGCCGGAGAGCGCCGCCACCCAGGGCAGCGGAATCGAGAACACTCCGAGCCAGAGGAACCACCTCGTCCGGTCCAGCCGGCCGCGCCAGTAGAGGAAGGCTCCGAGCGCCGCGACGAGGAAGATCAGCGTCCCAACGTAGGCCATGATCCGCATGCTCCAGTACGCAGTGCGCACCGGCGGGATGTAGCTCTCGCCGCGTCCGTACCGCCGTTCGTACTCGCTCTGGAGCGGGTTCATTCCCTCCACCTCGCCGGAGAGCGTGCCGGTGGCGAGGACCGAGAGCAGCCTGGGGATCTCGATGTCGAAGCTCGGGGTCTGGTCGTCCACGCTGAAGCCGCCGATCTGGAAGATCGAGAACGCGGCCGGCTGCTCGGTGTCCCACAGCGCCTCGGTCGCTGCGATCTTCATCGGCTGGTAGTCGGTGACGACGACGCCGAGATGGCTGCCGAGCGCCAGGTTCACCGCCGACACCGGTACCGCGACGATCAGCGCCAGCTTCGCCGCACGCCGGAAGAGATCCATGTTCCGCCGGCGCAGCAGGTGCCAGCACGAGACTCCGAAGATGACCATCGCCGCGGTGGTGAGCCCGACCAGGATCACATGCGCGATCGCCCAGAGCGCGAACCGATTCGTGACGAGCTCCCAGACGCTCGTCAGCTCGGCCCTGCCGTCGGTGACGGTCGAGCCGACGGGGCGCTGCATCCACGAGTTCGCGACCATGATGAAGAAGGCCGACAGCCACGTCCCCAGCGCGACCAGCCAGATCGTCGCCAGGTGCAGGCCGCGGGAGAGCCGGTTCCAGCCGAAGATCCAGAGCCCGAGGAAGGTGGCTTCGAGAGCGAACGCCGCGATGCTCTCGATCGCGAGCGGGGCGCCGAAGACGTCGCCGACGTACTCGGAGTAGATCGACCAGTTCATCCCGAACTGGAACTCCTGCACGAGCCCGGTCGCGACGCCGATCGCGAAGTTGATCAGCAGCAGCGTCCCGAAGAAGCGAGTCAGCCGCAGCCAGGCCTCGTCGCCGGACCGGTACCACAGCGTCTGCATGACCGCGACGAGCGGAGCGAGCCCGAGCGTCAGCGGCACGAAGAGGAAGTGGTACAGCGACGTCATCGCGAACTGGACGCGGGCAAGGTCCACCGCCGTGGAGGCCAGCGGGCTCATCGCTGGGACCCTGGCCCGCGCGCGTCACGAACACATCGTCCAGACGGGGTGATTGCGTTTCATCCCCTCAGGACGATGCCGGCAGCTGGTCATCCGATAGCGTGGCCTCGTGGTCTCAACGATCGTCGTCGGCTACGACGGTGAACCGCCCGCGAGCCGGGCGCTCGACCGTGCAATCGAGGAGGCGCGCAAGTCACGTGCGCAACTCCTCGTCGTCGCGGTCGCCGAGATGCCTTTGAACCCGGAGGGGCCGCAGAACTTCGGCACGCTCGACGACTCGCCTGCCCGGATGATCCCGTTGGTCGAGCCGGCCGAGCTCGAGCCCGCGCTCGCAGAGGCCCGCGATCGCATCGACGCCGCGGGTCTCACCGGTGAGTACATGTGGTCAGCCGGCGAGCCGGCCAGCGCGATCGTCGGCGCGGCACGCGAGCGCGGAGCGGAGCTGATCGTGATCGGCTCACACCATCACACCTGGCTCACTCGCATTCTCGGCCCCGACGTCGCCACCCAGGTCAAGCGGAGTGCCGGGTGCGACGTGATCGTCGCCGACTAGTCAGCTCGCGCTCCAGTCGATGCGCGGCGTGTCGATCTTCGACGGATCGAGGAGGTCGGCCGAGCGATGGTGGGGCCGCACGTAGAACTCGTCTGCCCAAGCGAGGAAGGCTTTCACCTCGGCTCCTGCGTTCGCAAGGAGCTGTGCATGCACTCCGAGCCACGCCGCGAAGGCAATTCGGCCGTGTAGCTCGTGACGGTGCTCGCCGACCTCGGCGACCGCAGCCTTCCGGCCGATCATCGCCATGATTCCTTTGTCGTGGTAGTGGAAGGGCCTCACCGGCTTACCGTCGATGCCGGCGAGGATGTTGCCTGCCGCCCAGTCCCCCGCCTGCTGCGCGACGCTTCCCAGCTGAGGTAGCGCAGGCTCGTCCCCGGACGGGATGTTTGCGAAGTCGCCGAGCGCGTACACCTGCGGGAACCCCTCGACGGTCAGGTCGGGCTGCACATCGATCCGCCCGCCCCGACCTTGGGTCAGGCCCAACTGGGCGCCGATCGGAGCAGCCATGAGCCCGCCGCCCCAGAGCGTGAGGTGCGTCTTGATGGTCGTCCCGTCACTCAGCGTGACGTGGTCGGCCGCGATCTCCTTCGCCGACACGCCCAATCTGATCTCGACGCCGCGGCGCTGGAGCTGCTTCGCCGCGTAGGCGTGCGCCTCGTCGGAGAAGGGGGCCAGCACGGCGTGGCCGAGGTCGACCAGGACCACCCTCGCGCCGGCGATCGCGAGGTGCTCGTAGACGTGAGGCATGACGTCGCGCACCAGCTCCGCAAGCGCGCCCGCCGACTCGACTCCGGTCGCGCCGGCCCCGACGACGACGAAGGTGAGCGCGCCCTCCTCGACCAGCTCGGGTTTCGCGCTCGCGTCCTGGAACAGCTGGAGAACGCGGGAGCGCACTCGTTTGGCGTCGTCGAGCGAGTACAGCGGGAAGGCGAATTCCTCCGCGCCCGGGGTATGGAAGAAGTTCGGCTGGGAGCCTGCGGCGAGAACGACCACGTCACCCTCGATCGTGCTCTCGTCCGCAAGGGTGACGCTCCGCGCCTCGGGGTCGGCTGACACCACCTCGGCCTTGCGCACCTCGACGTTCGCGTGGTCTTCAAAGATCCCCTCGAGGTCGAACGCGATGTCTTGCGACGTGAGCTCTGCCGTTGCCACCTGGTAGAGGAGCGGCTGGAACTGGTGGTAGCCGTTCTTGTCGAGCAGCGTGACGCGGACGCCCTGCTTGCCGGCGAGTCCCTTCGCAGCCGCAACTCCAGCGAAGCCTCCGCCCACGATCACGACGTGTGTGGTGCCGTCCTCGCTCAAGGCAGTTGCCAACCTAGTGCGACCGGCCTGGCTCGATCATCACCCGGAGGGGGTGATTGAGGTCATCCGGTTCGCATGACGACACGCAGGCGGGTTGGAGGGACGATCCCTCCGTCGTGATCAATCTCGAGGTCTTCGGGAAATCGGAGGCGATGGCGCCAGTCGCAGACCGCCTCGACGAACTGGTCGATGTCAGCCGGGTCAGGCTCGTCGACGCGACGCGGGCAAGACACTCCGTCCTCTCGGCCGCGGTCCGCCCACGGGCGGTCGACACGACGCTAGAGGAGGTGCGCCGCCTCGGCGTGCCCGATGCAGACATCACGCTGACGCGCGTCGAAGTCGTCGGCTCGCTGGCCACTGGAACGGCCGAAGCGAGCCTTGTGTGGGCCGACGTCATCGGCACGGCCTGGCTGAACGCGCGACCGATCGCGCGCTACCTGGCGTTCATGTTCGCCGCCGGGGTGATCGGCGGCTACGGCGTGATCGACGACAACTCGATCCTGATCGTCGGTGCGATGGCTGTCAGCCCTGACCTGCTCCCGATCACCGCGATCGGAGTCGGCATCGTCGCGCGTCGGCTTGGGCTCGCCGGCCGGGCCCTCCTGACGCTTGCGGTGGGCCTCGGAGTCGCGGCCCTCGCGGCGGCTCTGTCCGCGTTCGCTCCAGGATCAGTTCGACCTCCTCCCGTCGGACTTCAACATCGAGGTCGACCGGGGTGCTGGGAGGCCTGACGACCGTCAGTAACGAAACGATCGCGGTCGCCTTGGTCGCCGGCATAGCGGGCATGCTGGCACTCGAGACCCGAGCCAGCTCGGGGGTCGGCGTGGCGATCTCGGTGACGACGATCCCCGCGGCCGCCTATCTCGGCGTCGCGGCCGGTCTGCGCGAGACCGACAAGGCTCTCGGCGCACTCGGCGTGCTCGGCACGAACGTCTCGATGATGGTCGTGGGCGCAGTCGCCACGCTCGCGGTTCAGCGGTTGCTCATGCGCCGCGCGGTCGCGAGGAGGCGGAGCGCATGACCGAGGCGCGTCGATGTCTCCGCCGCGGCGTTCAAAACCCTATTTGAGGCCGTCTCGAACTGGGGACGCTGGGGCGAGGACGACGAGCTCGGGACCCTCAACGAGCTCAGCGCGGATCGAATCGTCGCCGCGGCCAACCTCGTTCGCAGCGGGGAGACGGTCACGCTCAGCCATCCGTGGGACACGGAGGAGAGCCTCGACAACCCGCACCCGGCGGATCACCGAATGACCTTGCTCCCCGACGTCGACATCGGATCCGGAACGCTTCGGTTCGCCAAGGACTACGTCGGCGTCGACTACCACAACGACACGCACACCCACATCGACGCGCTCTGCCACGTCGCGTTCGACGGCGCCTTCTACAACGGCAAGCCGAGCGCCGCTCTCACCCGGACGGCCGCCGGAGTCAACACGATCGAGGCCGTGAAGAACGGCCTCGTCGGCCGCGGCGTGCTGCTCGACGTGCCTCGGCTGCGCGGGGTCCCGTGGCTCGAGCCCGGCGAGCACGTCTTCACGCGAGGACCTCGAAGCGGCGGAGCGCGAGCAGGGGGTCACGGTTGAGAGGGGCGACATCCTCCTGGTCCGGACGGGTCACGCACGGCGTCTCCGCGAGCTGGGCCCGTGGGACACGGCGAACGCAAAGGCCGGGCTCCACCCGACCACCGTCCTCTACCTCGCCGAGCGGAGCGTCGCCGCGCTCGGATCAGACGGGAACGGCGACACCGCGCCGAGCACGACCGAGGGAATCGACTTTCCCGATTCACGCGCTCACGCTGAACGCGATGGGTCTCCACCTGATCGACTACCTCCAGTTCGAGGACCTGGTGCCCGCCTGTGAGCGGGCAGGCCGCTGGGAGTTCCTGTTCGTCGCCGCCCCGCTGCGAATCGTCGGCGGGACGGGATCGCCGCTCAACCCGATCGCGATCCTCTAGCCGGTCAGGACGGGCTGATGCCCCAGGCACCCGTGAACGACGCGCCCGGCTCGAGGCGGATCAAGCCCTCACCCGTGCGGAAGGCGTTCGCCGGGCAGGTCATCGGCTCGACCGCGAGGCTTCGTCGATTGACGTCGGGAAGTGGATCGCCGCTGAAGACCTGCAGATAGCCGTAGGCCTCGTCGACCCAGAGCGCGAGGCCGGAGCCGGGGTGGCCGCCGAGCGCGACGCGGGCGAGGCCATCCTCTTCGCGCACGAGATCCGTGAACGCATGGTCGAGCGTCGTCGAGCCGATCGGCCTCGGCCGGCGGAAGTCGTACTCCGTGCCCTCGACGGGCGCTGGCCTCGAGCGGGAGGCCGCGCTCGTCGGCGCCCACGACGGTTCCCGCGGGTAGATGGAGGATCACGGAGTCGACGGTTTCCGTGCCGACGGTCAGGTACGGATGGAAGCCGCTCCCGTATGGGCAGGCCGACTCGCCGACGTTCGTGGCCGTCGTGCGCACGGTGAGGCCGTCCATCGCCAGCGCGTACTCGATGCTGAGCTCCAGCGTGAACGGATAGCCGGGTTGCGGGGAGAGCGTGTGTTCCATGACCACCCGGTCCGGCTCACGGTCACGAACCGTCCAGGGCTCCCAGCGGACGAGGCCGTGGATCGCGTTTCGGTTCTCGGGTTCGTTCAGCTCGAGCTGATGGCGCTGCCCGTCGAACTCGTAGCGCCCGTCCTCCAGCCGGTTCGGCCAAGGGATCAAGACCTGACCGCGGCCCGAGGGGCTAGGCCGGCCGGCTGGATAGCCGTCGAGAAGGTCACGCCCGTGGGCCGTATACGAGCGAATCCCGCCCCCGACCTCGTCCAGGACGGCTCGCTGGTCGTCGGCAAGGAGCTCGATCTCATTGCCCGACTGCGTCGTCATTACTGCCTAGGCTAGACACATGCGTGCCCGTGCGTGACCTCGTTTCAACCGCATCGGACGATGCTCGCAGCCGGCCCGCCTGCCACCGTGTCACAGCCGTGAGGTCGGACACCTCTCCCGGAATATGAATCCTCCCTCACCACAGCCTGGAGCTTCTCCCGATCCGGCAGAGCTCCTCAGGAGTCGCAGCTACCTGGCGCTCCTGGTACTCGGCGCCATCATCGGTGTGCCGGTAGCGACGGCTGCGTACTTCTTCCTCAAGGGGGTGGACGAGTCTCAGCAGTATCTCTTCGAGACGCTGCCCGGGGATCTGGGGTTCGACGGGGAACCGATGTGGTGGCCGCTGCCACTGCTCGCGCTGAGCGGATTGATCGTGGCTCTCGCGATCCGCTACCTGCCGGGAACCGGCGGTCATTCGCCGGCGGACGGATTCAAGCGATCCGGGCCGGTTCCTCCGATCGAGCTCCCCGGCATCGTCATCGCGGCCTTCGCCACGCTCAGCCTCGGGGCGGTGCTCGGGCCCGAGGCCCCGCTGATCGCCATGGGCAGCGGCCTCGGCGTGCTGGCGGTGCACCTGATCAAGCGAGACGCCCCCGCTCAGGCGAGCATGGTGATCGGGGCCGCAGGGAGTTTCGCGGCCATCAGCACGCTGTTGGGATCGCCCATCGTCGGAGCGTTCCTCATGATGGAAGTGTCCGGACTCGGCGGCCCCTTGCTGGGAGTCGTGCTGGTCCCGGGTCTGCTCGCCGCGGGCGTCGGCTCGCTCATCTTCGTCGGGCTGGACGCCTGGACCGGTTTCGGCACGTTTTCGCTCGCCGTCCCCAACATTCCGCCTGTCGGCACGCCGGACGGCGCCGAGTTTCTCTGGGCGCTCGGAATCGGCGTCGCCGCAGCCGCACTGGGTACTGCGATCCGCATATTGGCCCTCCTTCTCAGGCCCATCGTCGAACGCCGGAGCGTGCTCCTCACACCGGTCGTCGGCCTAGCGGTCGGGGGGCTGGCGATCGCTTTCGCCGAAGGATCGGACCGGAGCTCCTCGGAAGTGCTCTTCTCCGGCCAGGACGCACTCCCGTCGCTCATCGAGAATGCCGAAACCTGGACAGTCGGGGCACTCGTGCTGCTCATCGTGTGCAAGGGCCTCGCCTACAGCGCCTGCTTGAGCAGCTTCCGAGGTGGCCCCATCTTCCCCGCCCTGTTCCTCGGCGCAGCGGGCGGAATCGCCCTGTCGCACCTTCCGGGGTTACCCATGATTGCGGGCGCCGCGATGGGTATCGGGGCATTGACCTCGGTCATGCTCGGTCTGCCGCTGACCGCGGTCTTGGTCGTCACAGTGCTTCTCCCGGCCGACGGTCTCGCACTGACGCCGCTCGTGATCGTCGCCGTCGCAGTTTCCTACGTCACGTCGGCACGGCTAGCGCCTGCCCTGGCATGGGCCGCGACGAGGTCGAGATGGGCTAAGGGGGAGCCGCCTAGTTCGACCAGCCGGGCGGTCCCGTGACTAATTCCGCGCACCCACCGCCAGAAGGCGCGCTCTCTAGACCGCCGCCTCAGCCGGCTTTGCCGCTCCCAGCCGCTCGAGCAGGTGATCGCCGACGCGGAGCGAGTTCGCCATCGCGGTCAAGGCCGGGTTCACGGCTCCGATGCTCGGGAAGATGCTGGTGTCGACGACGTAGAGGTTGTCGAGCTCGTGCGCCTTGCAGTCGCGATCGAGCGCTGACGTAGCCGGATCCGTGCCGAACCGGCAGGTGCCGGCCTGGTGCGCGACCCCGGCGACCGGGATGTCGCTCTTCAGGTAGGCGAAGCGGTGAATGAGGTGGCCGGGGTTCATATCCAGCTTCGGCAGCATCGACTTGAGCTGCTCGTAGAGCCGCTTCTTCGCTTCCGCGTTCGTCTCCGAGTAGGCCAGCTTGATGTTGCCGTCGTCGGCGTCGAGCGTGACTCGGTTCTCCGGCTTTGGCAGATCCTCGGTCGAGAGCCAGAAGTCGATCGCATGGCGGGCGACCCGGTCCAGCGTGAACTCGGGCGCGAGCTTCGTCTCCAGCGGCTTCTCACCGCGGAACATCTGCGCCTGGGACTTCCCGACCATCTGGATGCTGCCCAACGGGAACTCGAAGTCGTCGGTCCCGAAGTAGAAGTCGTTCAGCCCCAGGGTCTTCTGGAAGACGGTGTTGTTCTCCTCACGCGAGAGCGCAAGCACCGCGATGCTGTCGTGGAACATGTAGTTGCGGCCCACCTGGTCCGAACCGTTGGCCAGCCCGTTCGCGTGCTTGTCGGTCGCCGACTGGAGCAGCAGCTTCGCCGTGTTGGCCGCGCCGCAGGCGACGACGACGATGTCTCCGGCGTAGCGCTCGGTCCCGCCGTTACGCTCGACGACGACTCCCGTGACCGAGGTCCCCGGCTCGTCGGTCTCGAGCTTCGTCGCCTTCGCGTTCGTCAGCAGCGTGACGTTCGGATGCTCGAGCGCAGGGCGCACGCCGAGGACGTCGGCATCGGACTTCGCGTGCACGAGGCAGGGGAAGCCGTCGCACGTCGGACAGCGGACGCAGTGGCTGTACGGCATGTTCGCCTCGTTGAGCCTGATCCCGCACGGCGCGTGGAACGGGTGGTAGCCCGCTTTGGCGAGGTCGTCGGAGAGCTGCTGGATCCGCGGCTCGTGCGAGACGGCGGGGAACGGGTACGGCGCACTCGCCGGCGGTTCGGTCGGGTCCTCGCCCCGCGCCCCGTGCACCTCGTAGAGGCTGCTCCGCCTGCGTGTAGTAGGGCTCGAGCTCCTCGTACTCGATCGGCCAGGCGGGAGAGACGCCGTCGTGGTGCTGGAGCTCGCCGAAGTCCTCCTTGCGCAGGCGGTAGAGCGCGGCACCGTAGAGCTTCGTCGCTCCGCCGACGAAGTAGTGGATCTGCGGCTGGAACGGCTTGCCCTTGTCGTCGTACCAGGTGTCCTCCGAGATGTAGCGGTTGTCGACGAAGACCTCGGCCGCATCCCAGTTCTGCGGCTCGCGGGGAAGCCAATCGCCGCGCTCGAGCAGCAGGATGCTCTTCCCCGAGGGTGCGAGGTGACGGGCGAGAGTGCCGCCGCCCGCGCCGGTGCCGATGATGATCACGTCGTAGGAATCCATCGTCAGTACTCCTCCATCATCTCGGGGACGATGATCCGCGCCGCCGCCTCCATCAGCGCCAGGTGGGAGAACGCCTGCGGGAAGTTCCCGAGATGTCGCCCCGTCGCGGCGTCGAACTCCTCGGCGTAGAGCCCGAGGGGCGAGGCGATTCGCAGCAGACGCTCCATCAGGTCGCGGGCCCGCTGCAGGTCGCCGACGATCGCCAGGCCGGAGACGAGCCAGAAGGAGCAGATCAGGAACGTGCCCTCCTTGCCCGAGAGTCCGTCGTCCGTCTCGCCCGTGCGGTAGCGCAGGACGAAGCCGTCCTCGGTCAGCTCTTCGGCGATCGCGTTCACCGTTGCCCGCAGGCGCTCGTCGTCGCCCGGGAGGAAGTCGAAGATCGCCGCGAGGAGGGAAGAAGCGTCGAGCGCATCCGTTTCGTAGTGCTGGCGGAGGACGCCTCGGTCGTCGACGCCGTGTTCGAGGATGTCGGCTCGGATCTCGTCCGCCGTCGCCCGCCACGTCTCCTGCAAGCTCGGGTCGCCGCGGATCTCCGCCAGCTGCGCGGCGCGGTCGAGGGCGACCCAGCACATGAGCTTCGACGACACGTAGTGCTGGGGCGCGCCTCGAGCCTCCCAGATTCCCTGGTCGGGCTCGCGCCAGACCTTCGTCGCGCACTCGGCCTGAGTCTGGACGATCGGCCAAAGCCGACGGGGCAGGCGCTGGCTATGTCGGCTGTGGAGCAGGATCGAGTCCAGCGCCGCACCGAACACGTCGTTCTGGCGCTGGTCGAAGGCGCCGTTGCCGACCCGCACCGGCTTTGCACCCGCGTAACCGGTCAGGTCGTCGCGGGTCGACTCGGTCAGGTCGCGCCTGCCGTCGATCCCGTACATGATCTGCAACGAGCCGTCCTCGGTCGGCTCCACGTCGGCGACGAACTGCATGAACTCGTCGGCCTCCCAGTCCAGGTTGAGGTAGTGGAGCGCCTGCAGGGTGAAGGTCGTGTCGCGGATCCAGGTGTAGCGGTAGTCCCAGTTGCGCTCGCCGCCGGGCGTCTCAGGGAGCGATGTTGTCAGCGCCGCCACCGTTGCGCCGGTCGGCATGTAGGTCAGGCCTTTGACCGCGAGCGCAGAGCGTTGGATCGGGTCGCGCCAGCGATGGTCGGGAATTCGCGCCCGCCTGAGCCACGAACGCCAGAAGCGCGTCGTCGCGTCGATTCGCGCCTTCGCCTGCTCGGCGTCCTCCGGCGTGACGAGGTCCTTGGCCCACGAGAGCACGCAGTACGCGCTTTCGCCCGGCTCGAGGACGTGCCGCGCGCGGACCCGGTTGGCCTCGATGCCAAGCGGGAGATCGGACGCGAGACGGATCGTTTGTTCCGCACCGGTCGCGTCGGCGGCCCGTCGGCCGCCGTCGACCGCGGTCCATTCCGCTGGTGTGCGCCCGTAGTCGAACGCGGGCTCGCAGATGAGCTCGACCTCCACTTCCCCCTCGATGCACTCGACCGTGCGGACGAGCATGTGGTCGGCGTCGTCGTCCGCCGGAGGGCGAGTGTGCGGCGTGATCACGTCCTCCTGATCCCAGGGCCCCAGTGTGAGCGCGTCGCGAACGACGATCCAGCCGTTCGGTGTCTTCCAGGTCGTCTCGAGGACGTTCGTCCCGGGGACATAGACCCGCGCGGTCGGGTGGCGGATCCCGAACGGCGCGAAGCGGAAGAACCCGGCCTCGCGGTCGAGCAGGCTGCCGAACACGCTCGGCGCGTCGAAGCGTGGGACGCAGAGCCAGTCGATTGCTCCGTCGGGCGCGACGAGCGCGCCGGTATGGCAGTCCGAGAGGAACGCGTACTCGGCGATCGGCGGAAACGGCGAGGGTGCAGCGGCGCTCTGGACCTCCGGCTCGGTTTTCGAGACGGCCGTCATTGCGCGAGCCACGGCCCCTGCCAGCCGCCGTGCTCTGCGACCAGCTTGTCCCCCGCCTTAGGCCCCCAGGATCCCGGCTTGTAACCGCGGATCTTCGATGGCTTGTCGAGCAGCGGCTGCATGATCCGCCAGGCCTCGTCGACCCCGTCCTGGCGCGTGAAGCGGGTGATGTTCCCGACCATCGCCGCCTCCAGCAGCACCTCGTAGGGTGTCGCGCCCTCTCCACCCTCCTCTGCGAAGTCCATGTCGAGCTCGATCGCCGAGGTACCTGGGACGTCGGCGCGATGAGCGTCGACGACGAGCCTGATTCCGGTCGTCGGGTCGAGCCTGACCACGATCTGGTTCGGCTCGGGCGGGACGACCCGGAGCTTGAAGCCGAGGTTCGGTGCATGCTTGAAGACGAGCCGCAGCTCGGTCTGGGTGGCCGGGAGGCGCTTGCCGGTCCGGATGAAGAACGGCACACCTGCCCAGCGCCAGTTCTCGATCTCGAGCCGCAGCGCGGCGTACGTCTCGGTCGTCGAGTTCGGTTGAACGCCGTCGATGTCGAGATAGCCGTCGTACTGGCCGCGAACGTAGTGCGCAGGATCCGCGTCGGCAACGGCGTGGAAGAGCGAGACCATCGCGTCCTTGATCGCCGACGGTTCACGGCGGGAAGGCACCTCCATTGCGGCCGCCGCCACGACTTGCATCAGGTGATTGACGACGACGTCGCGGAGCGCGCCGACAGGATCGTAGAAGTGGCCGCGGTCCTCGACGCCGAAGCTCTCGGCCATGGTGATCTGCACCGACTCGAGGTAGTTGCGGCTCCAGATCGGCTCCAGCATCTGGTTTGCGAATCGGAGATGGAGGATCTCTTCGAGGCCCATCTTTCCGAGGTAGTGGTCGATGCGGTAGAGCTGGGACTCGTCGATGTACTGGTGCAGCTCGTCGGCCAGCGCGTCGGCTGATTCCCGATCGTGGCCGAACGGCTTCTCGACGACGACACGCCCGGTCTTGGTCAAGCCGGCCTCGGACAGGCCCTTGACCACGGCGCCGAAGAGGAAGGGCGGGATCTCGAGGTAGAAGACGGGGGTCGAGGCGCCGTCGATCGCGTCCCCGACGCGCTCGTAGGTCGACGCGTCCGCGAAGTCGCCGCTCACGTACGAGAGCCGCGAGGCGAAACGGTCGAAGACCTTCTTGTCGAGCTTTTCTCCCGTTCCTTCGATCGACTCCCGCGCGCGCTCTCGCAGCTGGTCGTCGGTCCAATCGTCGACCGCCACGCCGACGATCGGGCAGTCCAGGAGCCCGCGCGCGTCGAGTCGGTACAGCGAGCGGAAGGTCATCACCTTCGCCAGGTCGCCCGTGATCCCGAAGACGACCAGAACGTCTGCCGCTTGCGGACTCGACCCCTCCGCTGTTGCCGCTGGCGCCTCGATCGTGCCGGTCCGGCCTGCCATCTCGTCCACCTCCCGAGTCGGTGCCCGGACCCTAGCCCTGAGATCCGCGGCTCACTTCACCCAGGCTGGGTGATTTCGTCCGGTTAGCCGGAGCGGAGGTCGGCGATCTGATCGCCGAGCGAGTTGCACTCGTCCGAGCTCTCGAACGCGTCACGGACCTCGCCGGGCGGGTCGAGGCCCTGGAGATTCTGGTACGTCGTGTTGACGGCGTTCGCGGCAGCGGAGACCGCAGTCGCTGACCGTCGCGACGATCGGACCGCATGCCGCCGCCGGAGTTGACCGCCTGCTCGATGACATCGAGCTGCTGCCTCAACGTCGACGCCAGACCGTCGAGCTCGCTCTTCGCCGCCTGCCCGTCTTCACTCTCCGGCGGGCCGAGCTGCTCCAGGTCGTTGACCATCGCGTCGGTCGACTCCTTCGTCTGGTCGAACGCCGTCTGGATGTCGTCGCGGCTGATCGAGAGGCCCTGGTCGGTGAGAGACGTCACCGTTCCCTGGACGTCCGTGACCCAGGTGCTCAGCTCGCCGCACACGTCGTTGGCGTACTCCTCGGACGCGTTCGGTGCGTCGTCACCGCCGCAGCCGGCGAGTAGGAGGGCAGCGAGGAGGATGGGAGCGATCCTGTGCACGTCCGGACAGTACTTCATCCCGTTTGGGCGATGAGCGGCGGGAATGGCGACGACAAGGTTCAGGCGAAGCCGCGAGCCCAGGAGGCCCCATGCCCGAGAAGGAACCGCAGCGCGACGTGCTGCCGATCCCCGACCGCCCCTATGACGGACCGGTCTACGAGGACGCGAAGGATCCCGAGGCGAAGTTCCCGCCGATCGAGCCGCTGCGTCCGCCGGCCGGGGCGCCGAATGTCCTGATCGTCCTGATCGACGACGCGGGCTTCGGCTCATCCAGCGCGTTCGGCGGACCCTGCCAGACGCCCACCGCGGAGCGGCTCGCGGCCGAGGGGCCTCAAGTTCAACCGCTTCCACACGACCGCGCTCTGTTCTCCGACCCGCGCCGCGCTCCTCAGCGGACGGAACCACCACTCGGTCGGCATGGGCGGGATCACGGAGATCGCTACGTCCGCGCCCGGCTACAACTCGATTCGTCCGAACACCTGCGCGCCTCTGGCCGAGACGCTGAAGCTGAACGGCTACTCGACGGCGCAGTTCGGCAAGTGCCACGAGGTCCCGGTGTGGGAGACGAGCCCGATGGGGCCGTTCGACTCGTGGCCGTCCGGCGGCGGGGGGTTCGAGTACTTCTACGGCTTCATCGGCGGCGAGACGAACCAGTACTACCCGGCGATCTACGACGGCACGGTTCCCGTCGAGCCGGAGAAGACGCCCGAGGAGGGCTACCACTTCACCGAGGACATGACCGACAAGGCGATCAAGTGGATCCGCCAGCAGAAGGCGCTGATGGCCGACAAGCCGTTCTTCGTCTACTTCGCTCCCGGGGCGACACATGCGCCGCATCACGTGCGCCCGGAGTGGTCGGCGAAGTACAAAGGCAAGTTCGACCAGGGCTGGGACAAGCTGCGCGAGGAGACGTTCGCCCGGCAGAAGGAGCTGGGCGTGATCCCGGCCGAGGCCGAGCTGACCGCCCGGCCCGACGAGATCCCCGCCTGGGACGACATCCCCGACGACCTGAAGCCCGTCCTCGCGCGCCAGATGGAGGTCTACGCCGGCTTCCTCGAGCACACCGACCACCACGTCGGACGACTCATCGACGCGCTCGAGGATCTCGGGATCCTCGAGGACACGCTCGTCTACTACATCAACGGTGACAACGGGGCGAGCGCGGAAGGCACACCCAACGGCTGCTTCAACGAGCTGGTCGTCCTCAACGGGGCCTTCGGGCTCGAGACGACGGAGTTCATGGTCTCGAAGATCGACGAGTTCGGCACGTCGTCCGCGTACAACCACTACGCGGTCGGGTGGGCACACGCGATGGACACGCCCTACCAGTGGACGAAGCAGATCGCCTCCCACTGGGGCGGAACGCGCAACGGCACGATCGTGCACTGGCCGAGGGGCATCCAGGCGAAGGGCGAGGTCCGCACCCAGTTCCACCACGTGATCGACGTCGCTCCCACGGTGCTCGACGCGGCCGGCCTGCCCGAGCCGAACGACGGTTCACGGCGTCGAGCAGAAGCCGATCGAGGGCGTCAGCATGCGCTACGCCTTCGACGATGCCGCCGCGGCCGAGCGGCCGCGAGACGCAGTACTTCGAGATGTTCTGCAATCGCGGGATCTACGACAAGGGCTGGACCGCGGTCACGCGCCACTCGATCCCGTGGGTGATGGGCGGGGAGCCGCCGCTCGCGGACGACACCTGGGAGCTCTACGACACGAACACCGACTGGAGCCAAGCGCACGACCTCGCAGCCGAGATGCCGGAGAAGCTCGAGGAACTGAAGGCGCTGTTCCTGGAGGAGGCGCGGACGCTACAACGTGCTGCCGCTCGACGACCGGCGCGCCGAACGCTTCAACTCCGATCTGGCCGGAAGGCCGGTGTTGATCACCGGCAACTCGCAGCTCCTCTTCGCGGGCATGGGACGGCTGAGCGAGAGCTCGGTGCTCAACGTCAAGAACAAGTCGCACTCGGTGACCGCCGAGCTCACGGTTCCCGACGGCGGTGCCGAGGGCGTGATCGTCGCCCAGGGCGGCGAGTTCGCCGGCTGGAGCCTCTACGTCAAGGACGGCCGCCCGAAGTACTGCTACAACCTCTTCGGCCTCCAGCGCTTCCACGTCGAGGGCGAAGCCGCAGATCCCGCCCGGGACGCATCAGGTGCGCATGGAGTTCGCCTACGACGGCGGCGGGCTCGGCAAGGGAGCCGCTGTCTCGCTCTACCTCGACGGCACCAAGGCCGGCGAGGGCCGCGTCGAAGGAACCGTTCCGATGGTCTTCTCGGCCGACGAGACCTGCGACGTCGGCTCCGACACCGCCTCGCCCGTCAGCGACGACTACACCCCCGAAGGCAGCCGCTTCACCGGCACGATCGAGTGGGTGCAGATCGACATCGACGAGGCCGCCGAGGACCTCGACCACCTGATCTCCGACGGAGGAGCGCCTCCAGATCGCAATGGCGCGGCAGTAGCCGCGTCCTTTGAAATAGTTGCCCGATGGGCCAGGCGATCGGAGAGATTCTGCCGCTCGCCGTCGGCGTCGCGATCAGCCCGGTGCCGATCATCGCCATCGTGCTGATGCTGGCCACGCCGCGCGCCCGGTCGAACGGCCCGGCGTTCGCCCTCGGCTGGCTCGCCGGCCTGGCGATCGCCGGCGGGATCATGCTCGCGATCGCGCAGCGGGAGGTCGGAGGAGGCCGACGGGACGCCCGAGACCTGGGTCAGCGTCCTCAAGCTCGTCATCGGCGGGGTCTTCCTGCTGCTCGCGGCGCGAACCTGGCACGGTCGGCCTCGGGCGGGTCAGGAAGCTCCGATGCCCGGCTGGATGCGGGCGATCGACAGGTTCACAGCCGTCAGGTCGTTCGTCTTCGGGATCATTCTCTCGGCGCTCAACCCCAAGAACCTGGCGCTGACGATCGCCGCCGCGGCTGCGATCGCTCAGACCGGCATCTCCGGCGGCGAAGCGATCGGCGCGCTCGCGGTCTTCATCGCGATCGGATCGCTGACGATCCTCGCTCCGGTGGCGATCTACTTCCTGATGGGCGAGCGCGCCGCAGCGATCCTCGGCGAGCTCAAGGACTGGATGGCCGCGCACAACGCGGCGATCATGACCGTGCTGCTCTTCGTGCTCGGCGTCAAGCTGCTCGGCGACGGCATCGCCGGCCTCAGCTCGTGAGGATCCTCACGGGGTAACCGATCCCGGCGGTCTCGTCGGGATGCTCTGGGCCAGGAACAGGGCGAGGACGGCGAGCACCGCCAGAATCGCGAGCGCGGAGCGGAGCCCGTCGAGGCGGGCGTCGGCGTAGGCGTCGAGGGCGGCGTCGGTCGTCGCGGTCGCTCGCGCCCGCTTCGTCGAGCGCGGCCTCGAGATCGGCGTCGGAGACGAATGGGATGCCGCCCGCGAGCTCGACCTGCGCCTGCTCCTTCGCGCTCGCGGGGATCGCCTGGCTCTGCTGGACGTTCACGAGGAACGCCGAGGTGAGCGTCGCGATCAGCAGCGAGCCGGCCAGCGCCGTGCCCAGCGAGGCGCCGAGGTTCGTCATCGTATTCTGGACCCCGCCGACCTCGGGGCTCTGGTCGTCCGGCACCGCGGAGACGGTCACGGCACCGAGCTGCGAGGCGAGCGCCCCGATCCCGAGCCCGACGAGCAGCATCGGCACGAACACGATCTCCGCACCGGCGTCCGCGTCGAGCGCGCCGAGCAGCACCACGGTCCCTGCGAGGAGCGAAAGCAGACCGAGACGGACGACCAAGCGCGGCGAGACTTGCGGGAGCAGCTTCGGGATGCCGATCGCCGCCGCCAGCAAGGTCACCGAGAGCGGCAGCAACCTGACACCGGTCTCGATCGCGGACAGGCCGAGCGCGACCGAGAGGAAGAGCGGGACCACGAAGAAGAACCCCGCCTGGACGAGGAACTGGAAGAAGAACATCGTCAGGCCGCCGGTCAGCTGCCTGTTGCGCAGCATTGCCGTCCGCACGAGGGGCTCCTGGCCGTGCGACTCCCGGCGGGCCTGCCAGCGGAAGAAAACCCAGATCACGAAGAGCCCGCCGATGACGAGCCAGATCGTCGGCGACAGCCCGGCCCACGAGGGGCCGCCGGCCTTGGGCTGGATCCAGCCCCACTCGCCCGAGCGGAGGACGCCGAAGACGAGGAGCCCCAGGCCGAGCGCCGAGAGCACGGCGCCGACGACGTCGAGCTGCGGCCGTTCCTCGACCGGTGCGTCGGCGATCCGGCGCGTCAGGAGCAGGATCACCAGCACGACCAACACCTCGCCGGCGAACACCCAACGCCAGGAGAAGTAGGTCGTGCAGAAGCCTCCGATCAGCGGACCGACGGCGACGGCGACTGCGCCGGCGGCGGCCACGAGCCCGTACGCGGCGGGCCGGCGCTCCGCCGGAAAGTTCCCCGCGACCAGGGCGACGATCGCCGGCATGATCAGCGCCGCGCCGACGCCCTCCAGGAACGACCAGCCGAAGAGCAGCACAGGAAGGTTCTGGGCGATCGAGGTGGTGAACGACCCGCAGCCGTAGATCACGCAGCCGATCGCGAACGCCCGCTTCCGGCCGATGATCGCCCCGATCTTGGCGCCGGTGATCATCAGCGCCGCCATCACGAGCGTGTAGGCGGTGATCGCTCCCTGGATCCCGGTCACCGTCGTCCCGACGTCCTTGGCGACCGTCGCGATCGAGACGTTCATCACCGAGCTGTCCAGCGTCATCAGGAACTGGCCGGACGCCAGCGTGAGCAGCACGAGCGTCGCGCCGGTCGCGCGCGCAGACGGCGCGGTCTCGGCGGCGGTCGTCACGGGAGTGCTTCCCCGGCAACGGCCTGCCGCCCGAGCTGGGCCGGAAGGGCGAGCGCCGCGACGAGACCGATGACCGCGACGAGCCCAAGAGAGGCCATCGCCAGGGCGTAGGCCCCTGTGGTGAGACCGGACACCAGGATCGTGCCCGCGATCGCGGTGCCGAAGGTCGAGCCCAAGTTGGACACACTTCGCGACAGGCCCGATATCTCCCCCTGCTGCTCCTCGGGAAAGCTGGACTGCACCAAGTTGACCGAGGGAGTGAGCATCAATCCCAGGCCCAAGCCGATCAGCAGGAGCCCGGGCACGAACGCAACGACGCTCGACCAGGCGGTCACCAGCCCGATCAAGAGCCCGATGCCGGCGAAGGTGCCGGCGAAGCCCGCAAGGATCAGAGCCTTCTGCGTCCGCTTCCTCGCGAATCGCTCGGCGCCAAAGGATGAAACGAGGAGACCGAGCGTCGCTGCCGTGAAGATCGCGCCCGTCTCGATCGCGTTGTAGCCGCGAACCTCTTGGAGATAGACGGCGACGACGAACGACGTGCCCATGAGAATGAGCCACTGGGCATTCTGCGTGGCCAGACCGAGATTGGACGTGCGGTTCTTGAACAGCCCGGTCGAGAGCAGCGCTTCCTTGCCCGCTCGCTCTCGAGAGCGGATGTAGAGGAAGAACCCGGCGAGGAAGGCGGCTCCCACCGCCAGGAAGACGACCATGAGCAAGCCGTTGCTGTCGGCCTGCAGGATCCCCAACACCACGAAGAACATGCCGACGGCGGACAGAATCGCCCCCACCAGATCGAAGGGGCGCTCCGGGTCTGGCGGCACGGGATCGACGATCCGGCGGCTGAGGAGAATGATCGCGACGACGACCGCGGCTTGGAAGATGAAGGCGGCCCGCCAGCTGATCGCGGTGGTGATGAGACCGCCGATCAGCGGACCTGCCGCGGCGCCGATGCCTCCCAGCCCGCTGATCACCCCGAACGCGCGGGCACGCGAGGTGATCTCGCTGAACGCCAGCGTCGTGAGGATGTAGACGGGCGGGATGAGCAGCGCCGTGCCGACGCCTTCGAAGACCGAGTTGCCGAGGATCAGCACCCCGAGACTGGGTGAAACCGCGCTGAGCAGGGCGCCGATCCCATACAGCACGAGGCCGGCGGTGAAGCACCGTTTGCGGCCCCAGCGGTCGGTCAACTTGCTGGCGGGGATCATGAGGATCGCCATGATCAGCAGGAACAGGGTGATCGCCAACTGCACGCCCTGAACGTTCGTGTCCAGGTCCTCGCTGATGTCGTTGATCATCACGTTCATGTTCGAGCCGGCGAAACTGCAGATGAACTGGGCCAGAGCAAGCGGAAGGAGGAACCTCCGCCGGGCGGCGCCCGAAAGCTCCACTCTTGGCGTCCGGCTCTCCACTAGCTGATCTCAGTCACGCGTAAGGACCTGGTCAGAGAAGAGGAGAGATGGCCGCGAACGCCGTCGCCTTCGCCCGCTCCCCCACCCCGTCGAGCGGCCGGCCGGGAGACGACACGTTCTCTGCATCTGCACAGAACCGCTCGTCGAACTGAGCGGCGAAGGCCTTCGACCAAACCTGCAGGTCGATCTCGAAGAAGCGCTTCAGGCTCCAGGCCTCCAGATTGCACGTGCCCGCGAGGACCTCCTCGCCGTCGCGCACGAACGCCTTCGCATGCAGCATCGTCGGGTACTCGAGGATGCGGACGCCCGCGTCCAGTAGCCCCGCGTGGTGGAACCGCTGCGCAGCCGCGCAGGCCCAGTTGTTCGCGTTCGCGGGAACGAAGAGCCGGACGCGGACACCACGGCGAGCGGCGTCTCCGATGCGCCGGATCATCCGGCGGTCGGTGACGTAGGGGTTGACGACGTCGAGCGTCTCGTTCGCGCTGTCGAGGAGGCGAGCGATCGCGTCCGTGATCGGCCGGTAGCGCCCGGGCGCGTTGTGCAGGACGACCGCCGGAACGCTGCCCGCGCCGGCCTCGACCTGCGGGAAGAGGGTCTCGATGTCCGCGGCCGGGACCGAACCACCGAGCCAGCGGAAGCCGGCGAGGAAGACCAGCTGCAGCTGTCCGACCACCGGACCAGCGACCCGTATGAACAAATCGTGGAAGCGACCGTCCTGGAAGTGGTCTTCGATCCCGGCTCCGCCGATCCAGCCGATTCGGCCGTCGACGATGACGAACTTGCGGTGGTCGATGTGCCCCAGGCCACGCCGAGGTTCCAGCGCATCGCCCCGCCCGAGTCCCGAGCGTCCCGGCCTGCGTGCGCGGCTTCGTTGCCCGGACGACGCAGACCTCGACGCCGGCGGCAGTGAGCCGCTCGTAGAGCGCTCGGGAATCCTCGCTCGGGCTTCGAGCCCTGGCGGTCGACGACGAGCCTGAACCGAAACGCCTTCGGCCGCCTTCGCGACCAGCGCGTCCGCGAAGGCATCTCCGATGTCGCCCGGCCGGAAGCCGAACTGGTTGACGTGGACGGAGGACGACGCCGCAGCGATGTCCGCAAGCATCGGCGGGTAGAAGTTCCGCCCCTCGACGTGAACCTCGACGGACGAAGCGCGGCTCTCGGCGAACGCGAGCGCAAGGTCCCGGCGCGTGACCTGCGAGGCCTCCAGGAGCCCGCGCGCGTGCTCTCGGACCGAGCGTTCGGAGACCGCGATCGGCACTCAGGCTTCCGCCTCGAGCGTCTTTCGGGCCTCCAGGTTGGCCTTGCTCTCCTCCTCGGTCACCTCGGGCCAGCCGAGATCGAGTGCCTGGATCGTGTCCACGAGGATCGTGACGACGAGCGCCTGGGTAAGCCACTTGTGGTCGGCGGGAATGACGTACCACGGCGCCCAGGGCGTCGAGGTGGCGCTGAGCGCGGCCTCGAAGGCGGCCATGTAGTCCTCCCAGAGCGCCCGCTCGGAGACATCGGCGGCGTTGAACTTCCACTCCTTGCCGGGCGTGTCCAGGCGAGCAAGGAAGCGCTCCTTCTGCTCCTCCTTCGAGACGTGGAGGAAGAACTTCACGATCTTCGTGCCGTTCCGGTCGAGGTGGCGCTCGAAGGCGTTGATGTCCTCGTAGCGTTCGTCCCACAGGGCGGGCCCGCGTGTCGCGGATGGCAGCTTCTGCCCCTCGAGCCACTCCGGATGCACACGCAGCGCGACGACCTCCTCGTAGTGCGAGCGGTTGAAGATGCCGATGCGCCCGCGCTCCGGGAGCGCCTTCGAGATCCGCCAGAGGAAGTCGTGGTCGAGCTCTTCCGCCGATGGTTTGCGAAACCCGACAACCTGGACGCCCTGCGGATTGACGCCGGTCATGACGTGCTCGATCGCGCTGTCCTTGCCCGCGGCGTCCATGGCCTGGAACACGATGAGCAGCGCGTACCTGTCGCTCGCCCAGAGGAGCTCCTGCGCTTCGGAGAGCTCCTCGACCCCGCGAGCCAGTACGGCCTCTGCTTCTGCTTTCAGCTCCCGGCGCGTCAGCGCCTCGAAGTCGGGCCCGCCGGTCCACCCAGGGTCCCGGTCAGCGAGGGGCGCAGTGGTGCCGGGCTTGACCAGCAGCTGCTCGAGTATCCGCTCTCTTCTCGCCACCTGACTCCTATGCCGCGGCGGGAGCCAGGGCCGCACGGCGTTGCCCGGCGCGACGGTCGGCGAGCTTGCCCAGCTCGGCGAACACGAGGAAGGCGAGCGGGCCGAGCAGGCAGATTCCCCACTGCGAGCTCGTCAGCGAGACGGTGTCGAAGATGCGCTGCAGGGGCTGGAGCTCGGTGACGAGGAACGTGAGCACGAGCGCCGCGCCGATCAGCTGCACGAACCGCCGGTTCGCGATCGTGTAGCGACTGAAGATCGTTCCCGTCGGTTCGCGAGCCTCGAGCGCCGCGACGATGTGCATCAGCGAGAGCGTCGTCAGTCCCATCGTCGTGGCGACGGCGAGGTCGTAGCGCTCCTCCCCCCAGGCGACCACGCCCAGGGCGAGCCCGGCCATGATCAGGCTCGCTATGGCGAGCCGAATCCCGAGCGCGCGATCGACGATCGGCGCGCTTGCGTCGCGGGGCGTGCGCCGCATCAGCCCCGGGACGGGCGCGTCGAAGCCGAGCCCGATCGCCAGCAGCACGTCGACGGCGAAGTTGATCCAGAGGATCTGCAAGGGGTTGAGAGGCGCGCCTCCCGCGATGTCGAAGATGCCGGCGCCGACGAAGGTGAGGATGAACCCGCCCAGCATCACGAGCTGGACGCGCACGTACTTCATCAGGTTGTCGTAGATGCCGCGGCCGCCCTCGACCGCCGCGACGATGGTGGCGAAGTTGTCGTCGGTGAGGATCATGTCGGCGGCTTCCTTCGTCACCTCGGTGCCCGTGATGCCCATCGCGACGCCGATGTCCGCGCGCTTGAGCGCGGGCGCGTCGTTGACCCCGTCGCCGGTCATCGAGACGACGTTGCCCTTGCGCTTCAGCATGTCCACGAGGCGCACCTTGTCCTCCGGCGCGACGCGTGCCACAACCCCGATGCTGTCGAGCTGCTCGTCGAGCTCGGCGTCGGAGAGCGCTGCGAACTCGGTGCCCGTCAGTGCCCGGCCCTCGATGCCGAGCTGGGCGGCGATCGCGGCCGCGGTCGTTGCATGGTCGCCGGTGATCATGCGGGCGCGAATCCCCGCCTCCTTGCAGCGGGCGATCGCGTCCCTGCTTCCTTGCGTGGTGGATCGACGATCGCCGACGAGCGCCAGCAGCGTCAGACCCTCGACCTCGTCGAGCAGTGCCCCAGTTGGGTCGAATTCACCCGGGTCGATGTCGCGCGAGGCCACGGCCAGCACGCGCATGCCTTCACCGGCGAGACGGTCGTTCTCGGCCAGGACGCGATCGCGGCCGGCCTCGGCGGGAACGGTCGAGCCGTCCGCGTCCCGGATCTGCGACGAGCGGGCAAGCAGGACGTCGGGCGCGCCCTTGACGAAGCAGCGCACAAGCTTCTTGCCCTCGTCCTCCAGCTCGTGGAAGGTCGCCATCAACTTGTACTCGGAGTCGAACGGCACCTCGCCCACGCGTGGGTAGAGGCGTCGCGTCTCGTCGACGTCGAGCCCACCCTTCGCCGCCAGCACGACGAGCGCCGCCTCCGTCGGGTCGCCGACGATCTCGCCCTCGCGAACCGCAGCGTCGTTCGCAAGCGCCATCGGCAACAGGATCGGCTCGAGCGAGGTATCCGTCTCGCCGGCGACACGAAGGATCTTGCCGTCGGTCGAGTAGCCCTCGCCTTCGATCGAGTAGCGGCGGCCGGCGACCACGAGCTGCCGTGCCGTCATCTGGTTGAGCGTCAGCGTGCCGGTCTTGTCCGAGCAGATGGCCGACGTCGAGCCGAGCGTCTCCACCGACCGCAGCCGCTTCACGATCGCCCCCTTGGCCGCGAGCGCCTGCGATCCCAGCGAGAGCACGGTCGTGACGACCGCAGGGAGCCCGGTTGGGATCGCCGCCACCGCGAGGCTGATTCCGATCAGGAAGAGCTCGTCGAAGTCGTCCCCGCGAATCAGACCGAGGACGACGACGAGTGCCAGCGCGGCTCCCGCCATGATCGTGAGCAGGACGGTCAGCTGGTCGAGCTGGCGCGTGAGCGGCGTCTTCTCCTGCTGGACGGTGCTCAGCATCCCGGAGATCTGGCCCACCTCGGTGCTCATGCCGGTCGCCGTGACGACCATCTCGCCGCGGCCCCGCGTCACGGTCGAGTTCATGTAGGCCATGTCGACCCGGTCCCCGAGCGGCACGTCGTCACCCGCCACCGGCTCGACAGCTTTCAACACCGGTGTGCTCTCGCCGGTCAGCGCGGCCTCCTCGATTTCCAGCGTTGCCGCCACGAGCAGGCGCCCGTCCGCCGGGATCTTGTCGCCCGCCTCGAAGACGACGACGTCGCCCGGCACGAGCTCCTCGGCGGGAACGTCGCCGAGCCGGCCGTCGCGCCGGACATGAGCCCTGATGATGAGCATCTTCTGGAGCGCGGCGACGCTCTCGGCCGCCTTGCCCTCCTGGTTCAGGCCCAGCACCGCATTCAGCACGGTCAGGCCGATGATCACGAGGCCGGTGGAGAACTCCTGCAGCGCGACCATGCTGACCACCGCAGCGCCGAGGAGGACGATCTGCATCAGGTCGCGGTACTGGCGCAGGAACGCCTGCCAGCCAGGCTCCTTCTTCGCCTCCGCGAGCCTGTTCGGGCCGACCTGCTCACGGCGCCTCTCGACCTCGGCCGCCTCGAGCCCGCGCGCCGGGTCGACGCCGAGTTGTTCGCACGCCTCCTCCGCCGTCACGCCGTGCCACACGACCGGCTCGCGAGCGACGTCCAGACTCGCCGTCTCAGCCATCCCAGCGCTCAGGCCCGCCGAAGGATTATCCGGCGAGGATCTTCGCCTTCTGCGCCTCGAACTCGGCGTCCGTGAGGATGCCCGCCGTCTTGAGCTCTCCGAGCTCCTTGAGCTGGGCGATCGTATCGCCGGTGCTCGGCGCGGCCGGCTGCGGCGGCGCCTGCTCGACGTAGGCCTCCTGAGAGGCGTATGCCTGCTCCTCCTGGTCGGCCCAGCGATTCGACTGCCGGCGCGAGACGCGGTTCGAGACGGCGGTAGCCGTGCCGGCTATGACCGCTGTGCGGGCCACCCCGCGAAGTAGTCCTGGCATCTCGTTTACTCCTTTCTGGCGTCCTGGATGCGGTCAGTTATGCCTCGGCCTGCTCGAGCTCGTCGAGCGCGGCGATGATCGCGTTCACGGGGATCCGGCCGTTCGCGACGAGCTGGGCGCCGCTGCGGCGCAGGGCCGTGGCGAACGGTGCCGCCCAGGTGTTCTCGTAGACGAGGAGCGCGGCCGAGCATCCGGGCTCGAGTGCCGGTGCCGCCTCGGCGTAGTCTGCCTCGCCGAGCAGCCCGGACGATGCTCCTTCGAACAGGGCGAGCTCGGGGTTGCCGGCGAGGTCGAGGTCCTTGAGGTCGAGACCGACGACAGTGCCGTCCGTCTCCTTGCGCACGAAGGCGAGGTCGAGTACTCGGACCAGTCCACGATCGACCAGATCGAGAAGCAGCGGAAACGCCTCCCCGGTCGGCTGCTGCTTCTCGGCCGGCCACTCGACGATGAGGTAGTCGATCGGGCCCAGTTCGACTTCGGTCGGCTAACGGTAGGTCTTTCCTCACTTGCCTCGGACATAGGTCTCCTTTGTGTTCGACAAACGAGATGTCAGCTATTCGCGTATGGCCACACGAAAATTAGTCGTCGCTGCCCCTGCGCGCACGCTCCTCGGCGAGCGCTTGGAGGCGCTCGTGGGCGTTCACCCCGACCTTGGTCGGCAGCTTGTGCCAGCCGTCGGGCCCCAGCGCCCAGGCGAGCACGTCGTCGGCCAGGTTCACCGACAGGATCTCCTCCAGCCGATGCGTGAGAGCAGGGCCCGTCACCGGCGCCAGGCACTCGACGCGACCGTCGAGGTTCCGGGGCATCAGGTCGGCGGAGCCGATGTAGTACACCGCCCCTCGTTTGTCGCTGCCGAAGCGGAAGATCCGGGAATGCTCCAGGAACCGGCCGACGATCGAGCGCACCCGGATCCGCTCTGAGAGCCCCTTCACGCCCGGGCGCAGGCAGCAGATGCCCCTGACGATCAGGTCGATTTCTGTTCCCGCCGCGTTCGCCTCGTACAGGGCGTCGATGATCTCGGGGTCGGTGAGGCTGTTCATCTTCATCACGATCCGGCCATCCGCCGCATCCCGCTCCTCCCGGATCAGCTCGAGCAGCCGGGGTCGCACGCCACCGGGTGCGACGAGGATGCTCTGGTAGCCGTTGCCGTCCGAGTAGCCGGTGAGGCGGTTGAAGAGGTTGGCGACGTCAGAGGCGAGCGCGGGGTCGGCTGAGAGCAGACCGACATCCTCGTACACCGTTGCCGTGGCCGGGTTGTAGTTCCCGGTGCCGACGTGGCAGTAGCGGCGGATCGTGTCGTCCTCGCTGCGTACGACGAGGATGGTCTTGGCGTGTGTCTTCAGCCCGACGACGCCGTAGACGACGTGGACGCCCGCCTTTTCGAGCGTCCTCGCCCAGGCAATGTTCGCCTCCTCGTCGCCTCTGGCCGTCAGCTCGACGAGGGCGACCACCTCCTTTCCGTGCTCCGCAGCGCGCACGAGCGAGCGCATGATCGGGGCTTCGCCCTCGTCGGAGGTGCGGTAGAGCGTCTGCTTGATCGCGAGCACGTCGGGGTCGTCGGCGGCCTGGTCGACGAGCGCCTCGGCGGAGGTCGCGAACCGGTCGTATGGGTGCTGGACGAGCACCTCTCGCTCGCGGAGCGTGGCGAAAATGTCGCGAGGAGCGCCGACCGAGCTCCCCAGTTCGGGCGGGGTCACGCCGAGCCACGGCTTCGCCAGCAGGGCCGGTCGCTTCAGCTCCGTCAACGACCAGAGATCGCCGAGGTTGAGCGGTCCGTCGATCGGGTAGAGATCGGAGGCCGCGAGGTGCAGCTCGCGGAGGAGCATCGAGCGGAGCCGCTGCGACATCGAGCTCGCGACCTCGAGCCGGACGGCCTCGGGCGCGCGCTGCCGGTCTCGCAGCAGCGACTCCAGGGTGACGAGGAGATCGTCCGCCTCGTCGACCTCGACCTCGACGTCGGCGTCGCGCGTGACCCGGAACGGGTGGTGCTCGACGATCGTCATTCCCGGGAAGAGCCGGTCGAGATGCGCGGCGATGACCTGCTCGATCAACACGAACTTCCGCCCCCCGGAGAGCTTGAGGAACCGTCGGCAGGAGCGGCGGGACCTTCACGCGCGCGAACCGACGCGCGGCGCTGCCCGGCTCACGGACGACGACAGCGAGGTTCAGCGACAGATCGCTGATGTACGGAAACGGGTGCGCGGGATCGACCGCGAGCGGGGTGAGGACGGGAAAGATCCGTTCCTCGAACACGCGTTGGAGCTCTTTGCGCTGGGGCTCCTTCAGGTCCTCCCAGTCCGTGATCCGTACCCCGCCCGCGTGGAGCAGCGGCTTCACGTCGTGTTCGAAGAGCTGCATCTGCGCGGCGACCAACTCTTGCGCGCGTTCCCGGATCGCGTCGATCTGCTCCCGCGGGCTCATGCCGTCCGGCGACGTGCCCGGCACACCGGCGCCCAGCTGCTCGTGCAGCCCCGAGACGCGAATCTGGAAGAACTCGTCCAGATTGCGGCTGAAGATCGCGAGAAACCGAGCACGCTCGAGCGCCGGCCGACGGGCCTCCCCAGCGCACGCGAGCACCCGCGCGTTGTAATCGAGCGCCGAGAGCTCGCGATTCAAGAACCGCGACTCCGGCACGACCGCCGACGCGACGCCCGCTCCGGTCACGCCTGACTGCCCCTTCCGGCGCCGCTTCGGCCTCGGCGGGCTCGGTTTCTCAGCCGACTTCGGGCTATTCGGTTCCGGTGCAGTCATTGTTGTCCGCATCGTCGCACAGCTAAGTGCGAGCGAAGCACCCAGCACGGCCGATCACCAGGGTGAATGCGTTCACTTTCGGAGCTACGTCAGCTCGAGCGCTTCGCCGACGTCGTAGCCGACGGCAAGGCCGAGATTCGGCGCCGCCGAGACGACCCGGGCGACGCCCACGACCGGGAGCACGGTGACGAGGACGCCCACAACTTCGTCATACGACGCCCCTGCCTTCAGCGCCGCCTCGACCGAGTTCATGTACGCGGGCGGAGCGGCGTCCAGCGCGACCAGTGCCGCGATCCTCGCGAGGGCATGCGAGCGATCGTCAAGCCCGGCGAGCGTCGCATTCGCGCAATCGGCCTGGAGCAACCCCTCGATGAATCGGTCATCGCGAATCGCGAGTCGTCGCAGCGTGACCTTGTATTCCTCCACAATGGGGCCTGACCCATTTGACTCCGGCGACGCGTGCGTCGCATCACCCCGAGGGGGTGAAACCCTGCCCTGACGAGACCGGTGCGTCGACGAGGCCGAGCTGCACCGCTCGCTCGATCGCCTCGCTCCGGCTGGACGCGTCGAGCTTCCGGTACACGGAGATGGCCTGGCTCTTGACGGTGTTCCGCGAGACGTAGAGACGTTCCGCGATCTCGCGGAACGAGAGATGCGTCGTGAGCAGGGGCAGGAGGCGGAGCTCCGCCGCAGTCAGGGTCGACGCCCAGCCGTCGTCGAGACTCGCCGCGGTCGCGAGCTCGGCACGCAGCTCGAGGACCTGCTGCCGCAAGATGCCCAAGTCGGGCCTCGACTGAATCGAGTCCTCGGCTTCCCGGAGGAGCGTCCGAGCGCCGTCGACATCGGCCAGCGCCAGGTGCGAGCGGGCGAGCTCTACTCTCGTCTGCACACCGAACCATGGGATCGCCCCGCTCAGGTGGCCCCGCAGGCGCATCGCGCCGACGAGTTGCTCGCGCGCCTTCGCCGCCTGACCGGATGCCAGCGCCAGTCGCGCGCCGGCTGCCACCCGGATCGCGGCAGGCAGGTACTCGTCGATCGGCTGGTTCTCGAGGAAGTCGCCCGCCTGGGCGAGCTCGCTGTCTGCCCGCGCGAGGTCTCCCCGCCCGAGCGCCAGGAGCGCAAGCTGCGAGTGCGCGACGACGCCGGCATAGACGGCACCCGACCCCACGGCCTCCTCCGCCGTCTCCACGAAGAGCTCCTCGGCCCGGTCAGGATCGCCTCCCAGGAGCCAGCCGACACCCAGCAGGAGGAGAGCGGACGGGCGCCAGAAGCTCGACGGCCCCAGCTCGTCGAGCGCCGCCTGCGCGTCCGCACGCATGACTTCGACTCCGCGATGACAGAGCATTGCGCGCACCAGCGCGGCCCAGGGCCGCACGGACGGGCTGCCGTCCGGCATCGGCCCGTCGTGCGCGGAGTGCTCCACTGCGTAGGCGAATCGCTCGGCGTCGTCGGGGCGGCCGCGCAGCGCGTGGACCCACGCGCCGAAGGCGGCAACAGCCGGATGGTTCTCGAGCAGCTCGGGCGAGTCGAACCATCTCAACCAACGCTCGACCGTGACAACACGTCCGCTGCGGAAGAAAGGCAGAGCGAACGTGCTGACCAGGCGCGCGAGCTCGTCGACGTCTCCACTCGCGGCAGCGTGCTCGATTGCGGCGTCCGGAAAGCCGTGCTGTTCGCACCACGAGGCGGCCCGGCGATGAAGCGTCTCGACGAGCTCCGGCTCGAGGCGTTCGAGCTCGGAGCGAAGCATCTCTCTGAAGAGGTGGTGATACCGGTACCACTCTCGATGGTGGTCGAGGCCGACCACGAAGAAGTTCGCCTCCTCGAGCGCCTGGAGCCTCTGCCCGGAATCGCCGCGTTCGAGGAGCTCGTCGCAGAGCGGCCCGCACATCTGGTCGAGAACGGCAGTGCGGGTGAGGAACCTCACGTCGGTCCGCTTCAACCGAGACAGATGCTCGGAGCGGAGGTAGTCGGCGACGAACCGGTCCTTGCCCGTGAAGGACGAGATCGCTGCTTCGTCCCCCGATTCCTTCATGAAGAGCGCCGCGAGGTGGAGGCCGGCCGCCCAGCCCTCGGCGCGGCTATTGAGCTCCTCGGCGGCGGCTTCGGAGACGTCCATGCCGACCGCGGCCAGCAGCGCGCGCGCCTCGGCGTTGGTCAGGGCCAGGTCCGCCGGCCCGACTTCGACCAGCCGCCGGTCCGCTCGGATCCGCGCGAACGGCAATCCGCCTTCGGCGTGCCCAGACAGCACGAGCTGGGAACCGCCGGTGAGGTGTTTCGCGAGCGGCTCGAGCGCGTCGAGGCAATCCCGATGCGTCAGCTCGTGCACGTCGTCGAGCACGAGGACGATCGGCGTCGGCATCGAGGCGAGGGCGGCGCCGAGCCGCGGCAGGCCCGTCGACCAGAGCGTGTCGCTCGCCGCCGCGGCCCCTCGAAAGACGCCCGGATCGACCGGGTGGATGCGGTCCAACGCCGCTGCGACGTACGTCAAGAGCGCTACTGGATCGTCATCGCGGCGCTCGAGCGAGACCCAAGCGAACGGGCGCTCATCGCGGGCCGCCCACTGCGCAAGCAGCGTCGTCTTGCCGTAGCCGGCCGGCGCAGCGACGCTGAACACGCGCGCATCGTGGGACGCGCGTAGCCGATTGACGAGAGCAGTTCGAGGAACCAGGCCGGAGCGGAGCGTTGGGATCGCGAGCTTCGAGCGAAGGATCTCGAAGGCGGCGCCGTCTCCGCTGCCGACGGCGGCCGCAGGCCTCGACTGCACGCGGCGGCGCCGGGTGCCTCGTCCGGTACGCGCCGCTGGGTTGCGCCGTCCGCTCAAGGATCCAGACACAGGGTACGGCCACCAGTGCCGGGTGTTCAAGCGCGCTCCAGCGACTCCGATCAGCCCTTACGGGCGATGCTCCGTCCCGCGGCCTGTGTAGCTTCCGTTCGGTGATCCTGTCGCGCTTCCGGAAGCGGCATCGCTCTGTGGGCGAAGCCGACCGGACGAGTCAGGTCGACGCGCGTGACGTCGCCGGAATGTTCGCGCCTCCGACGTGGCTGCATGACCTCGGCCTGACCGCGTGGTTCCTCGTCGGCCTCGGAGTTGTGTTCGTCGGAGTGACCTGGCTGCTCGGGAAGACATCCTCGATCGTGGAGCCCGTTGTCGCCGGCACGGTCGTCGCCGCAGTCGCCAGCCCGGCCGTCGCCTGGCTGAAGGGCCGCGGAGTACCACGCGCCGCAGGCGCCGGACTCGTCCTGCTCGCGCTGCTCGCCCTTACGGTCGCCGTCCTCCTACTCGTCGTGAACGGGATCGTCGCGAACGGCGACCAGATCACGTCGCTCGCATCACAGGCGGCCGACAAGGTCGAGGGCTGGGCACAGGACGCGGGCGCGGACGGCACCTCCGGCTCCAAGGAAGACGCCAAGAGCGCAGTCTCGAACATCGGCGAGACGCTCCTGAAAGGCGTTGCGGACGGAATCACCGGGCTGACGTCGCTCGCGTTCTTCCTCTCCTTCACGCTCTTCAGCACCTTCTTCCTGCTCAAGGACGGACCAACGATTCGTCGCTTCGTCGACCGTCACCTCGGGGTTCCGGTCGCCGTGGCCAGCGTGGTCACCGGGGACGTGCTGACTTCGCTGCGCCGGTACTTCTTCGGCGTGTCGATCGTGGCCGCCTTCAATGCAGTCGTCGTCGGGCTAGCTGCTTGGGTACTGGGCGTTCCGCTGGTGTTGACGATCGCGATCGTGACGTTCGTGACCGCCTACATCCCCTTCATCGGCGCGTTCGTCTCCGGGGCCTTCGCG
This sequence comes from uncultured Actinomycetes bacterium, assembly GCA_963764595.1. Lineage (GTDB taxonomy): Bacteria > Actinomycetota > Thermoleophilia > Gaiellales > Gaiellaceae > JACDAN01. The sequence continues at coordinate 50,521 of CAVXTG010000003.1, read as the reverse complement.
GTCATGATCGCTCTCGCCTCCGAGGGAACCGGCGTCGCGATCGCCATGCTCGTCGTCGTCATCCTGGCGAACGGCACGCTGCAGCAGATCGTTCAGCCACTCGCGTTCGGGGCCACGCTGGATCTCAACCCCCTCGCCGTACTGATCGTCACGATCGCCGGCGGAAGCCTCTTCGGCATGGTCGGTCTGATCCTCGCGGCGCCGCTCACTTCGGCCGCAGTGCACATCAGCCGCGACCTCGCCGCTGCGAAGGCTGCGGCCGAGCCAGACACCCCGCCTCCGGAGACCGGCCCGGTCCCTTCACCCGCGAGCAGTTAGCGCACCGAGCAGACGACCTTCCCGTCGTACCGGTCGGTGTCTGGTGACGACTCGGAGCTCTCGACGACGCAGGTGCCGTACTTGGTCTCGATCAGCTCGCCCTCATTCGGGAGCCGCGGGAGCTCGAGCTCCTGGAAGTCGGACCAGCTCCCGCCTTGGATCGTGACGAGGATTCGCCGCATCACGCGGATCATCGCACCAGGCGACTTCACCCCGCTGGGACGATGTGCAGACCGCGTTCCGCTCGTAGCTTTCAGTCGATGCGCGGGGACAACCGGGTCGAGTTCGCCGCGATTCCACTCGCACTGGCCCTCCTGGCCGCCGGCGCTCTACTCCTGCTGTCCGTGGCCACCGAACAGTGGGCGTGGATGTTGGTGGCGGTTCCGATCCTCGCTGTGGCGCTGCTGGTCGCTTGGGCGCTGCGAAGCCGACCGAGACCTCCTCCGGAGCCGGCGCCGAGATCCGCGGAGGCGAGCGACGGCGTGCACAGGATCCTGGTCGTCGCCGACGAGGGCTTGACGTCCAGCACCTTTCGCGACGCGATCGCGAGTCGGGCGAAGGCCGGTCCCACAGAGGCCTTCGTCACCGCGCCGGTGCTGGCGTCCCGGCTTGGGCGCGTCACCGGGGACGAAGCGTCCTACGCCGAGGCGAAGCGTCACCTCGACGAGACGCTCCGCGAGCTCGCCGAGATCGGAGTCGACGCGAGCGGCGAGATCGGCGCGCACGATCCGATTCAGGCGGCCGACGACGCGCTGCGGGTCTTCGCCGCGGACGAGCTTCTGTTCGCGACCCACGCGGGGAGCGACGCGAACTGGCTCGAGCAGGACGTCGTGGAGGTTGCACGAAGCCGGTACCGGTTGCCTGTCACGCACATGGTTGTCGATGAGCCGATGAGACCCGGGACTTGAGCCGTGGATTCGACTGAAGACGAGCGCCGATCCCGCCTCGCTTCGCTTGCGTTCTTCCCGGCGCGCGCAGCAGTACGCGCCTCGCGTGACCAGCTTGACGATGTGCTCGTCCCTGAGATCGCCCGGCTGATCGACCACGCGCTGGCCGGCCCGTTGCCGGAGGAGGTCGTGCAGTCTGCGGTGAGGCACAACGTCATCGAGCGCGTAGCAGCGGAGCTGGTGGCAAGCGGCGCGCTCGACAAGGCTGTGAAGGACGCACTCGAGAGCCCGCACACGAGCCGGCTCACGGAGCAGGTTCTGCGCAGCGATCAGATGCGACAGGCGATCAGCGAGGTCGTCGCGAGCCCGGAGGTGCGCGCAGCCCTCGCCCGTCAGACGACAGGACTTGCCGAGGAGGTCGTCGGAGACGTACGAGCGCGAGCCGTCCGGCTCGACGATCGGCTCGACCGCCGCCGGCCTCGCGCCGCAGCGACGCCTTTCGCCGGAGTGGCGACGCGCGCGGTGGCGCTCGCGGTCGATGCGGCCTTGATCCTGGTGATCTTCGCCTCTCTGGCTGCGCTCTTCGGATTGATCACGTCACTCGTGGGAGAGCTGCGCCCGCAGTGGCTGGTCGGGGTGATCCTGGCGTCGGCCTGGGCGCTCGTCGCCGGCGGCTACTTCGTCCTCTTCTGGACCGGCGCCGGTCAGACACCGGGGATGCGGCTGCTCCGCCTGCGCCTGCTGGGGCCCGACGGGCCTCCGCCCTCCCTCGTTCGGTCGCTCCTGCGCGCGGTCGGGACAGTGGTCTCGATCATCCCGCTGTTCGCCGGCTACCTGCCGGTGCTGTTCGACAAGCGGCGACGAGGCCTGCCGGACTTCCTCGCCGGCACCGTCGTCGTCTACGAGGACTCGCCGGCGGCGCTAGCGGCTGAGCCGGTAGACGTGGACCGCGAAGCGGTCGAACGAGTCACTGAGCGAGCCGCCGACGACCGGGACTGAGCGGCCCTCTGTATAGACGTCCGCGCTCGACGCCCAGGCGGGGAGACCGCCGATCGTCACAGGCTGAGTGCCGTCGGCGTTCCGCGTCGCGATCACCCACAGCTCTCCGGCGCGGCCGCGCCGCGAGATCGCCTGCACCGTTCGGTCCGAGGTCGGCAGCATGCGAGTCGTACCTGGGTTCGTGAGCGCCGGCGCGATCGGGCTGCCGGCGCCGAGCTCGCGGACGAGCGGCTCCAGCACGCGCTCCCAGAACGTCCAGTTCCAGCCGCCGGCCGCATCCAGCTGCCCCCAGCACTTCGGGTTCTGCCCGCCGTAGAACGCGAGCGCGCGGGCGCCGTTCACGATCGCGTCGTACGCCATGAAGCGCTCCTGCTCGAAGCTCGGAAGCGCGACGTTTCCCGCCGCGTCGTAGCTCCACGACCAGCAGACCTGCAGCGTCGTCCAGACGGCGCGATTCGGCGTCGCCATCCGCAGGACGTTCGTCCACGACCCGACTTCCCCGAGCTCCGGATCCGGATCGCCGATCGCGATCGGGTAGTGGTTGACCCCGTGGAGGTCGGTGACGGCGCTGTAGGACGCCAGGCTCCAGACACCGGCGCGCGGCGCCTGCACGGTGACCCAGAGGTGGTCGCGATCGATCGGTCAGCCGGCCGGCGCACCAGCTCCGTTTCCCCCGCCCCGTCGCGAGGCAGTAGGCGAACCGCAGCGACGACGGGCGCGCCCTGAAGCGCCACGGCTCGTCGGCGCCCTTTCCACATCCCGATCGCGCGCCCGGACGGATCTGCCTCGAGCGACCCGACGACGTGGCGCAGCAAAGCCTCCTGCCACCCACCTGGACGCGCGCGGCTCAGCGAGCTGAGGTTGATCCAGGTGCGGATCCCGACGGCCGCCGCCGCGCGGTTCCAGCCGATCGCATCCGCGATGTCGGCGTCGGTCCAGCCCTTCGCCGGCCCGACCTTGATGAAGTTGACACCGGCGGACGCGACCTCGGCGAGCCCGTCGGCGGGCGGCCCTTTCGCCAGCACGATCGGAAACGTCTTACGACCGTCGAGGACGACGGTCCCATGGCGGTCGACCCTGGTCACGGCCGCACTTGCGGCTGACGCGAGAGCGAGCGCGACGACGAGGCCGGCAAGCACGGCAGTCCTCATCACCCGGGAATCTACGCCGTGCGCGTCAGTCCGTCGCCGCCTCGCCCGCGAGCTCGGCCTGCACGCGCTGCCGTGACCCGGCGAAACGAACGGCCTCGAGGCCGATCAGCAGGGCGAGCGCGACGGCGACGACAGCGAGAGTGACGAGCGCGGGAACCTCGACGGCGACGGGGATCAGCGCGACCAGAAAGAGCGCGCAGACGAGCCGATGACTGTTCAGCGTATGCACGTTGAGATAGCGGACGGCCACGTGCGCCAGCAGATAGAGCGCGACGCCGCCGAGCATCGCCGTCGCGATCACGACGTCGAGGTTCTCCCCCACGTCGGTGATCGTCTTCTTGAGCCCGAGGGCGACGAGGACGATCCCGGCGACCATCGGAAAGTGGAGGTACGAGTACTCGTTCCGCGCGCGCTCGTTCAGCTCGCGGCCCTCGAGCCGGGCCAGATCGCGCTCGGCGAGCATCGCGACGACGTCGAAGTAGAGCCACCAGAGCGCGGCCGCGATCGCAATCCCGAGCGTGGCGGCGGCGACGACCCCCGCATCGACGCCGATCTCTGCCCCGACGCCGATCGCGACAATCGACTCGCCGAGGGCGATGATGATGATCAGCCCATGGCGCTCGGCGAAGTGATGGGGCATCAGCTTCCAGCCCTCGGAGCCGAAGACGTACGGCCCGCCCATATCGAGCAGAAGGGCGAGCAGCCACAGCCCGCCCTGGAGCCAGCCGTCGGCGGAGGCGGCCGCCACGAGGAGACCGACCCCGACCGCCGAGCCGACAGTTAGTCCAAGGACCGACCTCCGCAGGCCGGGGTCGTCCCGGCTCGCGAGCAGGAAGAGCGCGAGTTGCATGGCGCGAACGACGCCATAGGCGCAGGCGAAGAGCAGTGCAGTCGTCGCCGAAGGCATCCGGCACGCACAGAGCGGCGACGAGCAGCGCCGCCATCGCGGCGAACATCACGAGGCGAACGGCGCCTTCCTCCGGGTCGACGACGCTCGTCAGCCACGCGTAGCCGACCCACGACCACCAGAGCACGCCCAGGACGAGGACGCCCTGGCCGAGGCCGGTCCACGTCGGGTTGGCCGCCATCAGCGCGGTGCACTGGGTCAGCGCGAGAACGAAGACGAGGTCGAAGAAGAGCTCGAGCGGCGTCACCCGCTCGGTCTGCCGCAGCACAGGGGCGAGGCGTGGTGCGCGCGCGGGAGCGGTCGAGCTCACGCGCTCATGGTTGCAGGCGGACCGCTACCCGCGGTTGTGACTCACGAGCTCGACGTTGTTGCCGTCGGGATCGAGGATGTAGGCGCCGTAGTAGCCCGCGTGGTACATGGGCCGCTCGCCGGGCGGGCCGTTGTCGGTGTACCCCGCCTCGACCGCGGCACGGTGGAAGACGTCCACGGCCGCGTCCTCGTCGACCGGGAAGGCCATGTGGAAATGCTCCGTCTGCCTCCCGAAGACGACCGAGAAGGAGCCGCTCTGTCCCGACGAACTGGGCCCGGTACTGGCTGTCGTGCCTGAGCTCGAAGCCGGCGTGCGGTGCGACGAGCTCGTAGAAGCGCTTCGACGCGGCGACGTCGGCGACCCGGAACCAGAGGTGATCGATCGCCCCGTCCTGACGAAGCGACCCGTGGTGGACGGCCTCGATGCTGTTGCCGTCGGGGTCGAGGAGGAACGAGCCGTAGTAGTCGTCGCGGTAGAGCGGCCGGAGCCCGGGCTTCCCGTCGTCGCTGTAGCCCGCTTCGGTGCCCACGCGCCAGAACTCGTCCACGTGCTCGCGCGAGGGCGCCGCGAACCCGATGTGCAGCCCGCGCGTGACGCGATCTTCGCCATGCGCCTCCGCAAGCGAGAAGTCGTCCCACTCGGTGAAGTGCTCGTCCGCGTGCGTCCGCTCGATCCCCAGCGGCCGGAGCACCGTCTCGTAGAACCGTCGCGAGGCCTCGCCGTCGGAGGCCCGGATCGTCACGTGGTCGAACATGCCGCAGGTCTACCGGATCACCGCGGACGATGCGGCCTGGTGCGTCGGTCAGTTCGGCTGCTCGCCGCCGACGAGCGCGCGGAGACTCTCGTACTCCTCCCGGCAGGCCGGGCAGCCGTCGAGATGAGCACGCAGGCCGGGGATCGCGGCGTCGGGGTCGGCCCCGGCGAGCTCCAGCTCGACGTAGCGGTCGAGCTCGGCGAAGCACTCGTCGCAGCCGACCTCCGGGCCCGCCGGGCCCAGGAGCCGACCCAGCGCCTGACTGAGATCGGGTCGATTCATCGGTTCGCCTCCAGCCGATCGTCGAGCGCGAGCCCGCACTCCTCCAGATGGTTGCGCAGCTTGCGCCGCGCGTCGTGCAGCGTCTTGTAGAGGGCGCCGCGGGTCGTCTCCAGCCGCTCCGCGAGCACGTCGATCGGGACGCCGTTCACCGCGAGTGCGACCAGGACTCGTCGCTGATGAGGAGTGAGCACTTCGTCGATCGCAGCTCGCAGCGTGGACAGCAGCTCGGTCTGCTCGGCCTCCTCGTCAGGCTCGAGCCCGGCGCTCGAGAAGAGACCCCAGCTCTCCGGCTCGAGCGGCACCTCGCGTCCCTGCCAGGCCCGCTTGCGCAGCTTCACGGCCGCCTCGAGCAGCGCGAACTTGTAGACCCACGTCGTGAAGCGGCTCAGGCCACGGAAGTCGTCGAGGCGCGCGAGCACGCTCATCAGCGCGTCGTCGGCAGCCTCCGTCGCGATGTCCTCGAGCTCGTCGCCGCGCAGGTGCGGCAGCATCGGGCGACGGCGGGCGACCTCGAAGTGGGCGGCGCGAAGCAGCAGCGCGTGGAGTCGCGCGACCGCCTGGTCCTGGGTCGCTCCCCCGGCCCGGAGCTCTCGAAGCCACTTGCGGGACTCGTCGTCGAGCATCGGCCGAGGCGCGACGGCAGCCGGATGAGCCCTCTCCATGGGGATCACCATAGGTGCTGCCGCCGCGCTCATGCTCGGCCTAGCGGAACCGCTTCGGGAACTGCTTGACGATTCCGGTCGACAAGAGGTCGGACATGTGCAGGATGTGATCGTGGATCTCGTCGTAGGCGGCGACGTCTGCGTCCCAGTTCTCCTGGATCCTGGCCACCGCCTCCCGCGTCGTCAGGTCCAGGTGCATCCGCATCTCCGCCTTCATCCGTGCGAGCGGCCAGTGGCGCGGGTTGACGCTCGCGAGGACACCGGCGATGTCGTCCGCGTTCCGCTGCCAGCGCGCCTGGGCGTCGGCAAGCTTGGCCTCGTCGCCCGCGTTCGCAGCGCAGGACGACCTCGGCGGCGATCAGGATGTGAAGCCGGAGCTGGCGGGTCAGCTCGTCGCCGGCCGCCTTGCCGTAGAACGGCTTGACCGCGTCGCCGATGTCGGTCTGGTTGCGCAACAGCCGCCCGACGGTGGCCTCCGTGTCCGGAGCGTCGGTCGTCAGGCTGATGATCGCCAGGCGCGTCCAGACGATGTGGTCCTCCCACAGGCGTCTCATGTCCTGGCGCAGCGCGAGCTCCTTCTGCGTCAGTTTCCCGTGATGGTGCGTCGCGTCGTCGTGCGCCTGGGCGGTGTGACCGTTCGTGACCGCGAGCGCGGCCAGCGCGCTGAGAAGGCGATCAACGCCGTCAGCGCGAGTGGAATCGGGCGCTTGGCCCCCACCTTGGTCATGTCAACGTTCCTTTCAGTCGAAGGTGCGTGACGCAGAGCCGGCCGGAGGAGGAGACCCGCCGCCGCGAGCAGGCCGACGGCCTCGACCGCCTTGGTCGCGAGAGCCAGGCCGTCGACCGGTTCGGGATTCGGGTGGAGAACCGGCAGGCCGATCGTCGTCGCCAGCGCGTAGCCGGCGAGCAGACCGCCGAAGACGACCACCGCCGCCAAGAGAGCACGCTCGCTTTCAGGGTCCAGCGTGATCGCGACAGCGAGCGTCGCGAGCAGATCGTCGCGGCGGCGAAGCCGACGCCCGGCCCGACGCCCTCGCGGAAGTGGACAGGCGCGAGAGCGCCGTGGATCCCGGCGCTCGCCGCACAAGCGACGATGACGAAGCCGCGCAACATCCGCTCCTCCATGTCGAAGAGTTGGTGCCGCGAGGGCGCGAGTTCTTACGAGCGCGCTAGAACGCGTACATCCGGCTGAAGAAGAGCCAGGTGACCTCGAAGACCGCGATCAGCGCGGCGACGACCCAGAGCAGCGCCGTCAGCTCGTCGCCTGGTGGCGGGTCGTTCGTCACGCGGGCGCGACGACCTGCGGAGCCGGTAGGGCCGCCGAGCCCTCGCCAACGACGTGCACCGGCACCGGGCTGCGAGACGCGACGGTGCGGCTGACGCTGCCGAGGAGCAGGGCCCGAACCGGGCCCCGACCGTTGGAGCCCATGACGACGAGGTCGTGCCCGCCGTCGGTTATACGGTCGAGGATCGCCTCGGCAACGACGGGGCCGCGACGGACGTGGGTGCACACAGGGATCGCCTCGGGGACGAGCGCCTCGGCCTCGTCCAGGATGCGCTCGGCCTCCCGCTCCAGGTCTTCCTCGGTCGGATACGGGACGACGTACGGGCTGACGAAGCGCAACCGAGGGGGAACGGCGACGGACATCAACGTCAGCCTGGCTCCGTCGCGGCGCGCGATCGCGATCGCTTCTTCGAGGGCCCTGTTCGCCGAGCTGGACCCGTCGAGTGCGACCAAGATGCTGCGAAACACGCCGCCCCACCTCTTTACGAGACTCTATGGTTTCGTAAGAGAGCAGTATCATATACGGAACTGCTCAGGTGCGCAATGACTCCGCATCGGTAGCACCCCCACGCCCGCGAGGTCGACCGCGCCGGGCGGCCGCCCGCAAGGCGATCGTCGCGGCGACGCTCGAGCTGCTCGCCGAGCGCGGCTTCCAGGACGCGACGATGGACGCGATCGCCGACCGGGCCGGCGTCGGCAAGAACACGATCTACCGGCGCTGGTCGTCGAAGGAGGAGCTGATCGCCGACGCGCTCGGCGACCTCACGGCGGAGCTCGACGTCCAGGAGGAGGGAGAGATCTACGAGCAGCTGCTCGCACGCATCCGCGACTTCGCGCACGTGTTCGGCGACCCGGTGCTCGGCCGCCTCCTCCCCGGGATCCTCGGCGAGCTCGAGCGCAATCCGGCCTTTGCCTCGGCGTACGTGGAACGCATCGTCACCCCGCGCTACGAGCGGATCATCGCGCTCCTGCGCGAGGCGGTCGAGCGCGGGGAGCTCGCCGAGGGGACCGACCCCCAGGTGATCGCCGACCTCCTGATCGGGCCGCCGCTTGCTGCGGCTGCGCTTCCCGTTCGGTCTCCCCGAGGTGCCGAAGCGGTACCCCGAGGAGTTGCTCGAGACGATCTGGCGCGGGATCGCGCCGGCTCCTTAGCCCGGCGTGCCGGGAGGTGCTCGAGCTTGTCCGGGTTGAGGATCGACCTGATCGCGACGACGACGCCGTCCGCGATCTCGAGCGCCGAGACCCAGACCGGGCGCCCGTCCGGGCCGTAGAAGACGAGGCCAGGCTCGCCGTTGACGAGCGCCGGACGTGTGCACGAAGCCGTGCTCGCGAGCCTGGCGGCCCCAGCCGATGATCGCCTTCGCGACGCGCTCGGCGCCGACGAGCGGCGCCGGCATCGACGGTGCCTTGCCGCCGCCGTCGCCGTAGACGGTCGCGTCCGGGCCAGGAGCTCGACGAGCGCCGTCGGTCTCGCCTTCCTCCCAGGCGGCGATGAAGCGGCGGGCGACCTCGTCTCGCTCCTCGCGCGAGACCTCGAAGCGGCGCCTCCCCTCCTCGACGTGGCGGTGGGCGCGGGCGAGGATCTGGCGGCAGTTGTCGGGGCTCTTCGCCGACGATCCGGGCGACCTCGTCGTACGGGTAGTCGAAGACCTCGCGCAGCAGGAACACCGCTCGCTCGACCGGCGAGAGCTTCTCGAGCAGGTGCAGGAACGTGAGCGAGAGCGAGTCGGCCGTCTCGGCGTGGCGGACGGCCTCGTCTTCGACGAGCGGCTCGGGCAGCCACTGGCCCGGATAGACCTCGCGGCGGACGCGGGCCGAGCGCAGGTGGTCGATCGCGAGCCGCGTCGTCACGGTCGCGAGGTAGGCCTTCGGCGACTCCGCCTCGACCTCCGCCTCGTGGTAGCGCAGGAAGGCCTCCTGGACGACGTCCTCGGCCTCGGCGACCGACCCGAGCATCCGGTAGGCGATCGCGAACAGGTAGCGGCCGCAGCTCCTCGTGGTTCTCCATCACCCTCGAAGACGGAATAGCAGCCGCGGGCGTGACGGTGTCACGCGACGAAGCGGCGTCTCGTCTCCTGGTTGGACACACGAGTGAAAGGAGAGAACGATGAGAGTCTTCGTGGCAGGCGCGACCGGCGCGATCGGAGCTCGGCTCGTCCCGCAGCTCGTCGAGCGGGGGCACGAGGTGATCGGCACCGCGCGGTCGCCGGAGAAGGCCGACCGGCTGCGCGCGCAGGGCGCCGAGCCGGTCGTGCTCGACCTGCTCGACGCGGGCGCGGTCGCGGGCGCAGTCGCGGCCGCCCGGCCCGACGCGATCGTCCACCAGGCGACGGCGCTGGCCGGCTTCACCGACTTCAAGCACTTCGACCGCGAGCTTCGTGACGACGAACCGGCTCCGGACCGAGGGGACGGACCTGCTCCTCGCCGCCGCGCGCGAGGCCGGCGTCGGCCGCTTCGTCGCGCAGAGCTACGCGGGCTGGCCGTACGCCCGCGAAGGCGGGCCGGTCAAGACCGAGGACGATCCGCTCGACCCGACGCCGGTCGACGGCGATGCGCGAGACGCTCGCCGCGATCCGGCACCTCGAGGACGCAGTCGTCGCCGCCGGCGGGATCGCGCTCCGCTACGGCGCGCTTCTACGGCGTCGCCCGACGACCCGCAGCTCGAGCTCGTCCGCAAGCGGCGCTTCCCGATCGTCGGCGACGGCGGCGGCATCTGGTCGTTCGTCCATCTCGACGACGCGGCGGCCGCGACCGTGCTCGCGCTCGAGCGAGGCACGCCCGGGCGTCTACAACATCGTCGACGACGAGCCGGCGCCGGCGCGCGAGTGGCTGCCCGCGCTCGCGCGAGACGATCGGCGCGAAGCCGCCGCGCCGGGTCCCGCGCTGGCTCGCCCGGCTGATCGCCGGCGAGGCCGGCATCGTGCTGATGACCGAGGCCCGCGGGCCTCGAACGCGAAGGCGAAGCGGGAGCTCGGCTGGGCGCTGCGCTACCCGAGCTGGCGCGAGGGGTTCCAAGCGGCCTACGGGGCGGCCGCGGCAGCCGCGTAGCTCAGCGCCGCGGCGCGGTTTCGCCCACAAAAAAGTTCTGCCACCGACTGTGCCCGAGAGCACTTCCGGTGGCAGAACTTTCGCCGAGCCGATCTCGCTTTCGTCCACCGATCCCGCTGACTTTCGCCTTCCGGCTACAGCCTTCGCGATCGGCTTCGACCTAGTCGCGTCCCGTACTCGACGCAGGCAGGACACTAAGGGCCAACGGCCAGGAGTCGCAAGACCCTCCGTTCACGAACTTGTCGCAATTTCCGTGACTCCTTTTCCCGGCAGGTTCGAGCCCAGCTGGTTGGAGAGCCAGGCGGTGTCGGCGCCGAGGTTGCTGCCGCGACGCCTACACGCGAGCAGAGAAGAGTCGTTTCTCCGCTCCGAGGTGTGGCGGCCATTCGATTTTGCGCGCGCCCGCGAATCGCATGTACGCGCGGAGCGCGTCAACGCTCGCGTCGACGAACCCGTCGGCGCGACGTCGGCGTAGAGCCGTCTTCCTCACCAGGCGTTGAGCACCTCCACGCGGGCTCGGTCCCGTCGATCCGCGGTTCGATCCGGCCTACTACGCGGTCGCCGAAGACGCAAGGGAGCACGTAATAGCCCCAACGGCGCTTCGCGGGCGGGAAGAAGCCCTCCCACACGTACTCGAAGTCGAACAGGCTCGCGAGGAGGGCGGTGTCCCACAGCAGCGAGTCGAACGGGGCGATGAACGCGACGGATGACGTCGGCTCCGGCGGCGCCTGCAGCAGCGCGAGCTCCTCGGCGAGGACGAGACGCTTGCCGCGCACGCCCTCGACCTCGACGGGCACGAGTGCGCCGAGCTCGACCAGTTCGTTGCGCAGGTCGTTGCGCACCGGCGGATCGGCGATGCGGGCGAACGTACCGCCGGCGCCGCCGGGGCCGAGGAGGCCGTGGGCTCGGTACCGGGACAGGAGCTTGTGCCGGAGCTGTTCTCGCTCCGGCACCTCGTGCCCGAGCACCTCGGCCGGAAGCAGCCGTTCGAGAAGGTCGTAGTACCGGATGTTGCCGTCGCGGCGCGCGAGGCCGATCGCCCCCGTGACGGTGTGCGCCTCGAGCACGGCACGCACGGCGTTCTCCGGCATCCCGAACCAGTTCTTCGTCGGGCCGCTTTCCCGCTCGAAGTCGGCCGAAGACAGCGGCCCGTCCGCCCGGATGCGTTCGAGGACGCGCTCGGCCACCGCGGCGTTGTCGGCGAGCGCCTGGGAGTGGAACTTAGGCCCCTTGCGGCCCATGACATGACGGAACCAAGGGAACTCGGTCGTCGGGACGAATGACAGCGCCTTGTTGGTCGCCTCGAAGATCTCACGGCGCTCGTAGAGCAAGTCGCACCAGGCGGGCTCGTAGCCGGCGACGCGCGCGTGCAGCACGAGGTCGTGGTTCCGGCCGGCGACAGCGATCGGGTCGAACTGGATCGACCCGAGCGTGCGGAAGACCTCGAGCACCGCGTCCGGCCCACCCTCGAGGGATCGCGCCGGCGCGAGGAAGTGCCGGGCGACGAGGAAGCGCCGCGCGGCGTCGGCCGTTACCTTCACGCACCTGACGCTACCCCCGGCCATTTGACGGCCCGACGCCAGCCCGAACTCGCCTAACAGCGTAACTCGCGCTTGAGCGGCTACCCGTCCCGTTAGGGACACCTCCTGGTCCTAACACGTTTCTAGAATCGGAACGTGGATTCCGCCGTGACCGTGGCGTGCGTGCAGGCCGAGCCGGTCGTGCTCGATCGCGACGCCACCGTCGAAAAGCTCGACGGGCTGACCGTGGAGGCGGCCGGCGAGGGCGCGCAGCTGGTGGTCTTCCCGGAGGCCTTCATCCCGGTCTATCCGTCATCGGTCTGGGCTCGCCACCTTGCGGGCTGGGAAGACAACGGCGCGAAGGCCGCGTTCGCCCGGATCGCGCGCGAGGCGGTGAGTGTGCCCGGCGCCGCAGCCGAACGGCTCGGCGAGATCGCAGCGGCGCACGGGGTCTGGTTGGTGACCGGCGTGACCGAGGTCGACCCCGAGCGGCCGGGGACGCTCTACAACACGCTGCTCTACCACGCGCCCGACGGCAGCCTGGCGCTCAAGCATCGGAAGCTCGTGCCGACGAACCACGAGCGGCTGGTCTGGGGACCGGGCGACGGCGGCGGTCTGCACGCGATTCCGACCGAGCTCGGTCGCCTCGGCGGCCTGATCTGCTGGGAGAACTACATGCCGCTCGCGAGGTTCGCGCTCTACGAGTCCGGGATCGAGCTCTACATCGCGTCGACCGCGGACGACGGCGAGGCGTGGCAGGCGACACTCGTCCACATCGCGCGCGAGTCGCGGGCATTCGTCATCGCGCCGAGCCACTTCCAGCGGGCCGCGGCGTACCCGGACGACTTTCCGCTCGCGTCGGCGCTGGACGGGATCGACGTCATCGGGCGTGGCGGAAGCGCGATCCTCTCGCCGGACGGGTCGTACCTCGCTGGACCGGTCTACGACGAGGAGACCATCCTGTACGCGAAGCTCGACCCGTCACGGCTGTACGAGGAGCGGCAGCGGTTCGACCCTGCCGGGCACTACCACCGGCCCGACGTGCTGGGGCTCACCGTTACGCGACCCGCGAGTTCTCCATGATCCAGTTGGGCTCGAAGGTTCGGCCGCCGTCGAACGAGAACGATTGCGTCCAGAGCCCGGATGACTCGGTGATGTCCGTCCAGTCGTAGCGCACCCTGACGTCGCGGCCGCCGAGGTTGTCGTCGGTCTCGAACCGACCGACGCCGTCTTCGAAGCGGCCGACGACCGGCGTGTCGAGCTCGCCCGGCAGGTAGGTCGAGGCCCACCAGATCTTCCAGACCTGCTCACCGGGGTCGAAGAGCCTCAGGCTGAAGCCGTGGTAGCGGCCGCGGCCGGGGAAGTCCGGGGCCGTGTACAGGTCGACGTTCCCGAGCCCGTCGAGGATCGGACGCGCTTCGGAGGTCGCCTCGAACTCGAGCCATTTGGGCTCCTCGGCGAACGGATCGTCGAGCTTGCGGTTCGCGATCCTCCACTCGCCGAAGAGGAAGTCGAAGTCGTGGCGCCCGTCGAGCTCCGTCGTGGTGGGCGCCTCTGTTGCCTGCTGGGTCATCTGATCTCCTCTCTTTCTCGGGTTCTCCCGATCGGGGTTGAGCGGCCGTCGAGCAACGACCGCGACGTCGGTGCCAGACGGAGCACCTCCGCCGGCCGTCCGAGCGTGTGCGCCACGGTGGAGGCCGGTTCGAGGGCCAGGCGATCGTCGTAGCCGACGAACCACACGAGCACCTGCACGCCTTCGCGCACGGGCAGGCTCGGGAACGTGTTCTCGCTGGGCTCGGTGACGAAGTAGCCGAGGAGCGAGCCGCCGTCCTCGGCGACCGCCGGCGCGATCCGGTCCTCGAAGAGGTCGACCGCTTCGTCGGCCTCGTCTTCGAGGTAGACGATGGTCGCCGTCACGAAGCCGGCGGCCGAGCGTCCCCCGCGTGGCCGCGTCGAGCGCGAACCCGGAGTCGGGCCGGGCCGGCCGCAGGAGGAGGACGTCGTCGCTCGCGACCATCGTCGCGTTGGCCGCCTCGCGATGTTCCCGCCAGACCGGCCCGCCGTAGAACTCCTCCAGGCTCCGCGCCCGCTCGTCCATGTCCTCGAAGCCGCGAAGCCACACGAACCGATCGGGGCGGTCGAGGTCGCGGAACTGGCCGATGACCTACATCCCGACGGCTTCCTGAGGCTCGACGAGCTCGGCGTCGAACAGCTCGATGAGCACGTCCCGCTGGCCGGGCCGAAGCGTGTACTGGCGCAGCTCGACGACGGGCATGGCCAGATGCTGCCTGGCCGCTGGCCTTATGGAAAGATCCACGGCAGTGGAAGTTGATGAGGCCAGACGGTTCCCACCTCACTTCTGACCATGCCGGATGGTGGGCGGCTCACGCGAGCCGCCCACCACCGGTCTCGGCCCTGGCCGACGATTCCCCGTCGAGCAGCCCCGACGGCTAGACGGTGCTCGAGCCCGACGTAGTTCTCGGCGAGCGACGCCGCCGCCTTCGCCGAGGAGCAGACGTAGCGCGAGCTGGGCGAGCTGGAGCTTGACGTCGAACGCGTCGCCGCCCTCGAGCCGGTGCAGCATCGAGGTCATCCACCAGGAGAAGTGCTCGGCGCGCCAGACGCGGCGCAGCGCGTCGTCGGAGTACGCTCGAGGAGCCGACTCGTCGCCGCGGTCGGTACCAGGCGGCGAGCGCCTCGGCGAGCACGCGGACGTCGGCGACGGCGAGGTTGAGCCCCTTCGCGCCGGTCGGCGGCACGATGTGCGCGGCGTCGCCGGCGAGGAACAGGCGGCCGTGCTGCATCGGCTCGACGACGAAGCTGCGCATGCCGGTGATGCCCTTCTCGAGGATCTCGCCGGTGTTCAGCGTCCAGCCCTCGAGCCCGAGGCGCCGCTCGAGCTCGTCCCAGATCCGCTCGTCGGGCCACTCGTCGAGATCCTCGTCCGGGCGGCACCTGGAGGTAGAGCCGGGTGATCGTCGGGCGAGCGCATGCTGTGCAGCGCGAAACCGCGCTCGTGGTAGGCGTAGATCAGCTCCTCGTTCGAGGGCGGCGCCGCGGCGAGGATGCCGAGCCAGGCGAAGGGGTAGTCGCGCTCGAACGCCGTCAGGACGCCCGTCGGGAATGCTGTCGCGGCAGACGCCGTGGTAGCCGTCGCAGCCGGCGATGAAGTCGCAGCGGAGCTCGACCTCCTCGCCGTCGTGCCGGAAGCGGATCGCCGGGGAGTCGGTCTCGAAGTCGTCGACCGCGACGTCACTCGACCTCGAACAGCAGCGGGCGGCCGGTCGTCGAGCCGGGCCGCGATCAGATCCTTGACGACCTCCTGCTGGCCGTAGACGGTGATCCGCCGGCCGCCGGTCAGCGCGGGGAAGTCGATCCGGTGGCCGCTCGCCCGCAAACTGCAGCTCGATGCCGTCGTGGACCAGCCCTTCGCGCCGCAGCCGCTCGCCGACGCCGATCTCGTTCAGCAGGTCGACCGTGCCCTGCTCGAGGACGCCGGCGCGGACCCGCTGCTCGACGTACTCGCGGCTCCGGTCCTCGAGGACGACCGAGTCGATGCCCTCGAGGTGCAGCAGATGCGCGAGCACCAGCCCGGCGGGACCGGCGCCGACGATCCCGACCTGGGTGCGCTCGCTCCTCAGCCCCAGATCTCCCCGGCCGTCTCCACGATGCAGCCCGAGCTTCGCCACCTGCTGGTCTACGGGTGACGAGGTTGCCCTCGACCGTCGACGAGAAGCCGCACTGCGGCGACAGACAGAGCTGGTCGAGCGGGACGAACGCGCGAGGCCTCCTCGACCCGGCGCTTCAGCTCGTCCTTCTCCTCGAGGTCGCCCCGCTTGGTCGTGACGAGCCCGAGCACGACCTTCTTTCCCTTGGGCACGAAGCGCAGCGGCTCGAAGCCGCCGGAGCGGGCGTCGTCGTACTCCAGGAAGAACCCGTCGACCTCGAGCTCGTTGAAGAGCGCCTCGGCGACGAACTCGTAGCTGCCCTCGGCGGCCCACGACGAGCGGAAGTTGCCCCGGCACATGTGGGTCGTCACGCTCATCCCCTCGGGCCGGCTCGGCGAGCGCCTCGTTGATGTGGCGGATGTAGTCCTCGTGCTGGTGCTCGCGGTCGCCGCCGATGCCCGCGATGTACTCGCGCTGCTTCGGGTCGTTCAGGTAGGCGAGGCTCGTGTCGTCGAACTGGAGATACGTGCAGCCGAGCTCGCCGAGCCGCCGCACCTCCTCGCGGTACGCGGCGACGAGGTCGCTCCAGAACTCCTCGACGTCCGGGTAGACGTCCTCGTCGATCGCCGCCTGGCCGCCGCGGTAGTGGACCATGCTCGGCGACGGGATCGTCAGCTTCGGCGTCGCCGTCGTCGTCATCGACTTCAGCGCCTCGAACGCGTCGCCGAAGATCGTCGTCGAGAGGCCGACCCGGTCGTGGACGCTGAGCGCCGCCGTCGTGAACTCGACGTCGCCCTGCTCGTTGTGGAACTCGACCTTGATCTGCTCGTCCGCCGGGTCGATTCCGTCGAGCTGGTAGATGAAGTCCATGTGCCACGACGCGCGGCGGAACTCACCGTCGGTTGCGGACTGGAGCCCGACCTCCTCCTGCATCCGCACGACGTCGCGAATCGCGTCGTCCTCGATCGAGCGCAGCTCGTCGGCGGTGATTCGGCCCTGCGCGTAGCTCCTCGCGGGCCTGCAGCAGCTCGGGCGGCCGCAGCAGGCTGCCCACGTGATCGGCGCGAAACGGCGGCTTCGTCCTCTGGCTCATTTCTCTCCTTCCTCTTCGGCCATGACGTCCCGGAAGATGGCGAACGCGCCGTTGGCGGCCGGGACGCCGCAGTAGATCGCGCTCTGGAGGAGCACCTCGCCGATCTCCTCGCGGCTGAGCCCGTTCCGGAGCGCCGCCCGGATGTGCATCGCCAGCTCGTGCTCGCGGTTCAGCGCGACCAGCGCCATCAGCGTGATCGCGCTGCGCGTGCGCCGGTCGAGGCCGGGTCGCGCCCAGATCTCGCCCCAGGCGTAGCGCGTGATCAGATCCTGGAAGCGGCCGTGTCGTCCGTCGTCCGCTGCGACGGCTGCGTCGACGTGCTCGTCGCCGAGGACCTCGCGGCGGATGCGCATCCCTTCGTCGTGCCGGTCGCTCATGCACCTCCTTCACGCGGCGCGAGGTGCTCGGCGACGAGCCTCGGAGAACGCCTCGGGCTGCTCGACGTTCGCCAGGTGCGCGGCGTCGGGGAGGACGGCGAGCCTCGCGCTCGGCGATCCGCTCGGCGAGGAGCTCGGCCTGCTCGGGCGGCGTGGCCGGGTCCTCGGCCGCCGGCGATCACGAGCGTCGGCGCCGTGATCTCGGCCAGGCGCTCGCGGAAGTCCCAGCCGGCGAGCGCCTCGCAGCACGCGGCGTAGGCTCTCGCGCGGTGTGTCGACGAGCATCTGGCGGAAGCGGGCAACGAGCGTCCGCGCGGCGCGAGCCGGCGTGAACCAGCGGCGCGAGGATCCCGTCGGCGATCGGCTCGAGCCCCTGCTCCCGGACGATCGCGGCGCGCTCCAGCCACGGCTCCGGCTCGCCGAAGCGGGCGGACGTGCAGGCGAGGACGAGCCGGTCGATCCGCTCCGGCGCGTTCGCGGCGACCCACATCGCCGTCGCGCCGCCGAGCGAGAGGCCGCAGAACGAGACCCGCTCGAGCCCGATGCTCGTCGAGCAGCTGCACAGCAGGTCGTCGCCCGAGCTCGCGCGACGGAGCTCGCGGCCGCGCTGGTCGTAGCGGAGCAACGCGGAAGCCAGTCGCGCCCAGAGTCGGGACGTTGGCGAGTCCGCACAGCTCGGCGCGTGTGGTCCCGAGCGGAAGACGAGCACGAGCGCACCGAGCCTCCATACGGGCTTGGCGCGGTCGACGAACTCTCGCCGAGCCGAGGTAGCGACGGCTCGAGGCGCCCTGTCCGATCGAGCGCCTCGGCCAGCAGCCGGCCACTCGCTCGGCCTCGGCGACGAGCTCGACGCACGGCGGCCGACCTCGCAGGAGGACGAGCCGCTCGCGCGCATCCGCGTCAGGTTCGCCGCATCCGTCCGAGTCGACCTCGAGGCCCTCGAGCGCCCGCCGCGCGCCGTCCGCCGCGCCGCCGGCGAAGGCGAGCGCGCCCGAGAGCGCCGGCCACTCGGCGTGCCAGCCCCCGCGGCCGCGCTCGTGCTCCTGCGGCATCGCGGCGAGCAAGACGCGACGCGTGCCCGTTCACCTGCCGCGCGCAGGCGATCGCGAGCGCGCTGCCGACCGGGTTTCGCTTGTGCGGCATCGTCGACGAGCCGCCGCCCTCCGCCTCGGCCACCTCCGCCGACCTCGGTCTGGCTCGATGCAGCGCCACGTCCAGGCCGATCTTGGCGACGGCCCCCGCGGCGACGGCGAGCGCGGCCCCGAGCTCCGCGATCCGCGCCCGGTTCGTGTGCCACGGGCGCGACGGGCTCGCGCAGCCCGAGCTCCTCGGCGAACAGGCGCACGACCTCGGGACCGCGTCGCCGAGCGCCGCGAGCGTGCCCGGCCGCGCCGCCGAGCTGGACGGCCAGGCGCTCGTCGCGAATGCGCCGGAGCCACGCGCGCGCCTCGAGCACGCCGACGAGCCAGCCGGCCGCCTTCAGGCCGAACGTCGTCGGCACCGCCTGCTGGAGCAGCGTCCGCGCCGGCCATCGCCGTCGAGCGGTGAGTCGTCGGCCAGCCAAGCGCACTCGCCGGCGACGGCGTCGAGCGCCTCGACGATCAGGTCGAGCGCTCGCGCGCGACACAGCATCGCCGCGGTGTCGAGGATGTCCTGGCTCGTCGCGCCCCAGTGGACGTCGTCGGCCGCCTCGCCGCCGACCGCGTCCCGCAGGCGCGGACGAGCGGCTCGACCGGGTTGCCCGCGAGCCCGACCGGCGTCGGCGATCGCCTCGGCGTCGAAGGCTCCGCCCGGCAGGCCTCCGCGATCGCGCCGGCGGCCTCGGCCGGAATCATGCCCGCGCGCGCCTCCGCGGCCGGCGAGGCGCGCTCGGCGTCGAGCATGCGCCTGGAGCCAGGCGGCGTCCGAGATCGCCTCGCGGAACTCGGCCGGGACGAAGATCCGCTCGAACACCGTCAGACCGCGAAGAAGACGGTCTCGTCGCTCGCCCTGGAGCCGGATGTCGAACTCGAGCCCGTCGTCGCCCGCTCGCGCGACCAGCGTCGACGGCTCGTCCGACGGCGGACAGCACGCGGTCGTCGGCGTTCGCCTCCTCCTCGTCCGGGAAGTACATCCGCGTCAGCACCGGCTTCAGCAGGCCGCGCGCGAACACCAGCACCGTCAGGTGCGGCGCCTGGCCCGTCGACGGCGCCCGGCTTGCGGGTGACGAACGAGTAGCGGCCCGTCCTCGTCGCACCCCGAGCGGCCCCAGCCGAAGTCGGGGCGGTAGCGGCCGTCCTCGTCCGCCTGCCAGATCTCGACCATCGCGTCCGGCACGGGCTCGCCCGCGCCGTCGAGCACCCGCCCGGTGACGACGGATCCCGCCGGGCACGAGCTCGTTCGCGCAGCGGACGAGCAGCCCGAGCGAGAAGTACGGCCCGACGGTCTGCGACGGGGTCGGCTCGGCGGCCACTCAGGTCTCCATCGGCGTCTCGGTCGGGCCGCCGAGGACGATGTCGAAGCGGTAGGCGAGCGCCCACTCCGGCACCGTCGTCTCGAGCTCGAACGCGCAGACGAGCCTGGACGCGGGCCTTGGGGTCGCGGACCGACTGGAAGATCGGGTCGAGCTCGAAGAGCGGGTCGCCCGGGAAGTACATCTGCGTCACGAGCCGGTTCGTGAAGGCGCGGCCGAAGAGCGAGAGGTGGATGTGCGCCGGCCGCCACGCGTTGGGGTGGTTGCGCCACGGGTACGCGCCCGGCTTGACCGTGACGAAGCGGTAGCGCCCGTCGTCGTCGGTGAGGCAGCGGCCCGCGCCGGTGAAGTTCGGATCGAGCGGAGCCGGGTGCCGGTCGACCTCGTGGTGGTAGCGGCCGGCCGCGTTCGCCTGCCAGATCTCGATCAGCGCCGAGCGGACGGGCTGCCCGGCGGAGTCGGTGACGCGGCCGGTGACGATGATCCGCTCGCCGAGCGGCTCGCCTTCGTGCTGCCGCGTCAGGTCGTGGTCGAGCTCGCCGACGGAGTCATGGCCGTACACCGGGCCGGTCAGCTCCGAGAGCGTGTGCGGGAGGAGCAGCAGCGGCCGCTTCGGCGCGCGCAGCTCGGTCGAGCGGTAGTCGGGATAGCAGGTAGGGCGGGTGCGGGCCTTCGCCCGTCGCGAATGGTCTCGAGTGTCGGCGCCGCCCGGCTCATGGGCGACAGTCTCCTCGTTCGCGGGCTTGAGTGCGCGCAGTGCCTCGAGCTCGCTCGGCGGCGGGGGCTTGCCCGGCACGGGACGTCGGCTCGACGCGCAGGTCCCAGCCGGTCGCCTCTCGGGCCTCGCTCGACCGTTGACGCCGGGGTGGAGCTCGGTCAGCGTCAGCTCGCCTGTGTCGCGTCCGGCTCGAGCACGCCGAGATCGGTGACCACGCACGTGACCCCGCGCCGCCCGAGCGTCGGGGCCGGCCGACGTCGTCAGGAAGTCGAGCTGCTCGACGAACGCCCGCGGCGTCTGCCTCAGCATGACGAACGTCTCGCGGCACCACGCCGCGATCTCCGGCGCCCCGCCGGCTCCCGGCAGCCGCACCTTCGGCTCTCGTAGTCGCCGATCACCGTGCTGTTCAGGTTCCCGTGCGCGGTCGATCTGCGCCGCGCCGAGAAAGCCGACGTCGATCCATCCGCCCTGGAGCCAGTAGCTGAAGATCTCCGGCACCGAGACGACGGCGTCCGCCGTCTCGGCGAGCTCGCCGTCTCCGATCGAGAGCGGGAGGTGCGTCGGCTTGGCGCCGATCGTGCCGCTCTCGTAGATCAAGCACGCAGTCGGGCGCATGCGTCGCGCGCGCGAGGTTGGCGGCGCGGCTCGGGAGCCCCGATGCCGACGAAGCAGACGGTGCCGTTCGCGAAGCCGGCGCGCAGCCGCGACGGCCATCATCTCGTCGGCCGTGTACGTGAGCCGCTCGACCTGCGTCATGCGGGCGACAGCCTCGCTGCTCGAGGACATGGCGTCGCATCCACTTCGCGGAAGCGGTCTCGGTCGCGGCTGATCTCGTCCCAGCGGACGTAGAACGCGTTGTCCCGGTCGTAGTAGCCGTGCGCGTACGAGGGATGGGCGCCGCCGGGAGCAACCGAACGGCCGTGACCGCCCAGGACGGCAGGAAGACAGCGTCCGGGCCGCGGCTCCAGCCGCGGGACGATCTCCTCGACCGTCACGATCGACCGGCTCGACGCGAGGACGACCTCCTTCTGCACCCCGCTGATCCCCCACAGCTGGACGTTTCCAGCCTCGTCTGCCTGCTGGGCGTGGACGATTCCGACGTCGGGCCGGATCGCCGGCACGGCGGCGAGCCGCTCGCCGGTGAACGGGCACGTGATCCAGGCGACGCGCGTGCGCTCGGCGAGGTCGGTTCCCTCGTAGCCGCGGACGACGCCGAAGGGAAGCTCGTGCCGCACCGGCCGCGTAGGCCGCCGCCATCCCCGCATGCGAATGCTCTTCCAGCTCGAGCGGCGCCGGCCACTCGTGCTCGACCGCGTCGCGCAGGCGGTGCAGCGAGCCGACACCCGGGTTGCCGCCCCAGGAGAACACGAGCTTGCGCGCGCAGCCCATGCCGATCAGCTGGTCGTAGACGATGTCGGGCGTCATCCGGACGAGCGTCAGGTCGCGTCGCCCTGCCGGATCAGCTCGTGGCCGGCGGCTGGGGGATCAGATGCGTGAAGCCCTCGAGCGCGACGACGTCTCCGTCGTGGACGAGCTCCCGTACCGCCTCGGTGAGCGGGACGATCTCCGCCATGCCGGCTCGTCGGCCTTCGCTAGAACGGGAACGGGTGCGTGCCGCTCTGGACCGTCACCCAGCGGAGCTCGGTGAACTCGTCGATCGCGGCCGTCGCCTCCGAAGCGGCCGAAGCCGCTGTCCTTGACGCCCCCGAACGGCATCTGCGGCTCGTCGGCGACCGGCTGGTCGTTGACGTGGACGATGCCGGACTCGATCCTCTGCGCGAGGGCGAGCCCCTGGTCGGGATCGGACGTGATGATCCCGGCCGAGAGGCCGTAGGTCGTGTCGTTCGCGCGCTCGACGGCCTCGTCGGCGCTCGCCGACCACCTCGATCGCCGCCACCGGGCCGAACGTCTCGACCCGAGCGAACTCCGAGTCCTGCGGGACGTCGGTGAGGAGCGTCGCCTTGTACACGGGCCCTCCGCCTCGCCGCCGGCGAGCACCTTCGCGCCCTTCGCGACCGCGTCGTCGACGCGGCCCTTGACGGTGGCGAGCTGCGTCCTCGGTGATCAGCGGCCCGATGATCGTGTCCTGCTCCTTCGGGTCGCCCGCCTTCAGGCTCTTCGTCTTCTCGACGAGCCGCTCGATCGAACGCGTCGGCGATCGGCTGCTCGACGATGATCCGGCGCGCCGACATGCAGATCTGGCCCTGGTGGAGGAACGCGCCGAACGCGGCGGCGTCGACCGCGTAGTCGAGGTCGGCGTCGGCGAGGACGATCAGCGGGTTCGAGCCGCCGAGCTCGAGCACGACGCGCTTCAGGTTTCGGCCGGCCGCCTCCGCGATCCGGCGGCCCGTTCTCGGTCGAGCCCGTGAAGTTGATCAGGCGCACGGCCGGGTTCTCGACCAGCTCGTCGCCGATCGGCCGGCCTGGCCGGGCGCGTGCGTGACGATGTTCAGGACGCCGTCGGGAAGCCCGGCCTCGCTGAAGATCTCGCCCAAGAGCAGCCCGCCCGACGTATCGGCGACTGCTCGGACGGCTTCAGCACGACCGTGTTGCCGAGCGCGATCGGCGCCGCGATCGAGCGCGCCGAGAGGATCAGGGCGGCGTTCCAGGGCGCGATCGCGCCGACGACGCCGACCGGGCGGCGGATGCCCATCGCGAACGCGCCCATGTCCGACGGGATGATCTCGCCCATCGGCTGGTAGCCGAGCGCCGCCGCCTGTCGGAAGAGGCCCTGGACGAACTGGAGCTGGAACATCGAGAAGCCGAAGGTGCAGCCGGTCTCGCGCGTCAGCCACGACGCGACCTCTTCCGCGCGCGACTCGAGGATGTCGGCGGCCTTCAGGAAGATACGCTGACGCTCCGCCGGCGGCGTCTGCGACCACGCGGGAAACGCCTTGTACGCCGCCTCGATCGCACGTCTCGCGTCCTCCCGCGTGCCGGCCGGGATGCTGGCGACGACATCGCCGGTGAACGGGTCGCTGTCCTCGAACGTCTTGCCGCCCGACGCCTCGGTCCACTCCCCGCCGATGTGCAAGCCGCGGACGGGTTCTCGACTGCGCTGACGGTCATCTCACGCTCCTCCCTCGTCCGGCGATGTTCGCCATGAGAACAATCATCCGTCTGTCGCACCGCACTCTTCCATCGGTGTCCCGAGCCTGTCAAGCCGTGTTCGCACCTCCTGCCGGCGCTGCCGCCCGCAGATCGACCTCGATCGCCTCGGCGGTCCGCAGCAGCTTCGGCACCACCTCGCGCCGCAGAGCCTGCATCGTCATGCGCGTCGCATGGACGGAGACGTTCATCGCCGCGACTACCGCTCCGGTCGCATCTCGGATCGGGACGGCGGCCGACCGCACGCCTTGCTCGAGCTCCTGGTCGACCATCGCCCAGCCGGCCTCGCGCGCCCGATCGACCTGCTCGCGCAACGCGTCATGATCCGGCACCGTCGTCGGTGTCAGCCGCTCCAGCTCGATCCGCTCGAGCCGCTCCTCGAGGGCGTCGTGCTCCAGACCCGCGAGCAGCACGCGGCCCATCGAGGTCGCGTAGGCCGGCAGCCTCGTGCCGACGGCGATCGTGATCGTCATGATCCGCTGGGTCGGCACGCGGGCGACGTAGATGATGTCGAGATCGTCCAGGACTGCGATGGACGACGATTCGTTCACCTCGGCGACGAGCGACTCCATGTGCGGCATGCGCGACCTCGGGCAGGCTGAGCGCCGAGAGGTACGCGTAGCCGAGCTCGAGCACGCGTGGGCGGAGCGAGAACGCGGTGCCCTCCTGGCGCACGTAACCGAGCCGTACGAGCGTCAGCAGGAACCGGCGCGCCGCCGCGCGGGTGAGCCCGGTGGCGCGGGCGACGTCGCTCAGCCGCAGCTCCGGGGTCTCGGCCCCGAACGCCTTGATCACGGCCAGCCCGCGCTCGAGCGACTGAACGTAGTCCGGATTTCGCTCCCGGCCGGTATCCAGCATGTGAACGGATGTTCTCATACCGAACTTTCGGCTGCGGGATACTGGCGGCGTGAGCGGCCGGACCGTTCGTGACGCGACCTTCGACGTCCTGCGGGAGCAAGGGCTGACGACGATCTTCGGCAACCCGGGCTCGACCGAGGTTCCGTTCCTCGCCGGGCTCCCCGAGGACCTTCGCTTCGTGCTCGCGCTCCACGAAGCCTCGGTCGTAGGCCTGGCGACGGGGTGGGCGATCGGTCGGCGCGAGCCCGCCTTCGCCCTGCTCCACACGACTGCGGGCCTCGGCAACGCGGTCGGCGCGCTAGCCACCGCGCGGGTCAACCGCGCGCCGCTGGTCGTGCTCGTCGGCCAGCAGGACCGGCGGCACCTTGCGTTCGAGCCCGTTCCTCGCCGGCCGGCTCGCAGGGTCTCGCCGGCGAGTACCCGGTCTGGGTCGACCAGCCGGTGCGTGCGCAGGACGTGCCGGGCGCGATCGCTGCGTGCCTCGCACGAGGCCGTCACGCACCGCGGACCAGCGCTCGTGATCGTCCCGATGGACGACTGGAGCGTCCCGGCCGACGAGGAGCGCGAGGATGCGGCGCCGACCAGAGTCGTACGGGGTGCCGCCGCGCGACCCGGCCGCGATCGACGAGCTCGTTGCCTTCCTTTCGGCCGCCGATCGCCGGCGCTCGTCGTCGGCGCCGGCGCCGATAATCCTCAGACCTGGGCCGCGCTGATCGAGCTTGCAGAACGGCTCGTCGCGCCTGTCTTCCAGGAGTCGTTCGGTGCCCGCGCCGGGTTTCCCGCAAGACCACCGGCTCTTCGCGGGCGTCCTCCCCGCCGACCGGCCGCGGCTGCGGGAGAAGCTCGCGCCCTACGACGCGGTCCTCGTCGTCGGTGCGCCGGTCTTCCGCCAGTCCCCGTACAGCCGGGGTCGCTTCACGGAGCCGGGGACGCGGATCGCCGTCATCGGCGACAACCCGGAGGAGATCCACCGGAGCCCGGCGGAGCTTGCCGTGCTCGCGCCCCCGGCGGCAGCGTGCCGCGAGCTCGCGCAACGGTTGCCGGCGCGCGAAGCGAGCACACCGGAGCAGTTCCGGCCGCCGCCGGCGCCGGAGCCGCCCGCAGCGGGCGAGCCGCTGCGGGCCGGCCATGTCCTCTCGGCGCTCGCCGAGCGGCTACCGCGGAGGCCGTTCTCGTCGAGGAGGCTCCCGTCGACCGGCCCGAGCTTCACGACCGCCTCCTCGCGCGCGAGCCCCTCGGCTTCCTCAGCGCGGCCATGGGCGGGCTCGGTTTCGCGCTTTCGGGAGCGACCGGCGTGCGCATGGCGCTCCCCGAGCGGCCCGTCGTCGCGGTCGTCGGCGACGGCTCGGCGCTGTACGGGATCCAGGCGCTCTGGAGCGCGGCCCACTACGGCGTCGGTGTCCTGTTCGTCATCCTCGCGAACGGCGGCTACGCGATCATGGACCGCCTCGCGGAGCGCCACGGCGCCGCCGGGCCTTGGCCGTCCTTCGACGTCGACATCGCCGCGCTCGCTCGGGCCCAGGGGTGCGAGGCGCGGCGCATCGCCGAGCACGACGACCTCGTCGACGACGCTCGACGAGGTCGTGCCGGAGCTCGCCACGCGCGAGGAGCCGCTGCTCCTCGACGTGGCGATCGCTCCGACCGAGCGACGTTTGCGCCCTAGCCGGTGACCCTGAAGCTCTTCTTCGCTCCCGGAGCTCGGCGCTCGACCAGTACCGGTATGTGCCCTTGCGGAGATTCACCGTCCACGTGCTGCGCCCACGCCCTTCGGACGCTCGTCTGCCTGTTCACGCCCGGTCCCTTTAGCGTGAAGTTCTGCGTCCGCGAGTTGTCGGTGACGACGAAGGTGTACGGGCCCGCCGTCAGCCTCGTCACCGTGCTGCCGTCGAGTCGCAGCAGCACGCGCCGGTCCTGCACCGTGCCTTGCAGGACGAGCCCGCTGGCGATGCTGTTCGGGCACGAGCTGCCTCATGTTCGGCATCCGCGTGATCACGCCGTACTTCCGCGCGTAGTTCGCGAGCGTCTGGAGCTTGCCGCGGTCGACGACCGGGCTCCAGATCGGCAGCCGCACGTTCTGCGTGCCAGGCGGCAGCATCTGGCGGATCTCGTCGGGATGGGATTGCGCGTACGTCAGCGCCCTGTTGATGGCCGTGCGGAACCTCGCCGCCAGCGCGGGATTCTGCGCGCGCCAGCTCTGCCGCGCCGCGTAGCCGCCGATCGGCCTGTAGCGGCCCATCACCGGTCCCGGCGCCATGACGATCCGGGCGTTGTCGATGTTGAGCGCCTGCGAGAGGAACGGCTCGGGCGTCCAGATCGCATCGACCTGCCCGTTGTTCAGCGCCGACCGCATCTGCGGAAACGGCAGGGCGGTCAGCCGGAAGGCATTGGGCCTGACCCCGAGCTTCTCCATCGCCGCCTTGATCATCACCTCGCCGACGCCCTTGAGCGCATTCACCGCGATGGTCTTGCCGGCCAGATCGCGCGGCGTGCGAATCGAGCTATTGCCCTTGACGAGGATGTTCTGCCAGTTGTCCGCGGCCGAGGTGCCCTCGACCTCGCTCGCAGCCACGAGCGTCATCGGGATGTTGCTCGTCACCGCGATGAACATCGGCACGAACCCCAGGTATCCGATGTCACCGTTGCCGTTGGCGAGGGCCAGCACGACGTCGTTGCCGCTCTGAAGCGTGGTTTTCTTGATCTCGATCCCCTGCTGGGCGAAGAACCCCTTCCTGATCCCGAGGTCGAGTGGAAGCCCGTTCGCGATCGGCAGTGTGACGACGCGGACTTCGGCCGTCGGTGCGTGCCCGCGGTAGGGCGCGCTGGCGGCCGTGCTCCGAATACAGCAAGTGCGACGATCGCCGCAGCGACCGTGACGACACCGAGGCGGCGCGCGCCTCGATGGCGCATTCGTCTGGTCATGATCCATCTCCTTTCGTCGCAGTTGTCAAAGTCGCCAACTCCTCCTCCGCCGTCTCGACCTGCTCTCGCTTGATCAGCCGGTAGACGTGCCCGCGGAGGTGCGTGAAGTCCGGCAGCTCCTTGGTCGCGATCTGGTCGCGTGGGAACGGCAGTTCGACGTCGATGATCTCCTTCACTTCCGTAGGTGCTTGCGTTAGGACGACGACGCGGTCAGAGAGATAGACGGACTCGTCGATGTCGTGGGTGACGAACAGGATCGTGACCGCGAACTCTTCGCGGACGCGGAGCACGAGATCCTCGAGATCGCCACGTGTCTGCGCGTCGACCGACGCAAACGGCTCGTCCATCAGCAGGATCGAAGGCTGATACGCAAGGGCCCGCGCGATCGCCACGCGCTGTTGCATCCCGCCGGAGAGCTGCCACGGATAGTGGTCGATGAAGCGCGTGAGCCCGACAGCGTCGAGGGCGTCCTCGACGAGCTCCTTTCGTTCGCTCCGCCCGAGCTTCTTGTGCCGCAGCGGGAGCAAGACGTTGTTCCGGACCGAGGACCACGGCATGAGCGACCGCCCGTACTCCTGGAACACGAGCGCCATCTCCTCCGGCGGCGAGGTCACCCGCCGCCCGCGCAGCAGCACGTCGCCGCTGCTGGGCCGGAGCAGGCCGCCGACGCACTTCAGGAGCGTCGTCTTCCCGCACCCCGACGGGCCGACGACGCAGACGAACTCGCGCTCGGCGACCGAGAAGGAGACGTCCGCGATCGCCCTCGTCGCCTTCACGCCGCTGCCGTAGGTCTTGGCCACGCTCCTGATCTCGAGCATGTCGGCGCCGTCCTGGCTCATACCGGTGACGCCAACCGCCAGCCGCGGTGCCAGCGCAGGACGCGGCGCTCGACGAGGAGGAGCAGAAGGTTCAGCAAGTAGCCAAGGACCCCGATCAACAGGATTGTCGCCCACATCGGCACGAGTTGGAAGGTGTTCTTCGAGATCAGGAGGACGTAGCCGACGCCACTCGTGCTCGAGAAGTACTCCGTGAGCACCATGACGATCACGGCGAGCGAGAGGCTCGTCCGCATTCCGGCGAAGATCTGCGGGAGCGCGGCGGGAAACACGATCCTGCGGACCCGCTCGAGGCGCGCCCATGCCGTAGGAGCGCGCCGTGTCGACCAGCGTCGGATCGATGCCGCGCACGCCGTCGATCGTGTTCAACAGCACCGGGAACAGGCAGAAGAACGCGATGAACGCAACCTTCTGGCGGTTCCCGATCGAGTGCAGGAGAACGACCGAGATCGGCAGCAGCGCCGGCGGCGGCATCGCCCGCCACCACTCGATGTGTGGCATCGCGAGCATTCGCCCCCACCGCGAGAGCCCCAGCGGGATGCCGAGCAGCACGCCGAGGACGACGGCGATCCCGAACCCGAGCAGGATCCTCGTGAGGCTGGGCACCAGATGGAGCTCGACCTGGGAGAACAGCCACATCTCGCGGAACTCGACGAGGATCGTCGAGAGGCGCGGGAACATCGGATCGTTGGCGCTGGGCGGTCCAGACCTGCCAGGCCGGCGAGGATCGCGACCGGCACGGCGATCTCCGCCGCGATCGCCGACGCGTGGTAGAGCCGCTTCCCGGTCACGCGCCCGCCTCCCGCTGGGAGGGGTGCCAACGCAGAGCCCAGCCGCTCGAGCGCTGCGAAGACGACGTAGATCGCCAGCCCGAGGAACCCCGTGGCGAGCGCGATCGCGTACACCTGGACCGTGAGCCCGAACGACTCCGCCACGTTCATGATCTGGCCGAGCCCCGGAATGCCCATGAACAGCTCGGCGGTGAACGCCAGGATCAGGGAGACGGCAGACGAGATCCTGAGGCCGGTGGCGATGTAGGGCACGGCACTCGGCAGCTTGATGCGGTAGAGGCGCTCGAAGCGCCCGATCCCGAAGGAGCGGGCCGTGTCGAGCGCGACGGGATCGACGTCGCGGACGCCGTAGATCGTCTGGACGAGCAGCGGCCAGAACGCACCGAACGCGGCCAGGAAGATCTCACTTTTGAGCGTCGTGCCGAGTGTCAGGAAGAGCAGCGGGATCAGCGCCGCCGACGGGATCGGCCGCAGGAACTCGATGGGAATCCGAAAAGCCCTGCCCACGAACTGGCTCGAGCCCAGGACGATTCCGATCGGGACGGCCAGCGCCGTCGCGATCGCCAGGCCCAGAGCCCAGCCCCTGACCGTCTGGCCGAAGGCGCTCCAGAAGGCCCGGGTGTGCATCATCGACCAGAGCTCCTGGAACGTGGTCGTCATCGCCGGCAGGTCCTGTTCCGAGATCAGCCCCGAGACCGAGACGTACTGCCAGAGCGCCAGGAAGGCGGCAATCGACACCGCAGCCGCGAAGATCGGCGTCAGCCGCGCGAGGAAGGAACCCAGGGTCGCCCGAGCCTCCCCAGGTGCCGAGCGCGCTGACGCTACGCCCGAGACGGACACGCCGTAGTCCTAACACGTTTTCAACCAGCATGTACGCACACCGGGCCGTTGTTCGCATGGAGAACACACGCTCCGTCCCGAGCTCGGACGTAGCTTCGACATGCGAAGGACTGGACCGCTGGCCTTATGGAAAGATCCACGGAAGTGGAGGTTGATGAGGCCAGATGGCTCTCGTTCGAGCGAGGTTCCGGCGAGACGCTGCGCGCGGCGCTCGAGCGGTCGCTGCGCGAGGCGATCAGCGACGGGGCGCTGCGGGAAGGCGTGCGGCTGCCCGCGTCGCGGGTGCTCGCCCGCGCCCTCGGCGTTTCACGAGGCGTCGTCAGCGACGCGTACGGCCAGCTCGAGGCCCAGGGCTTCCTCGTCACGCGCGCTCGCGCCGCGCCGGTGGTCGCGGCGACCCCGTCCCGGGCCGGCGGTCGACGGCGCGCGCCGACGAAGCCGGCTCCCCCGCCTCGCTACGACCTGACGCCGACCACTCCCGACGTGACGCAGTTCCCGCTCAACCGCTGGCTGGCGACGGCTCAGCAGGCTGCGCGGCGAGCGGGCGCGGTCGCGCTGGACTACCGCGAACCGCGCGGCGAGCGCCTGCTGCGGGAGGCACTCGCGGACCATCTCGGCCGTACGCGGGGCGTGATCGCCGATCCGGAGCAGATCGTCGTCGTGCAAGGGACGGCACAAGGCGTCGATCTGCTCCTGCGCATCCTTCGCGCCCGCGGTGCAGGGCGCCTCGCCGTCGAGGATCCCTCGCACACCACGCAGCACGAGCGCGCGCGGGCATGGAGCTTCGAGCTTCGCCCTCAGCCGGTCGACCGCGACGGGATGATCGTCGCCGGGCTCGAGGCCGACGCGGTGCTGGTCACGCCGGCGCATCAGTTCCCGACCGGGTCGGTCCTGAGCGGCGAGCGCAGGCGGGAACTGCTCCTCTGGTCGGAGACGACCGGCGGCCTGGTGGTCGAGGACGACTACGACGCGGAGTTCCGCTACGACCGCGAGCCGGTGCGCGCGCTGCAGGGTCTGGCGCCGAGCCGCGTGGTGCAGCTCGGCACCGTCTCGAAGACGCTGGCGCCTGCGCTCCGGCTTGGCTGGGTCGTGGCGCCGGAGGAGCTCGCCGACGAAGCCGCCCGTGAGAAGCGCCTCCTGGACGACTTCTCGCCCGCGCTCGACCAGCTCGCGCTGGCCGAGTTCCTCGGCCGTGGCCACTACGATCGCCACCTCCGCCGCGCGCGCGCCGTCTACCGGAGGCGCCGGGACGCCGTGCTCGCAGCGCTCGCGCGGCAGCTTCCGGAGCTGGCGGTCGAGGGCGTCGCGGCGGGCGTCCATCTACTGCTCCGCCTACCTCCCGACGCCAGCGACGTCGCGATCGCCGACGAGGCAGGCCGCGCGCTGATCCGTGTCCCGCCCCTCTCGGCGTTTCGGCTCGAGCCGTCAGCAGACGGCGGCCTCGTGATCGGCTACGGGAGGCTGCACGAGTCGGCGGTCGAGCCGGCGGCGCGGGCGCTGGCGGCCGTGATTCGCCGGCACCTCTAGGAGCCGAGCTCGCTCGCTCGTCTCGCTCCGCGAGCGCGCAGCCACTCGACGAGCTCACCGGCCTCGCTGCGCTCGGCCGCGTCGAGCGGCGTCAGCTGTTCCCACGGCGGCAGCCAGTTCAGGTCCGCACCCTGATCGAGGAGGTATTCGGCGGCTTGCCGCTGCCCGCCGTGGCAGGCAAACCAGAGGGCGCGGTCGGTGTCTTCCTGAGCCGGTTGCGTCTCGCCCGCGAAGGACGCCTCGACGCGGTCCATGAGCCCCAGCGCGGCGGCATCGTCCAGCGTCGTCTGCGCCCCACGCTCGACCAGCCGGCGAGCCGCCTTCCACTGCGCGAAGGCCCGTGCGTCGGTCAGCGGCGTGCCGCCGGCGATGACGGCGCCCGGCGCCTCGATGTCGGCGCCCGTATCGAGCAGCGCATCGAGCACCTCGACGTCGTCGCTGCTCGCCGCCCAGTGCAGCGGCGTCTCGGCGTGCGGCCCGTGGAAGCGCGCATTGACGTCGGCGCCGGCTTCGACCAGGGCCTTCACGGTCTCCGCCCCGTTCGGGAAGTGGCCGGGCCAGTCCGTGACCACGTGCAGCAGGGTCCGCGACATACCGTCGGGATCGTCGTCGCCGAGCCTCGCCGTGGCGAGATCCGGGTTCTCGCTCAGCAGCCGCTTCAGCGTCGCCAGATCGCCTGTGTGGATCGCCTCGACAGCGGCGACGGCTAGCGGGTCCTCGGTGTCGATCGTGGCCATGGTCCGATTCAACCAGCCTTGATCGGGGCCGGTTCGAAGCTGTCCGGATCTGTCCGGTCAGCGGTGACGGCAGGCGCTATACCTCAGCAGGTGGGAGCGTTCTCGGCCGTCGTCACGACCGGCATCTACTGCCGACCGGGTTGCCCGGCGCAGCCTCGCGCCGAGAACGTCAGGCGCGTACGCGCTGCCGGCGGCCGCCGAGGCAGCCGGCTACCGAGCCTGCCTGCGCTGCCGCCCGTACCGCTCGCCGCAGCTCGCCGCCTGGGTCCCCGGGCCGGAGCTCGTCTGCCGCGCCGTGGGCATGATCCTCGACGGCGCGCTCGACGGCGCCACCGAAGGCGAGCTCGGGGGGCGCCTCGGAGTCTCGGGCCGCCACCTTCGCCGCCTGTTCGTTCAGCACCTCGGTGTGACGCCGGACGGGTTGGCACGGTCGGCCAGGACGCATTTCGCCCGCCGCCTGCTCGACGACACCGACCTCCCGATCGTCGAGGTCGCGTTCGCGGCCGGCTTCGGCAGCCTTCGTCAACTCAACCGCGCCTGCCGGGACGTCTTCCGCATGTCACCGAGCGAGCTGCGCGCCCGGCGGCGCGTGACCGACCGGCTCGCGGCCGACGGCGGGTTGCTCCTGCGGCTGCCGTTCAGCGGTCCGCTCGACTGGCCGGCGATGCTCGACTACTTCGCCGCTCGGGCGATCCCGGGCGTCGAGAGCGTCTCCGAAGAGGCCTACCGCCGCACGATCGTCGTCGACGGCGACCCCGGCGTGCTCGAGCTCCTCCCCGGCTCCGACGACCATCTGCTGCTGCGCGCCCATCTGCCGCACTGGCGGGAGCTGATCCACCTGGTCGAACGTGCACGGCGCATCGCGAACCTCGATCTCGATCCCGACGAGCCCGCCCGCCGGCTCGGCGACGACCCGATCATCGGGCCGCTGCTGCGAGCGCGGCCGGGCATCCGCGCCCCCGGAACGTGGGATCCGTTCGAGACCGGCGTGCGCGCGATCATCGGCCAGCAGATCACCCTCCCCGCCGCCAACACGATCGCCGGGCGGCTCGTCGAGCGGCTCGGCGATCGTGTCGGCGGGCTCAGGCAGCTCGGGCTGACGCACACGTTCCCCTCGCCGGAGACGGTGGCGACCGCCGACCTGTCCGGCCTCGGGATGCCGCAGGCACGAACGGAGGCGATCCGCGCGTTCGCGGAGGCTGTCGCCGGCGACGCGGTTCGGCTCGACCGGAGCGTCAGCCTCGACCGGCTCGTGGCCTCCGTCACGGCGATCGACGGCCTCGGGCCGTGGACCGCCCACTACCTCGCCCTTCGCCTCGGCGAGCGCGACGCCTATCCGACCACCGACCTCGGGCTCAAACGAGCGCTCGCCCGTCACGCCCGCGTCAAGGCGCCCGAGGTGCTCGCCGAGGGCTGGCGGCCGTGGCGGGCGCTGGCCGCCACGCACCTCTGGCTCGCCGACAGCTCACGGCGACCTGCGCGAGTGGACGCGGCCTAGCGACCAGCGTTCAAAAGGGCCCAGAAATGCCAAGTCCTGCGAACCCGAAGGCCCACAGGACTTGACTCGGCGACTCTCTCAGATCCCGCACTCGGAAGTCAAGTGGCAACGTCAATGCCGTGCCTGCTCAGGTCCTGGACGCCGCCGTCGACGACGTGCTCGACCCGATCGACGCCGTGGCGCTTCAGCAACGAGGCGGCGACCGAGCTCCGGATTCCGGCCGAGCAGACAACCGCCAGGGGTTTGTGGGGGTCGGTGCCGAGCACGTCTTCGGGCACGCCGTCCCTCAGGTCGTGGTACGGGACGTGCAGCGAGCCGGGAACGTGGCCCCGCTCCCACTCGTCGTCCTCACGCACGTCCAGGAGCACGACCTCGTCCCGTCTCAGCTGCGCGGCCAGCGTCGCCGGGTCGACTGCGGTGGTCGTCTCGATCGGGAGCCGAGCGTCCAGCCATGCGGTGATCCCCCCGCTCAGGTAGCCGCGGAGCGAACGGAACCCGATCGCCTGGAGGAGCGTCGCCATCAACTTCGCGTCATCGTCTGATGCGGCCGTGACGACGACGTCCGCGTCCGGGTCGGCGACCCAGGCCGCCTTCGTCCCGACGCCGGTATCGGCCATCGTGACGTTGATCGAACCGGGGACGTGCCCGCTGTCGAACTCGCGCGGGCTCCGGCCGTCGAGCACCATCGCGCCGTCTTCGGCGAGCCGGCGGACTCGAGACGGTGCCAGCGGCTCGACGGGTGCTGCGCTCGAGATCAGCGGCCCGCGGTTCAACTCGACGATGCGCTCGAAGTTCGGCGGCTGCGGCCGGAGGTCGCCGGTCAACTCCTGGACGAAGGCGTCCTCGTCGTCGATGGCGAGGAAGCGGTTGAACGCGCGCTCGAAGCCGATTGTCGACACCGGCTTCTTGCTCATGAGGGCGCCGCCGCAGAGCGACCCGCCGATGTGGCCCGGCCAGACCTCCACGAAGTCCGGCAGCTCGAGCAGGCGCCGCAGCGACCGGAAGAGCCCGCGCGCGCCTTCCTCCGGCTCGACGGCGAGATCCGGACGCGCCAGGTCGGCGACGAAGAGCGAGTCGCCGGTCATGACGGCCCAAGCCTCGTCACCACGGGTTCCGTCCTCGACGACGAACGCGGTGTGCTCAGGTCGGTGGCCCGGCGTGGCGAGCACGCGGATTCGGGCGCGGCCGAGCTCGATCACGTCGCCGTCGTGGAACGGCTCGTGCTCGTACTCGACGCCGGCGTTCCCCGGCACGTGAATCGTCGCGCCCGTCGCGGCCGCCAGCCGTCCATGCCCGGACAGGTGATCGGCGTGGTTGTGCGTCTCGAGGATGTGGGTGATCTGGAAGCCGTGCAGGCTGGCGAGCGCGAGATAGTCGGCGATTTCCCACTTCGGGTCGACGACGGCCGCCTGGCCCCGATCGGCGATCACGTACGACGCACAGGCCAGGTCGTCGTGGAGAACCTGGCGGAAGAGCACGCTCTACGGGTGTTCGAGCGCGCCCATGCCGCGGAGGTCGACGCAGTAGGTCCCGCGCACCTCGACGAAGACCGCGACAACACTCTCACAGGTCCGGCAGCGGACCACGGTCCCCGGCGCCTCCAGGTAGACGACGAGCTCGGCCATCACGTGCGACGCGCCACACGTTGCGCAGGTCCCCTTCGCGGTCGTCATCTCCGCGCCGAAGACGTCGAACATCAGGCCGGCAATCGCGTTTCCGTCGAGTGGGTCCATCAGCTCACTCCCGTCGCGCCGAACCGCTCGGTCTTCACCCGGGTCGGCGGATAGCCGAGCCCGACAAGGCCGCCCGCAGCGACCTCGACGAAGCTGGTCGGCCCGCACACGAACGCATGTGCCTCCTCGTCCGCCGGCCAGGCGACCTCGGCGAGCAAGGCGTCGTCAATTCGGCGGGCATGGCCGGTCCAGCCGGGCGGCTGCTCTCTCGTCAGCGTGTGCACCACTTCGATTCCGTTGGAAAGCTCGTCGAGCTCCGCGCGGTAGATCACATCCTCGAGCGAGCGCGACGAGTAGAGCAGGCGCACCTGCACGTCGCTGCCGCTGCGCTTGCGGTGGCGCACCATGGCCCGCAGCGGGGCGACTCCCGAGCCGCCGGCGACGAGCAGCAACGGCCCGCCGTTCTCCGGGCCCCAGACGAAGTAGCCGCCGACCGGCCCGCGCAGCTCGAGCCCATCGCCTGGACGCAGTTCCTCCGTGAGGTACGGCGAGACCTCGCCGTCGTCCAGCCGCTCGACAGTGATGGCGACCGGCTCACCCGGAGCCGACGCGATCGAGTACTCGCGCTCGGCGCGGTAGCCGTCCTCCGCGGTCAGCCTGACGTCCAGATGCTGCCCGGCCCGATGGCCGGGCCAGTCGGGAACGTCGAGAACGATCGTCTTCACCCGCGGCGTCTCGTCGACGACCTCTTCGACGGTCCCCACCCGCCAGGTCAGTCGCCCGAGTACCGCTGCTCGCGCCATGGATCCCCGTACATGTGGTAGCCGTAGGTCTCCCAGAAGCCCGGCTCGTCGTCCTCGCGGAGCTCCAGGCCGCGCACCCACTTCGCGCTCTTCCAGAAGTAGAGGTGCGGGACGAGCAGTCGCGCCGGGCCGCCGTGCTCAGGGTCGAGCGGCTCGCCGTCGAACCCGAAGGCGACCCAGGCCTTGCCGCCCGTGACGTCCTCCGTCGGCAGGTTCGTGGTGTACCCGCCGTCGCAGAAGGCGAGGACAAACGGCGCCTCGCCCTCGACCTCGTCAAGCAGTGTGTCGACAGAGACGCCTTCCCAGGTCGTGTCCAGCTTCGACCAGCGGGTGACGCAGTGGACGTCGACCGTGACCGTCTCGCTCGGCAGCGCGCGAAACTCCTCCCACGTCCAGGTCTTCCGCTCGTCGCCGTCCACGATCGAGAACGTCCACTCGTCGAGCGGCGTGTGCGGGGTCGGACCGGCCGACAGCACCGGGAAGTCGTCGGTCACGTACTGACCGGGCGGGACGCGGCTCGGATCCGCATCCGACTCGCGTCGCCGGCCGCGAAAACCGCGGGAGATGAAGCTCATAACGATGAGTCTGCCGTAGTTTCGCTCATCGCGTCCTCATCTTTCGTATCTATCCTGGTTCCTCTTGTCCGACCTTCTGCATCGGCTGGCCCAGTGGGACAGCGCCGCCGTCGAGCTGCTGCACGGGATTCACTGGGGCCCCGCCACGGCGGTCTTCATCCTGGCTTCGGCCTGGTGGGTGAAATGGCCGCTGATCGCGGCGGCCGGAGGCTGCTGCGACGCCGCGAAAAGGCGCGTGATCCCGACGACCGCGCTCGCCGCCGCGTTGGCGGCGACGATCGCCGAAGGGCTGGCCGCGGTGATCAAGTACGCCACGGAGCGCGCCCGCCCGCCGCTCGCCGATCCGGCGATCGAGTCGCTCGTCACGCTCCCCGCCTCGACGTCGTTCCCCTCGGGCCACGCCGCCGCCGCCTTCGCGGCGGCCGTCGCCGTCGGGATCCTTCATCCGCGGCTCAGAGCTCCGCTCCTGGTCCTTGCAGGCATGGTTGCGCTGTCGCGCGTGTACCTCGGGGTTCACTTCTGGTCTGACGTTCTGGTCGGAAGCCTTCTTGGCGCTGCGATCGGTCTGGCCGTGGGCCGCTTCGTCCAGCGGGGCCGACAAGAGCCGCGAGAACGCGGGCGGAGTCTCGGATCGATCGGAACTCACTTCGCTCGTCTCCGTAGATCGCCGGGATAGGCACCCAGGCGACCTCGACGTCGCGCACGAGCAGCCCTTTCAGGTGGCGGCTCTCCGCCTCGTAGCCGTCGCCCGAGATCGGTAGCTCGAGCGCGCGGCCGCGGAGGAGCCGCAGACCCGACTGGGTGTCACGGACGCGGTGCCCCGTCGTCACCTCGAGGAGCAGGCGGCTCGCCTGGTTCGCCAGGCGGCGCTTCAGCGGCATCGCACCGAGGTCGCCGAACCGGTCACCGATCACGAGCTCCGCGGTCGAGCCGGCCTCGATCAGGGACGGGACGACGTCCGGCGGATGCTGGCCGTCCGCGTCGATCAGCAGCACGGCCTCAGGGGGAGAGTCGTGTGCGAGCGCCGCGGCCACGCCTTCGCGCAGCGCGGCTCCCTTGCCGCGCCGCTCGGGAAGCCGGACGAGCTCGGCGCCGAACTCGTCGGCGATCCGGTCGAGCTCGCGCGCCGTGTCCCGGTCCGACCCGTCGTCCACGATCGTCAGGCCGCCGACCGAGCCGAGCAGCTCGGCGACGAGCGCCCGGTCGGGCACGTCGCCGTGGCTCGGCATCACCGCGCGGATGCGGTCGCGGGTGAGGGCGACCGGGGTCACTTGCTCGACGCGCTTCCGCATGGTCGTCGTCTGGACGAACAGCGAGCGGCCCGCGAGCGCGCTGCCGTAGCCGAGCGCGACGCCGGCGACCACGTCGACCGGGAAGTGCGCGCCGAATGCGACCCGCGTGACCGCGTTCAGCGCGATGTACGCGATCAGGACCCCTCGGAGCTTCGGGATCGCGTACCAGGCCGAGGCCGCGAGCGCGGTGATGACTGCCATGTGACCGCTGGGAAAAGACTCGATCGCGGCCCAGTTGTGGCCGGCTGCCAGCGAGATGTCGGCCCGGTCGAAGACCTCGGACGGGCGCTGCCGGTCGAAGACGGCGTAGAGCAGGTTCAGGAGCCCGATCGCGAGCCCGACGGAGACCAGCTCGAGCGCGACGAGGCGTCGCAGCTTCCAGGTCCTCGTCACGAGCGCCGCAACGAGGATCACCGAGGCCAGCATTGCGTAGTTGCGGCCGGGCTCCTCGAGCACCTCGAACAGGAGCTCCGGCCCCGGGCCGAGGGCGTTGATCCAGCGGAAAGTCAGCTTGTCGAGCTCCTGGAGCCCGGTGCCGGCAAAGAGCACGCCGGTGCCCAGCACGGCGGCGTAGAGCGCGGCGAGCGAGGTCGTCCAGCGCACGGCCCAGGCCGGGCTCGGCCGGTGCTGCGGCACGTGGATCCCGGCCAGGGCGACGAGGCCGAGGAGCGTCACCGTCCCGCCGAGGACGAAGAGCGTCCGGTAGCTCTCGGTCAGCGCGATCAGGCCGCCGGCTAGCGGCAGGGCGACGGTCGAGCCGATCGCCCGCACGGAGAAGAAGAGCGCGGTGTAGGCGCCGGCCTCCCCTTCGGGAATCATCGTCGCCAGGTAGGGGAAGCCAACCGTGGAGACGATGCCGAAACCGGCCGCGGCCGCGATCAGCGCCGGTGCGGTCGCCGACCAGGTTCGTCGTCAGGGGAACGGCAAGCAGGCCTCCGCCCATCAGCGCGATGCCGACGAGCAGCAGCGGGCGAAGGAGCTCGGGGCGCTTCACCCGCCCGGCGGCGAGCATCGCCACCGCGGTGACGAGGCCGAAGCCCGCCAGGATCAGCGAGGCCCGGGCCAGCGACAGTCCGAGCACCTTCTCGGCATAGAGGATGAAGAACGCGGGCAGCGCGGCGTAGCCCATCACCCAGAGCCACTCGGCGAGGAGCAGTGCCCGCACGCCGGGGCTCGTCGCAACTGAGAGGTAGTAGCGGAGCGCGTGCCGCTCTCGCGGCTCGTGGACCTCCGCGTGCCCCTCATCAACCTTGAGCAAGGTCGGGAGCGCCGTCAGCGGCAGGACCACCGCCGCGGCTGCGAACGGCGCCCAGAGCGCGACGTCGGCCAGAACGCCGCCGGCGGCCAGGCCGAGCAGGCCGCCACCGAGCAAGGCGAGCTCCTGCGCGCTTGTAGCGCGGGCGCGTTCACCACTAGAGAAGAGCTCGGCGACGAGCGCGCGATGGGCGGTCGTCACAGCGTTCAAGCCGACGTACACGGTCGCGGCGAAGACGGCAAGGGCAAGGTACGAGGTCGAGTAGCCGAGCGCGACGGCGACCAGGCCGCCTGCTCCGAGCAGGCTGCCGCCGAGGACGAAGGGCAGCCGCGCGCCGAGACCTTGCGCTCGGCGCCGGTCGCTCCAGTAGCCGACCACGAGCGGCACTGCGAATCCCGCGCCGGCGTTCACGAGCATCACGAGCCCGATCAGCCCGGGCGCGTTGTCGATCCGGTCGAGCACGACCGGGAGATACGTCGTCGTCACCGCTCGCCCGGTCCCGGCGCCGACCGCGGCCGCCGCGAAGGCGATCACGTAGGCGCTGCCCCGCGCTGCGCGGACGGAAGTGGGTGAGGTGAGGGCCATGGTGGTCATCTCGCGGGTGCGACGACGTCGATGGTTCGGGGCTGAACGGCGAGCTCGACAGGGCCGGAGCTCAGGACGGTCGTATCGGCGACGACAGGAGAGCGCCCGCGCGTCGCGATCCGGACACGCTGTGCCTTTCGGATCCGGACGCCGCTTTGTCCGAGGTGCGTCCCCCGCTTCAGGCGCGCGAGCGCCACGGCGAGGCTCAACCGCCGGCCGGCGTCGATCTCGACGACGTCAAGCGCGCCGTCGCCGGGGTCAGCGTCTGGCGCGACGTGAAGTCGGGGACCGAAGAACGGGAAATTGACGACGAACAGCTGTCCGACCCGGCGCAGTTCGCAGTTGCCGTCGAGCTCGAGCGCGATTCGGACGGGCTCGAAGCGGGCGAACGCGCTCAACGCCGCGGCGACGCCCGCGGCGGTGTCCGCGGAGTTGACGCCCCGGTAGCGCGCGCGGGCCTGCGCATGGAAGCCGACGCTGACGCCCTCGACCGCCGTCATCGCGACGTCGGGCGCCTCGACCGCGATCCCGTCGAGCGGCCGGGCGATCCCCTGCACCGCCAGCCTGGCCGCCGACGTCAGATCGAGCGGCACGCCGAGCGCATGGGCGATGTTGTTCGCGCGCCCACGAGGCAGCAGTGCGACCTCGGGCTTGTGCCCGTGGACGTTCGCGACCGCTTCGATCGTTCCGTCCCCACCGATCAGGACGACGCGCCGCTCCTCCTCCGAGACGAACTCGTCGAGCTCGGCCGGCGAGGACGTCCAGCGCGTCTCGACGCGTGCCCCGAGGCCAAGGAGCAGAGACGCCGCGCGATCGACGGGCTCCCGCCTTCCGGCGAGGCCGCTTGCATTCGGATTTGCGACGAGAAGAACGCTCGGCCGACCGGTCGGCGCACTTCTGAGCCGCTGTCGCGGAGCGCGGACCGCTTCCCGGCCCGCTGCTGCCGCTTCGGTCTGGGCGACCTCGAGCATTTCCCCTCCTGGTTAGTACTTACTAATTTCAACGCTCTCAGGAGCCGATGTATTCCGGCTCTACCTCTATGACCGGCGAGCGAGGTCGAGCTGTGACAGGAAGAGCCCGTGCCCGGGCGGCGCAGGGCCGCCCGGGCACTGGCTTATGTCGACTAGTCGTCCGAGCTGGACAGCTCCGTTCGCACGGCGACGGCGACGTCGGGGTTGTCGCTGAAGACGCCGTCGACGCCGAGCCGGTAGAAGAGCTCGAGCTCGGCCGGGAAGTCACCGGTTGCCGCTTGGTAGAGGGGACTCGATGGATTCCCGGCGCGGAAGTCCTCCGGCAGGAAGGAGTTCTCCCGCCGGAACGTCCAGGGATGGACGACGAGACCCGCTCGATGGGCGTTCCGGACGAACCTCGTCGGCGGCAGGAGCCGGTTCGCGGAGTCCCGCGGCACGATCAGGTTCTTGTTCGCGCCGGCACCGTCCGCGTACTCGGCGATCTCTCGCAGACCGGCAGGCGTCGCGAGGTCGGCGTACGTGCGCGGATCGCCGGAGAGCACGAAGTCGTAGGGCTTGCCGACGTCGCTGATCAGCTGGACGATCGGCACCTTCGTCATCCGGTTGAGCTCCTTCAGGTTCGCGACCTCGAAGGACTGGATGAACACCGGCGAGCGCTTGCTCCTGTAGCCGTTCTGCGACAGCGTCGCGACGAGCGGCTCCTCGAGCGAGAGCCCGATGCCGTCGAAGTAGCTCGGGTGCTTGGTCTCGGGGTAGATGCCGACGTCGTGCTCCTGCGCGAGGTCGATGACCTCCTGCAGCGTCGGAATCTCCTCGAGCCCGTCGAAGACCGCGTTCGTCGGCCGCAGCGCGGGGATCCGCTCCTTCGCCCGAAGTGTCTTCAGCTCGGCGAGCGTGAAGTCCTCGGTGAACCAGCCGGTGATCGACACGCCGTCGATGACCTTCGTCGTCCGGCGGGACGCGAACTCCGGACGGTTCGCGACGTCGGTCGTGCCGCCGATCTCGTTCTCGTGGCGGGCGACGAGCACGCCGTCCTTCGTCGAGACGAGATCCGGCTCGATGTAGTCGGCGCCCATTTCGATCGCCAGCCGGTAGGCGGCGAGCGTGTGCTCGGGGCGATAACCGCTCGCTCCGCGGTGGCCGATCACGAGCAGCTCCGCCTTGTCGTCGTCGTCTCCGCGGCCATCGTCCCCGCCGGCTGCGGGGGCGACGGTCGCGACGAGCGCCACGAGCGCGGCCAGCGCCATGACGTTCAGTTTCCTCCTGCGTAGCTTCACGAGCCACACCTCCAGTTCGATAGCTAGGGGACGTAGGTCGGCAGGTTCGCCCTGACGACCTCCTGCTCGAATTCGAAGACCTCGGGGTTCGAGGTGTCGACGGTGGCCCTGACCCACTGCACGTCGTTCGATCCGCTCTGCGCGTTGTTGCCCGGCGTCTCGACCCGCGTGAAATGCTCGATGCGGTTGCCGTTGCGGTCGAGCAGCGGCTTGTCGATGCGGAAGTAGTGCGAGTCGCCGTGGACGAGGACGACCGGGCGGTCGAACTCGATCACTTCCCGCCGCAGCTCCGTCAGGAAATTGAAGAAGCCGTCCTGAGGCTCGAGCGTCTGCGGATTACGAACCGGCGCTCGGGTCGGGTCGCTCAGGTCGAAGCCGGGATTGGCCTGGATGATCAGCATGACGGCCTTCGAGCGCCGCGCCTCCGCCTTCGCAAAGGCCTCGCGCAGCCAGCGGTTCGTCGCCTCGTCGCGCGCGGCCCACTCCGCGGGGTCGGGATCGACGTCTCCGAGGTTGTTGTTCGACCCGACGACGTGCAGGGTCGCGTACGTGACGCCGCCGAACTGCCAGCGCCGGTTCTCGATGTAGGGCGGCGCCTGAACATCCAGCCGAACGCGACGCTTTCCAAACGAGTAGTTCGAGTCGAACATCGTGCTCCGAATGAACTGGAGCCGCTCGCTCGACAGGTACGGGCCGTTAGTCGGGCGGTCGCAGTC
This sequence comes from uncultured Actinomycetes bacterium, assembly GCA_963764595.1. GTDB lineage: Bacteria > Actinomycetota > Thermoleophilia > Gaiellales > Gaiellaceae > JACDAN01. The sequence goes on along the minus strand of CAVXTG010000003.1, from coordinate 7,829 downwards.
GGTCCACTCGTTGTCGCCCGGCGTGTAGATCGCAGGCGCGCGGAGCGAGTTGAAGAACGCCTCGGCCTCGGCGTAGACGTTGTTGTCGCAGCGCGTTCCGCCGGCCTTGATGTCCCCGTCGTGAACCGTGAAGGCGAGCCGGTGGCGGTTCATGTCGGCGATCAGGTTCGGAACGCCCGTTGTCGTCTGCACGTCGGAGTAGGGCACGTCGCCCCAGAGACCGACGTCGTACGTGCGCGAGTCGTCATCGCGGCCCTCGTCGTCACCGGCAGCGGCGAGGCCCGTCGTGACTGCCGCGGCAATGAGCGCGGCGACGAGAAGAAGCAGGTATCTGTTCATGGCGGGCACGCTAGGTCGTCTCGCGCCGGACGGCGGCGGCGTTCACCGCATCCATACGGTGCGCTAACGCGTCGGTTTCAGTTCGCCTGTTAAATCGCGCCTGACACTCCGAGGAGGACGAATGCCCGTCAAGGAAGCAAGCTCGGAAGAGACCCCGTACGGCCGCTATGTCACGTCGGAAGGCTGGTTCGTCCTCAACCTCGCGGACGCGCTCGCGGTGCGCAACGAGGAGAAGGGCGGCGCGTCGTACCCGATCGAGCCGCGCGAGGCGCCGTTCGAGGATTTCGGCATCCACGTCAGCGTGCTCGGACCGGGAGAGCCGAACGCCCTCTACCACACGGAGGGGGTGCAGGAAGGGTTCCTCGTGCTGTCGGGCGAGTGCACGCTGATCGTCGAAGAGGAGGAACGACCACTCCGGCAGTGGGACTACTTCCACTGCCCGGCCGACACCCGCCACGTGATCGTCGGCGCCGGCAAGGGACCGTGCGTGATTCTGATGATCGGTTCTCGGCCCGAGGTCGAGACGTTGCATTACCCGGTGAGCGAGGTCGCGGCCAAGTACGGCGCGTCCGCTGCGAAGGACGACCGACGAACCGGACGAGGCGTACGCCGACTGGCCGGGCGACTACGTGCCGGTGCGCCTTCCCTGGCCGATCGATTCCGACACGAAGCCGTGACGACAACCGTGACCCGGGGCGGGTGAGCGAGCCCCGGGTCACGTTGTCCGCACTAGAGGTCGGCCGAGCCCGAGCCGTCCGAAGACCCCTCGGGTGCTCCGCCGCCGGACCCTCCGCGGCCCTCCGGGCAGTCCTCCCGCGAGGGAGCCTGCCGTTCGGGAGCCTGGCCGTCTCCTCCTCCTGGATGAACGGCGACGGTGTGCTACCCGTCGAGCCGTTCGGCGAGGAAGACCCGCCGGCCGCGAAGGCGCCCGCCGCCCACATCGTCAGGACGACCGCGACCACGGCCGCCACTGCGAGCAGTGGGCGTAGATCGAGCTTGCGTGCTTCTTCCATCTCTCACCCCCTTTCGAGTCTCGAGGTCACGGGATCCGCCCGAACCACAGGGCGGACAGGCTTCCGCCGATCAGCAGGAGGACCGCGCCGGCCGCGGCGAACGCCGCCGTCAGCTCGCGCTCTTCGTCCTCGTACGAGACCTGGGAGCCGATCTCCTCGTAGACCGCTTCGAGGTCGGCCTCGGTCGGCGCCTCGAAGAACCGGCCGCCCGTCTCCTCGGCGACCCGCTTCAGCGTCTCCGGGTCGGGCGGGACGTCGTAGGTCTGCGTCTCGCCGTAGTCGTTCGTGATCTCGACCGTCCCTTCCGGGGTGCCGAGCGCGATCGTGTAGATCGGAACGCCCGCCTCCTTCGCTTCGTCGAGGATCGCCAGCGGCTCGCTGCCGGTCGAGTTGGCCCCGTCCGAGAGCAGGAGCACCGCGAAGAGCGGCTTGCTGCCTGCCTCCTCGTCCGGATCCGGCGCCAGGTCGACCGAGGCCAGGATCGCGTCGCCGAGCGCCGTCCCGACGTCGCCCTCGAGCGAGTCGAGGGACGTCCGCACCGCGTCCCGGTCGTCCGTCGGCTCCTCCAGCACGCTCACCGTGCTCGAGAACGACACGAGCCCGACCCGGAAGCGCTCCGGCAGACGATCGAGGAACGACGACGCCGCGCTCTTGGCCGCGTCGAGCCTCGTCGGCGGGACGTCCGTCGCAGTCATCGACGCGGAGCTGTCCATCGTCAGGACGACCGTCGCGTCGTCGCGAGGCACGGCGACGACGGTCTGCGGACGGGCCATCGCGACGATGAGCGCGGCCAGCGCCGCGAGCGCGAGCGCGGCCGGCACGTGACGCCGCCGGCCGGGAGAGGCGTCGACCACGTTGGCGAGGAGGTCGAGGTTGGTGAAGCGGGCTGCGTACTTGATCCGCCGGCGCTGGACGAGCCAGTAGGCGACGAGCGCGACCGGGATCGAGCAGCAGCCCCCAGAGGATGAACGGGGTCGCGAAGCTCATCGCCGCCTCCGCTCACGGGCGAGGAACGCGGCGAGCGGACGGAGCCAGTCGCCGTCGGTGGACAGGACGACGTGCGGGACGCCCAGTGAGGCCAGCTCCCGGGCGAGCTCGGCCCGCTCCTCGGCGGCGGCTGCTGCGAACCGCTCCCGAAGTCGCCGGCGCGCCGTATCGACGTGAAGCTTGCGCCCGGTCTCCGGGTCGACGAGCCAGATATGACCGACGTTGGGCAGCTCCTGCTCCCGCGGATCGCGGATCTCGACTGCGGCGACGGCGTGACGGGAGGCGAGCTGGAGCAGCGGGCTGCGCCAGTCCCGCGGACCGCGGAAGTCGGAGACGACGACGGCGAGCGAGCGCTGCCGCGCGACGCGTGCGACCTGCGTGAGCGCCGACCCGATCGAGGTCCGGCCGACGCGCTCGGTCTCGGGATCACGGCGGACCGCCAGCAGGACGCCGAGCAGGCCGACACGTCCTTGCCGCGGCCGCAATGTCAGCGACGGCGCCCCGCCGAAGGTCGCGACGCCGATCCGGTTGCCACGCCGCGACGCCAGGTGGCCCATCGCGACGGCGACGCCTTCGGCGACGTCCCACTTCCGCCGGGTCGCGGTCCCGAACGTCATCGACGGAGAGACGTCGAGCAGCACCCAGGAGGTGAGCGCCCGCTCGGCGACGTCGACTCGGACCTGCACCTGATTCGTGCGGGCCGTGGCGTTCCAGTCGATTCGCCGGACATCGTCGCCGGGCTCCCACTCGCGGATCTGTGCGAGCTCCGAGCCGACGCCGATCGCCGTCGTGCGGTGATCGCCGGCCAGCAGACCGTCGATCCGGCGGCCGATGCTCAGATCGAGCGCGCGGAGCAGGGCCTCGGGCAACGGCCCGGGCCCGGGACGGTCCGGGGTGCGCTCGCGCGAAAGAGCGGCGGCGGTCACGCTGCGCGCTCCATGAGGTCGATCTCCGGCATGGGCACGGCGTCGAGCACCGAGTCGACGATCGAACCGCCCTCGATCTCGGCCGCGAGCGCCTCGTAGCTCAGCACGATGCGGTGGTGCAGCGCGTCCTTGGCGAGCTCGCGGACGTCCTGGGGCAGGACGTAGTCCCGGCCGTGGATGAGCGCGAGCGCGCGGGCGGCGGTCATCAGCGAGATCGGGCCGCGCGGGCTGGCGCCGAAGGCGACGAACGGCTTCAGCTCGGCCAGGCCGACGGACTCGGGGTCGCGCGTGGCGCACGCGATCTGCACCGCGTAGCGCGACAGCGCCGGGTCGACGTACACATTCGTTGCCGCCTCGCGCAGCGCGATCAGCTCCTCGAGCTCGAGGATCGAGCGGACCTCGGCGAGCCCGGCCAGCGCGCGCTCGACGACCGTCAGCTCGTCCTCCGGCCCCGGGTAGCCGACGACGACCTTCAGCATGAACCGGTCGACCTGCGCCTCGGGCAGCGGATACGTGCCCTCGGACTCGATCGGGTTCTGCGTCGCCATGACGAGGAACGGATCTGGCGCCGCGAACGACTCCTTGCCGATCGTCACCTGCCGCTCCTGCATCACCTCGAGCAGCGCGGACTGCACCTTCGCCGGCGCGCGGTTGATCTCGTCGGCCAGCAGGAAGTTGCAGAACACCGGCCCGAGCTCCACGTCGAACGCGCCGTCGTGCGGGCGGTAGACCCGCGTGCCGACGAGGTCGCTCGGCATCAGGTCGGGCGTGAACTGGATGCGGTTGAACGTTCCGCCCAGGACCTGAGCGGTCGTCTTGATCGTCAGCGTCTTGGCGAGGCCGGGAACGCCCTCGATCAGCAGGTGGCCGTCTGCGAGCAGGCAGACGAGCACTCGCTCGAGCATCGTGTCCTGGCCGGCGATGACGCGCTTGATCTCGAAGAGCGCGCGTTCCAGCGAGTCCTGCGGAGTCGGCGCCTCCGGGGTCGCGACTGACAACTCGTCGGGCATTGCGTGGGTCTCCTCTCGTCGGTCTGGTTGAACCGGTCAGGAAACCCGCGCCCCTTAAGGACGCTCTGAACGCAAGCTGTGAATACGCTGTGAGCTACGCGAGCGGAACGGAGACGGTGAACGTCGCGCCCCGCCCGGGGGCGGACGCAGCCGCGACGGAGCCGCCGTGAGCCTCGGCGACCGCGGCGACGATCGCGAGCCCGAGGCCGACGCCGCCGCTCGCCCGCGAGCGCGACTCGTCGGCGCGGTAGAAGCGCTCGAAGACGCGCTCGGCGTCTCCGTCGCCGAGTCCCGGGCCACTGTCGGCGACCGCAACGACGGCGCTGCCGTTGGACGTGCTCAGCCGCACGTCCACCTTCGAGCCGGCGGGGGTGTGCGCGCGGACGTTGCTGAGGAGGTTGTCGATGACCTGGCGAAGCCGAGTTCGGTCCCCGACCACCGCGGCCGGCTCGAGGCTCAAGGCGATCGGCCGCTCCGGATCCACCGCCCGGGCGGTCTCGACCGCGTCCTCGACGACGCGCTCCAGCTGCACGGGCTCACGCTCCAGCGGCCGGCCCTCGTCCAGCCTCGCCAGGAGCAGCAGATCCTCGACGAGCAGCGTCATGCGCTCGGACTCCCGGCTGATGCCGCGCATGGCGCGCTCGAGGTCTTCCGGGACGCCGATCGGCGCCGCGGGAGAACAGCTCCGCGTAGGCCCGGACGGCGGCGAGCGGCGTCCGGAGCTCGTGGGAGGCATCCGCGACGAACCGGCGGAGCCGCTGCTCGGAGGCGGCCTGGGCGTTGAAGGCCGCCTCGATCCGGCCGAGCATCGCGTTGAGCGCGAGCCCCAGCCGCCCGACCTCGGTGCGCCGCTCGGCGCGTTCCACCCGCCTGGACAGATCGCCGGCGGCGATGGCTGCGGCCGTATCGCCGATCGCTGTGAGCGGGCGAAGACCGAGCTGCACGACCATGAGCCCGAGCGCCGCGAGGCAGACGAGAACGGCGGCTGTGACGAACAGCTCGATCCAAAGGAGGCGTCCGAGTGTCTGATCGACACCCGTGAGCGGCCGGGCCAGCAGAACGGTCGCTCCGGTGCGCGGCTCGATCCCCGCCCGCACCCGGTACCTGCTCCCACCGTCGCGCGCATCGACAGTGAAGTAGGCGGCTTCGCCGTAGCCAAGGCCGGAGACGACTCCGGCGAGCTCGGGCAGCGACTGTGTCTCCTCGCCGACCACGCGGTCGCAGACGAGCTCGCCGGCAGTGTTGCGAAGCTCGATGTAGTCCCCGGGTGACGCGCCGCGAAACGGGTAGCCGTCGTATCCGCAGCCGTGCTCGACGACCTCCCGCTCGACTGCTGAATGCGACTCGTCGAGCGCGCGATCCGTCTGGTCGATCAGGAACGAGCGCAGCGACGCGTACGTGGCGACGTTGGCGACGGCGAGCCCGACCAAGGCCAGCGCGATCACGCCGAGGACGAGCCTCGAGCGGAGCGACAACCTCGACACTACGCCCCGGTCGACTCGAGCATGTACCCGGCCTGGCGAACGGTCTTGATCACCGGCGGGCCGACGGCGTGGAGCTTCTTGCGCAGGTAGCTGACGTAGGTCTCGACGACGTTCGCGTTGCCGCCGAAGTCGTAGTGCCACACGTGCTGGAGGATCTGAGCCTTCGACAGCACGCGGCTCGGGTTGAGCATGAAGTAGCGGAGGAGGCTGAACTCCGTCGCCGTGAGCGCGACGGGGGTCTCGCCGCGGAGCACCTCGTGACGGGATTCGTCGAGCACGAGGTCCGCGAAACGAAGCGTGTCACCCGGGCAGCGCACCGGCGGTGCGGCGCAGGATCGCCTGCGTCCGGGCGACGATCTCGGCGAGGCTGAACGGCTTCGTGACGTAGTCGTCACCGCCCGCGCGCAGCGCCTCGACCTTGTTCTCGGTTGCGTCCTTCGCGGTCAGGAAGAGAACGGCGGTCTTGTACCCGCGCTCCCGGAGCCGACGCCCGACCTCGATGCCCTCGATGTCGGGCAGCATCCAGTCGAGCACGATCAGGTCGGGCTCGCTGCGAGCGACCGCCTCCAGCGCCTCGCGGCCCGTCGAGCTCTCCTCGACTTCGTAGCCCTCGTAGCGAAGCGCCGTCGCGACCGCGTCGACAATCGACGGCTCGTCGTCGACGACGAGGATGCGCTGGCCGTTCGGCGCCATGCTGGCCAGACTCGCAACGGTTCCTGAGAATCTCCTGTGAAACCGAGCGTTCTCAGCGAATTCTTAGAGAGGTCGATCAGGACCGCCGAGGCCCGCCGATCTCGAGCGCCCGGGCCACGTCTGTGATCGAGAGCAGGCCGACCAGCCGCCCGTCCTCGAGAACGAGCGCCCGCTTGACGTCGTTCTCGCCGAGCTGAGTCGAGCGCGTCGGTCGCCAGGTCATCGGGGGCAAGCACCGGAACCTGGTCGAGCCGCAGCATGCAGTCACGCACGGTGCGTCCATCCCACTCACCACGCGGAATCTCGGCGACACAGCGGAAGGGCAGCAGCCCGACGACGCGTCCGTCGTCCATGACCGGATACGTCGTGAAGCGCTGCGGCGACACGACGTCGTCCATGAAGGCGCCGAGCGACATGTCCTGGCGGACAGTGGCCGGATCGCGCACCATCAGATCGGCGACGCGAAGGCCGCCGAGCGCCTCACGAGCCGAGAGCGCACGCGCCTCGCCGGCCGACGCCTGGAGCAGGAACCAGCCGAGGAAGGCGAGCCAGACGCCGCCGAACGACCCCAGAAAGACCAGCTCGGCGAGCCCGGCGGCGATGATCAGGTACGCGAAGCCGCGGGCGATCTTGGCGGCGGTCCTGGTCGCGCCGGCCAGGTCGCCCGACCGCGCCCAGAGGGCCGAGCGCAGTATGCGCCCGCCGTCGAGCGGCAGCGCCGGGATCAGGTTGAACGCGAGCAGGAACAGGTTGATGAAGCCGAGCCAGGCCGCGACGCCGTCCGCCTCGCGCGGCAGATCGAGCATCCAGGCGGCGAGCACGAACCCGACCCCGATGACGAGGGAGACGAGCGGGCCGGCGACAGCGATCCGGAACTCCGCGCCCGCGCTCGGGAACATGCCCTTGAAGCGCGCGACGCCGCCGAACAGCCAGAGCGTGATCCCGTCGATCTCCACGCCCTCACGGCGGGCCTGAAACGCGTGCCCGAGCTCGTGCGCCAGGAGCGCGGCGAAGAAGAGCACCGCCGCAGCGACGGCCATCGCGACGTAGGTCGAGTCCGAGAGGCCGGGGTTCTGGTCGGGGAAGACGGAGTCGGCGAGCGTCCAGGTGATCAACACGAAGACGACGAGCCAGCTCCAGTGGATCGCGATGCGGATCCCTGCGATCCGGCCGACCTCGAAGCCGTCGCTCATGATGGCCCGAGCCTAGCCCGTTCCGAGAGCGCACCGATTCGCCGGCCGGACCGAGGTCTACGCTCGGCCTCATGACACTCGTTTGGTTCGTCATCTGGCTGATCTGGAACACCGTCGGCGACAACGAGCCTCTGACCGCCGATCCGGTGAACTTCTGGGCGGGCTCGCTGATCCTCGCGGTGGC
>CAVXTG010000002.1:0-118002 GCA_963764595.1 uncultured Actinomycetes bacterium | reverse complement strand
CTCCCTCGAGCCCGGAACGAAGAAACGGATCGCTGCCGCCGCTGAAGGCAACCCCCTCTTCGTCGAGGAGATGTTGGCGATGGTCGCCGAGAACCTCGACGGTGACCTTGCCATCCCGCCGACGATTCAGGCCCTGCTCGCGGCGCGACTCGATCGCCTCGCGCAGGACGAGCGCACGGTCGTCGAATGCGCCGCAGTCGAGGGCCAGGAGTTCCACCTGGACGCGCTCGCCGCCCTCGTGCCAGGCCGATTGCCGCTGAGCGACACGCTTCGCTCCCTGGTCAGGAAGGATCTGATCCGTCCCACTGAGGACGATTCGTTTCGGTTCAAGCACCTGCTGCTGCGGGACGCCGCCTACGAGGCTCTCCCCAAGGAGCAGCGGGCGGACCTCCATGAACGCTTCGCGGCGTGGGTCGAGTCCAGGAACCCCGCGCTTGGCGAGATCATCGGCTACCACCTAGAGCAGGCGTACCACTTCCGAGCCGAGCTCGGGCCGGTCGACGAGCCAACCCAGGAGCTTGCGCGCCGGGCCGCGACGCTGCTGGCGGCGGCCGGACGGCGGGCCGGCGGCCGAGCAGACGTCCACGCCACGACCAATCTCCTGGAGCGCGCCGTGCGCCTGCTTCCCCGACGGCGATCCTGACGTCGTCGCCCTCTTTCCGGATCTCGGGGAGGCGCTCGAGGAGGGCGGTGACTTCCAGCGGGCGGAGGAGCTCTACCGGGTCGCGGAGGAGCTGCGGCGACGAAGCGACCGCGCTGCGTGCCCGCATGCGCCGGATCTGGCTCGACTGTCCTGCGCGGACGCGAGCATGGCGGAGGCCGTCGCGCCGATGGAGGCGACGGTTACCCGACGCCGAGCGGCTCGGGGACGAGGCTTTGCTCGCCGACGCATTGTGGCGGCTGGGAGTGCTGTGCGAATGGCTCGGCGACCGAGAGCGGGCGGCGCAGCTGCTACGGAGCTCGCTCGACCACGCGGAGTCGATCGGCGACCCGCAGCTGAAATCAGACGGCCGTGCACTGGATCGCACTCGGCGTGTTGTGGGGCTCGACCCCAGTTGACGCCGCGCTCGAGGAATGCGAGCAGCTCGCCCAGTCGACCGGGCTGGGTCAGTCGGCTCGTCGCGGACCTCCACGTCGTCGAGGGGACGTTGCTCTCGCTGGCCGGCGACTTCGAGCGAGGACGGCAGCTGGCCGCCGACGCGCGGCGTGACATGCTCGAGCTCGGTCGCACCGTTCAGTACGCCGGGATCTCCCAGCCTGTGGCGATCATCGAGCTGATCGCCGGCGACGCGCCGGCCGCAGAGCGCGTGCTCAGCGAAGCGCGGGAGATCCTCAACTCAGCCGGCGAGCGCGGTGTCCTCTCGACCGTCTCGGCGCTTCTGGCGCTCGCGCTGGCCAAACAGGAGCGATATGCCGAGGCCGAGGCCTTCGCCTTGGAGAGCAAACGGATCGGCGCCGAGGACGACGCGATCACCCAGGTCTACTGGCGCGTTGCGAAGGCGCACGTGCTCGCGGCCAGGGGCGACGACGCAGAGGCCGAACGCCTCGCGTCGGAGGTGATGGAGCACATGGCGCCGGCTACAGCACCTTCGATGGGCCGATCGCGGCCCTGGAGGTCGGCGGCGTTCCTCGAGCCAGATGCTCGCCGGGCCGCCCTCGAGCGGGCGGTTGTCGGCGCCGAGGCCAAGGGGACACCGTCATCGCGGCGAAGGCGCGCGCGCAGCTCGCAGCTCTGACATGACGCCGGCGACCCAGGCGTCGAGGTCTTCCAGCGTGCCCGTGTTCACGTACACGTAGTCCGCCCGCTTCACCTTCTCCTCGTCGGGCAGCAGGCGGTCGGAGCGCCCGGCGATCGGGACTCGCGCCCGCGTCTCGCGCAGCTTTGCCGGCGCCGTGATCACGACCACCTTGTCGAAGCGCTTCTCGCCGCCGACCTCGTAGAGGAGCGGGACCTCGGTCACCGAGACCTCGGGCGGGTTCTCGAGGCGGCCCAGCTGCTCGCGCCAGTTCAGGTACTCCGCCGAAACCCTCGGGTGCAGGAGGCCCTCCAGCCAGGCGAGTGCCTCCTCGTCGCCGAACACGCGACCTGCGACCCGGCTCCGGTCGATGTGCCCGTCCTCGCCGAGGATCTCCTCGCCGAGACGCTCGACCATCGCCGCCTTCACCTCCGGATCGTTGCGGATCAGGTGATGGACGATCTCGTCGCTCGAGACGACCGCGGCGCCGTGGCGCGCGAACGCCCTGAGCGCTTCGCTCTTCCCCGCCCCGATGCCGCCGGTGATGGCGACCGAGACGGGCTCTAGGTCTGCCGCTCGTCGTTCTGCGGCGGAGCTTCCGGAGCTGCCTCGGGCTCGGGCTCGGGCTCGGGCAGAGCCTCTGCCGCGGGCGCCGGCTCGGCAGCTGCTTGGGGCTCGGGCGGAGCCTCTGCCGCGGGGGCCGGCTCCTCGGGACGCTCGGGCTCAGCCCTCGGGCTCGGGCGGAGCCTCTGCCGCGGGGGCCGGCTCCTCGGCGACTGCTTCGGGCTCAGCTGCTTCAGGCTCAGGTGACGGCTCCACCGCCGCGGCCTGCTGGTCGCTGCCGAAGACCTCGTCCGACAGGCCGAGCTCGGAGGCCGGGGTCGGCCCTTCGCCCTCGACGCGCTTCAGCGACAGCGACAGGCGCCGTCGGTCCGGATCGACCTCGATGATCTTCGCCTGGACCTGGTCGCCCTGGGCGACGACCTCGCGTGGGTTCTCGACGTGATGCTGCGCGAGCTCCGAGATGTGCACGAGCCCCTCGACGCCGGGCATGATCTCGACGAAGGCGCCGAAGGTCACGACCTTCGTCACCTTCCCCTCGACGACGTCGCCCTCGCTGTAGGAGTCGAGCACCTGCTGCCAGGGGTCGCTCTGCGTCTGCTTGAGGCCGAGCGAGATGCGCTGGCGGTCGCGGTCGATGTCGAGCACCTTGACGCTGACCGTCTGGCCGATCTCGAGCACCTCCGAGGGGTGGTTCACGTGGCTCCACGAGATCTCGGAGATGTGGATGAGGCCGTCCATCCCGTCGAGATCGACGAACGCGCCGAAGTCGACGATGTTCGAGATCTGGCCCTCGACGACGTCGCCCGGCTGGAGCCGGTCGAGGATCGCCTGCCGCATCTCCTTGCGCTCGTCTTCGAGGACGGCGCGGCGCGAGAGCACGACGTTGTTGCGCGAGCGGTTGAGCTCGATCACCTTGCAGCGGAGCGTCTGCCCGAGGAACTCGTCCAGATCCTGGACGCGGCGGATGTCCACGAGCGACGCCGGCAGGAAGCCGCGCACGCCGAGGTCGAGGATCAGACCGCCCTTGACGACCTCGATCACCCGGCCGTCGATCGGCTCGCCGCTCTCGGCCTTCTGCTCGATCGTCTTCCAGGCGAGCTCGAAGCGGGCGCGCTTCTTCGACAGGATCAGGCGCCCTTCGGCGTCCTCCTTCGTCAGCACGAGCGCGTCGATCTCCTCGCCGATCCCGACCTCGTCCTGCGGATTGACCGAGCGGCGGATCGAGAGCTCGGAGACGGGGATGACGCCCTCGGACTTGTAGCCGATGTCGACGAGCACCTCGTCCTTGTCGACCCGGACCACGGTGCCGTGGACGACCTCGCCCTCGTTGATCGTCGGGAAGGTCGACTCGTAGTCGGGGATCAGCTCGCCCTCGGGGCCGGTCGTCCACACCTCGGGGTCGTCCACTTGCTGTCTCGTATCGGTCTCGCTCATCAAGAGCGGCGCAGTATATCTGCGTCTTTTCCGCTATCCCATGCGGCGGAGAAAGCCGCTGACCGTGCCGATGTACGCGTCCTGGGCCTCGATCATGCACATGTGCCCGGCCCCGTCCAGAACGGCCAGTTCGCTGCCGGGGATGCCGTCGTGGAGGACGCGTGCCGCCCGCGGCGTCGTCACCCGGTCCTCGGCGCCGACGACGACGAGCGTCGGCTTCGCGACTCGCCCGAGCTCGGGCGTGTAGTCGAAGTCGCCGTACCCGTTCCTGGCGAAGTAGCGGAGAACGTCGGCCACATAGACGGTTTCCTCGGCGAAGCCGGGCGGCGGCGGGCCGTGGAAATGGAACGGCGCTTGGATCCGCATCAGCTCGGCGCACTCCTCGGGCGTCTCGACCGTCTTCTCCCACTCCCAGGACTCTGCGATCGGCTTCCCGGCCTCCCCCATCGCCTCGAACGCCGCGTCGACGTCCGCCGCCAGCTTCTCGCTCGAGTCGCCGCCCCCCGAGATCACGTACGCCCCGGCGGTCCCGACGTTGATCGCGTGCCAGGTCGTGATGATCGCGCCGAAGGAGTGGCCGAGGAGCGCGAAGCGCTCGAGGCCGAGCGCCTCGGCGAGCAGGTCGACGTCGCGCGCGAAGACCTCGAGGGAGAGCGTGGCCGGGTCAACGCGCTGGCTGCGCCCTTGGCCCCGCTCGTCGACGTAGACGACAGGACGCTCTTCGCCGAGCGGATCGAGCGCGGGCCGGAGGTGCGTATGGTCGAGCCCGGGCCCGCCGTGGAGGATGATCAGCGGGACGCCGTCGCCGCCGCCGACCTCAGCGACGAAGAGCGTGCAGCCGTCAGACAGCCGGACGTTCACGACTTGGCCTCGTTCCAGTCCTCCCCCACGCCGATGTCGACGGCGAGCGGCGGGTCGAGGTCGTAGGCGCGGCACATCTCCTCGCGCACGAGCTCCCTGATCGCGGAGACCTCGTTGTCGGGCACCTCGAGCAGCAGCTCGTCGTGCACCTGGAGGACGAGACGGGCGCCTCGCCCCTCCTCGCGGAGCCGCGAGTGGATCGAGGCCATCGCCTTCTTGATGATGTCGGCGTTCGACCCCTGCATGACGAAGTTGACGGCCAGACGCTCGCCCAGCGACCGGGTCGCCCGGTTCGACGCACGCAGCTCCGGCACGGGCCGACGTCGGCCCATCAAGCTCGTGGAGTAGCCGTCGCGCTCCGACTGCTCGATCGTGCGTTGGATGAAGTCCTGCACGTGCGGGAAGCGCGCGAGGTACGCGTCGATCAACGCCTGCGCCTCGTCGCGCGAGATCTCGAGGTTTTCCGAGAGCCCGAAGGACGAGATCCCGTAGACGATCCCGAAGTTGATCATCTTCGCGGTCGAGCGGTCGCCGGTCGTCAGCGTCGCCGGGTCCTTGCCGAGCACCTCCGCCGCGGTCGCGGTGTGGATGTCCTCCCCGCGCGCGAAGGCCTCGCGAAGCTTCGGCTCGCCCGAGACGTGCGCCAGGATCCGCAGCTCGATCTGTGAGTAGTCGGCGGACAGCAGCTTGTGTCCGGGCTCAGCGATGAAGGCCGACCGAATCTCGCGTCCGAGCTCCGTGCGAATCGGGATCGCCTGAAGGTTCGGGTTCGTCGTCGAGAGGCGTCCCGTCGACGCAACGGCCTGGTTGATCGTCGTGTGCAGGCGCCCGTCCTCGCCGATCAGGGTCGGGAGCGGGCCGAGGTACGTGTTCAGCAGCTTCGAGTACTCGCGCCACTCCTCGATCACGCCGACGATCTCGTGCTCTTCGCGGATCGACCTCAGCACGCGCGTGTCCGTGGAGTAGCCCGTCTTGCCCTTGCGACCTGCGGTCAGGTCGAGGACCTCGAAGAGGATCCGCCCCACCTGCTGCGTCGAGCCGAGCATGAACTCCTCGCCCGCGAGCTCGTGCGCCTTCGTCTCTAGCTCCTCGACTCGCTCCGCCAGCCGGGCGGTGATCTCGCCCATCCGGTACGTGTCGATCTTGACGCCCGCCTGCTCCATCGCCGCCAGCACCGCGGTCAGCGGCAGCTCGACCTCGCGGTAGAGCTGCTCGAGCTCGCGCTCCCGCAGCCGGGCGAGCATCGGCTCGACGAGGCGCAGGGTGGCAGCCGAGTGCCGGACGAGCGCCATCGTTTCCTCGTCGGCCGAGGGCTCGGGGACGAGCTCGACGCCGTACTCGGCCGCGAGGTCGTCGAGCTCGTAGGTCGCCCGACCCGGATCGATCAGATAGGCGGCGATCAGCGTGTCGTCGGCCGCCTCGACGCGCTGGAGCTTCGCGTCGTGCACAACCAGGTCTCCCTCCAGCCGGGCCGGGCGCTCGGCGACGATCACCTCGTCGGGCGTGGCGATCGCAACCCGTTCGTCGTCAGCCGCGATGCCGACCCGCTGCTCGAACACCGGCAGGCCCTCCCGCCAGGGCACCGGCACTCCCTCGACCGCGGCGGCGGCCGCCGGCAGCGCCTCGTCGAGCGTGTCCACACGGTTGAGGAGACCGCGGAACTCGAACTGCCGGAACATCTCCTTCAGCCGTGTCCGGTCCGGCGGCGAGAGGACGAGCTCGGACGGATCGCAGTCGAGCTCCAGGTCGCGGCGCATGGTCGCCAGCTCCTTGGAGATCCGCGCCTGCTCGGCGTGCTCGGTGATGTTCCTCCTTCGCGCCGGGGTCAGCTCCTCGACATGCTCCAGCACGCCTTCGAGCGAGCCGTACTGCTGGATCAGCTGCGAGGCGGTCTTGTCCCCGATGCCCGGGACCCCGGGGATGTTGTCCGAGGTGTCGCCCTTGAGCCCGATGAAGTCCGGGATCTGCTCGGGCGTGATCCCGAGCCGGGCCTCGACGCGCTCGGGCGTGTACACGTTCACGTCGGCGACGCCGCGCGGCGTCATCATCAGCGCGACGTTGTCGGAGACGAGCTGGAAGGCGTCGCGGTCGGTCGACACGACCGTCGTCTTGACGCCCGCCTGGTCGGCGCGGGTGGCCAGCGTGGCGATGACATCGTCCGCCTCCCAACCCTCGAACTCCAGGTTGCGGTAGCCGAACGCTTCGACGATCGGCCGGAAGTGCGGAAACTGCTCCCGGAGGAGGTCGGCCATCGGCCGGCGGTCGGCCTTGTAGTCCTCGGAGCGCTCCATCCGCTCGACCGGCCTCGTGTCCCACGCGACCGCGACGCCCTTCGGCCGATAGTCGGTGAGCAGCTTGAAGAGCATGTTGGTGAAGCCGAGCAGCGCGTTCGTCGGCATGCCTTCGCTCGTCGCCAGCTCCTCGGGCAGGGCGAAGAACGCGCGGTACGCGAGGTTGTTGCCGTCGACGAGGAAGAGCTCGGAGTCGCGAGCAGGCGCGTCGTCGAGCTGCAGCTCTTCGCCGGTCAGGGTTTTTGGCACGGTCTGAGGCTATCGTCCTGCGGCGATGTCGGGACTCGAAATCCAGCCCGTTTTCGGACGGAGCATCTGGAGGCTGCCGCCAGGCTCCTGGAGGCCCGGCATCGGCGCCCACCGCGACGGCCGAGCCGCTGCTCGCCGACCACGACTATCGCGCCGAGGTCGAGGCGCTCTGGCGTGGAGACGACGCCTCCGGCGCAGTCGGCCTCCGGGATGGTCGGGTCGTCGGCTACGTGCTCGGGATTCGGAAGGAGGCCCGCTGGGGGCCGAACGTCTGGGTCGATCCGGCCGGGCATGCGGCTGAGGAGGCCGAGGACGTCCGTGACCTGTACGGCGCGGCGGCTGCGCGGTGGGTCGACGAAGGCCGTACGCGGCACTACGTGGTCGCGCCGGCCTCCGACGCTCAGTTGCTCGATGCCTGGAGCCGACTGAGCTTCGGGCGACAGCACGCGCTTGGGCTCCGTGAGATTCCCGAGGTCGAATGGCCGGCAGGGGTGCGCCTGGCAGAGCAGCGCGACCTCGAGGCGATCGTCGACATCGCTCCCGTGCTGCCGGACCATCAGGACAGCTCGCCCGTGTTCGGCCAGGTCCAGCGCGAGACCGAGGAAGAGCTGCGGGCAGAGATCGCCGAGGACCTCGCGAACGCCGAGATCGCCAACTTCGTCGCCGAGCTCGAGGGCCGCGTGGTCGGGAATCTGGTGATCGCCCCGACAGAGCTCTCATCAATGCATGCCGGGCTCGCGCGCGTCCCGGGCGCCGCATTCCTCGCCTACGCCGCGACCAGGCCGGAGGCCCGCGGGCTCGGCGCCGGGGTCGCCATGACGAACGCCGGCTTCGCCTGGGCGCGCGAGCACGGCTACGAGACGATGGTCACCGACTGGCGCGAGACCAACCTGCTCGCGTCTCGGTTCTGGCCCGCACGCGGGTTCCGGCGCACGTTCCTTCGCCTCTACCGCTCGATCCCGTAGTGCCCCGTCCAGTGATGCCGCCGAGTCTCTGGGTCGCGAGCACCAAGCCAGAGGCCGCACTCGCCGCGCCAAGGCTGTCAGCCTTGGCAAGGGCGAGGGTGGGCTCTGGCGCCGCGTGATCGCGGGCCAGGGCCGGCATTGCTGGGCGGGGCACTAAGTGCGTGTTCCGCTGCTGGCCGGGTCGCGGCTCCAGGTCGTCTCGGTCCCGGACGACGCAGTGATTCTCCGCGCGCCTCCTCCGGCCGAAGCGCTCTCGGACGTCGGCGCTGCAGTGCAGGAAGCGCTCCGCTTTCCGCTCGCGGGCCCAGCCCTCGAGCAGCTGGTTCCCCGCGGCGGCCGCGTCACGATCGTCATCGAGTCGCCCGCACTGCCGATTCCGAGCGCGCCGCGCGACCCGCGCCAGGTCGCACTCGCCGCGACCGTCGCCGAGCTCGAACGGATCGGCGTTCCGCTCGAGCGTCAGACCCTGCTCGTCGCGGCGGGTCTCGCGCAGCGGCCGGCGGAGCGTGAGCTCGACCTTCTCGTTCCACCCGAGCTGGCGCGCCGCTTCTCGGGCGCGGTCGAGATCCATGACGTCGAGCGGCCCGATCTCGTCGAGCTCGACGGCGACGCCGACCTTCAGCTCCGCGTCCACCCGGCGCTGGTGGAGGCGGACGCGGTCGTGGTCGTCTCGTCCGCCGAGACGCTGCTCCACGGCGGACCGGCGACGCTGCTCGCCGCGTCGTCTGCCGAAGCGCTACGAACGTCAGGGGCGTACTCGCTGTCGCTGCTCGAGACCGCCGCATCGCAGGGCTGGCGTGTCGCGGCCTCACTCGAGCGGGCGCTGTCGCGCCGAGTCCCGGTGATCGCGGCGACGCTGACGCTGAACCCACCGGCAGTCACCGGCGCCTTCCACGGCTACCCGCACGACGACCGCGCGCTCGAGCGGATCGCGGCCTCGCCGGTGCGGCTTGCCTTCCGACTTGCGCCCGGCCGAGTCCGCAGCCGCCTGCTCGGGTCGCTCCCCCGCGAGCTGACCGCGACAGCGGCGTTTGGAGGCCCGCCTTCGGTTGCCCACATCGAAGCGCTCCTTCGAGGCGTGGAGGCGCGTTCGGCCACGCTCGACGAGCCGCTCGACGTCGCAGTGATCGGCGTCCCCGCGACGACGCCGTACCTCCCTCGTCAACGGCCGAACCCGGTCCTCGCGGCCCACCTCGCGCTCGGGCTGGCGCTCCGGCTCTGGCGCGACCGGTTTCCGCTGGCCGACGGAGGCACGGCCATCCTCCTGTCCCCCTTCGACCGGACCTTCCCGCACCCCACGCAGGCTCCGTACCGGACGTTCTTCAGCGCGCTCCGCACGGTCGGAACGCGCGGGGCGCACCAACCGTCCGCCTGGGTCGAGGCCGAGCAGGCGGCTGCCGCGGACACTCGCGCGCTGGAGGCCTATCGCGAGGGGCGCTCGTGCCACCCGCTGCTGCCGTTCGCCGACTGGGCGGCGTGCCTGCCGGTCGTCGACCGGCTCGGCACCGTGCTGGTTGCCGGCTGCCGCGACGCAGTCGCCGTCCGCAGCCTCGGCTTCGTGCCCTCGCGCAGCCTCGCCGCGGCGCTCGCGGTGGCTAAGGCGCGGGCCGGCGGCGAACCGCGCATCGGCTACTTCGTCGCGCCGCCCTACTTCCCGGTCAGGGTCGTCTAGTCGACGCCCAGATAGGTCTTCTGAACTTCCGGGTTCTCGCGCAGCGTCTTGGCGTCGTCGGCGAGCACGATCTGGCCGGTCTCCATCACGTAGCCGCGGTGGGCGGTGTCGAGTGCCATGAGCGCGTTCTGTTCGACGAGCAGGATCGGCGTCCCCTGGTCGTTGATCTCGCGGACGATCTCGAAGATCTTCTCGACGAAGATCGGGGCCAGTCCCATCGACGGCTCATCGAGGAGGAGGAGCTTTGGTTGCGCCATCAGCGCGCGGCCGATCGCGCACATCTGCTGCTCGCCACCGGACAGCGTCCCGGCCTTCTGGTTGCGGCGCTCGGCGAGCCGCGGGAAGAGTGAGAAGACACGGTCCACGGACTCCTTGATCGCGCCCCGGTCGGAGCGCTGGAACGCGCCCATCTCCAGGTTCTCGAACACGCTCATCCGCGGGAACAGTCGGCGGCCCTCGGGCGACTGGCTGATCCCCATCTTGACGACGTCGTGCGGCGCCTCGTCGGTGATGTCCTGGTCCTGGAAGCGGATCCGACCCTTGCGCGGGTGATTGAGCCCGTTGATCGAGCGCAGCGTCGTCGACTTGCCGGCGCCGTTCGCGCCGATCAGCGTCACGATCTCGCGCTCGCCGACATCGAGCGAAACGCCCTTGAGCGCCTCGATCGACCCGTAGTACGTGTGGACGTCCTCGAGCTCGAGGATCTTCTTCGGGGCCCCCGCCGTGCTCACGAGGCCACCGCCGCCGAGCCGAGGTAGGCCTCGATCACCTTCGGGTCGCGCTGGACGTCCTGCGGCGCGCCCTCGGCGATCTTCTGGCCGTAGTCGAGGACGGTCACCCGGTCGGAGATGCCCATCACCACCTTCATATCGTGCTCGATCAGGAGCACGGTCAGTTCTCCTCTTCGCGCAGCTTGGCCACGAACGCGGTGAAGTCGGCGGTCTCCTGTGGGTTCATGCCGGCCGTCGGCTCGTCCAGCAGCAGCAGCTTCGGCTCCGTCGCCAGTGCACGCGCAACCTCGAGTCGTCGCTGGTCGCCGTAGGAGAGGTTCCGGGCGTACTGCTCCCACTGGCTGCGCTGCAGCCCGCAGTAGGCCAGCAGCTCGCGGGCGCGCTCGGCCGCCCTCCGCTCCTCCGCCTTCACACCGGGCGTCCGGAGCACGCTCTTGACGATCCCGCCCTTGAGGCGCGCATGCATGCCGACCATGACGTTCTCTCGGGCGGTCATGTTGTGGAAGAGACGGATGTTCTGGAACGTGCGGCCGATGCCCCGCTCGGTGATCGCATGCGGCGGCTTCCCCGTCACGTCCTCGCCGCTCAGCACGATCTGGCCGGCGGTCGGCTTGTACACGCCCGGTGAGCATGTTGAAGAAGGTCGTCTTGCCGGCGCCGTTCGGGCCGATCAGGCTCGCGATCGCGCCTTCGGGGATCGTGAAGTCGACGTCGTTGACGGCGATGAGCCCGCCGAACTCCTTGCGCAGGTTGTCCGCGATCAGCAACGGGGCCGTGCTCATTCCGGCGCGCCCCGCACGTCGTAGAGGTACGGCTCGTCACCGATCCCCTCCTCGAACTCTGCCTTCCTGCGGGCGCTCGGGATCAGGCCCTCCGGCTTGAACAGCATCACGAGCACGAGGATCGCGCCGAAGATCCCGAACTGGTACAGCGGCACGTCGATGTCGGTGCCGAACGTCTCGTTGATCTCCGCGCCGATGTTGCCCAATCCCTCCTGGTTCAGGTAGGCGAGGAAACCGCCGCCGACGATCACGCCCCAGATGTTTCCCATCCCGCCGAGAATGACCATGCAGAGGATGAAGATCGAGATGTTGAAGAAGAAGTCGTCCGGAAACACCGCCCCCTTGAAGCTGGCGTAGTAGGCGCCGGCGATCCCACCGAAGAAGGCGCCGGCCGCATAGGCCCACGTCTTCGTCCGCATCAGCGGCACGCCCATCGCCGCGGCGGCGACCTCGTCCTCGCGGATCGCGACCCAGGCCCGTCCGAGGCGTGAGTCGCGGAGCCGCACCGAGCAGAAGACCGTGAAGAGCAGCAGGACGAGCGCGGTCCAGTAGAACAGCCGCAGGCCGTTCGCCGCGGTCAGGTAGTCGTCGGGCAGCCCGATCCAGTCGTTCAGCGTCGCCCCGAAGCCCGGTGGGTCGACCGGATTGATGCCCTGTGCCCCGTTCGTCAGGTTGAAGCCGGTGCTGAACAGGTTGTCGCCGTTGCGGGCGATCTGGGGCATGATCTCGCCGAATCCGAGCGTGACGATCGCGAGGTAGTCGCCGCGCAGGCGAAGAGTCGGGAGCCCGATGAGCACGCCGATCATGGCTGTGAGGATCCCGGCCACGAGGACGACGAGCCAGATCGAGACGTGGAAGCCGGCAGCGTTGGGGTTGACGCCGACGGCGCCGACGTGGGCGGTCACCGACTCGCCGAAGTGGGGAGAGGCGAACCAGGCGGCGGTGTACGCGCCCATCGCGTAGAAGGCGACGTAGCCGAGGTCGAGCAAGCCCGCATACCCGACGACGATGTTCAGGCCGATCGCCATCATGATGAAGATCGTCATCGTCACCGCGGTGTCGACGCTCGGGAACGATCCGAACACGGGGATGCTCGGCAGGAAGTCGAGGTAGTAGGGGTAGAGGAACGCGAGGGCGATCACCGTGGTCGGCAGGGCGGCGCTGCGCACCCGCCGGGGCAGACGCCGCCATTGCGCGCGGAGCACGTCCAGCCGCAGGAGCTCCGACACGCTGCTGCCAAGCTCGGCTCGCCGCGACCTAGCCACCTTCGGGCGTCCTCTCTCCGAGCAGCCCCTCGGGCCGGAAGACGAGGATGATGATCAGGATCGCGAAGATGATCGACTGGGTCCAGTCGCTGCCCGGCGTCGCCCAGCCGAGGCCGTTGTTGAAGGACTCGATCATCGCGATCACGAGCCCGCCGAGCACGGCTCCCGGCAGGTTGCCGATCCCGCCGACGACCGCGGCCGTGAAGGCGATCAGCCCGAGCCGGAAACCCTCGTCGTAGCGGACGTTCGTGATGTAGAGCGCGTACAGCAGGCCTGCGGCTCCCGCCAGCGCGCCGGCGAGGAAGAACGTGAACGAGATCGTGCGGTTCACGTTGATCCCCATCATCGCCGAGGCATCCCGGTCCTGCGCCGTCGCGCGCATGGCCTTCCCCTGCCGCGTCCGCTGCACGAGGAGCATGAGCACGATCAGCACCGGGACCGTGAACAGGATGACGATCAGCTTGTCCCACGTGTAGGGAACGCCGCCGATCGTGAAGACCTCGCCGCGCGGAAGGATCGAGTCGACCGAGGTCGGCCGAGCGCCCTTCCAGACGAGCGCGATGTTCTGGAGGATGAACGACATGCCGATCGCCGTGATCAGCGGCGCCAGGCGCGGCGCGTGGCGTAACCGTCTGTAGGCGACCAGCTCGATCGTCGTGTTGATCGCGGCGCAGAACGCCATCACGATCACGAGCATCAGCAGGATCATCGACCAGAGGAAGAGGCCCGACTCGCCGGCGAGGCCGAAGCTCGACACCATCGTCGCGACGAGCATCCCGCCGAGCATGAACACATCGCCGTGGGCGAAGTTGATCAGCTCGAGGATGCCGTAGACGAGCGAGTATCCGAGCGCGACCAGGCCGTAGATCGCGCCGTTCGTCAGCCCGATCAGGAACAGGCGATAGAACTCGGCCGGCGTCTTGATCAGGTTGACCCCGAGCCAGACGACGAGCAGCACGACGAGCAGCGCCGCGAACGCCGGCATGAGGTACGAAGTCAGACGACGCCCGCCGAGGGTCGTGAACGGAAGGCGGCGAGCCTGCGTGACCATGGGCCTCCTAGTAGATGCGCTGGGGGAGGACGGTGTCCTCCCCCAGCTCTACTCCTTGCCTGCTGTCTTCCCTAACCGCCCTCGACGAAGCTCAGCTCGGGGGTGATCGTCCGGACGAACGTCGACTCGCCGGCCTTGATCTGGTTGACCGAGACCGTGCCGAGCGTGGTGTCGCCGTTCTCGTCGAACGAGAAGCTGCCGACGATGCCGTCGTTGATCTCGGTGTTGAAGAGCTCCTCCGAGACCTTGGCCCGGTCGAACTCGCCCGCCCGCTCGATCGCGTCGAGCAGCACCACGGCCGCCTGCGCGGCATAGGCGGTGTACGGGTCGGGTGCCTTGCCGAACTCCTCGGTGAACCCGTCGACGAACTCCTTCCCGGCGCCCGTCAGCTGGTCGACGGGGATGCCCGGCTGGGTGATGTACATGTCGTTCGACGCCTCACCCGCTCCTTCGATCGTCGCGGAGATCGGCGTCCAGCCGTCAGGCCCGACAAGCGTGACATCCGGGCCGAGGCCGGCGCGGAGGTCCTTGATCAGCTTGCCGCCGTTGTTGCAGACGATGCCGCCGAGGAAGACCGAGTCGGCGCCGGACGCCTTGATGCGGCTGGCGAGGGACTCGTAGCTCGACGCGTCCTTGTCCCACTTCTGATTGCCGAGGACCTCGATCCCGAGCTTCTCCGCGTACTGCCCGAAGAGCGTCGCGATCCCGAGCCCGTAGGTCTCGCTGTCGTTGAGGATGAAGACCCTCTCCAGCCCGAGCTCCTGCGCGAGCTGCGCGCCCGCCGCGCCCTGGAACTGGTCGTTCCAGACGACGCGTACGTAGTTCCGCGTGCCCGTCGGGTAGTAGTTGTCGGGCTCGCCCTGCTCCGTTCCAGGGCCGCCTTCGGTCAGGCCCGGGTACGTGTTTGCAGGGCTGACCATCGCGAGCGGGCCGTTCGGAGCGCGGTTCGCCACCGGGATGACGAGCTTCGCGCACCCGGAGTTGAAGGTCGCGACGATGCCGATCACGCTCTCGTTGTTCGCGTAGGCACGTGCGTTCGACGAGCACTTCGCCGAATCCCAGCTGCCGGCCTGAGCCGTCGAGTCGTCGCAGGACTGGTAGCCGATCGTCAGGTCGCCGGCCTTCCAATCGCGCTGCTGAAGCACGAACTCGATCGCGTCGGCCATCTCGGTGGTCAGCGCCCGGTTCGCGCCCTGGAGCGGAAGGTCCGACGCGATCAGCGCGTCCGGAGCATCTTCCCCCTGACGAATCGGTCCGCAGGATGCGGACGGAAGCGCCGTGGCCTCGCCGCCGCCACCACCGTCGTCACCGCCGCACGCGGCCGCCGTGAGGCCGAGCACGGCAACGAGCAAGATCAAGAAACCTAGTAAGCCACGTTTCTTCAACTACTCCTCCTCCTCTGTGTTCACCTTTGCGGAAGGACGGAGTCCGCCGATCCGCGCTCCGGCCGGAAAGTATCCGCGCTCGTGCGCGCAGCCGCAAGCTAGAACTGGCGCGCAGCGCAGCGAAGCCAGTGCCGAAGGTGGGAATCGAACCCACACGGAGCTCGCGCTCCACCGGATTTTGAGTCCGGCGCGTCTACCAGTTCCGCCACTTCGGCGCTGGCTCTAGGGTAGCCCCGTGGCCAGCCGGATCGGGATCCTCACAGGCGGCGGCGACTGCCCCGGCCTGAACGCCGTCATCCGCGCAGTCGCGCGCCGGTCGCTCGATCGCGGAAGCGAGGTGATCGGGGTGCGCGAGGGCTGGCGCGGTCTCGTCGACGGCCTCTTCCAGCCCCTCGGCTACCGCGAGATCTCCGGCATCCTGCCGCGCGGCGGCACGATCCTGGGCACGTCGCGCACCAACCCATACAAGACCGAGGGCCAGGTGGAACGGGTGCTCGAGACCTTCCGCGAGCATCGGCTCGACGCGCTCGTCGCGATCGGCGGCGAGGACACGCTCGGAGTCGCCACCCGGCTCCACGCCGAGCACGACTTCCCGGTCGTCGGCGTTCCGAAGACGATCGACAACGACCTCTCCGGGACCGACTACACGTTCGGCTTCGACACCGCCGTCTGGATCGCGACCGAGGCGATCGACCGGCTGCACACGACGGCCGAGTCGCACAACCGCGTCATGGTCGTCGAGGTCATGGGCCGCCAGACCGGCTGGATCGCCGTCATCAGCGGGATCGCCGGCGGAGCCGACATGATCCTGATCCCCGAGCAGCCCGTGACCGTCGAGCAGGCCTGCGTCGAGCTCCGCCGCCGCCACGAACGCGGCAAGGACTTCTCGATCGTCGTCGTCAGCGAGGGCTACGAGCTCACGTACGAGTCGGGCGAGAAGCGGGCGATCACGCAGGCAGGCCGAGACCGACCAGTTCGGTCATGTCCGGTTCGGCGGCGTCGGGGAGGCCCTCGCCCGGGACATCGAGGAACGGACCGGCTACGAGACGCGCGTCATCGTCCTCGGTCACACCCAGCGCGGAGGGAGCCCGACGCCCCGCGACCGAGTTCTGGCGACCCGCTTCGGCCTCAAGGCCGCCGATCTCGTCGACGGAGGCCGCTTCGGGTCCATGGCGGCGCTGCACGGCGACGAGATCGTGGACGTCCCGCTCGAGGAGGCGACGCGGGAGCTGAAGCGAGTTCCGGCGGAGTGGTACGCAGTCGCTAGAGCGTTCTTCGGTTAGCGCGTAGCGCTGCCCGCGAAGCGGGCGGTGGAAGGGTTCTGGGGAAACCGGGAGGGTTTCCCCAGCTACCCGAGCAACTCGCTGAGCGGGAAGCTTCGGCGTGATCGCGGCGGGACGATGAAGTTCTGGCGGTGCGTCGTCCGAAGGACCGAGTTGAGGCCCTGGGCGCGCGATCTCGGGCCGATCGGAAGCCTCGTCCCGCCGGGAAGCACGCCGTCCATCGCCAGCCGGTTGCGGTTGAAGTCGTCGCTCGACGGGTTGAACGTCACGAAGTGGACGCCCGCCGACGGACGCTCGTCGAAGCCGTCCCGGTCGGGATCAGCCGTCCAGAAGAAGGGGTTGTCGAGCGTGTTGAAGTCGGCCCGAAGCGGAATCGCGCTGCCGCGGGCGTAGACCTTCCCGTCGGCGCCGCGAATGTCCAGCTGGAGGCGCGACGTCGGCTGGATCGACGAGCCGTGGCCGATCGCGCCGTGCCGTCTGAAGTCGTCCTCGACCTCCGCCACCCCGACAGCGTCCTCGGGCGGCTGGGGAAGCGTCTGCGCACCATCCGACGCCTCGAGCTGTGGCCGGAACGTCGTGTCGACACGCTCGCGGAAGTCGAAGTCGAGGTACCACGCCTCGAGGTCTTCATCGATGTGTGAGAGGTGCATGTGCGTGCCGCCGCGGAAGTAGCCGTCGCGGACGTCGACCAGCCCGAGCGTCTCGAAGTTGGCGATCGCCGACTGGCCCTGGGTGTGCGTCTGGGTCGAGGTGAAGCCGAGGAAGAGCTGCGCCGTGTCCGGGATCAGGTCGGCGCCCGGCACGCCGGCCGCGGTCGCCATCGCCTTCGGGAGACTCGTGCCGCCGGTGAAGCCACCGCCCTGGAAGCCCTTGCGGATGCTCGTGAGGTCGAAGAGGTCGCCCGTCTCGTTGAAGAGCAGGAGCGCGCCGTCCGCGACATGTTCGCGCTCATCGCTGCGAAGCAGGAACGCAACGTCGTTCGCCTCGAGGATCGTGTCGTCCGGATCGCTGGGGAAGCGGACCGCGTCGAGGAAGGCCGAGACCGGCCGCTCCGCGCTCCGCGTCGCCCGGAGGTCGATCGGGATACGGCGCTCCGCAAGCTCGGGGACATACCGCTCGAAGTACGGGCGGCCCCAGGCGACCGTCACGGCGAGGCCGGCGGGCGTCAGGTCGTATTGCCGCTCCAGTTCTCGGAGCGCGCCCTCGAGGGTCTCGCGCGCCTCGCGAAGCGCCCGCGGGCTCTGCTCGACGCGGACCTTCGCGGTCACCACCTCGTGGTGGAGCGGCGGCTCGATCACCTCGACGCCCTCGTGCTCGAACGTCTTCATGCCCGCGAGCAGGTGCTGCTCGCGTGGAAGCTCGACCGCCGCCGCCCGCTCGGGGGACTCGGCGAGCTGATCGACGAGCTCGTACACCCCGGCTGCGCCGAGGGCCCCCGCGGCGGCGCCCCCGAGGAGCTGCTTGCGAGTCAGCTTCATGGCGTTAGGTCGTCGGTGTCGGGCTCGATCAGCTCGAGCCCGCCGACGAGGCGATCGAGGTTCCCGATCACCTTGCGGAACGTGAGCGGCGGCGCGACGTGCTCGCTGACCGTGTACAGCGTCCCGTTCCGTCGCCAGAGATAGGTCACGTGCCACTGGTCGGCGTCGCGCGACACGGTGTACACGGTCACCTTCTTGTCGCCGATCTGACGCGTCCCCTGGGAATCGCTGAAGCACGGCACCGAGCGGCGGCGGGTCTTTCCCGCCACGGTCCGGACGTCGTCGCAGCGGGGCACGGCCGTCTTGCCGGGGTAGCCGCGGAAGTTGACGTGGACGTCACCGCTCCCGGCCTCGTGCCAGAGGAAGCCGACCAGGAAGTGGCGGTCCCGGCCGACGACCGGGCCGGCGCTGTTCCACTGGCCGCCGATGTCGGCGTCGAGCGGGCTCGGCATCCAGTTCGGGCAGTACACCGGCACGCCGACGCGGTTCGCGAGGCGCTGCCACTCCGGCTTCAGCGCCGACGGACAGCCGGCCGGCTCGGCGGAGGCGCTCGCCGCGACCTTGTCGTCACCGGAGCAGCCCGCGAGCGCGCCGCCGATGGCGGCGAGGAGGGCGAGCTGGAGAAGGATCCTCACTCGATCAAGAGTAGTGCGTCTGTTGGGGCGTACTGGTCGGTCAGCGTGGGCACGCCCTCGAGCGGGATCGGGCGGTCGTGGCGGTCGCGGATCTGCTGGGTCAGGTCGGGGGCGAGGCGGTACTCGGCCCGGATCTCGTTCCAGCGCTCGACGAGGAACTCCTTCGACGGCGCCGCCCCCTCGGTCGCGACGAGGATCAGGTTGCGAACAGCGGTGTCGCCCTCGTCGCCGCCCAGGATCACGGGGTGGACGAGCACGGTCGGGAAGACGGCGCGGTAGGTGCGGTAAACCGATCGGAAGAGGCGCGAGCGCGGGCCGGCGATCGAGCCGATCGTGTTCGTCAAGATCACGCCGCCCGGGTTCAGCCGCGAGCGGGCGAGCTCCATGAACTCAGCAGTGAAGAGGTGGAACGGGATCGCGTCGGCGAAGAAAGCGTCGATCAGGATCGCGTCGTACCGCTCCTCGTTTCGGTCGAGATAGCGGCGCCCGTCGTCGATCTCGACGCCGAGGCGATCATCACGCGGCAGCTCGAAGAAGCGGTATGCGACGTCGGCGACCACCGGGTCGAGCTCGACGGCCTGGAGCCGCAGGTCGGGGAAGTCCCGCCAGAGCCGCTTG
Source organism: uncultured Actinomycetes bacterium (assembly GCA_963764595.1). Classification (GTDB taxonomy): domain Bacteria; phylum Actinomycetota; class Thermoleophilia; order Gaiellales; family Gaiellaceae; genus JACDAN01. The sequence goes on along the minus strand of CAVXTG010000002.1, from coordinate 99,002 downwards.
GGCGAGGAGCCGCCGCCCAGGCCGATGAAGAGGACGTTGCGGGCGTTCGGGTTGTAGCCCCTGAGCAGGTGGAAGAGGTCGGCGTACTCGAAGGCCGTCGCGAACGGGCGGTCGATGATCATCCCGCTCTGGTACGTGTTGTCGAATCGCAGGTAACGCGTCGTCTCGTCGTCGGCGACGCTGAGCCGGTGGTAGCGCGTGTCCTTGGAGTAGCGAAGCGTCAGCCCGGTCGTGTCCGCGGGCTCCTGGCCGACGTAGCCGGCGGTGCGGTAGAGGGGCGACCAGTTCGTCGCCTGGACGCGGCTCAGCGTTCCCCCGGTCTCCGGCGCCAGCTCGATCGCGGCGAAGGCGGCGAGCGCGACGCCGGCTGCGGTCAACGCCGTGATCAGGATCAGTCGCTCGGAGAGGGCGACGAGCGCCGCGGCCGCGAAGAGCGTCGCGGCGGCGATCCCGAGCAGCTGGTCGGTGCCGAACTCGGGGATCAGCCAGAACGCCGTCGCGAAGGTGCCGGCGATCGATCCTGCGGTGGAGATCGCGAACAGACGGCCTGCGGTCTGGCCGAGTGTCGCCAGCGAGCGCGCCCAGAGGCGGACGGCGATCGGAGCGACGCCGGCGAGCACGAGGCTGGCCGGCCCGAAGAGCGCGATGGACGCAAGCAGCGGGTTCAGTCGCGGCCCCGGATCCCACTCGACGATCGCCTCGAGCACGGGCTCGTCGAACACCGGGATCGCGAGCACGAGCAAGGCACCGAGACCCATCACGGCCGCGAGCAGGCTCGGCGTCGGCCAACGGTCGGCGAGCCAGCCGCCGGCCCAGTAGCCGACCGAGAGCCCGGCCAGCACGACCCCGATCAGCGAGCCCCAGACGAAGAGCGAGTTGCCGAAGAAGGGCGCGACGACACGGGAGGCCGCGATCTCCATCCCGAGAACGACGGCGCCGCTGACGAACACCGCCGCCGCGACGATGAACGCACGCCGGAGCACGACCGGCGAGGCGTCTACAGCTCGTATACCGCTACCCAAGGCCCCGCCAGTTTGCCCACACCCGCACGATAGAAGCGCCGGTTCCCTTGCCGCTCGAGCTCGTCGTAGAACGCGCTTTCGGCCGGATACCGCCCTCGCTCCGCGCGAACGCGGTCGGCCACGGCGCCCGTGACGAGCACGTAGCCGACGTTGAGCTCCCGTAGTCGCGAGAGGTTGCGGTCGGGGTCGAGAGGGCGTCCCGGCCCCGGGAGGGCGAGCCGGAGGACGCGCACGTCGTCCGGAGCGGCGGTCGACGGATCCGCGGCGACGAGCACGCCGGGCGTCAGAGTCCGGTCCATCCAGTCGTGGGCGACGACACGTGTATCGGTGCGTACGAGCGGCCTCGTCTCGCGGATCGTCCAGACCAGCGGGATCACGAGCAGCAGCAGCGTCACGGGCGCGAGCGCACGGAAACGACCCGCCAGCGCCCCGAGCGCTGGAATGAGCGGGAGCACGTACCGGTCGAAGTGCGCGTCGAGCGGAAGGAGCGTGACGAAGTAGGCAGCGACGAAGGCCACGAGGACGCGGTCGGCCAGCGTGCGGTGGACGAGCGCGAGCACAAGCCCTGCGAGCGCGATCAGGAACACCGGGCCGAGCCCTTCCCAGAGACGGTCGAGGAAGGCGATCGGCGTCCAGGGATCGTCCTCGAATCCAAGCCAGCCGCGACGTCCGTCACGCTGGACGCGCCGCACGTCGTCCACGGCCGAGGCGAGGTGGACGGCGAAGTACGGGCTCGTCGCGAGGAACGCGACCGGCGCGAGGGCGGCGGCGATCGCCAGCTGCCGCCACTGCCTCCAGCCCGCGACGACGAGCGGCACGAGCAGGACGAAACCGGGGTACTTGAAGCTCGCGGTCAGGCCGATCGCGATCCCGGCCGGGATCAGCTGGCGCCTCACGAGCAGGGCGAGCGTGACGGCGACGCCGAGCGTGAGCGGAATGTCGGTCACCGCCATCCGTGAGTACTCGGCGTGAACGGTGGCGACCGCGGTCACGGCGGCGGCGACGAACCCTGCGACCATCCCGTAGGCGCGCCGCGCCGAGCCACCAGGCCGCCGCGATCCCGGCGAGCGAGAGCGCGATCAGGACGAGGCGGGCGACCAGGTACGACGGCTCGTCCGACCAGTTCTGGAACGGCGCGAGCACGTACATCAGCAGGCTCGGGTAGTCGAACCAGTTCGGATCGAGCCCGCCGCCGTGACTCATCCGCCACGCGCGCGGGACGATGTTCTCCTCGTCCGGGTTCAGGAGCGGGAACGGCAGCCCGTACTGCACGCCGACGAGCCGGATCGCGGCGGCCCCGGCGAGGAGGGCGGACAGGGCGACCCAGGGACCGCCCCAGCGGGACTCCCGCACTACTGCCCCTCGGTGGTCAGACCTCGGGCGGAGCGGCAGTGACGAGGTGCGCGACGTCGACCGTCGGGACGATCACGCCGTCGACCCCGGCCCGCTCGAGCTCCTCGACCTCTTCGCGCGTGCGGGCACCGATGTCCGCGATCGCGAGCTTGCCCGCAGGCACCCCGGACAGCAGCTCGAGCACGGGTTCCGGCGAGGATACGGCTCTGCCCCTCGACTCTGCGAGGACGAAGATCTCGGGGTCGAACCTCTCCAGCAGAAATTCCAGATGCTCGTCGCTCACGATCCTGAAGGCCAGCTCGAACCGGTCACCGAGCGTCTGCTGAACGTTGTCCAGGCGGTCCTCATCGTCGTCGCGCACATCGATGACGCACGCGTCAACGCCCTCCAGAGCCCCGGGCCTCGTCTCCCTCGTAGGAGCACAGGATCGGGAGGTCCGCCGCCCCGCGAATGGCAGGCAGCTGCGACTCGTCTCCGCTCCGCACGAACAGCGCCTCGGCGCCGGCATCCTGCGCATCGCGCGCGGCCTCCGGCCCGTCTACTTGGACGATCACCGAGATCCCGTCACCCTCGGAAATCGCCTGGCTCAAGCGGCGCGCTCGCGTCATCGGCGCGCAGATGGTAGTCGAGCGACTGGCAGCGAGACCGTCACGCTCTCGGCGCTCTTTCGTTTCCCACGCGTGCGGGTTCCCTGAATACGATCACAGCGGGGAGGAGGCTGGTGGCCCCGGTTTCAGACGCCGATCGGGTGCCAGACGGTCTTGAGCTCGAGGAAGCGCGCGATCTCGTACGGGCTTTGCCGGTCGGCCCGCCCGCGCACGACCCGCTTCACGTTCTCGGCCGCCAGCCGCTCCAGCTCGGGCGCGTCGCCGTCGGCGCCGCCGATGTCCAGCGCATTCACGTCCATGTGCCCGGCGAGCCACGGCGCGAGCTCCGAGCGGTGGCCGGTGAGGATGTTCACGACGCCGCCCGGCACGTCCGCCGTCGCAATCGCCTCGGCGAGCTCGATCGACGCTAGCGGCTCAGTCTCTGACGCAAGCACGACCGCCGTGTTCCCGCCCACGATCACCGGCGCCAGCCGCGCGACGATGCCGCCGAGCGCGGGCGACTCCGGCGCCAGCACGCCGACGACTCCGGTCGGCTCCGGGACGGTGAAGTTGAAGTAGGGCGCCGCCACCGGATTGGAGGACCCGAGCACCTGCGCGTACTTGTCCGCCCAGCCTGCGTACCAGACCCAACGGTCGATCGCCTCTTCGACCTCATCTCGGCCCGACGAGAGCTCGGCGAACTCGGCTGCGCGGGCCTCCATCATCTCGGCGATGCGGTACAGCACCTGGCCGCGGTTGTACGCGGTCATACCCGACCACTTCGGGACCGCGCCCCGCGCCGCCCGCACCGCGTCGCGGAGGTCCTTCCTCGACGCCCGCGCCACGTTCTGGCCCTGCGACTGGTACGTCCGCCCCGACTCCGAGCGGGGGAACTCGCCGCCGACGAAGAGCTTGTAGGTCTTCTTGACCGGCAGCCGGCTCATCTGCCGCGCGCCTTCGGACTCCTCGAGTTCGAGGTACGGCTCGAGGCCGTGCAGGCCGCCCTCGCGCCCGAAGCCAGACTCCTTGTAGCCGCCGAACGGCGAAGTCGGGTCGAAGCGGTTGTACGTGTTCGCCCAGATCACGCCGGCCTCGAGCCGCTGGGCCATGGACAGGATGCGCGAGCCCTTCTCCGTCCAGACCCCTGCCGACAGTCCGTACGGCGTGTTGTTCGCCTTCTCGACCGCCTCGTCCGGCGTTCGGAACGTCAGCACCGACAACACAGGACCGAAGATCTCCTCCTGCGCGATCCGGTAGCTCTGGGCCACGTTCGTGAACACCGTCGGCACGAACCAGTAGCCACGCTCGGGCAGGCGGCACGGGGGCTGGTAGATCTCGGCGCCCTCCTCCACCCCGCTCGCGACGAGCTCCTGGATCTTCTCCAGCTGCGCTTTGGAATTGATCGCGCCGATATCGGTGTTCTTGTCCAGCGGGTCGCCCAGTCTTAGCGTCGTCAGCCGCTGCTTGAGCTTCTCGATCACCGGCTCGGAGATCGACTCCTGGACGAGCAGACGCGAGCCCGCGCAGCAGACGTGACCCTGGTTGAAGTAGATCCCGTTGACGATCCCTTCCACGGCCTGGTCGAGCGCTGCGTCGTCGAAGATGATGTTCGCGGCCTTGCCGCCGAGCTCGAGGGTCAGCTTCTTGCCGGTGCCGGCGAGCTCGCGCTGGATCGCCTTGCCGACCTCGGTCGAGCCCGTGAACGCGATCTTGTCGACGTCCTCGTGCTTGACGATCTCGGCGCCCGTCCGGCCGTCGCCGGTGACGATGTTGACGACGCCCGGCGGCAGCTCCGCTTGGCGGACGACGTCGGCGAAGAGGAGCGCCGTCAGCGGTGTCGTCTCCGCGGGCTTCAAGACGACCGTGTTCCCGGCCGCGAGTGCCGGCGCGATCTTCCACGCCAGCATCAGCAGCGGGAAGTTCCAGGGGATGATCTGGCCGGCGACGCCGACCGGGCGCGGCGTGCGGTTCGGGAACGCGTACTCGAGCTTGTCCGCCCAGCCGGCGTAGTAGAAGAAGTGCGCCGCCGCCAGCGGGACGTCGACGTCGCGGGACTCCTTGATCGGCTTGCCGCCGTTCAGCGACTCCAGTACGGCGAACTCGCGGGAGCGCTCCTGAAGGATTCTCGCAATGCGGAAGAGGTACTTGGCGCGCTCCGCCGGCGAGATGTCCGACCAGCCGTTCTCGAAGGCGTCGCGGGCGGCTCGCACGGCGAGATCGATGTCCTCCTTGCCGGCCTGCGCGACCTCGGCGAGCGGCTCCTCGGTCGACGGATCGAGCGTCGGGAAGTACTCGCCGGAGCGCGGATCGACCAGCTCGCCGCCGATGAAGAGCCCGTAGCGGTCCTGGAGCGTGACGATGTCCCGCGCCTCCGGAGCGGGCGCGTAGTCCCAGCCGGACGGAACCGGCGCGCGATCCTGCCTGCGTTCGAGGTCAGTCACCGCGATAGACCTCGTCTAGCGTGAACGTCTCGAGCTCCTCCACAGGTCGTTCATCTCCCGATGCGCGGGCCGAGCTCACGGAAGCGGTCGACGGCATCCGCGTCGGGCCACGACCCGAAGCTCCGGAAGACGTTGCTCGCGTCGCGGAGCAGCTCGGGTCGCCGGCGCCGAGTCCAAGCCCGAGGGAACGAGCTCGCGCCACGCCGCGACGAACTCGTCCTCGCGGCCGTGCTTGACCGTCCAGATTCCATGCGTCCAGACCTTGGCCATCAGTCGATCGTGAAGTAGTCCGGGCTTTGGTAGCGGCCCGTCTTCTCCTTCCGGATCTGCATCAGCACGTCGTTCAGGAGGGTCGAGGCCCCGAGCCGGTAGAGGTCCGGCGTCAGCCACTCGGCGCCCAGCGTCTCGTAGAGCTGGACGAGGTACTGGACGGCCTGCTTCGACTGCCGGATCCCGCCCGCGGGCTTCATCCCCACCTTTCGCCCGGTCTCGTGGTGGACGTCCCGGATCGCCTCGAGCATGACGAGGGTGACGGGCAGCGTCGCAGCCTGCGGCAGCTTGCCGGTCGAGGTCTTGATGAAGTCGGCGCCGGCCGCCATCGCCAGCAGCGAGGCGCGGCGCACGTTGTCGTAGGTGCCGAGCTCGCCGACCTCGAGGATCACCTTCAGGTGCGCCTGGCCGGCGGCCTCCTTGACCTGGACGATCTCGTCGTAGACCTTGGCGTAGCGGCCCGAGAGGAAGGCGCCGCGGTCGATGACCATGTCGACCTCGTCCGCGCCCATCTCGACGACTTCCCGCACTTCGGCGACCTTGAGGTGGGTTGGCGCCTGACCCGACGGGAACGCCGTCGCGACCGATGCGACCTTGACGCTTGACCCCTTCACCCGCTCGACGGCGCTCGGGACGAGATTCGGGTAGACGCACAGGGCGGCCACCGAGGGAACGGTCGCGTCCGCTGGGTCTGGTCGGATCGCCTTCGATGCCAGCGCGGCGATCTTCCCGGGCGTGTCCTGCCCCTCCAGCGTGGTCAGGTCCATCATCCGGACCGCGAGATCGAGCGCGAACAGCTTCGAGTCCCGCTTGATCGATCGGCGCGCCAGAGATGCGGCGCGCTCCTCGACCGCGACCTGGTCGACCGAGCCGATTCGCGGCAGTCTCGGCTCGAGCGGAAGCTCGAAACCGGTTGGCAGCGCGGGAGCCTTGGCCATCGAGATGAGTGTAGCCCCGTCCCTTGGTTCGGCCGATCGCGGCACGGGCAGGGCGAGGCAGAACATCTCTCGGCGTCTGGGACTGGTCCCCTCCAGACGCGTCCCGCTGGGAGCCCGCCGCCTCCTCCCACCGGCGATCCTAGTTCGGGCGAGCGCGCGTGTCTGTGCCGGGCTCGCGCCGAAAGTCGCCGAAACCGCGCCGGCTCAGATGCCCAACCGCTCGAGCATGCGCTCGTCGCGGCGCCACTTCGGCCGCACCTTGACCTGGAGCTCGAGATAGACGGGGTGGCCGAGGAGCGCCTCCACCTCCGGCCGCGCACGGCTCCCGATCTCGCGCACCATCGAGCCCCCCTTCCCGATGAGGATCTGCTTCTGCGACTCCGTCTCGACGTAGAGCGCGACGCGCACGACCTTGTCCTCCAGCTCCTCGACCTCGGCCGTGATCGAGTGCGGCACCTCGTCGCGGGTCAGCTGGATTGCCTTCTCGCGCACCAGTTCGGCAATCTGTTCCTCGACCGAGAGGTCCGTCCGCTGCTCGGGCGGGAAGTACTGCGGCCCCTCAGGCAGGAGACCGACGAGCTCCTCGCGCAGCTCCGGGATCCCGTCGCCGGTCTTCGCGCTCACCGGATGCAGCGCGTGGAAGTCTCCGAGCCGCGACCCGGTCGCCATCTGCGTCGCGATGTGGCCCGGCTTCAGCCGGTCGACCTTGTTCAGCGCGATCACCACCGGGACGCCGAGCGAGAACACCCGCTCGGCGATGAAGCGGTCGCCGGCGCCGATGCGGTCACGCGCGTCGAGCACGAGGAGCACGGCGTCGACGTCCTCGAACGACGAGTCGACCGTTCGCTGCATGTGCTCCGTCAGCGCGTCGCGCGGACGCTGGAACCCGGGGAGGTCGGCCAGCACGAGCTGGTAGTCGTCGCCGTTCGCGATCCCGAAGATCCGGCGGCGGGTCGTTTGCGGCTTGTCGGAGGTGATCGCGACCTTCCCCCCGGCAAGCGCGTTCACGAGCGTCGATTTGCCGACGTTCGGCCGCCCCGCAACGGCGACGAAGCCCGACTTCAATGCTCGAGCTCGAACGTGTCGGGGAGAAGCTCGTCTGGCGTCGCGACCGCGATCTCGCCGTCGGCTCGGCGGTAGATGACACGGTCGATCCCGAACTCGTGGAACCACTGGCGGCAACCCCCGCATGGAGACGCATTCACGGCCAGAGCCTCGATCTCGCCGGGGCGGACCCCTTCGGAGACCGCCGTCCCGAGCGCGTTCTTCTCAGCGCAGATCCCCAGCGGGTAGGCGGCGTTCTCGACGTTGACGCCCGTGAAGATCCGTCCGTCCCGGGCCCGCACCGCCGCGCCGACGAGGAACGCCGAGTACGGCGCGTACGCCCGCTCGGCCACGGCGTCGGCGCGCTCGAGCAGCTCTCGGTCGGCGTCCGTCACGACCAGAAGAGCTGGAAGAGGACGAGCGTGACGAGGGCGCCGAGCACGCCGCCGGAGAGGACCTCGACGAACGAGTGGATGCCGGACTCGATCCGCGTCTGTGCCACGAGCAGCGCCATGATGAACGTGATCGACGAGATCAGGAACCAGTGTGTCGAGTCGCCGAGGATGTAGGTCGCGGCCATCCAGCCGGAGAAGGCGACCGCGGCGTGCCCCGAGGGCAGGCCTCCGCTCAGTGGCCGGCCGCGGCCGGTGTAGGCCTTTGCGGCGATCACGAGCACGGCCGTCAGGACGAGCGCGACCAGGGTCAGCTCGGCCGGCCCCTCGCGGAGCGTGTCCAGCACGCGCGAGCTCGGATCCTTGATCCGCTCGACGAAGACCAGGTAGCCGACCGCGACGGCGTTGACGGTTGCGATCAGGACGGCGCCGGCGGCGATGTCCTTGGCCAGTTTCGCCAGCGGGTCGAACGACGTGGTCGCGACGTCGATCCCCGCCTCGAGCGCCGTGTTCAGCATCTCGGCGATCAGCACGAACGAGATCGCGAGCAGCAGGGCGACGAGCTCGAGCCGGCGGACGCCGAGGGCGAGGGCGGCGACCAGGACGGCGACCGCGATCGCGAAGTGGATCCGCATGTTCCGCTGCGTGCGGAGCACGTGGACGATGCCCTCGACGGCGAAGTTGAAGCTCTGAAGGACGGACGGGCTGCGGCCGACGTTCACGAGACGGCCGCCTCCCGCTCCTCCATCTCCGCCCCGTGTTCGTAGCCGAGCAGGTGCAGGAGCCCGTGGACGAGCGGCTCCCGCCAGGCGCCGCCGACGACCTCGGGACAGATGACGACGTCCCCGAGCTGGCGCGGCACGCCCTCCGGCAGGTCGTCAAGGCCGTCGATCGGGAACGCCAGGACATCGGGAGTCTCGTCGACGCCGAGGTGCTCGCGCTTCAGCGCCCGCGCCTCGTCGGGGCCGACGAACACGAGCCCCAGCTCGCCGTCCTGGATCCCCTCTTCGCCGAGCACTCGATGCGCGAGCTCGACCGCCTCGTGTTCGTCGACGGCGGCCCCGCTTCGGTTCGCCACCTCGACCTCGAGCATCAGCTCCGCCTACTTCCGGCGCTGGGTGCCGGTTTCCTCCACATGGGACTTGTAGGCCTCCACGATCCGCTGGACGAGCTTGTGCCGAACGACGTCCTCGTGTCCGAAACGGATGAAGTTGATGCCGTCGATCGTCGCGAGGATGTCCTGCACCTGGATCAGGCCCGACGCCTGGTCGCGCGGGAGGTCGATTTGCGTGACGTCGCCGGTGACGACGACCTTGGAGCCGAAGCCGAGGCGGGTGAGGAACATCTGCATCTGCTCGGGGCTCGTGTTCTGGGCCTCGTCGAGAATGATGAAGGAGTCGTTCAGCGTCCGGCCGCGCATGAACGCGAGCGGCGCCACCTCGACGATCCCGCGCTCCATGTACGAGTTCAGCTTGTCGGCATCGAGCATGTCGTAGAGCGCATCGAAGAGCGGCCGCAGGTACGGGTCGACCTTCGCGAGGATGTCGCCGGGCAGGAAGCCAAGGCGCTCGCCGGCCTCCACTGCCGGCCGGGTGAGGATGATTCGGCTCACCTCCCGCTCCTGGAGCGCGGCAACGGCCAGCGCCATCGCGAGGTAGGTCTTGCCGGTCCCAGCCGGTCCGATGCCGAACGTGACCGTCTCGTTCCGGATCGCGTCGACGTACCGCTTCTGGTTGAGCGTCTTGGGCGCGATCTTCTTCCCTCGGTGGCGCCAGACGACGTCGTCGAACACCTCGCGGACGTCGGCGCCCTTGTCGATCACGCCGAGCACGGCGTCGACCGTCGACGGTCCGATCTCGTGCCCGCCCTCGACCAGCTCGACGATCTCGTCGATCACGGTCCGTGCCTGGTCGACGTGCTCCTCGTCACCCTGGATCGTCAGCTGGTTGCCGCGGAGGTGGATCGTGCAGCGCAGCCGGTCACGGAGCGACACGAGGACGCCGTCGCCGATTCCCGCCAGCTCGGCGGCCACGTCATTGGGGACTGAAAGCGTCTCCTGCACCCGGCTCAGTGTAGGTTGGATCGATGGCGCACCCGAGCGAGCGCCGCGATGAACAGGCCGCTCTCGAGTACGTCCTCGAGACGGCTACGCGCTACCTCGCCGAGCTCGACGACTCGCCGGTGCTGGCGGCGCGAGGCGAGCGGTTCGGCGGGCGGCTGCCCGAGGAGGGCGATGGGGCGCTCGCGGCGCTCGACGGAGCTCGTCGCCGGCTCCGACGTAGCGACCCGATCGTCAGGCCCGCGCTTCTTCCACTTCGTCACCGGCGGGACGACGCCCGCGGCGCTGGGAGCCGACTGGCTCGCGTCGCTTCTCGACCAGAACGCGTTCTCAGCGGTCAGCTCGCCATACGGAGTGCAACTCGAGGAGGTGGCCCTTCGCTGGCTCCTCGACCTGTTCGAGCTGCCCGAGGAGTGGAGCGGCGTGCTGACGACCGGCGCGACGATGGCGAACTTCGTCGGGCTTGCCTGCGGCCGGCGCTGGTGGGCCGAGCGGCACGATGTCGACCTCGACGAGCGCGGCTTCGCAGGCTTGCCGGCTGTGCCGGTTCTCTCCACCGAGTACGTCCACGCGAGCGCCCGTAAGGCGCTGGCCATGCTCGGGATCGGCCGCGACTCGGTGCGCGTCGTCGACCCGGCAGGGCTGGAGCAAGCGTTCGAGGAGCTGAAGGGCGCGCCGGCGATCCTGATCGGGAACGCCGGCGACGTAAATACCGGCGACTTCGACCCGATCGCGCGGATGGCCGACCTCGCCGAGCGGCACGGCGCGTGGCTCCACGTCGACGGCGCCTTCGGGCTCTTCGCGCGCCTGACGCCGAGGGCGGCGGCGCTCGCGGACGGCGTCGAGCGCGCCGACTCGGTGATCGCCGACGGCCACAAGTGGCTCAACGTGCCCTACGACTGCGGCTTCGCGTTCGTGCGCGACGGGGCGCTCCTGCGCGAGCCCTTCAGGCTGACCGCGGCCTACCTCCCCAGCGACGAGAGCCCGAGCCCGGAGGCGTCGCGCCGCGCACGCTCGCTCGCGGTCTGGGCGACGCTCCGCGCCTATGGCCGTGCGGGGTACCGGGCGATGGTCGAGCGGCACCTCGAGCTCGCCCAGCGGCTTTCACGCCGCGTCGACGAGGCGCCGGAGCTGGAACGGCTTGCGGAGACGAAGCTCAACATCGTCTGCTTCCGCTTCCGCCCACCGGGCGTGGCTGAGGACGAGCTCGACGAGCTCAACCTCGCGCTCGGTCAGGACGTGCTGGCCGACGGACGGGTCTTCTTCGGGACGACCCGCTACCAGGGGAAAGTCGCCTTCCGGCCGGCGATCGTCAACTGGCGCACGACAGAGCGCGACGTGGATCTCGTCGACTGCGTGCGAACCGGTCGCCGGCGTCGCCGGCTATCGAGCAGCTGGGCTCCGGTCCCCAGACCCCTTCCACCGCCGCTTCGCGGGCAGCTCTCAGTGCTCTGCGAGTTTTTCGCGACGAGCTGGCTAACTTCGGCACCGTCGGCGCGGCCGGCGACCTGCGGCATCACGTCGGCCATGACCCGGCCGAGGTCGCGGAGGCTGGTGGCGCCGTTCTCGGCGATCGCGTCGTCGATGATCTCCTCCAGCTGCGCCTCGCTGAGCGGCTCGGGCATGAACTCTTCGAGCACCTCGAGCTCGTAGTCCTCCGCGTCCGCCTGCTCCTCCCGGCCGGCCGCGCGGAAGGCCTCCTCCGCGTCGAGCCGCTTCTTGCGCTCCCGCTGGAGCACCTGGAGCTCCTCCTGCTCCGTCAGGGGCCGCTGCAGCTCCTTCTCGGCCGAGCGAAGGCTCGAGAGGATCAGCCGCAGGGCATCGCGCCGGTCGTTGTCCCGCTCGCGCATCGCCTCCTTCAGCTCGTCCTCGATCCGCGCGATCAGGCTCACTCGGGCATCCCTTCGATCCGGCCGCCGAGGATGTGCCAGTGGAGGTGGAAGATCGTCTGGCCGCCGCCCGGCCCGACGTTGACGAGGACGCGGTAGTCCTCGAGCCCCGCACCGCGCGCGGTTTGGGCGACGAAGTCGAGCATCCGCTTCGCCTCCTCCGGCGGAAACGCATCGACGTCATTGAAGGTGTCTACGTGCCGCTCGGGGAGGACGAGCAAGTGGGTTTCCGCCTTCGGATAGAGATCGCGGATCGCGACGAAGCCGTCGGCCGTCGCGACGTGGTCGCCTTCGCGCACGAGCCGGCAGAAGAGGCAGTCGTCGTTTGTCATGCGGCGAGGATCCCTTCCTCCGTGACCGCGGCGCCGCGGACGCGGATCAGCGCGCCGATCGGCGCCTGGGCGCTGACGAGCCACGGCGAGTAGTCGTCGCCGTACCCTCGCCCCGGCCGGTCGACGAGCACGACGTCCTCGCTGCCGACCTTCTCACGCCAGCGCGCGAGGCACGCCTCGTTGGAGGCGGCTCGGAGCCGAGCACCGCGCTCCTTCTTCACGGCGGGCGGGACGGTGTCGGCGGCGGCCGTGACCGTTCCCGGCCGCGGCGAGTACGGGAAGACATGCACCTTCGTGATCCCGGCGCTGCGGACGACCTCGAGCGTTCGCTCGTACGCCGTCTCGTCCTCGCCGGGGAAGCCGACGATCACGTCCGTGGTCAGGTTGAAGTCCGCGAGCGCGGCGACGCGGCGGAGGTACGTCCGTGCCGAGTAGCGCCGTCCCATCGCGCGCAGGATCTCATCGTCGCCCGACTGGAGCGGGACGTGCAGGTGGCGGGAGACGACCGGCGTCCCGCGAAGGGCCGCGATCAGCTCGTCGTTCACGTGATTGATCTCGATCGACGAGAGGCGGAGGCGCTCGAGGCCCGGAACCTCGCCGGCCGCGCGCACGAGCCCCGCGAGCGTGTAGCCGGCCTCGCGATCGCGGAAGCAGCCGAGGTTGATCCCGGTCAGAACGACTTCGCGGTGGCCCTGGCGGACGCGCTTCGCGATCTCGGCGAGGACGGCGGCCGCGCTCCGGCTTCGCGAGCGGCCGCGAACGAGTGGGATCACGCAGAAGTTGCACGAGAAGCTGCAGCCGTCCTGCACCTTCACGAAGGCGCGGACGCGGTCGAGCCGCGCGTCGGCCTGGACACAGCCGATCGGCCCGACGTCGCGCGCGACGAGCGCCGGCGTCTGCTCCGGCGCCGCCCGGATGACCGAGACGTTGGCCGGCAGCGTCGCGAAGGCATCACCCGCGAGGTTCGCGCCGCAACCCGTGACGTAGACGCGGCGGTGGCTGCGTGCGGCTCTGGCGGCGGCCTGACGTGACTTCGCCACCGCCTCGTTCGTGACGCAGCACGTGTTGACGACGGCGACGTCGGCCTGGGCGTCCAGCTCCTCGTGCCCGTCGGCGACGAGGCGCTCGCGAAGCGCTTGCGCGTCGGCGTGCGAGACCTTGCAGCCGAGGAAGCGGACGGTGAACGTTGCCATCGACGGCGAAAATCTACTGCCGTTCGTAGAGATCGGCCGCCCAGCCGCCATCGATTCGCCGCTCGCGGTGGGCGAAGCCCGCGACCGACGGGGTGCGGGAGTGGAAGTACCCGGCGGTGACGAGCAGCTGGACGTCGAGCCTCGGAGCGAGCGTTTCGACCGACGGCCAGGTCGATGTTCGCGAAGGCAACGTCGGCCGAGGGCAGCTCGACGGCGAGCGCGTCCGCCTGCCGCGCGTCGACGACGACGCCGTTCAAGCGGGCGTTCCGCTGCGTCGCCTCGACCGCGGCGGCATCGCGGTCGACGGCGACGATGGGCTCGAAGCCGAGCTTGGCGGCGGCGACGGAGAGCACACCCGAGCCGCAGCCGACGTCGAGCAGGCTGCCACGCTCGAGCTCGTGGAGGAAGCCGAGGCAGAGTCGGGTCGTCGGGTGCGAACCGGTCCCGAAGGCGCGGCCCGGGTCGACGACGACCGTGATCGCACGGTCCGGCGGCACTTCCCAGGGCGGGCCGATCCAGAGCGGGCCGATCCAGACGGGCCGGTGGAACTCACGCCAGCGCTCTTCCCAGCCGGGCTCGACCGGCTCCGAGGTGACGTCGGCGAACGCTGCCCGCAAACGCTCCTCACCGGGCTCGTCGGTGTAGACCGCAAGCTCGCCGTCGCGCTCTTCGAAGCCTTCGGGATGGAGCTCGAGCAGCTTGGCTCTGGCTGGCTCGAGCAGGTCCGCCGGGACCGGGAGGACGACCCGGCGGAGCTCGCCCTCGCTCAGCGGAACGCGCTCTTCAGCTTGTCGAAGAACCCCTCGTCGGCCTTGTAGGTGTCGTCGCCCGCCGACTGCTCGAAGCGTTCGAGCAGGTCGCGCTGGTCATCCGTCAGCTGCCGTGGGACGGCAACGTTGACGAGCACCCGCTGGTCGCCGCGCCCGAACCCCTGGAGCACCGGCATCCCGCGCCCACGCAGCACCTTGACCTCCCCCGGCTGCGTCCCCGGCGCGAACTCGAGCTCGGTCTCCCCGTCGAGCGTCGGGATCGCGACGCGCGCGCCGAGCGCGGCCTGCGTCATCGTCAGATCGACGGTCGAGAAGATGTCGTCGCCCTCGCGGACGAAGCGCGGGTCCGGTCGCACCCGCACCCTGACGTAGACGTCGCCGGCCCGCCCGCCGAGCACGCCCGAATGGCCTTCGCCGGAGAGGCGGATCCGCTGGCCGTCGTGGATGCCGGGCGGGATCTCGACGTGGAGCGTCCGGTCGGCCAGCTGGTGCCCCGAGCCGCTGCACTGCGGCGCATGGGTGCCGGATCAGGCGACCGTCGCCGCCGCAGTCGGGGCACCCCTGCGTGCGAATGAACTCGCCGAAGGCGCTCCGCGAGACCTGCTGGATGCGGCCCATCCCGTTGCAGGTCGGGCACGTCGTCACCTCCGTGCCCGGCTCGACGCCGGTCGCCTCGCAGTGCGCACACGGAACCGAGACACGGTACGGGACCTCGCGGGTCGTCCCCGACGCCGCTTCGACCAGATCGATCGCGACGTCGGCGGCGACGTCCGCGCCGCGCGCGCCGCTGCGACGCATCCTCGCCGAGAGCAGATCGTCGCCGAAGAAGGCGGAGAAGATGTCCGCGAGGCTCCCGAAGTCGAACGAGGTCGGCCGGAAGCCGCCGCTTCGCAGGCCTGCGTGGCCGAAGCGGTCGTAGAGCTCTCGCGTCTCGGAGCGCGAGAGCACCTCGTAGGCTTCGACGGCCTCCTTGAAGCGCTCCTCGGCGTCGGGCGCCTCGGAGACGTCGGGGTGCAGCTCCCTCGCGAGACGGCGGAACGCCTTCTTGATCTCGGTCTCGCCCGCGTCACGCCGAACGCCGAGAACCTCGTAGTAGTCACGTTCAGCCGTTGCCATCGGGCCAAGCGTAGCCGTGCGCCCGGGGGCTAATTCTCGGCGTAGATCTCCTCGACGAAGCTCGACAGCTCGCGCGCGGCGGCCCGCACCGAGCGGATCGCCGTCTCGTAGTCCATCCGGAGCGGGCCGAGCAGGCTGACGGTGCCCAGCCGGCGGTGGTGCAGGCCGTAGGCGGCGCCGACGAGTGAGGCGTGGCGAAGCCCGGGATGTGCGAGCTCGACCCCGAGGCGGACGAACGGGCCCTCCTTCCCGAGTGCATCGCCCAGGAGCGCGAGCAGGGCGGCCCGCTGCTCCAGCGCCTCGAGCAGCGCGCGGTAGGCCTGGAGATCCTCGCTTCGCGCTTCGCCGAGCAGGTTTGCGGCGCCGCCGACGAACAGGCGCTGCTCCTCGGAGCCGGCCGCGTCCGTGAACGCCGGCCGAAGCAGCTCCAGGAAGGCACGTTCGCGCTCCGAGAGCCCCGGCTCGGCGAACGCCCGGCGCAGCCCATGCGAGCCCAGCGGGAGACCCACGGTGCGCTCGTTCAAGTACTCGGCCGCCCAGGTGACCAAACCGGGATCGATCTCCGCACCGAGCGCGAAGACCCGCTTCGTGACGCCGCCCGTGGAGGTGATCACGACCGCGACCACGACCTGCGCCTGGAGCGCGAGCACCTCGACGTGGCGGACCGTCGCCGCCTCGAGCGGCGGAGCCGAGACGAGCGCCAGCAGCCGGGTCAGCTGCGCGAGCGCCTCCGTCGTCGCCTGGAGCGCGGGTTCGACTTCCGTGCCCGCGCCGACCAGATCGATCTCCAGCGGCCCCGGCCGCGGCTCGAGCCGGTCCAGGAGACCCTGAGCGAAGAGCCGGTAGCCCTCCTCGGTCGGCACGCGGCCTGCCGAGGTGTGCGGATGGGTGAGCAGGCTCAGCCGCTCGAGCTCGGCGAGCTCGCCGCGCACCGTCGACGGCGAAACGCTCAGACCTGCGCGCTCGACGAGACGCTTTGAGCCCACGGGCCGACCCGTGGCGATGTACTCCTCGACGAGGCGCCTGAGGATCTCGCGTTGCCGGTCGGTCAGCTCAACAGTCGCCCATTTGCAGGGATTTTAGCTCGCGAGGAGCTCTGCCGTCACGCCGCCGCCGAGCAGGCGGCCTCGCTTGGTCAGCGTCAGCGCATCGCCGCCGTCCTCGCCGGTCGGGCGAACGAGCAGACCGAGCCGCTCCAGCCGCCCGAGAGCGACCGGGTCGACGACATCGGCAATCCGCTCGAACGCGAGCGGCTCGTCCAGCCGGAGCCCGAGCATCAGGCGCTCGCGGCGCCGCACGTCCTGCCCCAGCTCCTCGAGCTCGCGCTCGGGCCGCTCACCTCGCGCCAGCGCCTCCAGGTACGCGGGCAGCCGCGGCGTGTTCCGCCACCGGCGACCGGCAACGGTCGAGACCGCGCCGATCCCCAGCCCGAGATAGTCCCGCCCCAGCCAGTAGGCGAGGTTGTGACGCGAACGCAGATCGCGTCCACCGTCCGTCTCGGGCGACCGGCAGAAGTTCGCCGTCTCGTACCACCGGTAGCCGGCAGCGGTCAGACGGTCGACGACTCGCTCGAAGTAGCCCTCCAACGCCTCCGCCTGCCGCTCGAGCTCCTCGCCGTGGGCGTGCGTGAACCGCGTGCCGCGCTTCGCCTCGAGCTCGTAGCAGGAGAGGTGCTCTGGATCGAGTGCCAGCGCCTCGTCGATGTCGGCCTCGAGGTCGGCGGCGCTCTGGCCCGGGATCCCGTAGATGAGATCCAGCGAGATGTTGTCAAATCCGACATCACGGAGATGGTAGAACGCGCGCCGGACGTCATCCGGACCGGCCTGCCGCTCGAGGACGCCGAGCAGGTGAGGGCGAAAGCTCTGGGCTCCGAGCGACACGCGGTTGACACCCTCCTCGCGGAGCAGCCGTGCGAGCGCCGGCGTCACGGTCTCCGGGTTCGCCTCGACCGTCACCTCGTCCGCCGGCGGCAGGGTGCGCAGCACGCCGCGCAGCGCACCGGGCTCCGTGAAGGTCGGCGTCCCGCCGCCGAGGAAGACGGTGTCGAGCCGAAGCGCGAGCAAGTCGCGCTCGAGCTCCAGCTCGGCGGCGAGCGCCTCCGCGTACCGGCCGTGCTCTCCCCTCCGGCCGACGATCGTGACGAAGTCGCAGTAGCCGCAGCGATGCGCACAGAACGGCAGATGGAGGTACAGATGGCGGACCGCGCCCATCAGCGGCCCTCGTCCAGGTTGAGCACGGCCAGGAAGGCCTCCTGCGGCACCTCGACCGCCCCGACCTGCTTCATCCGCTTCTTGCCGGCCTTCTGCCTCTCCAGCAGCTTGCGCTTTCGGGTGATGTCGCCGCCGTAGCACTTGGCGAGCACGTCCTTGCGCTTCGCCTTGATCGTCTCGCGCGCGACCACGCGCGAGCCGATCGCCGCCTGCACGGGCACGTCGAACAGCTGGCGGGGGATCTCTTCACGGAGCTTGTCCACGAGCGCCCGGCCCCGCCCGTACGCCGAGCCGCGGTGGAGGATCAGGGAGAGCGCGTCGACGGACTCGCCCGCGATCAGCACGTCGAGCCGGACGAGATCGCCCTCGCGGAAGCCGACGATGTCGTAGTCGAAGCTTGCATAGCCGCGCGTCCGGGACTTGAGCTGGTCGTAGAAGTCGACGACCACCTCCGCGAGCGGCAGCTCGTAGATCAGGACGACCCGCTCCTCGGAGAGGTACTCCATGTGGTCGAAGCGGCCACGGCGTTCGGTACACAGCTCCATGACCGTGCCGACGTACTCCTTCGGAACGATCACCGAGGCGCGGATGTAGGGCTCCTCGACGAGGTCGATCTCGGCCGGCATGTCAGTAGGGTTGTGCACCTCGACCTCTCGCCCGTCCTTCGTCTTCGACTCGGTAGGCGACCGTCGGCGCGGTGACGAGCAGGTCGAGGTCGAACTCGCGCTCGAGGCGCTCGCGGACGATCTCCATGTGCAGCAGCCCGAGGAAACCGCACCGGAAGCCGAAGCCCAGCGCCTGCGACGTCTCGGGCTCGTAGACGAGCGCAGCGTCGTTCAGCTTCAGCCGCTCGAGCGCGTCGCGCAGGTCCGGGTAGTCGTCGGAGTCGGTCGGGAAGAGCCCGGCGAAGACCATCGGCTTCACGTCCTTGTAGCCGGGAAGCGGCTCGGCGGCGGGGTTCTCGACCGTGGTCAGGGTGTCGCCGACCCGAAGCCGGCTCACGTCCTTGAGCCCGGTGATCACGTAGCCGACCTCGCCTGCCTCCAGGGTGTCGCCGGCGCGCATCGTCGGCGAGAAGAAGCCGAGCTCCTCCGCTTCGAAGCGCGTGCCCTGCGCCATCGCCAGGAGCCTGTCGCCCGTCCTGAAGACCCCGTCGACGGCGCGGACGAAGGCGACGACGCCGCGGTACTGGTCGTACGAGGAGTCGAAGATCAGCGCGCGCGCCGGCGCCTCGTGGTCGCCGGCAGGAGGCGGGATGCGCTCGATGACCGCGTCCAGGACCTCCTCCACGCCCTCGCCCGTCTTGGCCGAGATGCGCACGACGTCGTCGGGGTCGCCGCCGATCAGCTCGGCGATCTCCTTCGCCGACTTGTCCGGGTCGGCCTGCGGCAGGTCGATCTTGTTCACGACCGGGAGCAGCTCGAGGTCGTTCTCGATCGCCAGGTAGGCGTTGGCGACGGTCTGCGCCTCGACGCCCTGGGCGGCGTCGACGACCAGGACGGCGCCCTCGCAGGCCTGGAGTGAGCGCGAGACCTCGTAGGTGAAGTCGACGTGGCCCGGCGTGTCGATCAGGTTCAGCTGGTGTCCCTTCCAGTTGACCCGGACGGCCTGGGCCTTGATCGTGATCCCCCGCTCGCGCTCGAGGTCCATCGTGTCCAGCACCTGCTCACGCATCTCCCGACCGCTGACGGTGTCGGTGAGCTCGAGGATCCGGTCGGCCAGGGTCGATTTCCCGTGGTCGATGTGCGCGATGATCGAGAAGTTGCGGATGCGGTCCTGCTGCATGGGCGGTGCCTCTTAGACGTCCGGGCCGGGGCGGGCTCGCAACGATAGCAACGCGTTCAGCTCACGAACTCCCAGCAAACGGCAGGAAAACAGGTAGGCCACGCCACCTGCGACAAGCGCGCCGAGAGCGAGAGGAGCTGGGCCCCGAACGACCGTCCGAGCGCCTCGTCGAGCGTCCACCAGACCGCGAACGCGACGAGTCCCAGGACCGCGGAGGCGATCGTGATGAGGAGCGTCGAGCGCGCGGTCTCGGCGCCCTCGATCTGCCCGAGCCTGCGTCTCAGGAGGTAGAGGAGGGCTGCCGCTCCAGCGACGTTCGCGAGCGAGATCGCGAGCGGGATCCCCCACGTGCCGACGCGGTAGAGGATCGCGAAGAGTGCGGTGTTGAGGACGAGGTTGCCGAGCGCGACCCAGGTCGGCACCCACGGGGCCTGGAGACTGAAGAACGCGCGGTTCAGCATCAGCATCGCGCCGTTGAAGACCAGGCCGAGCGAGAACGCGGCGAGGGCGGCTGCGACGACGTCTGTCGCTCGCGGCCCGAACTCACCCCGCTGGTAGAGGAGCCGGACGATCGGCTCGGCCAGGACCGCAGAGACCACGCTTGCCGGGATCAGCAGGAACGCGATCTGGCGGAGGCCGAGCCCGACAATGCTGCGGAAGCCACCGACGTCCGCACGCGTGGCCAGACGCGCCATCGCCGGAAAGAGGACGGTTGCCAGCGCCACGGAGAAAATCCCCTGCGGGAGCATGTAGAGCCGGAACGCAGCGTCGATCGAGCTCGGCGAGAGATTCGGGTCGATGTAGCGCGCTGCAAACAGGGTCCCGATCAGCGCGTTGATGTTGATCAAGCCGAGCCCGAGCGCCACGGGCAGCATCAGCACGAAGACCCGCTTCACCGCGGGATCGCGCCAGTCGATCGCGAGCCGAAGGCGTCCGTCGAGCCCGGAGAGCCAGGGCAGAGGCAGGAGCAGCTGGATCACCGTGCCGACGACGATCGAGCCCGCGTACACGTAGAGCTCGGCGTCCTCGGAGCCGGCACGCGGGACGCCGATCACGAGCCCGACGATGATCGCGAGGTTCCAGAAGACCGGCGTCAGCGCTGGGATCGTGAATTGGTCGTAACTGTTGAGGATCCCGACGACGATCCCGAAGACCCCGAGCAGCACGACGATCGGGAAGAGGATCCGCGAGAGCGTGACGGCGAGATCACCCGTCTCGCCGCTGCCGTAGCCGAACAGCGACATCAGCCACGGCGCGGCGAGCATGAAGACCGCGGTGACGGCCGACAGGCCGAGCAGCAGGATCCAGATCAGGCTGGACGCGACCCGCCACGCCCGGGCGCGCTCGCCCTTCTCGAGCAGCTCGCTGAAGACCGGGACGAACGCCGAGGTCAGCGCCGCGTCGGCGACCAGCGCGCGGACGAGGTTCGGCACCTGGAACGCGACGGTGAACGCGTTGATGCCGGCGCCTTCAACTCCGAAGTAGCGGCGCGCGACGATCTCGCGGACGAGGCCGAAGACACGCGAGAGGCCGGTCGCGGCTGAGAACATCGCCGTCGACCAGGCCAGCCGCCGCGCCGGGAAGCCCGCGGCCTCCCGCACCTCGCTCACTCGCGGTTCACCACGAGGTGAGCATACGAGCGCACCGGGCAGCCTCCTTCGGCGAGGCCGGGCCGCGAGCTGGGCTCTGGTACCATGCCGCCGCCCGCAGAGCGGGCATTTTTCACGTCATGGCGAACATCACGCAGCAGAAGAAACGGGTCGGCATCGCCGCCAGGGAGCGGCTCGAGAACCTCCGCTACCGGTCAACGGTGAAGACGCTGACGCGCCGGCTCCGCAGTGCCGTCGACGAGGGCGACGCGGAGCGCGTTCGCGCGACCCACCTCGAGCTCCAGCGCTCGATCGACCGCGCGGCCTCGCGCGGCGCCCTGCACCGGAACGCCGCCGCGCGCAAGAAGTCGCAGGCGGCGCGGATCGTCTCCGGCTCCTAGGGGCCTGTCTCAGGCGCCGGTCGGCGCCGGCTCCGACGCCTTCGTCAGGTCCACGAGCGCTCTGGTCAGCTCATGCTCGCCCGAGAGGCGACTCCCGCCCTTGATCGCTGCGTCGAGGGCGGCCAAGCGGACGACGGCTGCGTCGAGCTCGTCCTGCGAGTAATGGTCCGCATGGGCCAGCGCCTTTCTGATCCGGAACTCGTGGACCTTGAGGCGCTTGGCAATCTCCCGCCCCGGGATGCCCTCGGCCGCCAGCAGCCGGACCGACCGGACCAGGCCGACGTGGGCGGCGAGCCGGGTCGAGATCCCGAACGGATCGCGCCGGTGGAGCTCCGTCTCCGCGGCCGCGAGCAGCGCCGGGAGGTCGCGCTCGCCCCAGGCGTCGGTGATCGCCCATGCGGTGGCTTCCCGCGCAGGCGTCGCCAAGAACTCGACGTCGGCGCGGGTGACCGGTCGCCCTCCGGCCCAGGTCGTGATCTTGTCTGCCTCGGTGGCAAGCGCGGCCAGATCGTCACCGACGATCTCGACGAGCGCGCGCGCCGCCTCCGGGTCGGCTGACGCGCCCCGCGCCTCGAATTGGGCTCGCACCCAGCCCGGGAGGTCCCGTTGCTTCGGCGCGTCGAAGCTCAGGACCTTGCCGGTCTTCGCGACCGCCTTGGCGAGCGCATCGCCACGCGGCTTCTGGAGCGCAACCAGCGCGAGCACCGCGCCGGGAACAGGATTGCGCAGGTACGCCGTGACGGCCTCGAGGTCCGCCTTCTTCCAGCGCTCGACGCCCTCGACGACAACCAGCCGCCCACCCTCGCCGCCCGCGAAGAGCCCGAGGGCGTTGCAGGCCGCGACCGCGTCGGTACCCGTCGCGGACTCGGCTGCGAGCTGCTCGACCGACTCGTCTCCGAAGCGACTACGCAGGCGGCGGAGCGCGCGCGCGATCTTCGGGCGGTCGTTCCCGGTCAGGAGATAGACCGGCAGCAGGGGCTCGGCCGACACCGGAGGCCAGCATAGTCGGCGCGTTCAGGGTCATCGCTGCGACCATGTCGAGATCCGCTCCCCGTCGGTCTCGACCACGACGCGCCCGTCGAGGTCGGTTCGGAAGACCTCGAGGGCGGGTGCCGCCTCGAGCATGGCCATCGTCGCCGGCGTCGGGTGTCCGAAGTCGTTGTCGCGGCCGCACGAGACGATCGCCACCCGCGGTTTTGTGACCTGGAGCAGCCGAGCGAGCCCCTCGTCGTCGGAGCCGTGGTGGGCGACCTTGAAGATCTCCACCGGCGGCGGGTTGAGCGGAAGCGTGACCGGTGACTCCGCATCCGCCGTGAGCAGCGCGTCGACCTTCCCGTAGGTCGCGACGATGACCGTTGCTCGGAGGTTCGGATCCTCGCCGGGCGAGCCCGGGCCGTCCGGCCAGAGGATCCGCAGCGTGAGGCCTCCGAGCCGAAACGCCACACCGGCGCGCGCCAGGCTCATCGGCACGTGCTGGTCGCGCGCCTCGGCGAGCGCGGCCGCCTGGTCGGGACTCTCGCTGGGCAGCGCAGGATCGAGGACCCGGTCGACCTCGACGTGCTCGAGGACCTCCGCGGCGCCGCCGACGTGATCTCGCTGCGGATGGGTGAGGACGAGCAGCGAGAGCCGGCGGACGCCGAGGCGGCGAAGCTGGTCGTCCACCTCGGCCTCGGGCGGGCCCTGGTCGACCAGCACGGCTCCTTCGCGCACCTGGAGCAGGAGGGCGTCTCCCTGGCCGACGTCGAGCGCCGTCAGCCGGAAGCCGTCCGGCGGCGGCGGCGCCGAGGAGGGCTGCAGCTTCCAGCCGGCGAGGACGAGAGCGGCGACGCCTACGACGACCGCGAACCCTGGTCTCCTCCACGCCGGCAGCCGGACGGCTGCGAACACCAGCCCGGCGAGCACGCCTGCTGACGCGACCGCGAGCTCCGAGCTCACCTCCGCGCCGGGCAGCCCGCCGATCAGCCGAGCACAGGCGGCGATGTAGGCGGCAAGCCAGCCGTTCAACCACGCGGCCGCGATCGCCGCCTGGGGCAGGACCTGGTCGAGGAACGCGGTGAGGAGCGCGAGTCCGAAGCAGAGCGGGACGGCTGCGGCGGCGAGGGCGTTGCTCGCGATCGAGTAGACGGGAACCGATCCGAACTGGAGCAGCAGGATCGGCGCCGTCGCCAGCCCGCAGGCGCCAGAGACCGCAACGATGCCGGCGAGGCCGCGGGGGAGCGGATAGCCCTCGAGCACGCCCTGGAGCCGAGGAACGGCGATGAAGATCGCGGCGACGGCGGCGAACGAGAGCTGGAAGCCCGGCTCGAGCAGGCTGTACGGGTTCCAGGCGAGGAGCAAGGCGGCGCCGAGCAACAGGAAGTACCAGCGGTCACGCGGACGGGACGCGAGCCACGCCAGCGACGCCAGCGCGCCCGCAACCCCGGCACGAACGACGGAGGGCTGCCAGCCCACTGCCATGACGTACGCCCCGATCGCCGCCAGCGCGCCGACCTCGGCAGCGAGCCGAGAGATGCCCAGCAGCCAGGCGGCGAGCAGGACGCCGCCCGCGACGAATGCGACGTTCTGTCCCGAGACGGCCAGCAGGTGGTACAAGCCCGACGACCGAAAGCGGTCACGTAGCTCCTCGCTGAGCCCTTCCTCCTCGCCGAGGACGAGACCGGCGAGGACCGCGCGCCGTTCTCCCGTGAGGCCGGGTGCGATGGAGGCGGCGAGCCGGCGCCGGATCCGGTCGGAGACGCCGGCGATCCCACCTCGCCGGCCGACGACGCGCCAGCTCCGTCCGCGGGCGACGACGTGGACGCCGCGACGCCGCAGCACTGCGCGCTCGTCGAAGCCGTCGCGCGGACCGCGCGGTGCTCGCAGCTCGACCACGCTCTCGATCAGGGCGCCCTGTGGAGGCGCCCGGCCCAGCGGGAGCTCGAGGAGCACGGCTTCGCGGAGCGCGACGCGCCGGAACTCGCGAACCTTTGCCGGCACGCGCAGCCTGAAGGGCGTGCGCCGCGCAGGGCCTGTGATTTCGATCACCGACGGGCCCACCTCGCCGATTCGGGGCGCGAGCACACTCCGGTCGAGGGCGTCGAGGCGAACGCTCCCCCACCAGAGCCCTCCGAGCGCCAGGGCCACCGCCAGCGCCGCCAGCCGACGCCGGTCGTCTTCGATCACGACGGACGCGACGGCCGCCGCCAGCCCGGCGACTAGGAGCCAGGAGACGCCTGCGCGAATCGCGTTCGCCGCGGCGAGGCCCACGCAGAGCGCAGCCGCCAGCACGTGCGGGGCGAAGCGATCGAGAACGTGCGCCGTCACGGAGCCACCAGCTCCCGCAGCTGCTCGAGCCGGGCCGGGCCGATGCCCGGGATCGCGTCGAGGTCGTCGACGGAGCTGAAGGCACCGTGCTGCTCGCGCCAATCGACAATCTTCTGAGCAGTCACCGGACCCACGCCAGGCAGCTCGTCGAGCTGCTCGACAGTCGCCGTGTTGAGATGAACCGGCCCTCCCGGTGCCCCCGCCGGCGCATCTCCGCCGGCCGCCTCGGCGGCTGAGACGCGACGCGGCACGACCACCTGCGTGCCGTCCGAGACCGGCGCGGCGAGGTTGACGAGGCTCAGGTCCGCCCGCCGCGTCGCGCCGCCCGCGCGGCGGAGCGCGTCGGCGATCCGCGCGCCGTTCGCGAGTCGATAGAGCCCCGGCCGTCTAACGGCGCCGACGACGTGGACGATCAACCGCGGCGCCGGCTCGGCGCGCAGCTCACCGGCGACCGGCCGCGCCGCTGTCGTCTGTTCGGCCGCGCCGGCTCCCGCGAGGTAGCGCCCGCCGACAAAGAGCGCAGCAATGAGTAGGAGCGCGCCGACAATGGCACGCCCGCGCGGGACGGCTGAGAGATCCATGTCGCCAACCGTGACAACGAACCCGTCACACATGTGAAACGAGTCCGTGCCGGAAGTGCGCCAACCGGTGACGCGACCGGTGGTCGTGACGTATACCCAGTACGTGAGCGACGTGACCGCCGCCCACCCCAGCTTCGCCTCCGTCGCGGAGGCGCACCTCGACGATGTCTACCGCTACCTGCTTTACGTGACTGCGAACCCCGCCACTGCCGAAGACCTCACCTCCGAGACGTTCGAGCGGGCGCTCCGCCGCTGGGCTCGGTTCGACCCCAGGCGCGGCACGGCCCAAACCTGGCTCTGCCAGCTGGCGCGCAGCGCCGCGCTCGACCACTTTCGAGCCGAGGAACGGCGGAAACGGCGCGAGAGCGGTTTCACCGCCGCAGAGCCGAGCGCAGCCGACCTCGAGCTCCCGGACGAGTACGGCCCGGTGCTTCGGCAGGCGCTGCGCACCCTCTCCGCCGCCGACCGAGAGGTGATCGTGCTGCGGATCGTCCTCGAGCAGGACGCCAAGACGGCCGCTCGGGTGCTCGGAATCTCCCCCACTGCCTGCACGACCAGGCTGAACCGGGCGCTCGAGCGGCTGGAGAAGAAAGTGAGGCCCCGCCTTGTCGCCTGACCTCGCCACCGCACTGCGCACCGAGACCCCGACGGCGCCCGACCGGCTCCGCGACCGCGTCGTCCAACTCGCAGCCGCGCCGCCGCCGGCACGCCGTTCCTTCCCGGTTCGGCGTCTCCTCGCGATCGGCGTCCCGGCCGCACTGGCCGCCTCGGTGGCCGGCGCCGCCGTCATCGGGCTCGCATCCTCGAGCAGCCCGACGAAGGAGAGCGCGGCGCGCGAGCAGCAGCCGGCCACGGCCGACCTCGGCGCGGTCCCAGGGAGAGCCCGAGCTCTGGCTCCCGAACAGCCGCTCCTCCCAAACCCCAGCGGGAGGCGCGCGCAGGACTACACCGCGTCCCTCACGGTGCTCGTCGACGGCACCGGAGACCTCTCCGAAACGACCCAACGCGCGCTCCGCGCCACCCGGCGGTTCGGCGGCTACGTCGTCAACGTCCAGTACGGAACGCCGGAGCCGGCCGAGGGCACGGCGACCCTACGCGTTCGCATCCCCGTCTCCCGGGTCCAGGCCGCGATCGTCGAGTTCAGCGGCCTCGGGCGGATCCTGGCCCAGCAGGTCCAGATCTCCGACCTCCAGCAGCCGCTGGACGAGCTGACCCGCCGCATCCGGCGCCTCGAGCGCCTCGCCGCTGACGCGCAGGGCGCCGAGCTCGCGCGAATCCAGCGGCAGATCGCCGCCCTGCGCCGCCAGCGGGCCGAGATCACCCGGCGAGCGGCGTTCGCCAGCGTCAGCCTCGACCTCACCACGCACGAACCGGAGCAGCAGGCGGCACCGCCGAGCCGGTTCGACCGCGCGATCGACGACGCAACCGGCGTGCTCAAAGCCGAGCTCGCGATCGGGGCGTACGCGCTTATCGTCGCCAGCCCGATCCTGCTTCTGCTCGCCGCCGGGTTCGTCGCGAGCCGCGCCTACCGGCGCTACGCCGACCAGCGCCTGCTCGAGCGCGCCTGAGCCGCTACTTCGTGACGATGTTGACCAGCTTGCGCGGCACGACGACCGTCTGGCGGATCTCGCTGCCGTCCAGGTAGGACTGCACGCGCGGGGACGCCTTCGCCTGCTCCACCAGCTCGTCCTCGGACAGGTCCGAACGGACCTCGACCCGGTCGCGCACGCGGCCGTTGACCTGGATCACGAGCTCGAAGGTCTCCCGCTCCAGCAGCGCCGGATCGGCCTGCGGCCACGGCTCCTCCCACAGGCGCTCGTGGCCCAGCCGCTGCCACAGCTCCTCGGCGACGTGCGGTGCGTAGGGCTGGATCAGCGAGACGGCGGTCTCGGCCGCAAACCGCCGTGCTGGGTCGTCCGAGCTCCGTGCGATCTCGGTGACGAGCTCCATCACCGCTGAGATCGGGGTGTGGAACTGGAAGCGGCGGTCGATGTCATCGGTGACCTTCGCCACGGTCGTGTGCGCCTTGCGCGCCAGCGGCGTATCGCCGGGCTCCTCGCTCCGCGGGCCCGCTCTCGGCGACCTCGAGGACGGTGCGCCACAGCCGGCGCAGGAAGCGGCCGATCCCCTCGATGCCGGTGTCGGTCCACTCCATGTCCTGGTCGGCGGGGCCCATGAACAGGATGTAGGTGCGCACCGCATCGGCGCCGTACTCGTCGACCAGGTCGTCCGGCCCGGCCACGTTCCCGCGCGACTTCGACATCTTCGAGCCGCCCATCTGGATCCAGCCCTGGTGGAACAGCCGCGCGAACGGCTCCCCGAAGCCGAGCAGCCCCATCTCCCTCATGACCTTGACGAAGAACCGCGAGTAGAGCAGGTGGCCCGTCGCGTGGTCGATCCCGCCGATGTACTGGGACACCGGGCACCAGTAGTCGACGAGACGGCGGTCGAACGGCGCCTGGTCGTTCCGGGGATCGACGTAGCGCAGGAAGTACCAGGAGGAGTCGACGAACGTGTCCATCGTGTCCGCCTCGCGGCGGGCCCGCCGCGCCGCACTTCGGGCACGGCACGTACAGCCACTCCTCGTTGGACGCGAGGGGCGGCACGCCCTTCGGCCGGTAGTCCTCCACCTCGGGCAGCAGCACCGGCAGGTCCTCCTCCGGCACTGGTACGGCGCCGCATTCGTCGCAGTAGACGATCGGGATCGGGGCACCCCAGTAGCGCTGGCGCGAGAAGCTCCAGTCGCGTAGCCGGTACGACACGGCGGGTGCGCCCGAGCCGCGTTCCCGCAGCCACTCGACGATCCTGCGCTTGCCGTCGTCGGCCGGCAGGCCCGAGAACTCGCCCGAGCTCACCAGCACGCCGTCCTCGTCGATCACCTCGCGGATCGGCAGGTCGAACGTCTCGGCGAACTCACGATCGCGCTCGTCGTGAGCCGGAACGCCCATGATCGCGCCGGTGCCGTACTCCATCAGCACGTAGTCGGCGACGTAGACCGGCAGCGCCTCCCCGTTCACGGGGTTCGTCGCGTGGTAGCCGGTGAAGACGCCCGTCTTCGCCTCTTCGGTCGCCCGCGCCTCACCACGGCGCGCCGCCGTGCGCTTCACGTACTCGCGCACCTCCTCGTTCGCGATGCGCTCGACGAGTGGATGCTCCGGAGCGAGCACGAAGAAGGTCGCGCCGAAGAGCGTGTCCGGCCGGGTCGTGAACACCGGCACGTCGGCGTCTAGATCCTCGATCCGGAACAGGATCTCGGCGCCTTCCGAGCGGCCGATCCAGTTGCGCTGGATCGTCTTCGTCCGCTCGGGCCACTGGCCCCACTCGGGCAGGTCGTACTCCAGCAGCTCGTCGGCGTACGCGGTGATCTTGAAGAACCACTGCTCCATCATCCGCGCCTCGACGAGCGTTCCGCAGCGGTCGCAGCGCCCGTCGACGACGTACTCGTTGGCGACCACCGTCTGATCGTTCGGACACCAGTTGACCGGCGCCGCGGCCCGGTAGGCGAGGCCGCGCTCGAAGAACTTCAGGAACAGCCACTGCGTCCAGCGGTAGTACTCGACCTCGTGCGCCGAGACCTCGCGCTTCCAGTCGATCACGTACCCCAGCCGCTTCATCTGCTTCCTGATCCCGGCGATGTTGCGCTCGGTGATCTCGCGCGGGTGCCCGCCCTCGGTGATGGCCGCGTTCTCCGCCGGTAGGCCGAACGAGTCGAAGCCCATCGGCCGCAGGACCGTCCAGCCCGTCCGGCGGCGCAGGTGCGTGAGGACGTCGCCCATCGTGTAGTTGAGGACGTGCCCCATGTGCAGCGTCCCGGATGGGTACGGCAGCATCTCGAGCTGGTACCAGTGCGACTCGTCGGCCGGTGCGTCCGGCGGCGGATTGGGCGTCTCGAAGGCCCGGTCGGCCTCCCAGACCTCCTGCCACTTCGGCTCGATTGTCTTGGGGTCGTATCGCTCCATCACCGTCTCCAGAGACGAAAAAGCCTCTCGTCTTGAGAGGCCAAAGGGAGCTGCCGCGGCGACGCCGCGTTGGCTCCCTGGACTACTCGAGGAGGCTGCTCATTGCCTCTGACAATACCAGCGGTGTAGCGTCGGCGAAACCCTCGGAGAAGGAGCGAGCATGGCGGCGTACACGGTGGTGAAGGTCTCGGACGTCCCGGACCAGGCCGAGAACCTCGGCCACGACCCCGAGCAGTTCGAAGTCCGGTTCCTGCGGAACGACCTCGGCTGCGAGCACTGCGGCGTCAGTTTCGCCCGCTACAGCAAGGGCTTCACCGGCGACAGCCACACGCACGCCCGCCAGGAAGAGATCTACCTGCTGGTCTCCGGTCGGGCGCAGGCGCTGGTGGGCGACAGACGAGGTCGTCGACCTGGAGCCGTGGACGGCGATCCGGGTTCCGCCGGAGACGCCTCGCGCGCTCCGCGCGGTCGGCGACGACGACGCGATCTTCGTCAAGATCGGCGCGCCGAACACGGGCCCCGGCGACGGCCGCGGCGTGCCGGACGGCTTCGCCTGGCCCGACTAGCGGCTAGTTGAAGAGGCTCGGATCGCCGAGCGTCAGGTCGATCGCGTCGCCGAACTCGTAGAAGAGGAAGAACAGGATCAGGGCGCCGCCCGCGATCTGGACGTTCTTGAAGAAGTGCGTCATCTGGTTCACGCGCATCATCGGATCGTCGAGCTTCCAGAACGCGTGCATCCAGTAGGCGAACGCCAGGACGTTCGCGGCCAGCACGAGCGCGGCGAGATCGACCCAGAAGCCGAGGACGACCATGGCCCCGGCGACGGCGATCAGGACTCCCGTCAAAGGCACGCCGAGCTCCGCCAGCGGCACTCCCTGCGAGCGCGCGTACTCCGTCGCCATCGCCCGCTCCTTGAGGTGGAACCCCAGTCCCGCGAACAGGAAATTCGCCGCGAAGAGGATCCGTCCGATCAGCAGTACCCAGTCCATCGCTCCCTCCCTTTCGATGCCGGGCTAGAGTCAATCGTGGCCAAGATCTCGGCGCAAGCGCTGGCCGAGCTCGTCCCGTGTCCGCCGGAGCAGGTCGACCGGCTGGTCGAGCTCGGCCTCCTCACGCCGGACGAGGACGGGCCTCTATCCCTCGTCCGACGTCCATGTCGTTCGCCTGATGGCCGCGTTCGAGGAGGCAGGCATCTCGCTCGAGGACGTCGCCCGAGGCGTGGCAGGAGGAGACCTTTCCTATCCGTTGGAGCTCTTCATGCCCGAGCCGGTGGGGACGCCGGAGACCTACGCCGGCCTGGCTCCGGGGCTCGGCCGTTCGCCCGAGCTCCTGCGGCGCCTGATCAGGGAGCTCGGCCTGCCGCCGTCCGCCGACGATCGCGTTCGCGCCGAGGACGCCGAGATGCTCTCCCTCATCGTGACCAGGCTCGACCTAGCCGACGAGGACGACCTCTCGCGCTTTGCTCGGCTCTACGGCGGGAGCATCCAGCGGCTCGTCAGCTGCGGGGATCCAGTTCTTCGACCGGGCGATCCGCGAACGCGTCGACAGCTTCGATCACCTCTCCCTCGACCAGAAGGACCAGCTCACCTACGAGAAGGGCGCGGGATTCAGCGAGATGGCTCAACGCCTCGTCCCGTGGCTCCAGCGCCGGCACCGTGAGCGTGTCGTCCTCGACTACCTCGTCGACCGGACCGAGGATTGGCTGGAGGAGCGAGGAATCGCGCCCAGGCCGCTGCAGACAGCCGCCGGCGATCGCCTTCCTCGACCTCACCGGCTATACGGCGCTCGCGGAAGAGCGCGGCGACCAAGCCGCGGCGGAGGTTGCCTCCGACCTCGCGGGCGTCGTGCAGGACACTGCACGGACGCACGGCGGTCGGCCGGTGAAGTGGCTCGGCGACGGCGTCATGTTCCACTTCGACGACCCGGCCGGAGGCCATTCGCGGCGGCCTCGAGCTCGTCGAGGAGACGGAGCGAGCGATCTCCGTGCCGGCCCGGATCGGCATCAACGCCGGAGCGGTCGTCGTCCAGGAAGGCGACTACTTCGGGCGCACGGTGAACGTCGCGGCCAGGATCGCCGACTACGCCGGGCCTCGCGACGTGCTCGTCAGCGAGGAGGCACGGGAGAGCGCCGACGTCGGCGACGTCGACTTCGAGCTCGTCGGCGACGTGCGGCTCAAGGGCGTGTCGCGGCCCGTCCGGCTCCACAGGGCCACGCGACCGGACTAGGCGCTGAGCGTCTGCAGCCCCGGCCGCACGAGCTTCGGCGGCGGGACGAGGCCCGCCTCGCTCGCCGGCGGGTTGACCGGCTCGGAGAGCGGCGGGGCGCCGAACGAGGCGGCGACGCGCTCCGGCGCCGGCTCGCCGTAGAGCGTCGTCCGCTGCCTCGGGGTGCGGCCGATCGCGCGGATCGCCGCCTCCATCCCCTCGGGCGGCATCTCCTGGCCGTGGTCGGCGCCCGCGGCGCGCGAGATCGACTCGTTCATCAGCGTGCCGCCGAGATCGTTGGCGCCGGCGCGAAGCACGGCCTGCGCGCCCTCGATCCCGAGCTTGACCCAGGAGACCTGGATGTTCGTGATCCACGGGTGGAGCGCCAGGCGGGCGACGGCGTGCATGAGCACGGCCTCCCGGAACGTCGGCCCGGGCCGGGCGTTGCCCTTCAGGTAGATCGGCGCCTCCATGTGGACGAAGGGCAGCGGCACGAACTCCGTGAAGCCGCCGGAGCGCCGCTGCTGGTCGCGGAGCTCGAGCAGGTGCCGCGCCCAGTTCCGCGGGCCGTCGACGTGCCCGAACATGACCGTCGTCGTCGAGCGCAGGCCGACGCGGTGCGCGACGTCGTGGACGCGCAGCCACTGCGCCGTCGTGACCTTGTCGGGGCAGATGACGCGGCGGACCTCGTCGTCGAGCACCTCCGCCGCGGTTCCCGGCAGCGAGGCGAGCCCGGCGTCGCGCAGCGCGCTCAGGTAGTCCTCGAGCGAGAGCCCGAGCGTCGCCGCGCCCTGCCAGACCTCGAGCGCCGAGAAGGCATGGATGTGGAGATCGGGCAGCTCCGCCTTCAGCGCCCGGCAGATCTCGAGGTAGGTCTCGCCCGTGAACCCGGGATGGATCCCGCCCTGGAGGCAGATCTCGACCGCACCGCGGTCCCAGGCCTCGCGCCCGCGGCGGACGATCTCGTCGAGCGGGACGAGGTAGGGCTTGCCGCGCAGATTCGCTGCCAGGCGGCCTTTCGAGAAGGCGCAGAAGCCACAGCGGAAGTAGCAGACGTTCGTGTAGTTGACGTTCCGCGTGACGACGTAGGTGACGGTGTCGCCGCAGACCTCGCGCCGCAGCGCGTCGGCCGCCGCGAAGACCCGGTGAGCCTCCTCTCCGCGCGCCGCGAACAGGCGGGCGATCGCGTCTTCGTCCAGCTCGTCCCGCGTGTCGATGGGGAGCGCGTTGCGTGGCGTGAACGGGATCGAGAGGTGGGTCCCGGCGGCCCAGCTGTCGTCGCGGGCGAAGCCCTCGCCGTCGGAGGCATGGAGTACGTGGGTCATGACGCCCGGATCGATCCAGCTGCCGGAGACGTACTCGGGATAGACCGCAAGCCGCGGGACGAGCGTGAAGCCCCGCGCTTCGGTCTCCCGCGCGAGCCGCTCGAGCTCCGGCCACGGCGCCTCCGGGTTCACGTGGTCGATCGTCACGGGTGAGACGCCGCCCCAGTCGTCGATCCCCGCCTCGAGCAGGCGGCCGAAGTCGTCGCCGCTCAGGTTCGGCGGGCACTGGACGTGGACGTCTGCCGGCAGGAGGACGCGCGCCGCCGCCGCGCTCCACAGCAGCTCGTCGAGCGAGGGCTCGGGGTGGTCGGCCATCTTCGTCCCCGGCTTCGCCCGGAAGTTCTGGACGATCACCTCCTGGACGTGGCCGTGACGCTCGTGGAGCTCTCGGATCGCGAGCAGCGCGTCGATGCGCTCCTCGCGCGTCTCACCGATCCCGATCAGGATCCCGGTCGTGAAGGGGATCCGGAGCTCGCCGGCGAGGCGGATCGTCTCCAGCCGCGCCGCGGGGAGCTTGTCCGGCGAGCCGAAGTGCGGGCCGCCGCGCCGCGAGAGGCGCAGCGACGCGGTCTCGAGCATCAGCCCCTGCGAGACGCTGACGGTTCGCAGCAGCGCGAGCTCCTCGCGGGTGAGGACGCCCGGGTTCGTGTGCGGCAGGAGGCCTGTCTCCTCGAGCACGAGCTTCGCGCAGCGGGCGAGGTACTCGACGGTCGTCGCGCAGCCGAGCTCGGCGAGCTCGTCACGCGCCGCCCGGTAGCGAAGCTCCGGCTTGTCGCCGAGCGTGAAGAGCGCCTCGCGGCAGCCCGCTCGGGCACCGGCCCGGGCGACCTCCAGCACCTCGTCTTCGGACATGTAGGCGCGCTCGCCGCGGCGGGGCGGACGCGCGAA
The DNA here is from genome assembly GCA_963764595.1 of uncultured Actinomycetes bacterium. GTDB lineage: Bacteria > Actinomycetota > Thermoleophilia > Gaiellales > Gaiellaceae > JACDAN01. The sequence continues at coordinate 65,350 of CAVXTG010000002.1, read as the reverse complement.
CGTGCAGTAGTGGCAGACGTCGCGGCAGAGCTTCGTCAGCGGGATGAAGACCTTCGGCGAGTACGTGACGACCGGGCCGCGCCGGACCCGCCGAGCCTCGGCGCAGAGCTCGTCAGTCGGAAGCGTCGAGCAGCGCGCGGGGATCCACGCGCGGAGCTTACGCGCTTAGCTGCAGCGCCGCAGCGACCGATCGAGCGTCGCGCTGCGTGCGTCCTTCAGCGTCACGACCGCCCGCACTTGCGTCGGCTTGCTGACTCCGAGGCGGCGGCGCAGGACGACGGCGTTGTACGGCGCCCGCCCGTCGCGCTTGATCGCCCGGGTGCCGCGGTAGAACGTCACGGACGAGATCCGCGACGCGGCCGAGCCCGCGACGCCGATCCTGACGTTCGTGCGAGCGCACTTCGCACCGCCGCTCCGGTAGCGGAGGCGCAGGCTCAGATCCGGGCCTCGCCGGCACGCGTCGCCGGCGCACACCCGGAGGCGAGTCAGCCGCGCGCCGAGGTCCGTCCTTCAGCGCCGCGAAGCGAGGATCTGCGTGCAGGCTCGTCAGCTGGTGCGGATCCGCGACGAGGTCGTAGAGCTCCTGCTCGCCGGTCGCGTGCTGGACGAAGACGTGACGCGGCGTGCGGATCGCGCTGTACCCCGGGGTCTCGAGCAGGAGGTCGCGGCCGGAGCGAAGGAGCGGGTCGCGCGCGAACGGCAGCAGCGAGCGGCCGTCGAGACGGCGGGCTGCCCGACCCTTGGCGGCGTCGAGGATCGTGGCGGCCAGATCGACGTTGGCGACGAGGTTCGCCCGCTCGACGCCCTTCGGAAGCCCCGGGCCGCGCACGATCAGCGGCACGCGCACCGAGGGCTCGTAGACGAGCACCTTCCCGTCGGGAACGCGGTGCTCGCCGTGGAAGAAGCCGTTGTCGGCCGTGAAGACGACGAGCGTCTGGTCGAGCTCGCCGGTCGCCTCGAGCGCCGAGAGGATGTCGCGCACGGCCTCGTCGACGGCGAGCAGCGACTCGAGTCGCTGCTGGTAGTTCTCGCGCATCCCGTTCAGCCGAGCCGGCGGGATCACACGGCGGTTGCGGATCGCAGCCGGCTTGTCGGAGACGTCCGCCTCGTTCAGCGACGGCGGCGTCGGCAGCGGCTGGTTCGCGAAGACGTTCCGGTGGCGGAGCGCCGGTGACGGCGTCGCCTGGTTCCCCGGGTCGTCGGGGTCACGCGGGCCGCCGCTGTGCGGCGCGAGGAAGGCGACGGAGAGGAAGAACGGCTGCGGGGCGGGCGCGAGGCGCCGCACGATCTCGACCGCCTTGCGGTTGTAGACGTCCGCCTGGTAGTTCGCCGCGCCGGTCCCGTACGTGACGAGCCGCCCGTTCTCGTTCAGCGTGTAGTTGTAGAACCGGTAGGTCGAGGGATCGGTCGAGCCGTACCACTCACTCCAGCCCGCCGGCACCTCCAGCGGACGAGCCCGCCCGTACCCGTTCAGGTACTTGCCGAGGTGCACGGTCCGGTACCCGGCCTGCTGGAGCCAGGCGGGGAGGGTGTTCGAGTGCGTCGGCGCGAGCTTGTCGTAGCCGCCGCTCGGCGGCGCGTTGCCCATGATCGTGTGGTTGTGGCCGTACTGCCCGGTGATGTACGTCGCCCGCGACGGGCAGCACAGCGGGAACGACGCGAAGCTGTTCGTGAAGGTGACGCCCTGGCGTGCGAGCAGCGTGTTGACGTTCGCCATCACGCGCAGCGACTCGACCGTCTGGTCGTCGGTCATCAGGACGAGGATGTTCGGCTTCGCCTGGGTGGGCACCGGCTGGGCCACCGCACTGGAGCCGGACTGGACAGCGAGCAGGGCCGAGAGCGCCAGCGCCACGAGAGCGGCTGCTAGGACCCCCCACGCCCTCGGCCTCATGCCCGCCATCATGACGTGAAGACGCCCAGCGTCAGTTAGGTGTTTGTAAGGCGTTCGGAAAGCTTCTTGACCAGGCTGCCGGCGTCGGTTGTCGGCGCCTGGCAGGCGAAGTTCTCGCACACGTAGACCGCCGGCCGCCCGTCGACCAGATCCTTGGCCTCGAGCAGCGGAACGCCGTCCCCCGGGCCCACGGCGACGACGGTGTTCGGCTCGAACGGCTCGAGTGCGGCGCGCGCGACCTCGCTTGTCACAGGTCCCACGATCGCGAGCTCGCGCGGCGGCGAGAAGTGCAGGTCGAGCGCGCTCAGCGCGTGCCCGAACGCGTGCGGCGCCCGCGGGAGGGCGTCGCGCATCAGCCGGAAGACGCCGACTGCCCGCCGTTCCAGCTCGTCGTCGCCGTAGATCCTCGCCAGCCGCAGCAGGTCGAAGGCCAGCATCGAGTTCCCGGACGGCGTCGGATGGTCGTCGAGCGTCTTCTGGCGGGCGATCAGCTGCTCGCCGTGCACGGGGGTGAGGAAGAACCCGCCGCGCTCCTCGTCGGCGAAGAGCTCCACGGCCAGGCGGGCGAGACGGTTCGCCTCCTCGAGCCAGCGCAGCTCCCCCGTGGCGACGTGGAGCTCGTACAGCCCGTGGACGACATCCGCGTAGTCCTCGAGGAAGCCGGTGTTCTTCGCGCGCCCCTCGCGGTACGTCCGGTAGAGACGGCCTTCGTCGTCCGAGAGCGGCCCGAGGAGGAACTCGGCGAGGCGGGTCGCAGCCTCGAGCCAATCCGCGCGGTCGAACCTCCGGCCGGCCTCCGCCAGCGCCGCCAGCAGCAGGCCGTTCCACGACGCGACCGCCTTGTCGTCGCGAAGCGGCTTCGGCCGCTGCTCGCGGATCTGGAACAGGCGCTCGCGGAGCTCCTCGTCCAGCTCGCCGCGGATGACCGAACGGCCGTCCTCGAACGGCTGCAGGAGCTCCGGCGGCGCGCCTTCCTCGGCCGTCCAGGTGAACGTCAGGCCCTCGACGCCGTCGGTGTCGGCGTCCTGCGCCGAGGCGAAGCCACCTTCAGGCAGGGCCAGCTCCCGAAGCACGTAGTCGAGCGTCTGCTCGACGATTCGCCGGTAGCGCTCCTCGCCGGTCACGACCCAGGCATGGAGGTAGGCGGAGGCCAGGAGCGCGTTGTCGTAGAGCATCTTCTCGAAGTGCGGGACGAGCCAGGTCCGGTCGACGGCGTAGCGGTGGAAGCCGCCGCCGACGAGGTCGTACATGCCGCCCGCCGCCATCGCGTCGAGTGTCCTCGTCACCATCGGCAGGGCCTGCTCGTCGCCGCGTAGGTGCATGCGGAGCAGGAACTCGAGCGTCGACGCCGGTGGGAACTTCGGCGCGCCGCCGAAGCCGCCCCACTCCGGGTCGAACTGCGCACGGAGCGCCTGCGACGAATCCCAGAGCAGCCGCTCGGTGAGCGGCTCCGACGAGGGACCGGCTTCGCTCGACCGCGTGAGCGCCTCCTCCAGCTGCTTCGCCGTGCCGTCGACCTCCCCGCGACGGTCGCGATAGAGCTTCGAGATCGCCTCCAGCACGTCGCGGAACGCCGGCATCCCGTGCCGAGGCTCAGGCGGGTAGTAGGTGCCGCCGTAGAACGGGACGCCTTCGGGCGTCAGGAAGACGGTCGTCGGCCAGCCCCCGTGTCCCGTCATCGCCAGCACCGCGTCCATGTAGAGCGCATCGACGTCGGGCCGCTCCTCCCTGTCGACCTTGACGTTCACGAACCGCTCGTTCATCAGGCGCGCCGTCTCGTCGTCCTCGAACGACTCGTGCTCCATCACGTGGCACCAGTGGCAGGCCGAGTAGCCGATGGAGAGCAGGACGGGCTTGTCGTCCGCGCGGGCCTTGGCGAACGCCTCCTCGCCCCACGGGTACCAGTCGACCGGGTTGTCGGCGTGCTGGAGGAGGTAGGGGCTTGTCTCCCGGGCCAGCCGGTTCACCGGTCTAACCTAGCCGCGTGAGCACCCTGCCGGGCGGCACAGTCACCTTTCTGTTCTCGGACATCGAAGGCTCGACGCGTCTGCTCGAGCAGCTGGGCGACCGGTATCAGGACGTGGACCGGGATCACCGCCGGATCCTGCGGGAGCAGCTGGAGGGAGCGGGCGGCAAGGAGATCGACACCCAGGGCGACGCGTTCTTCTTCTCGTTCACGCGAGCGCGTGACGCCGTGGCCGGCGCCGTCTCCGCTCAGCGCGAGCTCGCCGCGCACGACTGGCCGGACGGCGTGGAGGTCGCCGTGCGGATGGGACTCCACACCGGCGAGCCGACGGTCGGCGAGGAGGGATACCTCGGCCTGGACGTCGTCCGCGCGGCGCGCATCTGCTCGGCGGGTCACGGCGGCCAGATCCTGCTCTCCGAGACGACTCGGGCGCTCGTGGGCAACAACGTCCCGGACGGCGTCGAGGTCCGCGACCTGGGTCAGGCGAACCTCAAAGACATCCAGCACGAGCGGATCTTCGAGCTCTCGCTCGCCGAGCGTCCGGGCCCGCATCCTCCGCTCAAGACCGCCGCGCCGGATTCGGAGGCCGATGAGCTCGCCGCCGAGATCAAGCGTCGCGTGAACGCGCAGATCCTGTCGGCGTTCGAGGCCGGGGAGACGCCACGTGCCCCGGAGTCGTCGACGACGAAGCTCGCGAAGCTGTCGGCGGTGGGGCTGCTCAACCTCGTCATGCTGGCGATCGCCGGCGTTGCGATCTTCCTGCTCGTCAGGGCCGTGTTCTGAACGGCCCGGCGCGGTAGACGTAGCCCTCGAGCCGCCGGCCGAGCAGCTCCTCCAGCCACTCCGAGACCGCGATCAGCGCCTCGAGGTCGACGCCGGTCTCGATCCCCTCGCCTTCGAGCAGGTAGACGAGGTCCTCGGTGGCGATGTTCCCCGTCGCCTTCGGCGCGAACGGGCAGCCGCCGAGCCCGCCGACGGAGGCGTCGAGCATCGAGACTCCCGCCTCGAGCGCGGCGTAGGCGTTGGCGAAGCCGGTGTTGCGCGTGTTGTGGAAGTGGCCGCCGACCGGTTTGCCGAGCTGCCCGACGCGCTCGGTCAGCCGCCGTACCTGGGTCGGCGTCGCGACGCCGATCGTGTCGGCGAGGACCAGCTCGTCGGCCTCGGTCGCCGTGAGCCGCTCGGCGATCTGGACGACCCGGTCGGGCTCGACGGGCCCTTCGAACGGACAGCCGAAGGCGACCGAGATCGTCAGGCTCGCCCGGATCCCGTCCTCGCGCGCCCGGGCGGCGATCTGCTCGGCGGCGGCGATGCTCTCCTCCACCGACGCGCCCGCGTTCCGCTGCGAGAAGCTCTCCGTCGCCGCGAGCGCGAAGCTGACCTCGTCGAGGCCCGTCTCCCGGAGCCGCTCGTACCCGCGCGCGTTGAGCGCGAGTCCGGCGTACTCCACGCCGTCGCGCCGGTCGAGCGCGGCGACAACCTCTTCGGCGCCGGCCATCTGGGGCACGCGCTCGGGATTGACGAAGCTCGCGGCCTCGATCCGCCGAAGACCGGTGGCCGCCAGGCGGCCGACGAGCTCCGCCCGTGTCGCCGGCGGGAAGACCTGCTGCTCGTTCTGGAGCCCGTCGCGCGGCCCCACCTCGCGCAACGAAAGGCTCACATCAGACGCCGCTGCGAGTTGACCCGTTCCGGCTTGATGCGGACGATCAGCCGCTTCTCGCCGGGGACGTAGGAGTAGTCGCGGCCGCGGTAGCGGTGCGAGAGCTCGTTGATGTGCTCCTCGGCGCCGTCCTCGACGATCTCGGCGGGGCCCGTGACCGAGACCCAGCGGTACGGGTCGCTCGTGGTCGACGACCTGCACGCTGGCAACCGGACGGCGGCGAATGTTTCGCGGCTTCACGCGTCCCTCGGCGGTGTTGAAGACCACGTGCTCGCCGTCCCAGTCGATCCAGACCGGCGTCAGCTGCGCCGATCCGTCGGGCCGGATCGTCGCGACGGTCGCCAGATTCCTGGCCTTCAAGAGCTGCGCTTGCTCCTCGGTCAGCGTCGCCATCGCTGTCGTAGGCTAACGCCGGATGGGGGCGCTGCTGCTCGTCGGAACCCGCAAGGGCCTGTTCATGCTCCGCTCGGACGAGAAGCGGAGCGACTGGGAGCTCGAGGGCCCGCTGCTGACCGGCTGGTCGGTCTTCCACGCCATGCAGGACCCGCGCGACGGGAACCTCTACGTCGCCGGCAACAACTTCGTCTACGGCGGGACCGTCCAGCGTTCCAGCGACCTCGGTCGGACCTGGGAGCGCTCGGAGGGCCTCGGCCTGCCCGAGGAGACGGGTCTCAAGCTCGACGAGGTTTGGCACGTCGAGCCCGGCCATGCGAGCGAGCCGGACACGCTCTGGCTCGGCGCGACCCCCGGAGCGCTCTTCCGTTCGAACGATAAGGGCGAGACCTGGGAGCCGGTCATGGGGCTCGTCCAGCACGAGACCCGCGAGCGGTGGGAGCCCGGCGCCGGCGGCATGTGCTGCCACTCGGTCCAGATCGACCCGGAAGACCCGACGAGGATGTACGCGGCGATCTCCGCTGCCGGCACCTTCAGGAGCGACGACGGCGGCGAGACGTGGGTCCCGGCGAACAAGGGCGTGGCCGCGGACTTCCTGCCGGACCCGTTCCCCGAGGTCGGCCAGTGCGTCCACAAGCTGCTGCTCCACCCGGACCGCCCGGAGCGGCTCTGGCAGCAGAACCACTGCGGCGTCTACCGCTCCGACGACCGCGGCGACAACTGGGAGCGGCTCGAGGGCAACGGGCTGCCGAGCGGCTTCGGCTTCCCGCTCGCGCTGCATCCCCGCGATCCCGACGTCGCCTTCGTGATCCCCGAGGAGGGTGCGGAGAACCGCGTCACGCCGGACGGCCGTCTCGGCGTCTACCGGACGACGGACGGCGGCGCGAGCTGGACGCTGCTCGAGGACGGCCTGCCGAAGCCCGCCTGGGGTGCGGTCATGCGCGAAGGGTTCGCGTCGGATGCGCGCGACCCGGCCGGGATCTTCTTCGGCACGCAGAGCGGCTCCGTCTTCGTCTCGGCGTCCGACGGCGAGCAGTGGGCCGAGGTCGCTCGCCAGCTGCCGCCGATCCTCTCGGTCGAGGTCGGAGAGTGGTCGTAGTCAAGCTCCCTTCGCTGCTTGCGGAGCAGGCGGGCGGGCAGCGGGAGTTCGACGTCGAGGCGGCGACGGTGGGCGAGGCGCTCCGGGCGCTGCCGGTCTCCGACTTCCTGCTCGACGAGCGCGGCGAGCTCCGGCGGCTCGTCAACGTCTACGTCGACGGCGAGGACGCGCGGCGGGCGGACGGGCTCGAAACGCCGCTCGCCGAAGCGAGCGAAGTGCGCGTGATCGCCGCGGTCGCCGGCGGCTAGAGACTCGTCGGAACCGTGATCTGACCCGTGCGAAGGCGCCGCTCGACGTCGTCGAGCGCGGCGAGATCCTCCTGCGGCACGTCTGGGCTGATCTTGCCGAGCGCGACGCCGTTCTCTGCCAGGCCGAAGGTGACGTTGAGGCCACCGCGCCAGTTGCCGTCGACGACACTCCTGATCGTGCGAAAGACGCCTTCGTCGACCCGCTTCTGGGCGCTGGTCAGGACGTGCGGCCCGAGGAAGGACTGGTCGGCGTCGACGCCGATCCCCCAGACGTTCTTCTCCCTCGCGGCGTCGAGGGCGCCGAGACCGCACCCGCCGGCGACCTGGAAGACGATCTGGGCGCCGCGGGCGATCTGATTCAGCGCGAGCTCCTTGCACTTGGCCTGGTCGTCCCAGTCGGACGAGTAGCCGTTCAGGGTCTCGATCCCCGGCATCGCCTCCCTGGCGCCGGCCTGGTAGCCCGCGATGAAGCGGTCGACCGGCGGCTCCTTGAAGCCGCCGACCGAGCCGATCGTGGTCGCGTTCGCGCGCTTGGCCTCGAGGCCGGCCAGGTAGCCGGCGAGGTAGCCGGCCTCCTGCTCCTTGAACAGCAAGCCGACGAGGTTCGGCGGTGTGTGCTTCAGCGCGGTCTGGTCGACGTCGACGATCGCGAACTTCGTGTCTGGGAACCGGGTCGCGGCGGTATCGATCGCGTCGCCCTGCGCGAAGCCGACTCCGACGATCAGGTCGAAGCCGTCGCGGGCCAGCGAGGCGTAGTTCGGGACGTAGTCGGCGGCGGACTTGGACTCGACGACCCTGGTCTGGATCCCGAGCTCGCGGCCGGCTCGTTTCAGGCCCTCGTACGCGAGCTGGTTGAACCCGCGGTCGTTGAGCTGTCCGACGTCCGTGACGAGCGCGACGCGGACGTCCGACTCGGCCTGAGTCGTCGTCCCGGCGGCCTCGCCGCCGTCGTCTCCCCCGCCGCAGCCGGCGAGCAGAAGGCCCGCGGCGAGCGCGACGGCGAGCCTGGTCAGGAGGTTTTCGCCTGATAGTCTCAAACCTGGTGGCTGAGTCTACCCGACCCGCCCCGCTTCACGTCAGCCTTGCCGTCGTCTTCCAGGTGCGCGGAGCTGCGCTGCAGGTCCTGATGTGGGAGCGCGCCCGCGATCCGTTCGCGGGCCGCTGGGCACTGCCGGGTGGTTTCCTCGAGCCGGGCGAGACGCTCGAGGAGTCGATCCGCCGCCATCTGGCCGCGAAGGTGGACGTCCGCGAGCTCGCCCACCTGGAGCAGCTGGAGACGCGGAGCGACCCGATGCGCAACCCGCAGAGCTGGGAGCTCGCGACCGCATATCTCGGCCTCGTCCCGGTCGACGTCGACCCCGAGACGCCCGCGGACACGGCCTGGCACCCGGTGGAGGCACTTCCCCCGGCCGCCTTCGATCACGGCCAGATCGTCCACGACGGCCTTCGGCGGCTGCGGGCCAAGCTCTCCTACACGAACGTCGGCTTCGCGCTCGCCCCGGAGACCTTCACGCTGTCCGAGCTGCGCGCGATCTACGTCGCCGCCCTGGGCCACGACGTCTCGGCCACGAACCTCCAACGCGTCTTGCTTCGCCGCGGCGTCCTCGAGCGGACCGGCTCGAAGCGCGAGCCCGGCAAGACCGGCGGTCGGCCCGCCGAGCTCTTTCGCTTCAGCTCGCCGGAGCTCGAGGTAACCGATCCGTTCGCAGTCCTGAGGCCGCCGGTACGATCGATTCATGCTGGAAATCGCGCCTGACCTCCGCCGCTGGCTCGCGCGCGGCGAGAAGATCGCCCTCGCGACTGTTGTCGCGACGCGCCGCTCGGCGCCGCGCCCCGTCGGCGCGAAGCTCGGCGTCTCGGAAGGCGGAGAGCTTGCCGGCTCCGTCTCCGGGGGCTGCGTCGAGAACGAGGTCTATGGCCTGGCCAGGGAGGCGCTGGCCGGGGGGCCTCCCGCTCTTGCGAGCTACGGGATCTCGGATGAGCTCGGCCTGTCGGTCGGCCTGCCCTGTGGCGGCGAGATCGACGTCTTCGTCGACGAGTACGAGCCCGAGCTGGTCGAGCGATTGATCGCAGTCGCCGAACGCGAGGAGCCGGCGGTGCTCTACGAGGTCGTCAAAGGCGAGCCGCTGGGCACGAAGGTGCTGGCGCTCGAGGCCGGCGAGGTGATCGGCGACGGGCTAGGCGAGCCTCCGGTCAGCGTCGACGAGCTGCTGCGCGGCGGACGAGGCGTGCTGGTCGAGGAGGACGGGCGAACGGTCTTCTGCGACGTCTTCGGCCGCCGCCCGCGCCTCGTCGTCTTCGGCGCGGTCGACACGGCGGAGCACCTGTGCCGGGCAGCGAGCTCGCTCGGCTGGCGGACGATCGTCGTCGACGCCCGCGCGAAGCTCGCGACCGAGGAGCGGATCCCGAGCGCCGACGAGCTGCTCGTTTCATGGCCCGAGGAGGCGCTCGAGCAGATCAAGCCCGACCATGCGACGTCGATCGTCGTCCTCACCCACGAGGACCGCTTCGACGTCCCCGCGTTGAAGGGCGCACTCGCGGGCGAGGCGTTCTACATCGGCGCCCTCGGGTCGCGGCGGAACCAGGAGCGACGCCGCGAGCGGCTGCTCGCGGAGGGGCTCGACGAGAGCGCGCTCGAGCGGATCTCGGGCCCGAGCGGCCTCGACCTGGGCGCCGCGACACCGGCGGAGACGGCGGTCTCGATCCTGGCGGAGATCCTGGCCGTGCGCGCCGGCCGCGAAGGCGGCCGTCTGAAGACGGCCCGCGGCCGCATCCACGCGGAAACGACTTAACGCCTGGAAAACGCGGAGATTCGCGCCGCCGCGGCGCGGATTGGTGTCCGACACCAAATCGTGTCAAGGGGAACGTGTGCCAAAACTGTGTCGGCTTGAGTAGCGCCGCCGGCCGCGCTAGAAGATCTTCATCTCCAGGCCGGCGAGCGGCTCGCCGCCGTCGGGCGTGACGAGCCACGTGTCCTGCATGTAGAGGCACTCGCGCCCGTCCTCGGAGATCGCGTGCGGGTGCATCGAGAAGACCATGTTCGCCTCGAGCTCCGTCTCGACACCTTCGCCGATCTTCGGGAACTCGATCATCGTCATCCCGATCGAGTGGCCGGTCACGTGTCCGAGGTGGTACCCGCGGTCGACGAAGCCCTTCGAGACCGCGCGGTGGACGTCGTGGGCGGTCGCCCCCGGGCGCAGGCGCCTCCTTCGCCGCCTCGAAGTACTCCTGGTAGGCCTCGAACATGCGGCCGACCTCTTCGCTCGGCGTGCCGAGCGCGCGCGAGACCTCGACCCAGTGCCCGCCCGGCCCCGCGATCTCGAGTGACGGGATGCAGAAGTCGCCGAGGACGATGTCCTTGCGGGCGATGGCGAACTCGGGCCCGACCAGAACCATGTTCATCGTCAGCCGGCCGCACCCCTGCTCGACGAACAGGCGCTCGGCCGGAGCGAGCACCTCCGCGGCCGACCGTCCAGGCGCGTAGGCCTCGCGGAATGCCCAGAAGCCCTCGGTGTTGATGCGGACGCTGTCGCGAACGGACTCGAGCTCGGCGTCGCTCTTGACCGCACGCGCGTGGTCGAACTCGACCTCCCACGGGACGAGCTCGACCGCGTCCCGCATCGCGGCGAAGTCGCGCACGGTCATCGCGTAGTCGAGCCCATAGACGCCGACGCGCTGCCCGCGGAGCCGGTCGGCGAGCCATGCGCCGGGATGGTCGGCGAACACCTGGTCCTCGATCCAGGTCGTCGCGTGCTCGCCGACGTAGCGCGCCTCTGACGGGAAGACGATCGTCGGCTCGCCCTCCAGCGGGAGCAGAACGTAGGCGTAGCGGTGGACGATCTGGAAGCCGGAGAGGTAGGTGACCTGGCCCTCGAAGCCGGTGTACTCGGTGCCCGCGACGAGCGCGGCGTCGAGCCCGTCCCGGCGCGAGCGCCTCGCGGATGCGGCCGTACCGGCGCTCTACCTCGCCCACGACCGCTCCAGTCCTTTGATCGAGGGCGGTGACGGCCTCGTTCAGCGGCGTCGGAACGCCGTGCTCGCGCCCGAAGCGGACGACGCCGCCGTTCAAGAAGTCGATCTCGGTCTCGCGCCTGGCTTCGACGTCCTGGAGCATGCTCGCCTTGTGGTCGTAGGCCACTTCGGGCCTGGCCGCATAGTCGATCAGCTCCTCCGGATCGGCGTCGAGCTCGATCCCCTGCGCCGTCGCGACGGCCTTGCCCTCGTCCACGAGCGCGGTGACGAGCGCGCGCAGCGCGGGTCCTCGCAGACGCGGCCGTGGGTCAGGCCGGTCAGCGCCCCGATCGGGTTCGTCGCGGCGTTGAAGATCAGCTTCCGCCACTGCGGGCCTCGGGCGTCGGCGACGGCCTCGGTCGGCATCCCCGCGCGCGTGCAGGCCTCGGCGAGCCGCTCGATCTCGGCCATCGGCGCCGGCCGCGGCTCGAACGGGCCGATCGTCGTGTCGCCCTTGACGTCCCACTGGACGTGGCCGGGCTCGACGAGCTTGCCGGCCGGGAAGGTCGTCCCGCGGATCACGCGCTCCACGTGCTCGGCGATCGCCTCCTCGTTCCCGACGCCGTTCTGCACCGAGCAGACGCTGCCCGGCGGCGAACGCGTGCCCGGCCGCCCCGACGGCGCCGTCCCGTGTCCATGCTCTTCGTCGCGACGATGCCGAACTCGCAGGGCGGGAGCTCGCCGGGATCGCTCGTCGCATGGAGCCGGCCGACCACCTCTCCTGCCCCGGAAAGCCGCAGGCCGTCCCGGTTCATCGCGTCGACGTGGTCGCGCCAGACGTCGTAGGCCCAGACCTCCACGTCCTCCAGCTGCGCCAGGTTGGCGGCGAAGAGCGCCCCGACGGCCCCGCACCCTACGATCGCGATTCTCATGGCAGGCGGAACTCCCGACCGCCGGTCAGGCCGCTGGGGCGCAGGATCAGCACGAGCGCCATGATCGCGCCCAGGAAGATCAGGCGTGTGCCCTGCGGCAGATCGAGCGTGACGCCCACTCCGACGCCCTGCTCCGCTTCGATCAGGAACGAGTCCAGCCCGCTGACGACGAGCGCGCCGACGACCGCGCCCCAGAGGCTCGTCAGGCCGCCGATGACCAGCATCGCCAGCGTCAGGAAGGTGAGCTCGAGGTAGACCTGCTCGGTCGTGATCGAGCCGAGCAGGTGGACGAGCAGCGCGCCCGCGAAGCCGGCCAGGGCGCCGGAGACGGTGAACGCCCAGAGCCGCTCGCGGTGGACGCTGACGCCGACGCCGCGGGCCGCCGCGGTGTCCTCGCGCGACGCCCGCAACCGGCGCCCGAAGCGGCTCCGCTGGTACGCGAACGCGGCCGCGACGACAACGAGCACGCCGATCGTCGCCTGGAGCGCATCAGTCGTCTCGGGCACGAGCGAAAGCGTCGTCGCCCCGGGCCCGATCTTCGTCCACTCCCGGAGGATGTTGTGCGTCACCTCCAGCACGGCGAAGGTGGCGATGCCGGCGGCGAGACCCGAGAGCCGCATCAGCGGCAGTCCGACGAGGAGCGCGAAGACGCCGCCGGCCGCGGCTCCGAGCAGGAGCGAGACGATGTTGCCGACGGTGTGGTCGCGCAGGATCGGAAACAGCTCCGGCAGGACGCCCGTCTTCGACTCCAGCGGGATCGTCATCACGCCCGCCGCGAACGCGCCGACGGCGACGAAGCTGATCTGACCGAACGAGAGGACGCCAGAGTTGCCGATGAAGACGTAGATCGCGACGACGATTGCGACCGAGACGAGGGCGTTCAGGAAGTAGATCTCGTTCGACCGACGAGACGAGCGTCGAGCCGATGCCGACCGCGATGACCAAGACAGCGGGCGCCGCCAGCTGGACGAGCGGCTCGAGGAGACGCCTCACACCCGCTCCACGGCCGGCCGCCCCCACGCGAACAGGCCCGCGGGGCGCAGGAGAAGCACGAGGATGACGAGCCCGAAGACGGCCGACGGCAGGAAGACGGTCTGCTCCGTTGGCAGAGCGCCGTTGATGACGCCGGTCGCGAAGCCGATCGCGAAGCCGCCGAGCGTCGCGGTCCACAGTCGGTCGATTCCGCCGACCACGACGCCGACGAGAACGACGATCGTCTCGCGAAGCGCGAAATCGGGCCCGACGAAGGGGAACTGAACGGTGAGGAGCACGGAGACGGTCGCGGCGAGGAGGCCGGAGAGCAGCACAGCGAAGGCGATGACGCGGTTCGCGTGCACGCCGAGCATCCGAGCGGTCGGAAAATCGGCGGCCGCGGCGCGCATGTGCAGCCCGATCGTCGTGCGCAGCAGAAGCAGCGCGAGCAGCCCTAGCGCGACGGCGGCGACCACGACCGCGACGATCGTGATCTTGCGGACCTCCACGCCGGCGACCGTGATCGCCTGGTTGAGCGGCGCGAGCGACGTGGCGATCTCGCCGATGGTGTTGTCTCTGAGGTCAACGAGCAGCGCGACAGCCTGGAGCATGAATGCGATCGCGAAGGTGGTCACGAGCATCACCGCCGGCGAGGCTCCGCGCAGGGGTCGGAAGACCGCGCGCTCCATGACGAGCGAGAGAGCGACGACGACGAGGACGCAGGCGACGATGCTCCACGCGACGCGCCAATGCGCCGTGAAGGCAAGCGTGTACGCACCGGCCATGATCAGCTGGCCGTAGGCGAAGTTGACGACGCGCAGGACGCCGAAGACGAGACCGATGCCGACCGCCATCAACGCGTAGACGGCGCCGAGGCCGACCGAGTCGGCGAGCGTCTGTGCGTCGAGTGCCGCGACGAGAGCAGCCATCATCCGGCGAGATAGGCGGCGATCATCTTCTCGGTGTCCTCGGCGTCGGCCGGACTGAGCGTCAGACGCAGCTCGCCGTTCGCGAGGACGTGCGTCCGGTCGGCGAGCGCGACGGTGCGCTGGGCGCGCTGCTCGACGAGCAGGACGGCGAAGCCGCGGTCGCGGATGTCGGCGAGCGCCGAGAAGACGTCGTCGACGAGACCGGGAGCGAGCCCGAGCGACGGCTCGTCCAGCAGCAGCACCTCGGGCTCCGCGACGAGCGCCCGCGCAATCGCCAGCTGCTGCTGCTGGCCGCCCGAGAGCAGGCCGGCATGGCGCCGCCGGAACTCGTGCAGCACGGGGAAGAGCTCGTAGGCTCCCGCGAGCGCGCTCTTGCCGTTCCGCCCGCGGCGAGCCGCCAGTCCCAGTCGCAGGTTCTCCTCGACGGTGAAGTCGGCGAAGATCCGGCGCCCTTCCGGGACGAGACCCACGCCCGCCTGGGCGATCGTCTCCGGCGAGCGGCCCAGCACCGGCGTGCCTGCCAGCCTGACGGCGCCGCTCCGCGCTGGCTGGAGCCCCATGATCGCGTGGAGCGTCGTGGACTTGCCCGCGCCGTTCGGCCCGATCAACCCGACGATCTCGCCCTTCGCGACCTCGAACGACACGTTCCGGACGGCAGTGACCGCGCCGTAGCGGACCTCCAGCCCTTCGACGGACAGGGCCGGCTCAGCCATCGTCTTCCTCCGCGACCGCGGTCTCCCCGAGGTAGGCGGCGGCGACGTCGAGGTTGCCGCGAATCTCGGCAGGGGTTCCCTCGGCGAGCGTGCGGCCCTGGTCGAGCACCTGGATGCGGTCGCAGACGCTCATCACGAGCGCCATGTTGTGGTCGATCAGGAGCACGCCGGCCTCGTGGTCGTCCCGGACCGACCGCACGACGCCCGCGAACTCGGGCACCTCGGCCTCGGGCAGGCCGGCCGCCGGCTCGTCCATGAGCACGAAGCGCGGCTCCGTTGCGAGCGCGCGGGCGACTCCCAGGCGCCGTTCGTCGCCGTGCGCGAGCACCCCGGCCGGCGCGTCCGCCTGCGCTTCGAGGCCGAGTAGCTCGAGCAGCTCGTCTGCCCGGCGCCGCGCGTTCCTCGGCCCCGCGCCGGCCCCGAGGGCGGCGACCTCGACGTTCTCCCGCACGGACAGGTCCCGGAACGAGCGGCTGTGCTGGAACGTCCGGGCGAGACCGGCCCGCGCGCGACGGTGGGCGCTCCAGCGCGTGATCCGGCGACCCGCAAGCTCGACCCAGCCCTCCGTCGGGCGATCGAAGCCGGTGAGCACGTTGACGAGCGTCGACTTGCCGGCGCCGTTCGGGCCGATCAGCCCGACGACTTCGTGCCGGTGCAGCGTCAGCGTGACGTCTTCGAGCGCGCGGACGCCCTCGAACGACCGCGAGACGGAGGAGGCCCGGAGCGCGTCCCCGGGCCTCCCAGACGTCCTCCATCTAGAGCTTCGGAACGACCTTGGCCGTCACCAGTCCGACGCGGCGGCCGCGGTTGTTTTGCACCTGAATGACCCGGTACTGGCGCCCGAACACCGTGTGCAGCGAGCGGGAGAAGCTGACCCGCCCCGAGATCGTCGGCACCTTCTTGAACCGCTCGAGCTGCGTTGCGAGCGCCGAGCCCTGGGTCGAGCCGCCGGACCGCCGCACCGCAGCCATCACGCCGTCAACCGCGGCCGGGCCGGTGACGAACCCGCCGGTCGCGGCCTTGACCTGAGTCGCGAGGCGCCGAACGGCCGCGTTCGGATCGTCCCCGAACACGGACGCGAACGTGACCGCGTAGTAGTTGGAGATCTGCGGGTTCTGCGTCACCCAGTACGTCCCGTCGCCGGCCCACGAGTTGAGCACCGGCGTCTGGTTGCCGAGCGAGCGGAACCCGGAGACGAACGCCGGCAGCTCGCCGAACGCCGTCGACGTCACGTAGACGGCCGCACGGCGCTGGTTCAGCCGTGTGACCGCTGCCTGGACGTTGTTCGCACCGGTCGAATAGCTCTCGCGGCCGACGATCCGACCGCCGAGCTGCGTGTAGCGCTTCTCGAACGCCTGGACGACGTTCCTGAAGTAGACGAGCAGGGTGTTCGTGCCGAGCCCCGCAGTCCGCCAGCCACGCCTGATCGCGTACTCGGCCATCGCCGAGCCCTCGTCCTGCGCGACGTTGCCGAAGCTGAAGGCGAGTCTGCCCTTGGCGCGCCCGAAGCGCTTCGGTCCCATCTGATCCGTCCCGATGCAGGGAGCGATCGCGAGCTTGCCGCGGTTGATCGCCTCCTGGACGACCGGGGTCGCAAAGTCGACGTCGCACGTCACGAAGATCACGTGCGCGCCCTGGCCGAGGAGATTCCGCGCGCAGGTCTTCGCGCGGGCCGGGTTGTTGTTGTTCGTGTCGCACGTGACGATCCGAATCTGCCGGCCGCCCCGCCTGTTCAGGTTCCGCACGTGGATCCGTGCGGCCGCCAGGGCCGGGCCGTCGAACGGCGCCATCTGCCCCTTGCTGTCATAGGCCCATCCGATCACGACTGCCGGCCGCGTCGCGGCCGACGTGTTCCTGCTCGCTCCCGCGAGCGCCGCGACCGTGACAGCCGCGATCAGGAGCGCCGCAGCGGCACCCCACCTTCTAGACCCTCTCTGGTGCATCCTCACTCCTCCCGCATTACGTTGGGAGCCAGATATTGAACTTTCGACCGAGGCGGGTCAATCGGCCCACGACGCCTCCCGCGCCTTGACGAGCCGGTACATCGCCGTCTGAAGCGGAACGTCGACGCCGAGCCGCTCGGCCTCGCGGACGAGTGCGCCGGTGATCTGGTCGACCTCGGTCGGCCGGCGGGCCTCGACGTCCTCCAGCATCGACGGGTAGTGCCGACTTCCTCGCTGGGTCGCGAGGACGTTCATCTCCCACGGGTCCTCGTGCAGCTCGACGCCCGCTGCGGCCGCGACGCGTTTCCCCTCCTCCATCAGGTCATAGACGAGGTGGCCGAGCTGCTCGAGCCGGTCCCGCTCGGCGAAGTGCGGGTCGTGCGGGAGGCCGGTGAGCGCCGCGACGGAGTTGACGGTCGAGTTGAAGATCAGCTTCGACCACTGCGCCGGCCGCAGGTCCTCGAACGCCTTCGCCTTCAGTCCCGACTCGACGAGCAGCGCGGCCGTCTCGTCGACCAGGGCCTGCGGCGCGCCGCCGTAGGGCCCGAGCCAGGTCTCGGTGTCGAGGATGTACTCGACGTGGGTGTCGGCGTGGCGCGTCCCGCTCATGAACGTGACCGCCGAGATCAGCGTCCAGTCCCCGTGCTGCCGGACGATCTCCTCGGCGCCGAGCCCGTTCTGAACGGTCATGACGGCGGCATCGGACCAGTGTCCCTGCAGGCGGGCCGCGGCGGCGTCGAGCTCCGTCGTCTTCGTCGCGATGATCGCGAGCTCGGCCTCCGGGAGCTCGTCGGGGTCGGTGGCGGCCCGAAGCTCGGCGGTGAAGTCGTGGCGGCCCGACACGCGCAGGCCGTGCTCCTCGAGCGCGCGCGCATGCTCCTCGCGCCGGCAGAGGACCGAGACATCGGCGACGCGCGCGAGGTGCGCCGCGTAGAGGCTGCCGATCACGCCTCCGCCGACTACGCACACACGCTGGATAGCGCCTCCACTCCGCGGCGTGCGAGCTCGCGCGGGTCGTCGCGCCAGAGCGAGCCCGGCAGCTCGCTGTCCGAGAAGATCTCGAGGTCGTAGAGCCCGTCCCAGCGCAACGCCTCGAGGATCGGGCCGAACTGCACGACCCCCTCGCCCGGCAGCACGCGATCGTTCGTGTTCCTCGTCGGCTCACGCCAGTCGGAGACGTGCACCGCCGCGATGCGGTCGCGATGACGCTCGATCTGCTCGAGGGGCTGGTTCCAGAGGTGCCAGACGTCGTAGACGATCCCCACATCGGGTCGCTGCGCTTCGTCGAGCAGCTCGGCGGCCTCGTCCAGCGACGTCGGCATCGTCCAGAAGTGGGCGAACTCGCGCTGGATCGGCTCGAGCGCGACGCGGACCCCGGCGCGGCCGCCCTCGTCGGCGATCGCGCGGATGCCCTCGATTACCGTCTCACGGTCGTCTCCCGGCCCGGTCAGGAACAGGACGCACGTGGGGCCGAACGGCGCGAGCCGCCGGATTCCGGCCCGGATCGCCTCGACGCGCTCTGCCGGATCGGCAGGCCCCTCCATCAGCGGCAGCGGGAGGATCGAGGGAACCCCGGGGACGGCTGCGGCCGCCTCGAGCCCGCTCGCGCGAAAGCGCTCGAGCGAGTCGCCGGCGAGCTTCATCTCCCAGATCCCGATCCCCTCGGCACCGGCGGCGCGGTACGCGTCGAGATCGTCGGCGAACGACTGGCCGACGGTCGTGATCTGCGAGATCGAGTAGCGCGGCATCAGCGGCGGACGAGGCGGCGCGCGCGTGCGAGCGCGCGGGCGGGCAGCGGCGGCTCGAGCAGCTGCTTGGCCACGAGTGTCCCCGAGCCCGCGCCGAGGCCGGGGCCCGGATGCGTGCTGGCCCCGATGTGCCAGAGCCGGTCGACCGCGGTCGCGTGGCCCGGGCTCGCGGGGAACGGGCGCCAGAGGAAGTTCTGGTCGAGCGCGAGGGAGCCCGAGTACGGATCGCCGTTCAAGAGGTTGATGTTCGCGGCCTGGAGGTCGGCCGGCGAGAGGACGACGCGCTTGCGGATGGCCGAGTCCAGGTTGGGTATGTGCCGCGCGATCCGCGCCTGGATCCGATCGGCGTACCGCTCGCGCAGTGCTTCGGTCCAGCTCCCGTCGCCGACGTCGAGCTCGCCGGCGGCGTCGCCCTGTACGCGCCACGGAAGCTCCTGGAGCTGGATCCACAGCAGTCCGGCGCCGTCGGGCGCGCGGCTCGGATCCATCGTCATGCGGTTGGCCGACGACGACTGTTGCCTCTGTCGGCAACAACCCTCTGTCCGCCTCGTTCACCGCCCGGGAGACGCCGTCGAGCCCGGGCGTCAGGTGGACGATCGCGGTTCGGGCCAGCCGCTCGTCCCCCTCCCAGCGCGGCGGTTCGGAGAGGGCGAAGTGGATCTGCATGTCGGCGCGCCCGTAGCGGAACCGCCTTCCCCGCTCGGCGATCGGATCGGGCACCGCGCCGTCGGGCAGCAGGCGCCCGTAGAGCTGCGTCGGCGTGACGTTGGCGATCACCGCACGGTCGGCGCGAATTGTCTCGCCGTCGGCAAGGCGGACGCCTACTGCCGAGCCGCTTTCCACCAGCACCTCGTCGACGTCGCGGCTCGTCTCCACGAGGCCGCCGTGCTCCCGGATCAGCGCGACGAGGGCGTCGACGAGGCGCGCGCCACCGCCGCGCGGAACCGGCATCCCGCCCTCCTGAACTGCGACGGCGATCACCTGGGTCATGAAGCCGGAGGCGGCGGCGTCCGGGCCGAGGCCGGTGTGCAGCACCCAGGGCGCAAGCAGACCGCGGGCCCGCTCCGACCGAAACGTCTCGGTCAGCCAGTCGCGGCTCGAGACGAGCAGCTCGCCGACGAGCTCGGCGGTTCCGCGCCGCCCGAGCCGCCGGTACGCCTTCGCGCCGAGGCCGAGCCCGGCGGTCGACCAGAGCTCGGTCCCGAACACGCCGAAGGCGAGGTCGGCGTTCGGGAAGAACGCCTCGAGCGTTCGGCCCCAGGCCCCGCCGTCTCCCGCCGCGTGACGGTCGAGCTCCGCGGCGTTCGCCTCCGCGCTTCGCAGCAGGAAGGCGGCCTCGCCGTCGGGATAGAGCGTCGCCGTCGGATGGTCGGTGTTCAGGTACTCGAGCCCGTGACGCGCCAGGTCGTCCCCCAGCTCGGCGTGCGCCGCTCCCCCGACCCAGAGCGGGTGCCAGCCGCTGAAGACGTCGTGGAGGTACCCGGGCTCCGTTAGCTCGGCGGTCCTGACCGCGCCGCCGAGCTCGTCCTCCCGCTCCAGGACGGCGACGCCCCAACCGCCGCGGGCGAGGAGCGCCGCGCATGCGAGCGAGTTGACGCCGCTCCCGATGACGACCGCGTCGTAGGCGGCGTTCAGGCGAGGACCGCCGTGCACTCGATCTCGATCAAGCAGCCGGGGACGGCCAGGCCGGTGATGCCGACGATCGTCTGCGCCGGATGCTCCGCGCCGCCGGTGACCTCGTCGATCGCCCGCGTGATCGTCTCGTACTCGGTCGGCTGGGTGGTGTAGATCGTCCGCCGCACGATGTCGTCCCAGCCGACACCGGCGGCGTCCATCGCCACCTTGAGGTTCTGCATCGCGCCCGCGGTCTGACCCTGCAGGTCCTCGGCCAGCAGCGAGAAGTCCTGGCCGATGCCGAGCTGGCCGGCGAAGTGGACGACCTTCGCGCCCTGGGCGATCGCGACGTGGCTGAAGCCGGGGGCGGGATGCAGATCCGCTGGATTCAGCAGTTCGCGATGGTGGCTCATGACGTTCCTCCTTCCGAGACGAGCTGACGGAACTCGTCGTCCGTAACCAGCCCTCGCTTGTCGGTTCCGAGCTTCTTGACGGCCTCGAGCAGCCGGCGTTGCTCCTCCGCGGGCACGTCGAGCCCGAGCTCCTCGCACTTGATCCTGATCGAGTCGATGCCGCTCTTCTTGCCCAGCACGATCCCGCGGTCGGCCGCGACGAGCTCCGACGAGTACGGCTCGATCGACGGCGGATCGTGGAACTGGCTCGCGACCGCGCCGCTCTCGCGGCGGAAGAGGTTCTCGCCGACGAGCGGCTTCCACGGCTCGAGCGCGTAGCCGGAGAGCTCGCGGACGCGGTCGGCCATGACACGGGCGCGGCCGAGGTCGAGCGCGGTCTCGACGCCGTAGACGGCGCGCAGCGCGAGCGCGACCTCGCCGAGGTTCGCGTTTCCGGCGCGCTCGCCCATCCCGTTCACCGTCCCGTGGATCCACTGCGCACCTGCGCGGACAGCGGCGACGGCGTTCGCGGTCGCGAGGCCGAAGTCGTTGTGGCCGTGGAAGTGGATCGGGATCTCCGGGCCGAGGAGGTCTCGCGTCCGGCCGACGAGGTCGGCGACCGCTTCCGGCCCCGCGACGCCGATCGTGTCGACGACCACGGCCTCGGAGGCGCCGGCCTCGACGGCCGCAGAGTAGGCCGCGTCGTAGAAGTCCGGCTCGGCGCGGGTGGAGTCGACGCCGAAGTAGGCGACGCGGATCCCGCTGCCGGCGGCGAAGGCGACGGCCTCGCGGATGCGGCCGAGCATGTCCTCGCGGGAGACTCCGAGAGCGTGGAGCTTGAGCTCCGAGATCGGCGACTCGACGACGCTCGCCCCCACTCCCAGCTCGACGAGCGCCTCGACGTCGGCGCGAACTGCGCGCGAAAAGCCCCAGATCTCGGCGTCGAGCGCGGCCTCGGAGATCAGCCGCACGGCCTCCCAGTCGTCCTGGGAGACACGCGGGAAGCCGGCCTCGATCCGCTCGACGCCGGCCTCCGAAAGCGCTCGGGCGATCTCGAGCTTCTCCTCGGGCATGAGCACGACGCCGACGGTCTGCTCGCCGTCGCGGAGCGTCGTGTCGTAGAACCCGACCTTCGCGGCGAGCTCGTGCGGCCGGTTCAGTTCGCCGGTCCAGATCACCGCACGACCCCGTCCGGGAACGGCGACAGCCTCTCGGCACCGTCGGCCGTGATCAGGAAGTTGTCCTCCAGCCGCAGGCCGCCGCCGCCCTCCCAGTACGCCCCCGGTTCGATCGCCAGCACCATGCCCTCCTCGATCGTCGCAGGCGCGGCCTGGTGCGCGTACGGAGGTTCGTGCGCCCTCGCTCCGACACCGTGTGCGACGGGGTGGGACGGCTGGCCCGGGTAGCCGGCTTCGGCGATCCCCTCGCGGATGAGCCGGTCGAGCTCGTCGAGACCGGCGCCGGGCCGGCAGTGATCGATCGCGCGTTCGTAGACCGTGGTCAGGTCCTCGAGCAGGCGCTGGTATTCGGGGCTGAGGTCGCCGGGACAGAGGTTCTTCGTGTGGTCGCACCAGTAGCCGTCGGCGCAGACCCAGATCTCGAAGAGGGTGGGCTCGTGCTCTTGCACCGGGCGGTCGCCGGTCGCCGTGAAGGTGCGGATGCCCGGGCCCGACCAGACGAGCGAGAACCCGTGGGCGAGCGCAACCTTGCCGTTCCAGCCCGTGCCGTGGGCGTGGACGTAGCCGTTCCAGAGCGCGGCCGCCTCGCTCTCCTTCATGCCGGGACGGAGCTTGCCGCGGACATGCTCCATCGCAGCGGCGGCGATCTCGTTCGCAAGCCGCATGCGCTCGAGCTCCTGCGCGGTCTTGACGGCGCGGGCTTGCGGCCAGGAGCGGCGTGGCGTCGCGCGGCGGCCGGCCAGGCGTCGAACCAGGCCCGGGTGTAGGTGGTCGGCTCGCCGACCATGCGGTCGGAGGCTTGCGTTCCCAGGGAGAGCTCGACGGCCACGCGCTCATGGGGTTTCGCGGCCTCGATCGAGAGCTCGAGCGCGCGGGCCTGCGGTGGGCGCGGATCGCGCTCGTCGTAGCCGCGGAAGAGGCGAACGTCGTCGGTCCACGCGGTGTCGGCGGCGTCATCGGCGGACGCCTCGAGGCAGATCAGCGTCGGCTCGCCTTCGCGTGGGAAGACGACGGCCTCGTAGCCCTTCATGCCCCAGAAGTTGGTCAGGTAGAGGACGTTGTCGGGTGCGCGGACGACGAGCGCGTCGAGGTCCTGGTCCGCCACGAGCGCGCGGACGCGGTCGAGCTTCTCGTCGTCCCGCGGCCAGCTCATCCGTGGTCGGCGCGCGGGCGACACACTTTCGACGCGGTCCCGTCACAGACACGTATGAGTCTCAGCCCTACCCTGTAGGTGGGCGGGGGTGGTGGGCACCCGGTTCCGGGAAGGACGCCTACCACCGCACCCGCGGCGGCGCCGGCTCGCCGTGCGCCTCCTCCCACGAGACCACGGGATTCCGCAGCACGCCGATGCGCTCGATCTCCGCCTCCATCACGTCGCCCGGCTTCAGGTACAGCGCCGCGGCATCCTCGCTGAAGCCCGCGACGCCGCTGACCGTTCCGGTCGAGACCACGTCCCCCGCGCTGTAGCCGAGCGGTGAGTAGTGCGCCAGGATCTCCGGGATCGTCACCGACATCCGGCCCGAGTGCGACGTCTGCCGCACCTCGCCGTTCACGCGCAGCTCCATCGCGAGGTCGTGCGGGTCGGGGATCTCACCGGCGGTGACGATCCACGGCCCGAGCGGACAGAACGTGTCGATCGCCTTGCAAAACGAGAAGACGCCCGACTCCATCTCGCGCCGCTGGATGTCACGCGCCGTGATGTCGTTGAAGATCACGTAACCGGCGACGTAGTCCATCGCCTCCTCGGCCGAGAACCACTTCCCGGGCTTCCCGATCACGACGGCGAGCTCCAGCTCGTAGTCGAGCTCCTCGGTCAGGTGCTCGGGGTAGACGACCGGCTCGTCCGGCCCGACGATCGCGTCGACGTTCTGGAAGAACACGATCCACGGCGCGATCGCGTGCGACCACGCGACGCGCTTCGACTCCTCCTCGTGCTCCCGGAAGTTCCCGGCCGTGTGGAGGAACTTCTTCGGGACGATCGGCGCCTCGAGGTCGGCGTCGGCCAGCGCGCGGCGCTCGTCGGCGTCGTCGGCGCCGCCGCGCTCGAAGTACGTCCGCATGTCGTCGACGTCGAGCCGCACGATCTCCTCACCGTCGACCCGACCGACCTTGCCCCCGTCGTACGTGACGAGCTTCATGTGCCGATCTTCTCTCGGAGGAGGTTGACGAGCTCCGCGATCTCCTGAGCATCGCCGTGGGGCGAGCCCTCCCACTCGTCCACCGCGACCCAGGCGACCTCGGCCGGCGTGCCGCCGTAGCGCGGGACGAGATGTACGTGCAGGTGCGGAACATCGTGGCCGATGACCGCGCTGTAGACCCGCTCGAGGTCGAGCGTCTGCCGCATCGCCCGTGCGATCCGGGCCATGGCGATGCCGAGCGTTGCCGCCTCCTCGTCGCTCAGATCCTCGAGGCCGGGGACGTGTCTCCGCGGCGTGATCAGCAGGTGGCCGAGGTACGGGCGAGGGTTCTCCTCGATCGGGGGAACGTGGAACCCGACGACGTGCTTGCCGTCCCAGAGCGGCCCGCCGGGCAGTTCGACGTCACCGCGCTGCTCGCGGCAGATCAGGCAGTCCTCAGGCAACGCCGCAGACCTTCTGGGCCGCCCGCGCGTAGACGTCCGCGGTCTTGACGAGCCCCTCGATCTCCAGGTTCTCGCCGAGATCCGGATCCGGGAGCCCCGACGACGCGCCGTAGTTGAGCGTCGCGATCCCGTAACGCGTCAGCACCGAGGCATCGGAGAACCAGCGGGTCACGTCGCGCTCCGGCTGGAGAGCCGAACACCTCCTCGTGTGCCGCTGCCACCGCCGCGACCAGAGGATGGCTCTCCTCGATCTCCGCCCCGGGCGCCGTCACGTAGACCTCCGTCTCCACGTCCTCGAGCCCCCGCGCGAACTCGAGTGCCTTCCGACGCGCGTCCGCCATCGGCACGTCCGGCGGCACCCGCAGGTCGAGGAAGAGGTCGGTGGCGTGCGGCGTCCTCGACGCCCGCCACCCGAAGCCGCCCTGGATCGCGCCGATCGAGCCGACGCCGCGCACGTCGCCGTACGACATCTCCTCCTCCCACTCGGGCAGCCAGCCGAGCACCCGGTCGAGCACGTTGCGCATGCGCACGATCGAGTTCTCCTCGAGCCGGCCCAGCGAGAACGCCGTGTGCACGAACGGGCCGCGCACGCGCAGCCGCAGCCAGAGCGTCCCGAAGTGCGCGAGGACGAGCTTGTTCTCGGTCGGCTCCCCGAGGATGCAGACGTCGGCGGCCCCGCCGTGACCGACGAGGTACCGCGAGCCCGCGGCATAGCCGCGGTACTCGGCGCCCTGGGCGTCACCCTGCTGCGTCTTCTCGATCTCGCCGCATACCGCCGCGACGATCACGTCGCCCCGCAACCGCACGGCGTCCTCGATCAGCGACCGGACAGCTTCGACGTACGCGGCCAGCGCGCCCTTCATGTTCGAGATCCCGAGCCCGTAGATCCGGCCGTCGCGTTCGAACCCCTCCGGCCTGAACCCCGGAATGTCGCGCAGCCACGGCTCCTCGCCCGAGTACGACGTGTCGAGGTGCCCGTTGAACATCAGCGTCGGCCCGCCGCCCTCACCCGGCCACGTCCCGACCACGTTCGCCCGCCCGTCCTCGACCTGCTGCCACATCACCTGGAGCCCGAGCTGGTCGAGCTCCCGCGCCATCTCCCACGCGCATGCCTCCTCCGAGCCCGTGAACGACGGCGTCGAGACCAGCCTCAGCGCGAGGTCGACCAGCCGCCGCTCGTCGATCACGCCGGCTCGACCTGGAACGAGACCGTGATCGTGCAGGCGACGACCGCCTCGCCCGCCTCGATCGGCGGCGCGGCGGCTTCCATCCTCGCTCCGAACGCCACCTGTCTCGGCACTGGGTGGTATGCGGCCTCCTCCTTGGCCTCGACGACCGCGCCGACGCGGACGCCGAGGCCGGCGGCCACGGCCTCCGCTCGCTCGCGCGCGTTCTCGGCGGCGGCCTGCACCGCCTGCTTGCGGGCCGGGTTGTCCGCGGCCACCTGCCAGCGGGGCCCGTCCACGCGAGCCTTGGCCCGCTCGACCGCGCCGCCGATGAGGTCGCCGAGCGCTTCCGGAGCGGCTGCGACAGTCAGGCTCTCCGCGGCCCGGAAGCCGCGGTGCTGCCAGCGCCCCTGCTGGTCGTAGTCACCCGCCTCCGAGACGAGCACGCCGGTCGTGGACCGCTTCGCGGCCGAGATGTCGAGCTCGTCGAGGAGCCCGATGAGCGCCCGCGCCTGCTCCGCCACCTCGGACATCGCCTCACGCGGCGTCGCGGCGACGGACTCCACGCTGAACGTCAGCGTCCCCTCGTCGGGTGGCACCGAGACCTCGCCGTAACCGTTGACCGTGATCGTCGCCATCTAGGGGCGGACCTCCGGAAGCACCCGCTCGCCGAACAGCCGGATCTGCTCGTGCCGCCGGTCGCCCCAGAGCTCGAGCATCACGTGGGTGCAGCCGGCGTCCCGGTACTCCTCGATCGCCTCGATGCAGTCCGCCGGTGTTCCCGCGATTGGCTTGCACTTGTCCAGCAACTCGTCCCTCACCTCCTCCTTCGCCGCCAGCCGGCCGCCCCGCTCCATCGCCTCGGCGACGGGCCGGATCTCCTCCTGGTCGATCCCGGCGAGGTCGAGCAGCGTGTCGGCGGCGCCCTGGATGTTCTGAACCTTGTTCGCGAGGTACATGCCGGCGATCTCCCGCGCGCCGTCGCGACCCTCGTCCCGGTCCTCCGCGATCGAGGCGACGATCGTGCAGCCGATGTCGATGTCCCGTCCCACGTTCTCGCGCGTATACCGGACGAACGCGGGCGTCGTGATCGACGGCGTCAGGCAGCCGTCCGCGATCTCGCCGGCGAGCGCCTGCATCTTGGGCGCCGTCGCGGCCACGTAGACCGGCGGCACCGCCCTCGGCGTCTCGGCGTCCGGCTGCAGCGGCGGGACGTCCGCGCTCCAGGTGTCCCCGTCGTACCGAAAGGCCTCGCCCGAGAGCACGCCCCTGACGATCGTGACCGCGTCGCGCATCGGGCCGAGCGTACGGTTCGTCTGCTGGTTCGTGTTGTTGAGGAAGATCTTCGAGGTTCCGAACCCGAGCAGGAACCGGTCGGGGCCCGCCGCCTCCTGGACGACCCGGGCGTCCATCGCCGCCTGCACCGGGTGGCGCGTGAAGGGCGAGATGATTCCCCAGCCGATCGTCGAGCCGCTTCGTCTCGCGGGCCATCAGCGCCGAGACGACGGTCGACGAGCGCGCCTCCATCCCGTGCTTGCGCCACCAGGGGTAGGCCTCGGCCAGCCAGACCGTGTCCATTCCGGCCTCATCCATGACCCGCGCCGACTCGATCATCTCGTCGAGCGGCTCCATCGTCAGCTGCATGACCCCGATGCGGAACGGCGGTGCCATCGAAGCCGATCCTCGCATAGTGCGAGAATTGCGCTGTGAAGGTCGGCGACCGCTTCCCCGTCGACGAGCTCGGCCTCCCGGACGAGAACGGGCCGCTCGTCGTCTGGTTCTACCCGAAGGCCGGGACCGAGGGCTGCACGCTCGAAGCCCGCGAGTTCAATCGCCGCTACGACCAGCCTGCGGGAGGCCGGGATCCGGGTCGTCGGAGTCAGCATCGACTCGGCGGGCGAGAACGAGGCGTTCGCGCAGGACTGCGGCCTCGAGTTTCCACTCGTCTCCGACGAAGGCGGCGAGCTCACGACGAGGCTCGGGCTGATGAAGCCTACGGGGAGTACGGGGAGTTTGCGAAGCGCGTCACCGTGCTCGTGGACGAAAACGGGGTCGTCGAGGAGATCTGGGACGTGGATGACATCCCGTCGCACGTCGAGGAGGTGGTCGAGCGATCGACACGGCGACCCTAGAGGTGACGATCGACTCGAGCGACGGGTCCGAGCACCTGGAGCAGTACGTGATGCGGTTCGCGCCGGGCCGGTCGCAGCCGCGGAGCCTCGCGGGTCGGCAGGAGCTCCTCTACGTCGCGTCCGGGGTGGGCACGCTCCACGTCGGCGGCGCAGAGCACGCGCTCGAGCCCGGGATGGGCGCGTACGTGGTCTCCGGCGAGGGCTACGAGGTCGAGAACCCTGGCCCCGCGGAGCTCATGATCGTCGTCGTCTCCGCGCCGCAGGAGACGAATTCGGCGGCCGCGCCGGAACGCCGCACGGTCCGGTACGCCGACCAGCCGCCGCTCGAGGCCGGTGCCGACCGGGAGTTCCGGTACCTCGTCAACCAGGACGTCGGCTGCCCCGACGTGACGCAGTTCGTCGGCGTGATCCCACCGGGGCGCGCACCGATGCACAGCCATTCTTACGACGAAATCGTCTATGTAATCGATGGAGAAGGAACGCTCCACCTCGGCGGACAGGAGACTGCGATCGGGCCTGGGTCAGCCATGCACCTCCCACCGCTCGTCGAGCACTGCTTAGAGAACACCGGAAAGGGGTCGATGCGAGTACTAGGTGTGTTTCATCCCTCAGGCGATCCCGCCTCGAGGGCGACTGAGTCAGAATGACCAAGAATCGTGCAAAGAAAGAAGGAGGAAGGATGAGAAAGCTTCTACCTGCGGCCCTCGCGGGGCTCGCGGCGCTGGCGACACTCGCCGTCGCCGCCGGCACCGCGGGGGGCTCGACGACGGCGGCCAAGGCCCCGACGTCGAGCGACACGGCACTGATCACCTGTGGGCGGACGCGGTCGCTTGGGGTCGCCGCGCCCATCACCGGCCCTGCGGCCTCGATCGGCTCGCAGCAGCTCCGGTGGGCCCGCTACTGGGTAACGCGCTACAACGCCACTCATCGCCGGACGAAGTTCCGCGTCGTCCAGGGTGACACGCAGCTCCCGGACACCGCGCAGGCGATCCAGGTCGCCGAGCGGCTTGCGTCCAACTCGCAGGTCCTCGGCATGGTCGGGCCGGCGGGGAGCCAGGAGGTTCAGGTCTCGATCGCGCCGCTGCGTCGCGGCGGGCTCGCGTTCGTCTCGGGCTCCGCGACGCGGACGAGCCTGACGACCAACGGCCGGGCGCGCGGGTACTTCTTCCGCGTCGTCCCGAACGACGACCAGCAGGGCCCGCGGGTCGCGAACTACATCCGGGGAACCCTGCGTCACTCACGCGTCGCGATCGTGGACGCGCAGAACACGTACAGCACCGGTCTCTCCGACACCGTGCAGGGAATTCTCCGCGGTGCCGGCGTGAACGTTCAGCGTGAGTCGGTGAACGAGGCCGACACGACGGACTTCTCGTCACTCGCCGCCCGAATCCCGGCGAACACGCAGTCCGTCTACATCCCGTGGCAGCTGGCACCGAAGGCCCAGCTCTTCGGCCAGGCACTTCGGCAGCAGGGCAAGAACGCGGTGCTGTTCGGCTCGGACGGCCTCTTCGACCCGGACAACTTCCGGATCCCGGGCTCGTACGTGTCGTTCTTCCCGATCAACCTGACGAGCCCGGTCATCGCCGCCTACCGGCGGGGCCCCGGGAACGGCAAGAGCGAGCTCTTCGGGCTCCCGAGCTATGCCGCGGCCGACGTGGTCGGCAAGGCGATCGACAAGGCCTGCTTGAACGGGCAGGCGACCCGCGCCGAGGTCCGGCGGCTCGTGAACCAGACGCGCATCCCCAGGGCGCAGTCGCTGCTCGGGTTCGCGATCAGGTTCGTCCAGCGTCCCCGAGGCGTGCTCGGCCGAGGCGACATGGAGACCCCGGCCAACTTCGGGATCTACCGGATCAACAACCGCGGCGGCTACGTCCGCGTTTCCTGATCGACTCGTAGCGAATCACCTAGGCGTGCGGCCCATCAACTCGATGGGCCGCACGCCGTTCTGAGAATCTTCCGGGCCTGTGGACCTCCCCCTCGCCTTCAACTCCGAGCTCTTCACCCAGCTGCTCGTCAACGGGATCACGCTGGGGAGCCTGTATGGGCTGATCGCGCTCGGGTACTCGATGGTCTACGGGATCCTCAAGCTGCTGAACTTCGCCCACGGCGACGTCTACATGATCGGCGCGTTCGTCGGCTACGGCGTCCTGACGCTGCTCGGCGGCCCGCTGTCGCCGAACATCGCGATCGCGCCGCTGATCGTGCTCATGTTCCTGGCCGCGATGCTCGCGTCCGGCCTGCTCGGCGTGGTCATCGAGCGCTTCGCCTACCGGCCGTTACGCGATGCGCCGCGGATTGCGCCGCTGATCAGCGCGCTCGGCGTCTCGTTCTTCCTCCAGAACAGCGCGCTGCTCGTGTTCGGCGCGCAGTTCCGCAGCTACGACTCGTTCGTGCTCGGCTCGGCCAACCCGGAGTTCTTCGAGCCGGGCCCGCTCACGGACCCGGTCTTCGTCGTCAACAACGTCAATGTCCAGCTGGTCCAGCTGCTCGTGCTGGCGACGACGGTCGGCCTGATGGTCGCGCTGACCCTGCTCGTCGCCAAGACGCAGTTCGGGAAGGCGATGCGCGCGACCTCGTACGACCGCGAGGCCGCGGCGATGATGGGCATCGACACCGACCGGGTGATCGCGTCGACCTTCTTCATCGGCTCGCTGCTGGCCGGCGCCGCCGGGGTCATGTTCGGCCTGCTCTTCAGCCAGGTCTTCCACTTCATGGGCTTCCTCGCCGGGCTCAAGGGGTTCACCGCCGCCGTCGTCGGCGGCATCGGCAGCATCCCAGGCGCGATGCTCGGCGGCCTCCTCGTCGGGCTCGCCGAGGCCTTCGCGGGCGGCTACCTCGGCGGCCGCTGGGCCGACCTGACCGTGTTCGGGATCCTGATCCTCGTCCTCCTGATCCGCCCCAGCGGCCTGCTCGGCACGCGGGCGCTCCAGAAGGTCTGATGGAACCCGGCGGAGACACGCCCCGCGTCGGCGTCGACGATTGGGTCGCGAGCGTCGAGGACCGCCGCGAGCGCCGCGGCGGCTTCGCGGGGATCGCCCGGCGGATCGACGCTGTCGTGCCGCCCTGGGCGCGCCTGCTGATCTTCGCCGCGCTCGCCGCCACCCTCCCGCTGTGGATGGGCCGCGGCGACCTCTTCGCCTACGGCATCTTCACGCTGATCTACATCCTGCTCGGCCTCGGCCTGAACGTCGTCGTCGGCTACGCCGGGCTGCTCGACCTCGGCTACGTCGCCCTGTTCGGCTTCGGCGCCTACTTCTACGCCCTGCTCTCCTCCGAGCACTACGGGATCCACTGGCCGTCGGCGCTGTCGATCCCGGTCGTCGTCGTCTCGACGGCGCTGCTCGGCCTCGTGCTCGGGATCCCCTCCCGCCGGCTGCTCGGCGACTACCTGGCGATCGTGACGCTCTTCTTCGGCCAGGCCTTCGTCGTCTTCGTGAACGCGGCCAACCCGACCGTGGCCGGCATGGGCCTGACCGGCGGGCCGAACGGGATCGCCGACATCGACCCGAACGACATCTTCGGCTACGAGCTCGTCTCGAGGACGCAGCAGTACTACTTCATCCTCGGCGTCGTCCTCCTCGTCCTCGTCGGGCTCCACTTCCTCAGCGAGTCGCGGACGGGCCGGGCCTGGCGGGCGCTGCGGGAAGACCCGCTCGCCGCCGAGGCGATGAGCATGCCGGTCAACCGGCTGAAGCTGATGGCGTTCGCGTTCGGCGCGGGCATCGCCGGCCTCGCCGGCTGCATCTTCGCGGCCGTGCTGACGGCGGTGACGTCGGGGAACTTCGCCCTGCCGATCCTGATCACGATCTACGCCGTCGTGATCCTCGGCGGGATCGGCTCGCTGACGGGCGTCGTCCTCGGCGCGATCGTGATCAACGTCTCCTTCCAGTTCCTCGCACCCGAGAACCCCCAGACGAGCGCGCGCATCCTCTTCTACGGCCTGATCGCGCTCATGCTCTTCCTCGCGGTGCGTCCGTTGTGGCGGCTCGGGGTCGTGTTCGCCGGCGTGGTTGCGCTCGGTTTCGCGGCCAACGCCGTCGCCGGC
The DNA here is from genome assembly GCA_963764595.1 of uncultured Actinomycetes bacterium. GTDB lineage: Bacteria > Actinomycetota > Thermoleophilia > Gaiellales > Gaiellaceae > JACDAN01. The sequence continues at coordinate 33,800 of CAVXTG010000002.1, read as the reverse complement.
GCGATCGACTCCTCGTGGAACTCCGGCGCCGTCGTCGAGGGCGGCCGTCTGGCCGGCGTGATCTCCGACTGGGTGATCATCCCCGCGGGTCACGACCGCTTCGCCAACGCCGCCTACATCGCGCTCATCGTGCTCGTCCTGACGCTGACTCGCGTGCACGGCTGGTGGCGGACGCTGCTCACGATCCCGACCGTGTACCTCTCGGCGATCGTGTGGGAGACGAGCTTCGTCGAGCAGCCCGCCGTCGCGCGCTGGATCCTCTTCGGCGCCCTGCTCGTCGTCCTGATGACCGTCCGCCCGCAGGGGCTGCTCGGGACGCCAAAGGTGGAGATCGTGTGAAGCAAGGCGCCGCTCTTCGAGCTCCGCGACGTGACGAAGTCGTTCGGCGGGCTGACCGTCGCGGACAAGCTCACCATGCACGTGGACGAGGGCGAGATCGTCAGCCTGATCGGCCCCAACGGCGCAGGCAAGACGACCGTCTTCAACCTCGTCACCGGCATCTACCAGCCCGACTCGGGCGAGATCCGCTTCGAGGGGCGAGAACCTCGTCGGGCTGCCGCCGCACAAGATCACCTGTCTCGGGATCGCGCGCACCTTCCAGACGCTGCGGCTCTTCCTGAACATGAGCGTGAAGGAGAACGTGATGGCGGCGGCGTACGGGCACACCCGCTCGACCGTCGTCGAGTCGATCTTCCGCCTGCCGCGCGCCCGCCGCGAGGAGCGCGAGATCGCGGCGCTGGCCGAGGAAAAGCTCGCCTTCTTCGGCGACCGGCTCGTCGGCTACCGGATGGACCAGCAGGCGTACAACCTCTCCTACGCGAACCGGCGGCGCCTGGAGATCGCCCGCGCGATGGCGACGAACCCGCGGCTGCTCCTGCTCGACGAGCCGGCCGCGGGAATGAACCCGGCGGAGACGCTGGAGCTGACCGAGCTGATCGGCCGGCTGCGGACCGAAGGCGGCTACACCGTGCTCGTGATCGAGCACGACATGCACGTCGTCGAGGGCATCTCCGATCGCGTGATCGCGCTCGACCACGGGGTCAAGATCGCCGAGGGCTCGTTCGTGGAGGTGAGCGAGAACCCGCTCGTGATCGAGGCGTACCTGGGGCTCCAGGGGGCGGCATGACCCTGCTCGCGCTCAAGGACGTCGACACCTACTACGGCGAGATCCACATCCTCCAGCAGCTGTCGCTCGAGGTCGGCGAAGGGCGAGCTCGTCTGCCTGCTCGGCGGCAACGCGTCGGGCAAGTCGACGACGCTGAAGACGATCCTCGGCATCGTCCGGCCGCGGCGCGGCGCGGTCGAGCTGGACGGCGAGGACGTCACCGGGCGAACGACGAGCTACCGCATCGCGCGCGGGATCGCGATCGTGCCGGAGAACCGGCGCCTGTTCGCGCCGATGACGGTGCTCGAGAACCTCGAGATGGGCGCGTACCTGCGCGGCAAGGACGGCTTCGACGAGTCGCTCGAGCGCGTCTTCGAGCTCTTCCCCGTACTGAAGGACCGCCGCAAGCAGCTGGCGGGGACGCTGTCCGGGGGCGAGCAGCAGATGGTCGCGATGGGCCGCGCGCTCATGTCCCAGCCCAAGCTGCTGCTGATGGACGAGCCGTCGATGGGCCTTGCGCCGATCCTCGTCGAGCGCAACTTCGAGATCATCCAGCAGGTGCACGAGGCCGGCGTCGCGGTCCTCGTCGTCGAGCAGAACGCGAACGTCTCGCTCTCGATCGCCGACCGCGGCTACGTGCTCCAGACGGGCCGGATCGTCCTCGCCGACACCGCCAAGCGGCTGCTCGCGAACGAGGACCTGAAGAAGGCCTACCTGGGCCGCTAGCGTCTCGAGGTCGAGGCGCCAGTCGTTGCAGAGCATGAAATGGCCCTTCGGATACTCGAACTCGAGCGCCTCGAGCAACGTGAAGCCGAGCTTTCGGCAGATCGCGTTCGACGGCGCGTTGTCGACCGAGGGGAACGCATGCACGTACCGGTGCTTTCCCGCCGACCGGGCGTCATCGATCGCCATCGCGGTGGCCCGGCCGGCGATGCCGCGTCCCTGGAACTCCGGGAGCACGGCCCAGCCGATCTCGAAGACCTGCTGGTCGCGCCACGGCGCTCCCAGTAGCCGACCCAGCCGACCGCCTCGTCGGTGGCCTCGTCGACCACCTTGAAGACGCGGGTCGTGTCCGAGTCGGCAGCGCGCTCGTAGCGGGCCTGGCGCTCGGCGATCTTCTCCTTGCTCTCCGGCCCGCCGAGGTGTTCGGTCATCTGCGGGTCGGCCAACAGCCGCTCGAGTAGCGGCTGATCGCCCTTGCCCCAGACCTCGAGACGGAGGGCGCCGTCTCTCTGTTGCGTCGGTCCTGCCAGGCGTCCAGTCTACGTTCGGAGATCATCTCGCCGATGACCAGACCGACAGCAGCCGGCCCGCTCCCGGACCGCATCCGGCACCGCTTCCCGATCTTCGAGCGCCTCGTCTACGTCAACTCCTGCTCCCAGGGCGCGCTCTCGGACGCCGTCCGGGAGTCGTACGAGCAGTACCTGCGCGACTGGGAGGAGAAGGGCGCGCCGTGGGAGTACTGGGTCGAGCGGGAGGAGGCGGCGCGGGCCGCGTTCGCGCGGCTGGTCGGAGCCGAGCCGGACGAGATCGCCGTCACCACGTCCCTCTCGGCCGGCGTCAGCGCGCTCGCGAGCGGCCTGCGCTACGCACGCCGCTCGAAGATCGTCACGACCGAGCTCGAGTTCCCGACTGTCGGCCAGATCTGGCACGCGCAGGAGTCGCGCGGCGCGCGGGTCGTGCACGTCCCGCTGGACAGCTTCGACCAGGCGATCGACGACGACACCGCCGTCGTCTCGATTACGCACGTCTCGTATCGCACGGGCGAGATGATCGACGTCAAGGAGGTCGTTCGGCTCGCGCACGAGCGGGGCGCGCTGGTGCTGCTCGACGCCTACCAGTCGGCCGGCTCGGTGCCGCTCGACGTCAAGGAGCTCGGCGTGGACTTCCTCGCCGCCGGGACGGTCAAGTACCTGCTGGGCTCGGCCGGCCTCGCGTTCTTCTACTGCCGCCGCGAGCTGTTCGAGCGGGCGTGGCCGACGGCGACGGGCTGGTTCGCCGATCAGGACATCTTCGCGATGGACATCCACGACTACTCCCCGGCGCCGACCGCACGGCGCTTCCAGGCGGGGACGCCGCCGATCCCCTCGATCTACGCCGGGATCGCCGGGATCGAGCTGATCGAGTCGATCGGGATCGAGGAGACGCGCGAGCACGTCCTCAACCTGAACGAGCACTTGATCGCGGGGATCGACGAGCTGGGCGGCACCGTCGTCACTCCGAGGAAGCGCAAGCGCCACGGCGCCCTGATCTGCGTGAAATCCACGGACGTGGACGAGCTCGTCGCGGCGCTCGGCCGCCGAGGCATCGTCACCTCGGAGCGCGACGGCAACGTGCGCATCTCGCCGCATGCCTACAACTCGCTCGAGGACATCGACCTCGTGCTCGAGGCGCTGGCGGCGAACCGCGAGCTGCTCGCCTGAAATGGAGATCAGCGCCACCGACTACCACACGGCCGGGGAGCCGTTCCGAATCGTGACGGCGGGGGCCCCGGAGATTCCGGGCGCGACGGTCCGCGACCGGCGCGAGTACGCAGCCGCGACGGAGTCGGTCGACGTCGTCCGCAGGCTGCTCTGCCACGAGCCACGCGGGCACTCGGACATGTACGGCTGCTTCCTCGTTCCACCCGACGACGAGGGCGCCGACCTCGGCGTGCTGTTCTGGCACAAGGACGGCTACTCCACGGCCTGCGGGCACGGCACGATCGCGCTCGGCGTCTGGGCGCTCGAGACCGGCCTCGTGGCGGCGCCGGACGACGGCGAGGTGGACGTCACGATCGACGTCCCGTCGGGACGCGTCGTCGCCCGAGCCCGCCTGAAGGCGGGAAGCGTCGAGTCGGTCGCGTTCCGCAACGTGCCGTCGTTCGTCGTCGCCCGCGACGTCGAGGCTGCGGGCTCCGCGTCGACGTGGCGTACGGCGGCGCGATCTATGCCTCGGCGCCGGCTGAGCGCTTCGGCCTGAGCGTCGTGCCCGACGACCTGCCGCGGCTGATTGCAGCCGGCCGCGAGGTCAAGCAGGCGCTCGAGCGGAGCGAGGTCGCGCGCCATCCGAGCGACGAACGGCTCTCCGGCATCTACGGGACGATCCTCTACGAGGAGCTAGGCCCTCTTCACCAGCGCAACGTGGCGATCTTCGCGGACGGCGAGGTCGATCGCTCGCCCTGCGGGTCGGGAACCTCTGCCCGCTGTGCGTTGCTCGCCGCCGACGGCAGCCTCGGCGAGGGGCAGGAGCTGCGCCACGACTCGATCGTGGGCACGACGTTCCTGGCCCGCGTGGTCGGCGAGACTCCGGAGGGCGTCTTGACGGAGGTTGAGGGAACGGCGTTTCGCACCGGCGAGCACCGCTTCGTGCTCGACCCACGGGATCCGCTCGGCACCGGGTTCAGCCTGCGATGAACGCGCGATAGCGGCGCTGCCAGTCGTCGCCGTCACCGAGTGCCGCCCGCAGCGGGCCGGGGTCGAGGGGGATGGTCGGTGCCGCGAGGCCGGCGCTGGCGGCAGTGCTGCTCCACGGCCAGGCGAATGGATCGTCGCAGAGCCCGGCCTCGACCGGGTTGTGGGCGACGTAGCGGCAGGTGCCCAGGAGGTCTTCGTCACTCGTGACCTCGCGCGCGAAGCAGTGGGCGCGGAACAGGTGCGCGGAACGTTCGTGGCGGCGGTTGTGCCAGCGTGAGTACCAGCCGTGGAGCTGCTGAAGCGCGCTCGAGAGGCAGTCGCCGGGCGTGAAGACGATGGCGTGATAGTGGTTGCCCAGCAGGGCATAGGCGATCAGGCGGAGGTCGAACCGTTCGCCGACGAGCGCCAGCCGGGCGAGGAAGCTCAGGCGCGTCCTCAGCCTTCAGGAACAGGTCGCGAGTGTCGCTTCCGTGCGAACCGAAGTGGTAGATCCCCTCAACAAACGCACGCCGCGGTCGGCCCATGCGCTCGAGCGTAGGCGCCCGCGCGAGGCACGCGACCAAGCCGGGAAGACTCGTCACACTCTTGGCACAGTTTGCGCCTTGACACGGATTGGTGTCCGGACACCAATCGCCGGCACCGACGACGATCGCCGAACGCGCGGAGATGGCGGACGTAGCGCTCTCAGAGCTCACCCGGCGCGGCGAACCGGTAGAAGAACCGGCCGAGGCCGCCCCGGTTGATCTCGCCGCTGAGCGCCAGGTAGTCCTCGAGCAGACGCGCGTTCTCGAGCCCGCCGACGAAGACCGGGTCGTAGCCGGCGTCTCGGATCAACTGGTCCGTCACGGCCCGCGCCTCCTCGTCCGCCGCGTAGAGGTTTCCCGGAGGAACGCGCTGCTCGTCGATCTGGTCGTAGAGAGCGGCGAAGTTGGTGTTGAACGACTTTGCGACCGGACCGCCGGTGATCGACTTGACCTCGTGCGCGAGCGACTCGAACTGCTCGTTGCGGCCGCCGAACGCGTTCGTAGCGTCGATCGCGATTTTGCCCTCCAACCCGGCGACCTTCGCGAGGGCATCGGCAATCTCGCCGCCCGGAACTGCGACGAGGACGATCTCGGCGTCCGACGCGTCCCCGCCGTCGCGCCCGAGCGTCGTGACCGTGTGCCCGGACCTCTCCCAGCGGCGCGCCAGGCCGCCGCCGATGTTTCCCCTGCCGATCGTGGTGATGTTCACGGCGTTCTCCCCTCCAGGATCGTGGTCAGCTTCGAGAAGTCGATGTTCCCGCCCGAGACGATGCAGACGATCTTGCCGCCGCCCGCCCGGCCCGACAACGCTGCGGCGGGAGCCAGCGCGCCGGCGCCTTCGGCGATCACCCGCGCCCGCTCGGCCATCAGCCGGATCGCCGCGGCCGTCTCGTCGAGCGACGCCATGTAGGCGCCGTCGAGCAGCGGCTTCAGCCAGCGCCCACATCTTCGGCAGCAGCGCTTTCGCTCCGGCGCCGTCGACGAACGTCGTCTGGTACTCGATCTCCCGTCGGCTCCCCGGCCTCGAGGGTCGCGTTGAGCGGCGCCGCGGTCTCGATCTCGCAGCCGTAAACCTTCGTCTCGGGCCGAAGCGCCTTCACGGCGCTCGCGATCCCGGTGAGGAGGCCGCCTCCGCCCCACGGGACGAGAACCGCATCGGGATCGGGCAGGTCCTCGAGCAGCTCGAGCCCGATCGTGCCGTTCCCGGCCATCACGTCCTCGTTCTCGACCGGATGCAGGAAGACCCCGTCGACGCCCTCGTAGCGCGACTCCTCGATCACGGTCCACCACTCGGCGAACGGCAGCTTGATCACACGCCCGCCGAGCCGCTCGATCGCGGCGACCTTCGTCTCCGGCGCGTGGTCGGGCGCGATCACCGTGCACGGAACGCCCAGCTCGCGCGCGGCCCAGGCGACGCCCTGCGCCATGTTCCCGGCGCTCGCCGTGACGAGACCGGCCGAGACGTCTCCCGCTTTCCTCGCCGCGTTGTACGCGCCGCGGATCTTGAACGAGCCGATCGGCTGGAGGTTCTCGAGCTTCAGGTAGATCTCGGCCGGCGACTCGGGCGCGTGCAGCCGGACGAGCGGCGTGCGGACGGCGGTGCCTGCGATGGTCTCCTGCGCGCGCCTGATCTCCTCCAGCGGGATCAGAAGGCGAACCTCGGTGCCGGCGCCGGTCTCGCGCGCCCGCCGCACCACGTACTCGGCGGCGGCGAGGTCCTCGACGGCCAACCCGAGCGAGCGGAAGATCGTCAGTTCCCCGCCGGAGCGGCCTGCCGCGGAGCCGATGAGCACTTCGCCGAGCTCGGCCCGGATGTGATCCGGTCCGATCGCTCCTTCCTCGAGCGCCCTGCGGTAGTCGCCGGCCTCGTTCTCGGCCGACTCGCGCCGGTCGACGTAGAGGGCCGCGGCAGCGATCGTCTCGGGGTCCAACTCGGTCATCTGCGGCGGCCGCCCGCCGATCGCGTTGACGTGCGCGCCCTCCTTCAGCCACTCGCGGCTGAGCACCGGCTCGCTCGCGTTCGTCGCGGTGACGACGACGTCGGCCCCGCGCACCGCCTCCTCCGCGCTCGCAACGGCCTCCGCTCCGCCCTCCTCGGCGACAGCGCGCGCGTGCTCGGCGGTCGGGCTGTAGATGCGGACGCGATCGAAGTCGCGCACGAGCCTCATCGCCTCGAGATGCGTCCGGGCCTGGACGCCGGCGCCGAGAATCGCGAGCTCCCGCGCGTCCTCCCGGGACAGCAGCCGCGTGGCGACCGCCCGACACGGCTGCCGTCCGGATCGCCGTGATCGCCGAGGCGTTCATCAGCGCCCGCACTTCGCCCGTCTCGCCGTCGAAGAGGGTGACCGTGCCCTGGTGTGCATCCAGACCGCGCTTCGGGTTGCCGGGGAAGACGGCGACGGTCTTCAGAGAGTAGAGCGGTGAGCCGCCGCCACGGTGTGCCGGCATCAGCCCGAGCAGGCTGTCTCCTTCGTCCGGCCGCAGGAGGAACCGCAGCGGCACCAGGACTTCGCCGCGCGCCAGCGAGGCGAGCGCGTCGGCCATCGCTTCGATGCAGCCCTTCATGTCGAGCAGTTGCTCGACCTCTTCCTGGTTGAGCACGAGCACGCTCATGGAAAGAGCGACGCTAGTTGATCGCGCTCGTCGGGTGAGAGCTGAAGGTCGCGCGCGGCGAAGGCCGGGTCGAGGTGCTCAGGCCTTCGCGCACCGGTGACGACGGCCGCCACGTCCGGGTTCGAGAGCAGCCACGCGAAGGCGAGCGTCGGCATGTCGCCCCTGGCCTCCGAGGCGCTCGAGCCCGTCGATAGACCTGCTCGCGCTCGAAGTGCGCGTACCCCTCAGGGCGCTGCGTCATCCGCGAGCCCGGAGGCGGCGGCTCGCCGCGTCGGTACTTACCGGTCAGCCAGCCCCCGGCGAGCGGACCGAAGGCCTGGAAGTCGATCTCCCGGTCGGCGCAGTAGGCCACGACGTCCTCAGCCTCGCGGTCGAGCAGCGAGTACGAGTTCTGGACGACCGAGATCGGCGCCAGCGAAAGCGCCTACCTCCAGCCACGCTCGGTCGACGTTGCTCGCGCCGATCGCCGCCACCTTGCCGGCCTCCACGAGCTCGGTCAGCGCGCCGAGCGTCTCTTCGACCGGCGTGTCCGGGTCCGGCTCGTGGATGAGATACCTGTCGACCCGCTCGACGCCCAGCCGTTCGAGGCTGCCGTCGATCTGGCGCCGGATCCGGTCCGCAGAGAGCCCGCGGTCGTCGGGATCGCCGACGACGGAGTGGAAGACCTTGGTCGTGAGCGCCGGCCGCTGCCCGCGCCGGGCCATCCACCGCCCGATCCAGGTCTCGCTCCGCCCGCCGCCGTAGGCATCCGCGGTGTCGAAGGCCCGGATCCCGCGCTCCCACGCGGCATCCATCAGCGCGAACGCCTCCGCCTCGCTCTCGCCCTGCCCGAAGAAGGCCGGCGCCGAGCCGATCCCGCCGAAGTTCCCGCACCCGAGAATCAGGCGCGCCGTCAGTTGGCCGGCTCGCCGCTCGCCTTCGCGACCTGCGCGTCCAGCGCGGTCAAGACCTGCTGCACCTGCTGATTGACGATCGGCTGGAGCACGCGCTGGCCCATGCTCCCCACCGGCCCCGCGATCCGGACGTCCGCCTCCCATGCCATGGCCGTCCCGCTGTCCGCCTCGCTGAGCTGGAACTGCGTGACGAGGTTCATGAGCGCGCCGACGCCGGTGCCCTTTGCGCTCAGCTGCGAGAACTCCGGCTCGCGCTCCTCCAGCTTCTCGAAGTTGATGCTCATCTTGAGCGAGCCCAGTCCGAGCGGGATCTTGACGTTCGCTTTCCAGTGGCGGTCGTCTGCGATGTCGAAACTCTCGACGCCCGGCATCAGCCCCGCCATCTGCGCGGGATCCTGGAGCACACTCCAGACGGTCGCGCGCGGCGCGGCGAACGAGCGCTCGCCCTGGACCTTCACCGCTCCTCGACTTCGACCAGCCCGCGGCTCTCCTCGGGGTTGCGCAGGAGCTCCCAGACGCGGTGGTAGGGGTTCGAGCTGTCGGTGACGATCGGCTTGCCCGAGTCCCGCAGGGCGCTCTGGAGCGCCGACGCGACGGCACTGATGCCCGCGCCTCCGCCCTCCCCCATCCCCTTCGCGCCCAGCGGCGTGAACGGAGACGGCGACTCGACGAACGACGTCTTCAGCGGCGGCATGTCGAGCGCGTGCGGCACGTGGTAGTCGTAGAAGTTGGGCGTCAGCAGGTTGCCGTCCTCGTCGTACTGGAAGGCCTCGTGCGTCGCCGCGCCGATCGAGTGCGCGGTCGCGCCTTGCACCTGGCCGTCGACGATCCGCGGGTTGATGCGGAGGCCGCAGTCGTCGACGGCTCCGTAGTCGACGATCTCGTAGACCCCCGTTTCCGGGTCGACCTCGACGACGCACGCGTGGACCTGGTTCGCGTACGTGAGCGTCAGGTTCCCGTACTTGCGCTCCGTGTCGGGCAGCTGGTGCGGCGGGACGTAGACGTAGCGGCAGTTGAGCGTGATCTCCCGCAGCTCGAGCGGCAGGACGGCGTTGTTGGCGTTCACGATCGCGCCGCACGCCATGAAGGGCAGCGCCGCCTCCGGGTTGTCCTTCCGCTTGACGAAGCCGCCGTCGAGCTCGACGTCCTCCGGGCGAGTCGGCGCCGAGCACGGCCGCGCCGATCTGCTTGATCTCGCCGGCGAGCATCTCCGTCGCCCCCTTGACGGCGCCGAGCCCGGTGACCGCGAACTGGCTCGCGTAGGTGCCCGAGAAGCCGGCGTGCGAGTTCCAGTAGCTGTCGTGGCCGGCGCGGACGTTCACGTCGTCGGGCGTCACCTTGAGGATCTCGGCGACGACCTGAGCGGCCGTCGTCTCGTGGCTCTGGCCCTGCGGCGTCGTCCCGAGCGTGACGACGATCTCGCCGAAGATGTCGAGCTTGACGGTCGCGACCTCGTTGTTGCCCGAGAACTGGAGCTCGGGGTTCACGATCGTCGACTGGCCGAAGTTGTTCGTGCCGGAGTCGAGCGTCGAGCCGATGCCGACGCCGAGCAGCTTCCCGCGTGACTCCGCGTCGCGCCGCCTGCGCCTCGATCGAGTCGTAGTCGATCAGCTTCAGCGCCTCGTCGAGGCAGCGCGCGTAGTCGCCGGAGTCGTAGACGCAGCCGTTCGGCGTCTCGTAGGGCATCTCGTCGGCGCGGATGTAGTTGCGCTTGCGGATCTCGACCGGGTCGGCGCCGAGCTCCTGGGCGACGATGTCCATCACCCGCTCGGTGAACCAGAGGTGCTGCATCCGCGAGTAGCCGCGGTTCGGCCCGCACGGCGACTTGTTCGTGCAGACCTGCGTGAAGTCGACGCGGACGTTTCGCCAGCGGTAGACGCCCGGCGTCACCTGCGCCCAGATGATGCAGCCGAGCGGCTCGTAGCGGGTGTAAGCCCCGCAGTCGTCGATCGCCCGCGCCTTGAAGCCGAGCATCGTGCCGTCGGCCTTGACGGGCACCTCGACGTCGAGGAAGACGCGCTCGTTCCCGTGCGAGTTGGCCGTGTGCTGGTCGGTTCGCCACTCCGTCCAGTTGACCGCCCGCCTGAGCTTGCGGGCAAGCAGGCACATGGCGACGAGCTGGACGTGGGTGCAGATCTTGTTGCCGAAGCCGCCGCCGATGTCCTGGGAGACGAAGCGGAGCTTGTCCATCCCGACCTTGAGGGCCGGGGCCATCATGATGATCGCGAAGCCGGGGAACTGGTTGTTCGAGTGGATCGTCCACTGCCCGGTGCCGCGGTTGTACTCGACGACCGCGCCGCTCGTCTCGAGCGGGGTCGAGGAGAAGCGGTGGAAGTGCAGGCGCTTGATCCGGACGACCTTGTCGGCCTCGGCCAGAGCGGCGTCGTAGTCGCCGTAGTCGAAGTTCCCCTGCCAGATCGTGTTCGAGGGCACCTCGTCGTGGAGCTGCGGCGCTCCCTTGTCGGCCGCGTGCTCGGGGTCGAGGACGGGCTCGAGCGGCTCGTAGTCGACCTCGACGAGGTCGGCGGCATCCCGGGCCAGCTCGCGGGTCGCGGCGGCGACCGCGACGACCGGCTCGCCGACATGGCGCACACGCCCGACGGCGAGCGCGTAGTCCTTCAGGTCGCCGCCCGGGGGCGGAGCGATCTGGAAGAACGGATCGGTCTCGGCCGCGACCTCCTCGCCGATCAGCGTCCCGTAGACGCCCTCCAGCTGCGTCGCCTTCGACACGTCGATCCGGGTGATCGCTGCGTGCGCGTACGGCGAGCGCACGAAGTGAACGTAGGCCATGCCGTGACGCCTGACGTCGTCGACGAAGACGCCCTGACCCTGGACGAGGCGCTTGTCCTCCTTCCGCGGGACGTCGACGCCGATGAAGCCGGGCGCCGTCTCCTCTTTCTCGACGGTGATCGGCTTGTCCGGCGTGACCGTCGTCTCGCTCATCGGCCTCCCTTCGCAGCGGCGGCGATCGCCTCGACGATGTTCACGTAGCCCGTGCAGCGGCAGATGTTTCCCTGGATCGCGCGGCGGATCTCGCCCTCGGTCGGCTCCGGGTTGTGATCGAGCAGGTGCTTGGCGCTCATCAGCATCCCCGGCGTGCAGTAGCCGCACTGGAGGGCGTGGAAGGAGCTGAAGGCCTCCTGGAGCGGATGGAGCTCACCGTCGGGCGACAGCCCCTCGACGGTCTCGACGCTCGCGCCGTCGGCCTGGACGGCGAGGAGCATGCAGCTCTTGATCGCGACGCCGTCGAGGATCACCGTGCAGGCGCCGCAGTTCCCGGTGTCGCACCCGACGTGCGTCCCGGTCAGCTCGAGGTCGTCGCGCAGGAAGTGGACGAGCAGCCGCCGCACCTCGACGTCGCGCTCGTGGCGCTCGCCGTTGACCTCGACGGAGATGCGCTGGCCGCGGACGGGCTCGATCACCCCGCCGCCTCCTGAACCGCCCGCACGGCGACGATCTCCGCGAGGTGGCGCCGGTAGTCGGCCGACGCGTGAACGTCCGAGGGCGGGTCGATGTCGGCGCCGCGCACCGCCTCCCGGACAGCGGCCTCGTCCGTAGCCGAGGTCAGCAGCACCGGGACCGCCGCGACGCAGCCGAGCGCGATCCGCGCCTGGCCGTTCGAGACCGAGGCGGCGGCGTTGACGATGCAGGTGCCGTCGCGGCCGATCGGGATCGAGGCAAAGCTGTCGCGGGCGCCGCCCGCGGCCGGAACCGTGATCCGGGTCAGGAGCTCCCCCGGCTCCACCGCGGTCATGTAGACGCCGAGGAAGAACTCTTCCGCCGAGACCGACCGCTCGCCGCCGCTGCCGAGGATCGTCATCGTCGCGCCGAGCGCCGCGATGACCGGCGGCAGGTGGTTGGTCGGGTCGTTCGAGCAGATGTTCCCACCGATGGTCCCGCGGTTGCGAACCTGGACGTCGGCGATCTGCGCCGCGACCTCCGCGAGAATCGGCCGCGCCTCGGCGACGTCCGACGAGCGAATCAGCTCGGAGAGCGTGACCATCGCGCCGAGCTCGAGGCCGCCGTCGGCCGTGCGGGAGATCGTCCGCAGCTCGTCGAGAGCGTTCAGGTCGACGAGCACGTCCGGGGCGGCGGCGCGTGCCTTCATCACGTTCGTCAGCGTCTGTCCCCCGGCGAGCGGCCGGGCGCCGTCGTGCGCCGCGAGCAGGCGAACCGCGTCCTCGACGGTCGACGGCCTCGCGTACTCGACCTCAGCGAGGAGCATGCGGGTGATTCAACGCTTCCCACAGCGAGGTTGTCAAGAACGAACGTTCAGGAGGGCGACCATCGCCACCGCCGGAGGATCCGCCACTGCGCGAAGACGATCAGCGCGGTGATCGCGAACATGACGAGGGTCGCCGCCGCCGCGTAGCCGTAGCGCAGGTACTCGAACGCGTTCGTGTAGACGAACAGGGGCAGGTAGGTGGTCGCGTAGGGCGGCGGGCCGCCGTCGAAGATCAGGAGCGCGGGAACGAAGTTCGCCTGGAAGCTGAAGATCGTGTCGCGGGCAAGGAGGAGGAGCAGCGCCGGCGCCATCAGCGGCAGGGTGACCCGCGCGAACACATACCAGGGCCGCGCGCCCTCGATCTCGGCGAGCTCGAAGAGGTCGCCGGGCAGGCTCTGCCGGACGGCGAGCGCAATCACGAACCCCTCGCCGATCGTGAAGAGGCTCATGATCACGACCGCCCAGCGCGCGTCGCTCGGATCGGTCAGCCACTGCGGCGGTGTGAAGCCGGCCGAGTCCAGCGCGACGTTGAGGGGCCCGTAGATCGGATTGAAGATCCAGAGCATGAGCAGCGCGAACGCGACGTCCGGGATCACGGTCGGCAGGTAGCTCACGGCTCGATACCCCGAGGCGCCGCGGAACTGACGGTGGAGGAGGAGCGCGAGCAGGAGCGCACCGAGGAGGCGGAGCGGAACCGCGGCGGCGACGAACATCAGTGAGTTCCTGACCGAACGCCGGAAGATCTCGTCGTCCCAGAGCTCGCGGAAGTTCGCGAAGCCCGCCCATTCCGGCGACGTGATCAGGTCGTAGCGGGTGAGCGCGAGCCCGAAGGTGATCGCCGCAGGGACGAAGACGAGCAGCGCGAGGCCGAACAGGTACGGCGCCAGCATCAGCGCGAGCCCGCGCCGCTCGCTCACTCGACCCTCTTCCCCTCGGCGTCGAAGCGGTGGACGTCGGCGGGCCGGACGGCGAGCCGCACGCGGTCACCGACCTGCGGCAGCTCCTCGGGCCGCACGCGCACCACGAGCCTGGCGCCCGCGGCGTCGACGTGGACGAGCCCTTCATTGCCTGCGGGCTCGACGACGACGACTTTGCCCTCGACCTCTCCCTCCCCCAGCCGGACGTGCTCGGGTCGCACGCCGACCTCGCCGTCCATCGCCAGGCCGAACAGAGCCGCGGCCTCGGCCGGCAGGAAGTTCATCGCCGGGCTGCCCACGAACGAGGCGACGAAGCGGTTGACCGGCCGTCGGTAGATCTCGTCCGGCGTTCCGATCTGGGCGACGAGCCCACGCTCGAGCACGGCGATCCGATCGCCGAGGGTGAGCGCCTCGACCTGGTCGTGGGTGACGTAGACCATCGTCCGCTCGAGCTCCGCGTGGAGTCCCTTGAGCTCCGCCCGAGTCTTCGTCCGCAGCTGGGCGTCGAGGTTCGAGAGCGGCTCGTCGAGGAGGAACACCTCCGGGTCACGCGCGAGCGCGCGGGCAAGCGCAACGCCCTGCCGCTCTCCGCCGGACAGCTCGTGCGGCCGGCGGTGCAGCAGCTCGCCGACGCCCACGAGCTCCGCGGCCGCACGCACACGCCTCTCGACCTCGCCCCGCTCCATGCCTCTGGCCGAGAGCCCGAAGCCGATGTTGCGAGCCGCGTCGAGGTGCGGAAAGAGCGCGTAGCTCTGGAAGACCATCGCGACGTTCCGCTGCGAGGGCGGAACGCGGGTCACGTCGCGGCCGCCGATGTGGACCGTCCCGGCACCCGGCTCCTCGAGCCCGGCCGCAACCCGCAGCATCGTGCTCTTCCCGGAGCCGGACGGCCCGAGGACGACGAGCAGCTCCCCCTCGTCGACCTCGAGATCGAGCCCGCGCAGAACCTCGACGTCGCCGAACGCCTTCCGGACGCCGGCCAGCTCGAGCCCGAGCACTAACGACCGAACCAGCTCGCGGGCCGGTAGCCGGCGAGGAAGTAGCGCTGGGCGACGAGGAAGGCGACGACCACGGGTGCGGTCGCGAAAACCGCACCGGCGAGCAGCAGCGGGAAGTTCTGCGGGTCGACCTGCCTGAGCAGCTTGAGCCCGAGCGGGAGCGTGAACCGCTCCTGGTCGAAGATGTAGATCAGCGGGTCGAGGAAGTTGCTCCAGGTGAAGACGAAGGCGAGCAGCGAGACCGCGAAGGTCACCGGGCGCACGAGCGGCATCGCGACGCGCCGCCAGATCTGGAACGGCGACAACCCCTCGAGCCGCGCAGCCTCGTAGAGCTCCTCCGGGATGCGCTGGAAGGCCCAGTAGAAGATCAGGACGTAGAAGGGCGACATCCCGATGAGGGCCGGGGCGACGAGGGGCGCGTAGGTGTCGATCAGGCCGAGCTGCTTGAAGATCGCGAAGCGAGGGACGAGGAGCGCCGTCACCGGGACCATCAGCGCCACGAGCGAGAGGGCGATCAGGACGGTCCGCAGCCGTCCCGGGAGGCGCGAAACGGCGAAGCCGGCCCAAGACGCGACGAGGACGCTCAGCGGCACGGCGATGGCCGCGACGATCAGCGAGTTGAGCGCGTAGCGCGTCAGGTCGACGAGCTCGAACGCCCGCTCGTAGTTCTCCCAGGCAAGCGGCGACGGCAGGAGCTCCGGCGAGCGCGGCGGCGGCAGGCCAGCCTTACGCAGCGAGCCGGTGACCATGTAGACGAGCGGCAGGCAGAGGACGGCGGCGGCGAGGAGCGCCGGAAGGTGCCTCCAGTTGACCCGCCTCACGGCGGCGAGCCTAGCGCGAGCTATCCGGGGAAGTCAGGCGGGTGTCGCGGCGTCGTTACTGCCGGCGCTCGCCGGCCAGCCCTGGAGCGCGATGCCGAGCAGCTCGGCGAGCTCGGCGCCGGCGCGCGAGAGCTCGCGGCGGTCGCTACCGCCAGACGGAAGGGCGGAAGAATGTCGCAGAGCTGGCGAACGGCGACCGTCGGGGCGGCGGCGACGGCGAGGATGCTCGGCACGACTGCCGCGCCTGCTCCGGCCCCGACGAGCTCGAGCGCCATCTCGCAGTCGGCGGCGACGATCGGCGCCTGGACGTCGTCGGCAAAGGCGGTGCCGTCGGTCGTCGCGATCCGAGGGTGCTGCGCGATGTCGCGGAGCCCGGGTCTGGCCTTCTTGCGTGCGAGCGGCGAGGACGCCGGGATCGCGAGCACGTACGAGCAGGACGCAACCTCACGCAGGCCGACCTCCTCCGGGGCCTGCGCGCATCTGATGAGCGCGAGGTCGAGCGCGCCCGTCTCGACCAGCCGGAGCAGGCGTTCGTCCTCGAGCCCGCCGACGACCTCGACGACCACGCGCGGGTTGCGGCCGCGCAGCGCGACCACCGCCTCGGACACGTGAGGCAGGGTGAACGCCGTTCCGATCCGAACGGTGTGCCCGAGCCCGGCCGCGGCCGCGGCGACGTCCGCGCGGGCCGTCGACATCGCCTGCTCGACCGTGTCGTAGAGGCGGCGAAGCCGAGTGCCGATCTCGGTCAGCGCGAGTGGCCTCCCGCGTGAGGGCCGCTCGAGGACCGGGAAGCCGACGGCACGCTCGAGCGCCGCGATCTGCTGGCTGATCGCCGACTGTGTGTAGCCCAGGCGGCGGGCGGCCCGGCGGAAGCTGCCCTCGTCGGCGACGACCGACAGCGCCTCCAGGTGCCGGAGCTCGATTCCCGGCCAGCGCCTCAGTGCCTGCACCGGCACTCCAGGTGCAGGCTGGCGCGGCATGCGCCGCACCGCGGGCTCGCGGGGGTCGAACGGCCCATCCGTTTACGTTGACGCCGAATCGCCCCGAAAAGATTGTTGATCCTCGATTACGCGCGCTGAACACGACATTCACATCGCTTAACCAGATCTAACTTCCTCTATTAGGCCGCGTTGGAGAGGCCGATGGACGCATAACGCGTTCCCCGAGCCGGCGCAGGCGGTTGCGCCGGCTCGCCAATGCGAAAGGAGTCTCATGCACGGACGATTCATGTTGTCGGTGGCGATGCTCCTGGTCGGCGCCGGCCTCCTCGCAGCGTCCGCGATCGCGGGCCCGTCTGGAAGCGCCGGCGCGCAGGCATCGTCCTCCGGCGAGGCCAGAGTCGGCGGGACGTTCAAGCACAGCCTCACGGTCGACATCGACTACGTCGACCCGGCGCTGGCGTACTACGTGCCGTCCTGGTCGATCATGTACGCGACGGCCGGGATGCTGATGAACTATCCGGACGCCCCGGCTCCGCGCGGGTCGCGGCTCACGCCGGAGATCGCGGCCGGCTTCCCGCGCATCGCGCCAGACGGCCGGACCTACACGTTCCAGCTCAGGAAGAACTACCGCCTGAGCAACGGTCAGCGTGTGACCGCGGCCAACTTCGTCTACGCGTTCAACCGCAACCTGAACCGGCGGATGAGCTCGCCGGCTCAGCCGTTCATCGAGGACATTGCGGGCGCCGAGGCCGTGATTGCCGGCCGCGCTCAGCGAGCGACCGGCGTCAGGGCGGTTGGTCCGTACACGCTCCAGCTTCGCCTCACGCGGCGGGCCCCGGACCTGCTCGCGCGATTGGCGATGCCGTTCTTCCAGGCGATCCAGACGAACCTGCCGATCGAGCCGCAGGGCGTGCGCGCCCCGGTGCACTCGGCCGGTCCGTACTACATCGCCCGCTGGGAGCCGACCAGGCAGGTCGTCGTCCAGCGGAACCGCTTCTACCGCGGCCCGCGGCCGCACAACGTCAACTCGATCGTGGTCGACATCGGGCTTCCGCTCGAGACGATCAAGCTCAACATCGATCGCGGTGTCACGGACACGGGCGACATCCCGCCCTCGGCACATGGTGAGCTCGGCCGCCGTTACGGCGTCAAGAAGTCGGGAGCGGGTCGCTACTTCGCCAATCCGTCGGCCGCTATCGACTACCTGGCGATGAACCACGAGCGTCCGCTCTTCGGCGGCGGTGGCGTCGGCAACCTGCGGCTGAAGAAGGCCGTCAACTTCGTCATCGACCGTCAGGGCATCCTCGCGCAGCGTGGCGCCTACGCCGGTGTGACGAACGATCAGTACCTGCCGCCGACGATGCGCGGCTTCAAGAACGTCGCCATCTACCCGCGGCGCCCGAGCCTGAGTCAGGCCCGCACGCTGGCCCAGGGTCAGACCCGCGGCGGCGACGGCACGTTCTACTGCTCGAACCGGCCTCCGGCCACGCAGCAATGCCAGGTCGTCCAGGCGAACCTGCGGAACATCGGCCTGAACATGGACATCAGGCAGTTCCCCCGGGCGACGCAGGTTGAGCTCGCCGGGCGGCGTGGTGAGCCGTTCGACCTCACGCTCGAGGCTTGGCACATGGACTACTTCGACCCGTACGACTTCATCTTCCTGGTCGACGGGACGACGATCCGGCCGGCCAACAACGTGAACTTCTCGTACTTCAACGCTGCGGCCTTCAACCGCAAGATCACCAGGGCGAAGTCGCTGACCGGCGTAGCGCGTTACCGCGCCTTCAGCCAGCTCGACATCGATCTCGCCCGCAACGCAGCACCGCTCGCGTCGTTCGCGACCCGGAACGACCGGCACTACGTGTCGGCCAGGGTGGGTTGTTACAACTACCACCCGGTCTTCACGTACGACTACGCGGCGATCTGCCTGACCCGGTAGACCCTCGCGGGAGCGGCAACGCAGACGGGCGCCGGGCAACCGGCGCCCGTTCTGTTCGCCGGTTTAGTGGCGGAGCGCCGTTCTTTAGACCACGTCGGTGTCCGTAGCCGCCGATCGACGCCAGCGCCCAGATGATGACGACGTCGAGCGCGATGATGAGGATCGCCCAGATCGGATAGACCGGGATGAAGAAGAAGTTCGCCACCGCGCTCAGCAGGGCGAGCGTGATCCCGACGACTCGGGCCCACGTCGCACCCGAGAAGACCCCGAGTCCGGCGAGGGCGATGACGATCCCGATGATCAGGTGGATCCAGCCCCACCCGGTGACGTCGATGTCGTACGTGTAGTTCGGCGTCCTGACGAAGAACTCGTCGTTGAAGAGGGCGGCGAGACCGGCAAAGGCATGGAAGATGCCGACCATCAGCATGACCGCCCCTGCGAAGGCGGAGAACCCGACCGCCCAGCCGCTCACGGGCCGCTGGCCCATGGACCCAGTCGACATGTGCTGGCTCCTTTCGTGGGGGAGCTTCGAGGCTACCGCGTGCGGTGGACGTTGACCAGCGCGGCTACACGAAGAGTGTCAGCTCGGGCTCACGGAGGCCGCGCAGCACGTCGAGGTCGACCCAGACGGAGTCGATCCCACGCGCCGTGGCGAGCGCTACCGCCTGGGGCTTCAGCTCTTGCGCCGCGAGGATGCCGCGGCAGCCCGCCTTCGCCGGGTCGACGCGGATGCGCTCGAGATAGCGCGAGAGCTGCTCGACGGCTTCGATCGTCCCGATGCGCTTGATCTCGACCGCGACCCATCCGCCGTCGCCGTCGCGACACATCAGGTCGACGGGGCCGATGTCGGTCGGCCATTCGCGCTGGACGAGCCGAAGATCCTTCTCGAGCATGTCAGGGTGCTCCGCGAGCGCCTCCTGGAGGTCCCGCTCGACGCCGTCCTTCTCGAGGCCGGCCGCCTCGCCCATCTCGTGCGTCACGTCGCTGAGAACCTCGAGCAGCCGGATCTCGAGCCGGTCCTCCGACCGGCCCGTGCGCTTTCGCACGATCAGGCGGTCGCCCTCGTCTTCGACGACTGTCGCCGGCGTCATCCAGTTCAGGGGCTTGTACCCACCGGCGTCGGCGTGGATGAGCACCGACCCGTCCGCCTTGAGCATCACGAGGCGGGTGGACTCGGGGAGAAAGGCGGTCAGCCGGCCGGTGTACTCGACCTCGCAGCGGGCGACGATCAGGCGCATCGAGCACGACCGTACTGTCCCGCTCGGACGTGTCCCTCGGCGGTAGGCTTCCCGGGCGATGGGCGACTTCGCGCTGTTCCTCGTCTTCATGGTTCCGCCGCTCCTCATCGGCCTCGGCGTCCAGGCCTGGCTGAAGCGGACCTTCGCGAAGTACTCGAACGTCCAGATCGCGAGCGGGCTGCCGGGTTCTCAGATCGCCCGCCAGATCCTCGACCGCAACAGCCTGAGCGAGGTACCCGTCGAAATGGCGCCGGGCGGGCCGCTCTCCGACCACTACGACCCGCGAAAGAAGGCGCTCTTCCTGTCGCAGCCGGTCTACGAGCCTCCGTCAGTGGCGGCCGCCGCGGTCGCAGCGCACGAAACCGGCCACGCGCTCCAGGATTCCCGCGGCTATGTCCCGCTGAGGATCCGCTCGGCGATGTACCCGGCGGTGGCCTTCGCCTCGACCGCCTGGATCTGGCTGCTGATCATCGGCGCCCTCCTCAACGCCCTGAACCTCGTCGCGCTCGCGCTGATCCTCTATGGGGTCGCGGTGGCCTTCCACCTCGTTACGCTGCCGGTCGAGTTCAACGCCTCCAAGCGGGCGGCAGTCCAGCTTCGAGAGCTCGGCCTGGTCGGGCCGACCGAGAGCGAAGGCGTCGAGAAGGTGCTGAGGGCGGCGGCCTTCACGTATGTCGCCGGCGCGCTCGCAGCGCTGTCGCTGCTCGTGTACTACGCGCTGATCTTCTTCGGCAACCGCAACTAGCGCTCGGCGGACGGAAACTCGCGCGCCGTCTGCCGGCGTAGCACCTCGACGCCGAGCGCGAGGACGACCGCGACCGCGAGCACGAACTGCCAACGATGCAGCTGGATCGTCGGCCCCCACCAGACGAGCAGGCCGAGCAGCGCCGCCGCGGCGCCGAAGGCGATCCAAGGCTCCTTGACATAAGGCGCCAGCCACCGCCGCGCGTCCGTGGCCCAGTTGGAGGGGCCGGACAGCCAGACCGCGAGCGAGGAGAACGACGCCGATCCCGATTAGCGTCAGGCCACCGTCGCGAAGCTGTGAGGTGAGGATGTCCCACGCGTCGCCGGCGGCGACGGCCACCGAGTCCACCGACGTCAGCTCGTCGACCACGGTCGATCCGCCCCACCGCCGCGCGACGAGCACGACCAGCCCGGCGACGATCGAGCTGATCGCGATCATGCGCAGGATCGAGCGACGGCGGCCGCGGGCGATCCAGAGGGCGATCGCCCAGAGCGCGATCGGCACGAGCCAGAGCCACAGACCCAGCACCTTGGCCACCCGGGTCAGGTCCTGGGCAGTCTCCAACTGGTCGGCCTGCATGATCGTGATGCGACCGGCGTCGGGAGAGAGGCGCGTGCTGAGATCCCCGACGATCGCGACTTGCTCGCCGAGCTGGATGATCAGCGGCCGCAGGTCGAGAACGACCTCGCCACCCTCGGTGCTGACGAGCGGCCCGGTGTCGTCCTCCAGCACCCTGATCAGATTTCTGATGCGCCAGCGTGACCGTGCGAACCCACAGCTCCTGGATGCGCGGACGCTCGAGGAGCCTCCGCGCGGCACCGTCGGCGCCGAGGGAGATCGCACCTGCGACCGGCCCCGCGAGGCCTTGCTGAGCCGGCGGAAGCTGCTCGCGCAGCGCCGCTTCGACATTCACGTTCTGAAACAGCTGATCGACGAGGGTTGCCGCTACCTGGTCGCGGATCTCGGGATCGGCGATCAGCTCGCTGGCGGTGCCTTCGACGGTGTCCGTGTCGAGCGCCTGGAACCGGATGTAGCCCGCCAACAGGGCGGCGATCACGAGCAGCGCGCCGAGGACGACGAGGATCCGCGCGATCAGCATGCGGCCCATGACCCGTGTTTATCGCAGGTTCGAGCGGATGCCGTCGTCCCTTTCGGGTGATTCCGCGCCCTACGATCGGGCCTATGGCCCTACTGGAGTACCTCGGGCATGCCACGGTTCACGTGGAGCTCGACGGCGTCCGGCTCCTGACCGATCCGCTGTTGCGGAGCCGTGTTGCTCACCTGCGTCGGGCAGTCCCCGTACCGGAGTTGCCCCGGCCGGACGTCGTGCTCGTCTCGCACGGGCACTACGACCACCTCGATCTGCCGTCGCTCCGGAAGCTGGACAGCGGGACGAAGATCGTCGTGCCGCGGGGCCTCGGCGCCCGGCTCAAGGGGTTCGAGCCGGTGGAGGTGGAGGAAGGCGACGAGCTCGAGTTCGGCCGCGGTCACGGTCAGGGTCACCCACGCCGAGCACGAGGGCGGCCGGCCGCCGCGCAGCGAAGGCCCGGCGCTGGGCTACGCACTCCTCGGGTCGAGGCGGATCTTCTTCGCCGGCGACACCGACCTCTTCGACGAGATGGACGGGCTCGTCTCCGAGCTCGACGTCGCGCTCGTTCCGATCTGGGGCTGGGGCGGCAGTCTCGGGCGAGGGAAGCATCTCGACCCCGTACGGGCCGCCGAGGCGGTCCGCCGCCTTCGTCCGAAGATCGCCGTCCCCATTCACTGGGGGACGTACCGCCCGGCGCATCGCGGCGCCGGCGCGGCGTTCCTGACCGCACCGGCGAAGGCCTTCGCCGACGCCGCTGCCCTTGCGGCTCCAGAGGTCGAGATTCGGATTCTGAGGCCAGGAGAGCGTCTCGAGCTCTAATGCGACAGTGCGACCTCGAGCGCGACGATGAGGAGCCCGAGGGAGACGTTGACGACGACCGCGACCGCCTTGGCCCATGTGCCGAGATGTTCGACGCTTGCATAACGGACGCCCTGCACGAAGAGCGCTGCCAACCCGATTCCGAACGCCAGCCATAGTGCGGTGCGCTCCTCGAGCACCCCGATTCCGCCGAGCACCAGCGCCGCTACCGGACCGACCGCGGCGAGCGGGATCCAGACCTCACGACGCGCCTCGTCTGTGAGCTCGGCGCGGTCGAGCTTGTGGCCGGTGGCGATCGTCTCCGCCATAGCGTTCGAGTAGACGTGAGCGATCCAGAGGACGAGCACTGTCCCCGCGACCGCGCTGGCAAGCCGCCAGGGATCCAAGTCCGTGTGCGATCCCGCCGCCAGGACGCCCATCACGACGATCGTCCCGTAAACCGTCCCGGCGATCCCCTGCTCGCCGAAGAAGAACCGCTTCATAGCTCGCGCTCGAGCCGGTCCTCGATGCGCTTCAGCATCTGCTCGAGGCGCTCCTGCTCCTCCTGCCTGTGCTTGGCGATGAGCGTCGAGACGATCACGCTCGTCAGCGTCGGAATCAGTGCCAGCCCGGTGAGCATCAGCAACGAGCCGACGATTCGACCCGGCGGATCCTGAGGCACGATGTCCCCGTAGCCGACCGTCGTCACGGTCTCGATCGCCCACCAGTACGCGAGCCCGAGGCTCGTGAAGGTGTCCGGCTCGACGATGCGGGCGAGCACCCCGGCGACGAGGACGAGGATGACGGCGATGGCGAGAACGGTCCCGACGGCGCGGACCAGCGACAGCCGTTCGTACCAGCGCTCGAATTGGGCCTCGAAGCGAGTCGTCACGGCCACTGAGTTCGCCCTGATGCCGCCCGACCCTTGCCGTAGACTCGCCGCGACATGCTGCTGAACCCGGTCAGCGACCGCGACGTCTTCGACGTCGAGGAGGCGGAATCGGTCGCCGGGAGCTGGTGGATCTTGCTGCTCGCCGGCCTGACCACACTCGTCTTCGGCGCCTTGATCCTCGCGATCGACTGGGCGGTCGACAGCCTGGCGGCGTTCATCGGCGCCCTCTTCATCATCCAGGGCGCGGCGTTCCTGGTCACGAAACCGCTCGACGGCGGCACGCGCTCGACGAACGTGATCGCCGGGCTGCTCGGGATCGCCGCGGGGATCGCGTTACTCGTCTGGCCGGACCGGGGTCTCTACGTTCTCGCCGTCTTCGTCGGCATCTGGATCATCACGAGCGGCGTGCTCCACATCGTCGGCGCATTCGTCAACCGCCAAGCGCCGCACTGGTGGCTCGTGCTCGTCCTCGGGCTGATCGAGGTCCCGATCGGCATCTGGGCGATGCGCCGGCCCGGTCTCACCCTGGCGGTGATCATCACGCTCGCCGGCGTCTGGGCGATCATCACCGGCATCTGGCAGATCCTGATCGCGTTCGAGGTCCGCAACCTCCCGAAGCGGCTGAGCCGCATTCGACCAGCCGTCTAGCGTGCCTGAGGATTCCGCGGCCGGTGACAGACACGGCCGATCACTCAGTAGTAGCGATCGCCGGCCATCACCCAGGTGATGAACGGCCAGCGGGATGGCCGTGAACCCGGCGACCATGCCCAGGAACGGTAGGTCGGCGCTGAAGAGAATCACACTCAGCGCGAGCGCTCCGAAGAGCACGGCGGCGGCGATCAGAGCGGGTTTGCCTCTATCCATTGCGTGAGTGTCTCACAGCGTCGACCGCAGCTTGCACGGATGGGTAGACGTGCTCGAGCTCTTCGTCGCCCTCGGCGCGCCCGATCACGTCGCGAACCTGGCCCACGTCGTGCGCGATCAGGAGCCTGACGCCGCGCCGCTCCAGATCCTCTGACAGCTCCGTCAGCATGCGCACGGCCGTCATGTCTACTGACGGAACGGTCTGCGCGTCGAGGATGACAGCCTTCGTCTCGTCGGTCACCTGGCGTGAGGATGTGGCTGCGGACCCAGTCGGCGTTCGCGAAGAACAGCCCGGCCTCGACGCGAACGATCGCGACGTCGGGCAGCGTCTCGTTGTCCGGGTGCCGCTCGAGGTCGACGAACTGGTCGGTCGTGCCCGGAACCTTGCCGAGTACGGCGACGTGCGGACGCGAGGCCCGGTAGAGGAGCAGGAGCAGCGCCACCCCGATGCCGATGAAGAGGCCCGGCAGGGTGTCGAAGATGAGCACGCCGAGGAGCGCGGCCATCGCGGCGATGAAGTCGGGACGGGCGGCGATGCCGTAGACACGACCCAGGCGCCTCGTGTACAGCCGGTAGAGCTCGACCAGCGACCGGATGTCGACGAGCTCGATGAGCGCGGCGATCACGACGCCCGCCAGAACCGCCTCGGGCAGCTCCTCGAACAGGCTCGTGAGGAACAGGAGCGTGACGATCGTCAGCGCTGCGACGACCAGTCCCGAAAGCTGGGAGTTCGCGCCGGCCGACGCGTTCACCGCTGTCTTCGAGAGGCTGCCGTTCACGACCATTCCGCTCGAGAGCCCCGAGCCGATGTTCGCTGCGCCGAGACCGAGCAGCTCTCGATTCGTATCGATTTCGTAGTGGTTCCTCGCGGCGTACGTCTTCGCGGCGCCGAGCCCCTCGGCGAAGGCAATCAGCATCAGCCGACGGCTGAGGGCGCAAGGTCGAGGTACCGCTCGCGCGGCGACGTCCGGGAGGCCGAACGAGGGCAGCCCACTCTCGATGTCGCCGACGATCGCGACGCCGTGCTGATCGAGGTCGAACAGCTGCACCGCGAGGATCCCGAGCGCCACGGCGAGGAGCGAGCCGGGAACCACCGGGGCGACCTCCTTCAGCCCGACGACGAGCACGAGCGCGCCGAGCCCGACCAGCAGCGTCAGCCCGCTCGTGTCGCCGAGCCCGGTCAGGAGGTCCCAGAGCTGCTCGAAGAAGTTCCCCTCGCCCTTCTCGATCCCGAAGAGCTTGGGCAGCTGGCCGACGATGATCGTGAGCGCCAGGCCGATGATGAACCCCTTCAGCACCGGCTCGGAGATGAAGTTGGCGAGGAAGCCGAGACGGGCGAGACCGGCGACGATGGCGAGGATTCCCGTGACGAGGCCGAGTGTCACGGTCAGCGCCAGGAACTCGTCCGTCCCGCCGGCGGCGAAGTCGCCCACAGCGGCCGCGGAGAGAGCCGCGGTCGCCGCCATCGGGCCGGTCACAAGATGCCGAGAGCTCCCGACAGCGGCGTAGAGAATCAGCGCCGCCGGGGCCGCGTACAGCCCGACGACCGGCGAGACGCCGGCGATCGTGGCGTACGCGAGCGCTTCGGGGACGAGCACGGCCCAGACCGTGAGGCCGGCGACGAGGTCCCCGCGGAGCCAGCTGCGGTCATAGCCCGGCAACCAGGTGAAGACCGGCAGCCTCACGCGGGAAACCTATGCCCGCCGGGACAGCCTGAGAGGATCACCCGTCATGCCGACCTGGCTTCTCGACTACCGGCGAGCTGGCCGACGCGCTCGCGGGCCCAGGGGATCGAGCTCAGGCTCGCCTCCGTGCGAGCGCCGGCGTTCGAACTGCTCCGTTGCAGCGGCCTCGCGAGCCGCGTACGGATCGAGCCCACGGTGGACGCCGCCGCAGACGTCGTGTAGACGCGACGCCGACCGCGAGCTCGACTACACGGCCGGCGCCGAGGACAGCCAACTACTTACGCGCGCATGACGCCAGGCCGGGTCAGCGACCAGATCACCCAGACGGCGAGCGCGATCATCAGCAACGACCAGAACGGGTAGTACGGGATGAAGAAGAAGTTCGAGATCGCGCTCAGGACGGCGAGGATGATCGCGAACCATCCCGCCCAGGCGCTGCGGGAGAAGAGGTAGAAGCCGGCGAGAGCGACCAGGATCCCGAGAATCAGGTGGATCCACCCCCACGCCGTCGTGTCGAAGTCGAACGTGTAGTTCTGCGCGACGACGTAGAAGCTGTCGTCGAAGATGGCGACCAGGCCGGCGATTGCCTGGAAGATGCCGACCATGATCAACACCACGCCGGCAAAGGTGACGCCGGCGACCGCCCACCCCGAGACCGGTTCTTCCGGCCTCGTCTGATACTCGCTCATTGCCTTGCTCCTTTCAGCTGGGTTCGGTGCAAGCAGCGTCAGGATTCGGGACCGGACGTCGCTTCCCTCTCCGGGCCGCCGGCTCGATCATCATTGGCCCATGGACGCACCGATTCAGGCGAAGCCCCGGCGCCGGTGGCCGACGAAGCGGATCGTGCTCGCGGCTGTCGGCCTCCTCTTCGCCGTCGCGACGTTCGCCTACTTCCTGCCGCAGATCGCGGACTACCGCGACGTCTGGGCCGTGGTCGAGGAGCTGACCTGGCCCTGGATCCTCGCTCTGTTGGGCGTCACGATCCTCAACGTCGTGACCTTCGCCCCGCCGTGGCAGGTCGCGCTGCCGGGACTGCGCTTCTGGGACGCGCTCGTGCTCACGCAGGTCTCGACGGCGCTCTCGATCGCGGTGCCGGGCGGCGCGGCGGTCGGGATCGCGGGGTCTTACGGAGTCCTCCGTCGCTGGGGGTTCCGGTCTCGCGACATCGGTCGCGCGGTCACCCTCGTCAGCCTCTGGAACCAGTTCGCGAACCTCTCCTACCCGATCATCGCCGTGTTCCTGCTCACCGCGTTCGGCGTCTCCTCGGCGCTCCTGGCGACGGCGGCGTTCGTCGGCGTCGCGATCCTCGGCGTCGCTGTCGCCGCCCTCGGCCTGGTCCTGGCCAGCGACCGCATGGCGACGGACATCGGCGACCTGACGGCGCAGGCCGTCAGCTGGGTGCGAGGCAAGTTCGGCCGCGCTCCGGTGCGCTGGGGCGGCGAAAGCTTCGAGGCCTTCCGTGGAGCGGCCGTCGAGCTGCTGCGCCGCCGCTGGCATGTGCTGACGCTGGCCACCTACCTGGGCACCCTGACCGTCTTCCTCGTTCTGCTCGTCTCGCTGCGGGCGTGCGGCGTACCGGGCACGGAGGTCTCGGTCGTCGAGGCCTTCGCCGCCTGGGCGCTCGCCAGGCTGCTCGGCTCGGTCCCGATCACACCCGGAGGGATCGGCGTCGTCGAGCTGGGCCTCACCGGGGCGCTCCTCGGCTTCGGCGGGTCGAACGCGGGCGTCGTCGCCGCCGTCCTCATCTACCGCTTCCTGACGATGGTGCCGACACTCGTGCTCGGCCTCGTCGCCACGATGACCCTGCGGCGGCGGCACGCCGCACACGCTCGCGCCTGAATCACCCGGATCGTATGATGCTCCGGGGGGCAAACCGGCCGAGACTCCACCGGCCCCACGAGATCAGGAGGATGCATGCTGCTCGCCGCTGACTATCCGTTCCTCGAAGTCCTCTGGACGCTGCTCATCTTCTTCGTCTGGGTGGCCTTCTTCTGGCTGCTGATCACCGTCGCCGTCGACGTCTTCCGGCGTCGCGACATCGGCGGAGGCAAGAAGGCGCTTTGGCTGCTGTTCATGCTCTTCATCCCGTTCATCGGTGTCTTCGCGTACCTGATCGTCGAACCACGACGAGATGGCGCAGCGAGACATCGACCGGGCGAAGGCACAGCAGGCCCAGTTCGACGACTACGTCCAGTCGGTCTCCGGAGGTGCCGCGACCGAGATCGACAAGGCGAAGCAGCTGCTCGACAGCGGCGCGATTACGCAGGCGGAGTTCGACGCGATCAAGGCCAAGGCGCTGGCGACCTAGACGGACACGCTCACCGGCGACGTCGCGATCCAGGCGGCGGCCCCGGCGAAGACAACCCAGCCGACGACGAGCAGGGCGTTCCGCGGCCCCGGCGAGGAGAGCTTCGTGCTCATCCCCGCGAAGAACAACGCGACCGCGAAGAGGACGACGCCGAGCACGTAGTTCGTCGAGCGCTGGATGTTGCGTCGCACCTGGGCGGAGAGCTCCTCCGCTCTCGCGTCGAGGCGCTCGGCGTCGGCCGTGGCGGCCAGGCGGTACTCCGGCATCGCGAAGGGAGTCAGCGGCGCGTCCTGATTTCGCAGCGGCCTCGTAGCGATCCAGGCGTTCACGGCGGGCTTGAACTCCTTCCGGAAGCGCTTGAAGTAGAAGTCCGCCAGCATCGACTCGCTGCGCGCGTATGCGTTGACCCACTGCGTGAACGTCGCGACGTCGACCTCGGTCTGGGCATTCGCGAGGCCCGATGCGCGCGCCGCTTCGATCCTCGTCTTGTTCACGGCTGCGGCCGCCTTCGCCTGCTCGCCGTTCCAGCGTGCCGCCTGGTAGCTGCTCCACGCCGTTGCGACCGCCGCGAACGCGAGCAGCACGGTGGCGGCGATCTCGACCCAGTCGCGCTTCGCGGTCACGAGACGGCCACGCCCTGCGCGTCACACGGAAGCCTGAGGCCCTGTCCCACGACTCGCAGCTCCTCGTCGATGATGCGCAGCGTCCGCTCCATCGCGACCGGACGAACCCCGCCGACGCCTTGGTGAAACGGGCTGTCCAGGAACCGGATCAGGAGCAGCATCGTGACGACCACCGAGACGACCGCGCCCATCAGGAGCGCCTGGGTGATCGGTCCCTCCGCAGGATCCGCGAAGAAGAGCATGTAGACGAAGAGGACGAGCGAGATGAAGAGCAGGACGATCCACAGCGGCGTGGGGATGACCCCAACGGCGCCGTGGAGGCGGTCGTTTCGGGCCGCCTCGCGGTCGGACGTCTGGTCGAGCCACTTCGAGTACGCGGCCTCCTCGCTCGGCCGTTTGGGGGTCGACTGTCCGCAGCGTGCGATAGAGCCGTACCGCCCACGGGTTGATGTGGTCGCCCTGCGTGCCTTCCTCCGAGCGCGGCCACTCTTGGTGAACGACCGATCGGCCGTAGCACACGAGCTGCCCGGTGAGCCGGCTCGACGCGGGCCGGCGGAAAGAACTGTGCAGTCACGACCTGCTGGGCCACTACGAGCGCCTCGGCCTCGGCCCCTGATCTCGACTGGTCGTAGCTTTCGAACGCGAGAAAGACGATGAAGCCGAGCAACACGGAGAATCCAGTCGCAAGCACGCCGAAGACCCCCGAGGCTCGGTCGCCGTCGGCGAAGTAGCTGCCCTCGGGGGCCCGTCGCCGCACGAGCAGCATCGCCGCGACCGCCGGAGCAGTCGCCGCCGCGATGATGAGCGCCGCCCAGACGATGTTCATTCGCCGGCGGCCACGACGGCGACGTCCCGCTCTCGGTCTCCCGTCAGGAGCAGCTGCCGCCAGCCCACGAGAAGTCCGTGGATGCTTGCTGCGCCCACGAGCGGTTCATCCGGAAGCGGAAGCCCGTGCGGATACAGGACGAACGGTTGCGTCTGCGGTCCGCCGAGCCCACCGTGAAACGAGATCAGCTCCTCGAACGCGCAGCCCTCGTCGAGCTCGGGAGAGTAGAAGCTCCCGACCATGATGTCGGCAACGTGCGGGAACGAGTCCGTGCGCAGCAGGTGCTGCGGCGCGGTCGGCGAGAAGTGCGCCAGCGGGTCTTCCCCCTCGACCCGGTCCTCGGCCAGGTAGTGGGCTCCGCCTCCGCCGAGCGCAACGGGACCGTTCGCCGCTGAGCGAACGAGAATCCAGCCGATGTGTGGGTGCGAGCGGAGCGCCGGGATCAGCTGTGGATGGCGCTCTTCGATCTCCTCGAGCGTCAGCCTCCGTTTCTCCTCCATCAGGTAGACGAGACCGAGATTCCCCGAGCCCAGCACGACCACCTGCTTGTCCGAGACGTCGTTTTTCGCCCGTTTCTTCGGCTTCGCGCCCGTCGCCTCGCCGATCGCGTGCGAAACCATCGAGTTCTGCTCGTCGCCACCGGCGATCTCCTCGACCCGTCCACTCGCCAGTGAGCGCTCGACGAGCTCGTTGAGCCCGTAGCCGTTCCGTTGCTTGAAGGTGGCGCCCTGCGTCTGGCCGTGGTCCGAGAGGACGACGATGTCGTAGGGACGCGGGGCGTACCGGCGGGCCCGGTCGATTCGCCCGAACTGCTGGTCGAGCTTCCGCAGCGCCTCCATCGTGTCCGACCGCTCGAGCCCCGAGTGGTGCGCGACCTCGTCGTAGCTCGAGAACGTCGCGTAGACGGCTGGACGGCCGCGCATCATGTCGGTGAGCACCCCGTAGACGATCAGGTCGCGGACGACGACGCACATCGCACCCCGCATGAACGGGTAGAGCCCGCCCCGGTGACCGCGAGGATGAACGTCCCGGCGGATCGCTCGCAGCGCCGCGACCCACTCGAGGATCACCTCCCAGCCGAACAGGACGAGCGCGCGCGTGACGTTGAACCCGTTGGCGAAGAACGCGCGGTAGCCCGGGTTCGACCGTTTCTCCGCCTCGATCCTGCTGACGGTCAGGATCACCTCGTCCGCCTCGCCCGAGAGCAGGTTGCCGCGGCTCGAGCCGCCGTCGACGAGGAGCCCGATCCCGGTCGCGCGGTCGGCCTCGATACGGGCGCAGTCGGCAGGGGCCGAGCACGTCATCAGCCGCCCGGTCTCCTTCTCGACCCAGCGAAACGCCGGGATGTCCTCGTTCGAGCCGAGCAGGATCCCGGCCTGGCTCGCTCCGGTCTGGGAGGAGAGGTCGGGCTCCCACTCGGCGACCTTGTGGGTACCGTCGGCGAGCCACCGGGCCATGTTCGGAGCGTTGCCGTCGCGCATCGCGCGACGGAGCACCGGGAGCGCGAGACCGTCGATCTCCAGGAACAGGATCCCCGGCGTGTCGGTCCGCTCTCCCCCGCCCTGACGCTTTGCGATGCGCTGGACCACCCGGAGCGAGTAGTTGTCGTCGTCGTTCGTGCCGAACACGACCTCGAGCACAACGCTGACCGCGGCGACGACCAGCGCCGCCAGCAGCGCCCAGCCGAAGTTGTCGACCTCGTAGGTGCCGTCGCTGACGTTGCTGGCGATCTGCAGCACGAATGCGTTGAGCAGCAGCACGAGGATGAAGCCGAGGGCGAGCATGAACGGGAGCCGCAGCGCCGCCAGCACCGGGGGCAGAACCGCGTTCAGGACCGAAACGACCGCCGCCACGAAGAACGCGCCCCCAACGTCCGCAACCTCGACCCCCGGGAGAATCGCAGCCGCCACGTAGAGCGCGAGCGTCGTGAACAACCAGGAGACCAGCAGGTGCAGGGGCTTGAACTTCGGCCGCTCCGGCTGCCAGGCGACACGCTCGCCGTAGTCGGCCATCAGGCGGAGTCCTCGGCCGCCGCCTTCTTGGCCGCGCGCTGCTCCTTCTGCTCCGCGACCTTCACCTTCGCGTCGTCGTACGACTGACTGGACGAGCAGCTTCCCGCCGGTCCAGCCGAACGCCCAGACGATGAGGATGGTTGCGAAGACGATGTTGAACGCGGTGATCGGCGAGCTGCTGGCCGAGCGAGTACGCCGTCGCTGTCGCTGAGTCGGTGACGCCCTCGAGCGCGATGGCGTTGACGGCCTGGTTGATGCCGACCCCGCCCGGCGTCGCCGAAACGGTGTTCGCGAGAGAGTTGCCCCCGATCACCGACATGATCGCTGTGGAACGTGACCGGGATCGCCGTAGCCGGCCAGGAAGATCGCCGTGACGCCGAGCTTCGCCAGCCAGGCGCCGAGCGAGGGCAGGAAGACCTTGAGGAAGTAGTCGCGCGGACGAGCGAGGATGGCACCGCCCTGCTTCGCCTTCGCCCAGAGCCCCTCGAGCTTGCGCCAGAAGATCCGGCCGAGGAGGACGATCAGGAAGGCGCCGCCGGCCAGGATCAGCACGGTGAGCCCGGGATGGTCGTGGAAGAAGTTCGAGTTGCAGCTCGAACGACCCGGCGACGGAGAGGAAGAGGTAGAGGTAGACGAGCGTGCCGACGACGGTGAAGAAGATCTTCTGCACGACCATGCTGCCGAGCACGCCGGCGAAGCTCGCCGGGATCATCGCGACGAACATCAGCAGCATCACGAAGGTGCCGATGTTGGCCGGCAGGAACCCGTTCAGCGCGACGCCTGCCGCGTAGGCGGCCAGCACCTGGAGATACGAGACCCGCCCGCTCGGGAAAGCCCGCGCGCAGGATGAAGTACCAGGCCAGGGCGGTCAGGGTCGTCTGGATCGTCTGCACGGCCCAGCCCGGCGATCAGGTACTTCGCCGAGATCTCGGTCAGCGCGTCCCAGACGCTGCTGAGCCAGCCGCGGACGTCGACGCCGAGGAGGTTCAGGACGACGACGAGGAGCACGACTCCGACCAGCCAGGCCGCAACCTTGACGAGGCGCCGGCGCCGCGACGGATCGCCGAACGGGAGGACGCGGTAGTGCTTCTCCGCAGGTTGGTCGGTGACGCCGGCGGCGCTACTGGTTGTCATGACTCGACAGCATTCTTTCGCTCCCGGCACGGATCATCATCCAAACCGCGTGATTCATGGGGTCGGGGTGATACACCTCCCCGACATGTCGGAGCGACCCTCTGCGGCCGAGGTCGGCCAGCACATCGCCAGTCACGCGAGGAACGCCAGCCACGAGCGACGGGATCGACTGCTCTCGATCGCCGAGGCGGTCCTGCTCTCGATCGTCGCTCTCTTGGCGGCCTGGTCGGGATTACGCGGCCGCGAAATGGACCACGGAGTCGCGGGTGAGCCTGGCCGAGGCCTCGACGGCGAGGACGAAGGCCAGCCGCGCGAACCTCGAGGCGATGGAGCTCCGGAATTTCGACTCGTCGACCTTCGAGGCGTGGTTCGCTGCCTATACAGCCGGGAACGAGCAGGCGATGGACCTTGCGGAGCGTCGCTTCCGTCCGCCGTTCCGTGTCGCGTTCGACGCGTGGCGTGCCACCAGGCCGGAGACGAACCCCGACGCGCCTCGAGGTCCGACCTACATGCCGCAGTACCGGCAACCCGAGGTCGAGGCCGCGAGGCGCCTCGACGACCAGGCGGACGAGGCCTTCGCCGCGGGCGCGTCCGACGGGAACACGGCGGACGACTACGTTCGAACGACCGTCTTCCTCGC
This sequence comes from uncultured Actinomycetes bacterium, assembly GCA_963764595.1. Taxonomy (GTDB): domain Bacteria; phylum Actinomycetota; class Thermoleophilia; order Gaiellales; family Gaiellaceae; genus JACDAN01. The sequence continues at coordinate 574 of CAVXTG010000002.1, read as the reverse complement.
GGTGGTGCTGTTTCTCGTGGGCATCAGCGCGCATTTCCCGCTCCGGGCGGCCCGCTACGGGCTGATCACGCTAGGCGTTGTACTGCTCGTCACGTCCCTCGTGCAGCTCGCCCAGCTTCCACGGCCGCCCGGCTGACCGGCCTCCAGGGTGACGACCTCATCTGCGAGGTCAAGCCCCTCGGGACGATGGGTGATGAGCAGGACCGAGCGGCCCTCTGCCGCCGCGAAGACGTCCCGGACAAGCGCCTCGGCCGTCTCGGGATCGAGGTGCGCGGTCGGCTCGTCGAGGAGGAGCACCGGAGCATTGGACAGCAAAGCCCGTGCGAAGGTCAGGCGCTGGCGTTGGCCGCCCGAGAGCTGCGCCCCCTCCTCGCCGACGAGCGTCTCGAGCCCGTCTGGGAGTGACGAGACCCAGTCGGCGAGCCGCGCCCGCCGGAGCACCTCCCAGAGCTCGTCGTCGGTCGCCGACGGGCGCGCGAGGCTGAGGTTCGCCCGGATCGTCGAGCTGAACACGTAGGCGTTCTGGCCGGCGAGGGCGAACGTGCCGCGAACATCCCACTGTCTGAGCTCACGG
>CAVXTG010000001.1:0-9790 GCA_963764595.1 uncultured Actinomycetes bacterium | reverse complement strand
CCCCACCCGGCCGAGGAGGCGACTCGACGTCCGCCTCGCTGCCCCAGGGAGCTCACACCCCCGGCCGCTCCGACGAGCAGACAGCCGTCGGATTCAGCCGCTCGTTGAAGCTTACGGCGGAACGGCTAGACAGGAGCTAGAGCGGCCGAGACGGTCAATTAAAGTTCGACCGTCTCGGTCGGCTGAGTCGTCGATCCGGCGCGATCGTACGAGCAGGGCAACCGTCAACGCGGCGTCAAGAACGAGGTGTCGAGCGTCGGCGTTTCGTCAAGACGCTCGACCGGACACGGGCGGGAGCGCTACGAATGGCCCGTGACAGACGTCCTCTTTGTGGCGATCGTCCTCGGCTTCTTCGCCCTCGCGGTGCTCTTCGTGCGGGCGTGTCAGCTCGTGCTCGCTCCGCGCGAGGTCGGCGAGCGCGAGCCGTGAGCGTCGAGAACGCGATCGGACTCGTGCTCGCGGTGGCCCTGCTCGCCTACCTCGTGTACGCGCTGCTCGCGCCCGAGAAGATCGGCTGAGGCCGGCGTGAGCGGCTCGAACTGGCTGCAGATGGGCGCGCTCGTCGCGGCCGTGCTGGCAACGGCGCCGCTGCTAGGCGCGTACCTGGCGCGGGTGCTCGGTGGCGCCGCCGCGCCCGGCGATCGCGTCTTCCTCCCGCTCGAGCGCGGGATCTACCGCCTGAGCGGCGTCGATCCGGGTCGCGAGCAGCCCTGGAACGTGTACGCGCTCTCGCTCCTCGCCTTCAGCGTCGTCTCCGTCATCGGGCTCTACCTGCTCCAGCGAGCGCAGGGCGTCCTCCCGCTGAACCCGACCGACGTCGGCGGCGTGCCGTCGCCGCTCGCGTTCAACACCGCTGCCAGCTTCGTCACGAACACGAACTGGCAGAACTACGGCGGCGAGTCGACGATGAGCCACCTGACCCAGATGGCGGGGCTCACCGTGCAGAACTTCGTCTCCGCGGCGGTCGGGATCGCGGTCGCCGTCGCCCTCGTGCGGGGACTGACCCGCGGGTGTTCGGCCACGATCGGCAACTTCTGGGTCGACCTGACCCGCGTGACGGTGCGCGTCCTGCTGCCCCTCGCGACCATGATCGCGCTTGCTCTGGCGAGCCAGGGCGTCGTCCAGAGCCTGCGCGGTGCGGCCGACGCGACGACCCTCGAGGGCGCGGCCCAGTCGATCTACCGGGCTCCGGTCGCGAGCCAGGAGGCGATCAAGGAGCTCGGGACGAACGGCGGCGGGGTCGCGAACGCCAACTCGGCGCACCCGTTCGAGAACCCGACCGCGTTCACGAACCTGGTCGAGAACTGGGCGCTCCTCGTGATTCCCTTCGCGCTCGCGTTCGCGTTCGGCCGGCTCGTCGGCGACCGGCGCCAGGGCTGGGCGCTGTTCGCGGCCATGTTCGTCCTCTGGGGCGCGTCGGTGGGCCTCGCGACGGGCTTCGAGCTCGACGGCAACCCGCGCATCGACGCGAGCGCGCCCAACATGGAGGGCAAAGAGGTCCGTTTCGGCGCCGCCGCCTCCGGGACGTTCGCCGCCTCGACGACCGGGACGTCCACGGGCGCGGTCATCGCGGCCCACGACAGCTTCACGCCGCTCGGCGGTGCCGTTCCGCTCGTGAACATGATGCTGGGCGAGGTCTCCCCCGGCGGCGTGGGCGCCGGCCTCTACGGAATCCTGATCTTCGCCCTGCTGGCCGTCTTCATCGCCGGCCTCATGGTCGGACGCACGCCCGAGTACCTGGGCAAGAAGATCCAGGCCGCCGAGATGAAGCTGGTCGTCCTGTACATCCTCGTCGTCCCGACCCTGATCCTCGCCTTCGCCTCGGTCTCCGTCCTCCTCGACGACGCCAAGGCCTCGATCCTGAATCCGGGCGCCCACGGCCTCTCGGAGGTCGTGTACGCGTTCACCTCCGCGTCGAACAACAACGGCTCCGCGTTCGGCGGTCTAACCGGGAACACCGACTGGTACAACACGACGCTCGGCCTGGCGATGCTCGCGGGCCGGTTCCTGCCGATCGTGCTCGTGCTGGCGCTCGCCGGCTCGCTCGCGCGGAAGCAGCCGGTGCCGGTGACGGCGGGCACGTTCCCGACCGGCACGCCGCTCTTCGCCGGCCTGCTCATCGGCGTGATCGTCGTCGTCGGCGCCCTCACATACCTGCCGATGCTCGCTCTCGGCCCGATCCTGGAGCACCTGAGCCTGTGACTCTGCGGAACGAGCCCCGCTCGCTGCTCGACCGGGCGATCCTCACACGCGCGGCACGTGAGAGCGTGCTGAAGCTCGACCCGCGCCGTATGGCGCGTAACCCGGTCCTGTTCGTCGTTGAGATCGGCAGCGTCCTTGTCACCGTCCTCGCAGTCGCCGACCCGAGCGTCTTCGCGTGGCTCGTCGCAGCGTGGCTTTGGTTCACGGTGCTCTTCGCCAACTTCGCCGAGGCGATCGCCGAGGGCCGCGGCAAGGCGCAGGCGGACGAGCTCCGCAAGACGCGGGCCGAGACGATCGCGCACAGGCGGCTTCCCGACGGAACGGTCGATGACGTGCCCAGCTCGGTCCTTCGGGTCGGCGACACCGTCGTCGTCTCGGCCGGCGAGGTGATTCCGGCCGACGGCGAGGTGATCGAGGGCATCGCGAGCGTCGACGAGTCGGCGATCACGGGCGAGTCGGCGCCGGTGATCCGAGAGTCCGGCGGCGACCGCTCGGCCGTCACCGGCGGCACGCGAGTCCTCTCGGATCAAATCGTGGTAAGCGTGACGGCGCAGCCTGGCGAGAGCTTCCTCGACCGCATGATCGCGCTCGTCGAAGGTGCGGAGCGGCAGAAGACGCCGAACGAGATCGCACTCAACATCCTGCTCGCAGGGCTCACGATCGTGTTCCTGCTCGCGGTCATCACTCTGCAGCCGTTCGCGATCTACTCGGGCGCTGAGCAGGACGTGATCGTGCTCGTCGCGTTGCTCGTGTGCCTGATCCCGACCACGATCGGCGGCCTGCTCTCGGCAATCGGGATCGCCGGCATGGACCGGCTGGTCCGCCGCAACGTGCTTGCGCTCTCGGGCCGTGCGGTCGAGGCCGCTGGAGACTGCTCGACGCTCCTGCTCGACAAGACCGGGACGATCACGCTCGGCAACCGGCAGGCGACCGAGTTCCTGCCTCTGCCCGGCGTCGAAGAGAGCGAGCTCGCGGACGCTGCACAGCTCTCCAGCCTCGCCGACGAGACGCCCGAGGGACGCTCGATCGTGGTCCTCGCGAAGGAGCGCTACGGCCTGCGCGAGCGGGCGATCGCCGAAGGCACGCTGGTGCCGTTCACGGCCGAGACGCGGATGAGCGGTGTCGACTTCGACGGCCGCTCGATCCGGAAGGGCGCCGCCGACGCCGTCCGGAACCTGATCGAGGACGGCGGCGGCACCGTGCCGCTCGAGCTCGAGGCGATCGTCGAGCGGATCGCGGTCTCCGGCGGAACGCCGCTCGTGGTCGCGGACAACGGCACCGCGCTCGGCGTAGTGCACCTCAAGGACGTCGTCAAGGACGGCATGCGTGAGCGCTTCGCCCAGCTGCGGTCCATGGGGATCCGGACGGTGATGATCACCGGCGACAACCCGCTCACCGCCAAGGCGATCGCGGACGAGGCGGGCGTCGACGACTTCCTGGCGGAGGCCAAGCCCGAGGACAAGATGGCGCTCATCCGGCGCGAGCAGGCCGGCGGCAACCTCGTGGCGATGACCGGGGACGGGACGAACGACGCGCCCGCGCTGGCGGCCGCGGACGTCGGGGTCGCGATGAACACCGGCACACAGGCTGCGCGCGAGGCCGGGAACATGGTCGACCTCGACTCGAACCCGACGAAGCTGATCGAGATCGTGGAGATCGGCAAGCAGCTGCTGATCACGCGCGGCTCGCTGACGACGTTCTCGATCGCGAACGACGTCGCCAAGTACTTCGCGATCATCCCGGCGATGTTCGCGGGCACGTTTCCGGTGCTCGACGAGCTCGACGTCATGCGCCTCGAGAGTCCCGAGTCGGCGATCGCCTCGGCGGTGATCTTCAACGCCCTGATCATCGTCGCGCTCATCCCGTTGGCGCTCCGCGGCGTCCGCTTCCGCGCCGCGTCAGCAGCGGCCGTCCTCCGCCGCAACCTCCTCATCTACGGATTGGGCGGGCTCGTCGTGCCGTTCGTCGGGATCAAGCTCATCGACCTCCTCGTGGGCGGAACGGGGATCCTGTGAGGCGCCAGCTCGTCCCCGCGCTTGTCGCATTCCTCGTCTTCACGGCGCTGACCGGGCTCGCGTACCCGCTTGCCGTCACCGGCGTCGCCCAAGTCGCCTTTCCCAACCGGGCCGACGGCTCGCTCGTCGAGCGGGACGGCGAGGTCGTCGGCTCGCGTCTCATCGGCCAGGTCTTCGCCGGCGAGCACTACTTCCACCCGCGCCCGTCGGCCGCCGGCGAGGGCTACGACGCGATGTCGAGCTCGGCATCGAACCTCGGGCCGACGAACGAGGCGCTCCTGGCAGCAGTCGAGGAGCGGGCGGCGGCGTACCGGAGCGAGAACGGTCTCGGCTCGGCCGACGAGGTCCCGATCGACGCACTGACGGCCTCGGGCTCGGGCCTCGACCCGCACATCTCGCCCGCGAACGCCAGGCTCCAGGCTGTGCGCGTCGCGGAGGAACGCGGGCTCGCGCTCGACGACGTGCTCGCGCTCGTCGACGAGCACATTGACGACCGCTCGCTCGGCTTCCTTGGTGAGCCCGGCGTCAACGTGCTCGAACTCAACCTCGCTCTCGACGCCGAGTCGTCCTGAGGGGCACGCTGTAGCTCATGGCCCGAGGAACGCTTCGCATCTATCTCGGCGCCGCGGCGGGTGTCGGGAAGACCTTCGCGATGCTGAACGAAGGCCGACGGCGCGCGGAGTACGGTGAGGACGTCGTCGTCGGGTTCGTCGAATCGCACGGCCGGCGCAAGACTGCGGAACAGGTCGGCGACCTCGAGGTCGTGCCCCGGAAGCAGCTGCGGTACCGAGACGGGACGTTCGAGGAGATGGACATGGATGCCGTCCTCGCACGACGGCCGCAGGTCGCGCTCGTCGACGAGCTCGCCCACACGAACGTCCCCGGGTCGCGCGAGGAGAAGCGCTGGCAGGACGTCGAGGAACTCCTCGCCGCCGGCATCAACGTCATCTCGACGCTCAACATCCAGCACCTCGAGTCGCTCAACGACGTGGTCGAGCAGATCACCGGCGTCAAGCAGCGGGAGACGATCCCGGACGAGGTCGTCCGCCGGGCGGACGAGCTGCAGCTCGTCGACCTTACGCCCCTCGCCCTCCGCAACCGCCTCGCCCGCGGCGACGTCTACCCGCCCGAGCGGATCGACGCCGCGCTTGCCAACTACTTCCGCCCCGGCAACCTCTCCGCGCTGCGCGAGCTGGCGTTGGCGTGGCTCGCCGACCGCGTCGACGAGGGGCTCGAGGACTACCGCCGCCGCCACGGCATCTCGCAGCCGTGGGAGACGAGGGAGCGGGTCATGGTCGCCCTCACCGGCTCCTCGGACGGCGAGCGGCTCGTCCGGCGCGCGGCCCGGATCGCCCAGCGGACGAAGGGCGACCTCGTGGCCGTCCATGTCGTGCCGCAGGACGGGCTGGCGGCGCCGTCCGCGGAACTCCTGGCCGAGCAGCGAGAGCTGGTTGGCGAGCTCGGCGGGGCGTACCACGAGGTCGTGGGCGCGGACGTGGGTGAGGCGCTGCTCGACGCAGCCCGCTCGCTGAACGTCACGCAGCTGGTCATGGGCGCTACGCGCCGCTCGGCCTGGCAGCGACTCACGCGCGGATCGGTGATCGGCAAGGTCATCCGCGAGTCGGGCGTCCCGATCGACATCCACGTGATCAGCCATCCCGAGGCGCGCTCGGAGGAGGCCTTCGTCGTGCCGCGCACGCGCCGGCCCGCGTCCTTGCCGCGCCGGCGCCAGCAGCTCGGCGCGCTCCTCGCCGCCGGCGGCCTGCCCTTGCTGACGGCGCTGCTCGTGCCGCTGCGGGACGAGCTCGAGCTGACCAGCGTGATGCTGCTCTTCCTGCTCCTCGCCGCCGTGGTCGCCGCCGTCGGAGGGCTGGTGCCCGGCCTGGGGGCCGCGGTCGGCGCCTTCCTGCTCGTCAACTGGTTCTTCATCCCGCCGTACGGCACATTCTCGATCGCCGAGGCGGAGGACGTCCTCGCGCTCTTTGTCTTCCTTGCGGTGGGCAGCATCGTCTCGAGCTTCGTCGCGCTCGCCTCGCGCCGTGCGGCCGAAGGTGCCCGCGCCCGCGCGGAGGCGGAGGCGCTGTCGCGCCTCGCCGGCTCCTCGACCGTGCAGGCGGTGCTCGACGGCCTCCGGCGCGTGCTCGCGCTCGAGGGAGCGGCCGTGCTCCACCGCCACGAAGGCGGCTGGCGGATCGAGGCCGCGAGCGGCGATCGCGTGCCCGAGAGCCCCGAGGCGAGCTCCTCCACGGTCGAGCTCGACCCTCAGCACGTGCTCGCGCTCGCCGGCCCGCCGATCCGCGGTGAAGACCGGCGCGTGCTCGACGCCTTCGCCCGCGAGCTCACCGCTTCCGCGCACCTCGGCGAGCTCGAGGCCGAGGCTGAGGCGGCGGGCGCCGTCTCCGCCGCCAACGAGCTCCGCGCGGCGATCCTCTCCGCAGTCTCCCACGACCTGCGCACCCCGCTCTCGGCGATCAAGGCCTCGGTAACGAGTCTCCTGCAGCGGGACGTTGAGTGGACGCCCGAGGCTCGCCAGGAGTTCCTCGAAACGATCGACGAGGAGACCGACCGCCTCAACGCCGTCGTCGGGAACCTGCTCGACATGGGCCGACTGCAAGCGGGCGCACTGGAGATCACCGCCGAACCTGTCGGCCTCGACGAAGTTCTGCCCGCCGCCCTCCGCAGCGTCGGCGTTCCGGACGGTTCCGTCCAGCTCGACGTGCCCGACACGCTTCCCCGCGTGCTCGCCGATCGCGGGCTACTCGAGCGCGCGCTCGCCAACGTGATCGCCAACGCCGTCCGCTACTCGCCGCCGGACAAGCCAGCCCGCATCAGCGCCGGCGAGATCGACGGCATCGTCGACGTCCGCGTCATGGACCGCGGACCGGGCATCCCGCAGGCAGAGCGCGACCGGCTGTTCCAGCCCTTCCAACGTCTCGGCGACTCCGGCCAGAGCGAAGGCGTGGGGCTCGGCCTCGCCGTCGCCAAGGGCTTCCTCGAGGCGATGGGCGGCGCGATCGAAGTCGACGACACTCCCGGCGGCGGCCTCACAATCGTCGCCAGACTCAAGGCCGCGGTCGAATGACCCGGATCCTCGCCGTCGACGACGAGCCCCAGATCCTTCGCGCGCTCGCGACCAACCTCCGCGCCCGCGGCTACGACGTCGACCTCGCCTCTAGCGGCGAGGTCGCACTCACCATGGCGGCGAGGAAGCACCCGGACGTCGTCATCCTCGACCTCGGGCTTCCCGGGATCGACGGCGTGGAAGTGATCCGCGGTCTGCGCGGCTGGACAACCGTGCCGATCATCGTCCTCTCCGTACGCGATGCCGAGCGAGACAAGGTCGCGGCCCTTGACGCCGGCGCCGACGACTACGTCACCAAACCCTTCGGCATGGACGAGCTCCTCGCGCGACTCCGCGCCGCCCTACGACGCTCGGGACCCGCGGAGGAGGAGGCGGTGATCGAAACTCCGGACTTCACGGTCGACCTCGCGGCCAAACGCGTGACCACTTCGGCGGGCGAGGTGCGACTGACGCCCACCGAGTGGCACATCGTCGAGGTGCTCGTCCGCAACGCCGGCAAGCTCGTCAGCCAGCGCCAACTGCTGCAGGAGGTCTGGGGTCCGCAGTACGAGAAGGAAACGAACTACCTCCGCGTCTACCTCGCCCAGATCCGCAGCAAGCTCGAGCCCGACCCGGCTCGTCCCCGCTACTTCATCACCGAGGCACGCATGGGCTACCGCTTCGAGACCGGGAGCGCCCTCGCACCCGGGAAAGCCCCGCCGGCGGGAAGGGGTCAGCCTTGAGCAGCTTGACGGCTGCAGCTCCGGCGCTGCGCGAGTCGAGCAGTCACCTGTGTGCCTTCGGGTTCGCGGGACTTGGCACTTCTTGCGGAGCCACGCGGGAGCGTGCGGCCAACAGCCAAGAACCTGGCGCATGACCGGTTCTCCGCCGCTGGCCGGAGAACCGTCAGAACGCCCGCGCAGTCAATTGCGGGTGTTTTGCAGGTAATTCAGCTCCGAAGGAGCGATGCAGGGGAATACCGCCGGGCAGCAAACGACTGTGCTCAGAGCCGGAGATTCCGTCCGATAAGGCAACAGAAGCTCTTGTTTTGCAGGAACTTTAAGAGACGGGAGCGACGGGACTCGAACCCGCGACCTCCGGCGTGACAGGCCGGTTCGAGGGTCACGACGATTAACGACGATTCAGGCGGAATCGCTCTATTCATGCGGCTTTGCGGGCCTCTCGCGCTTCGATTCCGCGTGGTTGAGCGAAGCCGATTTCGGACGTTTGCTGCCCGTTTGCTGCCCGCAACGGCAGCGACCCCGACGACGCGAGGACCCGCTCCGCGAAGACCATTCGGGCGCGATGAATGAGCTGGTCGAGATCTTTTACCCAGTCGCCTCAAGCGAGAGGACGCTCGCACAGGCGAGCGTCTCTCCCATGGAGGCGCCCACACTCGCGCACGCGGGACTTCTAGCGCCACTTGCCGATGAGCCAGTGGTGCCCGAACCGGTCGACGACCCGACCTTGCCGATCGCGCGGGCCTCACTCAGTCGCTCCTGGACTTCAGGCAGCCCGAGCTGCCCCCCCACGACAGTCCGGCAATATCGGGCCATGAGGATCACGACCGTAGGCAGAGGGCCCGTCGGCGGAGGACTCGCTGCGCGGTGGCGGAACGCCGGGCATGAGGTGACGGAGCTCGGCCAAGACGGCGGTGACGCGTCGGACGCAGACGTCGTGCTCGTCGCAGTGCCGGCGGGCGCCATCGACGACGCGCTCTCGAAGGTCACTGGACTCGAGGGGAAGGTTGTCATCGATGCGACGAACGGGTTGTTCGGCGGCCGGGACGAGTCCTTCCCGTCGCTCGCGCACCATGTGAAGGCTCGGACGCGCGGTCCCGTCGCGAAGTCGTTCAACCTCAACTTCGCGCGAATCTACGACAAGATCGACGAGCAGGACCCGCGGCCCGGCAACCTCTTCGCCGCGGACGACGAGGCCCGGGCGCGCACGGAGCAGCTGATCCGCGACGCGGGCTTCGATCCGATCTACGGGGGCACGCTCGAGAACGCGCGCGCGCTGGAAGATTTCCTCGCCGTCGCCGCCGCGAACCTAAACGACGGCGGACACTCCTTCTACCGGTTCTGGCGTCCCTAGTTCGTCGACGCGCGCGGCCTGCGGGCGTGGTGCGGGAAGCCTGGCCCCGGTACGAGCTCGATCTCGTGTGCGGCGAGAACGGGGGCTATCCGCCTCGCATGGTTGAGCCAGTCGTCCGAGCGACGTTTGGGCCACGAGTGGGCCACCGAAACTTGTCTTCATGGACAACGCCACGCCCCGAGCGAGCGCCGAGGTGTGGCTCGGACACTAGTGCCTCTGGGCAAAGCTAGTTTCGAGTGCGAAGGCGGGACTCGACGGGAGCAGTTATGCGAAATCCGCCCGACGACCCCATGCTTGGGAAGCAGGGATCCGGTGCAGCGGTTGCGAAACCGCTGGGGAGCGCCACTCGTCCGGTGATGCCACGAACCGCGGCCCGGCTGGTGGAGGCTGGGACCCTCTGAGTTCCTGGACGGGGCTT